>JBGSKM010000112.1:0-2600 GCA_041741195.1 Pirellulaceae bacterium
CGACACGGATCGCGGTCTCGTGGTTCCTGTCCTTAAGAGTGCCGATCGCATGGGCATTCCCGAATTGACCCGTGGCTTGGCCGAGATGGCTGGCAAAGTCCGCGGCGGTCAATTCGCCGTCAGCGACTTGCGCGGCGGCACCTTCACGATCAGCAATCTGGGTGCAATCGGTGGCCAGTACTCGACGCCGATTGTCAACATCCCCGAAGTCGCGATTCTGCTCGTCGGTCGCAGCCGCAAGCTACCTGTCGTGATGCCCGACGACTCCATCAAGCCGCGTTTGATGATGCCGCTGAGCCTCTCGTACGATCACCGTCTCGTCGATGGCGGAGCCGCAGCTCGGTTCCTCAACGATGTGATCGGTTACCTCGAAGCCCCCAGCCGATTGTTGCTGGCGCTTTAGACCGTTTGGCTAGGCGTGGCTCTCGTATGGTGCGCACCTGCGTTTCGCCGTTGATGAAAACTGGAACGAATCACGCATGGCCTCGTGTCGGCGAGGCTCATTTGTCGTAAGGTAAAGGGAATTCGAAACTGGCTGGCCAGGACGATTGGTCCGTGCAAGCTCCGGGTCCGGTGCAAGACCAGCCATCACCTTCGTTTCTCGATTTTATTCTGCGGACGACAAACCACCGTGAAGCTCATCATCGCGATCATCCAGCCCGCCAAACTGGAAGCTGTTAAGGAAGCGCTCACCCAAGTCGAGGTGTTTCGACTCACGGTGATGGACTGTCAAGGCTTCGGCCGCCAAAAAGGCCAAACCGGTGTCCACCGCGGCCACGAATTCGGCGTCAACTTACTTCGCAAAGTTCAACTGCAAATCGCAGTCAACGAGCAATTCGTCCAACCCACGATCGATGCGATCCTCGAAGGCGGTCGCAGCGGCGAGGCGGGCGAAATCGGTGACGGCAAAATTTTCGTGTTGCCAATGGATGACTGTATCCGCATCCGGACCGGCGAACGCGGCAGCGAGGCCATTTGATCATGCCTAATTCAGATGCACTGCCGCTTGCCGGAACACGCATGCTCGCGTTTACCGGTGATATCTACGAAGACCTCGAACTGTGGTATCCAAAACTACGTTTGATCGAAGCCGGATGCGAAGTCGTCGTCGCTGGTCCCAAGGCTGGCGAAACCTACCTCGGCAAGAACGGCTATCCAAGCGTCTCGGACATCTCGATCGACGACGCAGCCTCAGCTGGCTTTGACGCTTTGCTGGTCCCAGGCGGCTTCATGCCCGACAAACTTCGACGCGATCCCAAAGTCTTGGACTTGGTTCGCGAATTCGACCTAGCCGGAAAGCCGATCGCCGCGATCTGCCATGGCGGCTGGATTCCAATCAGCGCCAACGTCTATCGCGGTGTCCGCGTCACCGGCTCACCCGGTATCAAGGACGACCTCATCAACGCAGGCGGCATCTACGAAGACGCCAGCGTTGTTGTCGATCGAAATCACGTGACCAGTCGTCGCCCCGATGACCTGCCCGACTTCTGTCGCGCCCTCATCAACCTGATGATCTCACGATTGACGTAGATTTGCGGCTGACGTTGACTTCGAGCGTTTAAATGGCCGCTTCGTTTACTGGAATCGAATACTCCCCAATCCGTCGCAAGAAACAGGGGCTCAATTTTATTATTGTTCGAGAAAACTGATGTCGCTGATTACCTACGAAACACATCTTGAGTTCAGCGGATTGAAGTTCCCCGTTTCGCGCCCCCATGCATTTGGCCTCGTCATCGATCGGCCCATCGCCGACGCAGTCACCATCGCCGACGCAGTCACCGACGCAGTCACCGACGCAGTCACCGGCGCCGACGCACCCGAGGATTATCTCCACGACATCTTGCTGTCGCCCGCGAATCGAGACTCGCTGTTGCAATTGATCGAAGACGAAGGCTTAGTTGTCTGTAGAAACGTCGTGACCGACGCGCCCACGTATCGCAAGGTCAAAGGCAAATCGAGCACGGTGAAGCTGAGTCAAGCCGAGTACTACCACCACGACGGTTGCAGTTCACCGACGAAGCCGCGCGTGGTCGAGATCCGTTGCCCGCACCAATCGATCCATCGCAACATCGCCACCGCCATCGCACCCCTGCCTGCCATCATCCGCGCGATGCTCACGGCGCTGCCGGATCACATGCAAGGCGACGACGAGATCACCAACTACCGCGAGGCGTTTGCAGGCCCCGCGAGCGAGCATCCCAGCGTCGAAGAGTGGGATCGCATTCAAGGCAAAGTCACGCGGCAAGCAAGAAAAGAGCTAAGTGCCGAAGCCTGTCGGGCCTACTTCCGCGACGTCGACCGACTCTGCAACGCGTACGTGCTCCCATGGGAGATGGGAGAGAGCCGTTTGATGCTCAATTCCCACGCTGACCTCACTCGGACCATGCAACACCGCCGCGCTTACCAAAAGCCGCGCGAGACCACCGAGCAAAACGGAAGCCTCGTCAAACGCTGGACCGCCGAAGAAGCCTAGTGCGTCATCCAGCCTAAGAATTGGGGTTGGTTGATTTGCTTAAATTAGCGGAAACTTTCGTCAACACACGGAGGTTTCCAATGATCAAAAAGTATATCGTCCGACTCTCGGATGAAGAACGCCAAGT
>JBGSKM010000113.1:0-91484 GCA_041741195.1 Pirellulaceae bacterium
GCACCCGCGGCGGCACCTGGGATCTGGACACCCGGTAGCGACGCACCGTCCGCAGGTAAACCGGCGGACGGGGGAGCGAGCAAGCTTTGGATTCCCGGAATGGACTGAGCCCACGATTTCGAGCTGGATCAATGCGGACGAGCGACGATGAACGTTGGATGGAGATAGCGATTCGACTCGCTCGCCAGGGTGAAGGGTTCGTGGAGCCAAACCCGATGGTGGGCTGTGTCCTGGTCCGCCACGGAGAATGCATCGGCCAAGGGTTTCATCAAAAATTCGGCGGCCCCCACGCTGAGATCGAGGCGATCCGATCGGTGGCCGATCCTGACCAGCTTCGTGAGGCGACCGCGTACGTCACGCTTGAGCCCTGTTGCCATCACGGTAAAACGCCGCCATGCACCGAAGCGATCATCACATCGGGCGTTCGTCGCGTGGTCGCCGCGATGAAAGATCCCTTTCCGAGAGTCGACGGCGGCGGTTTGGCCCGATTAGCGGCCGCGGGAATCCAAGTCGACGTCGGCGTGCTCGAGCCGGAAGCGGAACAGTTGATGGCGCCGTACTTGAAATTGATTCGCACCGGATGTCCTTGGGTGATTGCCAAGTGGGCGATGACCATGGACGGGCGCATCGCCACTCGAACGGGATCAAGCCAATGGATCACTGGCGAAGCGGCCCGCGCGGAAGCTCATCGATTGCGCAGACGTGTCGACGCGATCGCGGTGGGCATGGGAACGGTCATCGCTGACGACCCAATGCTGACCGCGCGACCTGCGGGGGAACGGCGCGCCGAGCGAATTGTTTACTGCCGTACACGGTTGCCATCGCTACAGTCACGTTTGGTGCAATCCGCCCACGAAGTACCGCTGACGATAGTGGTCGGTCCATCCACCTCCAAAGACGAACTCCAACCCTTGCAAGCGTCTGGTGTGAACGTGCTCAAGTGCGAAAGTGATGAACCGACCGAGCGAATTTCCCAGTCGCTGCATTGGCTCGGGCGAGGCGTGGCCAACGATCATCGTGTCACCAACGTCATGGTCGAAGGCGGCGCGGGTCTCCTGGCGAGCTTCGTCGAAGCGGGGGCAGTCGACGAGTGTCATGTCTCGATCGGCACCAAACTGTTCGGCGGATCGACCGCGCCCGGGCCAATCGCCGGCCGAGGAATCGAGGCCGTCCGCGACAGTCTCACCTGGCGACTTGTCGCCTGTGACCGATTCGATGACGACGTGCGACTTATCTATCGGAAATGATTTTAGAGTTTGCCGTCCACTCCGAGCTGGTGAAAGAAGTGCTCCACGTCGTCTTGGTTGTCCAATAACCAATCGATACTCGGTTCACAATCCATCGCTTTCTGGATCGCCTTGACGGTCGCTTCGCGGTGAATGCGAAACAGTTCGACGTGGTCGACCTTGTCAACTTTGAGCACGCCGGGATCGAGCCACACCGAGTAGATGATTCCCAGTTCGTTTGCTTTTTCCTTGGGAAGGTGGCCCGCACGCACGGCGTCGAGCACGCCGTTGGCAATCCCGGCCTGGACGCTGCCCATTAAAATATTCGTGTAACGACTGTCCGAAACGGTCACTTTGCTGACCATGAGGGTCACCGGACGAACTTGAACATCACTGTTCAGGATGGCGAACACTCGGGTGTGACCCTTCACCTGATCGCCCAGGAGGGTCGCCAGCGATTGTCCGACCGGACCGTCGAGTTCGCCAATTACGATTTCTGGCTCGGCGCACAGATATTCCTCGTTGCCTTCGACGAGCGCTTCGCCCGTTCTCATCACAATTCGCTGACTCATCAGACGACCTCTCGCACAGGTGAAAATCGAAAAGAACTGGAACCGTCGCGCGCTCAATGTCGATCTCCGCTTCCAATTCGACAAGGGGTAAGCCGTCGCATCGCGGTTCTAAAAAACCTTGGAACTCGGCCTTTCGAGGATGGTCGAGAATTGGTTAGGTTCGCTGGTGACGCTTTGCCTCTGTCCGAGGGACGCGTCCACCGGGGGAATCGCCAGTTTCACGCCACGACGGTGCATCCATATGTCTCGCATTTCGACATCCGCGGGTTCCCAAACCCTCACGCTACGCTCGAGCCACACTCGGGCTGGATTGACGCTGTTTCGTCCGTCCACACTGCTATGGATGTCGGGAATCGCGTTCTTGACCGTGCCGATCTTAACGTTGGTCGACGTGCGGACGGCTCGTTGGTTCGAGTCGGATCCATTACCCAAAGAATTGTATGACGTGCTTGACCTGTGCCGAGTTTACTCGCACGGCAGCGGAGTGTTCATGATCCTCTTGGGCTTGATTCTAATGGCCCCGAACCGTCGCTGGTACGTCCCGCGATTGGCAGTGCTCGCCATGGGTGGCGGAGCAGTGGCAACGATCATGAAGATGTTTGTCCTCCGCCCTCGTCCGACGGGATTACCAAGCCTCAACACGGCCACCTACGATTCCGCGTGGCTGTGGGAATTTGATTGGCGACTCAGTCAAGTGGCGCTCTTCGAAGCCGACACACGCGCGTTTCCAAGCGGGAACGTTGCCACTGGCATCGCGCTTTCGGTCGGTCTTTGGATGGTGTTGCCGCGAGGTAAATGGCTGTTCTTCGCCATCTGCGTTGGCACGATTTTGCAACGTCTTTCGAGCGGCGCGCACTTTGTCAGCGACCTCTTCGGCGGTGCCGGATGCGGACTGATCTGGGCGTACGTGTGCTTTCATCCCAAGTTGCTGGGGAATCTGTTCGACAAGATGGAACCGGAAACAATGCCGCGGCGTCGACGACGACGGTTGGCGACCACCACCACCACTGCGAACGCGACACCGCACGACCCAGAAGTTGAGGATCATGCCTCCGAGAATCAAGATCGCATCGCCGCCTAGCTCGTTCCTCTAGCTCGACTGCACGCTCAATCGCTCTCTCAGTGGCGCGATGATCTCTTTGGGCACAAACTTTTCCAGTCGATCATCGTTGGCCCTCAACGTCGCGATCTGCTTGAGCAGCGAACTGCTGACGTGAGCGAACCGTTCGTCCGCCATCAGAAAAACCGTTTCGATCTCCGAGTCGAGTTGGCGATTGGCCATCATCATTGTGAACTCGCCCGCGATGTCGGTTAGCGGACGGATGCCACGAATCATGACGCAGGATTCGATCTCGCGGACAAAATCGACAGCCAAACCGTCGAACATTTCGACACGCACATTGGGCAAGGTCTTGGTCACACTTTCCACCAATTTGACGCGATCAGCGATATCGAACAGCGGTCGTTTTTCCGCATTGATGCCAATGCCCACCACCAATTGATCAAAAAGCTTCGAGGCGCGTTCAATGATGTGCAAATGCCCGAGCGTGATCGGATCGAACGATCCGGTGTAGACGGCGGTTCGAGTTGGCATGACGAGTTACTAACGAAGGAGATGAAGCAAGCGGTCAATGTCAGCCACATTGTTGTAAGCATGCACGCTGGCCCGCACACCTCCCCCTCGGCAACTAACCACGACTTGGTTGGCCAACGACAATTGACGAATGTCGTTCGGATCGCGCCCCGGTAACTGAAACGTCACGATTCCACTCTGGTGCATCTCCAGCGGTTCACGGTCAACCGATGCGCCTAGTCGTTGCAGCCCTTGCGCAAGGTAGCTGGATAGTTCGAGTACTCGCGACTGGATCGCTTCGCGGCCGCAATGCCGAACAACCGTGAGAAAGATTTCCACGCTCGCGGAAAGTCCAGCGATCCCGATCATGTTGGCCGATCCCGCCTCGTACCGAGAGGCGTCGTCCTTTAGTTCGAACGAGGAGTGCGAGAAATGATGGGCGCTGCGGACGCTGTTCCAGCCAACAATCGGTAGACGCATCATGGGCCGGTGGGATGCAGCAATCATGGCGATTCCCACGCCTTCGGGCCCCAGCAACCACTTGTGGCCGTCGGCAGCCAAAAAATCGATGGGAATTTTTTGAAGGTCCAACGGGTGCACTCCGAGACCCTGGATCGCGTCGACGAACACGAGGACGCCACGCTCGTGTGCTCGCTTTACCAAGTCCTCCAGATCGATCCGAAATCCGCTTGCGTAGCCGACCCAGCTCACCGCGATGATGCGTGTTCTTGTGTCCACTTTCTCGAGCAGGTCGTCAATCTCGACTCGGGATCCGCGCCGGGGCACGATTCGCACCGTGACCCCGCGGTGCTGTTGATTGAGCCATGGAAACACATTGCTGGGAAACTCACCGTCGGGAATGACCACGTTATCCCCGACTTTCCAGGGAAATCCTTCGGCAACCAAGCTGATTCCGGTGCTGGTATTGGGCACGACAAAAAGGTCATCGGGGTCCCCCACCAACAGCTCGGCGAAGCGATTTCGCATTTGAGTGATATTGGCCGCCCACTTGGGCCAAACCGTGTCGCCCAGCGTCTCGGCTTGATCGGCGACACGTCGGATTGCCTCCGCCGCAGGACGGCTCAGAGGGGCAACAGCGGCGTGATCGAAGTACGCCCAACGTTCATGAATGGGCATTTTCAGCCGCCACCACTCCCACGGGGTCCCATTTTTCCAGGGCGGAATGTGCGATTCGGCGCCCTCATACGGCTCTGCCGGGACGAAAGTCTTTGATTGCCCCGTTTGCATTTCGTCATCCTTGGATTAATTGTTACAGGCAGACCGGATTGATCACTCTGTTAATTTAGCTATGTCGCGTAGGCTTGGGAAACACGGTAGCTTCCAACTATACTGCGTCCCACCACGGCGGTGCCGATCCGGTCCGCCACCATGATTCGCCCCCTCGTTTCTCTTCGTTGAGGTTCCTTGATGCCCAAGGCGCTTTGTCTATTCAGCCTTGTGGCGTCGATTCTCGTGCTGGTGCTTTTTGGCGCTGACGCGGTGATGGGATTGGCCGGCATGAAGGATTTGGCACCGATGGGAGCCGCGAGTCTGATGATGGACATCGCCTTTGTGCTGTTCAGCGCCGCGATGGTGTTCATGAGTTGGACAACCTACCGCGAACAGCGCTGAGCCCGGCGACCCCGAAAACACGGCCGAAACCGTCTTTCAGCTCATCCAGTCGATTGATTTTGCATCCGGTCGCGTAATTCTTTGCAGCCGTCGACCGGGTTGCTGCACACCGAACACCGCGTCGTCCCATTGTCGTTGGTGGTGCCTGCCAACCCGCCGCACGAACCGCTAATGGGGCGCCGTCCAAAAATCACGCCAATTGCCATGGCCGCAAGCACCACGCCAAACATGACCAGCGTCGCGACCAGCATCGGGGCAAGCCGCGACCAAGTCGACGAGGTACGACCACCGGCCGACTCATTGGTCACATACTTTTCAAGCGAACCGGTCCCCATGAGCTGGAACGCCCCGTCGTTTCCGTGACTTTGCCGTCTCGCAGCCATGAGCACGTCGAGGCCGTTTTCTTTCGCCGCGGCAAACCCGGCATCTGGGCCCAGCACATCGATGGCTGTTGCCCACGCATCGGCCGTCATGCAATCGTTGGCGACGACCGTCACGGAAGCCAGCCCGTGGGTGATCGGGCGTCCGGAGCGAGGATCGATCGTGTGCGAATAAAATTGGCCATCGACTTCGAAACGGTTTCGGTAGTCGCCCGATGTCGCCATCGCTTCGTCTCGCAACGGATGTCGCACGAGAAGCGAGTTGTTCTCGCTGTCCGGCTTCTGAATGCCGACGACCCAAGCGTCGCCGTTTTTGTCGCCGGTGACACGTACCTCGCCACCGATTTCGACAAACACATTTGCCGCTCCGCGATCATTGGCCAGTTCGGTGATTCGGTCGACTCCATGTCCCTTGGCGATCGCGGATAGATCGATCTGAGTTTTCGGATTGGACTTTCGTATCGCCGGCGGGTCGAGCCGCGAGCTGATTTGTTCGTAGCCCACCGACTGCAATCGCGCGGCGATGTCGGCATCGTCCGGAAGCGACCAAGTCCGTTTCTCCGGTCCAAAGCTCCAAAGATTCACAAGTGGCCCTACCGTGACATCAAACGCCCCCTTTGTCTTACGAGATACCTCGAGCGAGTAAGCCACCACTTGTGCCGTCTCGGAGCTCACGTCGAACCAGTCAGTCGACTCGGAGCGATTGAAACGACTGATCTCCGAGGATTCCAAGTAGGTCGACATTTGATCGTTGACGCGCCGAAGCTCGGCATCAACTTCCATGGCGGCGGATTCCAGCCATGCTTTGGGCGGATCGTACAGCTTCACCATGTACGTCGTCCCCATGGTCTGGCCACGGAAAGTCACGATCGGCGATTCGGGGCCGGACGCGATCGCGTCACTTTCCTGCCCGACCGCGTGTTCGACACTTACCACCGCGAACGCCAGCCAGACGCTAACGAACAACGCGGAGACCGATATCGATCGCCGCGTCGTCGATGCCCGCGATGGATTGAGTGCCGGTTTAGCCGCCAAAATCATCATATGCAATGTTCTCTGGTTCAACGCCCAAATCGTCGAGCATCTTGAACACCGCCGCGTTCATCATGGGCGGTCCACAAATGTAATACTCGATGTCCTCAGGAGCCGGATGGTTCTTGAGGTAGTTTTCCAACAGCACTTGGTGGATGAATCCCTTGTAGCCGGTCCAATTGTCCTCGGGCAGCGGCTCTGACAAAGCGATGTTGAACTTGAAGTTTGGAAACTCTTCTTCAATCTTACGGAAGTGGTCGACGTAAAACAGCTCTCGCATGCTTCGGCCGCCGTACCAATACGAGACCTTGCGACCCGTTTTCTGGCGTTTGAAAAGTTCAAAGATGTGACTTCGCAGCGGCGCCATTCCCGCGCCACCACCGATGTAGACCATCTCCGCGTCGGTGTCTTTGATAAAGAACTCGCCGTATGGGCCGCTGATGGTGGCCTTGTCGCCCGGTTTGAGCGAAAAGATGTAGCTGCTCATCTTGCCCGGCGGTGTACCCTCGGGAGCTCGAGGCGGTGGCGACGCGACTCGGATGTTGAGCATGATGATGCCCTTTTCGCCAGGATAGTTCGCCATCGAGTACGCACGCACCACTGGCTCGTCGACCTTGGACACGTAGCGCCAAATGTTGAACTTGTCCCAATCCTCATGGAAGCGTTCCTCGATCTCGAAATCCTTGTAGTGAATTTCGTGCGGAGGACATTCGATTTGGATATAGCCACCGGCGCGGAAGTCGACTTCTTCGCCCTCAGGAAGCTGCAAGACGAACTCTTTGATGAACGTCGCGACGTTGTGATTGCTCTTGACGGTGCAATTCCATTTCTTGGTCTCGAACGCTTCCGCAGGGACTTCGACAACCATGTTCTGTTTGACCGCAACCTGGCAACTCAACCGTTCGCCTTCGGCAGCCTCTTTTTTATTGATGTGACCTTTCTCGGTCGCAAGAATTTCACCACCCCCGCTTGCGATCTTGACGCGACACTGCGCGCATGTCCCACCACCACCACAGGCGCTGGAGACGAAAATGCCCGCGTCGGCGAGGGCGCCCAAGAGTTTGCCACCGGCGGGAACTTCGATTTCTTTTTGGTTGTTGACCATGATCTTGACTGGCCCGCTAGCGACCAACTGGCTTTTAAACGCCAGGATCAAGAACACCAGCGCGACGACGACGACGGTGAACATCGCCACGCCAAGCAGGACCGTATTGAATTGAATTGCATCCATCGAGAAATTGCTCGTCAGGAAAAAGTTCAGTGTGGTGTTTTGTATCCCGCGGGTCATTGCCCGCGGGTGTGACGTGGTCCAAATGCTAAAGCGAGATGCCGCTGAACGACATGAACGCCAGCGCCATCAATCCAACAGTGATGAACGTGATCCCCAAACCGCGAAGCGGCGGCGGGACATCGCTGTACTTCATCTTTTCTCGAATTCCCGCCAAGGCGGCGATTGCCAAGGCCCAGCCGACACCACATCCAAAGCCATAGACGACTGACTCGGAAAAGTTGTACTCGCGTTGTTCCATGAACAACGAGGCGCCGAGGATCGCACAGTTGACTGTGATCAATGGCAAGAAAATTCCAAGAGCGTTGTAGAGCGCCGGCATGAAGCGATCGAGCACCATCTCCAGGATCTGGACCATCGCCGCGATCACCCCGATGTAGCTGATGAATCCCAAGAAGGTGAGATCCAAGTCGGTAAAAAACGCTCGAGTCGACGAGCCGGTGATGTTGGATACCCATATCAACGCGCCTTTTTTCAGCAACCATTCATAGATCACTTGGTTGGCCGGAACCGTGATGGTTTGGATGACGATGACCGCCAATCCCAACTGGATCGCCGTTTTCACGTTCTTGCTAATCGCGATGAACGTGCACATTCCCAAAAAGAAAGCGAGCGCGAGGTTCTCGACGAACACTGACTTTAGAAAAATGCTCAGATAATGTTCAAATCCACCCATGGTAATTCCTTAAGCCTCTTCGATTTGTTCGGGCTTGAAACTACGAATTGCCCAGATGAGCATTCCGATCAAGAAAAACGCACTCGGTGGCAACAGCATCAATCCGTTGGGGTTGTACCATCCGCCGTTTCGGTCGAGTGCCAAAAGTTCGATACCAAAGAGCGACCCGTTGCCCAACAGTTCGCGAAAGAACGCGACGCTCATCAGCACCAAGCCGTAGCCGAGTCCATTGCCGATGCCGTCAATAAAGCTGATCCAAGGACCATTCTTCATTGCGAAGCCTTCGGCGCGACCCATCACGATGCAATTGGTGATGATGAGTCCGACGAACACCGACAATTGCTTGCTGATGTCGTAGAGATACGCTTTGAGCACTTGGTCGACCACGATGACGAGCGATGCAATCACGACCATCTGGACAATGATTCGAATACTGCTGGGGATAAAGTCGCGTATCGCGCTGACCGCCGCATTGCTACAGGCGGTCACGACGAGAACTGCGATGCTCATCACTAGCGCGGTGCTCATGCTGGTCGTCACCGCGAGCGCCGAACAAATTCCTAAAATTTGAAGGGCGATCGGGTTGTTATCAATGAGCGGCCCGAAGAGGACCTTTTGAGTTTTCAAGACAGCCATCGTTATTTGTCCTCTCCCGTCGGTTTTGCGTCACGAGGAATTGTATCGTTGGGCGGTTCGGCACCGGTTCCCACCGCCTCTTTCATCGGCTCGGAACTCTTTTTGGTTTCCCGGTCGCCGGCGGTATCGATGTCGTACTGCTGCACACCACTGGGAATTTTGGCCTGTGGCGTGTCCGCTTGAGCTTGGGGATCACCCGTCATCTCTTGCTTGAGTCTGTTGAGGAAAATGCCGTATCCGTCATCACTCGCCCAGTAACGCACCAGGTTGGTGACGCCTCGTGCGGTGATGGTCGCACCCGACAAACCGTCGACGGCGTATGGGTTATCCGCCGGCGCCGTGCCTTTGAAAACTTCTGCCCGCGGTTCGCCTTCGGGACCATAGAGTTGCAGCCCGACCCATTCCGCTTTCCACTTCGGGTTGTCCACTTCACCGCCCAGACCCGGCGTTTCGGCGTGCTCGTAGAACGTCAAACCTTGGACCGTTTCCAAGTCACTTTTGAGCGCGAGATATCCGTAGAGCGTCGACCACAGTCCTTGGCCGTAAACCGGCAACACGACCTGTTGAATGCGTTCGCTTCCTGGGCGTTTGACGAAATACACACGAGCGACCTTTTCGCGTCGTAGTTTTCCGATGCTAAAGCTGGGGCTCGTGATTTCGATACTCTGCGCGTTGTCCTTGGCCGCAGCTCGCACATCGTATTTCTCGACGTCATATTCCGTCGAGTATTCGCCGGTCTGCAAGTCGACCAGCTCTTCACTAATCCAACTGTAGAGTTCGGCGACTTCATCCTTGCTCAACTCCGCCGCGGGTTTCCCGATCTCGCCCAGAGCTAGTCCGGTCGCATCGAGAATGTTTCGCTGGCGATCAAGGGTTTTGTTGGTTTCTTGGAGCGGCCGCAGCGACACCGCCGCGACGCTTACCGCAAACGAGCAAACCACGCATAACACGGTTGCGGCTGCGATCGTGTAGCCCAATGAATCACGACGTTGCATAGCGTGCTAACCTCCGTTTGACGTTCGCTTGTATCACAAAATAATCGATCAGGGGAGCGAACACGTTGCCGAACAAGATCGCCAGCATGATGCCTTCGGGGAACGCCGGATTGATGACGCGAATCAAGATCGTCATGAATCCGATCAACGCTCCGTAAACCCATTTACCGGTCTCGGTCATCGACGCGCTGACTGGATCGGTCGCCATGAACACCAACCCGAACGCGAGTCCTCCAATCACCAAGTGCCACTGGGGTGGAATGGCGAACATGGCATTGGTTTCGCTGCCAATGACGTTCAATAACAATGAGGTCGCGACCACGCCGCCGATGACACCCGCCATGACTTTCCAGGAGCCCACTCCGGACGCGATCAGGATGGCTGCGCCGACGATGCAAAGCAGCGTACTGGTCTCGCCCACGCAACCTTGGATGTTGCCCAGGAACGCGTCCCACCAGGTGATGGCCGTAGTTCCATAGACAGTCTCGATACTCGAAAGCGATTCGACGGCGCCGGCTTTGGCATTCGCCATTTGGCCCAAAGCGGTCGCGCCGCTGAACCCATCCACGGCCGTCCAAACCCGGTCACCACTGATTTGTCCCGCGTAAGCAAAATACAGAAACGCGCGGCTGGTGAGTGCGACGTTGAGAAAATTTCGCCCCGTCCCGCCAAAGACTTCCTTGGCCACGATGACCCCAAACGCGATCCCCACCGCGACCTGCCACAGGGGAATCGAAGCGGGAAGCGTCAGTGGGAATAGAAGTCCCGTGACCAAAAATCCTTCGTTGATCTCGTGGCCCCGCAAAACGCTGAATACCAACTCGATGTGTCCGCCGACAAACATGCAAACGAAGTAAATCGGTAGAAAGAAAATCGCCCCGTAGACGAAATTGCCAACGTGGTCGGCCGCATCATGTTGGAAACCGATGGCTGTGAAGACTGTCGAGTGCCAATCGAGTTGATAGGCCTCGCCGGCGGCCGCCATTTCCTGGATCGCGTGATTGGCTTGGTAGCCCGTGTTCCACATTCCGAATAGCGTCACCGGCACCAAGGCCATGACGACGGTGATCATCATCCTTTTCAGGTCGATCGCATCGCGGACGTGTGTCGACCCGTGCGTCGTGGCGCCCGGAGTGTAGAGGAACGTGTCCAAGGCTTCGTAAACGGGGTACGCCTTTTCAAGTAAGGCCCCTTTGACGAACCAGGGGTGGACGCGATCGAGTGCGTCTCGAAGTGCTTTCATCGCTAATGGTTCCCGATGGTCACTGGAAGTGATGCGGTGGGTGATGGGTCAACAGTGAATTCAAGTGGCTGGCGATCAACCTTCGCGCTGGATCGTCGTCAAGTTGTCTCGCAGCAGCGAGTCGTAGTCGTATTTTCCGGGGCAAACGAAAGTGCAAAGCGCGACGTCTTCTTCTTCGAGTTCCAAAGCTCCCAGTTGCTGTGCGCTTTCGGTGTCTCGCACGATCAACGCTCGCAATAGCTGGGTCGCGAGGATATCCAGGGGCATGACTTTCTCATACGTCCCCATCGGCACCATCGCCCGCTCGCTGCCGCCCGTGCTCGTGGTCAGCGCGAAACGCTTGTTTTGGGAAATCGCCGATGCGTAGATCTTGGTCACCGAATATTTGTCGAATCCCGGCATTTGCCAGCCCAGGAATTCTCGCTCATTACCCTCTTGCAGCACCGAAATCTGCTGGTGAAACCGCCCGAGAAAATTCACCGGAGCAATCGCTTTGCGGCCGCAAAGCACACTGCCTGAGATCGGGCGGATGTTCGTTTGGCCGTCCACAATTTCGCCAGCAATTAATTCGGTGACGTCGGCGCCCAATCGCGTCTCCAGCAGTCGGGGCTGTTTGACGACCGGTCCCGCGAGGGAAATGACCCGGCGAGTATCGAGCGTTCCCGTGGTGAATAGAGAACCGATCGCAATGACGTCCTGGTAACCGATGTACCAAACCGTCTTGGTCGGTCCCACCGGATCGAGGAAATGGATGTGCGTTCCCGCAAGACCCGCGGGGTGAGGACCGGCAAAGGTTTCAACTTGAATGTTCTTAGCATCCGCACTGGGGATCGCTGCCTGTTCGCCCTTGCAAACGAACACCTTGCCGTCGGTCAATGTCGCCAGCGCCGCAAGACCCAGCGAGAACTGGTCCCGCCGATCACTCAACACCACCACGGGATCAGCCGCCAACGGGTTGGTGTCTATCGCCGTGACAAAGATCGAGTGCGGCGTCGAGCCGGGAGTCGGAACCCGGCCGAAGGGTCGGGTGCGAAGCGAAGTCCACAAACCGCTCTTGAGCAGTGTGTCGCTGATCTTCTCGCGTCCCAAGCTAGCCGGCGTTTTGCCACTCGCTTCGGAAAACTCGACGCGTTCATCGCCGTCAACATCGATCACCAAGGAAACAAATTTTCGTTTCGCTCCCCGAACGATATCGGCGACCGTTCCGGATGCCGGGGCCGTGTAGAGCACACCAGGCGTTTTCTTATCTTCGAAGACGGGTTGTCCGCAGCGAACTTGATCGCCTGGCGAAACCAACATCGTCGGCTTCATGCCGACATAATCGTCGCCAAGCAAAGCTACCTGTTTCACCCGCTTGGCGATTTCGATTTGCTGCTCGGGGCCTCCCAAGATCGGAAGATCCAAACCTCGTTTGATGGTCGTCATCAGCTTCTATTGCTCAATCACTCATGATAATGACACGCCCCAGCACCTGGCCTGCTTGTGAAAAAAATCACAAACTCGTGGTTTGTCGAAGCCCTGGCCAATGGACGTGAGGTCGATATGGCTCGGGCTTGCAGGGTGCCAGTGACAAAGCGTTCGCGAAAGAAAGAGTTCGCGCTCGGGTACTATTGCATAGCGCGCCAGCAATGACAACGCCAGACGCGAAAGACATTGGTACCGGTGAGACGAATTTCAAGGCGCTCGGCTGGGTAATCCAGCTAACGTGAAACAGCATGCCGCTATCGACGCGCAAGGCGCAATCATTTGGGCTGGGAATATTGCGCTAGACAAGCAACATTATGCGGCCCACCTTCCGTACTCGAAAGTTTTCCATTGCGTCGCCAAGACATCCGAAACGTCGTGATCATCGCCCACGTTGACCACGGCAAAACCACCCTCGTCGATTGCCTTCTCCGCCAAAGCGGACAATACCGAGATACCGAGCTCAAGGGCGAACGCATTCTCGACTCCAATGACCTGGAGCGAGAGCGAGGGATCACCATTCTCGCCAAGAACATTGCGATCCCGTATCGGGGCGTGAAGATCAATCTGATTGACACCCCAGGCCACGCGGACTTCGGTGGCGAAGTCGAACGCGTGGTGCGAATGGCCGATGGTTGTCTGGTGCTCGTCGATGCGGCCGAAGGCCCGATGCCCCAAACCCGATTCGTGCTGGAGAAAGCGCTCGAAGCGGGGGTTCGACCGATTGTCGTGGTGAACAAGGTCGACCGTCCCGATGGACGTCCGCATGAAGCGCTCGACGAGGCATTGGAATTGTTGGCGGATCTCGGCGGCGAACGGATGCTCGACGAGGCTGCGTACGTATTCACCAGCGCCAAAGCTGGGTATGCGACCACCGATCCGGCGGTGATCACCACCGATATGCGACCGCTACTGGATTTGATCGTGGACACGCTTCCGGGGCCCGAAGTGGATGCGGACGCACCACTGCAAATGCTGGTGACGACGCTGGATTGGAGCGAGTTTGTCGGCCGAATTGCCGTCGGTCGAATTCAAGCCGGGACGGTCAACGCCGGCCAAACGATCGATTTGCACCAGAAAACCGGGGTGACCAAGACCAAGATCGCGGCGCTCTATACGTTCGATAATCTGGGTCGAGCCGCTGCGGAGTCCGCTTCGGCAGGTGACGTCGTGGCCATCGAGGGACTCGACAAAGTCGAAATCGGCGACACGATCGGAGCCGTGGATGCCAACAATGCCATGCCGCGGATCATGATCGATGAACCGACACTGGAGATGGTATTTAGCGTCAACACGTCGCCCATGGTGGGTCGCGAAGGCAAGTACGTCACCACGCGCCAGCTCAAAGCAAGGCTAGAAAAAGAGCTCGAGCGAAACGTGGCCCTGCGCGTCGGCATGGTCGAAGGCGTGGAGGCGTACGCCGTGCGAGGGCGCGGTGTTCTTCACTTGGCGATCCTGATTGAAACGATGCGCCGCGAAGGTTTTGAGCTCAGCGTCGGCAAGCCACGCGTGGTAGTGAAAGAGATCGACGGCAAGAAGCATGAACCCTTCGAAACTTTGCGCGTCGAAGTGCCGACCGAGTCGATGGGACCGGTGATGGAGTTGGTGGGGCTACGTCGAGGACAACTCGAAGAGCTCGCCCAACGGGGTGATTACAGCTTGCTGCGATTCCTGATTCCATCGCGCGGGTTGATCGGCTTGCGAACACGTCTGCTCAATGCAACCCGTGGCACCGCAATCATTCACCACCGCTTCGAAAGTTATCGGCCCACCGAGGGTGAGGTTCCGCGCCGAACCAACGGCGTCTTGGTCTCGATGGTGGCGGGCAAAGCGATGCCGTTCGCTTTGTTCGCACTCCAAGATCGGAGTGATTTGTTCGTGGCACCGGGCGAAGAAATTTATACGGGCATGATTGTCGGCGAAAACGCGCGAGACAACGACATGGTCGTCAATCCGTGTCGTGAAAAGAAGCTCACCAACATGCGTGCATCCGGAAGCGATGAAAACGTGATCCTCAAGCCGCCCCGCGACTTGTCGCTCGAGGCAGCGTTGGAGTACATCGAAGACGACGAGCTCGTGGAAGTGACGCCGACTTCGATTCGCCTGCGTAAGGCACTGCTCAACGAGTCGGATCGCCGTCGCCAAGGACGCAACGGTTGAGGCCAACCCTTCGGCGCACGAGCTCTCGTGGTCTTTGCCGGCGCAGGGGACGATCTCGCTTGCATTAGCGCCAGCCCCACCCGTCGCGAGATCGATTGAACAAAATTTTAATTCGATCTTTATTTGGGGGACCGAATTATCCGATACCTCAACATTGGACTCGTCGGGCTGGAACCCGACCAAGGGGCCGGCCCGAGCGTCCGCCGATACCAGAAGCAACCTAGCGATAGGGAGGATTCAGGATGAGGTGGCGTCTGCTGCTAGCCGTGATACTCGGCTTGTCCGTTTGGAATGACCATTTTCTCTGGCCAAGGGCGTCTTTTGCTGAAGGACCGCCCCCCGATCGCGGTCCCGGACGGCCTGTCGATGACGATCCCGGGCCCTACGACCCCGGCTTATTCGACACCGCTGGCTTCGTCCGATTCCAATTGATCCAAGGACGGCTGGTTCTCGATCCTCCGCGGCACCGCCAGGGTTCCCAATCTCGCGAGGAACCCGCCATCTACGAAAGCATTACTGTCACTGCCCGCCGCGGGCTTCCTTCTCTTCACTACATCTGTAACACCGAGTCGCAGCAACTCACGCTTGCAGTCCAAGACGCAAGCATGGTCCGGATCGAATCTCTGATCCGATCCACCGGCGAACGAGCCCTTCTTATTCAACCCGCGTTTGGCCCGATCGTGTGGCAAACTTCTCGCGGTGAACTGTCGTCGGAGACCAAAGCGACGACGCTGTTGCATCTGCGAAATGCTGACCCGATCGGATTCCAGCAACACGTCGAGCCACTGGTGAAGCGAATCCTTCGTGGTCGATGCTTGGAACGACTTGTGAGCGACACTCACCAGCGCATGCTCGATCAAGCGGGCTTGCAATCGAAGCTGTCTGATAGCACCACACAGCGTGCTTTGAGCCGATCCGATATTGAGGCATGGGTCCAGGAACTCAGTTCAGCCAGCAAGCACAAACGCATGGAGGCTGAGCGCGAGTTGCTTTCCTGGGGCAGCGTTGCCTTGCCGTTGATTCATTCGCTCAACAACGCCGATTGGGACGCGGAACAGCGGGCTCGCGTCAATCGTGTGGTGAAACGCTTGCGTCCCCGGGTGGATGATACCGCCGCATCGTTGGCAATGTTGTTGGTCAATGACTACAGCTATTGGTTGCAAGTTGCCAGGTTCATCGAGCCATCACAGCTTGTGTCCGTCAACTCGCATTTGACGAACGTCGGCTTTAATCAAATTGCTGCGGACGACTCCATCGATCGAATTGCGAGGATTCCCGAATAAGGAACATTGAATCGTGAGCGACCGAATCACGATTCGTTTCCGCGTGGTCAACTGCTCGGCGACGGCTGGGTCGGCGGGACGTCGTCGGTGGGTCTCAGCCACGATTTGATTGGCGACGCGAACGCGAAATAGCAGAACGCCACGGGTAGCGCCAACCAGTGCAGCAAGAAAACACTGAAGACGGCAAACAGTGCTTGGCCGATCTGGTGCGGAGCACGGCGTCCCCGCACCCATTGTTGAACGATGTGCGGGTAGTGGAATCGCGAAACCATCAGGTACGCCAGCGCCAGAGCCAGCATAGGAATGAAAAAGTGTGACGCCCACAACAACCACGCGGCTGCGGATTGGATCATTTCGGGGTAAGCGGGCTCGACCGAAGCCGCAGCGAGGTCGGGCATCGCGATCGCGAACGCAGCCAAGGTTCCAGCCGCAGCGGGGCTCGGCAAGCCATCAAATCCTTCGTGCGCATCGTCTTCGCCGGTCTCGACATTGAACCGTGCCAGTCGAATCAGCACACACAACGCGAACAGGGCTCCGATGGCCCAGGTCAATCGCGCCGGTAGCAGGTCGCTGATCCGCCATACGATCACCGCCGGTGCCGTTCCAAAGGTGATCGCGTCACAAAGACTATCGAGCTCGGCACCAAACTGGCTCGATTGTCCCGTCATGCGTGCGGCCGACCCATCGAGGGCGTCGAACACCATGCCGGCAAAAATCAGAATTCCGGCGACAAAAAGCTTTTGGTCCAGCGGCCAGTCCAACGTCACGCTCATCGCCACCGCGATCGCTGCCAATCCGCAGACACCGTTGCCGAGTGTGAGTAGCGTTGGCAGCACTGCCAAGGTCAGTCGTCGTTTCTTTTTGGCTCCGCCGGCTTTCGCACTTCCGCGTCGTCGAAGTCGGCGGAACCGGCGCTTTGGCTCGGTTGCGGCCAAGGGCTGCGCATTGGCCACCGGAACTGCAAGTTCCTCTTGGACAGCGTCTGGGCCGCTAGCGGTATCGAGCGAATCTTCACCAGCGATCGGTTCACTGCTGTCGTGAGTCTCATGATGCGTCTCGCTGAACGATTCTTCATCCGATTCGTCGTACAGCCCGCGGGTCAATTCACTCATTCGAATCAGTCAGTTGAAGTGGTGGTTCGTTCTTTTCCGCCCAGACGTGGTTGATACCGGGCAAGGATGCTCGAACCGGCTGCGATTTTGGAGCCGATCTCCGCCAAAATTTCGAGAGACCCATCGTCCGGGATCAGCAACTCGGTGCGAGAGCCAAGTTTAATCATCCCGTACATTTCTCCGCGCGATAAAACGTCGCCCGGCCGCACCCAACAAACAATTCGTCGGGCGAATTGTCCGGTGATCTGACGAATTCGTAGCTTTCCGGTGGGTGATTCGCTGTCGCACATGACAATATCGAGGTTCTCGTTTTCTCGCGCCGATTCTGGACGGAGCGCATTGAGGAATTTCCCTGGGCGATACCGAACCGATTCAATCCGACCCGGCAGCGACGCCCGGTTGGCGTGCACATTGAAAATTGACAGAAAAATCCCGAACTGAACGCATCGGCCCAACTCGGGGTCATCAATCCGCTCAATCTGCACCAATTTGCCATCGGCGGGCGAGACGACGGTTCCGGGAGTACTGGAAATCTCGCGATTGGGATCGCGAAAAAACCAGACGACCAACGTGGCGATTACTAGCGGGGCGATCGCCAGTGGCCACCAAACCCACGCCATGGGAAAGACAAACCAGCCGATCACCAGCCCGAGCAGCAAGAAACCACCACCGATCAGCACCAATTCGGCGAGGCCCACTCGGACGAACGGTAGCGACTCGCGCCACAGAAATGGATCGTCGGATTCGCTCCACCAATACGTATCTTGGTTGCGATAGTATTTGAGATCGCGTGGATCCACGGGCTCAAATGGCAATGTGCCTCGCTCGCCTTGACGACATTCGAGCATCCGTCGGGTGTATCCCGGCCGAAGCGTTCTCAGCAGCGCTCGCCGCAATCGTCCCCACGCGAGCTCCATGCTCATCACCACCCCGCCGCCGGGCTGGATCGTCGTCAGCCTAGGATCCATCGCGGTCGAATCATCCGAGAGATTAGAAGCCAAGGTGGGAGTGGGGGCTGTGGAGGAGTTAAACATGGGTGGAAGAGCCGAGATGGCTCGTCTCCGAAATCGTGGTTACGGCCAGGCTCATGAATGAGCAGGGTATCCGGTATAACAGAGGGCTGTCGATACGATAGAAGAACACATCGAAAGCCGATGCCGATGATGACACCCCGATACCTGCTGCCCTTTGATTCGCGTCGTGCGCAGCATCGGTTCACGGATGTGCTCATCATTGGTGGTGGTTTAGCAGGTTTGCGGGCTGCGAACTCGGTCTCCACGAACCAAACGGTTCTAGTTGTAACCAAGGATTTGCTGCGTGAAAGCAACAGCAATTATGCCCAGGGCGGAATTGCGGGCGTCATCGACCCCGAAGATCGATTCGAAGATCACGTTGCCGATACGTTGCTCGCCGGCGGAAACTTGTGTGATACCGACGTTGTCAACACGGTGGTTCGCGATGGGCCGCGACGAATCGAAGAACTCGTTCGCTGGGGGACTCGATTTGACGAGAGCAACGACAAACTAGCGCTGGGCCGTGAGGGTGGACACAGTCGCGAGCGAATCGTGCATGCCTTGGGGGACGCGACGGGACGCGAAGTCATGCGCGCCGTAATTGAGCGAACGCGAGAAATGGCGCACATCGACATCTGGGAAAAGGCCTTCACCGTCGATTTGCTCACTCACGAAGGTCGATGTCGCGGTGCGGTGATTGTCGGAAGCGATGGCAAACCCCAGATGGTCTGGGCGAAAGAAACGATTCTGTGCACCGGTGGCGCCGGCCAAGTCTATCGAGAGTCCACCAATCCGCCGGTCGCGACCGGCGATGGCCAATCGATCGCCTATCGAGCTGGCGTCGAGCTCCGCGATATGGAATTCATCCAGTTCCATCCCACGGTGTTGTACATCGCCGGCGCTTCGCGATCGCTGATCACCGAAGCGGTGCGAGGCGAGGGTGCTCACTTGGTGGACAGCAGCGGCTATCGATTCATGCCGGAATACGATGATCGGGCAGAGCTCGCGCCGCGCGATGTCGTCAGCCAATCGATCATCCGTCAAATGGCGCGTACCAAACATCCGTGCGTGTATTTGGACCTGTCACATTTGGGGGCCGACGAAGTCCGAGCCAGATTCCCAGGGATCGCGGAAGCATGTTCCAAGTTCGGTTTGGACATTGCCACCGATCGAATTCCGGTTCGACCCGGTGCCCACTATATGATCGGCGGCGTTACGGTGGACCGCCAGGGTCGCACGAGTTTGCCGGGGTTGTGGGCGGCGGGCGAAGTCACCAGCAGTGGCTTGCACGGCGCCAACCGACTGGCAAGCAATAGTTTGCTCGAAGGTCTCGTCTATGGCGCTCACGCTGGCGAGGCCGCGTCTCGCGCGGCCGCCGAAGGCAACAACAAAATGATCGCGTTGCCGATATCGCATCCCGTTTACGAGCACAGCGAATCGTTCGACATCGCCGATGTGCGAGTTTCGCTCAAGAGCTTGATGGGCCGGCTCGCCGGAGTCGAACGCGATGCCGAGGGGTTAACCGAAGCGGCGGATTCGATTCGCTCGTTTGCCGCCTATGTGATGCCATATCAGTTCAATTGCGTCGAAGGTTGGGAGTTGCAAAACCTGCTCACGACAGCCGCCTGCATGGTCGCTGCGGCATTGGCACGCACGGAATCGCGAGGCGTGCACTTCCGTAGCGACTATCCGATGCCCAAC
The DNA here is from genome assembly GCA_041741195.1 of Pirellulaceae bacterium. Classification (GTDB taxonomy): domain Bacteria; phylum Planctomycetota; class Planctomycetia; order Pirellulales; family Pirellulaceae; genus JBBSJZ01. Next base: position 19,987 of record JBGSKM010000113.1, read on the forward strand.
GATGTCGCTTGGCGCCGACACTTATCCATTCGCGTCGATGTCGATGGCGGACATCCCAAGCTGGGTCCGCCGCTGTCCGATGTGGCGGGCATCCCGGACGTGGTAGCATAACCGCCGGATACACATGAACATGAGACCTAGTCCACACCCTACCGTTGCAATGAGGGGATGCTCTCGATGAAGGAACTGCAGCAAACGGCGGAATCGACAAGCACGCACGCACCCGATACGGCGGAACCCCGTGTCAATTTAGTAGCGGAGTCGAACTCCGTCGACGAAACGACCGCCCCCGAAAGTGCGGGCCCGGTTCATGATCCGGTCATTCGCGTCAAGTCGGCTGACAGCGTCGATGCGATCGCCGGGGTTGTGAAAGACCCTGGCGAAGTGCCGTTGGTGGTTCACTCGAACGTCACAGGGCCAATTCACGAGTTGAGTTTCCTACGTCGTGCCCTGTTGTTCGCCGAATTGGCAATGATCGCCTACAACGACGTGTCGGAGGCGACGGAAGCGGCTTCGATGGCGGGGTTCCCCGATGTCACGTTTTATGATCGTGACGGATCGCAAGCCTTTCGTTTTCGCAATGACCACGATTGCGTGATCGCGTGTCGGGGAACCGAACCGCATGAGTGGAACGACATTCGGGCGGATGCGAATGCGGTAGCGGTCTTGGGCGAAACCGCCGGCCGCGTTCACCGTGGCTTCAAGAAAGAGGTCGACGACCTTTGGCCGATGCTCGAAACCGCGTTGATCAGCAACACTCAACCCTTATGGTTCTGTGGACACTCACTCGGGGGCGCGATGGCGACGATCTGTGCCGGACGCTGTTTCTTGTCTCACATCAATAGCAATCCCGACCAACTTTTTACCTACGGCAGTCCACGCGTCGGCGACCGGGCGTACATCAACTTTGTCAGCGTCGATCACTTTCGTTTCGTCAACAACAACGACGTCGTGACTCGAGTGCCTCCGATCTGGTTCGGTTACACGCATGCTGGGCGCGAAGTCTACTTCGATCGATTTGGTAATATTGCCAAACTCAATTTTATTATGAAGCGACGCGATCGTTGGCGTGGCTTCTTTTCTGGATTGACGAAGTGGAAAATTGACCACTTCGCCGATCACTCGATTCACCGCTATATCAACAGCGTTCTGCGTGCACTGCGCGCCGACGAAGCAAACCAAAAGGCCGGTCATCCGCCCGCGTCGGTCGATGATTTGGCGGACTTACCACGACTAGAAGAAGATCACCAGTGACGATGGAGGAATCAAGGCGGTACGTCGAAATCGATGGCGTGACGTTGAAACTAGCGCATCCGTACAACACGGCGGGCCAGTGGATTGGCCAGCAAGAGATTTTGATGCAATTGCTGGCCTGCTGGATCAAGATCGATGACGCGGATTTGCCCCTCACGCCCCGGTTGCTGGGGTCGCCCGGAGTCGGAAAGACTCAACTGGCCATTGCAGCGGCCAAGTTGCAGGGACGTCCACTGTATATCTACCAGTGCACGGCCGACACGCGACCGGAGGATTTGCTCGTCACACCCGTGCTGAGCCAGGGTGGCGAGATCGCCTATCACGCATCGCCGCTGGTTAGCGCGATGCTGACCGGTGGCGTCTGCGTGCTCGATGAAGGCAATCGGATGAACGAAAAATCCTGGGCCTCGCTCGCACCGCTGTTCGACGCGCGTCGACACGTCGAATCAATCGTCGCGGGGATCACCATTCCCGCGGCCAAGGAGTTCTGTGCGGCGGTGACAATGAACCAGGACGAATCGACGTTCGAAATCCCCGACTACATTCTCAGCCGTTTGCAGCCGACGCTGGAGGTTGGATTTCCAAGCAAACAGGACGAAATGGCGATTCTGCAGTACCATTTGCCGTTCGCCGAGCCCGAAATGCTGGCAATGACCGTCGAGTTTCTACAGCATTCGCACGCTTTGAAACTCGATTTCTCACCTCGCGACGGCATCAACCTGCTCCGATTCGCCCTCAAACGGATGGCGCAGGACCGCGAACACCCCGTCCACCGGGATTCCGCGTGGCGTGAAGCGCTGGAAAAGTGTTTGGGTGAAGAAGCTTTGGACTTAGAAGCTTACGCAAAACGCCAGCGGCGCTCTTTGGGGGGAGACGCTGTTCCGTTGGGATTGGCGGACTTATTCTTTGATCCTGATGACCCGCTGCACCCCGATCGGGACGACGAGGACGTTGATTTCGACGACGACGAGCCGTTCTAAAGGGCTTTTGCGAACCAGATCAATGTCTCGGGAAAGTCCGGCCGTCGGTTCTGTACCGGGTTGTGAGGTCCCAAAGGCAGCCCATGGAACTTTCCTTGATCTGGGGGCATCCAACGGTTCACGCGGTGATGCTGCTATTAGCGGTAGTGCGTTTCGTAGCGGCGCGGGGCGATTTCCCCGCAAGTACCACGATCGCCTCCTTAATCGCTGCCGCCGTTAAGATCCCTCCCTACGACCCCATTCGCTCACAACAACCTCCAGTGACTTATTTCAATTATTTGCGGGGTTTTCCGCCCTAACTATACTCGGCACCGGTGCCCGCCCGTCTCAGGGTCCACCTCGACGGCTGCAAAGCCTGCTAATCATCGCTCATTGAATCACCAAGACACTCCATTCATCCATCCCATTGTCGACGCTGTTGAATCCGTTGGGCGCATGAGCCCCAGCGAAAATTGACCTCGCGACAACGCATCGAAGGTTCGGTCTATGACCTCGCGTAAGCGTAAGAACTTCCTCAAGTTTCTGAGCAAGTCTGATTCCAATCGCAAGACTGGTTCGTCGTCCGATTCGTCCGCCAGAAGCTTGGGCATCAAGTCACGGATGCGTCGCCAGCACTTGTTGGAAACGCTTGAGTCGCGACAATTGTTGGCCGGTCCGCAGTTGATCGGTGTCCAGCCCAACGAAGGTGATCTGATCGTCGACGGGACCTCACGCGACGTGGCACCGCGAGTGTTGACGTTCAATTTCGACGAAGCCCAGGTGATCGATCCGGCGACGACCAGCGGGATTCGCATCACTCGTGCCGGTAACGACGGAACCTTGGGCACCACTGATGATGTGCAGATCGTTCCCGGTCTCGTCACCCTCGGTGACACTCGTAGCAACGAAGTGGTGGTGCGATTCGCCGAAACATTGCCCGATGACAATTACCGCATCGAAGTGTTCGCATTCGACGACCCGGCTCGCGGCATCACGGCAGTTCGCAACGTCGATGGCGAAGTTTTCATTCCGTCCAACGGCAGCGGTCGGACCGAGACCATCGACTTCTCGCTCGATCTTGGCGCTCTCGTCGAATCGATCGTGCCGCAGCCAGTGGTGCGCCAGGCCGATGGGACGTTGGCCCAGTATCGCAACGAGATCGACGTTTATTTCAATAACGACCCGTTGTTCGTCGAAGATTCGGCGGCGACCGGTTCACTGGTGATTGGGGCGCAAACGATTCAAGTCACTGCGGACCTCTCGGATCGCACGTTCGATGATGTGCAAATCCGATTCGTCTCGGACAACACCGTCACCACGCCGGTATCGACTTATGATTCCGCGTCTCGCATCATCACCGTTCGTCATCGCAGTGGGTCGACATTCAATTCGATCGTATCGTCGATCGATTCGCTCAATGGATTCAATTCCACGCTCTCAGGCGACGGCGCCGCAGCCTTCACACCTCCGGCGGCCTCGTCCAGCCCCTTTGTGATCCGCGGCGTTCCCACGGCTCGCTCGGCGGAGAACCCGCGCTTCTACCAGTTGCTGCTGACGCAAGAGACGGTGAGCACTCGCGATGACGTGTTCCACACGCCCCAACGCGTGATCTATGACGCAACCACCAATGTTGCCCGGCTCATTTTTGCATCCGATATCGACGTCTTGTTCGGTACCGCGACACGCGGTGGAACCTATCGCTTGCGTGTCGGTAATGCCGCCGACCAAGCCGATTTTACGGTCGTACCACAGCCGGCCCCGTTCGCCGCCGGTGCCGCTGGAGATACGGTGCTTACCAGTGCCGACGTGGGGACCTTTGGGAACACCAGCACTACGACCAGCTTCTTGATCAACGAAGCGATCGAACCCGTTTCATTCGGAATCCAGTTGCCCGGCAGTACCGATGACCCCGGGCGCCGAAGCATTCCCGATGGCGTGGGTGGTGGTTTGTCGCAAACGCTCAATGAGCGATTCGGCGCCGACGTGACGGACGGGATCACCACCATCCCTTACAACTTCAAGAGTATTTTCGCCGGCGGTGGATCAACGGGACAATCGCCCCAGAACAACAACATTGATGAGATTCAAAAGGCACGTGTACGGGAAGCGGTGTCGTTGTGGGCGAATTATGTCGGAGTTCAATTCCGCGAGACGGAATCCGACGGTATTACGTTTGCCGTAGGTAATACCGCAGCCCTGCGTCCACTCAATGGCAACCCAGCGCAGACGGTGCCGGCAATCAATGCGTCATTGAGAATTGATCCGACGTTTGTCGACTCGGCGATCGTATTTAGCAACCAACAGGCCTACGACCTGAACTATGGTGAGGATTTTTTCCGCAAAACGATGGCGGGGATTGGGTTCCTTCTTGGGCTCGAACAAGGAAGCGATTTAACGGAACAGTCGTTGATGTCGCTGAGCAGCGTTTTCCTCAATGAGTCAATCGATGTTGAACAATTCCTTCAGCCACTGGACTCGTTCCTACCGCTCAACACCATTGACAATCTGCTCAATAACGCAGCCATTACTGGTCAAACGATCGACGATGCTCCGGTCAATGCGCTGACTGGATTTGAGCCTTCGTTCCCGGGCAATTTGGATGTTCTGCACGGTAACTTCTTGTACCGTCTGGATGGCAACGAAGTTGACCTTTACAAATTTACGGTCGATGTCGGAACCGGCATTCGTACTGGAATGTTGACAGCCGAGACGTTTGCCCAACGTTTGCCCGATGCGAGTTTGCTCGACACGACGTTGCTTCTATTCAAAGACCAACTGGCGTCAGCATCGAGCAGCTTTGAACAGGGCGCTGCGCTGAATGTTGAATTCAGTGCTGTCGCGCAAGGTGCCTTGGGCAACAACGTCCAAATCAACTTTGTGAGAACCGATCGCGCCGCTGGCGATGCTGCGGTGAGGATCATCCGTCCTACGCTGAGCGATGGAACTCCCTCGCCAAACGCCATCACGGTCGATGTACCCCGTCGAAGCTTGAATGTCGCGTCGGTGACCATCGGATCGATCATTTCGGCGATTAACGCGGACCCGTTCGCGCGTACGATCGTTTCGGCACGACTGACCGCCGGTGCGCTGACGACGGACGTGATCGGTGCCCAGTTGGATAATCCGATCATTTTGACCGGTGGCGGACTCACTCAACTCAACCGCAACGATGATTACTCGGGTACCGATTCGCTCCTGCGTGCTGAACTGTCTAACGGTGTCTACTACCTTGGCGTTTCGGCGAGCGGTAACGAGAACTACAACCCCGCCATCGCCAACAGCGGATACGGTGGCAAGAGCCAAGGTGATTATGAGCTCCTGCTGAAGTTCGAGCCTTCGGTCAACACCTTCGATACGCTTCGCGACTTGGATTCGCCCCGGTTCGGCGTTCCGGGAACAGCAATCGATGGTGACGGCGATGGAACTCCCGGCGGTGTCAAGAATTTCTGGTTCGAGACGCGACCGGACCAGCGTCGGATTGAATTCACGACGACCGGTGCGGGCGTGACCCCTGGCCAAACGGTTACTGTGGTAGGTGCCACGGGCCAAACGCGAACCTATGAATTTGTGACGTCCGCCGCACTGGCTCGCCCCGGCAACATCGCCGTGCTTTACAACCCTGGCCCCGTGGGTGCGACTCCGACGGCAAGTTTGACCGACGCACTTCGCTCCGCGATCCGTGCTCGCGTGAACGAAACGGGTGTGGATGCCACCATCGATCCCACGTCGTCGACGTCGCTGATCTTGTCGGGTGAACGCAACGTGTCACTGAGCGCCAACGCCGTTGGTCTTAACGTGATTGGTCGGACGATTTTCGTTGACAAGACCGCGAGCGTCACGGCGAACGGTTCGCTCAGCGCTCCGTTCAACAATGTCAATAGCACGACGGTACCCAGCGCCTTTGCGGCGAGCCAGCCTGGCGACATCGTTCGAATCGTTGGCAACGGTGGTTTTGACAACAATCCGGCGACGGTGGCAGATAACTTCTCCTACCAGTTTGGTCTTTCCGAGAATGGTGGGGCGACGCTGAGCGATGGCTTGTTCATGCAAGTACCCAAGGGTGTTGTCGCGATGGTCGACGCCGGGGTTGCACTCAAGTTCCGCTCATCGGCCATCATTGTAGGCAGCAGCAGTCTGCAGACGGACTACAGTGCCGGTGCCCTGCAAGTTTTGGGTACACCACGGCTGCTTAATTTGACTGCCCCTTCTCAAACGGTGGGCACTGGGATCACTCAAGTTTCGGCCAACGGTAATGTGGTGCTCACTAGTACGCGAGACCGCGCGGTCGATTCGGCGTCGGCGGGCAACAGCCCCGCGGCGGCTCCGGGCAACTGGGGTGGTGTCATTTTCCGTCGTGACTTTGATGATGCGGCCGGTCGTGCCAATTTGGAAGACCAAGGCATCTTCTTGCAATCCATCAACCATGCGGACATCCGCTTTGGTGGTGGAAGCAATATCTTGATCGGCTCTCAGCAACAGACCGTGAATCCGATCCAGATGATCGACTTGCGTCCGACGATCACGTTCAACTCGTTGACCAACAACGCCAGCGCCGCGATGAGCGCATCGCCGGATAGTTTTGAGGAAACTCGGTATCAAGAGCCTCGCTTTCAACAAGCGTTACCGTTCACGTCGGACTACGACCGAATCGGTCCTGATATCAAGAACAATCGACTTACCAACAACAGTATCAATGGGTTGTTCCTAAGAACGGATAACGTCAACGGCCAACCGCCTCGTCAAATCACGGTCAGCGCGCGTTTTGATGACGTCGATATTGTTCACTACATTGCCGAAAATATCGTGATCGCCGGTCGCCCCGGCGGGACGATCCAGGATGGGGTCCAACCAGACTTTTCACGTGTTACCGCGCAACCGCAGTCGGGCGCTTCACTGGCCGCCGGTACCTACCAGTACCGGATGACCTTCGTGGACGCAGCCGGTTTCGAATCGCTTGCGAGTAGCCCAACACCGTCAATCACGACGACCGGAATTGGAAGCTCCATTCGTCTCGTCAATCTGCCGCTGATTCCGGCGACGACCGATTATGTTTCGCGACGACTGTATCGAATGAGTGGAAGCGGAAGCTTCCAACTCGTGGCTGAACTTGATCAGACGCTGACGACATTCGTCGACACCGGTCGTTCTACCCCGGGTTCGACCTTGGATCTAACGCGGCTAGGAATCCGTGGTCGGCAAAGTGCCTCACTCGTCGTCGACCCGAGTACTGTCGTCAAACTCCGTGGTGCAAGAATCGAATTGGGCCAAGGTGCCCAGTTGCTCGCGGAGGGCCTTCCGGGCCAGGAGGTGATTTTCACGAGCTATCTTGATGATCGCTACGGTGCTGGCGGCTCGTTCGATACCAACAACGACCGGTCGCTTCCAGGCGGAGGGGCATCGCCGACTCGCGGTGACTGGGCCGGTATCTACGCCGGTCCAACGTCCAATGTCAGTTTGGATTCGGCAGTGGTCGCCTATGGTGGTGGAATCAGTCTGCTCGAAGGCGGCCAAAGTCGCGGCTTCAATCCTTTGGAATTGCAACAAGCGACAGCTCGGGTTGCAAACTCGCGATTCGAATTCAATGCCGATGGCCAGGGGGGCTCGGGGCCCATTGGACGCAATGGACGTCTGGCGACAACGCCGTCGACGATTTTCGTTCGATTTAGTCAGCCGATCATTGTTGGCAACGAGTTTCTTGACAATCGCGGCTCGATCATCGACATCGATTTGGATTCGCTCAATGACGATTTCATTGGAGACTTGGGCCGCCAAACCGGGTTGATTGGTCGGATTTCGGAACTGGACGACAATCAAGGTCCGTTGGTTCGTCGCAACACAACCGAATCGGTTGCCTCCGATGTTGCCAGTACGAGACAGCTCAACGGAATGCGAATTCGTGGCGGCGTTCTGTCATCGAGCAGCGTCTGGGATGATACTGACATCGCTCACGTGTTGTTCAATTCTGTCGACGTCGGCAACTACATTTCGGGCGGCGATTTAACGCTCAAGAGTCGTCCAGCCGAAAGTTTGGTTGTTAAGTTGCAAGGTGGGGGAACGCCAAACAGTCCGACGCTCGGAACTGGGTTTACGGCAGGTGGATCTGATTCTGATATCGCGGATCGGATTGGCGGAACGATTCATGTCTTGGGTGTGCCCGGTGCTCCCGTCATCTTGACCAGCTTCAAGGACGATACCGTGGGTGCCGGTCGGAAACTTGACGGGTCCGCGCAAACTGACACCAACGGCGATAGCTTTGGCAGTCGACCGGAGCCCAACGATTGGAGGTCACTGTACTTCAGCCCGTTGAGCAACGACCGCAATGTCGCCGTCGCGTTGGAATTGGAATCACCCACCGCGAATGCACCGGGACTTAACAGTACCGTCATCAACGCGCAATTCTTGGGTGAACTGGCTGCTCGCGATTCGGCGAGCGATGACCAGTTCCGTCTTGGGCTTCAAGTGAGCGGATACCTTAGCGGTGTTAGTGACCAAGACGTTTACAGTTTTACTGGTGTCGCGGGAACCGAAGTTTTTGTAGATATCGACAAGACTTCCTTTGGTTTGGACAGCGTCGTTGAAGTGCTCGATGGCTTGGGAAATGTGTTGGCGCGATCGACCAACGGGCTGGCAGAGGTCCTCAACCCATCACTGATTCAAATCAATGGTGCAACGCTCGCGGGTCGGGTTGCCCCATTGGCCGATATCGATTCGCCCTACACTGAAACGTGGGCAACAGGTCAATATGCCGACTACGGTTCAACGAATCCAAAAGATGCGGGGCTTCGCTTCTCGCTATCGGGTACCGCTGGAGTTCGTAGCAATTACTTCGTTCGAATTCGTAGTAATGGTCTCAATTCCGACCAGGCCGGAGGTGGTTTGAGCAGCGGCGCGTATACCATGCAAGTACGGCTGCGTGAGGATCAGGAATTCCCTGGAAGCGTCGTTCAATTCGCTGATATCCGTTATGCCAACCATGGAATTCACCTTCAAGGACTTCCCAGTCAGTCGCCACTGTTAGGGGAAGCTCAAGAAGACGAACAAAACTTCGATCCCACGGCTATCCTCACGGGCGGTTTCGGAAGTACCAGTCTATCGACGATCGACTGGAACGGTGAATTGACGGGAGGTTCGTCATTCGTTCAGCCGGCTGTTGATCCTGCGAATCCTTTCCTAAACAATTCACGTCCATTGGGTGCTCGCGCTCAGGACCTCGGAAATTTGGTTGATAGTAAGACTGGTACCCTCAGCGTTGGGGGCGAACTGTCCTCCGTCAACGATGTCGATTTTTATCGCATTGATGTGAACTACGATGACTCGCTTGCCGGTTTGCAGCGTGCCACCGTTTTTGATATTGACTATGCCGACGGGTTCAATCGACCTGATACGAATCTAAGCGTGTTCTTTTCTCCGACCGGTGATCCTCAAGACGCGAGTTTGGTGCTATTCGGTAGTGGCAGTAACATTGCGGACGATCAAGCCAGTCCGACTAATGATAGTTTTCTCGGCGAGATCTTGGCACGAGGATCCGTCACCGCCAACGATCCATTTATCGGTCCTATCTCACTAGCCCAAGGCTCTTATTTCGTTGCGGTCACCAATGGCGCTCGATTGCCCCAGCAGTTCACTGATAACCCATTGCTACGTCGCGAACCGATCGAATCACTGCTGCGGATTTTTGATGACCCGGTTGACGGCGTGTCCAATTCAACCGCTCAACCTCCCGTGAACGCGACGTTCGTAGCGACGTCCGATCCCGGTTGGAGTCAAACACTCCAGCGGGCTTCGGATCCTGGGCACCAACGAACGAGTACGTTCAATGGCACTCGATTCTCTGCTGCATTCCCACAGAGCATTCGTTTCGAGCAAGAACTGAACGACACGTTTGCAACTGCCATGGATTTGGAGACAGGCAATTTCACGTTCGATTTCAATTCGGATATCGGTTCGACAGTTGCCAACACCAGCCAACAAATTCCTCACACGTCGGTAAATGCGTTTACCCAAGGTGAGATCGTCGACATTTATAGCTTCGAAGTTCCACAGGACAATTCAACTGTCATCTTGGACGTTGACAACGGCTTTAGCCCGACAACGATCCAGAACTTTTCGAGTGTTAACTTGAAAATGCAGTTGTTCCAAGAAGTGACAGATCCTGTCACGCTGGTGACAACGCGCCAATTGGTGACTGTACTTGCACCACAAACCAATCCGAATTCAACGGCATTGGCGTCGTTTGGCGCTGGCGGCAGCGTCGCCGGTGATGGCACAGGTGTGTTTACGTTAACGAGCGAAGACCCATTCATTCAGGCGACACTCAACACCGGCAAATACTTTGTCGCTGTCTCACCTGAGTTGACCACGTACGATGCGGCCACCGAAACGTTTGCTCTCGATCCGCCGGCAAGCCGACCGGTCTTCGGTACCTACACGCTGCATGTCTCCATCGCGAATCATTCGTTTGCTGGTGGAGATCCGGCCAACGAATCATTCCACTTTGATCGAAGTGCCCCCGAAGGTTCATTGATTTCCAATACCTTTGATTTGAGCCAATACAGCGCAGCAGATCTGCCACGGTTCTATTTTGACTACTTTCTCGACGCAGCCGTCGACGATGTTGTTACCGTCGTAGCCTACAGCAATGAGCAGCCCGCTCCGGTTGATCTAAATGCGAATCTATTGTCACCTGCATTTAACGTTTTTTGGCGTCAAGCCATTTTGCCACTCGACCAGTTTGCTGGCGATACTGGCGTAACGATTGAATTCCAGTATGTGAATGGTGCCAGCGCCACGTCTGCGGAAGGTTTGTATGTCGATAACTTCGTGGTCGGATTCGCCGAACGGGGTGAAATGGTCTTTGGTGCGTCACCTGGAGAAGGTGGTTTCAACACACCGACAGCGCAGGGCGTCGCAGGAAAATATCAGTTGGAAAGTCGTCCGGCGACGCAGTATATCGACTACACCGGATTTGGCGGTGTCTCACTCACGGACACCTTTGATACCAACGAACGCTTCTCAAAGCAGGTTTCGATCGCGGCTCCGTTTGTCGACCAAATCGCGGATGGCGACACGTTCGCGATCGGTGACGGTAGCTCGACCATTCGGTTTGAGTTCACTTTGGGTGGTCGCCAGCCTCAGCTCGGAAATGTCGCAGTACCGTTTGCTCTCGGAAATAGCCAGGGGCAGATCGCACGCAGCATCATTGAGTCGATCAATTCGCCAGCTGTTCAAGCGGTGTTGCAAGTAAAGGCCGCGACCGCCTCCGGTGTTTGGGATTTTAGCGTACCCGGATTCACGAACGCGGAAGGAATTATCAACCTTCACGGTAACGCCACCGGCGATTTCGATGTGATCGCGAGCGCCTCGGATGCGCCCGCCTCGGGAACGCCGTTGAATAGGACGGGATCGCAAATTCAGCTTGCGGCGATCTACTACGATCGTGTTGGCGATTTCAATACTGCTCGCAGCCAAGGGCAAGTCATTGTCGATAGTAATCGCGTCAGTGACGCTCGCGCGATTGGAATCTGGAGCGAAGTTGGTCCTCGTGACGGATCCGTCGATGATCAGGTTTTCTTGCAGCAGAAATTGCATCTGCGCCAGCCGCCGGTGGGTACATCACAATTGGGGGCGGTGTTAAATCTTCCTACGACCAACGATTCTGTCATCGGTGGCCTGGCGCCTGGCGCCGTGATTGTGAATAACATCGTCGACCAAGCTGGGTTCTCTGGAATCAAGGTGGACGGAGAAACGCGGCCCGTGGTGATTGAATGGAACGGCGATACGACGATCTATTCTGCGGGTAATACGACATTGGCCTCTCGCGCGGATATTTTGGTGCCGGATGGTCATATCATTGCCATTGATGCTGGAGGAACCCGAGTCGTCTTCGAGTTTGAAGACATTAGCGGTTCACCGACGAACCTCGGCGGTAGTGGAACCGTGGGCGGAGACGGATTCGTCGATGGTCACGTCCCGATCTATTATCGCCTCGGCGGCGGTGCTACCTACAACCCAAGTCTCCCTGCTCCAATTCGGAACTTTGGTTACTCTGCTCATGAGTTGATGCTGGCGATCGTCGAGTCGATCAACGGCAGTATTCTGGTGACAAACGGCTTGGTTCAACTTGTACATGCGACAGTTGGCCCGTCGATTACGAATCCGATTCCTCCACAGAATCGATTCGAACGCGATACGACTGGGTTCGTCCAGACATTCGGAATCAATACACCTGACTTCGCCAATCCAGCCGTGTACTTGTCGGGCGTCACAGGGATCTACTCGTCCGTTTCGTTCCAAAAAGACAATGAACTCAGCCAGTTGTCGATCGATTTATCGTTCCCGCCGGATGGTGCGACGCCTGCGGTAACAAACTATTTACAGGCGCCGGTATACGATTCCGTACAGCCGTTAGCAAAAATCGTTAACAATACGATCTACGGCAATGACGGAACCGACGGAAGTATTCTTGTCGACGGATCGTTGTCACCAACGATCGGTAAGCCGTCGTCGGCTCCGGATGACATCGCTAGCGAAGCGATTGATACGAAGTTGAGTGTTAATCACAACGGCATTTACACTGCCAACGGAGTCATCGGTTCGGAAACTGACGTTGACTTCTACAAAGTTGAACTGTTGGCCGGTGATCGTCTCATTGTCGACGTTGATACACTGGATGCCGTCCCCGCGTCTGGGCAAACGCCGGCTATCCCCGAGGGGCCGTCCACTGCAATTCGCGTGTTCGATTCTCAGGGAATCGAAGTAGCTCGGACAACTCGCGGGGCGATTGCAGAATACTTGAAACCGGGTTCGACGGTACAGAATCAGAATGATTCAGACACTCCTAACAGTCGAGACGGTTTCGTCGATTTCACGGCGATACAAAGCGGTACCTATTACTTCGCGATCAGCAGCACGGGCAATGAGAACTACGATGCTCTTAACGCTGTCGGACGAGTTCCGGGTACCGGGGGCACCGGCGACTATCGAATAGCGGTCGATTTGCTCGCACCAAAGTCATTTGTATTCTCTTTGGACAGCCACCCTCTTTCGCCATTCGGTATTGAGGAAATTAGCGGCAACATTAATGGTACCACCGTCGATGGCGGAGCCGCACTTCCCGATGGTACAGGTTCCGCCCCATCTCTGGTGGGAAGTACGTTTACGATTAGCCAGATTCCGGACTATCTAGTTCCGACGCGTGTAGGCGATGCTTATCGAACAGTTCAACCAGATGGCAACCGAGTTACTTTTGAATTTACCTCCGGCCAGAATCGAATCGTCCTCGCCAACGGGAACATCAATGTCCCAATCTTGGATGTAGGCCCTGGCGACGTTAATGAAAACGGGTATCGAGTCCCCGATATCATGCGGGCAATCGCAAATGCGATTAATGGGTATTTGAACAATCCGGCGTTGCCCAACCATGAATTCAGCAATGGTCCAGATGGGCGGAGCGGTCCGGTTCAACGGGTCAAGGCACAAGCTCTTGGTGGTTCTTATGGTGACAATCTCGGGATCGACACGATCACCACGCGTGAGTCACCAGCATTCCCAGGTTTCCAAACGTTCCCTGGTCCCGTGGCGCCGGGCGGCGGTTTCGACTTCACGACTGGCTTCGGCCACGATCGACGTGAAAGCGGCAATCAGACGAGTATAGTTCCCGATGGTACTTTTACCGATGCTCGCGGAACAACGGAATTGTATGTATTGATCGAGCGTGCGGCGCGCATCGAGCTGAGTCCCGAAGCAATTCAGGCTGGTTTGAAGCTCAGTCCCGATCATTCGAAACCTCAATTCGCCACTGAGTCGGATCAGCTGCTCACGGAGTTTGGCGTTCTGTTGTCTGCTGGCGCTAGCGCTGCGGTGCTCAATAACGTCGTGGTCAACACCCACCAAAGTGTGGTGCGAGACGAGTCGAGTTTGTTTGGGTTTGGCGGTCGAATTGACACAGTTAACCCAGACGTCAACTCGAAGCCCGGTCAAGTGACACTCACTGGCAACACGTTCGAATACGACGACGAGCGATCCACGCAGATTCGTGACGACTTATCGTGGTGGGCGGTTCCCGGTATCAACGTGGTTAACACCAACCCGAACTTGAAAACCGGCCTGTCGACCGATCTTCGAACGGGTCCGAGCAACGTTCGAGGTGGAAGCGCTGACTTCAATTTCGTCGTTAGGCCAGCGGGCACTCCAGGCCAATCGCCAGGTAACTTCATCGTATCGACCTTCGGAGACATTCTCGAAAATGCGGCTGGCAATCGTTTCACACCAGTCCAGAATGCACCAATCGTCGATAGCGCGGTCGACACTGTGCAAGAAAACTCGGCCATCGCGAATCTCAAGCGTACCTTGGGAATTCCTTCGGGTTTGATCGTCGCTCCGGCACGCGATAACTCGGGCCAACTTCGTGCGGACGATCCGTTCTCCTCGCCTCCCGGTGGTGTGGGGGCGAACGTGTTCAAGGATCGCGGTGCACTGGATCGCGCAGACTTTGTCGGACCAGTCGCCGTCCTCGAATTCCCGCTGGACAATGACGCCGCCGGTATCGACTCGGACCCGACGACTGGGTTCCTGCGTCTCAATAGCGGAACGTACGACGAGTTCCGTATCCGGCTCAGCGATTTGGGCGACGCTTCGGATCCGTTCGTCGGAACCGGGATTGATGACAACACGGTCGTCAGCTCAGCGATCGACGGACTGCGCGCCCCCGGTGCGACCGTCACGATCTTTGAGAACGATCGCCTATTGACCGAAGGCATCGATTACACGTTTAGCTACGATACGACCAATGACACCGTGACACTGCGTCCGCTCGCGGGCATTTGGCGCGATGATCGCTCCTACCGAATCGGTTTGAATAACCGCAACCGCAGCGTCTTGGTGGCTCCGACGGCAGACCAAGTTCTCGACGGCGATCAGCTTTCGATCACCGATTCCAACGGTGGTACTGTGGTCTTCGAATTCGAGTCGGGATACACGTTGCGATTGCCCGAAGCGTTGACGTTGCAAGTTCCGATCGCTGGCACAGAGGTCGGTGGTTTGGCCGACGGCGATACGTTTGTCATCCGAGACGCAACCGCGTCCAACGTGCCGGTGATCTTCGAATTTGATCGGGATGGAACCACGCTGCCCGGCGTTGTGCCGATCACGCTGCCAACCGGCGATACGCCGATCGATGTGGCCGCGCGGGATTTGTTCCTCGCTGATATTGCGACAAGAATTGCCGCCGCCATCAATGCGGTTCCGATCACCCAGTTGGACGTTCGTGCCACCGCCGTCGGTTCGCAAGTCGTCATCGGCAGCGAAGCCGGAACGGTAGTCGATGCGACTCGGTCGGGATTGACGCAAGTCACTCGAACCCTTGGCATTTCGGCTCCGGATGCCGGAACCAACATCGGTGGCGTGACGGACGGCCAAACATTCACGATCAACGACGGCAACGAATCGCTGACGTTTGAAATTGATTTGGCGGGAACACCAGGAGTCACGGCCGGCAACCAAGCCGTTGCGTTGGCCGCGAACCTGAGCGGCGTCGAAGTGGCGCTTGCCATTAGCCGTGCAATCCAGCAGAGTTCACTGCGATTGACCCCAGTCGTGACCGGCACCGTCGTCTACTTGAACTTGCCGCTCTCGGGAACCGCGAGTGTCTCGAATGGCCAATTGACGTTGGTCGGTATCAGCCGCACACCGCAGGACGGTGACTTGCTGACGTTCACGCCGAGCACCGGTGGAACTCCGGTTTCCGTCGAGATCAATCGCAGCGATGTCGACAACTTGGTCACGCAAGGCAACGCGCGTGTCGATATCACTCGTAATACGACCGCTGATCAACTGGCCGCGTTGCTCGCAACTCGCCTATCAACACTTCCCGTCACCGTGGCCGGATTGGATCCCAATGCGATCCGCGCGGTCGCTGGCGGACAGGTGGCGGTGGGCGGTTCGGCCGGACTGAAGCTAGACACTTCGGCTGGATCGAGCATTGAAGTCGTGGGGACACCGGCAGTCACTGGACCGTCGACGATTCAAGTCTTTGGGCCGTTGCTGTTGAGTCTGCCATTGATCGGTGGTGCCGGAATCGCTGATGACAGCGTTTTGATACTCAAAGACGATCTTGGAAACGACCAAATCTTCTTGTTCAACAACGCGACGGGATTGCCATCGACGGATCCTCGGTTGCTCGGCGCGAGCATCGTGACTTACAACATCGGCGACAACTCCGACGTGTTGGCGGACAACATTGTCACTGTGATCAACGCGGCTAACATCGGCATCACGGCGGCGCGAGCCCCCGGAACCGGACGCATCTCGCTGGGACGAATCGCTGACGATCGAGTGGTGACAACCGGAATCCCCGGAAATCCCAATTCGATACCGCCTGTGCTTTCCATTCCGGGAACGACACAGATCACTACGCGACGCGGCATCGTTAACGATGGCGAGATCTTTAGCATCCAACAGGGCGCGACGATCGTTCGGTTCGAGTTTGAATCTGTCAATGGTGGCGGCGGAGTGACCGGCACCAATGTTCCGGTTCCATTCCAACCGGGAAGCACCCCCGGGGAAGTCGCCGTGGCGCTTGCCGCCGCGATCAACAACAATCGAGGCTCGCTGCAATTGAGTGCCGTGGCCGAACGCATCGACGGTGCGTTGACTGGCAACGTGGTACTCAATGACCAACCCGGTACGAGCGTGAATATCAGTGCCGCACCGACACTCAACCTTGTCGGTGTCCCTGGTGGTTCACAAGCGGTCGTTATCACCGCTGGATCGAGTGCCGACCAGATCAAGCAAGCTTTGATTGCGGCGATCAATGGTGTCAACCAACCTGGACAACCACCGCTCACACCGCTCGTGGCTACCGACCGCGGCGGTTCGACGTTCTTTATCGAGAACGCCAGTGAGTTTGTCGGTCGATTGCCCAACTACTCGCTACCCGCGATCTCGGATGTGGCCGGCAACACGCTTGAGCCGAATCGTCCTGATGGAACGACACAGTTCACGACGTTGATGCCAACCGTACCACTAGATTTTGGTGATGCCGCCGATCCGGTGGGCCAAATCCAGGGTCGTTATCCAACGACGGTGGATAACGATGGTCCACGCCACGTGATCAGCGGAAATCTGTCGCTCGGTGCGACGGTCGACGCCGATCGGGACGGCCAGCCATCCGTGGGTGCCAATGGCGATAACCTCACGATTGCGGCGACGCGAACCGGTAGCCTGTTCACGGTAACCGTGGTGGATGGCCGAGCGATCATCGCGATCAATCCAAGCGTGGCGATCCCCGGATTCTCCTTCGCGGGTGTCGATTCCAACACACCGCCCACGCGTAACACAATCAGCATCAACACCGGTGTTGCCTCCGCGACGCTCGAGTTCGACGTTGACGGAATCTTCTTGGAAGAGAATTTTGCGATTCGGCCCGTTGACCGCACGAGTGTTCAATCGATCGGCGAAGCCATCATTCGCGCGATTGCCGAAAGCCCGCTGAATCCCGCTTCGGTGACAATCGACGCTGCGACCGGCAATGTGATCGTTAGTGGAAATGATGAAGATGGCGTTCGCTTCGGGACGCCGGTCGATGCGACCGGCACGTTCGTTAGCGGAAGCGTCTTCAACCCCAACGGCGTCTTCAACAAAGGAATCACCACACCGATATCGATCGGAGTTCGCGGCGAGGGAGTTGTCGAAGGTTGGATCGATTTCAACTTCGATGGTGACTTTAGTGATCCAGGTGAACAACTGCAGTTCCTCCAGTCCGATGGCAGCTTTAGCACCAGCGCGTTCTACACCGAGAAGTTCGATGCAAACGGCAACCTGATCGTCGACACTAAAACGTTTAATTTCACCGTCCCTGCGGTGGCGCCAAACGTGACGGTGCCGACATCGACCGTCGCCCGTTTCCGTGTTTCGCGTGATGGTGGATTGTTGCCGACTGGACTCGCGCTCAGCGGTGAAGTCGAAGACTATTCGGTACAACTCGTCCCGGGAGCTCCGCCGACGATTCCTACCGATCGTCAATCACAAAGCTATACCGGCCGCGAAGATACTCGCTTGCAAGCGGTCTCGCCGCAGGTTGGGTTGCTCGCGGGAATCACTGATCCCAATGGCGATAACGTCGCGATTTTCGCTGGTGATGTGAAAACGAGCACCCTGCGAACGCTCGATGGGGCCATCGCCGGAGTGTTACAGGTAAACGCCGACGGAACATTCAATTTCACACCCGAACCGAACTTCAACACGTTCGTCGATGGTGTCGATCGACCGTTGACGTTCACCGTCGGAGTGACGGATGTGAAGCCGACCAATCCCGGAGCACAACTTGTCAATTCGCAACGCGTCACCGTTTCGCTAACCATTGAACCGGTCAACGATGCTCCGTTTGCAACTCCACCCGTTTCGATCACACGAACGGTGGATGAAGACGAAGTGCTCACGCTCGATGCCGGTGTGCTGTTCGCGAGCTACTCACCGGGACCGGCAAACGAATCGACGCAACCATTAGCCGTTCAATCCGCGGGCAGTGCCGCCGGAACATTCCGGTCGGCACTCGGTGGAACGATTCGGTTGGACGATGACAATCGAACGATCGTTTACACGCCGCCGGCAAACATCGGTGGTGTCATGGATACGTTCACCTACACGGTGGTCGATGTTCCTGGACCAGGACAATTGAGTGAAGTCGCCACCACCGTTGCGACGGTGACGATCAACCTCACGTCAGTCAACGATCCTCCGACGGCAAACCCCGACAACCTGAGCACGTTGGAGGACACACCGAGAACTTTCACGGTCAACGATTTGATCGGAAACGACTTGGCGGGTCCGAGTGACGAGGTTAACGCGTCGCAAACAATCTCGCTACCGTTGTCGCAATTCCCCAAGACGACGAGCCAGGGTGGGCAGGTCCAAGTGCAAGGCACGGGGCTCGTTTACACACCGCCGGCGTTGTTCAGTGGAACGGACACGTTCACCTACACCGTGGTCGACAACCTTGGCGCGTCGAGCGTCGGGACGGTGACCGTGTCGGTGGGCGCGGTCAACAATGCGCCTCGTTTTGTTGGAATCAATGGTGACCCAACTCGCGATACGCTAACGTTCGACGAGAGCAAGTTGACGGTCCAACGACCTACCTTCAATTTGTCGACCTGGTTTACTGATCCCGACGGCAACGCACTGACGTTCTCGGTTACCAGCCAAAACACTTCGATCGTGATTCCCACCATCACCGGTGGGTCGCAATTGGAATTGGAGCTTCCGCCGTTCCAATTTGGTGTGACGTCGATCACGGTGACCGCGTCGGACACCAGCGGATTGCAAACGACCAAGGTGATTCCCATCACCGTGAACAACACCCCGGATGCGCCGTCGGTCGTCGGATCCTTTGATCCGCTCAACGCGGTGCAAGATGAAATTATCTTGCGTGATTTGGGAACGGTATTTAACGATCCCGATCGCGAACCGCTGACGTACACCGTGTCGCGATTGGGCACGATCGTGAACCCGACGCTGGCACAGATCCAAGCGAGTCCGTTGATCGAATCGATCACCTTTACCGGTGACCAAATGCGAATCGATTTGGACGATGGGCAATTCGGATCGACCGACATCGAGATCAGTGCGACGGACGGTTCGTTCCGTGTGAGCACCGCGTTCACACTCAATGTGGCCGACGTGCCCGATTTGCCGGTGGCAGTCGCTGACGAGTACAACGTTGCGATCGGTTCGGAATTGCGAATCATCAATCCGGCCATCGGGCTGTTGCTGAACGACTCGGACGCCGATGGCGATACCATCCAAGTCGATGTCTCTTCGGTGATCCAGCCGTCGTTTGGAACCGTCGTGGTCAATCCCAACGGGACCTTTGTTTACACCAACACCAGCGGAAGTAATGGCGGATCGGACCAATTCACCTATCGCATTACTGATGGCAATGGAAACTTTAGCCAAGTCGTCCCGGTCACTTTGAATTTTGGAGCGTCAAGGTATCAGAACCCGCTGACGAATTTGGCTTCGGACGTCAATGCCGACGGCCGGGTGACTGCCATCGACGCGCTGTTGATCATCAACTTGATGAACCGAACGTTATCCGGTAACGAGACCTCGTTGCCCGTGAACGAAATTGGCACTCCGCCGCCGGACTATGTCGACGTCAATGGTGACGGACGAGTGACGACCGCCGACGCGCTCGAGGTACTCACCCGACTTCGCCAGCAGGACTTGCTGGGAAGCGGGCAAGGCGAGCAACTCGACAATGTCGCGGCGTCGTCCGTCTCGAGAACCTTTGCCAGTGTTGCCACCGCGAACCTGCCGACTCGGTTGTTGGAAACGCGACCGGCGGAAACGCAAGATCCGACGGAAACGTTGACCCCGACTCGCGACCGGATTCTGGCCGCAGGATTCGATATCGAATCGATCGCGACGGATATCGGGATTGATTCGCTTTCCCTGGGCGACAGGGATCGGGGAGAAGACGAATCGTACGACGAAGCGCTCGTTTCTTTGTTCGGGGAAATTAACCTACTAGGGGAATGACGGGAGTTTTCGGCTCCCTTGATGGCGGACGAAAGTACAATCAAGGGCTAAAAACACGACCAAGACCGGCATTTCTCGAGATCGGGGATGCTGGTCACAAAGAAGATCAATCGCCGGGCGCAGGGACCGCTGCTGGGCAGGTGTTACGAATCATGGGCAAGGACGCATGGGCGCTGAAGCCTTTTTTTCCGTTTGCTAATCGCACGTTTTCATACCTCCGCACTTCATTTGGTACTGAGTAAACATGGCATCACGACGCTCGACACCTAAGGGTCATGCAGCTCGCGCCTCTCGACAACTACGTCACGAATTCCTCGAAAAACGTGAACTACTCGCCGCCGAGATTGCTGGTCCGCGCCTGATCAGTGTCGCTGCGAATTCGGGCGAAAACTTCAACCTGTTGGCCAACAACCAACTTTCGGTAGCGCCCCAGCAGTTGACGTTCCGTTTTAGCGGTGGCCAGGAAATCGATCCGTCGACCCTGTCGGCGATTCGGATCACGGGTAGCGGTGGTGACGGTGATTTTACCAATGGCAACGAGACGCAAATCACACCCGGCTATATCGGGTTGGGCGACAGCACTCGAATCGTGATCGCGCGGTTCAGCAGTGATTTGCCGGATGACCAGTACCGCGTTTCGATCTCGGGTTTTGACCAAACCGAGCTGGGACAAGTCTCG
Organism: Pirellulaceae bacterium; assembly: GCA_041741195.1. Taxonomy (GTDB): domain Bacteria; phylum Planctomycetota; class Planctomycetia; order Pirellulales; family Pirellulaceae; genus JBBSJZ01. Next base: position 41,413 of record JBGSKM010000113.1, read on the forward strand.
CTGCGCAATACACTCGGGGAACGATTCCAAGCTGCCAATCCACCGGATGCTGCTGCGCCGAGCCAGGAGCTATTTTTCAATATCGAACTAGGTGCCAAAGTCGTTGCCGTTGTTCCGCAACCGGTCACGGGAACTGGCGCCGCGAGAGTCCAACAGCGCGATCAAATATACGTCTATTTCAACAACGATCCGCTGACGAACCCTAGCGCGGGTCCGGTGACGACGACGGGCAATGCGACCGACCCGACGGTGGTCCAGCCGAAGTTCTATAATCTCTTTGTCACCAAGGACACCGTCGAATCGGGTGATGACGGTGCGCCAATTCAGCCGTCAACGATCACCTACGATCCCGACTTGCGTCGCGCGACGCTAACGTTTCCAGGCGGCGATTTGTCGGCGATTCCTGCGGTCGCTGCTGCAGGTGGATCCGCTACCTTGCGGCTTCGCATCGGATCGTCGCTTGACTCCTCGCCCCAGAGTCTTCCAGTCACATTAGCTCCGTTCTCGGGTGATTTGACCGCGGATATCGGCGGCACGTTTGCTGATGCGCAGCCGCTTCCGATTCCAGGGACCGGTTTCGGCGGTGGCAGTGACTCTAGCATTGTTGTCTCTGGCGACGTTTCGCCCACTATCGGCAATACGATTCAGTGGCCAGGAATCGACTCGCCGGGCGTACGTGACGATCGTCGCGATGCGCAAGTTGTTGGTCGTGCGGACACCAACGATGGCGTCAACGAGTTCTTTTACAACTTCGCAAATCTGTATGGCACCGACGCAGGCGGCAACGATCTTGAGAACGCGATCACGCCCGCGCAAAAACAACGCGCTCGTGAGATTCTCGATTTGTATTCGCGCCAGCTCGGCGTGCAGTTTATCGAAACCGAAAATCGCGGTTTGCAAATCGTCACCGGTGATATGCGTGCGCTTGTCGAAGGTGCTACCACTGGTCCGGGTGCTCCGTTCCAAGAGTACCGAGTTAACGACCTTGACCCTTCGCAAGGTGTTCTGATCCTTGATGCCGCCGAACCCTGGTACGACGGTTACGGTTTGAGTCCTGATTCGCGTCCGAGTTGGTTTACCGAAGCCATTCGAGGCATCGGCAACCTGTTGGGATTGGGGCCGACGTTCGAACAGGTCCCCGGGGTCGCCAGCGGTTCCAATCCGTCTCTATACAACGCCTCGCTGTTTGGCGTTACGGGAAATTTCAGTATCGAGCCGGACTTTTTGTCCAGCAGCGACATCATCCCACTCCGGGCACTGCACCGACGGGAGATCAAGGATGCGGATCTTTACAGTTTCAGCGTGACCGAGCGCGGTCGGATCTCGGTGGAGACCTACGCCCAGCGGATGCTCGATACGAGCAATCTGGACACGGACCTCAAGTTGTGGAAGTTGAATTCCTCCACAGGCACGTACGAGATCGTTGCTCGCAACAATGACTTTTACGGCAATGATTCCTTCATCGGGATCGATGTGGATCGCAATGCGGATGGCAGTGCCGCGACGTACGTGATCGGCATCACCGCCAATGGCAATAACGACTACAACCCCAACATCGCCGGTAGCGGTGGAGGTGGTTTGTCGCAAGGTCGTTACGACATGCGAGTCTCGTTCGAAAGCAGCACCGTCGGAACAATTCTCGACACCAATGGCTCGCGACTGGATGGCGATTCCGATGGCCAGCAAGGTGGTGACTTTAACTTCTGGTTCCGCACCGCCAAAACAAAGGACAGTGCGGCGCCCGGCGAAGTGCGAACTTTGTTTGTCAATAGCGGCGAAGGCGTCGACGCTGTGACCAGCGGGACAGTGACCACGCCCTATCGTACGATCCAATATGCGTTGGCACAGTCGTCGGCCTACGCCACCAGCAACCGTCCTGGCCAAGCAACCCAAGACGTCATTCGATTACTCGGTGACGATGGTCTCGATAACGTTCTGAGCACCACGGCGGACAACCTGGCTTACGAAATTGGCACCGGTGGTAGTGGAAATCTCCCACTCAAGGACGGTCAAACGTTCGAAGTGCCCAAGGGCGTTACAGTCATGATCGACGCCGGCGCAATCTTGAAATTGCGCAACGCAAAGATCAGTGTCGGTAGCCAGTCGATTGACCAAGATCGCTCACTCGCGGCGCTGCAAATTCTCGGTGAACCACTCATCATCGATTCGCGCGAGGGATCGCCCACGTTTGGACAGCCGCTGACGCGCGGTTCGGTCCAGATCACCAGCTACAACGAAGAGCGACGCGACGGAGTGCTGATCGGACAGGACAACAATCCAATCCCGACAGCACCGGCACCTGGGGACTGGGCAGGGATCGAATTTCGCAACGATGTTGACTACTCCGAAGGCCGCAGTGTTTGGGAAACCGAAGGCATTTTTCTGGATTACGTTTCGCATGCCAATATCCGCTATGGTGGCGGTAGCGTCACACTCACGGATCCCGCGGTGGCGCCGCTGCAGATGTTCGAAAGCCGGCCGACACTGATCTACAACCATATCGGTGATAGTCGCCAAGCGGCCTTGAGTGCGGATCCCGATAGTTTTGAAGAAACCAACTTCAACGCCCCGATTTATCAACAGGCTTCGATCGACCGTTTCGGAACCACGTTCGCGAGCGATTATGACCGAGTCGGTCCGCTGATTCGCGGCAATCTGCTCGAGCGAAACTCAGTCAATGGTTTGTTCGTTCGCGTTGAAACCCCCGCACTCGATGTTCGCAAGCCATTGACCACGAGTGCACGGTTCGATGATCGCGATATCGTTCACGTGTTCAGCGAAGTGCTGGTGTTGCAGGGAAATCCGGGTGGCCCACAAGCGCTTGAACAGCGTCCGGATGTGTTGAACGTCAATGTCGGTTCCGCCATCGCGAACCCCGTATCGCTGACGCCTCTGGCCGCGGGCCGAGTGGTCGATTACCGCCTTACGTTCGTGACCGCCGATGGCATCGAGTCACTTGCCAGCGATCCGACGCGAAACTTTACCGTGGATGCCACGGGGGCGGTGGCGCTGAGTAACCTACCCGCCGCGCCAGCAGAGTTCGCAGGCCGCCGACTGTATCGGTTGACCGCAACCGGCACCTATGAATTTGTGGCACAGCTTGACCGAGCGACGTCCACCTTCCGTGACAATGGGGCCACGCGCGGCGGACTGCTATCCGCAGCGTCTTTGGCGGCGACCACTGGCGAGAAACTACTTCCTCGGATCAACGCGCGATTGAGCGTCGATCCGGGACTCGTGCTAAAACTTGACACGGCACGGATCGAAGCGACATTCGGAGCCGATTTTTATGCCGAAGGTACCGATGGCAATCCGGTCGTGTTTACCAGCCGACGCGATGATCGCTTCGGCGCCGGTGGTACGTTCGATACCAACAACGATGGCTTTTTTGACCAAAACGATCCGCTCGGTCCCCAGCCCGGCAATTGGTCGGGGTTGGTTTTCCGACAAGGCGCTACCGCATCGATCGACAACGCGATCATCAGCTTCGCCGGTGGTGAAAGCAGCGTCGGTGGTGGATTCGAATACTTTAATCCGATCGAAATCTTGCAAGCCGACGTGCGCATCGCGCATTCGACGATTGCGGACAATGCCAGCGGGACACTCAACGGCGGTACCGACTATACGATTCGCGATGGCGTCGGCTTCAACGGCGCAGCGACCATCTTTGTTCGTGGTGCCCAGCCGGTCATCGTGGACAATATCATCACCGATAACGGTGGTGCCGCGATTAGCATCAATCCCGATGCGCTGAATTACGTTTCGCTTCTGGATGGCGGGCGAAGCACGGGCGTCATTGATCGCTTCCTCGGCGACGCGGACAATCAAGGTCCGCTAATCGAAGCGAACCGTTTAGATGGCAACGACATCAATGGCATGCTCGTTCGCAACGAAGCACTGACTACCGAAAGCGTATGGGACGATACCGATGTCGTGCACGTGGTCGAAGGCAATGTGTATGCCTGGAACCATCATCACCGCAGCAGCCTACGACTCAAGAGTGACCCGAATCAAAGCTTGGTAGTCAAATTGCAAAGTGGTGGTGCGCTCATCGCCGATCGATATCGAAGCGATGTCAGTGACGGTATCGGCGGAACGATTCAAGTGCTCGGCCAAGCCGGTTTTCCCGTCGTGCTAACAAGCCTCAGTGACGATACCGTCGGCGCCGGATTTACGCCGTCCGGAGAACCACAAAATGACACCGATGGCATTTTGGGAACTCCCGCCGCGGGTGATTGGCGTGGCATCGTCATCAACTCCGGTAGCAATGATCGCAACGTCGCGTTCATTCCCGAAGCCGAGCGAGCGATTGGCACGGCGTCGGGGATCAACGCAATCCCGAGTACCGCTCAAATTATCGGGTCACTCGCGCGGAACGAGGTCAGCGCCGATGAGAATCGTCGACTGGGATTCAACATCCGCGGTACCTTGAGCCAAAACTCGGACATCGATGTTTACAAGTTCACGGCGAATGGTGGAACGGAAGTTTACATTGACATTGACGATACCGATTTTGGGCTGGATACCGTTGTCGAATTGATCGACATCAACGGGAACATCTTGGCATTGAGCAACAACTCAGCCAGTGAAATTACGGTTCTCGCGGATCCGAGCAACCCGCTTACTTTGACTGCCCAGCAACTGTATCGCGGCCCATCAATGCCAGCGGGTAGTGTGCTTCCGTTGTACAAGACCGGGAAATCCGTCATCGAGAACCCCAATCCTCTCGATGCGGGTATGCGAGTCATCCTGCCGGGCAACACGACGGTCAACGAGTACTACATTCGAGTTCGGAGCAGTAATCTCCGAGCGGGTGATGAAGCTGGATTGGTCATCCCTGGGCAACGCCCTACGGGCGCACCGGCGACAGACCCGGTAAGCAGCATTCGCGATGGGCGCACCTCCGGGCAGTACCAGCTCTCGCTCCGCCTGCGCGAAACTGATGAAATCGCCGGAACCACCGTCCGATTAGCCGACATCCGTTATGCGACTACCGCCATTGATGTTCCGGCAGCTCCCAATAGCTCGCCTCTTGTCGCCGAACATGCTGAAGAACTCACCGAAAGCGGGCTAGATCTAAATAACAATCCGCAGACAGCGGACGGCGCGCGACTTGCGGCGATTCAAAATGGTACCGCGACGACGATCGTATCGGCCGCTACCGCGGACCCACTAGGTTCGCTCAATGCCTCCGATCGCGCGGTCTTACGCGTCAGTGGCGAATTGGGGAATCAAGTCCCGACGACCAACTTGGTCGTTCCTGACTATTTCAAAGAATTCGACGTCGACTTCTACGCCGTGGATATTCTCGCGGAAAACCAAGCTCCCAACATCATTGATGAGAATCGGTTCGTGTCGGCTACGTTCGACCTCGATTTTGCAGATCAGTTCGGGGGTCCTAATACGTCGATCGCTGTCTATCGCGACATCAATAACATCGGCGGCAATTTTGGAAATCCGCCACAGTTGCAGTTGATTCTTCATAGCCGCGATTCCAATGTAGCGGACGATCAAGGCCGACCCACATTGGGCAACGACCCCACGAATCTTGCCGCCGGTAGTGCCGGGACGCTAGATGCATACATCGGTCCCGTGGAACTGCAGGTTGGACGTTACTACGTCGCCGTTAGTAGCGCGCAGATGATCCCTGCGCCGCTGGATCAATTGTTCGAGACAGCGCCGCTGGAAAACGGCGTAAGAATTCTGCCCATCGATTCGACTCGGCGGGTGGCCGAATGGGGATTCGAAGAAGACTTCCTCGCCGTCAACAATAACGTGGTCGTTACCGCCACGGACGAAGTCGTATCACTGAATACGGCTGCTGATTTACCAACGATTCGGCCATTGTTCGATGATACGTCGATCGTTCCGTACAAGCTCGAGGACGTGCGATTGTTCTTAACGTTGCAAGGCGGGCTGACCGGGAATAACCAAACAACGGTAATCAGTGTGGACCCGTTCACGGGCCAACTGGAGCGGACGATCGGAGAATTCGGCCCTGAGGTCGGCGACTTGGCAATTCGTCGCGATGGTGAATTGTTCTCCTATTCGCATCGTCCCAACCAACCGAATGCTGGTAACACGGGTAACTACCTCAACGTCAGCAGTGCCGATGGTAGTGCGGCCAACGCGGGTGATGACGGATTGACGTACAACCGTAACAACCAGGCGGGGACGGGCACGGAAAACGACGACAATGGCTTCCTTGAAGTCAACGCGATGTCGTTCATTCCAGTCGCCAGCACCGTGAACTCGCTTGTCACACCGGGCAACAATCCGGCTATCAATGACAACGAGCGATTCTATGCGGTCGGCAACCGAACCAGTATTGGACGTGGCGAGTTACCCGAAGCACTTCGCAATAACATCATCTACAGCATGGTGGCTAATGGAGGCGCTGCTACCAACCAAGGAAGCACCAATGGTCAATTGGACCGAAACTTTGGCAATACTCCATATATCGAACCGTTTGGTCCAGGTTCCAACAAACAAGAGTTGGGAATCATTGATACCGGACAGTTCGCTGATTCGCCGATCCCGCCTGACGGAAACTATACGCAGTTTGATGCCGGCGGAAATGTAACGGGTATCGCCTTGGACCCGGTCGGCCAGTTGTCGGAGGTTTTTGCTGTAACCGACAACGGATATCTATATTCGTTCAACCCCAACAGTCGTCGCACGGTCGACGTCGAGAACGATGCTGCTGGGGGACTGTTCGGGTCCTACAACCGCGTCATCAACACCGTCAACTTCGGTCAAGTTCCCGCTCACCCTGATGATTTCAGTTCGTTCAATGGTGTTAATTTCCAATCGTTGACGTTTGGGCCACGCAACACGGAATTAGGACGTTTTGAAAATGTGCTTTTCGGGATCACTGGCAATGGATGGTTGTATGCGTTTACCGCAAATACGGTGACCGGACGCGTCGAACCGGCGCCCATTCTTTTCAACGGCAACTATGCGCTTCAGCTTGTTGACGACGATGGATTAACGCTGTTCGAACAGCCGACGGGGATGGCATTCAGCACTCGCCAGGAAACACTGTGGCATACAACCGGCGACTTCGCCTCGCCTTTTGGTAATCCAGATCCGAACGCTCACGGTGTGTTCATCGGTCATAACCAGACTCGAATTCGCACCGCTGGAGGTTCGAGTTTGTATTTCGGCAACGAAATCGATGCTACCACCAATAACAATACGCTCGATGGCGGCAATGGAGTATTGAATCCCGGCGGTGTGCACGGCACGACCGTGAGTGCTCCGTTTAGTTTGGAAGGATATGCATCGGCCGATAAACCGACGCTGTACTTTACGTATCTTTTAGAGACCCAAGACGATAGCGATTACTCGCCGCTGGTGAATAATCCGCCTCGCCGTCAAACGGATAGCTTCCGAGTCTTTGCCGCCGGTGACGATGGTCAATGGCGACTGGTCAGCACCAACAACACGTGGCGGGCATTCTCGAACACGCCGTTCGGCCAGACTGGCGGTGACGGAGTGACGCGGGGCGATGAATACGATTTCTTTGCTACCAATGGTGGTATTCCAGTTCAAGAATTGTTCGACCAGCCAGCCGGTGCTAACTCGACTGACTGGCGACAAGCACGCGTTGATCTATCGCCGCTCGCGGGAAACAAGAGCGTTCAATTGCGTTTCGACTTCTCGACGGCTGGCGGGATGCAGTCACAGAATCGTGTGACCGGTTATTTGACTGAATTGCAGGTCACGCCCGGTACGGAAATCATCGACGGTTCGACGTTCACGCTTCAGGACACGTCGAGCTTGTTCGGCGTTGGGACGACCCAGACATTTGAGTTCGTTCGAGGCGCCGCGTTTACGTTGCCCGCGGGCAACGTGCTCTTGGACGGTCAAACCATCACCGTCGTCGATACTCTGGGCGGAACGACCACGTTGACCCTGACCACGGACCCGGCGAGTCTGGCGATCAACCCGGTGTTGTTTAGTCGAAGCGATTCGGCGAATGTCATCGCCGCGGCAGTGGCAAATGCACTTGATGCGATTGCCCCCAACCTGCTTCCCGTTGCCACCGGCGCTGGCATTCGCATTCCCGAAGCTGCCTCATTTTCGCTTGTTCCGCAAGACTTCGGCGCCGCCGCTTTGACGGTTCCGGATGCCAATCCCGACTTGGTCGGACGCTCATTAACCTTTACCAGCGAGATTGGCCGTGCGACGACAATTACTCTTCAGACGGAGCAACAAATCTCGTTCGGTTTTGGTGCCGAACAAATTCAGTTGATCGCCGACAATCCAGGTACTGCCGATAGCGTGCGAGTACAGTTCCTCGATACGTTCAATCCGCTGCTACCGCCAGCCGATCCTGTCGCTTCAGCAGCTTATAACCCGACGACGCGGTTGATTACGGTTAGCTATAACTCCGATCCCGCGGCAACGCCGACCAACAACGACTTTGATGCGGTCGTATTCGCGCTGAACAATATTTTTTCGCCGCCGGGATCCCCAACATTCACGGCGACACTAAGTAATGGGAATGGGACGGTTGCATTCACACCTCCGTTCACGACGCCGACATTCGCGGCTGACGAAGTGTATTTTACTTTGGCAGATACCGCCGACGTGATCGTCTCGGCAATCTCGGCGAAGCTGAGCCAAATCGATCCGAGTTTGATCGGCGCCTTTGGTCAGGGATCCATCATCATTCCGACGGATCTGACACTGATCGACTTCAGCTCGTTGACGTTTACAAATCAGCTTGGCGCCACGACTCAGGTCACGCCAGTTGATATTCCCGGCAATTTTGGAGGCGGTTTCGTTTCCTACAGTTCGGTCAACGATACGCCCGCAACCCTCGCGCAGCGGCTAGCGGCTCGAATCAATTTGCTGGATCCGACGCTCGGCGCCGTCGCGGTCGGTAGCGGCATCTCCGTTCCTGGCGCAGCCACCTCAACGCTCGGATTCGGATATATCGCAGGATCGTCCTCGGGCTTTGGTGGCGATCAACTTGTTTTGACCGGTGCTGTGAACGTGCCGATCACCGTCCCGGCGGATTTGACCGATCCCGCACTCGATGGGGCAACACTCACGTTCATTACGACCGCAGGTAACAGCACAACACTCACACTCACGACATCCGCGCCCACGCCGGGCCAAATTCAATATGACCCCCTTCTCGACACGCCCGCGCTATTGGCTCAACGAATCGCGCAGCGTATCCGGACGGCGAGTGGATTCGCTTTGAATACGACGACCGTCGGTGACCAGATCAACGTCACCGGTGCTCGCGGCATCGCGCTGCACCCAGCGTTCAGTAACGGCACCATCAACCTGGGCACGTTGAACGTCGGAACGACTGCCGAAGGCTTCCTGCCAAGTGGAAACGTGCCGATCAATTACAGCGAAGGCATGACCAATGTCGAAGTCCGCGATGCGGTGCGAGATGCGCTTGCCCGCGGCATCGGCACGGTATCGACGGCTGGTATATCACAGGCCACGACAGCAAACTTCCCGGAATATGGGACACAGCGAATTCGCTTGTTCAACCAATCGGTCGTAAGCAACAGTACGGTCGTTGGCGTCAGTTCTTATTTGCCTGGCGACGAGTTCGGTACCGCGGTGAGTGCGGGCGTATCGAACGGTTTCCGGAACACTCGTCCGGGCCAGGGCAACGACATCCAAGGTATCTACATCGACGATATCGTGATCGGTTTTGCGGAGCGAGGTGAGGTTGTTTACAACGCGCCGACCAATAACTCGACATTCGTCGTCTTGCCCGAGACCCGGTCCGATACCTTCCAAGACGACCAACAACCAGAATTCCTTGACGAGCAACTCGTCGGACAGTACACCCTCGAGATCCGTACCTCGGCTGAGTACGGTGTCCCCGAAGATTACGATCCGATTCGTTTGCAGTTGGATGAGCAATTTGGTCTAGGTCGATCGTTCGATACCAACGACCGTCTCAATCCAGAAGCCGTTACGTTGATTGCTCCTCGCGGTGTTGATCTCATCGATGGAGACGTCTTTGTGCTCAGCAACGGTTCTCAAACATTGACTTTTGAGTTCGACAGCAACAGCAGTGTGGTCAACGGACGTGTTCGCGTCCCATTTACACCAGGATTTGACCCGAGCGATCCCGGATCGACGTATAGCCCCGCGGCTGATGATGCAACGGCTGTGGCTCGAGCGATCCGAGATGCGATTAACAGCACGCAAGCGTTCGGGGTGCTGGGAATCTATGCGGCCAGCACCGATAGCCGTGATGCCGGTGCGATGAGCGGTAATCGCGTCGAGTTGTTTGGCAACTCGATCCAGGTCAATCCGACCTCGGGACGATTCAGCAAGGTCGACTTGGTTGCGGAAGAAACGTTCTATGGACGCGAGACCGCGCGAGTCATTCCGGCGGTCGATCATGCCAACCAAACCGTGATCGATGCGATTTTCCCGAACACGTTTGCCCGAGCGACGACGACCAATTTCATCAACGGCACGACCGACACCTTGGTTGCCGTTGGCAAAATCGGCGACAACGTCCTGACACGGGACGGTGGGGGCGAGATCGTCTACAACAATGGAATCAGCGGTGTATCGATTCTGCCTGCAAGCGGTGTCGTGAACAATAACGGCAACGCCCTGATCCCCACCAATCCGGAATCGGATTTTGATATCGTCAAGATCTATTTGCAGGCTGGCGACGTCATCGATGTCGACTTGGACACCACCGGTTGGAATCTAGGCACTGAGTTCACCGATCCGGTCTTGGCAATTTTCGGTGATGTGGCCGGAAGCGATCCGCAACTCGAAGCGGTGACGCAAGTCAGGGCATCGGCACCCGGAGAACGCCACGCGAGCGCGTTCCTGGACGATTTTGCGGCGCCCCGATCAGGTTACTACTACGTCCTTGTGGCCGCCCAAACGTTGGGTGTCTATGGCGAATATCAACTAAATATTCGTCCGGCGAGCGTTACCAGCAACGGCGTGGCGATCCCTGGCGATGTGTTGATGGTGGACTATCACCTGGATCACGGCGACACGAACGTCAACCGCCCGCAGGGCCAATACATTATCGAGAGTAACTTCATCAGCGATTTCGCCACCACCGGTATTCTCGCCGGCTTTGGTAATGCTAACACCGATGAAGATAACTTCTTCAGCAGCACACCCAGCGATCGTCGACCAGGTGCGGCCGCGACGTTGAGAAATCCGAACACGCAACGTTTGGTACCTGGGACTGTGATCAGCAATAACGTGATTGTCGCCAATGGCGGTACCGCCATTGCCTTCACCGGCGAAACCGCTGCGGGTGGAAATTCGCCGGCGCCCGTTCCCTTCGGTCGCATTGTCAACAACACCGTTGTTGGTAGTGGTGCGGGACTGGGGATTCAAGTCGGTCAGAGCGCAGCTCCGACCGTGCTCAATAATATCGTGACGGGCTTCGCGACCGGAGTCAGCGTTGCTGGTGATAGCACCTCGACCGTCGAAGGTGGTAACGCTTATCAAAACAATGCGGTCAACTCGGACCGCCCGATCGCGGCGAGCAGCATTGTGATTGCTAGTGGACAAACGCTGTTCCAAGACGCGGCTGGTGGTGTGTATATCCCGGCCGCTGGTTCCGCGGTCATTGATAGTTCGTTCGCATCGCTCGGGGATCGCACGAACTTTGTCAACACCGTCAAACAGCCTGTGGGCATTTCGGCTTCGCCGATCATCGCCCCCGTCTTCGACGCCTTGGGAATCCCGCGATTTGATGATCCGACGGTGGCGACGCCGAGCGGTGTCGGATCGAACGTCTTTATCGATCGAGGAGCCATCGACCGCGCCGACTTTGTACGGCCGATCGCCGATTTGGCCGCGCCGCTTGATTTTGTCCCCGGTGGGGTCAGTGTCAGTGGCGGTGATATCGATCCGTCGCGTTCCTTCGTGAGATTGACCGCTGGCAGTGTCCGATTCTTTGAAATTCAACTCTTCGACCCGTCCGGCTCGGGACCTGATCCGCGGACGATCACCGAGGACAGTGTCATTCTGACAGAGAATGGCGTGCGACTCTTGCCCGGTGTCGATTACACGTTCGGTTATAGCGCCAACAGTCGACTAGCGCGGCTCACGCCGTTGGGCGGTCTGTGGCGTACCGATGCCGTCTATGACATTACACTCAACAACCAAAATCGAGTCGGTTTGGATCTGCCCGCGGGCGACGAAATTGCCGACGGTAGCCGTTATGCGATCACGGATTCCGCGAATCGGACGAGCGTTTTCGAATTCGATAGCGGTTACGTATTGCAAGTCCCACAGACATTGGGGATTCGAGTCTTGGGACCCAATACAACGTTCGTCGATGGCGAGACGTTTACGGTTTCGTTTGCTGATTCCACCGGTACGGTTACCGCGAGTCGGACATTTGAAATCAATCGTGGCGGTACCGTTCGCGCCGGCAATGTGCCCGTGAATATCGGCAGCCCCGATAGTACGGATGGAATCAGCGTCGCACCGACGATTCAATCGGTGCGCGATGCACTACTAACAGCGATCAATAGCGTCTCGCTTGAACTGGGGCTCGCAACGCGAGGCATCGGCTCGGAAGAATTGCAGATTGGTTCAGCTCCCGGTCACTCGATCACCGGCACAGTCACCGGCCTCGAGTTCTTCGGTGTCGCAGCCGGTGTCGCGGTGGGTGACCAATTCCGCTACAGCGTCGCCGGCGGCTCATCGCAACTGTTCGAGTTTACGAATGCCGGTGGTACGCCGACGAGCTCGTCAGCGATTGCCATCGAGTTCGCAAGAACCATGACGGTCGATGAAGTGGCCGAGAACATTGCCGATGCGGTGGCGAATTCATCACTCGGTCTTGCATCCGCACGCCGTATCGACAATGGCCAAGTACTCTTGGGTGGAAAGCCGACCGATACGCTGACCATTGTCGGTGTCGACAATGATTTGCAGATTGTTGGAACGGCTGGTGTTACTGGCAAACTCACCATCACCGTTCCCACGGGAACCACTCCCGCGGCCTTGGAAGGTAGCACGTTCGTCGTTCGCAATGGCAGCGAAGTGGAAACGTTCCAGTTCACCAGTGTGACTCCGCTGCCCGTCACTTCCAATCGATTGATTGTGTTGGGTACAAGTGATAGCGAGAGTGTGATCGCCCAAAAGATCGCTTCCACGATCGACGCCGGCATCATCACGCTTGCTCCAACCTCCAGCGTGAACATGGTGTCACTCAACGAACGCGATGCTTTGAATCCGGTGCAAGTACTTGCGAGTGTGACGCTCGGAACAACCCCGCTCGTATTGGACGGGGTGTCCGGCGGAGCGATCCCCGTCAGCTTCATTCCGACATCGAGCTTCTCGTCACAATCTTCTGCGGCCTCGCTCGTCAACGCGATTCAATCGTCACCGCTCGTCGTGGACTCGTTCTCCCCCGGTGGCGGAACGTTGTTGTTCACCGGAGTTCAAGGCATCACGTTGACCGAGCCCGATGGTACCGTTTCGACGGTGGGCGAAATCATACCTGCGATCTCGGACCTGGCAGGCAATCCCGTCGCTTCGAATCGTGATGACAACGAAACTCGATTCACGATCATCATGCCAGAGGTGCGTTTCGACTTTGGCGATGCTCCCAACAGCTATGGAACGTCGCTGGCAACGGACGGCGCTCGACATGCATTGGTCGGCGGGAGCACGCTTCGGCTCGGCCAGTTCGTCGATGGAGAAAACGATGCGTCGGCGTTCCCATTCACGGACGATCAAGAAGTCTCGCTCAACATCATGTCGTCGACCGCATCAATCACGGTCGATAGCAGCGTTGCTACGAACCCTCAGGTCACGATCGACGCGGAGCCCGCGAGTCGAGATTTTGTGGCAGTAACGGTTGGCCCACAAACGATGCTTTTCGAATTCATTCTCGCCACCGAGAACCCATCGACAGGGCGTGTGGGTGTGGTTTTTGCTCCTGGCGAGCAATTGAGCTCGATCGCTCAGAAATTGCTGACGGCGATACGTAGTGAGTTTGCCGAGACGGCGGTTGGCAGTGTCTTCTACACGATCGATCCAGCAACGCCGACGACCCTGTCGTTGCGTTCGGTTGATGACGAGGATGGTATCTCCACCGGCTTGTTTACTCCGCTCAATGGGACTCCGCTGCGTGTGTTCACGCGATTTGGGGCGACGGCGCCCATCTCGGCTGACGACGTCACCGGATTCATCAATCCACTGGACCCCGCTGGCACAAACTTCCAGGTCGCGGTGTTGGGCACCGGCCTCTTGGACGTCTTCGTTGACTTCAACCTTGATGGAGACTTTAACGATCCGGGCGAGCAAGCTCTCCGCAACGCACCCGTTACGGACGGGATCAACACGCTAACGTTCTTTACACCGGCTGGCGCAATCGATGGCGATACTTGGATGAGGTTGCGGGTCAGCGAGGGCGGGAACCTCGGACCCAATGGCGTTGCGATCGGTGGCGAAGTTGAAGATCACCCAGTGACGATTCGCAGCATTGTCGCGCCGAATCCCGTCGATGATATCGGCTACACGACTGTCGAAGACGTGCCGCTGGATACCAACGTCGATGTGCCAAATGCTCGTCCGTCCGTGATTGCCAACGATTCGGGACTCAATACCCAGCTCGTTCCACAAAAAGTATTTGTCGTCACGCCGCCGGCAAACGGCACCGTGGTGCTCGATGCAGATACTGGCGACTTCGTCTACACTCCCAATCCGGCATTCAATGGCGACGACGAGTTCACCTATCGCATCGGACCGCTAGCATCGGGAACCGGTCCTACGCCCGTGGGTGCGAAGGTCGCGACAGTCTCGATCACGGTCACCGCGGTGAACGATCCGCCCACGTTCACTGTGCAAAGCACCAACAACATTCTTGAAGACGAGGGTGCGGCCAATCCGAACCGATCGGTAGTCATTCCCGGTGTGATCACGGACCTCGAACCCGGTCGTCCCGAAGCGACCGACGAGACCGGACAAACGATAACGCTCAGTGTTAACATGGCGGGATCGAATGTCCCAACCGGATTGATGAGCCAACCGGCCCAGATCGACGCTAGTGGCAACCTGACGGTATTTCCCGCCGCCGATGCTTATGGCACTGCGATCTACCAAATCGTCGCAAGCGATGACGGTCTTCCCGTCGGCTCCGGAGTGTCAACCACACTCATCACGGTCAATGTGCGTCCAGTCAACGATCCGCCGCGTCCAAACTTGACTCGTCAAGGCGAAACCAACGGCTCGGGTGCCGACAACGTTTACACGATTGCCAACGGAACGACATCGCCAGGACCGAATTTGCCTGCGACGACTGCTGCGGGAACCTTGGTGTATACGCTCAAAGAAGACGGTGGCCCGTTCTTCATTCCGCTGCGGCAACAGCCCAGCGGAGCGAGCTTTGCACGCATCGGATTGCTGGATCCGTTTTTGGCTGGCCCCGCCAACGAGACGGCTCCGCACGAGGGCGGGCCGCAGCAAGTGCAGTTGTCCCGAATCGATACGGAAACGGTCGCTAACGGAACGTTGACGCCGGTATTCGATCCCGCGTCGCCGTCGGTTCTCATCGGATACAACTACACGCCTCGCCCCGACTTCAATAGCGACTTCGGATCATTCGATTCGTTCACCTACGAAATCCTTGACCAGAACGGCAACGTCGCGTCGGATCCCGAAGGATACTTGGATGCCGATGGCGTTCCCGTCGATGATCCGCTGCGATCGACGAACCAGGTCATCTTGATCATCAACCCGGTCAATGATACGCCGCTGTTCACGATTCCAACCGCATCGGTGACGGTGCAAGAAGATGCTGCAGTGCTACAGCAGGAGAGCTTTGCCATCAATATCTCCGCGGGACCGCCGCAGAGCGCGTTCGACGAAGTCGACTTGGACCCGAGCATTGGCCAAACGGTCGATTTCACCGTGACGTCGCTCTCGTTCCCACAGAACCAATCGGATCAATTCTTTACTCAGTATCCATCGATCTCTCGTGACGGGACGCTACGCTTCCAAGCCGCACCCGACGTCTTCGGTTCCTTCCAGTTTGAAGTCGTGCTGACGGACAACGGGGTCGATAACAGCGTTCGCGGTGACGACGTATCGAGCGATCCGGTGACGATCACCATTAATGTGTTACCCGTCAACGACGTGCCGGGTCGAGTCCCCGGGGTCAACGATTTGGCATATACGATCAATGAAGACACGACCCGAGATATCCTCGTTCGTGGTACCGCCGGTGCGCCTGGATTGCTCGACTTGTTCAACGTCGGTCCCGCCAACGAGAGCGCCGATATTTCGCCGCTGCCCGGCGGCAATCAAACGATCGCCCTTGATACGTTCCCCGCGTCGACCACTAATGGTGGAACGCTCACGCCGATCATGAACCAAGCGGGTGCGATTGTTTCATTGCAGTATCGACCCCGTGCGAACTATGTTGGCACTGACTCGTTCATCTATGGGGTCATCGACAACGGGTCGACCGTCGGCCTTGATGGCGTGACTCGACCGGATCCGCGTCAATCCTTTGCCACCGTTTCGTTCACGGTGAACCCAGTGAACGATGCGCCGTTGTTCAGCGGCGGATCCAACGTCGTGAGCGACGAAGATCCGACGCCGGCGACGACGACGGTCGCGAATTGGGCGACCAACATCCAAGCCGGACCACTGGGTGCAGATGATGAACTCAGCCAACTTTCCAATGCGAATTTCGGATTTGTGTTCACTCAAATCGCGGGTCCGACGAATCTGTTTTCCACGTTGCCGCAGGCCAACATCGTCGGCAGCAACGCGAATCTCGTTTACACCGCCGCCCCCGACGCCAACGGTGTAGCCACGTTTGCCGTGTTCCTCCGCGACGGCGGACCGGCGGGCAGCGGCAATGTCGATCGCAGTGAAACTCAGACATTCACCATCCGCGTCAATGCCGTCAATGATCCGCCGACATTTGTGCCTGGTTCGCCTATCACGATTCTCGAGGACAGCGGCGCCTATCGCGAAACTTGGGCGACCAATGTTTCACCTGGACCGGCGGATGAACAAGCTGTGCCGCAAACGGTCAGCTTTGATGTGACGGCGGATGCGGCATCGCAGGCGCTTTTCCAAACTCAACCGACCATCGATTCCAATGGCATTTTGCAGTTCTTACCAGCGTCCAATGCCAGCGGTACGGCGACACTAAGCGTCCGTGCCATCGATTCGGCGGGCGGCATATCGGCACCGGTCACGTTGGTCATCAATATCACCGAAGTCAATGATCCGCCATCGGCCGTTGCGGATTCATTCGACACGGACGAGGACACGGTGTTTACGATCACCGCCGCACAGTTGCGTGCCAACGATGTGGACCCTGATTTACTTACCAACCCGAACGAAGTCCTGACGGTGGTGATGCCAGCGGTCCAAACATCGATCTCCGGTGCGGTCGTGCGATTCGACGCAACCACGGGTGTCATTACTTACGATCCCCGGTCCTCGGATACCATCCAAAGCTTGGCACCGGGCCAGTCGCTACGAGACTCGTTTGCATACCGACTGCGCGATGCTGCTGGCCTCGAGAGTGTGCCAGTGACGGTCGGATTGAACGTCGCCGGTATCAACGATGCGCCGCGATTGGTCGACGACACACCGACGCTCAATCCGAGTGGTGCGACGATCATCGAGCCACTGGTGAATGACACAGACATCGACGGAACCATCAACGTTTCAAGTTTGGAGATCACGTTGCAACCGGCTTTCGGCTCGCTTTCGATCACGGGTGAAGGCGTGCTCACTTACACGCCGTTCTCGACCTTCGCGGGCGAAGACGTGTTCAAGTACACCGTGCGAGACAACCTGGGGCTCGTCAGCCCCGAGGCGACGGTCACGATTAGCTCCAATGCCGCGCCGATCGCACGTCCGGATGCTGCGGGAACGTTCCTCGAAGAAGAAGTGGAGATCAACGTCGCCGAGAACGACAGTGATCCAGATGGGTCGCTTAACTTGGGAAGCGTTGTGATCACAACCCAGCCCCTTTTCGGGACAGCGATTCCGCAGTCCAACGGAACGGTTCGTTATGTCCCCGGGACAAGCTTCACGGGACTGGATTCGTTCAAGTACACGATCGCCGATGATCAGGGACGACGCAGCCAGCCGACGACGGTGCGACTGCAAGTCGTCGGCAGCCGATTGCAAAACCCTGCGTTCGATCGAACCGCGGACGTCAACGCGGACGGCACGGTGTCAGCGATCGATGCGCTGCTGATCATCAACCGGTTGAATTTGGCCCAGAACGAAGGCAACACGAGTGGCTCGATCCCGGTACTGGATACCGATCAAGGCCCTGCGTACTTCGATGTCACCGGCGACAAGCGGATCACGGCGCTCGATGCGCTCGCGGTCCTCAATACCCTCAATCAACGCGATGCGTTGGGTCAGGGCAGTGCCGAGCTCACCGGTGGCCAAGGCGAACTGTTCGTGCGGCCGACAAACCCGAGCGGCCTGGCAAGTGATCGACTGGAATTGCCCACGGTCACTACCACGGCAAAGGTCGCTGAGCCAAGCTCGACGACGTGGTGGGACGGTGAATCGGATGTTACTGGCGGTCAACTTGCCGACGACGATGTCACCGCGATCGCGGTAGCAATGCTCAGCGACAGCGCTTCGAAGGATTCAACCGATCCGGGCCAAGAAACCGACGAGCAAACGACTGCGGTGGATGAGGTCCTACGACTATTTTTGTAGTCGTTCCTAACAAACTGTAAATTAGAAGCTCGTCTTCCAAGCGGCGACGTTTGGGGACGAGCGAAACGACAACCAAGTTACTTATGAAAAGATCCTAACGTTACCGAGTCGGCTGTGTATTTTGGCCGTCCTCGAACGTTCAAGCACGAAGCCCCAAAGTATCGCATCACGAGCCGGTCATGGTGGCGGCAGTGATCGCTGTATGGATGTCGCGTGATTGCGTCTGCGCAGTAACGCGTCGTGGGGTCTTTTCGCGTGGATTTTGATTGAGCTGTCCGAACCCGCTGTGGATTGTAGCCGAGTGACAAAGGATTCTTTGTCGTTGATCGGTCACGGGGGCGAGGAGACATGAGGTCATCACCCGTTATTCATTAGACTTATTTAGCCGAGGCGAGTTCCCTTCATGGGCGTTAAAAAAATGACCAAGCGGTCCCTGCGACATCGGTCCCTCTCCAAAAAACTGAGCGACCGAAAGCTGCTGTTGGAGACACTCGAGCGCCGCGAGCTGCTCGCCGGTCCTGATCTGCTTGCGATTCGTCCCGACTCCAGCGGTCTGCTGGCATCCGGCGACACGTTGAATATTGCACCGCGTGAATTCAACCTATTGTTCGCCGGTGGAGCTGACATTGACGAGTCGTCCATCGGTAGCGACACCGTCCGTTTGACGCGAGCCGGTGACGACGGTCGACTCGGAACGGCGGATGATATCAATGTCGCCTTAGGCTTTGTCGGTTTGGTCAATCCCGGTAGCACCGATCCGGCGGATTTGGCACACCTCGTCCTTCGACCGGCCAGCAGCGCGGCGTTCAACGTTAACGACGCCACGAATCAATTTCCCGATGACGAATACCAGATCCAGATTGTGGGCGCTGGTGCAGCGCCGCTGATGAGCCGAACGGGAGTCGCATTCAACGGCGGCGTCGACGAGGCGATCAACTTTGTACTCGACCGCGGAGCCCAGATCGTCAGTGTGGTACCTCAACCGATTACCCGGACGGGAAGCGGATTGAGTCAGTCCAGAAACACGATCGAGGTCTATTTCGATGATCAACAACTCGTGAAGGCGGATGCCGAGAATGTCAACTTCTATCGTCTTTACAACGCCGTCACTCAGACGCCCGCGACGAATCCCACACCAACGTCCGTCGCTTACAGCGCACTAGATAACCGCGCCACACTAACCTTCGCGACGGACATTCCCGAAGGCACGTATCGTTTGGATATTGGCCAATCCAATGATCGTAATGTGGTCATCGATGACCGGGGAGTCCTGGGGACCAACGACACTAGCATCAGCTTCGACACGGCGATTTCTTTGGGAACGGTCAATGTCGGTGGCTTTGCTGACAGGACGATCAAGGTGGCTGGTCGAATTGAGCCACAATCGATCGCCTTGCCGCCGCTACCGGGAGGTGAAGACGACCCGGGGCACCGAGTCATTCAACGCGAAGCACACATTGGGTCCACAGGTACCACGCCAAGGGTTCCGGTAGCGATTCATACGGTTCAGTATCACTTCCCCGTGGTACTTGGGACCTTTGACGCCGGTGGTGGCCCAGGTACTGGTCAGTACTTGAACTTGATCACCGAAACCGAAAAACAAATCGTTCGAGATATTCTTGAAATCTATGCCAGAGAATCGGGGCTCGAATTCATTGAAGGACTTGCCGGTGGGTCGCTGAGTATTGGCAAAGGCGACTTGCGAGCTCTCGATCCGAACATCGGTCCCAATTCGGGTGTGGCCGGACTGGGTGGAGCTGGAAACGTCGTCCTCAACGGAGCGAGTTTCACCGATTCTGATCGTTTCTACGGCGACGGATTTTCGGTCGTCATGTATCACGAAATTGGCCATGCTCTTGGGCTTGGTCACTCGTACGACCAACCGTCGGTCCAAGGTACCGGCCCGGTACCCAATGAAGTATTGCCCGGCGATGCCGATTTACTTCACCTCCGACGGATCTCGCCGCCCAACAGCACCGATATCGACGTGTATTCATTCACGCTGCCGTCGTCCGGTCGCTTCAGCGCCGAAGTCTTTGCCGAACGACTCGCCACACCAAGCCTGCTCAATAGCGCACTGACGTTGTTCAAGTCGGATCCGGTAACGGGCCAACGGACGGTGGTCGCCCGTAACGATCAATACTTTGGCGCCGATGCGTTCCTCGATCTGGAATTGGAGGCGGGCACGTATTTCATTGGTATATCGAGCACTGGCAACACCTCGTATGACCTGAACGTTCCTAATTCAGGCTTTGGTGGTACGACCGATGGTCTGTATGAGTTGATCGTCAACTTCAAACCCGTTGCCGCGACCGAGATGCGTGATACACGGGGAACGGCACTCGACGGTGACGCCAACGGGACGCCGGGCGGCGTCTACCAATTCTGGTTTCAATCGGCGACGCCGGCGAACACCTTCATCGTCGACAAGCTTGCCGATACAAACACGGCTAACACCAACCAGGGTCTAGGGACGATTGCCAGTCCCTTCGAGTCGCTTCGCCAAGCCGTCGTTGCCGGCACAGCACGTCCGGGTACTGCCGCATCGCCGACGATCATTCGCATCGTGGGCAACGGCGGAGCTGATGGCGACATCGATACGATCGCTGACAATCGACCCTACCTCATCGGTACCACGGTCGGTGGAGCAGCGCTGCCCGATGGCGCGGAGTTCCGTGTTCCCGCGGGCGTCAACGTCATGCTCGATGCTGGCACGTTGATCAAGATGCGCAAAGCGAACATCGACGCGGGCTCGACCGCTGCGGGTATCAATCGCGCCGGGGGATCGATCCAAGTGCTTGGTACTCCCACGCACTCGGTGTTCCTCCGCTCGTATCACGACGACACTGTCGGCGGAAATAGTGATTTGGGAACGATTACTCCCAGCCCTGGGGACTATGGCGGCATCGTGTTCCGCGATGATTCCGACCGCGAGAGCAATGGCATATTTTTGAACTATGTCAACCATGCGGATATCAAACACGGCGGCGGGAAAGTGTTTGTCGATAGCAGTGAATTGCAGTTCACTTCGATTCATATCACGAATGCCCGACCGACCGTCTCCTTCAACTTGATCACCGAAAGCAGTACGGCTGCGATCTCGGCGAGTCCCGATAGCTTCGACGATTCGCTGCGTCGCATCGGTCCAGATATTCACGGCAATTATTTGGTCAGCAACTCCGTCAATGGATTGGCGATCCGGATCGATACACCCTCCGGTACCGGATTGACAAAGCTGCAAGTCTCGGGACGGTTCAACGACACCGATATCACGCACGTTTTGAGTGAAAACTTGGTGATCGGTGGCGGATCCGGAGGCCCAGTGCGCAATGCCGGGGGAACGTTGATCGCGCGACCAGCCGGGCGACTGCAGATCGACCCAGGCGTCGTCGTCAAGCTAAACCGTGCGCGTATCGAAGTCGAACGAGGCGCGGGGACATTGATTGCCGAAGGCACCGTCGACCGTCCGATCGTCTTCACGGCTCAAAATGACAAACGATTTGGCGGCAGTGGATCGTTCGATACCAACCAGTCGCCCACGACCCTGCCACAACCGGGGGCATGGAGCGGACTGTTCTTCGGCGAAGGGACTTCGGGAAGTATCGACCATTCGATCGTGACGTTCGGCGGTGGAAACTCCGGGATTGAAGGTAGTGACTTTGCCTTCAACGCCTTGGAAATTCACCAAGCGGATGTGCGTGTCGTCAATAGTCTATTCCAGAACAATGCGGCGGCGACTTCGACGAGCACCAATCGCCGAAACGGTCGCGGGTCCAATGGGCTCGCAACGATCTATGTGCGTGGCGCACAACCGATCATCGTCAACAACGACTTGACGGATAACGAGGGCTCAGCGATTAGCATCAACGCCAATTCGTTTGTGGCCGACATCGTCCGTGACTACGGCCGTGCCACCGGTCCCGCTGAAGCCTACTCGTTACACGACGACAACTACGGCCCACTGGTGCGCTTGAATCGTCTGGAGAACAACGGCGTCGTTAGCACGTCGGTGGCGGCTGGCAGCGTTAACGGTATGCTTGTTCGTGGCGAAGAAGTCACGGTGGAAAGTGTCTGGGATGACACCGATATCGTGCACGTCTTGCAAGATGAAGTCAGGGTGGACAACCTGCATTCGCTCGGGGGTCTAACGCTTCAAAGCAGCAACTCAGAGAGTCTGGTTGTCAAGCTTCGGAATGTGGACACCAATGGCGATGGGGTCATCAACAACCAGGATGAGCCCGCTGGTTTTACGGCCACCGGTACTGGTGCGGAGATCATTGACCGTATTGGCGGAACGATTCACGTGCTGGGCACGATCGGTCACCCGGTGATCTTCACTTCGCTCAATGACGACTCGGTCGGCGCCGGTTTTGATCCCAGCGGGAAACCGAACCGAAACACCAACAACAGCCCTACTCCCTCGGCAGGCGCCCCCGGCGATTGGCGGGGATTGTTGTTTGATGAGTTCAGCAATGATCGCAACGTCGCGATCGTGAGGGAATTGGAAAGTCCGCTCACCAACAAGCTGAATGTTAACGGAACTCCGTCGGTCGCACAGAACATCGGCGTACTAGCTCCGAATCTGTTGAACCAAGCTCCTCCGTATCAAAAGTCCGGCGATGACAACCGTCGGCTTGGATTCGAGATTCACGGATTCATTAGCCCTGACGATGGCAGCGACACGGACGTCTACAGCTTCACCGGAACCAATGGTACTCCGGTATGGATCGATATCGATCGCACCGACTCCACGCTGGATGCCGTCGTCGAAATCATCGACGCGACGACTGGCGCGATGATCGCAAGTTCCGACGCCCCAGAATCGTTCAGTGGACCGGGCGCGTCGACGATGACTCGCAACTTGCTATTGGGCGGCGACTACTACACACAGAATCATCGTGACCCAGGCTTCTACTTTGTGCTGAATCAACCAGGCGCGCCGGTAGGCAGCGAGGGCACGTTCTTCATCCGCGTTAGCAGCCGAACGGCGACGCCGGGCAATGCCCAGAGTCGCGGTAAGTACATGCTGCAGATCCGCACCCAGCAGGTCGATGAATTCCCCGGATCGACGGTTCGTTACTCGGACATTCGTTTCGCTGCGACGGGCATTGATGTGCGCGGCTTGCCGGCGCACAGTCCACTCTTGGGTGAAGCGGGCGAAGTCAACGCGCCCAACGATACATTCGCAACCGCTCAAACGCTTGTGAACCTGTTGCAAACGGATGTCGCGGCCATCGGGCTGTCCGGAAGCCTCTCTAGTCCCGTCGACGCGGATTGGTACCAGTTCGAATTGACACAAACGGGCGTGCAAGCCATCGGTGGCGGTGTGAACGACAACGCTGGCACGATCGCTGTCGTTTTCGACATCGATTATGCCGATGGAGCTGTTAGCGCCGATACAACGATCGCTGTCTACGATGACAATCAACGGCTCGTTTTCATCGGTCGCGAATCCAATATCCAAGATGACCAGCGTCTTCCGGGTGACACGAGCATCAACGACCTGACTCGCGGCACGCTCGACAAGAAAGACAGCTACATTGGGCCAATCCATTTGACGCCTGCCCTCGCCCCACTGACGTCACGACGCTACTACGTGGCCGTCATGAGCAATCGTCAACAACCTTCAGCACTGAATGGCGTGTTTCAATCGGCTGTGAACGATGCGACCGCTCAAGTTCGTTTGGAGCCCGTCAATTCGGTAACTCGGATCGTCGAAGACCACATTGGATTCCAAGGATACAGCTCCAACGGCGTCACCGTCACGCCGACGACTTCGGGTGGATTGTTTAACATCAACAACGCCGCCAGTTTGTCGACGCACGTCGCCGCCATGACGCTTTCGGGCGTGACGCTTTATGTCGCGACGGATGTGGTTGGGCAAACGGGCAACGCCGGCGCCAACGATAGCTTGTATACGTACAACCCGCTGACCGGTGGCCCCGTAGTCACGCGTGTCAGCAACAATCTGTCGTCCAGTCCGCTTGCGCCTGGCGGCTTCGACGACGTGCAAGACATCGTGATGCGAAGTGACGGTCGACTGTTCGGCTACGTCCGACTGCAAAACGACCCAGCCGCCGTCGGTGCGTTGGTGGAGTTGAATCCTGAGCCGGATGCCACCAATGGGCAAATCATTTCGGTTCAAAAAGACAACATCGAAGGCCCGTCGCCGATGACGCCGGCGGCACCGCCCGCGGGCACAACGCCGAATGTCGCGAGTACGGCTTCCTTCAGCAATGCCATCATCAACAACACGACTCGATTGACACGATTCAATGAATTCGCGACTAGCAATGAAGTCGACGCGTTCACTTTCCAGCGCACTGGCACGACGGGACCGGCGACGGCTCCGGTACCGACTTACGATACGCTGTACGTCGTTCGCGAATCACAAGATTTGGATACGAGTTCGTCGGCCTTGTACCGAGGCACTCAGGCGGGCGATGCCAACACGGCAATCACGGGTGGCACATTCTACGGCAAGGTGGGCGATATCCAGCCCGCCGGTGTCACCTACGCGGTCAGAACATTGTGGGTTGCCAACATTCCCCAACCCGGTGGAACGCTGAATTTCACGCGTATCCGTATCGAGAGCAAAATCGCCGGAGAGGCTGGTAACTTTACGCTGACTCCCTCCGGCGCCGTTGGCAACGGTGCCAGCGTTACTTCGGCGACGCCAACGAATCTGAGCCTGGTCATCGGTGACGCCTCCAGCGCGGGTGCGATTGTCGACGCGATCAACAACAGTGTGCAGGCTAACCGTTATTACACGGCGGTAATCTATGACGGAAACAGCAACAACCAGGGTGATGGAACACCGGGAAATCCCACTGAACAGTTCACCGTTACCACGCCGCCACCGGCACCAGGTTTCATCACAGCGCGATTCCCCAATTACCCGACCTATTATGTCGAAGGCTCCGACGGCACCGACCCCTACGGACCACTCCAAGGGCGCGTCACGGGAATCTCCTTCGGTGATTTCGACAGTGCGGCGAACGACACGTTGTATGGTGTCACCAACGCTGGTGAGTTCTTGATCATCGATTCCACAAGCGGTGTCGTCACGCAAGTCGTCGATGTCGGCGATTCGATCGGGGTTCCAGGCTTGAAGTTCCAAGGCTTGACCCTCGGGCCACAGAACGTGGAAGGCGGCGCTCATAAGAACACCCTGTTTGCGATTACCGAAGACGGTCAAGTCGTGGCCTTCGACTTGACCGGAAATGGTGTTGTCACCTTCGACACCAACACCCAATCGCAAGTCATCACTGTCTCCGGTGGAGGCCCCAACGATGGCTTCTTCGCGTTGACCACCGACAACGATAGTGGCGGTACGTTGCCTCGGTTAACCACCGTACCGATTCAATACAATGCCCCGGCGACGATTACCGCCAACGAGATGCAAACGTTTGACACGGACGCCGACGACGGCACATTCACGTTGTCATTTGTGGACAATCACGGCGCCGTGACGAGTCCCTCAGCACCAATGACGTTGTTGACCACGAACATTCAGGTACAAAGCAAGCAAGATTTTCCGACGACGTTCCCGTTTCTCATCCAAGTCGACAATGAGCAAATGCGAGTCACGGGAAATTCGGGACCACTCAGTTACACCGTCGTTCGTGGTCTAAACGCGGGTGCGCCAAGTTTCACCGGTGGAAACCTTACCGCGGCAACGACACATACAGACACTGCCACGGTGTTCGAAGTCGTGCAAGCGCACTTGAACGATGCGGCTGTCACGACGCCGTACAGCACCACTGTGATGACGGCGATCGATGCCGCAAGCGGGTTGCTGAACGTTGCTAATGCGTCCGGTTTCCCAACCGCTCCATTTACGATCCGTGTCGACGACGAAGAGATGCTGGTAACGAACGTCATCGGAAACGATTTGACGGTCGCACGCAATCAAAACGGTACGCCGAATGTTCCGCACAGCGCTGGACGGTCGGTGACAGTTGTTAGCCAAAGGATCACGGTCTATGACACCACCCCGTTCGCGACGACACCGGCGACCGTTCGGCTGCGAATTGATGACGAGTATCTACGCGTCGTGGGCATCGTCAATGGAACGCAAATCGATGTGATCCGTGGCGACTTGGGCACAACGCCAGTGTCGCATGCGTTCAACAGCGAAGTGTTCCGGTTGGATACCACTGGGCCACTCGCCTACAACGCCACCGCGGCGCAAATTGAATCCGCACTGCAATTGCTTCCCGGTATTGGCGCCGGAAATGCGATCGTGACGGGCGGCGACCCAGGTACTTCGCGGTTGTCTGGCTTCCAAAGTGATCCGCTGTTGACAACCCCAGTCACGGTCGAGTTTGTCGGACCACAATTGGCATTCAATGCAGGCCTTCGTGGCTTGCGCGGCGTGGATGTGATGCCGTTGGTCGTGAATTTCAAAGGTCCCGGTGCGTCCGGTTTGATCGGTGACGAAATCCAGTCATTGGGCTTCGCACCGGCGCTAATTCCCGGCGCCGACCCGGATATCAACGACGGCGTGTTCCAACTGCGGTTTAACGGGTTCGATACAGCCGACATTCGCTTTGACGCGACCGCGGCCGAAGTACAAGCGGCGCTCGAGGCGTTGCCTTCGATCGGCGCCGGCAACGTGAGAGTCTCATTGGTGTCGCCGCTGCCGGTCGGACCGCTAAATATCCAGTTCATCAATGAACTGCAAGATCAAGACGTAGCACAAATTCAAACCGCGCCAACTTCGACCGTTCGGAACGAAATCAAGGAGCTACGTTACGTTACAGCTCCGATCGGCGGTAGCTTCCGGTTGACGCTGGCCAATCCCGACAAGAACATCAACCCCATCACCGGTGCTGGCAACCAAACTGGACCGATCGCCTACAATGCCACCGCCGGAACGATTCGCAACGCACTCGTCGCCGCCTATCCAGGTTTACGAGATACAGTCAACGCGATTGACAATATCGTTGTGACGGGTGGACCGCTGCACTTGAATCCCGTTCGTATCGAGTTTGTTAACGAATTGGCAGGTCTCGAGATCGAGGACCTCCTTGTTACCACCGCTGCGTTCAATCCCGGCCCGACGGTGCTGAACTCGACAACACCGCAAACGGTGATTGGCCCCGTCAATCAACAACAGACGATTGAGTTCTCGGTTGCGCCGACGGGAGGTATGTTTAACATCGTCTTCAATGACATCGCAAACGGGTTGGTCGGCACTACGGCTGACATCAATTTTGATGCGACCGCGGCAGATATACGTGACGCAATCGTGAACCTGTTTCCGACGTTGTCGGATACGTTCGGGGCAGCGACGGTCGACAACTTGATTGTCACACGGCCCGCCGTGACCGATGACATCACGATCGAGTTTGTTGTCGATTTGGCCGGCGTCAGCGTCGCAGCCATCACGGTTGACGACACAAATTTGACTGGCGGCGTTACCGCATCCGCGTCGATCACTCGAGCTGGTGTCAACTCGCTACGGCTCAGCGAAATACAGCAGATCAACCAGACAGGGACCGCCGCAACCGGTGGGTCGTTCCAGCTCGAGATCAACGATCCGATCAATCAAATTGTCGGTATCTCCGATCCGATCCCTTGGAACGCGACGGCACTCCAAGCGCTCAATGCGATTCAAAACGGTATCCCCGCGCTGTTCGGACACATTGATGTTCAAGGCGGGCAATTTCCTGGCAATCCGTTGACGATCGAGTTCCGCAATAAGTTCGCGGGGCTCGACGTTCACAAGTTTACTGTGGTCAACGCGTTGACTCCGACGCCGAACACCACGGCGACGGTCACTACCATTCGCAACACGGCTCCGCCAGCCTCGCGAAACGAAATCCAACAAATTGTGAATACTGCGAACCCAGTCACTGGCGGGCAGTACTTTTTGACAATCAATGATGTGGCGAACAACATCGTCGGGACCTCCGCGCAACTCAATTTTGCTGCTGGGGCCGCGGCGATTCAAAATGCCCTCATCGCTGGGATACCCGCACTGGCCGGAAACATTTCGGTCACCGGTGCGCAGTTGAACTCGACCACCAATCCGATCACGATCGAGTTCATCAACCAGTTGGCATTCACTAACGTGAGTCCGATCACCGTTGCACCCAATCCGACGTCCAATTACGCGCCTGGTAACGCAGCGTTCACCACGACGACGATCCAGTTTTCTGTTTCATCAGCCATCCGCAACGTGCGCCAAGGACGAGGCGTCGATGCGGTGGTCGCCACCGATGCTGACGGCAATTTGAGCGTCTTTGATGCGTTGGATCTCGTCGTCGGACCCACCGGCGCATCCGTTTACGACGCGAGCAACATTCGCGTGGCGGGTAATTTGGAGACACCGCCGAACGTCGGGACGACGGTCACTTACATCGGAGCGTTGGCAAGTGCGCCAGTCGCAGTGATGGTACCTAACAGTTTCCTGATGAATAACGGTGCAGTTGCCAACGTGACTGCCGCGAGCGGTTCCGGTATCGACGGTAGTGCCGATAGCTTTATCACGACGATCACTGGCTACACCGCGAACGGCCAAGTCCCTGTCGGTCTGGCGTTTTCCCCCTTGGATTTCAATCTTTGGCACCCGACGACGCGACGGGCCACCGATGTCGGACACGGTATCAATTCGGCGCCAGATGACAGTCGTTCGCCGGGACGTGTCGACCGACTTTACTCGACGGCAAACGGTCCCGATCGGGTATTCACCGAAGCGCAAGGCGGAGCGAGTTTGTATTTCGGTTTAGAACCTTGGGTGGCGACCACTCAGATCAACAGCGGAAGTCAAAACTATTTGGCTTACAACGGCATCAACGCGCAGTACGGGATTCTGAATGAGTCGATCCACCGCGATCTCAGCACCAATCCGAAATTGGTCAATACTTATGACGTGCCTGGTGGCGCTAGCGGTGCGCTGCACACCAATACATTTGATCTCGCCAACACGGTTTCTGCAGACCGACCAACGTTGTACTTCTCGTATTTCTTGGACACCGAGAATCATCCTGGTTCAAACATCAATTCGGATGGAACTGATCCGTTCCGCGATTCGGCACGCGTGTGGGCGAAACGCCAGGGTTCTACCGTGTGGGAATTGTTGGCGACCAACAATTCCACGCTGAGTGTTCCCAACGTCAATAACGTGGCTGGTACTGCCGAGCTCGGCAATTTCCTTTCGCACCTTTCCGACGCAGGTTTGGCAAGCACACCGCCTCGTCCGGTCACCCATCAAATCAGGCAAGAGTTGTTTGATAGTACCGGCCAGTGGCGTCAAGCTCGAGTTGACTTGTCCACCTTCGCCGGCGAAACCGGAATCGAGTTGCGCTTCGATTTCAGCACGTCAGGGACCTTCAACGATCCTAACTTGGGCAGCGTCGACGCGAACTTTGGGGAATTCTCCAGTGGGACTCGCTCGATTCGCAGCACCAATAACGGGTTCGAAGGATTCTACATTGATGACATCATCATCGGTTATGCCGAACGTGGCGAAATGGTGACGGGTTCCAGTAGTGACCCCAACATCACTGACCTCAACGGATCGGATCGCACTCGCAATGACGCTCCAAATCCGACGGCACTGATTCTAAACGGTCCTTATCAATTGGAAGTGCGACGTACTGGGGAATACGAGGCTTACTTGCCAGCATCCGGTTTGACGTCGGTTGGTATCACTTACAACACCAACGACCGGCACATCATCGAGTTGAACGAAGTCAATCACATCGACTTCGAAGTGACGCCTCCAGGATCAACGTTTCTTCAGCCTTGGGCGGTTTCGAGCACTCGGCCTGAAACTTTGACGATGAGTCATGAGTCTGGAAACGTTAGCCTAGCGAATCCGCTATCCGTATACCAAGTAACCACCAATCAGCTCGGTGGATCAGCGTCGCAAACGGGTGTCGTAGAGTTCTCGTTTAGCGTTAGTTCAGACCCTGGTCGCGGTCTGAGATTCTTTATCAACGGGGTGGCGCAAAACTTAGTGGCGTCCGACCCGGACTTCCCGGGAGCTGCGACACCCACGCTCGCGACGGGCGAGTTGCCCTATCAAACGGTTCGATACAACTTACCCAGTGGCAATCACACGCTGCAGTGGGTATTTGATTACGGAGCCGACCCGACAGCACCGCTGACGATCAACAAGGCGTTCATCGATAACTTGAAATTGCTCCAAGGCGGCACTGGCTTGCTAGGTGACCTCAACCGCGAGCGTGAACAGGGTCAATTCGTGATCGAAGCGAATTTCATCTCTGATTCGCTCGCCCGAGGCATCAACGTCCAACCGGGAGCAGCCCAGGGTAGTGGTGGCGGTGTGTCGCATCCGGGGTCGTTGATCAATTATCCGCAAGTGAACTCCAATCGCTTGATTCCTGGTGTCGTCATCGCGAATAACGTCATCGTCGGTGATAGCACTGGGATTCGCTTCGCCGGTGAACCGATCACCGATCCGCAACGGCCGGTTCCCTTTGGCCGCATCATCAACAACACGCTCGTCGGCACCACCGATCCCGTTACCGGTGCGCAGGTCGGGATTGGCGTTCAATTGGTCGGAATTTCGAGCCCAACGTTGTTGAATAACTTGTTTACGAATCTTGCGACAAGCATCGTCAACAGTAGCACCGCCGCGGGCAACGGTAGCGAAGCACCCATCATTCGGTCGAACTTCTTCCAGAATAATGGGAACAACCCGGCCCTCGGAACCGCATTCATTGATGCGGGCAATTCAGGGTCTCCCTTTGTCGACGCGACGAATCGAAACTTCTATCCGTCGGCGACTTCCTCGGCGATCGATAGTGGGCAAGACAATGAGCAGGATCGGGGTGCGTACAAAACGTTCAAATTGGAATTGGGCATCCCCGAGTCGGCCATTATCGCGCCGAGTCGAGATGTTTATGGCCAGTTGCGAGTCGACTCAAGCGGTTCGACCACGGGTGGAGGATCCAGCGTTTTCATCGACCGCGGTGCCGTCGATCGAAGTGACAAGGACTCGCCATTCGCGGTGTTGTTGAACCCGATTGACAATGATTCGGTAGATCGCGATCCCAATGAGACGGTCGTCCATTTAACCGATCCGTTGCTTGAGAATTTCAAGATCCTCTTGGGCGACGGGCGCGGACCAAATTCGCCGTTTGAGGGCACCGGTGTGGACGGATTGACCGTGGACGATGCGAGCGATCCGACGATTGCCGAGTCATCCGTGCAATTGGTCCATAATGGACGACTGTTGCAGCAGGGCGTGGATTACAACCTCGGGTACAACACTCTGACGGGCGTGCTCTTGCTTTCGCCGATCGCGACGCTTTGGGATCCAACGGGCGTGTACGCGATTACGCTCGACAATTCGCAGATCAAGGATCGTGCCGGTCGAACACTTCGACCCAACCAAAGCGATCAATCGACTCGCTTCTTTATCTTGATGCCAGACGTCTCGTTGGATTATGGCGATGCGAACAATAGCTTCCAAACCTTACTCGCCAGCAACGGAGCACGACACACAATCCAGCCGGGTGCGACACCTCGATTGGGCGCCCGCGTCGATGGAGAGCGAGACGGCTTCGTTCCCGTAAGTTCCGATGACGATCCTAAGTCCGTCACAATCACGTCGCCCACCAGTTCTCCTCTCTTCACAATCACATCGACGCCAACCGAACAAAGTGTGTTGGTGGACAGCACGGTTGCGCTCGTCGGTGGCGAGCAATTGCGAGTTCAAATCGGTGACGATGTCGCGACCTTCGAGTTGGTCGCGCCTGGGTTTGCGGCTGATAACGGTAATGTCGCTGTAACCTTGGAGTCGACGGATTCGGCGACGACCGTCGCGACGAAGTTGGCTGATGCCATCCAATCGAAACTGGTGTTCGACGGAGATTCGACCGCCGTCACGTTGTCAACCGCAACCATCGCTATTGAAACGTTCGATGATGAAGACGGTGTGTCCATTGGTCGGTTCAATGATGGAACCAGCGATTTCATCGTGTTCCTGAACCCGGGCGCCTCGAGTAACACGACAGACCCCAGTGATGTGCAAGGTTTTCTGAATCCGCTCGATACTCTAGGGACGACTATCTCGGTAACCGCCGGTGTCGCCGGACTACTCGACGCGTGGATCGACTTCAACGGCAATGATGTCTTTGATTTGACCGAGCAAATTTTTGCCAACACTCCGCTTGCGGTCGGTGTCAATACATTGCAGATCCAGGCGCCCGCCGGATCACCAGACGGAATTCGATGGGCACGTTTTCGAATTTCCGAAACCGGTAATCTCGGTCCGGCTGAGTTAGCCATTGGCGGTGAAGTCGAGGATTACCAAGTTCAAATTGTCAACGTGGCTCCTACCGTGCCGCAACTCGATTCGTTCACGGTGTTGGAAGACGGGGTACTCAATACCGAGAGCAATCTCGCGTTGCCGACCGTGTTCGCGAATGATCCTGTGGTTGGATTCTTGCCTCCAAGAATGTTTGTCATCGATCAACCACAAAATGGCACCTTGACCGTCACTGATCCGATGACGGGGCGGTTCGTGTATGAACCGAATGATGATTTCTACGGCGAGGATACCTTCACGTATCGAGTCTCGACGCGACCGGCACCGGATGATGTCGCGCCCGCAACGTTTGATGTTGCTACCGTGGTGATCACCGTGTCGCCGGTCAACGACGCGCCGCTCGCACAAGATCGCACACTGCAAGCGGTCGAAGACACCGAGCTGACGATATCGCCAGCCGACTTGCTCGTTGGTGCGGTGCAACACCTCGACCCACAATACGTGGACCCCAGCGGAGCGACATTTCCTTGGGACGAAACCAATCAGTCGCTGATCGTTGATTCGCTCGAAATCGATGGGGTCTTTGTCGATTCCAGCAATGCCGCGGCGGGTCCTTTCACGACCGCTCGAGGTAGCTTTGTTGTAGTATTTGCTGGCGATGCACTCGATCACATTCGCTACACGCCGTCTCAGGACTTGAACCGTGACAATGATCGAGGCACGGGCAGCGGCCTTCTCGATTCGTTTAAATTCACGGTGCGAGATAGTGGCGAATCGTTGCTTCCAATTACTAATGCAGCGGTCGGTGGTCTAGCCAACGCGCTAACCAGTGCCCAGGCAACGGCGTTCATTGATGTCGCCCCAACCAATGACCCGCCAGTCGCGGTCGATGACGTCATCAGCGAAAACAACGCGGGCTGGAATTCGTTCATCACCGGTCTAGGGCTTTCGCAGCGCGTCCCCACCGAAGACACGGATTTGGTGATCCCGCAAGCGTACCTATTGCAGAATGACTTCCGTGCTCGCGTTTCGGCCAGCGATGAACGAGCGGGATTGAACGACGGAGCAATGGTCGTCGATTCGGTCTCGACTTCGACGCTCGGCGGGATCGTGTCCATTGTTAACGGCGACGTTGTCTATCAACCCCCAGCGAATGCGTTCGGTCTGGATACGTTTACTTACCGGATCAAGGACTCCGGAGTGAACGAGGATGCCAGCGGCAATCGTGCGCCTGGCGAACTCACATCGTTGCTCGAGGCGACAGTGACCATTCTCGTCAAGCCAGTCAACGATGCGCCGAGTTCCTTCGATCGCCAGTTCACACTCATCGAAGCACAAGAATTCCTGGATGGGACGAACGCAACCGATACCAGCGCTCTATCCGAGGGCGTCGGCATGAAAACGGTATTGGCGGCGGAGTTGCTCAACGGCACCTCGGGTAACGCGGCGCCAGCGACGTTCACGGGAACCTATGACGAGAACGAGCAAAGTTTGCGCATCGCCGGCTTTGGTTTACCCGGAGATACACAGCCCCGCGTCAAGGCCTCCGATTTGACCTACGACGCCGCTGGGAATGCGAACGCATCGATCTCCAGTCCACATGGAACACTCGAGCTGACGTTTGCTAAGGACCTGCTTGATTCTAACGATACCGGTGCGTTGGTCAGTTTCGTCTACACACCGAACATCGACTACAACAGCGCAAGCCCGTTTCCAGCGACCGATGACTTTGTCTATTTTGTCGAGGACTTCGGCGAAATCACGGTTAGCAGTGATACCGCGACGTTGACAGCGATCGGAGAATCCGGGACGTCGGTCGGGCATGGAAGCAAGCTCAGTGCTCCAGCGACAATCGCATTCACCGTGACGCCGGTTAACGATGTTCCGGTGTTCCCTGCGTTCGACCCTGTCGAGATCGACGAAGACCAGGGCGTCGATAATGCGCCGGTCATCGTCAACATCTATCCTGCACCGGTCTCGGTAAAGATCTTCCCAGGCAGTGGTTCCGCCCAAGACGAGAGTGCCACGCAACTGGCAAGCGTTTCGGTGACATTGGTGAGAGCTCCCCAGGGTCTGTTCTCGGCCCCACCAACCCTTGGCGTCGACGGAACGCTTACGCTTCATCCCAATCCGGACGCTTTCGGCATTGCCGTTTACTCAGTGACAGTCACCGAGACGGCTTTGGATGGATCCGCCCTGGTCGGCGCTAAGAGCGTCACTCGCGAGTTGACGATCACGGTAAATCCGGTGAATGACGCACCCACGTCACCCACTCGAACGTTTGCCCCGGTTGAGGCTATCCAGGCCGACGGAGAGACGGGACTGTTCACCTTCTCGGCGAATGATCTGCTTCGCCTTGGCCAGCCTGACGCGGCAAAGTCCGGGGACTTCGCAGCGGGACTGTCGAGTCTGTATGACGAGTCCGAGCAAACACTTCACGTTGTCGGATTCAAGGTGCCTGGCGCAGCCGATGTGGACGTCTCGTCACTGGCAAGCAACGGTGGTAGCGGAACGATTACTCGTACGACCTTGAATAATGCCGTACTAAGTTTCACGTTCGATGCCGGTAAGTTTACTAGCGGAACCTACTTGCCGCCTGTCGACTACAACCAGCTTTCACCGTCGCCGTTCACGGCCGATGATGCCTTCAGTTACCTCGTGGAGGATGATGGCAAGTCGACAATCCCCGGCTCTCTGGAAACCAATGGTGCGACGGAGATCAGGACGCTACCCGCTGGGGTGTCGTCCGCAGGCAACGTTTCGGTCATCGTGGAGCCATCCAATGATCCGCCGCAATTGGATGTAATTCCCCAGATCCAGTACATTGCTCGCGCCGACGATGGCGAAGTAGTGATTGAGGGCTTTGCGACTAACATTTTGGCTGGTCCACCCACCGCGCTGGACGAGTTGGCTCCCAATCAGTCGGTCACGATCACTTACAACGCAGGACTTTCTACGGGAGTGGACGGACTTTTCCGTTTGGACCCCGTCGTCGACTCTGACGGACGCTTAACGCTGTATCCGGCGTCGCAAGCCTTTGGCAATGCGACGGTCGTGTTCGACGTTACCGACAGCAGCCCCACGCCAGGTTTTGTGCCTCGAACCATCCGCGTGTCATTCACGCTTGAGGTGCTTGCGGTAGTTGCGTCGCCTGATCTTATCGAAAGTAGCATTGTCAATGGAGTCAATCAGAAGAATGTCAATGAGGATGACGTGGTGGTCGTCCAAGCCAGCAAGCTTCTGGAAAATGACAACGACCCGGCATCCGGCGTTGACCCAACGGGCCGGCTTTCGTTGGTACTGCAATCAACGCCGACGACAGCGTTGGGTGGCTCAGTGAGTTATGACCCTGTCACGATGACGGTGTCATATGACCCACGAGGCAGCCAGGTATTGCAGGCGCTCAAAGTCGGAGAAACGATGGACGATACTTTCACGTATCAAGCACGCGACTTGGCTGGCGCGACGAGTGCGCCGGTCGTTGTCACGGTTCGAGTCGAAGGTATCAACGATGCGGCGACGGTAAGCAATGACTCGATCACGGTCAGCCGCACGGGCTCTACCGTGCTTAACATCCTCGACAACGATATCGATGTGGATGGTACCCTTGACCCGGCATCGATTCTCATCACTCAGCAGCCGACCGGTGGTACGCTGAATTTCGAAGAAGATGGCACGTTGACCTACACGCCCGATCCTGGCTTTACCGGCACCGATTCGTTCCGCTATACCGTGGGCGACGATTTGGGACAACAAAGCGAGCAAGCACTGGTGACCATTGCGGGCAACAACGCACCGTTTAGCGGGGTCGACGATCTCACGGTCCGTAGCAGCGGTGGACCGACGGATCTGGATGTGCTCTCCAATGATACGCTGTTCGACGGTGCGTTATTCGACTTGACGTCACTGACGATTGTGACGCCGCCCACGGGAGGCACCGCCGTTCCTCAGCCCGACGGGACAGTCCGGTACACGCCCAACACGGGCTTTTTCGGTGCCGACTTCTTCGAGTACACGATTACCGACACCTTGGGGCGAGTCAGTGCACCGTCGCGAGTCGACTTGACCGTGACCGCGCCGGGTTCGCAAAACCCGGTGACATTCCAAGACGTGGATGCCAGCGGAGAAGTGACGGCGCTCGATGCGCTAATCATCATCAACCGCTTGAACTTGGCCGGGAACGCCGTCAGCATCCCGATCGATCCTCTCGAACCGACGCCGCCCTATTACGACGTCAACGGAGATGGGTTCATTTCGGCATCCGATGCACTGGACGTCATCAATGAACTGACGCGATTGGATTCGCTTGGCGTCAACAGCGGACAGGGCGAGGGGGAATTCTTGCTCAGCGACGCATCGAATCCGGCGATCATCAGTGCCCAGCTTTCGTTCAATCCCACTCCGATCACACCGACCGCGCTTGCCAAGCGTACCGAAGAGTTTGCCGATGCCATGGTCGGCCTGGCGAATGCCGATCAATCGTTGACTCAGAGCGATGCGACCGGTTCGGAGCGTGAAACTGACTTGATCGATCTCATTGATTTGATCGTTTCCGATTCAAGCGAATCGGTGTCGGAGGAAG
Organism: Pirellulaceae bacterium; assembly: GCA_041741195.1. Classification (GTDB taxonomy): domain Bacteria; phylum Planctomycetota; class Planctomycetia; order Pirellulales; family Pirellulaceae; genus JBBSJZ01. Next base: position 78,936 of record JBGSKM010000113.1, read on the forward strand.
CGAGCGACGCGCACGATTGGTTGTTCGCTGATTTCGACAACCTTTCCTAACGAGCGGCCGGTACCACACAGACCGCCTCCTCTTCCCGGACTTGAGGGTCCGAGTCGAGGAGGCGACAAACTGTGACCTTTGTGCCGGTTTTGTGGATTAAGTCGCTGTCGCCAGCCGATACAGGAGGATGAACCTCCACGGTGCGCTAGCGGTCAAAATACGCAATGAGCCTTTTCGGAACCATTCAACAGTCGGCGGGAGCTCTCCAAGCGGCCCAAATCGGACTGCAGGTCGTTGGCAACAACATTGCCAATGCGAATACGCCGGGATTCATTCGCGAACAGCTGGAACAGACGCCCGCGGTAGCGTACCGCGAAGGCGATCTCATCAAAGGGCATGGGGTTCGGCCGACCGGGATCACTCAGGTGATCGACAAGGCTTTGGTGGAACGAATGTATTCCGCCAAAAGCGCCCTCGCGGGCGCACAAGAATTGGCGAAGGCGTACAGCCAACTCGAAGAACTCACCGATGACCTCGACGGAAATGGCCTCGACGGCCAGCTCACCTCCTTCAACAATTCACTGCATGAGTTATCGACACAGCCCGGCGACGCTTCGCTGAGAGAGTTTGTCGTGTTGCAAGGACAATCGCTCGCCCAGCAATTGCAGAACGCTCGCAACTCGGTTATCGATCGACAAGTCAGTTGGAACAATGACTTGAAGGACATCTCCACCCAGATCAACCGCTTGACCCAGCGAATCGCGAAACTCAACGTCGATATCGCAACCATCGAAGGGGGCGGTGTCTCACAAAGTGATGCGACAGGACTTCGAGATCAACGTTACTTGGATCTCGAAGAGCTCGCCAGCTATGTCAACATCAACGTACGCGAGCAAGAGAACGGAAACGTATCCGTGTTTGTCGGTGGCGACTACTTGATCAACAATGCGCTCAGCCGCGATGTCTACTCGGTTTACAGCGAGAAATCCGGTGGCTACGAGGTGCGGATCCAGGAGACGGATTCCCCTTTGCAGGCCAAGACTGGCAAATTGGGAGCGACGCTCGAGGCTCGAAATTCCGTGTTCGGCGACTACTTGGCGAGCCTCGATACGACCGCCGAGACATTGATTCGAAGCGTGAACGAAATTCATTCCCAGGGCCAGGGGCGTGTGGGATTCGAGACCATCGTTTCCACAGCCGGTTCATCGGCGCGGGTGCCGCTCAAGGATGCGCAGTTGCCCTTTGAGCCCAAGAACGGCACCTTCGACATGAGCGTTGTTGACCTTGACGGAAAGGTCATTTCGGATCATCGAATCACGGTTCGAAATCTTGACCAAGTCGGCGACTCGACGGTCGAATCGATCGTCGCACAAATCGATGCGATCGAAGGCATTTCCGCGACGCTCTCCAGTCGCGGCGAAGTCTCCATCACGTCGGACTCATCGACATCGCAATTTACCTTTGGCGAGGACACCAGCGGCTTTCTGGCGGCGATCGGGCTGAATACTTTCTTTGCTGGAACCGGTGCTCAAGACATTCGCGTCAACGACGCGTTGTTGGGCAACAGCGACCTTCTCGCTATCAGCCGTGGCGGTATCGGCGCCGATACCGACGTGCTCAACCAAATGGTGGACCTCGTCGATCGACCCCTCGATGTACTCGGCGGACAATCGGTGCGCGGGACCTATGAATCGACGGTATCGGCACTCGCCCAGAAGATCAACTTGAATAAGAGCTCAAGCGAAGGACTCAATAACTTTTACTCGACGCTTCAAAGTCAACACTTGGCAATTTCCGGCGTCAACATCGATGAAGAATCGATTCGAATGATCACCTACCAGCGGGCCTTCCAGGCATCGTCACGTGTGATTTCCACGGCTAACGAGATGCTGGATATTCTGATGAATCTGTAGCGTTCCACCACCAACGATTGATCACGGTCGGTTGCCGTTGGACTTGTGACATAACGTTGGCAAGCGTGGGGTACGTCTCAACGTTTTCCTTGAGCGATCGCTGGGTATCAACCAACACACCGCCGCTGGCGAGCAGAATGTGATGTCGCTTTCGGCCGCTACGAACCGAATGCATGATCGCGATGCTGTCGACGCTCGAGGGCGCGGCAGTTACGCCCGCATGTGTGGACACGAGGGATTCCAAGTCGACGATCGATTCCAGCAGGTGTCGGCCAACTTGATGGCGGTCGTATTGATCCAACAATTCCGCACAGGCCACGATGCGATAAAGCGATTCGAGTGCACCGTAAATCGGATACTTGGCGCGAATCGATTCGAAGCGGCGATTGAATTCGTCCACCATCGCCACGGTACTCGGATCGTCGGCGGCTCGCTCGCGTCCCTGGGCGAGCGATCGTTCATTCTGGCCGCTGAGTCTCAACGGCCGCCCGCTCAAATGAAAGACTTCACGCGCCGCATCGGCCTGGACTTGGACCGGGTTCGCCGTGAACCACAAACGAATCAGCGTGTTGGTCGGTCCGCCCTGTTCAATCGTCTGGTCGACAAAATCCAAGTAGTTACGCACACCATCAGGCATTTCGGCATCACCCAAGGCGATGCGTTTCATGTGTCGATCCGCTTCCACCAACAACAGCGCGAGCGTCGTTCTCGCGTTGGTGCCAAACACTTCGACTCGTTGTTCCCCAAGGGCAGCCCCCAGCTTCTCGGCGGCCTTCGCAATCGGCAGCCGATCTTTTTGGACGTCGGTCGCAACCTGCTGTGCCCGCATGAGTCCTTCGGGGGTCGGGTCGATCGTGCATCCAAACGGTATGTCGGAAAACGCCGAGTACATCGCAGCAGCGAAAAAGTCCAATCGGAGCGGGTGAGCTCCCGTGCGAGCGTCGACAAGCCAACCGTGGCGCGACTGAATTCCACCAACTGGGCCTGCAAGAAGGATATCGTTCTCGAGAATCGCCACATGGCTGATCTCACTGAGACCCGCGAAATAAGCCAGGGCTTGGTCGACGGGAATCGCAACCAGTTGTCGGGAAGCGATCTCGTCTCTCAAGCGGCGCAGCGAGACGACGCGAAGCGATGCCGGCCGTCGCCAATCGTTCGGCCGGGGCACCGCGTCAAAATTCACCGCCGTCGACTCCAGCCCAGGGCCAAGAAGGAAGTCCATATCGGCGGGCGAGGCATTGAAAACCGTTGACGTCGCCTCGGTGATCAAACCTCGCGGATCGACGATGATCCCCTGCGGGTATGGCGCCATCGTGCCTGACCCGCCGAGAGCCTCCCACGAATCCGGGCGAATCGTTTGTTGAATCAATTGCATCAACGAATCGAAATCGGCCAGACCCGCACCTCCGGAAGCGGCGCTAGGCGCTTCGTGCGGCGATTGGCTGGCGCGGCGACGTGAATCTAGGTGAGCAATCCCGCGGAGGGTCACACCTGCCCCAACTCGATCGCCACTGGAGAGTTGTGATTGTGCGATGTCACCCAAGGCCGCATCTCGCCGGTCAAGCGGCAGCTCCGCGGCAATTTCGCGTGCTGCCACGTATTCGCCGCCACGCAAATGTGCGGCTAACTTATCCGCCGGCTCGACCGCCCCGGACGGTGACACGGCGAGCATCCCATGCCACATTGCGACGAATGCGACCACCAGTGTCCAAACGAGCGAGCGAAACATAGCGTGACCTAGCGAGTAGAAAATTGGTACGGTGCCGCCAATTCAGTTCACATAAACTTAGTTCACATCATTGTGTGTGACCCACTGGCTACCCCGCAAGCGCTGCTGGGGTACGAACCGGGCCTTGTAGTTCAAATGCTGGTTATTCTCCACATACATGCCGAGATAAACGAACCGACGCGCATGCGCCAGACACCACTGGATCTGTTTGAGAATGGCGTAGGTACCAAGGCTGTAGCGAGAGTAATCCGGGTCAAAGAAAGTGTAGACGGCGGAGACGCTATCGCGGCCCACGTCGACGGTCGAGACGGCAACCAGCGAATTGCCATGACGGATCGCTAGTTCTTGGGTATCACAACAGCTATCCACGAGAAACGAACGATACGACTCTGCATCGATGCGGTCGTCACGAATTCCCAGAGATCGTTCGTGTCGATGGCGGTTGAACAGATGCACGCGTTGGTGATCGACCGACGGACTGGACCACTTGATGTTCAAATCTCGGTCGCCGCGTTTGAGCACTCGCTGCAGCGATGATGTCCAGCCAAACTCATGGACGTCCACACGCGTCGGTTGGCATTCGGAACAGGTCGGACATTGAGGCGTGTAGACAAAGTCACCACTTCGACGAAACCCGCGAAAGAGCAACAAGTCGGTCATCTCCGGTGTCACGCCGCCCACCGGCAAACGTAGCGGCATTCTCGCGGTCACACCGGAAAGGTAAGGACAGGGTTGCAATTGGTCCTGAACCACGATGAGCCTGCATTCGCCTTTCGCGAGCGGCCCACGCCCGTTGGGATGACTCATGATGGAGAGCGACTCCTGGCTAGCGACGCAGCCGACTAGAACGACATGTACCAAAAAAAACGCGGTGTGATCTCACACCGCGAATCATAGGCATTCAGCCATTCAAAGTCTCTTGGCGGGTTTCAATTTTCCCGCCGCAATGCTCCTGCTCAATCCCACCACCACTGGCCCTCGGCCAACTGGGAGGGGCCAGCGGATTGTTTGACCTTGGCGTTCTCGCCCGAAGTATCCACATCCAGTTGATCACTGTTCAGAGCCAGCCGCGGTTGCATGTGGACACCGCCACCGAGCGGAGTAACGAGCGATGATCCTCGCCAAATCGCATTGACGGCCGTTTCGACTTGCTCGGGTGCCGAATGGGTCTCGACCGAATAGGAAGATTCGTTCCCCAAAACCGGCATGGTCCAGTTCGCTTGGCCGTAGAAGTCTTGGTCTTGGATGTAGGCGGCGGCGATGGAGATATCAATCAATTGACGCAGTTCACCGTAGATTCGAACTCGGCTGGCGATCTCCGGATAAAGCCGCGTGAAATCCTCACAGAAAGCTTGGCTCGCTCGATTTCCGCGTCCGCTTGCCACGCGTTTTCCAGCCGTGGTGACTCGTTCATTGGCACCGACGAGTTGGACGCCGCGCTCGTTGATTTTCATCGCCAGGCCGTCTTCGCTAACGGAGATTCCGTCATAGTTCGGCTGAAAATACCAGCGTTCCATCGAATTGGATCCGCCGGCCGAGGGGTTCGTGCGTGCGGTGTAGCTCATCATTTTGACGGGCAATTGCTCCAGCCCGATACCAACTAACTTCATCCGATAGTCGGCTTCGACCAGGACTCGAGCGAAGTGCGTCGCGGTGGGAATTCCCTTGATCGTGACCGTTTGCAATCCCAAGTTGTTCTTCAGTCCCATCGCGATCGGTTCAGCGTCGCGCGGCGTCACCGGACCCCGTACCGAGGCCAAGAACTGTTGCATCCGCTGCAGTCCCTCGGGTGTCGGATCGATGGAGACGCTGATCACGCCCTTGTTGATTTCGCCTGGTTTGAAGGCTCGCAGGGCAACGACTAAATCCTCAAGCAGCACGATTGGCTGGCCCGAATTGATACCGACCAAACGTTCGGTCGGGTCAGCCACAAAGCCTTCGGCGGGACCGGCGATCACGATGTCGTTAGTGTCGGGGTAATAGAACACATACTGGACACTTGTGAGACCAGCCAGCCCGAGCAGATCATTGGTAATCGGTTCACCCGCGGCGATTCGGTCGCCGATCACCGCTTCGAGACGCTGCAGCGATACTTTTCGCAAATCGCTGGCACGCATCACGTCCTGGCCGACTTCCGCTCGAGCCGCCATCAATCGCTGCTGAGCGACACGCGGATCGAACTGGCGAATTCGCAGCACCCCTTGGGCGTCCACGTCCACACCGGCGATCGGATTGATGAAGTTGTTCGTTGTGTTGGTGTTTCCGCCGTTTCCGCCCTGCGAAAACGCGAGCTGGGCAGGCACCAAGAATGCGATGGCGAGCGACAGAAACGGCAATAAAACTCGAGGCTTTTTCATCGGTCGAAACACACCGCTGGCGAAGAAAAGGATCCTGGGCACGAGCGCACGTTGGCGCATCCATATCTCTCTGACGATAGTTACTCGAACGTGTTCCAGCAACAAACCGCGAAAAGACGGTCTTCATTGTACTCAGCCGAACGTCAATGCTGCCGGTTTTTCCGGCTGCGCCAGTGTGATTTTAGTCACTCGAATGAGCGGGTTCGTGCCTGATAGCGGTCCTTCTTCGATGCCCAGCAATGGATGTTGCTGAACGGGTACCGGATTTTGCCTTGGCGGGTTCGTTTTTCGGCCACCCACCCGTCCTCCCTTTCGATTTTCTGCTGAAAGCCTAGAATCCGGCGGAAATGAATCCCAACCCCGAAACGTATTGAGTGATCAAAAATGAGTGGCGACTGTGATTTCGGTTTGATCGGATTGGCCGTGATGGGCGAGAACCTTGCTCTGAACGTGGAAAGCCGTGGCTACAAGGTCGCCGTCTACAATCGCACGACGTCGAAAGTGGACGACTTGATGGCTGGCCGAGCGAAGGGCAAGAATTTCGTCGGCACTCATTCGATCGAAGAGTTCGTCAAAGCGGTCAAACGACCGCGCAAGTTGATGATGCTGGTCAAAGCCGGTGCGGCCGTGGACGCCCTGATCGAACAATTGCTGCCGTACTGTGAACCCGGTGACATCATCATCGACGGCGGCAACGAGTACTACCTGCACACCGAACGTCGCACCAAGCAAGTCGAAGACGCCGGTCTGCTTTACGTCGGCTGTGGTGTTTCCGGCGGCGAAGAAGGCGCGCTCAAGGGGCCCAGCTTGATGCCCGGTGGCAGCAAAGCCGCTTGGCCACACATCAAAGAGATGTTCCAGTCGATTGCGGCCAAGGTCGGTCCCAACAACGACATTCCGTGCTGCGAATGGCTCGGCAGCGGCGGCGCAGGCAACTACGTCAAGATGGTCCACAACGGCATCGAATACGGCGATATGCAATTGATTTGCGAAGCCTACCAATTGCTGCATGAACTCGGTGGGCTTACCAACGATGAACTGTACGACGTGTTCGACGAGTGGAACCGTGGCGATTTGCAGAGCTATCTGATCGAAATTACTCGAGACATTTTCAGCGTCAAAGACGACCAGGGCGGCAGCGGTCACTTGGTCGACAAGATCCTGGACGTCGCCGGTGCCAAGGGCACGGGTAAGTGGATGAGCCAACTGGCGCTTGATCTCGGCGTCCCCAGTACGCTGGTCACCACCGCCGTGTTTGCTCGGGGCCTGTCGGCTCAAAAAGAAGCCCGAACCCGCGCATCCAAAACGCTGAGCGGTCCGTCAAAGTCATCGAATTCCGAAATGCAAGCGATCGCCAAGTCATTGGTCGGTGATCGGGCTGAGTTTGTCGAAGCGGTGCGTCAAGCGCTGTACGCCTCGAAAATTGTCTCGTACGCGCAAGGCTTCGTGCAGCTGCAAGCCGCATCGGCCGAGCATGGCTGGGGCCTCGACTATGGCGCCGCGGCGCTGCTGTGGCGTGGCGGATGCATCATTCGAGCGAAGTTCCTGGACCGGATCAAAGAAGCCTTCGATGCCGACCCGAATCTCGAAAACTTGCTGTTGGCAAAGTTCTTTGAGAAGGCCGTCGAAGATTCCCAAGAGAAGTGGCGCAAAGTCGTCGCTGTAGCTTCGATCATGGGCATCCCCGTGCCGGCATTCAGTACCGCGCTGTGCTACTACGACGGTTATCGACTGGAACGTTTGCCAGCGAACTTATTGCAAGCCCAGCGGGATTACTTTGGAGCTCACACGTACCAGCGTGTCGACAAGGAAGGCACGTTCCACACCGAGTGGCTCGACCTTCGCAAAGCTCCCAAGGCGTAACCGCAAGCGAGACCGCCGGGTGAAACCCAGTCACCGGCCAAATACTTCCAGAAACTCGATGAAACGCGAGCTATGCGGGTTGGCGCTTCCATAGTTGGTGGCTTCGTCGAGTAGTTGCTGGATGGCGCTGCGGAAATGACGCTGCGTCATTTCCGGATGTTGCTGGGCCAACGACTCTCTTAGCCCGTTGAGGCGGGCGTAAAGTATCCGCGCCTGTTCACGAGGTGGCTCGATCTGCTTCAACTGGGCTCTTAAGGCCGTCACGACCACCGCATCCAAGCGGGAATCGGATGAGGTACAGGACTCGGTGATCACTTCCACGATCGCGCCGATGACATCCACGCTGGGCCCGCTCGATGGCGTGCAGGACGTTGGCGTGCTGGACGCTGGCGTTTTGGGCATCGCTGCCCCACGTCGTTCGCGACGAATGGCCGCCGCTTTGAGTTTCGCCAACATCTCATCACGTTTGGCCATGCGATAAGCCTTCCGCTGTCAGGACAAAGGATGTTTTAAGAGGAGGCCCCAACACGGCCAAACACGGCCGACTCATCCATCGTAGCGAGAAAATAATGGCACGACCATCAAGGAGAGATCAATTGATCGCGAAGTTTGAAAGTGGACCAGCGAAAGCTACGAAAAACGGCGGGCTGCTAACGCAAAGTCCCGCCGTTGTTGCAATCTGGACAAGGCGTTGGCGACGCTACTTGCCGCTGACGAGTTGATCGAGTTCACCATCCAGTTCAGCGGCTCGAACATTGTGCCGAACGACTTTCCCGGCTTTGTCAATCAGCATCATCGTGGGTAACGTTTGGACCCCGAATTGCTTTGCCAATGAGCTCGATTCCAAACCTCCGGCGTCAAACATTTGCGGCCACGGCAGTGGGTTTTCCTTCAAGTAGCCGACTGCCATCTCGGGAGTCACATCGACGTTTACACCGACGAGTTGCACTCCGGCTTTGGCGTACTGGGACTGTAACCGACGCAGCAGTTTGTGGTCTTGTTTGCAAGGTTCGCACCAGGTTGCCCAGTAGTGAAGAACAATCGGCTTTCCACGCAATTGCGAGAGAGCCAACGTCTTGCCATCGAGCGTACGGCCCTGCATCTCGACCACTTTGCCGACGCTATCCAATCGTCGAACCGCACCCGCCGCCTTCTCGCCTGAATCCGTACCTGGGAACTCCGCTGCGACCTTCTGGTAATAGCCGAGTGCTTCGCGTTCCTTGTCTTCGAACTCTTTGGACAGAGCCAATTGCAACATCGCCTGGCCGGCTTCGGGCGTTTGCGGGTACCGATCGACAAAATCGGTCAGCGTCTCGACATACCATTCTTGAACTTTGGCCAATTCGGCATCCGGAGCCATTTGACGCGTCACATACTCGGCGGCAATCGTTTGGAAATCCGCATAAGCGCCAAGCGTCTCGTTCTCAGTCGCAAGCCGCTTGGAAATGAGTTTGAGCCGGGCCAATCCGCTGGGATAGGAGCCGGTCTGGACCGCCATGCTCACCGTGTCCACGAGCTGGCGAGACCAGGTTTCTCGCTCATTCGGGTTATTGGCCGCCTTGACCAGTGATTCGACGACGGTGGTGCGACGATCATGGAGCTTTTCCAATTCGTCCGGCTTAGCGACGCCGAGTTGGCGGTCAATCGTCTCAAGTTCCGTCACCAATTCTTGCGCCTGGGCCCCGATACCGCTGCCGGGCACGTCGCTGCGAATTGCTCCGCCGCCGGGCGTAAAGAAATTGCCGGTCGACTGCGCGAGCGAGTCTCCTTGAGCGGCGATTTGCGGCAGATCGACCAATCGCCAAGTGTCGCCGACTCGGATCAGCGTGCCGATGACCAGTTGGCCGTTCTTGTCCAGTTGCTCAAACATCGCCACCGCGTTTTCGTAAACGATGACATCGGCGGTCGATCCGTTGGTGCCCTGGGGCACGACACCCGGGGGCGACGCGGCAAACTGCACCCAGCGGGCCTGTTCTCCAACCGCCTGTTGACGATCTGCCAGGTCGGCGAAATCCTTGGCCGCACGCGTGGATTTTGTCGCCAAGCTTTCCGTTTTCTCGCGGCCTAGACCGAGCGATTTGAGCTCCGTGGGAGTGATTAGGAGGCGTGAAAAACGCGCGGCATCTGAATTTTGAAGCGATGAAATCACTTCTGCGGAAACTTCTTCCGGCGAGATCTGTTTCCAACGGTCGATCGCGCCGTCCTCATCGTCATCCAATCCCCAGCGCGTTCCTGCGGTGCCGAGCCAACGGTATTGATCGGCCTTGCCGTTAAAATTGGCGTCGACGTCACGATAGGTCTCAACGCCATATTGGTAGTAGCACCAAAGATCGACCTTCTTGTCGCCATTGGTGTCCACGAACCGCCGGAGCAGCAATCCTTCGGGACCGATCACCTCCCAGCCGGTGATATTCGGGTCGTCGATGTCCTCCACGCGGCAACGATCGACTGCCTCGCCATCCACTTGTTCGAAGATCGCGTCGCGTTGGACTGGTTTCAGCGATAAAGCAGCCGCCGGGTTGGGAGTTGCCGCGATCGCCGCATTAGCTTGGCAAAGGACACCTGCGAGGAATCCCAACTTCAAAGCCTGGAGCGAGCGGCAGCCCGTGGTTTTGTCGTGCCACAGCGGTTTTTTAAGCTTCGAATGAGGAAAAAGTTGCATCATGCTTCCTGAGGTCCAAAAGATGGGGAGGGTTTTCGTGTCGAAAGTCCTGCGACTCGTCCAAATGTAGTGACGGTGCCAGCAAAACTTTGCGCCATTTTGCATGAACCAAGGGGTCCAAGAAAACGTCGATTTAAGTGGGAAGCGTCCAAGTGCCGAAAAAAAGTCTTCCGAAGGTCGAAACAGCAGAAAGTGAAGGGGACTTCCCTTTGACACCAGCGTTAGTTTGCGTAGACTCTCGGGCCATGACTGCTGGTAGCCGCCGCGATTGACCCGTTCAGTCTCGTCGGAACAGCCTTCACGAGGGCGTATAGCTCAGTTGGTTAGAGCGCTACACTGATAATGTAGAGGTCCCAGATTCGAGTTCTGGTACGCCCATTGGAATAGGTGAAAAAGGACCTCAGGTCCGCAGAAACACAGGTCTTGCCTGTCGCCCTGTGGCCCTGTAACCTTTCTCGCTGCGTCGGGGGTATAGCTCAGTTGGGAGAGCGCTTGCTTTGCAAGCAAGATGTCGTCGGTTCAAGTCCGTCTACCTCCACTTTGGTTCTTGGTTCCGCGTTTGCCGTGCCTTCGGGCGTTCAAGGCATTCGCTCGAGCCCAGGAACTGGCGAAAAGAGACTCGGGACGTCCGGGAGACCAACAGATTCACGTGTTTTTCACTGAATCAAAACTGTTTCAAAGTTTTTTCGAAGCAGCGGTTGACCAGATCAAAACCCACTGTATCTTTTCGCTCTCACTGACCGCGAGTCAGTGAGACGGCTGGCTCCCGAAAGGGAAAAAGCTAGCGGACTGCAAAGTTCGCACCAAGGAAAGCTTCGAATCAAAAGTTTTTGAAAAAGATTCGAAGTAGCCCTTGCGGAAGAGACTGACCTAGGTTATCTTCCGCGACCCTCCGCCAAGCGACGCTTCACTGAAGTGGTTGATTGCGGCAAAGGCTGGTGAATGACCGGATGTTCAATCGAATGATTGGACGGCCGGCTGCTCACCAGCAGCGTCTCCTGGCCGCTGGGTTTAACGCCCATGCTGGGAAATTGATGTTTGACAATTTGGTTGTTTGGTAGAAATTGGCATCTTAAGAGCACCACGCTTTACGATGTGCAGTTAGCAGTCCCAGGAGATTTCCGTCCTCTGTGGATTGTTGGTCGCACCTCACAAAGTGGGTCTATATAAAGTTCTTCAGAGGCGTCGCCAGTTCGATTGACTGCGTGGCTGTTGGTTCGCTGCTTCGGTGGCGAGTTGGTGGTATCGCAGGTAGGTCGAAATGGCAAGATGTATTCTGTTAGGATTCTGTGCTTTCTGTGTCATTTACCGAGTGATGGTGATTCCAGCTTGCTGGTGTTTTCAGAGCGAAGTGGGTGATGCGGTTAATGTGATATCGTTAAAGAGAGGATCACCTCGAAATGACGTATTCAAGTCTTCGGATTTGAGTTCGGGATTTCGATGGCCAATCTATTAAGGGCACATGGGGGATGTCTTGGCATTGAGAGACGATGAAGGGCGTGGAAGTCTGCGAAAAACTTGGGGGAGTTGACAAACAAGCGATGATCCCGAGGTTCCCGAATGTTGCACACTGAATTCATAGGTGTGTACCGACAACCTGGTGAACTGAAACATCTAAGTAACCAGAGGAAAAGAAAGAAAAATCGATACCGTCAGTAGCGGCGAGCGACAGCGGTAGAGCCCAAACCGAGAAGGTTTCCTTCTCGGGGTTGTAGGACTTCAATATTGGATTGTAAACGGCTAGTAGAACAGCTTGGAAAGGCTGACCATAGAGGGTGACAGTCCCGTACACGAAAGCAGGTTTGCACCATAGAAGCACCTGAGTAGGTCCAGTCACGTGAAACCTGGACTGAATCCACGGGGACCATCCCGTAAGGCTAAATACTCCTCAATGACCGATAGCGTACCAGTAGCGTGAGCGAAGGGTGAGAAGAACCCCTGCAAGGGGAGGAATGTGAACCTGAAACCATGTGCCTACAAGCGGTCGGAGCCCTATGTCTTTTGACACGGGTGACGGCGTGCCTTTTGCATAAT
>JBGSKM010000114.1:0-175636 GCA_041741195.1 Pirellulaceae bacterium
TGAGGTAGCCAATAAGCCCTACGCAGCGTTGCTCCGGACCCGAGCAAGTTCATTGATCGATTGATAGGAGGATGGCGATGAAAGCGGTCGTACTTAAATCATTTGGTGGCCCGGAATCGTTTGAGCTTTGTGACGTACCCAAGCCCGTGCCGCACGCGGGCGAAGTTCTGGTCCGCGTCCATGCAACCTCCATCAATCCATTGGATTACCAAGTCCGACGTGGCGATTATTCGGACTTGGTGCAACTGCCAGCGATCCCTGGGCACGACGTATCGGGCCTTGTCGAAGAAGTCGGGCCTGGCGTGACAACGTTCTCTCCAGGCGACGAAGTCTGGTATACCCCGAAAATATTTTACGGGCCAGGAAGCTATGCCGAGTACCATGTGGCTGCCGAAAGCATTGTCGCAAAGAAGCCTCCCACGCTAAGCCATCTCGAGGCGGCAAGCCTGTCGTTGGTCGGCGGGACGGTATGGGAGGCACTGTTCGTGCGTGCGGCGCTAAGAGTTGGCGAAAGCATTCTAATTCACGGCGGCGCAGGAGGAGTCGGTCATGTGGCGATCCAGCTCGCAAAAGCCATGGGTGCGAGAGTGTTATCGACCGTGCGCGAAGCAAACTTTGAGTTCGCACGAAGTCTGGGGGCCGATGTGACCATCGACTATAAAAAGGAAGACTATGTCGACGCCATCATGCGGGAAACGGGTGGCCGTGGGGTCGATGTCGTGCTGGACACCATTGGCGGGAACACGTTGTCACGCAGCCCCGACGCGCTCGCGCAACTTGGCCGCGTTATCACGATCGTGGACACGGCACAGCCACAAAACGTCATTGGGGCCTGGGGCAAGAACGCAAGTTATCACTTCGTTTTCACAAGACAAAACCGCGGCAAGCTTGATGAGTTGAGCGCATTGATCGAGCGCGGTCAGTTGCATCCACACGTTGGCGCCGTCTATTCGCTTGATGATATTCCGCTCGCCCATTCCCGGCTGGAGAGTCCCAATCAAGGTGTTCAGGGAAAGATCGCGATCGCAGTGGATCGTCGGCTTACGTTTCAACTGCGACGCCCTCACGCTTGGAACTGACCACATTTGGTTGGACAGTACTGGAGAGCTGTGCCGGTTCCTAGCAATTCGGCGGCAAGCGGTTCTTTGAGCAGAGTCTTTAGAGGAACACTCGCGGAACCTTGCGCGGCCGGATTCGTGGCCCCATCCAACCTCTCAGCGATTCCACTTTGAATACGCTCAGATTTACCTGGAGACAGCGGCGCGTTTCGAAACACAATTGGAGGCGTCGCAATTCGACGATGCACGACGATGTGCCAAGGGCGGCCATCGCTGATCTTGAACGCGATATTTAGTTGTGTCAGCCCTCCGGAATTCGTCGAAATTTACGCCTTTGGCTAACGCGGCACTTAACGCATCGTCAACGCCGTGGAGCCGAACTCCTGTCGGTCCACAAGCTTCAAATCGAAATGCTATCGACCTACGAATAGTGAAGCCGCAGTTACCAGTGCGCTATCGAGTGGACGGCGAAGTATCGATTGCCTGGTTGAGTAATAGCACAAGTGATTGCTCCAATTCGCGTGGATGAAATCCGAAGGGGCCGCGACCATTCTTAAAGGCAACTTTTCCCTGCTGGTCAATCAGATACAGTCGATTCGGCATCCCACTGTATTGTGAACCAACTTTGTCATCGATCTCATCAACCAGAAATGGAACGTCCAGATCCAGATGAGCTTGGCATTTCTGCGCAACCACTCGTCGGCCGTCTTGATCGGTTGGTTGCGTCAAGTCAATTCCAGCTCGCTGGTTGCTGAGCATCCACCAACCGTCGCTGGGATGAGCTTCGCGAACGTAAACAAGAAAGAACTTCGCGCGATCCTGGTACCGACGATAGAGCTTTTCGATGTTGCCCGACTGACTTCGAAAAGGACCACACGTGAAGTTACCGAATATCAGCACGATCGGTTTTTTCCCAATTTCGCTCGAGAGCGCAACCGCTTCACCGCGTAGATTGAGGAGCGTAAAGTCGGGGGCCGTATCATCGACTTCGGGTCCGGCCTGCAACGAGCCTAGCTCTTGACGTTGCAACGCACCAATTAGAGTGCTTCGCGTGGGACGGTCGGCTCGATGTTCCCGAGCTCCAGGAGGTTGAGGCTGGAACTGCGTCCGCAAATCATCGAGCGCCACATAACTCGAATCGGTGCCGGCTAACTGATCGAACAACGCTGCAAATTCTTCACGAGTCACTTTGCCGTTGGCATCGCGATCAGCCATGAAGAACATGATGAATCCAGGCGTTGAAACGAGAGAATGTTCGGTCCAGTCGAAGTCATTGGTTGAAAGCTTCTTATCCCCACTTCGATCCAAACGAGCAAAATCGCTGTCGGTACCGCCGAATTCTTCTTTGCTGATCTCTTGGTCTGAGTTCGCGTCGAATGTCTCCACGACATAGTCCCAATCGAATCGGCTTTTTGCTTTCGCGAGTGGGAACCAGCCGTCTTCGCCGCCGAGAGTGCTCCCTTTGACAATTGCATCCAGCATCGCAATCGCTTCGGAATCAGGCACTAACGAACGCCGCATCTCTTTCTCGATCCCACTTGCTTCTGGAGTAAGTGTGTCGTCAGCTTTTTCGAGAGGCTTCGTCGTGTCTTCGCCCTGGGCAATTGGCAGCGCTAGTAACGTGAACAACATGAGTACGAGAGATTGGGGTCTGGCGAACATAATCAATTTCCTTGAGTGTTAAAAGTTGAATCGGTAACTACATTGCCGTGATTGGCGAACACATTGTCTCGTTCCAGGGTGAGCTGAAATCCATCGGAGATGCGAGTCATGTACAGGCCGCGACACAGCCACCAGAAAAGTCCCATCGCCTTCTTTGGCCCAAACTCGTCAACCAATGATTGATAATCGCCATCGTCAAAGTCCCAGGGCGCACTACTCAATTTGCGAGCGTAGGAATAGACTCGTTGCTCAGGGATAGGGAACGTGCTCCAGTCAGATTCTGCCAGTAGCTTTGTGCGACGAGCAATGGAGGAAGAATTCAGCCCAGCTTCTGCGAGCAACATTTCGCAATGGCCCATGCAGTAGTTGCATTGGACTGCACGAGTTTGTACCCAGAACGCACTTTCTTCCAAAACTCGCTCCGCTGGTGCTTCTGCCCAATGGGTTCGGGTTGCGATCGTCCAAGGAATTGCCAGCTCGGGTGCATATCCATAGTTGACGAGACTCCAGTGAATGCGAGTCGGCTTGGCAGCCATGGCCGAGGGAAGATTTGACGCGACGCTTTCCCATGTTGGAATCGGCAGTCGAGGACTTCGCGACCGTTGTTGTTCTAGACGTCGTTGCAGCTCATCAAACGAAACCGACATCCAACTTTCATCGCGGGGCACGACGAGTTCGTCGTCGGTTTTGTAAGAATCGGAACCCCGTTCCGCCGGCAAAATAGGTGCAACTTGCAATGCCCCTTCGACGAACTTGACAGCCAACGCCTCCATAGGTTCGTGTTCCCCAAGCCGAACGTTTAAGCCCAGCACGATTCTGTCTTGGAAGTTCCCGTACGCAGCTAAGAGCACCATTGCGGCGACTTGATTCTCGCCAAATTGATTCTTTAGTCGCTCAAACATCGCGTCATCAATGGTCGGCGCAGCAACCGTCATCAATCTGGCAAACTCGAGCGGCTCTTGATCCTCTTCGGGCCAAAGTTTTGAATCGCCCGTAAGTGTGCTGCACATCGCCTCCGTTCCACCGGCGCGGCGGAGATCGGCCAATGCGTATGACTGGGAGTATTCGCATCGGTTTGCCCTAGCAATCACCCAACGCATCTTCGCTCGCAGTTTTGCGTCAAGCGGACTGGAGGTTCGTTGAGCAAGATCCAGTTCCAGCATTGCGGCCGCGGTTCGCGGCAATTGAGTCGCGACCGCTTTTGCCCAAGCTGGAAGCGGACCTCGCTTGCCGCTTGCAAGTGCGGGCAGATTATCCCAAGTTTCGGCATCCGCGGCGCTCGCCACGGGAGTTTGATGCTCTCGGATGATGTGAGAGGATCGTTTCGGTTTGTTCCAATAGTCAAAAAAGACGTTTTCGGATTCAAGCTTCAATTGGAAGCCATTTGAAATTCGCGTCATGTAGTGGTAACGCGATGTGTGTAGAACGACGCTCAACGCCGTGTCGTCGCCATGATCCTGTTTGAGCGTCGCTAAGTCGTCGGCCGTCACCGTCGCCGGAGACTTGGAAAGCTTCCGAGCGAACGCCAGTGCGCGCTGTTGCTCTCCCGGGAACCCAGACCAGTCTTCGCCCGCAAGCTTTTTGCTTCGCTCAGCGATTTGGTCCAGTGACAAGCCGGCTACTTCCCAGTTCATTTCACAATGTCCCATGCAATAAGGGCATTCAACACAGCGGGTTACGATCCAAAACAAGGTGGTACCAAAAACTCGGCCGTAGTTAGCACTCGTCTCGGCCCCCGAGATTCGCATGAACCGTTCGAAAGGAATCGCTAACTCGGGTGCATAGCCAAACACCGTGCGATACCAAACGATATCGCTGGGCCGATCGAACATACCGCTGGGGATCTTCTCTGCTACTTCTGACCATTCAAGAATTGGCAGGCGGGTCGGTTTTCCTCGCTGCTCGAGAAGCCGCTCTTGTAGACGCTCGTAGCTCAGTTGTGACCAGTTGGCGTCATCCTGAATCACGTCGAGAGTGTCTTTAGCCGGCAATTCGGTCGGCTCGCTCGAGGTTGGATGTCGACGTTCGATGTTGAAGGAGTTTGGGCTGAATGAGACATCAATGGCCGCCAGTGCACCATCCGCAGCGTCCGCGTCGGCATCGGCTCCGAGACACAACAGCAGTCGATCCTGCATGTTGGCATACGCTGCAAGCAACACCATCGATGCTGTTTGCTTCTCGCCAAATGCCTTGACTAAGTTCGCAAATTCCTCATTGGACACCGTACTGGATGCGATCGACATCTTGCGAGCAAACGTTAGGGCGTCACGCTGCTCGTTCGACCATCCGTCGAACGTTCCATTGACCAGCGAGTCACATTGCGAGGGACTAGCACCCGTGGTTCGCAGATCCAACAATGCAGCCTGTTGGGCGTATTCACAAGCATTGGCCTTGGCGACAACGTATCGCATGGCTGCTCTTAGTTCGGTGGCAACTGGACTTTGCGTTCGCTGTGCCCAGTCGAGTTCCAGTAGCGTCGCGGTGCTCAGTGGCAAACGCGTTGCCAGCATCCGTGCCCAAGTTGGCAAGGGCATTCCTTTACCGACCAGCGGTTGCGGTAGTGCTTGCCACGCCTTTTCATTTGACTCTAGTTTCGTAAGCCGAACCTGGTCATCCGCTGCAAGAATTGACTTGTGCATCGGCATTACCAAAGCGAGCAAAACAAGGAGAAGAATACTCAGGGAAGTCTTCATAAAGAAAAGTCCAAATAATGAGAGTTGAATCAGCCGACTGTGTCACTTAAGGCATTGGGCTGCGAAAAACTGTACATACGGGATTCGTTCCGATGACATAAGTCACCATGCGATCGAAGCGTTTGGAGCTTGGATCCTCCAGCGACAATCTGACTCGACAAAACAAGTTCGCATCGACCGCATCACCCTGGTCCAGTATCTCGAACGAAGCGAGCTTGAATCCCGCTTTCCAGTCAAGGTCTTGCACGACGACTTGCGAGTCGTTCATCTGCCAAGGGTCAATCGACTCGCCTCGCTTCCAGCTGTCCAACACCGATTCAAGCGCTGATCTCGCTAACGTTGGATCGACGCGATTCGCTTCGGAAGACGATTTGCAGCCCGACCCCGCCAGCAAGAAGACAATCGTCGTGAGGGTACGAGATGCAAGCGCATTTCTGCAAAACGGATTCATGGTAAAAGCTCAACATAGATCTGAAGAAAAGACGAGAAATAACTTGTGGTTGCGTTAGTGTCGACCGCATTCATAGTCACCAGTGAAGGCTAGGCGCTGCGAATCAGTACTCAACAATCGAATAATGCGTGCTTTCAGGTCTCTTTAAAGGTCGCCTTCGAGCGTTTCACTATCGGCGCGAGTTCCCACGGCGCGCCACAGTTTTAAATTCACACTCTCCGTAACGAATTTGACAGAACCATCACAGCGCAACATGTGTGCTCCGCCGATGTGGCGACTGCTCACTGGCATTGTCGCCTTCGTTGGATAGAAACCGCACGAGCGTCTGTTAGGCACATCGACATGGAGATATACGTGTTGCCCGTTAATCCAAGGAGCGCCCATGAATATTGGGAACTGAGTTGCCAGGTTGGTTACGTCGGTGGCGTAGCACATTTGGATCGCATCATCGGGCGTGGCAGGGTCTCCACTGCCCAAAAACACATCTGAGTCAACGCTGATCATGCCATTGCTTCCATCCGTCAACATGCGTTCGGCGAAAGCGGCTGTATTGCTGGTCCCATCAAGAATGTCGCGAAAGCTAAGCTGACGTTCACGGATAAAAGGACCGTTCTGTCGCAAGGGGTCCTGCCAAATATGCTGGCTGCCGACGTTTGCCATGTAGTTTGTCGCGCCCCCGGTTTGCGGCTGAGGATTGTCGAGGTCCGATGGACATCGAAACGTCAGGACTTCTGTTAGCCGTGCCTTGCTGTTCATCGGATCGGTTAGTGGTCGCGCAAAATCGATTTGCTCATGCAAAGCAGTTTGCTCGATGTACGGCAAGAGCTGACTAAGTGCCGAGTACCCCGGGCTGTTCGATGGAGGACGAGTTCCGCCCCATGCGAACGGAAATGCGTTGTAACTGCCGTGATAGTTATGTAACCCCAACCCAATTTGCTTCATGTTGTTACTGCACTGCATTCGGCGTGCGGCCTCGCGAGCAGATTGTACGGCAGGCAAAAGGAGCCCCACGAGGATGCCGATAATGGCAATCACGACCAGCAGTTCGACTAACGTGAATCCGACTCGACTTTTGTTGTTTCGCATCACAAAAACTCCAAAGTAATGATTGATAAAGCTGCGAACGGCACTCAGGTAAACAAGTGCGCATGGGCGAATAAAACAGGAACTTGCAAACGAAAGATCTAGTGGATCGGTTGGCTGGATAGCCTGAACCGAGCCATTAAATGGTTCGTCTGTAACGCAGCCAAAAACTCGACTGGAAGTGAGCTATGGCGTGATAGTGCGTGGGATTGCCGGACTGCGAAAGAAAGGGAGTCTCAAGAATGGGCTGGTCAAATACACATCATGAAACACGTGACGTGCGGATGAAATCCAGCGTGAACCACTGCACCATCGCACATCGCAAGGCACATGATTCAATTCTTGAGATACGCAAGCCCGCGGCCACTTACGGCTTAGTCGACAAATCAAAATCACATGACGAAAATGCAATTTTGCAAACGTCGACAATGCTAAGTGCGACCGGACCTACTCTAGCAGTGGCCCTGAAGAAGTCGGGGCGGACGGAAGATATCGGAACTCAGTCCGAATGAATAAAGATCACGGGCGGCTTTGACGGCCTTTCGCACAACCATGCCTTCAGCACCCCAATGAGCCACAATCGCCAGCACCTTGGTTTGAGGTGCTTCTGGCGAATGCGTGATGTGATTCGCCGGGAAATCCGATGACTGCGAGCACCCTGGTCCATGGCATCGAGGCGGTGCCAATGGCAACTCAAGAGACATCGATTTGCCGATTTCAGCTAACGATCGAGGCACGTCTTCGTGAGAAGTCCCCATCTGCAAATAGTCCCCGCAGGAACCACTGGCATGCTGCGGACAAAATGCAAACCCGCACCACAGCAACAGAGCGACTGTTACTCCTCGAATGGCGACTGAGTTTGAAAATGACAAGATACGTACGTCCTAAAGACAAGACCCGGAAATCTCGTTGCTCGGGTTATGCACAAAATAGTACCTTCGTACAAGCATTTGATGCTACCACCCCGCCCTGAGAAGTCAAGAGGGACAACGCAATCGAACCTGCCGAGCAGTCTCCCAGCGATGGTTGCCAGAATTCTGGCACTGCCGGAGAGCCAGTCGATGCTAGTGATCCGTTTTGACCACTAGCGCGGTTGTTAAATGTCTTGCACGATATCCTATTCAGTTCAGTCAAAAACTGGTTGCTGCGATGTCAATTTTGCTGCTTTGATCTGCGGTCATCAAAGGCAGTAACACTCGAGTGGTTTCCTAGGGGCATGACCCCCGCGGTTTGCGTGTAAGATGCTGAAAGCCGACCGATCGGGTCGACTGCTTATTGGTTGGTTTCTGGAGCGTTGATAATGAAAGCCGCAATATTTGTGACTGCGATGGCTAGCTTTGTTTTCCCTTGTGTCACCGTCGCCCAACTCGCACCAGCGGACGCGACAAAGGAGGAGTATTACGACCTCGGCGGATTTCGATACAAGGTTTCGACAGATTCCGACGACGCGCAGAAATGGTTCGATCGTGGGCTGGCCCTCTGCATCGCCTTCAATCATGAGGAAGGCGTACGTTGCTTTGAGCGGGCGATACAATACGATCCTGCGATGGCAATGGCCTACTGGGGTATGGCTTACGCGTGGGGACCGAACATCAACAACACGGAAATCGAACCGCACCAAATCGCCGAGGCTAATCTCGCAATTCGCCTCGCCCAGTTACATTCGACGGATTCCACCCCACTTGAGCGAGCGATTATCGATGCCTTTTCGAGTCGGCACGCGACGCCTGTGCCAGAGGATCGTGAACCACTGAATCGGGCCTATTCGATTGCGATGAGAGAGGTTTACAGGAAATACAATGACGACCCGTTGGTGGCTTCGTTGTTCGCCGAATCACTGATGATTTTGCGGCCGTGGAAACAGTGGGATGCTGACGGCACGCCAGCCCCAGAAACGCCAGAGATCGTCAAGGTCCTCGAAAAAGCCCTGGAGAACTCGCCAAACTTTCCGGCGGTAAATCACTTGTACATTCACACGATGGAGGCCTCGCCCACGCCGGAAAAGGCTCTCGCCGCTGCAAACCGCCTCCGAAACATGATGCCAGGCGCCGGCCACCTAGTTCACATGCCATCGCATATTGATGTGTTGCTCGGCGACTATGAAAGTGTCGTCCAAACCAACCTGCGAGCAATCGAGATTGACAAGGCGGTTCTAGAACGCCAGGGCAGTATGAACTTCTACACCTTTTATCGGATTCACAACTATCATTTTGTCGTGTACGGCGCCATGTTTCAGGGGCAAAGCAAGATCGCAATGAAAGCGGCCGAGGATCTTGTTGCGCAAGTTCCCGATCAGTTGCTACGCAGTCAGACCGATTTCTTGGACGCGTTCATGCCAATGAAATTCCATGTTCTGATTCGGTTCGGTCGCTGGGAAGACATACTCGCTGAACCGAAGCCAGCCGATTACTTGCCAATGAGCCGATCCGTGCGGCACTACGCCCGGGCTTTGGCATACGCTGCGACCGACCGAGTTGATGAAGCGGAAGCCGAGCAAGCTCAGTTGTCTAGTACCAGAGCGCAAGTCCCAGAGACAAGCATCCTATTTAACAACAAATCTCGCGACATCTTGGGGGTCGCCGAAGCAATGGTAGCCGGCGAGATAGCGTATCGAAGAGGGAATTTCGACGCGGCATTCCAACAACTGCGTAACGCGATCAAGCTCGACGATGCAATGAACTACGACGAACCATGGGGCTGGATGCAACCGGCGCGGCACGCGTTGGGCGCGTTGCTACTCGAGCAAGGCCACTTCGAGCAGGCCGAGCCAGTGTTCCGAGCGGATCTCAAGAGGCACCCTAAGAATCCATGGTCGCTGAACGGACTCGCTGAGTGCCTGAAGGAGTTGGGACAAGTCGATGAAGCAGCCGCGATGCGAAAGAAATTCCTCTTGGCAGCTGAGCGAGCGGACGTAGAGATCGATCGTTCGTGCTTTTGCCGACTTAAATAGCGCGGCGTTAACCTGAGTGGCTCTCGCTCGATGTTGCACCGGCTGCACTTGATCCGTCAAACTCGTGGCGGTGAACTTGGTGTTGGTCGTTTCGTCGATCTCAACGGGACAAGGTAGCGACGCTGCAACCGCAGGTGATACATCAGCGGAATGGTCTCGATTTTTCGACTCGCAGGCAGCGTCCTGCAACGCTCCCATTTCAGGAGAACGCGAAGTCGCTCTTTCACTTCATCCATTAACGTTGTTGCCGTACTCCAATCCGATACGTGATGGTCATCTGCCGATGACGGCACAAGGTCAACTGAGTCTCCCTTTCGAACTCCGCCGCCCTCCAAATTTAAGTGCTGGACACACAGAAGCTTCCAATGGACTAGATAACTGACTACAACGTCGCTTGATCCGATCTCACGGGCATATCGGTCGGTTAAGCTGTACGTAGTTATCCATAGCAATCACGGGTCACTTGAATTGGCACGCAAGTTCGTCGATCGTCAACGCAGCTTTCCACGGCGGCTTCGGATCTGGTTCATCGGTGGAAGTCCGAGCTAGCGGGTAGTACCGATGCTGAACGGACGCTTAAGCTGCACCATGTGATGCGTGAGATCTCGAAGCTTCGGTTAAGTGGCGACCCGGATGTCGAGCACGCCCTGGCGCAAATGTATCCAGACCGATCGACAAGACTTCGTTTACCGTCGCATGAACGAGTTTCGGGGCCGCCTGTCCAGGTGCACGTGTGTTCGGCTATCAGGCGGTGAAGGAAAGAGTGAACGACCGCGACTCGGCGCCGACAGCTGCAGCGAAAGGTCGTTTCATTCCCGGCGGGACGAGCTGCCTTCGGTCCGTGATGATAGCGCCCCGTCCGGCGACAATTTGTTTGAAGAACTGGCGTCGGTTCTGTCTGAACGAAAGTGAAACGAAGTGATCTGCCAATGGAGTGCGAGTCGGCGAGCTCCTCAGCAAAGTACCGCTACCTATTCCTATTTTTTTTCAGAAATTCGTGAGTGACATTTCGCGTTGTTTCGGCACCAAGTCTTTGCCGAACCGGAACGCCCCGTCTCGGACACAATCGACACGTTGGGACTTGAAACAAAAGGCGCCGGGCAGCAAGGCGCGGCGCGACGGCGATAGACTATGCGAAAGAGGTACTCATCGATGAATAAATCGAACGACGATTCGATCGATTCTTCAACGGCGAATCCGGAAAGTGGCGATAGAGGCCCCGGACCCGATTCACCCGATCTGACTCAAGATATTGCACATGCCGGTGCCGCAGGGGATGAGTCCCAATCCGATCCGCGAGCGGCAAGGTTGGTGGAGGTGCTCGACGATTATCTGGCGCAGCTGAAAAACGGCATGGCACCTGAGCGCGAAACGCTCCTTGCCGCGCATCCCGACTTGGCTGAAGAGTTGGCAGATTGCCTCGCCGGACTGGAGTTCATTTGCACCGCGAGTGAATCGCGGGGAGCTCGGCCTCCGCTTTCGATTGGTGATTTCAGAATCGTTCGTGAAGTGGGCCAGGGCGGCATGGGGGCGGTTTATGAGGCGGAACAGATTTCGCTTCGCAGGCGAGTGGCGCTGAAGATTCTGCGTTTCAGCGGTGTGAGCGATCCCGATGCGATCAAACGGTTTCAGCGTGAAGCTGAGACGGTCGCAAGGCTGCATCATACCCACATCGTCCCAATCTTTGCCGTCGGCAGCGAACGCGGCGTCAATTTCTACGCGATGCAGTTCATTGACGGCCAAAGCTTAGATCAGTTGTTGCGTGACCGTTGCGGCCGAGGCGAAAAGTTGTCGTGTGAGACGGTTGCGGAGTGGGGGTTGCAAGCCGCTGAGGCGCTTGCCCACGCCCACGCGCGCGGGGTCATTCACCGCGATGTTAAGCCATCCAATCTGATGATCGATGCCGATGAAGGCCGTGTCTGGTTGACCGATTTCGGTTTGGCTAAGAAACTCGATGACGTCACCTTGAGTTTGACCGGAGCCCTGCTCGGGACTCCCCGTTATATGAGTCCTGAACAGGCGAACGCGACGCGTCATCTAGTGGACCATCGAACGGACATCTACAGCCTGGGGGCAACGCTCTACTAATTGCTTACCGGCAAAGCGTTATTCCCCGGTGATTCACCCCACCAGGTGATCAGTCAAATTCTGACCACCGAACCCGATCCGCCTCGCCGGCATCGCCCCGATCTGCCGCGCGATCTCGAAACGATTTTAATGAAGTGTTTGTCGAAGGATGCTCGACAACGCTACCACTCCGCAGACCAGTTGGCCGATGATCTGCGCGCGTTCTTGGACGGCCGCCCGATCTCGGCTCGCCGAGCTGGTTTGATCGAACGGTCGAACCGCTGGATGCGACGCCAAAAGCGCAGCGTCGCGCTGACCATCGGCGCCGTTGCCGCAACCCTGCTGCTTGTCTTTCTCGCTCTCGCCGGCGGATACGCGTGGCAGCGATCACGATTGGCGTTCGTTATGTTGAGATCCGACCGGCCGCCACTGGTCGCCGAATGGATCGACGGCGACTATCACTTGCTTCCGCCGGTCACCGTGCCTACCCAGAACCGACTGGAAGTTCCCGCTGGAAATTATCAGCTCCGCCTGTCCAGCCATGATCGACTGAGCCAAACCTATGACGTACGTCTCAGACCTGGAGAAATCTTCGAACGCAAACTTGATCTGGAAGATCAACTTCTGTGGAGCGACATCAGGCTGGAGCGAGCCTATCAAGCGGCTCGCTTCGATTGGATGCCGGTTCGAGAACATGTCGCGAACGACCCGTTGGCGACGACGCCTTGGGCGTCGGCCGACTCGCCGTCATCGTCTCGTACCGACGTGGTCTGTTTGACCCAAGACGGGCTGCGGTGTCTTTCGGGGCGAAACGGTCAATCGCGATGGGACTTAGATTTGCGCACCCGCCAACATCCGCTGCTGCGCGACCAAGCCGGTTTAGTTTGGCCGTGGGATGGTTTCATCACCAGCACTTATGCCCGCGGACTGGGGGCTTTTGATGACCGACCGTTGCTCGTCTCTCAAGCCGATGCGGCTCAATCGCTTTGGATGGATTTCAACGACGATCACCACAGCGATCTCCTCTTAGCCCTGCGTAACCAAGCGTGTGTCATGGCGATCGACGGCCGAAATGGTGAGCCTCTGTGGGTCGCCGCGCGAGGCGATGCCGCGACCACCAACGCTCCGCCCTTGGGGCAAATGCACTCGCGGCTCGGCGGCGTGTTCTATCCGCCTCAGCTGGTTAGCGACCAGGATGGCGACTCGGTCGACGATTTGGTGGCCACATTCATCACGCTAAACAACGAGCAGTCGCCGGCAATTCGTTCGGTCGAGTTGATATCAGGAGCGACCGGCCATCCCGTTTGGCGACACGAGTTGTCCGAGACTGACTTTGCACTACCACCAACCGAATCGGTTCCGTATGAATTGCGTTGGTTTCACGGCCAGGGAGGCGGGTACAGCAGCGGCGGAGGTGGCTTCACCGTCAACGACCGATACTACGTGCGTGAGCATCCCTGGTTAGAACGTTCCGGGCCGCATCACTACCTTCCGACGCGGCCTTTAGTGCTAGAGACGACGAACGAAAATGTTCTCGATGACCAGTCCGCGAAGTCTCTCGTAACGCTGATTGCCGGAAGCCGGGTCGTACAGTTGGATCTTCTGAATGGCTCGCTTGTGCACGGTGTTTCCGAAGACTCGGCGACGAACCGATTGGACGTCCGACCGGCCATCCAGCCTTTGGCCGCGGACTTCGATGGCGACGGTGCCCAGGACCTGCTGATGCTCGAACCGGTGTCCAATCAGCCGCTTCTTGGGAACCAAAATGCGTCACTGGTCCGTCTGGCTGTTTGGTCGATCGCCAAGCAGAGTTGGCTATGGAAACGACAAGTCGCCGCATCGCTGCCACGGCAGACCGAGATGGACGTTCCGCTACCGAATTGGCCCTTGGCGGTTGACACAGACGGCGACGCGGTGGCAGAGATCCTGACGCCGATCGAACGATCAGAAGATTCGGCGAACTGGGGGACGGCACCATGGGGAACGCTGGCGTTGCTAGATGGTCGCACGGGAAAATCGCGATGGCAGCGACAAGTGTTCGCGATGGATCAACGCGTCGAACACTTCATCGTCGGGCCCGATGTGGACCATGACGACGTTAAGGACGTCTATGTCGCGACGCTCTGGGGAAAGACTGGATCTTCGTCAGAAAAATCGCTGTTCATCGATTGCCTTTCGGGGGCCGATGGACGAACGGTTTGGCGAAGCGAACAGCCGCTGGTCGGTCTACAATCAAGCAATTCTCACCTCTGGTTGACCGGTTTGCGCTGGCACGCCCGCGGGGCAGATGCCTGGCCCCAGTTGATCGTGCCGCTGCGCCGCAGTGACGCTGAAACTGCCGATCGGGTCTATTTATTTTCTGCGGCATCAGGCCAGATGACGCATGTGGCGATGGACGTGACCGAAGCGGAGTCGGGCGACTTGGACGCCGACGGTATCGATGATTTGCTGCTCTTTGGCCGCGAGAATGAACGCTCGTTGTCATTGGGCGGAGTCTTACACGCGGTGCGCGGTGTCGGTGACGAAGCTTGGCGACAGCTTCCCGAATCGTCCTGGAGCACCGTTGGCGATCTCGATGGTGACGGAGTGCGAGATATGGTGACGAAGTAATCGCAAAAGTCTTTTGAAGCGATCAGCGGTGCGACGGGCGCTTCGCTCTGGCAAACAGATGTGGCGACGGGATCTTTTGTCGACTTTCAAGCGTCACCGGCACGGCGGCACGAAACCGACAACCCACAACTCGGACGCGATTTCGATCTCAACGGCGACGGCGTCGCCGATCTGTTCCTCGTTTCACTTCGCGGCAACACCGTGACCCATCGTCCTCTACTGATCGCATTGTCAGGAAAGACGGGCCGGCGGCTTTGGCAATCCGAAGTGAACGCACAAGTACTCACCGCCGTGACATGGTTGGACTGTCGCGACTTGGACGACGACGGGAACCCGGAAATCGTTCTAGCCGCGGCCTTTGATCACGGAACGCCACACCGACAAAGCTTCGGATCGGAGGATGCGAGATTGTGGCTGGTCGTCGCATCCGGTCAATCCGGAAAAACGCAGTGGGCCCATCCACTGGCCTTCGACACGAAATCCTCATCGGCCCGCAGTTATCGTTATGAGGACGTTTCGCTCGAAGCCTCTTATGCGGATTTGGATGGCGATGGAGTCCTCGACATCGTGCTTCCCGGCCAACGCTCACCCCATGATCTGGCATTGGAGATGAGGGGAATCAGCGGGAAGACTGGCCAGACGCTTTGGCGGTCACCGCTTCCGATCGATGCGGACGCGACAGAATCGCTAGCCAATGCACCGCCCGCAACCATCGGCGACATTGATGGCGACGACCGACCCGAAGTGGTCGTCATCGCGCTTGTCGAGTCGAGAACCAACGATGGCCAGATCGAAAACCATGTGCAATTGGAACTGCTTGACGGCAGGTCGGGTCAGGCTCGCTGGAATTGGAAAACGCCCGCTGACCGCTGGGGCAATCAAAACGCCAGTCGTCGCGGTCGTCCCAAAGACCCATTGCGCGCCGTCCTCATCCGCCATGTCTCCAGCAGCCACCAAATCGCTGTGCGGCTTTGGAACAAGAACCACGAATTGCATGTGATCGACCAACTGGGGAAGCCCGTCTCCCAACGGAAAGATGTTGCCCCATTCGGCAGGCATCAAAACCAAATTTGGGCGGTCGATAGCGACGGCGATGGTAATGACGAGTTAATTATGGTCTCTCAATCTGATTTGATGTTGCTGGACCCAGACCGGTTAGAAACGCCCCTGTGGAAACTGCCAGCTAAAGAGAACGACATGGATGGGGTAGCGAGGATTCTGGGAGTCGTCGAAGGATTTCCGACTGATCCCGTCGGTGCCGAACCGGCGGAATCCATCGCGGCACCGTTGGTGATTCTGCAAACAGTAGCCGATCGCCAGTCGGTCCAGGGTATAGATGCCAAGACCGGCCGATTCGTGTGGACATGTGTTGGCCCGTCACCGCTACAAGCCTCACACGATGAACGACCAGCCGACTTACTGAACGTCCCCTCCACGACGATTCCGCCGCACCTGTTTTTCCAACACCGATCCATAGCCATGGTGCGCCGCGGCATTCAGGTCGATTCGGCGACTCCAGACAATTTCGACCATGCCCCTCACACATCACAGCCGACTCGTTCGCTCGGCGGATTTGATAGTTCGCGCGAGCCATCACTCTCCTCTTGGCAAGCGTTTTCGCGTGCCGACACGGAGATTCCCGAGGTCTCGGAAGATCCGCGGCTGCTCCGTCCTCTGCCTTGGAAGCCCGCGGATTTAGAGGTCCGACGGATGTCTCGATTCGTCGCCTGGTGTGCCTATTATGGCTTCACTCTGGCAGTCGTCCCTGTGATGTGCGTGCGTCTGACGCTACGAGGCCGCCAGTTCAGCTTGCGTTCGATGCTAACATGGCCACTGGCAGTTGCGATCATCGTGATGTCAGTGATGATCGATGGCCCCGACGGCGATTTTCAGACACTGCCCCGAAAGCTGATGATCGCATATTTCGCCGCCGGTCCCGTCCTGTTCACCTTCATCGTCTTTGCCAGGTGGTTGTGGTTAGGACGCTGGCAGGGCATCGTCTCGTGGGCAGGCATCGCACTACTGGCTACGATTCTGATGATGGCGCTATCGATCGCCGGGACCACCTGGCAGCACTCCCAGGCACTGCAGCCGGGGGAGCGTTATCTGTGGGATGGATGGTACTGGATGGCCGCGCCTGTCTTTTATCTAGCGACATGGGCGTTGCTGCTGAGTATGTTCGTCCAGTGGCTCGCCCGGGGATGCTCGCGATTTTTTTATCCTCGCACCCAAAATCAATCCGGTGACCGCTCGGCATATTAACTGACCATGTTAGAATCTCGATCATCTGGCGATCCCGGAGCACCGCAAAGCTCACCGTTAACCCGCTATGAGCCATGGTTGCGGTTGATCGCCCGTTGGGAGATCGATAGTCGGTTGGGCCAGAAGGTTTCGGCGTCGGACGTGGTGCAGCAGACGCTGCTGGAGGCATGGAAAACCTGGGACAATTTCCGTGGGGAGAATGAATACCAACGTCGGGCCTGGTTGCGTCAAATTCTGGCACATCAACTTGCGCGTCTCGCCCGCCACTACGCCGGCACCCAAAAACGTGACATCGCGTGCGAGAGATCGATTGACGCGTCGCTGGCAAACTCATCGATGCGACTGGATCAGCTTTTGGCGGCCGACATATGTTCTCCAAGTCAATGTGCGGCCAACAATGAACAGAGTCTCCACCTCGCAGAAATCCTCGAACAATTGCCGGATGATTATCGCCAAGTAATCCGGCTACGGAATCTTGAGGAATTGTCGCATGAGGAGGTCGCCCTTCGCATGAACCGCTCGGTCGGGGCCGTGCGCATGCTATGGGTGCGTGCCCTTGCTGCCCTTCGACAACAGATCCGAAATTGACGATCATCCGAACAATTGGCCGAGCGAGTCGAGATACTGCTTTGCATGGCCATTCCCACGTCGAACGGATCTTGAGAGCGAACCGTTTGTGAGGAGTTGTATCTGGAGCAGGGCCGACGCATTAATTTTGCAGAGACGAATGTGAAGCGTGCTAATGCAATTTCGCAATCGACCAGTGAGTGAGTTTCTCTGGATTTAAGCACATGTAAACGCCCCTCACGCCGTCTTCGACGCGCACTGACGCGACGTGGACTACTTTACCTGCCAAGGTAAACACGACGCCAGGGTCTCCATTGACGACAGCGGGGAGCATGTCGTAGTCGCGTCGTTTGGTGTGGAAAACTTTAGCGAGAAAACGCGCGATGCGCTCGCGCCCGCGAATCACAACCCGGGCTGCGGTTACCTTGCCACCGCCATCGGAATATACCTCGACATCGTCTGTCAAGAATTGCTCGACGAGCTTGGCATCACCGGCTCGGCATGCAGCAATGAATTGCTCAGCCAACTCGCTAGCTTTTTCACGCGTTGGGCGAAAGCGTGGCGTGCTTAGTGATAAATGTTCTTTGGCGCGACTGACAATTTTTCGAATGTTTATCTCAGATTTCTCCAGGACGTCTGCGATTTCGCTGAATTCATAATCGAAGACCGTCCGCAGCACGAACGCCGCCCGTTCAATTGGCGATAGACGTTCGAGCATCAGCAGAAATCCCAGGCTTAGCGACTCCTGCAAACTCGGGTCATGCGAATTGGCCGACGTGTCCACAGGTTCGGGAACCCAGGGACCAATGTACGACTCGCGTCTGTGGTCGGCTCGCAGTTTGTCAATACAACGACGAGTAGTTGTCCGGATTAGAAATCCTTCGGGCGATCGTACATCGTGGGCGGTATGCAATCGAAGAAACGCGTCTTGGACCGCGTCTTCGGCATCCACAACGCTACCAAGTATGCGATAGGCGACGGACATCATCCTTGGGCGAAGTGTTTGATGATCGTCCAGTGCTTCGGCACCAGCTTCATTCATTACCGACATAGCCATTCGAGTCCTCTTATCGCCGCCTGGTTTCTTGGAACTACCTGACGAACTTAATTGTGTTTTTCGACCGGAACAGCAATTTCATCAATGTCGTGCGGATGCAGCACGACTGCAATCAAACGCGTCTGTTCGTCAGCTGAGGGGTTCCTCGATACGCGGTGCAAGCATCCCGTCGGTTCATAGAACGTCTCACCCGCGTTGTATCGCTTGACTGGCTTGTTATCGATCCCCAATTCATATTCGCCTTCGAGCACATAGACGAATCCAGGACCCGGGTGCTTGTGCGGCAGACCGCTTTCGCCCGGTCCGATGGTCACCTCGACTATTGTCGCTTTCGCTTGATTGCCGTCAAGCTTCTCCTGAATGTCGTGTACAGAAATAACTCTTACACTTTCGCCGACTACGTGGGGGTGTTCCGCAATCGCCAAGCCGATTCCCACGAAAAGGCCGACGGCGAGAAGTGCTGTTAAACGGCTCATTATCTTTTCTCTTTCGGTTCAAGTGGATTTGAACGGCGAATTGCCGAGCGTCTCACCAAGAAGGACGTTCGCGGTTGCCGGGTTGTGACAAGGACGTCAATTTTTTGGGCGGGCATTCAATTCTTGGAAATTCCTAGCCTTTGTCACAAATGGGAACCCTCGTTCGTCTTTGATGCAGAAGACCGCGTACGTGCCCAGGTTCGGCACGTCGCACTAAGCAGCTATTCGAAAAACAAGAGCCGACGGTGCTAGCCGCGGGCCATTCAATGGTTTTCTGATAGGACCCAAGTTAGATCAAATCAAATGATTGGAGACTGAAATGGTTACCACTACGGACAAGGCCAATACCGAGGCCTACCGCGCCATGCTTGGCGTGGAGAAGTATCTCATGAAATGTAGCGTGGAAAAATCGCTACGCGAACTGATTAAGCTTCGCGTCTCGCAAGTCAACGGATGTGCATACTGTATCGATATGCACTGGAAGGATGCGATTGCGGATGGCGAAACGGAACAGCGACTGTATGGCCTACCGGCTTGGCGAGAAAGTCCTCTTTAGAGCGAACGTGAACGGGTCGGCCTTCAACTGGCGAAAGTATTAACGCGCGTCGCTGACGCATTTGTCCCAGAAAAACTTTATGAATTAGTTCGCGAGCAGTTCAACCCACAAGAATTGGCTGATCTCGCTTGGGTCATCGCCTCCATCAACGCATGGAATCGTGTCAACATCGCTTTGCGGACGACTCCCGGAGATTATCAGCCTCCTCGCGACCCACAATGAGAATTTTCCAATTAACTAGGTAACGTTCGAAAACTATCAACAAACTGAAAGGTAAGTAAATGAAGATTCTTGTGATTGGTGGAAGTGGATTGATTGGTTCGAAGCTGATGGAGGTCCTTCGCGACCGCGGTCATGTCGGACTGGCAGCTTCGCCGTCGACCGGTGTGAATACGTTGACGGGCGAAGGACTTGGTGAAGCGATGCAGGGCGTCGAAGTTGTCGTTGACGTGGCAAACTCGCCATCGTTTGAAGATGCCGCTGCAATGAAATTCTTTCAAACGTCGGGTCGGAATTTACTTCGCGCTGAAGCCGATGCGGGCGTGCAACATCATGTAGCACTATCGGTCGTCGGTACCGAACGATTGCTATCCAGCGGCTACTTTCGAGCGAAGTTGGCTCAGGAAGAACTGATCAAAACGTCGCAGATTCCTTATGCGATCGTCCGTGCAACGCAGTTCTTTGAGTTCGTGAGCGCGATTGCTGATTCTGCAACAGAAGGAAATACGGTGCATCTGCCTCCCGCCATGATGCAACCCATCGTCTCTGATGATGTAGCCAAATTTCTTGCCGATTTGGTAGTCCAGAGGCCGCTTAACGAATCTATCGAAATTGCTGGCCCAGAGCTGATTCGCATGGATGATCTCGTCCGCCGCTATTTAACTGCGCACGCGGATGATCGCCAAGTCATTGCCGATCCACGATCGCGTTATTTTGGAATTGACGTCGATGACCACAGTCTCGTACCCAGCAAATCGCCACGATTGGGCTCAACCCGCTTCGAAGATTGGCTCAGCCGCGCGATGGTTTGATCGGAGCGTTAGTCCGAAGCGAGCGTTGCAATCGATGGAAACAACTGTCGTCGGGTGCCAGTCTGCTGGGACCGCTGATCGCTTGGTCTACTCAGCCCGAGCAAGACGCAATCCACGATGGGATGCCAAGACCGTTTCGGTGCGAGAGTGTGTCACCGAAGTGGTTTGTTCATGTTCAATCGCGAAAACTAAAGCTGCTAAGAGATAGCGCAAATGAGCCATGATCAGACAATGCGTGATCGAGTCGTGATAGTCACAGGAGGAGGGACGGGTATCGGTCGAGCGACGGCCGAGCAATTCGCACATGCTGGTGCTTGGGTAATCGCGGTGGGGCGTCGGTCGGCACCGCTGGAAGTCACTGCTCAAGCATCGGATAAAGTTGTTCCAATTCCAATCGACATTCTGCGTGAGGCGGACATTGATCGACTCATCCAATTCGTCGAAAGGCGTTGGGCAAGAATCGACGCCTTGATTAACAATGCCGGAATGTTCAAGCAAATCCCTCTTGAAAAAACCGATTCCGAGACCTTGTCATCGATATTTGCGACGAACGTGATTGGTCCCAGCATGATGTGCAAGACGGCGTTGCCCTTGTTAAAAGCTACTAAAGGCGCAATCGTCAATCTATCGAGTACCTTTGGACACAAAGCAGCACCGATGATTTCGCATTACGCAGCGTCGAAAGCCGCAATCGAACACCTGACACGGTGCTGGGCGCTGGAGTTGGCTCCCTATCTGGTCCGCGTCAATGCGATTGCTCCGGGACCGACGGAGACGGACATATTGGCACAATCCGGGCTGCTACCGTCACAGATTGAGCAAATGAATGACGAGGAGTCGAAGCAAGTTCCGCTGGGAAGACGAGGAAATCCCAACGAAGTCGCCAAGTGGGTTGTGAATCTTGCTGATCCGTCAGCAACGTGGGTCACTGGCCAAGTCATTTCCGTCGACGGTGGATTGAGCGTCACTTAGTGCAATTTGCCCAAATCGATTCGGCGGGTGGCATTGATGTTTCGCAAGAATACTTCGTCATGAGAGACGACCAAGATTGCGCCGTCGTAGGAATTGAGTCCGCGTTCGATGGCTGCAATGGAATCGATATCGAGGTGATTGGTGGGTTCGTCGAGAATCAGCAAACCGGGTGGCTCAAGTGAACCAAGCACGCAGGCAAGGCCCGCTCGCAGGATCTCTCCGCCGCTCAATGTGCTGACTATTTGAAGGGCTGCATCTGACTTGAACAGAAAGCTGGCCAGCGTGCGGCGACACACGTTCTCACTTGATGTCGGGTTACGTCGTTTGAAGTTCTCGAGGATCGAAAGCTTTGGATCAAGAAAGCTAACTCGCTGGTCCAAGGCCGCCATTTTGACTCGAACAGCCATGGTTCCGTGCAGCGGAGTCAGTTGACCCTGAAGCAGTCGAATCACGGTGGTCTTGCCAGAACCGTTAGGGCCGACGAGGGCGACGCGCTCAGGCCCAACGAGCGTCAAGGAGAGATCGCGAGATGGGTTTGTTGGGATCATAGCCAGACGTAACCGCCTCGAGGGTCAAGACGCTGCGGTTGTTCGAGAGGCCTGTCGTTGGTACCGCGACCGCCAGTTCGTCCAAGACCTCGACGCGTGCGCGAGCCTGCTCGACACTTTCCGCCGCTTCAGCCTTCTGTCGCAGGCTGCGTTTCATGTCGTCACCCTTGTTCGACTCGGCGCTGTTTTTTCTAGTTCCCAATAGAATTCGTGGAATGCCACCGCGCGTACGGTTTCTGGCTCCCGCGGCATCGCGATGTTGCTTACGTTCCAGTTGCGTTTGAGCATCTCTCTTGAGTTTGGCAGCGTGCCGTGTCGCGTGGGCAAGATGGTGCTGTGCGGCTTCCACCTCGACCAATTTTTGCTCGCGATACTGACTCCGTGGTCCTCCATAGCGTTTAACGCCGATTGATGTCAGCTCGACAATCGCATCCATGTGCTCCAACAGTTCGCGGTCATGGCTG
Source organism: Pirellulaceae bacterium (assembly GCA_041741195.1). Taxonomy (GTDB): domain Bacteria; phylum Planctomycetota; class Planctomycetia; order Pirellulales; family Pirellulaceae; genus JBBSJZ01. The sequence goes on from JBGSKM010000114.1 coordinate 22,508, forward strand.
GCGACGATCGCACCTGCTTTCCAGTTCGATACCAGGTTGCACACCGCCTCGCGGCCGGCGCGATCCAGGTTGTTCGTTGGCTCATCGAGCAAAAGAAAATCCGGAGCTTGGAACAACCAAACAGCGATGCAGGCCTTCGTCCACTGCCCCCCGGAAAGTTCACACAGTCGCCTCTCGGGCGAGACTTCGAGTCCGACTCGTCCAAGGGCGGCGGCCAGCCTTTGTTCGAGTGTCCAGTCGGCATCAGCCAATTCCATAACCCTTGCCTGGCCCGCTTCCGCTCGACGCAAGATTTCAAGGGCTTCACGTACGCCAAAAAGATCGGCGACAGTTTCCTCGGGCTCAATTTGAACTTTCTGCTGCAGCACGCCCAACGCCCCAGTGATAGCAACGCCACCAGTTGCAGGTTGAAGCGAGCCGCCGATGAGCTTCAGTAGCGTTGACTTGCCTACGCCGTTTCTACCGACCAGTCCTACTCGTTCGCGACCTACCGCGAGGTCAAGATTGGAAAACAGACTGTGACCATCGGGTGTTGACCAGCCGATCTGTGTCAATGTGATTTGCGACATCGCCTCGACCCTTGAACTAAACGTAACAGCACGATACAGTGCTTTTAGAGCATGTCGGCCAATAATGCAACGTTGCCGTGCTATTTTGCATCTACCAATGAGTGAATCGATCGGTCATGGCAAAAAGTAAAACACTGGGCCGCCCCACCCAAGACCAGGCGGCGGCAATTGATGTTCGCGTGCTCGACGCGGCTCGAGCTCTTTTTAGCCAAAAAGGGATCGCGAATACTTCGATTGACGAACTAGCCGCGACACTCGGTGTTTCCAAGCACACGATCTACCGCCGCTACGCTAGCAAGGCGCAATTGCTCGATGCTGTAGTCGCGCGTGATATCGACAAATTCCTTGACGAGTTGAATTCGGCAGGCGCGAAAGCGAACGATGCACTTGAAGCTCTTCGCGACTTGGCACTTCGATATTTCAAGTTTGGTTCGTCACAGGACTACTCCGCGTTCTACCTCCTGGTCACCGCCGAGGCTGTCGTGTCGCCTGAGCTTCGCGAACGCTTAGCCGCATGGACCAAGTCTGCATTGCAACCGGTGATGGATGCGATTGCGTCGGCACAGTCCGCAGGACTTCTGCGACGAGGTAACACCGCAACAATGTGCGAGATCCTGATCGACTTGCTCGAAGGAGCTAACAATCGAGTTCGATTGCGGGATGCGTCGTCGATCAGTAGTCGGACGGCACGCAAGCTGTTCGACGAACGCTGGCGAGTTTTTGTAGAAGCAATGGCGAGTCAATGAGGTTCAACGATTATGTCAAAGCGATGGCTGATTACGGGCAGTTCACGAGGAATAGGACGAGCGCTGAGTGAGGCTGTGCTGGGGGCGGGGCATCGTCTCGTCGCTACGGCGCGTCAACCATCGCACCTGTCTGATTTGGTGGAGCGGTTCGGTGACGACGTGCGACCTGTCGAGCATGACGTGACAGATCCGGATGCTGCTGGGAACGCGATACGCGTCGCAACCGACAACTTTGGCGGACTCGATGTGCTGGTCAATTGTGCTGGTTACGGCAACGTGAACTCGATCGAAGATACCGACCTGGACGAGTTTCGCCGACAAATCGAGACCAATCTCTTTGGCACGATCATCGTTACCAAAGCCGTCATACCTGTCATGCGTCAGCAGGGATCTGGCCACATCATTCAGTTTTCTTCCGTTGGCGGTCGCATCGGTGCTCCGGGACGTGCGCCCTACTGCGCAGCGAAATGGGGCGTTGAAGGTTTCTCTGAAGTGCTCGCGCAAGAGATGTCGCTCGTTGGAGTGAAGATTACCATCATCGAGCCCGGTGGATTCCGGACAGATTTTGCGGGCTCATCCACATCGTTGAATGCGGGGCGACCCGAATACGACGCCGTCGTCGGTGCTGCTGCGCGGATGCAGCGAACCTACGACGGAAGGCAGCCCGGCGATCCGGTTCGTGCGGCACAGGTGATATTGAAAGTTGCCGCAATGGAACAGCCACCGCTTCGTCTTCCGCTGGGCAATGATGCCGTGCAAGCGTTGGAGCAGGCAGATCGCACTCGACTAGAAGAGCTTCGACGTTGGCGTGAACTCAGCATTTCGACGGACTTTTCGGAAGACGCATAATATCCGCACGAGACGCCACTGGTGAACGAGTAAATGATGCTGCCCGCGAGTCGCTGCGGAGGGAAGTGAAGGCAGGGGACCCGAAAGCCTGTGAATGAATCGCCGTCCAGCATCGAGGGCCTTTGTCCAGCTATACTCTCGTCGCAGCCCAACATGCGTTGGCGTGAGACCATGGTTCTGAGTCGTGGCCCAAAACTGAAGATGTGTGTCGAATTGATAAGCAAGACCTTCGCCGAAAAGACCGACCAGTTCCTTGAAGTTGCCTGGCATTGGGGCGATCGAGCTCGCGCGGAGGCAATCGTGACTGCCGAGCCAGCATTGATTCGCAGCTCGGTGTTCGCGGCGGCAGCGTACGGCGATGACGCGGTTGTCGCAGAGTTATTGAAACAGGATCCGGGGCTAGCCATCACGAAGGGTGGCAGCAAGGACTGGCCGCCGCTGCTGTACGCCGCCTGGTCGTGCTTTTGGACGAGTCGGGCCAATGGGCTGCTGGAGGTTCTCCGTCTGCTGTTGAATGGTGGAGCGGATCCGAATTCGAGTTGGCACAACCTGCAATACGATCAAGCGGAGTCCGCGTTGTATGGCACGGTGGAGGCGAATTCAGTCGCTGGTGCGCGTTTGTTGCTGGAAGCGGGCGCCAATCCTAATGATAACGAGTCGCTCTACCACGCTTGTGAGAAATGGAATCTCGACTTGCTCGTCGCCTTGGGCGACTACGGGCTCCACACGAAAGATATTTCATACTGCATCAAGCATGCGCTGGATATGCGATGGCCCGCGGCAGTGGAATGGTTTTTGGAACAAGGTGCCGACCCCAACGCGGTGCACCCATCGGCCCAGGAAACCTCGCTGCATTGGGCGGTCAAGCGCGGCGCACCGCTCGCCGTCATTGAGAAGCTGCTCGACGCTGGCGGCGACCCCAACGCACCTACCAACGGAGCCCACACAGGGCATGGACCAAAGGAAAGTACACCGCTGGACTATGCACTCGGACTCGGCTCCACCGAGATAGCCGATCTTTTGCGAGCGCGTGGTGGCATCGAATCACCGCGATCACCGAAGGAGGAGTGGATCGTTGCAGCTGCCGCCGGCGACCGCAGCCTCGCCTTAGAATTGCTAGACAAGAATCCAGACCTACCGCGACAGCTCAATCCGTTTGACCGGAACCTTGTCGCCCACGTCGCTCAGATGGAAAACTGGTCGGGTGTACGATTGATGATTGATCTCGGTTGGCCAATCGATGCTGTGGGCTGGATGGACGCGCGGCCGCTGACTTGGGCCCTTTGTTTTGGAAACTCCGACATGGTCGACTTTTTGCTGAGCGGTGGAGCTTCTCTTTCGCCGGCGGGACACTACTTTCAAACACCCCTGCACACGGTTGTACATTGCCGCTGGGAAAAGCGTGATCAACCAGATTGTCTTAAGCGACTGCTGGCCGCGAACGTCCCTATACCCGCCGGGTTCTATCCCTGCGGTATCGCCGAGTTCGATAAGATCCTCAGCGAAAACCGATAGAGCTGCCCCTGAAATGTTAAGTTCGATCCCAAAGTAAACCCCGTTTTTGGATCTGCCGTGGATCACGCATTGCAAAACCAACAACCGGTCGACATGGGAGTGTTCAGTCGATGAGTGACGTGACTCAAGTTCTGTTTGCAATTGAGCAAGGCGACGCGCATGCGGCGGAGCGACTTCTCCCGCTAATTTACAGCGAGTTGCGAAAGCTAGCCGCACAGAAAATGTCCTCCGAGAAGCCTGGGCAAACTCTTCAGGCAACCGCGTTAGTCCATGAAGTGTACATCCGGCTGGTTGACACCGCACGTGTTCAACACTGGAACAGCCGGGGGCATTTGTTTGCTGCCGCGGCGGAGGCGATGCGGCGAATTCTTGTCGAACAAGCCCGCCACAAGAGTACCACTAAGGCTGGCGGTGAGTTTCAGAAAATCAGTCTAACGGCGATCGCGCCGCCGGCGTTGAGCCCCAATGTGGACTTACTGGAATTGAACGAGGCGTTGGACAAGTTGGCGAGTAAGGATGCACGCAAAGCCGAGTTGGTGAAACTGCGTTATTTCGCTGGATTGACGATCGAGCAAGCAGCCGAGATGCTCGGTATCTCAACATCGACCGCGGACGCAGACTGGGCCTACGCCAAGGCTTGGCTGCGGATTGAGATGGCCGACGAATCGGCCACTACCTAGCCAGAATGGACATTTCGCCAAACTTGTGCAATTTGTATTGGGTAACCGGTCCGTTTTTATCGCACTATGATTGTGAGGTATCAAAAAAAGGGTTGGCGGGTAACAGAGGACGACATGGTCAGTCACGGTCTGGATGAGGAAGCAATCTTCACGGTCGCCAGAGCAATTGCTTCATCCGAGGCAACCGCCATCTACTTGCAACAGGTTTGTGGTGACGATAGGGATCTCCGCGATCGCGTCTCGGCGCTGTTACGAGTGCATGAGGAACAACCTGAGTTTCTTGAGTCGCCCGCAGCATCCATCAATGCGGTCGAAACATCTCACACGGAGGCCGTTGGCAGCTTCATTGGTTCCTACAAGCTACTCCAGGAGCTCGGCGAGGGAGGGATGGGCGTAGTCTTTGTGGCGGAACAGAAAGACCCCGTCCAGCGCCACGTGGCACTCAAACTTATTCGGCCGGGGATGGACTCGCGACAAGTGATCGCGAGATTTGAGGCCGAGCGGCAGGCACTTGCGCTAATGGAACACCCTGGTATCGCGAAAGTCTTGGACGCGGGAACCACCGATTCGGGCCGCCCCTTTTTCGTGATGGAATTGGTTCGTGGTGTTCCTATCAATGAATACTGCGATCAGCACCAATTGACGCCCCGAGAGCGGTTACAACTTTTTGTGCAAGTTTGTCATGCCGTCCAGCACGCTCACCAAAAGGGAGTGATTCATCGAGACTTGAAACCATCGAATGTCCTGGTTGCCGAATACGACGAGCAAGCCGTTGCCAAGATCATTGACTTTGGCGTGGTCAAGGCAGTGGGGCAGCCGCTAACCGAGAAGACGATGTTTACCCAAGTCGGTCAATTGGTGGGCACAATCGATTACATGAGCCCGGAACAAGCGAAGCTGAATCAGTTAGACGTCGACACGCGAACGGACGTCTATTCGTTAGGAGTATTGCTTTACGAATTGCTAGCTGGAGAAACTCCGTTCGAGCGAAAGCGATTGCAGTCCGCCGCGCTCGACGAACGATTACGAATCATTCGTGAAGAAGATCCGCCACGACCCAGTACGCGATTGAATAGCAGCGGTTCGCTCGTATCGATTGCGGCACAGCGTCAAACGGAGCCGAAAAGGCTCGCCATTCTTGTCCGCGGCGAACTGGACTGGATCGTGATGAAGGCGCTCGAGAAGGATCGCTCACGGCGGTATCAGACATCTCACGCGTTGGCGATGGACATCCAGCGATATCTAACGGATGAACCGGTGTTGGCATGTCCTCCCTCTGCTCTCTATCGCATTCATAAGTTTTCCAGACGCAACAAGACGGTCGCAATGACCAGCGTACTCGTGACGATCGCATTACTCGTTGGGACTTTGGCCAGCGTCTGGCAGGCGATCCGAGCGACGCGCGCGGAACAAAAGGCGCAGACGGCTCGTTTGGCCGAGTCCTCAGCCCGTCAGATCGCCGAAATCGAGCGAAACGCGGCAGAGACACAACGCGAACAAGCGAAGGAGAATCTCACGCTAGCGAGAGCAGCGGTTGATGAATCATTCACACTGGTTAGCGAAAGCAAACTCCTTGAGGTTCCTGGGTTGCAGTTGTTGCGAAAGGACTTGATCGAAGCGGCGCTTCGATTTTATCAGGGCTTTGCACTGAAGCACTCCGATGACCCTCGCGGAATGGCGGATGTGGCAGCGAGCCATTTGCGAATGGCACAGATCTTGACCGCGATCGATCGCAACGATGATGCGACGATTGCAGTCAAAGAGGCGCTAGACATCATCGATCGATTGCGGAGCGAATATCCCGACGACCGAGAAAGCCAAGTACGACTGGCTGGTTTTTTTACCGAGCGTCGTTGGTCGCAACGGGGTACTGAGATTCCTCGAGACCGTCTAATGGCTTTCCAGACACTGACGCGTCTGGAGCGTCTATGGGAACAACTTGCGGAACAGCACCCGAGCGAGAGTGGTTTCCAGTCGGACTTGTTAGGCATCTATAGCACCATCGGCGCGACATTGCACTGGAGCGGTCGCGAGAAAGAGGGTACTCCCTACTTTAGAAAGTCGATCTCCATCGGCGAGCATCTAGTTCGCGACGATCCCACTGACACTCGCTACCGGTCCGCATTTGCGGACGCCAACTTGCAACTGTCGAAAAACTTGTCAACCTGCGGATTCTATGACGAGGCACTCGCGTTGGCACGGCGATCTACCGAACTGCACCAAGAATTGGTTGCCGAGTTCCCCTTGATTCCCGCATACCAAGTTGGTTTGGTAACGAGTTTGGTCGAAGTGGGGAATCGAACTGTTAAAGAACAATCCCAGCAAGCCGAACAAGCTTATCGCGACGCTTTCGAACTTGCGCAAGTACTGGTTGACAAATACCCCGGCCACATTCTCTACCTGGAGAATTGGACGACAGCCGGCGTGCAACTGGCGACACTCCAATGCAAACAGGGCGAGCATGCTGAATCTGGCATCGTAATGCGGCGGATGACACAAGTTTTGCAATCGTTGGTGACTTCCAATTTTGACGACGCCAAGACTCGCAAAGGGCTGGCGTTTACCTGTTTTTACGTTGCATCGCGTGTTCCGAATTTGCCTAACCAGACCGACATTTCTGAAGAGTTCTATCGATCGGCTTTGACTATGTTCACCAAGTTGGCCGATGACTTTCCAGAAGTCCAGACCTATCGAGAGCACACCGGCCATTGTCATCAACACCTGGGTTGGTTGACTTTGCAGTCCCGTCGCTTGGATGAGTCGCTCGAACATTACCGTCGTGCAATCAGTCTGTTCGAATCGCGATCGGCCTCGCGTTCGAGCGACGCGTTCTTTGCAAGATTTGTGAGTGGTGCGTACCGTTCACTCAGCGAAGTATTGGATTTACAGGATCGGCCGCTCGACGCGTTCGATGCGGCCTGTACCTCGATGCAGTTGAATCCGGCTGACTCCGTTTACGCGATTCGCTTGGTCGAAGTCTTGAACGAGATTAGTGATGGCACGCGCCGAGAAAAGGCACTGGCGCTTTTGTCGCCATTGCTTGACGCCGAGCCGACCGACGCCGCAGGTTGGGAGTTGCGCGGCCGAATTCATGCGGCGATGGGGCGCGTCGAACGTGCCGTATCGGACTTTGAAAAGGCGATTGATAATTCTGAGGATGGAGGTTGGACTTTGGTTCCTCGCAAGCTGGTCGCAAGAAATCTGTCCCAATCGAGCGATGTTTTTGACCAGATCGCAAAAAGTAGACCCAATGAAACAGCACTCTGGATCGGTCGCGGCCAAGTGCACGCACTGCGCGGACATTGGCAACAGGCGATGGATGACTATGCAAAAGTGATCGATGTTCGGCCCATTGGTGACGAAACTTTTGAATACGCTGCACTGCTTTTAATGGCAAACGATCGAACTCGGTACAATGAGTTTTGCCGAAATCTCGTCGCTCGCATTGGCGATCCGCGTGGCATGGACGCATACTTCCTAGCACATGTGTGTGCGATCGGTCCCGCAGATGGGATTGACCCAACGCAGGTGGTAAAGTGGGCGAGCCAAGAAATCGCGAACCCTACCCCGTGGAAGTTGACCGTACTTGCGTTGGCCGAACTTCGTGCAGGTCAATTCGAACTTGCCGCTGAGCACTTTCAGAGATCGTGCGAACTTCCAGATTGCAAGTACTTGAGTGTTAGTAACGCTTTTGGGTTCGCTATAGCCAATTTCCGGCTCGGGCGCATGGATGTTGCCCGCGAATCCCTAGAGAAAGGTCGTCTACTCTTCCAGCGTGCTCAGCCAACGAGGCCCGGTGGAGCAGCCTTGCCGGCCTCCCCCAGTGAATGGCTGGAGCAACAACTCCTATCGCGCGAAGCAGAGGCGCTATTACGAACGAGTGTCAAATCGGATGAGTAACGTTTCCATGGAATTTCTTGCGAAACGAGCATTTTTTTGGGTCAATCCCAAAACTCCATCGAATTCTATCGGGTGATCTTCGCTCCATTCTCGCACTGCTCTCTGGGTAGATCATGCATTGAAACAGGCAATCGGAGCAGAACATGGCATCGCTCGCAGCAATCATTCGACGAAAACGGCACGAAAGTCGTGTTAAGTACAGCGTTCGCAGACTCGCTTTCAAGCGGCAGCCCGTGATTGAAGTGCTCGAGTCACGACGATTGCTGGCCGCAAACTACGTCCAAATGGCCGAATCGCTGGATGAGCAACTGGTAGTGATGCAGAGTCGTGTCACGGGCCTGCTCAACGCAACGCAGACCGGTGCGACATCAAGCATCCCCATCGTGGGCGATCAGTTGGGACGGGCGGCGAATATCGTTTCCAGTTTCCGAACCGAATTGCGCGAGGCCCTCGAATCGTTCGGAACCGGCACTCCGACCGAATTGCAATTGCAGACGGTCCTTGCGGAGCATCTGGGGCCCTTTCTAGGTGACGCGGGACCTGCAGGGATTCAAGTGACGGACGCAGGGAATATCACGACGGTCGAAATGACCCTGCATGGCTCGGCGGTGCTCGACGAGGTTGAGATCAATTTTGACACCGGACTGCCTTCGTTGCCGATTAGCTTCACTGCAAATGGCCAATTGGAATTGTCGGTAGGTTTTGCACTGGAGGTGGCTTTCACGATCGACGATACGACCGGGGTTGTCGCTTTGGTAGACAGCGATCGCAACTTGACCGGGGTGACCGCGCCCGATGCGGCGCATCCGGTTGTCGATACTAACGGTGATCTGGCGTTATTCGTTTCGGCGGGCCCGTCACCCGACTTCAACGCCAAAGCCGTCTTCGGGTTCGTCGAAGGATTCGCCACTCTGTTACCTGGGGAAGCGAATGGATTGTCGGCCACGGTACTGGTTAGCGATCTACTGGGGACACCGTCCGTCCGTATCGATGGCTCGGCCGATGCCAACCTGCAACTGGCCGGATCGTTCGCGGGTACCAACGATGACTTTCCCGGTATCAGCGCGGACTTTCGCTTTCACTGGGGACTTTCGAGTGCCGATCCGAGTTTCGAGCCGCCTACCGTGTCGTTTGACAATGTGTCGCTGACGTTCGGGACATTCTTGTCCAATGTTCTACGTCCAACGCTGGAACCGGTCCAAGCCGCACTCGACCCGCTAAGCCCAGTCCTGAGTCTGTTGTCGACCGAGGTGCCCGGCATCAGTGATCTGAGTGAGTCCGCAGGTGCCGGGCCGATCCGAATCCTAGACTTGGCAGTCCTCGGTTCCAACCTGACCGGAAATGGACCGCTGGGGGAGTTGGCAGGAAAAATCACCGATCTGCTGACCAAAATCGACTCCATCCAACTCGGTAGCAATATCTCGCTGCCGCTGGGAGGCTTTGACCTCAATAGTACCACCAACGGCGATTTGCGTTCGGCGGTCCTCGCCGGAGATTTTAAGGATCTCAGTCTCGCGAGTCTGTCGCCACTTTCGGCTGCGAATTTGAACAACTTAGCGCAGTCGGCGTCTCAGACTTTGAACAATCTGATTGACGATTTGGAAATCAGTGAAGACCTGAAGAGCGAATTGCACGGGCTGAATGCGCTGACGACACAGAATGGTTTCCAGATCGGGTTCCCCATTCTGAACGATCCCGCTGGCGTCGTATTCAATATGTTGCTGGGGCGTGACGCCGATCTGTTCTTTTTCCAGGCGGATGCAAACGCGGCGCTGGAGGGATCGCGAGCAACCGGACTGTCTTTCGCTGGGATGCCAATTGAGTTCTTCGGTCAGATCGACATCGATACTCATCTGAGGTTTGCATACGACACGTTTGGACTGCGGCAGTTGATCGCCAACCTCGCTGCTGGCGACGCCTCACATGTCGTTAGCGATATTACCGACGGGTTTTATATCAACTCGGATTCCTACTTCAAAATGGCGGGAGCGATCGGCGCTCGGTTCGGGTCGACATTCTTTGACGTATTCCCCGTCTCGATCAGCGGGGGACTGTTCACGCAAAACAGTGGCCAGGATCCGGTCCACGTTTACATCGAGGATCCGAATGCGGATGGCAAGTTGCGGTTCAATGAGTTTCATTTGGGTTCCGACGATCAGCCCGCAGCCTTTAAATTGACCGGTGAACTTGCGGCCGAGCTCAATATCGAAGTTGGATTTCCCGATGTGGATCCAACGGATATATTCCCCGCTCCTCCCAATGAAAGTTTGGAAATCGCCCGGGAAGTTTTGATTCGGTTTGCCACGCTGACACCGAATCAGCTTGCCTCCGAACCGGACGCTAATGGCGAGATCACGTTGTACCTTGGCACCAACGCTGACCAGCGTGCTGAGGGGCAAAACCAGGACGATGGTGACGAGACGTTTGTCATCGAACACCTTCGTACCAATCCCAGTGGCAGCGAAGACATCAACGTGCGGGCGTTTGGTATCAACCAGGAGATCAAAAACGTTCGCAAGATCAAAGCCACTGATGAGGTCGGCACTTTGACCATCCTTGTCCAGCCAGGAGTGACGTCGGATGTCGACTTCGACGGTGGTCAAGGGGCGGCATTTTTGACCTATCTCGGATCGGGTGCGGCCAATCTCACAGGTGGTCTAATCGGCAGCACACTGGTCGGTGGCAGTGGCCCCAGCATTCTGACCGGCGGACCAGGGGACGACACGATCATCCTGGGCAGCCATACCAATGTTGTCGATGCGGCTGGCGGTCATAACACAGTTATTCTTAGCGCGCCGATTTATCACCCGTCAACCATCAGCGGCGGAACGGGTTTCAATAACGAACTCCAGATCATTGCCAATGCCACGACGACCGGCATCACCGCCAATCCAAACGGCAGTTCCGTCGATGTGGGGATCGTCAACGGGTTCGGACTGACGCCGGTGCAATTGAGTTTCAGTCATTTCGACACGGTCACGATTGACGCGTCGTTCAGCCCCACAAGTTTCGCATTGGGCGATCTTGCAGCCGCTGGCGTGGACTTGCTGACGTTGAACATGACAACGCCGTATCAATCAGCGCGGCAGATCGATCTGGATACGCGAGTAGCAAACGGTGTCTCAGATGTCACGATCCGCGACTACGTCGTGCCTGAGGGTTCCGGTGCGGAAATCATTAACGCGACCACGGGACTCACAACACGTCTGCTCGGCTTCCATTCTGACGATACGCTCACGCTGCGCCACCACGGCGGTTCAATCACGGTCGAACCGCTCGAATTCTCGGGGGGGCATTTCGTATTTGATGCGTCGGCACGAGCGGGAAACATTCCGAATGTCATCAACATCACCGCGCCCGCGCGCGACGACGGGCATCTCATTGTGAAAGAGTCGTTCCGCGATGTATTGATCACGCTCACCGACTACAGCAGCTTCCTGATCAAAGGAGATATCGCTGCCGATCAGCTGAATCTGAATGTCGACGCAGCATCCAGCGGAGCAAATACGATCGACCTTGATGCCAACAGCGTCGATGGTGAGTTGAATGTTTACCTGCTGGGTGACGAAACCGCAATCAATCACGTCACGCTCTCTCGTGCCGGACTACAAGCCGATGTCTCAGTCTTCGGTCAGAATACGACCACGGACTTTACGTTAGGTATCGGACAGTTGGCCCTGATCCGTAATGATGTCTTCACGTCGAATGTCCAGCTGGCCGTCGACAACGACGAATCGACGCTCGCCAGCATTCTGACACTGGACGGGACCTCGTTTGGCACCTGGAACATTCCGACACTCAGTGGAGTGACGCCGCAGTTGGTGTTCAGCAACTTGTTGAGAGGCATGACGGTACACGGCGGAGCGGGGGATCGGTTCCAACTCGATGACACCCCTGACAACATCACGAGCCTGACGATCGATAACCGATCCATGACCACTCAGGACTCTGTTTACACGTCGAACTGGTCGGTACCGCTGACGCTGCTAGGCAATTTCTCGTTTTATGCGGGTCGGGTATTGCATCGCGACGGGACGGTTGAGCGCATCAAACGGTTGGCGAATGTCAATTCCGAGGTCACATTCGACTATTTCTTTGTCGAGTCCAATTCTTCGGTGCTTTACCCTACCGGCCCCTCAGAAGTCATCTTTGACGGCGACCTCGACCCGCCGGGCTCGCATTATTCCATCTACGGTGTGGATGGACCGAGGCCATTTAACTTTGTGCATAATGAAACCGTCGGACTCAGCGTCAATGTCAGCGGCTACTCGCAAGACGACCAGTTCTACATCTACATGCCCGGTGCCACGGTGGACGCCAATCTGCAAGCGGGGCCTGACGCCACGTTCTATCTCGATGGACAGGCTCGATTGGCCGGTACGAATCCAACCTCTCCCAACAATATCACAATTGCTGCCCGCTACGGCAGCACCACGATGACTCCGCTGGAAGAATTCAACTCGCTGCTGGACATGTTCAACGACGTGTACATCCTTGGAGCCATGCCGCAAGACAGCTTGACGGTCAACGTGCCGACCAACGTCGTGATTTCTCCGTCGATTCAGCACATCCATTATCTGGCGATCAATCCGATTGCCGGGTGGGAGCTGACCGTTCCTGAGGGCAGGGTCATCAGTTGGTTATCAGGTAATCGTGGTTCCGGCGTTTTCCCGTTTGAGAACATTGACGCGGCCAGTTGGGATCAGTACTTCGCGCCAGGAGCAGGAAACGGCGACGCTCCCAACCCGTTCACTGAGCTACCTTATGGTCTGGTGATGCCGCATGATGATGGTCCCATCGAAGTCATATTTTTCGATTACTTCGGGCCCAATGGGTCTCGGCGCGAGACCACTTTCAACGGTATTGCCCGCTACTGGATTGTTGATGCCACCCCAGAAGCGACGAACAACAATGTGCGGCTCAACGCTTCGCAATTGCGAGGCGATTTCAACTTCAACGTCGCGCCGCCTGTCTATGAGTTGGCGCGGCGGTTTATGGGCCAAGGGGTCGCGTTCGGTGCGATCACGCATTCTTATGCGTACGGTCACCCCTTCTCTACTTGGGGCTATTCTTACGACTACATGCGGACTGCCTTTGGACAGAGCGACATCACGCTGTCGCATACCAATCCCGAGTTGACGGTCGATATCAACGGTGGCAATGCGCCGTTTACATACACGATCCAAGCCAACCAGACCAATTATCATGCGATGGTCGTTTCGCCCTATTCTGTCACGACGCTGAATGTTGGGGACGGGGTTATCGCCAACTTGCGAGGCAACGTGACGGCCCAACAGGTGCAACTGGAGGTCGATGATCGCCACGGAACTCAGCCAAATATTATCGCCGTCACCAGCGAAGAGATCTCATGGTTCAGTAGCGACAACCTTCGTAAGTCGCTGACTATTACTCAGTTACGCGATGACTTGACGCTGACCGGCGGCATTGCCGATCATTTTGCCGTTGAGTCCACACCTGCACTCGCCGCGCAGCCTCGACTCATTGACACCGCCCCCCTTCCAGTTAACCGACGCGTCATCATCCGGAACTTTGCGCCGGCGGATGTCGGCTTTGCTTCGCCAGATGTCTACCTGATGGGACACCTTGCCAATCAGCCGCTGGATATCAGCGGCAACCTGGATCTGATCATCGGGCGGCGACTGGGAACAGATGGGGGCGTCTCGAATGTAGGCGACCTGGGCGGAGTGGTGGCATTTTCGGGAGCTACGGCAATCCATCGCATTAACTACACCTACACCGGATCGGGGCGTGGTCAGTTGATTTACGATGGTTCCAATTTCACCAGCACAACCGCCCCCGTCTCGCTCCAGACCGATGACAGCCAGGCCGGTCGCGGCGCGCTGCATTGGGGATACGTCAACTCTTCGCAAGAACTCTTCAATCCAACCAATTCGCTGAATACCCTTAGCTTTGGTGGCAATACCGATTTCACAATCTATGCACCCATTCGCGGTTTTTTTCGACGACTATACGGTGGAGCTGGAATCGGGCTTGAGAGTGGAACGTCAGCCGCCATTTCGTATTTCACGAATCCTTCCCAACCGATCAACGAAATCGACAATGTTTCTGTTTATTCCCATCGTGGTCCCCTGACAGTAACTGGCCGTGGTTCCGGAACCAGCGTCGTCCTGGCACCTTCGAACGCAGATGGCGATCTGCGAACACTGATCACGGGAAATGTGTCGGTCTCCAACGCAGCTGTCAGGATTATCCCCACCAACTCCGGTGTCATTGCCGCTCCATTGTCAGCAATCACGCTGACAGCCACGCAATTGACCGGCCTCACCGGCGGCACGGTGAGCTTTACAGACTTGGCGAACACCACCAATGGCAATTCGATCAATCCTGGACTGGCAATTGGCTTACCACATTACGGTGCCACCAGTCTGTTGATCTCCGGAACACCCGACGACGTGATCACCTCCATCAACACGGTCAGCAACGTCCCCATCGGCCCCACAACGATCGCAGGCACAAACGGTGAGTTGTGGCTGGGTCCGGTTGGGTCCGATTTCAATCAGAACGTTGATCCACGGATTGAATTTCAAACCGCCTCACTTGTCATCGGCGATGGAGACCTGGATGCCATTCAAGGCATTGTCTTTCTGGGGGACAGTCGATTGTTCAATTTTGCCCCAGGCGGCGTCACAATCGATAATCAGACTGGAGTCCCGAACCCGAATGTCGTCTTTAGCACAGACCCAGCCCGCAACTCCGTGAAATTAGAGGGATTCGCACCTGTCCCAATATACTGGAAGACCTACCTAACCACGCAAATTGACGTACTCGGCATGCCTGGTAGCCACTACAACGTATCTCGTGCTACTCGTGGCACACGGTTGTTTGCAGGACTTGGCAGCACGGTAGACACGAATCTCGCAGGCCTGACAATTCTTGGTGCCGAGACCGTTCGTGTGACACCCACAAACAACGCGTCGCACTTCGATATACAGGTCATCCCAGACCCCGCGCGACCTGATGAAGTCACAGAATTAACCTTTGATTCGACGCAGCGCAGCGATATCTATTTTCTGGACACATCCAACACCAACCTCGGCATGGGCCGGATTGCTGGCGGCACGTTCTCTCAGGCCAGCGCCAATCCCTATGTCCACTACGAAGCTGACAATACGAATCTCACATTCCTGGGATTGACGGCATTTCAGAGTTCTTCATCTGAGCTGAACGTCACCGATACTCCCGCGATCACTACCGACATCGCGCCCGGTAACCTCAGGCTGAATGTCTCCGCGACGACGAATCCTTTGGGGATTGATCTCGCGCCCGGATCGCAACTCAATCTGGGCACCAGGTCGGCGAATGCTTCGGGCAGCACGGGAGACATGCGGCCATTGCTGGGCAGCATTGCGATTGCCGCTCAAGGGTCTTCGGTCGCGCCAGCAGCGATCCGATTCAATAGCTCCATCGATCCGACGCCACGTACCGTTTCGCTCAACCATCTATCGAGCGACGACTGGAATGTAGCCGGGATGACTTCGAATCCCGTGCCGATCAGCGGCAGCAACTTCACGCTCGCGTTGGACGCTGGTACGGGTGCCAGTACGTTTGTCGGTCCCGATATCGCCAGCCAATGGCTGATCAACGGGACGAACTCCGGAAAACTAAACCAGACGATCACATTTTCCGGGATGCATTCCATTGTCAGCGGTTCCCAGAACGACACGATTCTTTTCAAACCAACAGGTTTGCTGGCGGGCAACCTGGATGGTGGAGCCGGGATCGACACGTTGTATTATCAGAACGGCATGCTGACCGGAACGGACGTCATCGACCTGCCCAGTCGTATCGCCCCGCGAGTCACCGGCCAGGCACTGAATCTCGAATCTTCCGGCAGTTACTCTGCACTGACCATCACCAATCCGGGGTCGCTCAGCAGCCAAGCCGGGACGCCGATGACCCCCGTTGACTTCAGCTCCGCAAGCGGCTTTGGACAGAAGACGTTTACGGCAACCGGACTCCCCGACGGCATCCTGATCAACTCGCTGACCGGTGTGCTGTCGGGTACGCCGCTGACCGAGAATCAGTTTACCAACATCGCGGTGACGGTTACCGATGACACGGGGTCCGCGTCCGCGTCGTTCTTTTGGAGTACGCTGCCGGGACTGATCATGTCGCCACTGTTCAATCGTACGTCCCAGGCCAATGAGCCGATTCAATTGCAAGTGCAAACATCGTACACCTATGGCGGAACTCTCGCCTTTTCTGCAACGAACCTGCCGGCTGGCCTGAGCATCGAACCGCAAACTGGCCTGATTAGCGGTACGATCGCCGATGGCGCGCAAACGACGTCACCTTACTTCGTCAATGTTCAAGTGACTGACGGCGCGCATAGCGCCAGCCGATCATTCAACTGGAACGTGATCAAATCGCTCGCGGTGCTGAATCCAGGCAATCAATTCACACCAGAGTCGGTGCCTATCAGTTTGCCGATTCAGGTAATCAACGCAACGGCCCCGGTGACGTATACGGCGTTTGGCTTGCCCAGCTTCTTAAGTATCCATCCGCAAACTGGGGTCATCTCCGGCACGATCGGAAATTACTCCTCGAAGTATCTCACGTTCAACGTGACGGTTCAGGCCAGTAGTTCACAGGGAACCGCTTCAACAAATTTCACCTGGCAGAACCTTCCAGGATTTACTCCTCAGGGCATTTTCAACCGCACCAGCAATGTCGGTGACGTTGTATCCACAAGAATTTACGCGATACCCGATTTCAACAGCGGCGCGATCACGGTTGACGTTACGAATTTGCCCCCTGGCCTAAGCTACGATACTACTACGGGTTTTGTGCAAGGCAGCATCGATCATTTTGCGGACGCTCATTCTCCCTATCACTCGATTGTCACCTTCCATAGCACCGTCTTCAATTACGATTACTCGATGAGTTTTGATTGGACGATCCATCCGTCGATCGTCCTGGCTAGCCCTGGCAACCAGTCGTCCCTAGTTGGCGACGTTATCAGTCTGGACGTACCGGTGCTCCGCGATCTCGGCAGTCCCATATCATTCAGCGCTTCCGGATTGCCATTGGGACTTGAGATCGATCCGGTCACCGGCCAGATCTCGGGAACCGTGGGTCCACAGACTTCCAGTTCAACCAATCAATCGGTGTCGGTGTTTGCTTCTGATGGCACTAGCAGTACAAGCGTCGGATTTCAATGGCAAGTTGCTTCGGCGGCGGCAAATATTGTCGTGCTCGCCGACACGATCAACGGAGGAACGGTGACGCTCACGTCACCGATCGGTACGACCTTGGTCGCCTCGCTCAGTTCGCCCTTTGATGTCTATCCCTACGTCGTTCCATTTGCGGGGATCCATTTTGGCTCGGGATATCTCAGCTTGCGCGTTGAAGATGTGAACCCCGGGGACGCGGTCAATGTGACCATGACACCATCGTCGACCAAGGCCTGGGAAAGCTTCTACGTTTATGGTCCCAGCCCAAGCGAACCGGAGGGATGGTTTCAGTTCCTGTACCAACAACCGACCGATGCCAACGACGCCAGCACCACGGGGGCAGAGTTTTTGCCCAATGGACATATCGTTTTGCACCTGGTTGACGATGCTCGCGGCGATTTCAATCTGGCCGAACCTGGCGTCATTGAACTGGGAGGTGGTCCAACGGTCACTCGCCTGTTGATAACGAATCTGGGCGACACGGTTTCGGTTGTAGGAGACTCGATCAGCCGACCACTTCAAACTCAATTCGCCCATGGCACCGTAAGCTTCTCGGCCACGGGATTACCAGAGGGTCTGTCGATCGACGCTCAGACCGGTCTGATCACCGGTACGATCAGTTCCGCCGCGGTAGCGACGGAGGTAACGGTCACTGCAAGCGATGACATCGACGAGGCAGAGATCACGTTCGCTTGGCAAATCTTTGCTGCAGGGTTTGCGAACTACATCTCAGTCAACGACCCCGGCACCCAGACTTCGCATGAGGGAGACTTCGCTTACATTTCTATCAACGCGTTCAATTCGCTTGATTTGCCGCTAACCTACACAGTGACCGGACTACCGCCAGGGTTACAGCTTTATTCGAACGAAGGTTCGTACGAAATCTACGGCAATATTGACCTGGGCGCGGCTGCGGCGTCGCCTTATCAGGTGCAGATCTCCGCAACCGATGGACGATGGACTGGCGAAGCTTCCTTTGATTGGATCGTCACGGTCCCAGGCACAGTTCAAATCTATTCACCAGGTCCTTGGTATGCGTTGGTGAATGAGACGATTGATTTTTCAATCGCCGACTACACCTATAGTCCACTGGGCGACCAACTGACCTTCAGCGCTACGGACTTGCCGACTGGATTGGCGATCGATTCGCAGACAGGAATCATCAGCGGCACGATTTCGCCACTCGCCTCACTGCCGGCCCGATTTCAGTCATTAATTACCGCAACGACTCCAAGCGGCAGCGATACTACAACCATTCTGTGGACCATCAGCAGCTCGTACCAGTCGAACGTCGTCACCCTTCCTAACTTGATCGACGGCGGCTTCTTCACCGTCACATCACCCGAAGGCACGGCGCTGTCCGCATCCATTTCTACCACCACGGATGAGATGCAACCAAATGGTGTGTCGTTTCCGCTAGGTTTTCTATCGTTCAAGATCGAGTACTTGCCGGTGGGAGAGGCGGCCGACCTCCAAATCGACGGCATCAATCCTGGCAACGTTTATTACAATTACGGAGCAACGCCCGCCAACTCCGTCGATCATTGGTACAACTTCCTCTTTGGCTCGCAGACCGATAGCGACAGTGCCGTGGACACTGGTATGGAACTTGTCGGAGAAGGCGTCATATTGCATCTACTCGACGGTAGCCGTGGTGACAACGATCTTGTCAAAAACGGCGTGATCTTTGGTAAAGGTGGACCGGCGATTGCTGACGTGACGCTGAACCATCCGCCGATCCTCACGCCGATCGGCGACAAGACAATTAACGAGCAGCAGTTGCTCAGCTTTGTCGTCACCGCCGCGGACAGCAATGACGACCCACCGAACAACGTCACTTTAAGCGTTTCGCCGTTACCCGCTGGTGCTACCTTCGACCCGGCGACGGGACAGTTCAGTTGGACGCCGGGCGAGACCCAGCATGGCAGCTATGCGTTGACCTTTACAGCCACCGACGATGGCTCGCCCTCACAGAGTAGCTCCGAGACAATCACGATCATCGTCAACGACTTGAATACTCTCTCGACGATCATTGCGCCCGAGGACGTCGTGACTCAGCAGTTGTTTGACGTCAGTGCGACATTTGTCGGCTTGGACGGTGAGGATTATACGGCGACGATTGATTGGGGCGACGGAACGAGTTCGGTTGGATTCGTCGAAGTCACCCCAGAAGGGGTTCGCGTTACCACATCGCACGCCTTCGTCGAGACGAGTGACTACACTGTCGTAGTCGCGTTGATCGACTCGATCGGTGGATCCACGATGCTGCAAAAACAGATTGCGGCTCATCACTTGTTACTGCTGGACGATCCAGCCCACCCAGGTCAAAGCGTATTGGCAGTTGGTGGCACTCCTCGCCGTGACCGTATCTTCTTCACTCGCAGCACGGACGGACTCGAGTTGCAGGTATTGCTAAACAGTGTCACTCCCGAAACCTATTCGCCTGGGGACATCAGTCGTATCGAAGCGTATGGCGGTGGACACAATGATCTGATTTCCCTGAGAGACGGGATCAGTATCCCGGCAATCTTAGTTGGCGGTGCGGGCAATGATGTGATCTACGCCGGAAGTGGTAGTGACACCATCATCGGTGGAGCGGGTAGAGATACGATTGTCGCGCGTAGTGGAAATGACTGGATCGACGCCGGCGACGACAACGATCTGGCATATGGCGACGCAGGCGAAGACACAATTCTTGGTGGCAACGGAAATGACATACTGCTGGGCGGCGCTGGCAGCGACACCATCGATGGCGAAGCCGGAAGTGATGTCATCAATGGTGACGTGGGTAACGATGCGCTTAGCGGCGGCGCAGGGAACGACTATCTCTACGGAGATGCCGGTAAAGATTCGCTGCAAGGCGGTGACGGAAATGATCGTCTCTACGGTGGTGTTGGCAACGACACGGTCCACGGCGGCATCGGAAACGATCGCATTTACGGAAACGATGGACAAGATTTTCTCGACGGGGACGGCGGCAATGATTTAATTGACGGCGGGCTGGGTAGAGACACCATCAGCGGAGGCGACGGAAACGATACGCTCAGCGGTGGCGACAATAACGACCTGCTGACAGGCGGCGAAGGTGACGACCTGCTACGTGGCGGCGACGGCAACGATCAACTTTACGGCAACGGCGGCGATGATCACATCAATGGCAACGCTGGCAATGACACGCTAGTAGGTGGCGCCGGAACGGACACACTGATCGGAGGCCCTATCCAGGACGTCGAAGTTCAAGATGAGTTGCCCGAAATCGACGGCGACGCGGAAGGTGAAGTTGAAAACTCAACCCCGAACGGCACGTTGGCTCAATCCGGAACACGCGATGAATTCCCCATGAATCGTGACGTCAACGGCGATGGTCGCGTTTCTGCTCTGGATGCATTGCAAATCATCAATCGGCTCAATCGTGTTTCGAACTCGCAATTGATCGACGATCCGGATTCGGTTCTCGACGTCAACGGAGATGGACAAGTTACTGCGCTTGACGCGCTGACAATCATCGATGCAATGCGACAATCGGATTTGCTTAATTTGTCTCCAACGAGCGTTTTGAGTTCGTTAGAACAATCCTTCGACGAAGAGTCGGCGCTGCGGATGGAACAAACGACCAAGCGTTTGCAGCTGCTAGCTGAACAGCTGGACTCTCTAATGAGCGATTCGTCCGGCGAGGATGTAGATGTTTCGGCGATCGATCAACTGATGGCACAAATGGACTTTTCCCTCGGTGCGGAGGACTGATGCGTTTGCGCGGACGAGGTAGCGATCTGGATTAAGCGGGCCATTGCCAATCCAGAATCTCCGGCATGTCTTGTCCATGCTTGTGGATGTACCGCTTGTGTGCTGCCAAAAATTCGTCGCGACAAGCCGCCTTTGCCGTCAGCGGACATCATCACCAGGTCTCGCTCGTTTGCCCGGACTTCGCGGATAATCTCGAGAAAGGGAGTGCCGACGAGAACCTTTTTCGATGCACGCACACCATCTGCTTTAAGCGGCTCGACAAAGTGCTGCAATCTTGATTCACACTCCTTGATTGACAACAGCTGCAAATCGAGCGACTTCTCGCCCAGTTGCATATGTCGCAACTCGTCCGGCATTTCCGGGACCTTGCACGACGGTCAGCCTCGCATGATTTTGCTTAGCTAAACCAGCCGCGAGAGCCAGCGCCGATCGATCGCAATCATCAATCAATACAATGTCTTTAGAACGATCCACTGTTATATTCCAATCGTGAAATTTCCCGAATCGTCCGACGGTCAACGCCGCAGCCATTTTTCGATGCCAACCACGAAATAGATCAGCATTCCGGTTCCTAGAACCAAGAACCACTCGGTCGCTCCAATCGGTGCGCTTCCGAAAGTTCGGTTCATGAAAGGAACGTAGGTGAACGCGACTTGAAGTGCCGACATCGCTGCCACTCCCAGCAGCAGCCAACGATTGCTGAAAACGCCGATAGCGAACATCGACATCGTCAGTGAGCGACAGTTGAATAAATAACACAACTCGCCAAAGACGAACACATTCACGGCAACCGTTCGCGCCGCCGCGTCGCTCTCGCCGTGGTTTAACTCCCACTTGAACAAGCCGAACGCGCCCATTAGCAACATGGCGCCAACGAGGAGGATTCGAAGAATCAGTGTTGGCGAAAGTATTGGGCTTGCCGGGTCACGTGGCGGACGCAGCATGATTCCAGGCTCTTTCGGTTCGAAGGCCAACGTCAATCCCAAAAGCACCGCCGTGGTCATGTTGATCCATAAGATCTGTACCGGCAAGACCGGAAGCACCGCGCCCATGAAAACCGCGACGAGAATCACGAGCCCTTCGCCGATGTTGGTTGGCAGTGTCCAGGTAATGAACTTGACCAAGTTATCAAACACGCCTCGACCTTCTTCGATGGCCGCTTCGATCGACGAAAAGTTATCATCGGTGAGTACCATGTCGGCGGCTTCTTTGGCGACTTCGGTTCCGGTCACTCCCATCGCGACGCCGATGTTGGCTCGCCGCAACGCGGGTGCGTCGTTCACTCCGTCGCCGGTCATGGCCACAATATGGCCACGGTGTTGCAATGCTTTGACAAGGCGTAGCTTTTGCTCGGGTGCGACTCTCGCAAAGACCAGGGTCCGGTCGACAACCTCCAGTAATTCCGCATCCGTGAGTTCCGCCAGCATTCGTCCGGTAAGCACGCCGTCGGTGCGAATCGCCGTCGTTTCACCGTTCGATGGACCACCATCGAGACCGATTTGGGCGGCGATCGCGGCAGCCGTTCCGGCGTGATCTCCAGTGATCATCTTCACTTGAATCCCGGCGTCATGACAGGCGCGGACCGCATGAATCACTTCGGTGCGAGGCGGGTCGATCATTCCTTGTAACCCGACAAAGCTGAGTCCGCCCGCAACGTCCTGGTGCTCGATCGATTTGGTTCCGACGGGAAGTTCCGATCGGGCAAACGCGAGCACGCGCAAGCCCGCGGCGGCCATCTCATCCACTCGTTGCTCGACGACGGAGGCATCCAATGCTGAGCGATGATTACTTCCGCTAAGCATGTTGTCGCAGCGCTGAATGATGCTTTCGACCGAGCCCTTCAGGTAGGCAACTGGCGCCCTGCCCGGTCCCATGTTGTGCAACGTCGCCATGTACTGGTGTTGAGACTCAAATGGGATCGCGTCCAACCTGGGATGCTCACGCATGATCGCGTCGGGAGTCAGTCGGGCTTTCCGCGCAGAGACAATCAACGCGGCTTCGGTCGGATCGCCGGCGACCTGCCAGCCCTGTTCGGTTTGCGCGACCGTCGAATCGTTGCACAGTAGTCCCGCCTTGAAACACTCCAGGAGAACCGGGTAATTGCTCGCATCAACGGGGACTTTGTCAAAAGAGATATCGCCTTCGGGTGCGTAGCCGACGCCGGAAATGACAAATCGTTCGTCCCCCGCAAACACCTCTCGAACGGTCATTTCGTTCTGGGTGAGCGTTCCCGTTTTGTCAGAACAAATCACAGTGGTGCTACCCAAGGTTTCGACCGCTGGGAGTTTACGAATGATCGCATTGTGCCGGGCCATTTTGCCGACACCAATCGCCAATGTAATCGTGACGGCGGCAGGCAAACCCTCCGGGATCGCGCCGACGGCCAACGCCACGGCAGCCATCAACATGTGCAGCGCCGATTCGCCGCGAAGGATCCCAACCAGAAACGTCACCGCGGCCATGCCAAGAATGACATACAGCAGGATGCCACTGAAATGCGAGATCTTGCGGGTAAGCGGCGTGGCCAAAACTTCCGCCGATGAGATCAATTCTGATATTCGGCCAATCTCTGTGTTGTCGCCGATGCCTACCACCACTCCCGTGGCTGTCCCGTACGTGACAAGCGTCGTCGAATAAACCATGTTTCGACGATCAGCCAAGACCGTGTCGCGGTCAATCGCTTTGACGTGCTTTTCGATTGGCACCGATTCCCCTGTCAAAGTAGACTCATCAATCTGTAGCTCGCGGCAAACCAGCAGCCTTAGGTCGGCGGGCACCTTGTCGCCCGACTGCAAGAAAACGATGTCGCCTGGAACCAGTTCGGCTGAGGATACCCGCTGCTTCTTGGACGCACGCAACACGGTCGCTTCGCTGGTCATCGCCCGAGCGAGCGCATCGATTGCTTTGAGCGCCTTCGTTTCTTGCACAAAACCGATGATGGCGTTGACCATCACGACACCTAAAATGACGCCGGAATCGACCCACTCTTGCAGAATCGCCGTAATCAGCGAGGCGGCCAGTAGGATGTAAACCAGGGGCTGGTTGAACTCCAGAAGAAAGCGGACCAACGGGCCTTGACCCTTGCGCTGCGTGATCGCGTTGGGGCCATATCGCTCTTGCCGATTCTCGATCTCCAACAGACCCAGTCCTTGATCCAAATCCGTTTCCATGAGATCTAGGATGTCGGCCTCGGAAACATGATGCCAAAGTTTGCTGAGAGTCGTTTGCATTGGTGGTCGATTACCGTCATCGTTTTTCAATTGCATCGTAAATCTGTCCCCGTCGCACACGCATTTAGAATCAGCCAGAACCGTCACACCGACCACACGACTACCGCGTCCATTTGGACCGTGCCCTCTTGATCGCTTTGCGGACTTCGTCGGCCTGTTGATCCATGGGACGCAAGAACTCCATCCCCTGCACCAGCCACTCCGCAAGTTGTTCTGAACGGAGTCGGTAAAGCACTCTTCGGCCTACACGACGTTCGACAACCACACGGTGGGCACGCATCACCATCAGATGCTGTGACACACTTGAGTGAGCAAGGTCGGTTAACTCCGCTAGCGAAGCCACGTCTAGCTCGTTCTTGCGCAGCTCTTCGAGAATTTGGATTCGGCGTGGATGGGCCAATGCCCGCAGAAATTCGGCGAGCTCCTTCGCAGCAAGCAAGCGATACGGCATGGTTTCTTCATCTTCCATCAAGGTCTCAAACTTGGCTTTTCATGAGCCAATGTTTGATTCACACATTCAAGCATTTGAATGTTACAATCGCACGTGATGTGCCAAGCACTCTGAATGCGGTTTTCACGCGTCCAGACGATTGGGTTGAAGAGGGTGACGTGAGCAATGTGTGCGCCCAGCGGACAGTCGCGTGCAGATTCGCTCGCTCGTGAGAACTTACGAACCACTGGAGAACTGGCTCAGCACACCCGTGCAACAAGATGATCCGCCTTAAGGTATCCCTGGGCTAGGCACAATTCCATCAGTTGAGCAGCACCGATCCGGGAGACGGATTTCGTTCTGTGCCAGAGTCGGGCGGCTATTGGACGCAAACGTGATCGAAACTGAGAATCCTGATTACCAGGTTCAAGCCAAATCGGTCGACCTTGTCAAACTAGTGCATCACTCTCGATGTCGGTTCGAAATCAGCTTGCGTGAACCATTCCACTGTCCGATCCAGTCCAGATTCCAGTGTGACCTGAGGTTCCCAGCCTAACGATCGAATGCGCGTGATGTCCGCGATCCATTTTTGCGGCTCGCCCGGACGAACTGTGCCGCTCCAGTGGATTACCGGTTGGACACCGAGACGTTCGGAAAGCAGTTCGAGTACTTCTCCAATACTAATTCCTACCCCACTGGCGATGTTGTAGACCTCGCCCTTGAGAGGCGCGTGGGTGGCAATTGCAACGGCCGCGTCCACCACATCGGAAACGTAACAAAAATCACGGAGTTGTGTCCCATTGCCATGCGCATCGAGACGTCTCGGATTGCATTTCAGCTTTCGCATGAAATCATAAATTACCTGTTTTTGCAGCCGTGGGCCGTAGACCGCGAATGGTCGCAAAACTCCGATCCGCAAACCGTAAAGTCTCGCGAAGACTTCCGCATATCTGTCCATCGCCAATTTGCTAACTCCGTACGGAGAGATTGGCTCAGTAGGCGTGTCCTCTCCGATTGGTGCCGTGGTCGTATCGCCATAGACCGCCGCAGAAGAAACCAAAATAAGGGCCGTCGATTGGCGCTGGCGTACTCTCAAGCTTTCCATCAGCCGCAGCGAAACCATTAGGTTCATCTGAAAGTCTTCCCACGGATTGTCCACGGAGCCAGGAACTGTCGCGCTTCCTGCAAAATGGAATACAGTATGAAAACCTGTTGTAGCCAAGTGATCAAAATCAATCGACATCAGGTCATGTCGCAGATACTCAATGCGATCAAAGACAGCGGCCAAACTCTTGCTTTGGTAATGATCGCCTCTGTCAATGACCGTGACATGAGCGCCCAGTGAGACCAGCTTCTCCGTGAGATGTGAGCCAATGAACCCGTTGCCGCCCGTGACAAGGACCCGCTGTCCACAAAAGTTTGGCGGACTTGACTGATCGGATTCGATTGGGGAACTCACAGGTTACACGGCAACTAAGTTGATGGTAGAAGTTCACCGATGCGACGCGTAGCAATTCGGGTGCTACGGAGCGACATGTTCGCCGTCAGTGGAATATCGACGTCGGCTAGCGTCATTGTGCCCACATCGTCACGAGTCATCCGAGCCAGTTCGTACATCGATAACTTTCGATCGCCGGCAAGGTGCACAAGTCCTTGGTGGCGAGCTGCCATCAGGTCCTTCAGACCCAAAGCAACGTCATCCGCAAACAAGTACGTCCCAAAGCGGTCGACAAACGCTCGATCGAACGGCCATTTGTCCCGAGCGACGAAATTTGTACGCACGATGAGGTGCGTCCGCATCTGCTTTGCTACAAACTCACCAACAAGCTTTGTCAAGCCGTAGAAGTTCTTGGGATTCGGGACGTCGCTCTCTGTGTAATCGCCAACGTTTCCATCAAAGACACATGCGGTGCTGATGTAGACAAAACTACAAGCCGGCGAAAACTCCTGAAGCGCACCGACTAAATTTTCGGTTCCACGAACATTGACAGCCCAGCATCGATCACGCTCCGTTTCAGCCACACGTACGTTCGTCATGGCAGCCGCGTGAATGAAATAGCTGGGTGGGTAACTTAAACGTTCGAGGTAAGCACGCATGGTAGCAGGGTCGGTTACATCGAATTCGGCACGCGTCGGACGAAGGGCTGTTGGAATCACGCGCCCGATCGCCTCCCCGAGTCTACCACCGCCACCGCTGATCACTATCATCGACGGTCTCCCGCTTGAGACGGAAAAGAATTGGGCAGATCAAGCAACTTTAGTCTCAGCTTCGAGTCCGCTATAGAGCTAAGTTGCCGTCGTTGAATCCATGAAAAGACACGATAGGTCATTTCCCTTACCTCCGGCTGAACCAGTTCATACTCATGTGTCAGGATCACAGCACACGGCGAGTTCGCGCAGATTGCATCCAGCTCAGAATCGAGCTGATCGTCGTTCAAACACCGATTCGCAAGATTCTCGATGCGAACGTGCGATCTTACGAAGTGAATGCCCGCGTATTGCGATATGCCTTCACGCTTCAATTGCTCGGTCTCAAACCGCGGCAGCCGATAACTTCCGACTGGCTTGTCCGTGGTGAGCAACGCTTCCACTCCCCGTGAACGCAACAATGGTGCGAGTTCGTAACACTCAGAGAAGTAGTGAAGCCGTACCCAGCGACTGTGACGGTTTGGTCCAGTGATACGATCAATTTGCTCGGACGCCAAATCGTAAAAGGCCCCTGCCTCCGTTGGAGGTTGAGAATAGGGAGGCGTCGCTTTGTCGATGGCGTGGGGCGCGAACCTTAGCCACCCGCGATCCTGGAAGTACTTAGTTCGTGATGCAATGTCATTGAGCGAAACGACTCGGTCAGCACTTGTCTGTTGAAAAAACAAATATACATCGATATTCGCGTCGAACTGATGATGAAGATCATCAAAGAACGCTAATAGGTCGATTTCGCTCGCTCGATCGCCCGCGAGTATACCGTTCGATGATCGCCACAGGCAATCAAAGGAGTCGTCAATCGAGAAATGGTAAGCGAACGGCAGCATTCCGATATCATAGTGTCGTCGAGAATTACAAAACGGCTAGTACGAGCCGTCGCCAGTGATGACGACTCGAAACGTTCTCAATAGGATCCGCAGGTCCAAACCCCAAGACCGATTTCGAACGTACTTAACATCATAATCCACGGTCTCTTTGAACTCTAGTTTTCCACGCCCGTTGATTTGAGCCAAGCCAGTGATTCCCGGCTTCACATTAAACTTGCACTTCTGCTCGGCCGTGTAGTAGCGGTACATTTCGATGACTTCTGGACGTGGCCCGACAATCCGCATGTCTCCCATCATCACATTGATGAAATTGGGCAGCTCGTCGAGAGATGTGCGACGAAGGAATCGTCCGACTCGAGTGATTCGCGGGTCATCCTTCAACTGCAAACAAACGTGATCGATT
Source organism: Pirellulaceae bacterium (assembly GCA_041741195.1). Classification (GTDB taxonomy): domain Bacteria; phylum Planctomycetota; class Planctomycetia; order Pirellulales; family Pirellulaceae; genus JBBSJZ01. The sequence goes on from JBGSKM010000114.1 coordinate 50,821, forward strand.
GTCTCGGGGGCAAACTCAAACCGTGCTCGCTCGGGAACAAGTTCAGCAGAATTGACGTGGTATGTCCGGAATTTATAGATGGTGAACGAGGGTACGAAAGCATCACAACCAGAAACGTCGGCCGACTGCCTATTACAGCCTCGCACCCTTGCAATACGCTGTTGTGTAAAGATCGGATTGCCCGATGAGTCAAGCCGAATGATGGTGGCGATTAGAATCATCAAAGGAAAAGCGATGATCAATACACCAATTGCGAAAAGTCGATCAACGTAATCGCATAACAGTTCAGCAAATGAATCCTTCGTCACCACTAAAATGTCGTCCGGCGGCATCAACTCGGACGCCGCTAGGCTCTCATCGACGGATGCCGATTTGGGCGGAACCGTCGCTGTCGCACTGTCGTGAGGTTGTAGAATTTTCTTCTGCTCCCCTGAGGCAGTATTTACACAAGCTAGTTTCCGTCGCCTAGGCCTACGCCCACTAGGTGCAAGCCACCCAATGAAGGAGAATCAATTTATTCGACAGGGGGGGCGAGTCAATAGTGAACAAAGGCTAACTCTATCTTTGCAGGGGTGCGCCGGCTCGAGCGCATGGCTTGCGGTCGTCGTCGTCGGATTACACTTGTCGCAACAACTTCTTCGCGAGAGTAACACTTGAATGAAATCGTTTCGCTCGACCATCGATTTCGTTTGTGTCGCCGCACCGAAAGTGGTCGGTGGAGTCTGTTTGGTAGCTTTAAATGTCAGCTTGATGAAGTGGATTGGACCGGATGCATACGGTATTTACTCGATCTGCTTGGCAGCTCTAAGTTTGCTGTCCGAGGGCCTGTTCGGCGCCGCGATCGATATGGGTGTAATCCGCCTCGCTCCTATCCATCTCGCGTCGAATCCGATCCGAGCACTGCAGATCGAGCAGGCCGCCTTGAAATTGAAGCTCTGGATTGTTGGCGGTCTCTCTTTGGTCTTAATGCTGGCGTCCATTCCACTTAGCAAGCTGTTGTTCCACAGCGATGGTGACTGGTATCTGATCGTGCTCACATGTGCCGCCGCACTTGGGGTGCTGTGCTTCTCCTCGGCTCTTTTGCATTTCCAAATAAGAGGCCGTTTTCTTCGCTACGGCCTGCTCGACGCGATCCAAATACTCATCAAGTTCGGTGGCATCGCAATCCTCGTGTATTGTGCCAACAGGACGAACCAGCCAGTGCGCCTGGGATATGTGCTGATATGGTTTGCAGTCGCTCCGATTTTCGCCTGTGGCGTGTTCTACTTTGTTTCAGAAATCTCCTTGAGAACGCTTCCTGGGGAAGTTGGGCATCGATCACGAAGAGAACTTTTCGAGTATGCCAAATGGTTCTTCTGCACTCTAGTGGTCTCGTCGGTGATCGCTCGTATCGACATCTTCGCATTGACCGCGCTCGGTTCGATCGATGAAGTTGGCCTCTACGCTGCGGGGCAAACGATTGCTTCGATCCCGATTTTATTGGGGACATATCTGGGCGTGATACTTAGCCCAAAAGTGATGCCCTATTGCCGCGACGGGTCATTCCTACCTTTACTTTGCCGGGTCCAGTTAGTACTGGGAGTGCTTAGCGTTTTGGGGTATGCAATCGTACTTTACCGCGGCCAATATATTGCTGATCTATTGTTACCGACTTCATTTGCACCCTCGTCACGAATCATCTTTATTCTGCTCCCTGCGACCTTGGCTGGGATGACTTCGTTTCCGCTTACCGTCTCGTTTCTCATGTTTGTTCGGCCAAGATTTCTGGTGACGGTGGACCTGATTCTTCTGCCGTTTTTGTTGCTCGCGTTTGCACTAGCGATTCCTCGTCATGGTGCGATCGGCGCCGCCGCGGTAACGACTGCATTTGGTATACTGAAAACGTGCCTAGCGCAGACAGCAGCGTTTCGCTTAGCAACAAAGTCACCGAGTGAACTGGGAGCCATCGAAACTCACCTCTCCCAGCAGGGATAGGCCACCAACGGATTCCACCGAGGGTGTTACGCGGCTAATACTCAAAAAAAACTCCCCGATCGCGGGGTTTCTGTTGCACGCTCGGGGTATGCATCTTAGACTCGGGGAGATGTCCCCAAGCGGAAGTTGAGTTTTGGCGAGGCGATTCCCGCAGACGAGCCTAGACGCAATTCGAACCGGAAGGCAGGTGCTCCATGCCCATCAAATCATTGGCCGAACGATTTCTCTCACGAGTTCCTCAGTACACTCGAAATAAGCGTCATTCACGGAGCGTTTGGCAGCATGGGACACCACGCAAGTGGGCAAACCTGGTTAGGGTTGAATTCGAACGCAAAATGCGCCGGGTCCGTGTCAGCGGACACCCCTATATATTGTTTTTGGATCCTTGCAACTATTGCAACTTGCGTTGTCCACTTTGCGCGACAGGACGAAACGATCTCGGTCGGCCTCAGTCAATGCTTTCCCTAGAGCATTTTAAGCGCTACTTTGACCCATTTGCACCGTACTTGTTCGAAGTCAACATGCATAACTGGGGCGAATCACTCCTCAATAAGAACGTCTACGGAATGATCGAACATGCGCAACGTAGCAACGTTGGCACTAACCTGAGTTCAAACTTCGTCAAACTCGATTCAGACGACCTCGACAATATTCTTGAGAGCGGGTTGGAGTACCTAATCGCTTCGGTGGACGGTACGACTCAGGAGACGTACGAAAAGTACCGTGTTCGCGGGAGTTTAGATCGAGTGATGGAAAATCTGGCGGAACTGCTTCGAAGACGACGCGCTCGACGAAGCAAGACGCCGGTCATTGAGTGGCAATTCATCGTCATGCGTCATAACGAGCACGAAATCCCTGAGGCAGAACGCATGGCAAAGAAGCTCGGGGTTGATCTTTTGCGATTCATCCCGGTCGGCCTTCCCTATGACGCTCCCAATCGCAAAGAATTGGCTCAGGAATGGTTTCCACAGGCCATCCAGGGACGTACGGACAGTGATGGAACGGAACAGCAGTTTTCGCAAAAGAACAAACCGAGCCCATGTTTCTATCTGTATCGATCGTTCGTCATCAATCCCGATGGCGGCGTCTCGCCTTGTTGTATCGTACCACGCCAGCAAACAGATTTCGCCAACTTAAATGCTCACCAGTCAATCAACGTTCTTGAGCTTTACAATAATGCGTTTTACCAAAGTGGGCGAGCGTTATTCCGCAATGAAAAAAGCGTTGGTCATGTTCGCACGACTTGCGACGGGTGCGACATCTTTGGCCGCCCCCCAGCGAATCCCGTGAGGTATGACACAGAAAACTCCGGCGAGCTTGGTTCTGGATTTGTAGCTTTGAGTAATATCGGTGTTAAGTCCGTCGACGCCAATACACAATAGTTACGATCACTGTCGGTCGTTCCGATGCGACCGAGGTAGAAATTTAGCGTGATTGTTAGTTGAGCTACGTATTGCAGCAGGTGATTTAATTCATGTCACAGTGGAATGGTAAGAAAATTCTAGTCACCGGAGGAGCTGGCCAAATCGGCGCCAATCTAGTTCGTCGTTTGGTCATGCTTGGAGCGCAAGTGACCGTCGCAGATAGTTTGTGGCGTGGCAAATTGTCGAATCTCTTCGTCGATGGTTGTCCCCTAATCGACCTGGAGTCCCAATTCGTTCAACTTGACCTCGTCGATTTTAAAAACTGCCTACGGGTCGCGCAAGGTCAAGACCTAGTGTTCCATCTAGCAGACGTGGTAGCCGGCATCAATTATGTATTCGGCAATCAGCTGTCATTGTTCGGTACAAATGTCGTCATGAACTCAAATATGTTGCGTGGCGCGATCGAAGCCAATGTGGCGCAGTATGTTTATGTCGGAACCGCGTGTAGCTATCCCGCCGAGATGCAGAATCGCCTTGATCCACCGCCCTTTAAGGAGGAGGACGCGTATCCTGCCTCGCCAGAGTCATCTTATGGCTGGAGCAAACTCATGGGCGAGTATGAATGTCAGCTCGCTCAGAACGAGAAAGCGATTGATGTAGGCATACTTCGGTTTCACAACGTGTACGGACCATGTTGTGAGATGTCGCCGGAGAAGTCGCAGGTGATTCCTTCGTTGATTCGAAAGGCCCTTCGTTACCCAGATGAAGAATTTGTCGTTTGGGGCTCTGGTAACCAGCGACGTGCGTTCGTTTACGTCGCCGATGTTGTTGACGCCTTGGTAAGCATCGTCGAATCCGGCATGAACCAGGGTGTGATCCAAATTGGGCCCGGGCATAGCGAATCCATTCGTGGAATTGCTGAAACGATTGTGGATTTAGTTGGTGGAAACATCCCGATGCGTTTCGATGCGTCACGACCCGAAGGCGACACAGATCGCACGGCTGATTGGTCGAAGGCAAAACGGATACTGGGGTGGCATCCTCGGACAAATATTCGAGATGGCCTAAGCAAGACGATCGATTGGTGCCGGTCACAGATACTGACCGTCGACGTGTAAATGAAGAGCATGTCAAGCCTACCTTCTGAATTCTATGCATTAATCCATCGGATTGGGCTTGTTGCAATTGCGACCTTAGGTATTTGGGTGGCGCTGCTTTTTGCCGCTCCCAACCCTCTCTACGCTCTATGCTACCTATTGGCGATCACCGGGGGGCTAGTGATCGTTGTTTATCCTCGAGCGGGTGTCTATCTTGTCGTGTTTCTGCTGATCGTCCAATTGCCTTTCGGCGCATTTCGCTATTTGGGTCTGCTGACGACCGGTTCATCGCTGATCTACCTGTTGCTAAACGGTAAGCGATTACTTCCCTACAATCCCATACTTGCGTTGTGCCTAGCTTTCGGACTTGCGACTATTGCATCTGCGATCCAACCGCAGACAAATACAGGTCTAGCGTCGCATGTGCTTTCGCTTCTTTCGAACATTTCATTGGTTTGGCTTCTTCTGGTAATGGTCGACGATCGTAAAAAGATTCTCAATTGCGTGTACTTGATGATAGCCGCTGGAGTGGTGACAGGGCTGATTGCGCTGGTTCAATGGAAAACGCATTTTGTTTGGATTGCGTCAACCACCGCTGATGCATTGCGAGTTAACGCGGTCACCTACCGCGGAAAGACAGGATTCGACTTGCAGCAATGGCGTGGTGAGTTTCGCGTCGACAGTATTGTGGGCACCCCCGACTATTTGCCACTCTACATGCAGACAATCGCACCCTTCGTTGCACTCATCATGGTACGTCAAAAGCGATGGTCCGTTCGTCTCGGGATGTTGGCGATATTGGCCCTTTTCGCTGTCGCTCATCTACTTTCCTACACACGAGGTGCGCTGCTGACGACCGCATTAGTGGTGGTATGCACGGGATTGGTGATCGACCATCGACGCTTTCTCGCGCTTCTGCCCATAGCGGGGATAGCCCTTGTGATTACGTTCGCAAGTTGGACGCCTTGGCGAGAGCGGTTGGCAACTATGTTCGATCTAAAGTCAAACGAGTCGACCGAAACTGTCAACACGGGAGCGTGGCGGCTAAGGGCGATTCCTGTCGGTATCGAGATCATTGCAGCTCATCCGGTTTTCGGCGTAGGAATCGGGCAAGGTCGATGGAATTGGCCTGAGAGTACCTATGGAAGCCTTATCCCAGATCCAAAGGATGTTGAGCCACCACCGTTCCACAATGACTACCTTGGGATCGGTGTCGAAATGGGACTGGTTGGGCTAGCTATCTTCGTTACTTTGCTTGCTAAATCTGCGTTAAGTCTTTTTCAATTGGCAGTTGCCTTTCGCGAACATGGCGACGACGAGTTGGCGCTCGTTTCCGCTGCATTACTCATTGCACTAATCGGCCTCGCCGCTTCAATGATGCTATACCCGCTTGTTGTCAGCTTTCGCTACGTTTGGCTAATTTTTGGTTTGTCTGGAGCTCTCATGCAGGTGGAGCGAAGATCCAGTAGCACCGCAATCATCAAAGAAAATGCACTTTGATCCATCCGAGCGATTATTCTGTCGCATGTCGGCGATTTATTTTGCACCGCCAGCGCAGAGCGACCCATTGTGAAAGAAACATGGCAACAATCGCAATCAAAGCTAGATCATATGGCAATCGATAACGAATTCGCGTGTGGAAAAAAGCATAGACGAACGGCGTTGTAAGATAAATGGCAATCAATAGCCACTCGAGTTGCGAAGGTGGATACGTTCGCCGCAAGAAGATTCGCACCGCTAGCATGAGTAGCAACGGACAGTAGGTAAGTGCCATGATGACAGTTTTTAAAGCTGATTCTTCAGATTTCGCATAGTGCTCGTTATAGAAATTGAAGAAGTTAGCAACTTTGAGGCAGTAGAATCCTAGAAACTCAACCTTGTTCTCGCGAATGTATTTATATGCCAGTTCACGTTTGTATTTGCTAGCCGCTACTGCATCCATACCTGCGGATTCATCGTAGGATCTTGCCAGAAACTCGACCTCCGAACTTCCGATGGTAGCTTCGCTCGAGTTTCCCCATAGGAGAGTTGCTCCTCCGGCTGTTGAGACAAGCACAAATGCATTGAAAACAAGGTAGTTGCGTAGTGTCCAGGCGGAAACTACCAGCATCGCGGAGATTGCTACGGCGACGACGGAGGCTACTCTCTGGTTTGCGCGTACAACAAGCATCCACCCGGCTACTACGACCATCACAAACAGAAACATCGGGATTGTCAGGACAAGCAACCCGGCAGAGAGCCCGGCAAGTGCAAAACCGAGCAAAGTCTCCGCCCTCGACAGCAAGAACAATGTCAAGATGAACAGCATTCCTCCCATCGTTTGTGGGAACAATGTTCCGGCCGCATAAAAGAGAACGGGATACCCGAGGACGAGAATTGCTGCCAATCCACCGGCCAATGAATCTTGCTGGCGCTGACAAATCAGGTAGAGCAAGTAAATGGTGAGTGACAGCATGAAAAAGTTGACTATTCGAAGAATGGCTACATTTGCTCCCAGTGCAACGAATGCAGAGAGCAAAAGTGGATATGCGGGTGCTCTATCTCCGTTGGGCTCAATTCCGTCGTTCGTATACTCACCGAGGGAAACGATATTCGTCGCGATCGCATAGTAGTCAACTTCATCTACATAGGGCAAATGGTTGCCTAGCCAAAAAGAATAAAAGGCGCCCGCCATCGCATTGACGATTGCCAGCGAGATTGCAACGTTTCTTGCATGCTGTGAAAGCCAGACGAGTATGGATTCGATCCGATTGGACGGAGCAGAGGATGTCGTTTCCAACCGGTCGTTTTGATCTTCATTCTTTTCCACGAATCGAGCACTCCGTCGTTGGCGGGAGAAGGCGCGAACGGCGCCATAGCCCGATCACACGTAACAGTCCGACTGTGAGCATGGACTGCGCAGCTACGATCACGCAGAAGGCCGATACGATGACACGTGACCAGTGGATCGTAACATGACCGGTGGTGACAAGCTCGACGATGCCTTGATACACAAGGCATAGAGCTATAACGGTGGAGCTACCAGTAATCATCAACAGTGGTTTGGTTGAAAAGACGCGATGCACAAGCTGCTCTGAAAAACTTCTCCATTTTCGGTGTGTCACGGAGGAGAACAGCTCTTCTATCACGGCTGCCGTAGAGATCAGCGAGTAACCGATGGTCCCGAGAAGCCAACACACAATGAATCGATAGATCATCCACTCATGCAAGTATCCATGTCGTAAGTAGAGCTCAGCGGGGCCGATCGCGAGCAAAATGGCTGGAACGAAGCATGTCATGAAACCAAACAGCAGTAGACGAGAGGGTCGATAACACAGCAAAGCGTCACCGATCACCCTCAAAAATCGCATGCCGTCATGCAACGCGCGCAACTTGCTTTCTCCGACGCGTTCAGCATAAGGCATCGGTATCTCGATCATTGGCATGCGCTGCATGAGTGCGCGCGCACTCATGTCCGGTGTAAAGTCCAAGCCATCGGAAAGCGGGTAAAGTGTCGCAAGGGCGTCGCGACGAATCACTCTCATCCCGCTCGCCGTGTCGGTGACCGCTTGCCCGCTCAGAAAGCCTAATAGCAGTGCAAAGAGTCGATTTCCCAATCTCCGTATCGTCGGCATTTGGCTGCCCTTCTCCATGCGCGAGCCGAGCGCAATGATGGCCGACTGATGCTGGATCTCGTAACATAGCGACCCGAAAAAAGTCGGGTCACACGTACCGTCGGCATCAAGAATACCCACCAGCTCTCCGTGTCCGCATGCAAACGCTTCCTTGATCGCGGCGCCGTAACCTCGATTGGTCTTGAACTCGATCAGCGACACGCGATCGTCTTTCTCAGCGTAGTTACTCGCAATCTCTACAGTTCGATCCGTTGAGCCATCGCTGACTACGATCACTTCGATGTCGCGAATGTTTCCACTCTTGCAAATGGTCTCGCGAGCAGCAATCGATCGTTCGATGATCGCCCCGATCGCCGCATCTTCATTCAATGCTGGGATGACAATTGTCAGGAGCGGTAAAGTGCTGTCGGTCATGCCATGAGACTCGATCGATCGAAAAGCAAGGTCTGACAACGGCGATGCATCGATAGTGAGTAACGAACTCGCTTCGACCTCCGCGTTACTCGCCTCAGTCGCTCTATTCGATTGGAGGTACAGTCTACTAGCCCTTGAGGTGATTGCAAATGTCCCATGTGTGGAACGTGCCTGTCGAGACACTTCATTTTGAAGCGATCCGGCGACGCACGGATGGACCGGCACGTTCACTACCGATTGCCGTTCGTCCTACATATTTGATAGCAGGCGGTGATACGCATCTGTCGTATCGTGTGCAGTGCGTTGCCATGAGAAGTGTTGTACCCATTCAAGTCCCTTTTTGCGCAAATCGGATTGCAGCGCTACATCACGATACAGTTGTATAATTCCATCGGCGATTTCGTCGACGTCAAGCGGATTGACAAGCAAGGCAGCCCCGCCGGTCACCTCGGGCAAGCACGAGACATTCGAAGTTAGCACCGGCGTTCCGCAGGCCATGGATTCAAGTGCCGGTAACCCGAAGCCTTCGCAGAGTGTTGGGAACAAAAGCATCGTTGCTCCACTGTATAAAGCCGGGAGATGTTCTGGCGGCAACCAACCCGTTTCAATAATTGACTCCCGTAGCTCAAGTTTGTCGATTGCAGCATCAAGTTCTTTCGATCGCCAGGATCGCCGCCCGGTTAAAACTAGCTTCACATCCCTCTCGCCTGCCTTTTGAAACTTATGATACGCTTTCAGTAGCCGTATCAAATTCTTATTCCCCACGCGTAGGTTTCCAGCAAAAAGAAGATAGGGCTGGTTAATCCCGTGACCACTTAAAATTCCATCAAGTTCGTCGCCATGGACTGGGCGAAAATGCGAGTCGACAGCATATGGGCTAACGCTCACGCGACTCTCGGGAACTCGAAACTGCTCGACCAGTAAGTCTTTAGTTGTGACTGTTGGACATAGAATATGGTCGAACTGATGTAGCCGATTGTATAGCAGGGTATTAAGACGCCAACGTATAGCTGCTGGATAAAGCTCTGGATGTGTATGCACACAGATGTCATGAACTGAAACGAGAAGGGGCACTGAACTACGTAACGGCGGCACGAACGTAGCGTGCACGAGGTCAACACCGCTGCGTTTGATCGCCGGAGGTAGCGAAAACGGAATGCTAAGCCATCGCGATTTCGGACGCAGGATTTCGAAATGGATGTTGGGTCGCAGTATACCCAACGAGTCGGCTGCCTGCTGACTCAGGCAAAACACGTGCATTGGGTCGCGCCCCATCTCGGCGAGTCCGCGAATGAGATTGATTTCGTACGTTTCTACGCCTCCCCCCTGACGTCCGACGATCGTTGGAAAGACACCGACTTTCATGAGGCAAGCTTCTTTTCGGGATTGCGTGATGGTCAAAGACTTGCAACTTCTTCGCAATGGCAAAGAAAGTTGTCTGCAACAACATGAGCATCAAAAAGCCGGACAACTCGAGTTCGCCCAGCCACGCCCATGGATCGCATGGACTCAGGATCGCTGATGAGAGAACGAATGGCGAGCGACAAAGCGTGCGGATCCGCAGGTGGGACAAGCAGTCCCGTTTCCCCATCTACGACGGCATCGGGCGTGCCGCCGATATTCGTCGCGATGATAGGCAATCCTGTCGCCATCGCTTCGAGCAAAGCAACTTGCATTCCTTCGAGCAGGGAAGGCGACACAAGCACGTCTGTAGCGCGTAGCACAGTTTGTATATTTTCCACATATCCAAGAAAACGGACATTCTCCTGAATCTTGAGCGCCTGAACTTGACGCTCCAGTTCGCCTCGTAGTCCACCTTCACCGCGCCAGTGCATGTCGCCCTCGCCGGGAATCAAATAAAGAACCTGAGGATGGTCCTTAGCGATGTCTTGAATGGCTTGAAGCATGTACGTGTGCCCCTTGTTCAGCGCGAGCCTTGCAATGGTCGACAAGACGATGCGTGGGCCCTCAATCCCCAGTGCCTGACGAGCATCCAGTCTTTCAGGGGGCGTCGGGGGAAGAATGAGCGATGTGTCCACAAAGCTAGGAAGAAGATCGATCAATCTGCTGGGTACACGATAGCGCAGGAGTTCTGCACGCTGAGCCTCCGAATTTGCCAGAACACGATCATAACAGCGAAATAGCCCGAAGCGTGTAATGTCTGCAATTTGCAGGAACAACGATGCGAGTTGCAATCGGCCATAGAACGAGCCCACGAGCGGGCGCCGACGGCCAATGAGTGCAGCAACTGCTGCCACTTCCGCTTTGACGTCATGCGTATGCAATACATCGGGCTGAATGTCACGAATGGCTCTCGCAAGTTTCCAAATGATGGCCGGGCTCATGCCCCATTTTGTTTGCAAAACATGACTTTCCTGACCACGCAGCACCATCTCTTCGTGGAGTGCAACGCGCGGAGGATCTCCATCCCAAAGGTTGACGACGACATAACGAACACCACGTTGGGCGAGTCGGTCTGTTAACGCCAAAATCAAGTTTTCGGGTCCCTGGATGCCACAGTCGCAAGCACGGATTCCAAGGATCGTTCGCACTTTCCTGCGGCTGCTGCTCGGCCCCGTTTGCCTCGTTTTCTCTTTGACGGTCTCCGACATCAACCGTTCACCCCATTCTTAGTGAGTGTGTTCAAGCTCGCTCGTACGCTTGCGATGATTCCATCCACATCTTTGGCAAAGCAACCGCTGGGTGCGTAACCGAGGATATCGGATGCGCGGCGAATATCGGCAACCGAATTGGATATCTCGCCGGGCTGCCTTGGGCCGAACTTCAATGAAGCTTTCGGATCGATTCTATCCACGAGTAGTTTGGCCACATCGAGCACCGTCGATCCTCGCCCCGATCCAATGTTGAACACTTTTCCGGTAACTTGGGCTCGCATGGCACAAACATTGGCCTCCACAATATCGTGCACGGACACAAAATCACGCGTTTGACTGCCATCGCCAAAAATGGTTGGGGCGATGCCCTGCAGCAGTTGGGTCGTGAAGATCGTAACCACACCGACGTAAGGTGTGAATGCTTGCCCCGGTCCGTAGGTGTTGAAGTATCGCAGGGGTACTACGTCAATGCCGTTTGCAACACAAATCTGAATCGCGTAGAGCTCAGTTGCGAGCTTGCCGGTACCATAGGGTGAAAGTGGCCGGCAGAGATGGTCTTCGTCAATAGGGTCCGCCGTTGACGCGTCGGCGTACACAGCCATAGATGATGCTAGAACAAGCTTCTTTACTCCGGAGGACGCAATCGCTTTGAGGAGCACGAGTGTGCCCATCACGTTGGTCTCCGCGTCTTCGACAAATCGCTCATTGGACGCACGGACACTTACACGTGCGGCATTGTGAAAAACGATATCGACACCCCGCAATGCAGATGTGACGGCGGATGGGTTTCTTAAATCGTCTTCGACAAATTCACACTGGTTATCAAGCTTCGTTCTGCAGCCCGTGCTCAGATCGTCCAGTACGACAACTTCCAGGCCTGCTTGGAGGAGCCTGCGACACAGGTGCGATCCGATAAAACCGGCGCCTCCCGTAACGAGTGCGCGACGATATGTTGCTTGCTTGCTCATAAATGCTCGTGGTCGATGTTGAAATGCGTAAGTAAATGCTTCGCGAACGACTCAGGATTCCGATTTTGGCTGTAGCTTTGGCATCCAACGCTTGAATTCATCGGCTGCAATCAATAATCCAGCACGTAAAGATAGACCCACGATTGCGATCACATTCATCGGACTCCAAGAGGACCGAACATAGTGCTTACGGTAAAAGCGGTAGACACCGCGATGGAAGTCAATCACGCCGCGAATTCGGCGACCCTTGCGATGTTTTGTTCGTGAGTTCTCGTTATGAATGATCTGGTGGCTGGGAATCGAGTAGATACTCCAGCCGCCCTCTTTGATGCGAAAGCACCAATCCGTATCACACCAATAGACAAAAAACGACTCGTCCAAAGGTCCAATCTCATCGATTACTTGACGTCGAACCATCAGACAGGCGGCCGATAGTGTGTCGACCTCATAAGGTTGCTCCGATGCTTCTTCGTCACACATAAGGTAGCTTCGAGATACCGAATTTCCAGGAAACCATTTGGTTAGCCAACTCCCGCGGCCAAAAATGGCATTCGAAACGCGAGGGAAGCGGCGGGCAGTGTGTTGAGCCGACCCGTCTGGATTGACTAGTTTGACTCCACACGCACCCGCTCCTGGAGTGCGATCTGCGAATTCGATCATTGCATCCAGCGAACCCGGCAAAACGATCGTATCGTTATCCAAGGACAGCACATATTCACCACAGCTTTCTGCCACTCCACGATTGAACGCCTTGGTTAATCCCTCGTTGATCTCCATTTGAAGCAAATTCACTGTGGGGAAGGCACTTCGTATTCTTTCAGTGCTGTCGTCAACCGACTTGTTGTCTACCACGATGACTTCGAAGTCGTAAGCGGGAACGCAATTGAAAAGAGAATCGAGGCAGTCCAACACCAGTTGGCCGCCATTGTAGTTCACCATGACTACCGACAGTTTTGTAGGCATTGCTGGGTCATTCCAATCATGGGTAAGCTTCGAAATCATTGAATAGATACAGCATCGCTTCGCCCCAGAGGGCGAAGATGATCCAACATCCCATGCCCATCAGCGTTCCGTGAGCAAGTTTTCGGATAAACGAAATTTCGCGCACGTGCTCTCTCCAAAGTTGGCGCTCGTCGATCAATAGCAGACTCATTGAAAGGAAACGAGAGTAAGTTACGAAGTAATAGGCTAGAATCATGGGACCGAGGAAGAATAACGGAGATAACATCATTGGGATGCCAAAGAATGCAGCTTCGTAGAAACAAGTCATGCCCGCGACAAAAAAGAAATCGCGAAACGTCAAGCCGTAGCATCTCACCAGCCAAAGTCCCCAAAGGAGCATTGGTACGTACGAGCCTTGGGCAAGAATGAATGATGGGATCGTCTTGGCGTGCATTCCTCCATAACTTCCGCCGTTTTCGCTTATCGACAGTTCATAGGCCATCGATCCTAACCAGCCGATGATCAAGAAGAGGGCAACGGACCATCTTGGCGACAGGGAAAAGCGACTGCGTAAATGAAAACGTTGGTTTCCCCACTTGAGCAGCAAAAATATGATGCTAAGCAGTGGATCGAGCATCCAGAGGTTGGAACCGCCTGCGTCGTCCGACAATCGAACCAATAAGGTGAACGACAGGGATAGTCCCACCCAAACCTCGATGGTGCCGAACAGCCTCCTCAGGCTTGAAACGCGGCCACTCTTGTTGGCCGGACAATCGGCGCGTTGGGTAACCAGGGACACGGCGGTAAGTCACCAGTTGATGGGCATTTTCTAGTGAAACTCGAAGTTGTCTTTCTTGAAGTACAAGGTACCACCATTCTCGCTCGATGGAGAATCAAGGAACGATTCAGATTCGAGTAGATTTTCCAGTTCAGCTTCAGAGAAAGTGAGTGATGTATTGGAAGCGTATTCTGCAAAGCTGACCGGTAGTGCGCTGGCGTAATGATCCGCCAGTTCAGTTCGAGGAAAGTAAGGAAGGACCACCCAGAGGTCACCGACTCGCACCGTGCGTTGGCACTCGTCACGACTGATCAGTTGCTCGTGTATTTTTTCGCCTGGCCGAATCCCGATCATTTCGACTTTGGCGTCTCCATTAGCGAGTCTGCGGATCATGATGTTTGCCAACATTTGTAGTGTCGCCGACTTCATGGCGGGAATAAAGACCTCGCCTCCGACAGCGCTAACGAGAGCCTGACAGGCCATCCGTACCACTTCGCCTTTCGCAATGAAGAAACGCGTCATTCTGGGATCAGTAATTTTGATCGTTTGATGCTTAATCAATGTTTCTTGAAAGATCGGAACAACGCTACCGGCCGAGCCCATAACATTCCCCGCGCGGTAGGTAACAAAACGAGTTTTGGTCGATCCATCATTAACCATCATGGCAAGCCGTTCAGCCGCTAGCTTTGAAATGCCATAGAAGTTGAGAGGATCCACCGCTTTATCGGACGACACGTAAAGGCATCGTTCAACGTTGTTTTGTATCGCAGTGTCGATCACGTGCTGTGTACCGATAATGTTGGTTAATAGCGCTTCCTTCGGATTCTCCTCCACGACGGGAACATGTTTGAGTGCGGCGAGGTGTACGATCACATCGTAGCCTCGAGATGCTTCGCTTAGCCTTGTAGCGTCTCGGACATCGCCGATCATGTAGAAAACATTACTGTGTTGTTGAAATGCGCGTCGCATCTCTACCTGTCGGTACTCGCCTCGCGAGAAAATGCCGATCCGTTTTACACCCGAAGCAAGTAATTGACGCGTAAACTCCTGGCCCCAGGTTCCGGTTCCACCTGTAATGAAAACGCTTTTGTCCTTGACGGTGTAGGTCACGTCGCGATACTCCAAAGGCAAGAGAAGAGTCGAATGAGTCGCATGAGACGTGTTAACCTGAGTTTGCTGATGCTTTCGGCCGAGGTTACTAAGTTGTGCGTTGAGTAGAATTGATAAGTCGCGCCGTGGTTCTTAATTCAAAGAGTACGGCGATAACGAAGGCGAGTACCAATCCAGAAGCGATACCTGCCGCAGCCACCAGTTTCAGGCGAGGCTTTGTAGGATGTTTGCTCGCGGACGGCGGTGAAATCAATTCGACGTTTGAGATGCGAGCAAGATTCATCACCGAGGCGATGTCCGCTTTTTCAAAATTCTCGACGTACAAGGCATACTTCTGTTCGAGCAGCGAGTGCTCTCGTTCTAGGTGTTGGTACTTTGCGATAGAAGCACCGAGCTTTTTCAACGACTCGTCGGTGTGTTGAAGTTGGGTTGTTTCGACAATCAGTTGATCTTGAAGCCCATCAAGCTCGGCCGCTTTGAGGGCGTGCTCTCGTACCAACTGCTGACGAATTTCGTTGACACCTTCGGTTCGAGAGTGCGGCACAAGCGCTGGTTCAGAGCCGAAAGCACTTTCCAAGCTTCTCATTTGTCGATCCTGGGCCGTTTTCTCGATGGTGCCCGAGCGATACGTCGCCTCAATAATGGCCGAATTCATATTGAGCGACGCCATACGATCTTCAAGACTCACTCTCGCCGGGTTCGCCTGCTCCGAGATGCTCAATTCGATCACTTCCGGTAAATCAGCAACGGAACGTGCAAGATTAGCGACGAGCGACGTTAAGTGAGCAACCTGTCCACTTGTCGTGGAAACCTGCATTTGCAGCGTCCTACGATTTTCAAGTAGGAGTTTCTGTTGGTCCATGGACGACCACAAGTCATTCTCCGTCTGGAACTCAAGCAACGTTCCACGGCTTTTTTCGAGTTGAGCTCGTAGTTGTCCTGTCTGGTCGGCTAAAAAATTCTTGACGGCGGGCTCTTGGTGAACTGCTAAGTGCCTTTCCTGATAAGCGTCCAGTAGTTTTTGAAGTATGAGCTCACCGGCATCAGGTGCGGGTGTTGCAAGTGTCACTGAGATGACGTCGGATTCGCTAACCAGTTCCGCTTCCAAGCTCTCGGCGAGTGCAATTTCGATTTTCTCGAGAAACGTGAGTCTTCGGCGCATCCCGAGTTGGATCATCACATCATTGATCTGGCCCGTGACAGCTTGGACAGCGTTATTGAAGCTTAGTTTTAGTTTGCCGAGCGTTGTCGTCGGTGGCGGTGGGCGAAAAAAATCTTCGCCGAGGTCGGCGACAATGTCGTGAATCAGATCTGGACTGGTCAGAATCTCAATCTCGTCGTTCACGTCTTCCGTGCGACGAGTGATCATCAGTTGATCTTTTGTCATTGTTGGAGGCGGCGACAACTCTGGGCCGAGCTGGTAGAGCAGTGCGGCACTCACTTCGTAAGTCACGCCCTTCACCAGCACGTAGCCGAGTGTGACAACGGACGAAAGGGTCGTCATGACGACCGCCAGCAACCACCAGCGACGCATAAATCTCGCGAGTGGCATTGACTCAGCTAACAAGCCGGTCCAGGCGGTAATTTGATTTGATTCTGGCGGCACTTCGAGAGCAGTCATACGATGCGTGCGTTTAGCGAAAAACGCGAGTACGGGGAAATTCTCCGACACATGTCCGAAAACGGACCACACCATTGAGTATGCAGGGAGCGCCGGGCAGGTGGGTTCGTGGGATTTTGACTATAATGTGCCGCTCCGCTTGTTTCAACGAAATTGCGCGGGGATTATCAGCCGGATAGTCGGATTGTGGTTCAAGCTGATTTTTGTCGATCCGACAACCTGGATAACTTCCTGGATTGAAGCCAAAAGCGAGCGCCTATGCGTGTTCTGGTCATTCACCGAGAATTGCCTTTCCCGGCAGATAACGGCGGCCGATTGCGTGCTGCGAATATGGCTCGCTATTTAGCTCGGCATCACGACACGGCGTTAGTGTGCTTTGCTGAAACGAGCAGGGTCGAGTTTTCGGAGCGAGAGATGTTCCGATTCGTCGAGCAAGTTCCCGCTCCACGCCGGGCGCCGGCCTTACGTCGCATTTGGTCGCGCCTGCCCTCGGAGGTCGCTGATTTGGAGTCTGCGGAGATGACCTCGGCAATTGCACGGATGATGACTTTGCATGATCCCGACGTGATCCTCGTTAGCGAGCCAGCGCTCACACCGTATTTGCGACCGTACCGAGATCGCGTCTGCGTGCTGGACTACTTGATGGTGATGACGCTTTCGATTCAACGACTCGCTGAGATTTCCAGCGGATGGAGACGATTGCTCTGGCGGGCTCGATGGCGCAAAGCGGCATCGCTTCATCGCGATATTGCACCTTTTTTCGATTTGTGTCTCGTCAATTCCAAAGAAGACCATGACGATCTCATGGAGACGTCTTGTGGATGGCGACAGCTCGAATTTGTTCCCAACGGATTATTGCTCGACGAGTACCCGCTTGGACTGGCTCAGCCCAATGAATTGACAATGATTTTTCCAGGTTCGATCACCTATACGCCAAATCGCGATGCCGTGTCGTATATGGTTGATCGAATTCTTCCGCTCATTCGCGAACAGGTTCCCGACGTCAAGCTCATGGTGACGGGAGCGGTCCCCAGCGACGAATCCGCGCCGCAGGCACCGGGCGTCGTCTATACCGGGCGAGTGAGCAATATTCGAGAAGTCATTGCCTCCGCCTGGGTCTGCGTGGTTCCCTTGCGAAGTGGTGCGGGCGGCACTCGGTTCAAGCTGCTCGAATCAATGGCACTCGGCACTCCATTGGTGTCCACAACAATTGGTGCCGAAGGCATCGATTGGACCGATGGCACCGACATCCTGATCGCCGACCAGCCAGAAGCGTTTGCGGCGAGCGTGATCAAACTACTTCGGTCGCCTCAGTTTCGGCAAGACGTATCCGGCGCCGGACGACGGTTGATGGAGAGTCAGTATGATTGGAATGCACTTGGTGGACGCGTGACTCAGATGCTCGAGCAAATGGTCGAGTCAAAGTTACCCACAGCATGCAGGTAGAGTCGCTGTGTCGGCCAGGTCGCTCAGACCAGTTCCGCTCGCGTCGAACAGACGCCGCCTAGGGTCCGACCATTCCGCCAGTCAGGCCCGTGTTATGACTTACAAACACGCCGAAGGAGCGTGAAAACGGTAGCACTTTGTCGATGTACTGTTCGACAAACAAGTTCACCTTTGCGATCCGGCTTTTCGGGACATAGACGATATCGTACGGTCGCAGCTCGATGTCTTGTCCTGTTGACTTGCACTCGATCACACTTTTTAGATCGTATTGGCAGCATGTCCCGTCTTCGTGTCGAACCACGACTCGTTTTCGGTCCGCCGTGTCCTTGAACCCGCCAGCGAGTATCACGGCTTTGAGCGTGGTAACGCGCCCGGTCAACGGCACACGAACCGGACTATTCACTTCGCCGCCAACGTAAATGCTGTTGCCTGAAAATGATCGTACTATCACGGCGAGATCTGGCGTGACGATGTCCTTCGAGTAAGCGGCTTGAAGTTGTTCACGAAGTTGCTCAGGCGTCAATCCTTTAGCAGGTTGATCTCCAACCAGTTGAAGCGAAATCATGCCGTCGGGTCGCACGGTCACGATATCATTGAGCTCCTTGGTGACGCGAAACTTGATCTCGAGACTGTCGCCCGTCTCAATCTGGTAGTCGCCCATCCAGTGGAGTTGACGTGCGAGGCCTTCTGCATTGACTTGATCGGATTCGCTCACGGCACTAGCCGAGGTGCGAAGCTCGGTCGTTTCAAGATTCAATGCCTGCGGAAAGCGATGATTGGCGGGGCCGGAACCTGTTATCGCTAAATCATCGGACGGCAAGTACAGCGCTTGAGCCGCGATGATCGGTGTTGATTGTCCGCCGGAATCCTGCTCGATGCAGGCGACAACGCGGGTTTGATTGTCATTCGGCAATGACGCGTTGCTGTCGCTAGTGGGCGTTGTGTTTCCCGTGACCGAGTCAATCGGAGTGCTGCCGGATTTAGGCTCGGAGACAATGCTAGCCCGATTGCTCTCCAAATTCGCTTGCCGCGATCGTTGACTGTGAAACGCGGAGCCAGCACACCCCATCAAGCAGAGGCTGCTTGCGGTGAGACTGAGTGCGAATCGAGCATGAGTCAACAAATTCATGACGCGTCGAAGTTGGATGACAGTCTGGATCTGCTGAGCGTAGATCCAAGGTAAAGCAAATCACGGAATGAGACTGGTCGAGCGAAATACTCGGTCGCTTTCGCGACGACGCATTTGGCATGCTCGCAATTTATCGGTTACGATTATCCGGGTGGTAGCGGAAAACCGTTCGACCTGTCGCACACTACCTAACCGTCAAAGTCAACCTCTGTCCACCATTTACGGCCCGCTCTTCAAAGTCCAGCGATTCTGCGTATGAAGAAAGTTACCACGGGAGTCATCTTGGCGGCTGGGAAGGGCTCACGGATGGCTCCGTTCAGTGCACGATTTCCGAAGCCAATGTTGCCAATCGGCAAGATGACGCTCATTGAGCATCAACTCGCGATTATGAAGTCGCTCGGTATCCATGACGTTGTGGTACTCGTGGGCCACAAAGGATTTGAGATATCGAAGCTGCTCGGAGACGGCAGTTCCCTTGGCGTCCGGCTGACCTATGTGGAACAAACCAGCTACCTTGGGATCGCACACGCGATTGGTTGTTTGGAGCCGCACATCCACGGCCCGTTTCTGCTTTTCTTAGGCGATATATTCTTTCAACGAGGAAGGTTGGATGACATGCTGGCTGCCTTTGACCAAACTTCCGGAGGGGCAATTCTTGCGGTAAAAGAAGAGCCGGACGCCGAAGCGATGAGTAAGAATTACGCAGTTGTATTGGGGGACGACGGTGTGGTGAGGCGAGTCATCGAGAAGCCACGAATCGCGCCCTGTCGCCTAAAAGGTGTCGGAGTCTATTTGTTCGATTTAACCATTTTCGATGCCATCCGCCGTACCCCGCGCACGGCTATGCGGGATGAATACGAGATCACGCACTCGATTCAAGTGCTTATCGACGATGGTTATGTCGTGAGAGCCGTGAACGCAATCGATGATGACGTGAATCTCACTTTCCCAGCCGACTTGTTGAACTGCAATTTGGTTCAAGCGAAGTTGCTTGCGGACGGGAACCTGATCGGCGAGCGTAATTCTATTCACCCCGATGCAAAGATTATTGATTGCGTCGTGGGTTCGGATGTCACGGTCGAGCAACCGATTCGTATTTCTCGATCGATGATCTTTAGCGGGTCGCGCGTCACCTCTAGCGTTGATCTCGATTCGTACATCATTACGCCGGACGGCATTGTGGACTGTAAGGTCAAGGAACGCACCATGTAGCGATGGTTCGAGATGACGCAAGCGGTGCCTTCGGCAGGAAGAGAGAGGGGCGAGGGCCGAAAGGCTACGTCGTCTGCTCCGATGAAGAGCAAGGTTGGCGGCATATTCCGAGGGTTGAATGTACGATGACACGCTTAAGTTGAAACAATTCCGGTAAGGTCGTTTTGCCTTGCCATTGAATCCGGCCGGTTGAACGCTGGCCCTACGAATGAAAGAACTTCGATGAAATATGGGTGTTGGATAGGTACGCTGTTGTTGCTCTGCACCATGATCGCTCGCGCCGACGAGTCAACGGGACCGAACAAGAAAGTTGCTGGCACGACCGAGTCCCGGTCATCGCAAGCCGAAAAGCGTTCGAGCGACGGCGACTCAGTGGGTGACTGGTTGGATGCGAACTTGGCATCGCTAACCGACACGTACGTTTGGCTACATTCGCACCCAGAGCTTTCGTTTGAGGAAGCGGCGACTGCCAAGTTTATCGCGGCGTTGTTTCGCGATGCTGGGTATGAGGTCACGACGGGTATTGGAGGTCATGGGTTGGTTGCGATCCTCGAGAATGGTGAGGGGCCGACACTCATGTTGCGTACGGATCTCGACGCGTTGCCAGTCGCCGAGCAGACACCGCTTGCATTTGCATCGACGGTGCAAGTGGAGATGCCCGGTGGCGGCCGATCGGGCGTGATGCACGCTTGTGGTCATGACGTTCACATGACGAACCTGGTCGCAGTGGCCCAGTATCTAGCGGTGCATCGCGAGAGTTGGAAGGGCACGTTGATGTTGATCGGACAGCCAGCGGAGGAAAAGGGAGCCGGTGCGAGAGCGATGCTTGCCGATGGACTGTTTACAAAGTTTGAACAGCCGGATTTTGCGGTAGCGCTTCACGTCGCCGTCGATACGCCCGCCGGTTCCGTCAAGATGCTGGCTGGCTACGCTCTGGCCAACGTCGATAGTGTCGACATCACGGTCAAAGGACGCGGCGGTCACGGTTCAGCGCCCAATACGACCATTGATCCGATCGTTCAGGCGGCGGATTTGATCATGTCGTTGCAAACGATCGTCAGCCGCGAAGTGAAACCGATTGAACCCGCCGTCATCACGGTCGGTTCGATCCACGGTGGCTTCAAGCACAATATCATCGGCGACGAATGTCATTTGCAGCTAACCGTTCGCAGCTACGGGGAAGTGGTTCGCAAACAATTGCTCGACGCCATTCGCCGCAAGGCTTTGGCGATCGCGCAAAGCTACGATGCCCCCGAACCGACACTCGTCTTTAGCGAAGGAACGCCATCGCTCAAGAATGACGCTGAACTCACTGAACATTTGCGAGGCGTCTTTGAAGAAACACTTGGCGCGGACAATGTGGGAACATCCGAACCGTCGATGGGCGGCGAAGATTTCAGCCAATATGGGCTCGCTGGTGTGCCGATCCTGATGTACGGATTGGGGTCGGTCAACCAAGATCGCTTGGACCGATACAAGGCCATGGAGATTCCGCCGCCATCGTTGCACAGCGGAGTTTACTACCCCGATTTTGAACCGACGATCCGTACGGGAGTCAAAACGATGGTCGCCGCAACGCTCGATTTGCTGAGTCCCGAATCGCCGACTCGGTAGATCATTCTGCGAATACGGTAACTAGAAGCTGCTGCCCGGTCGTCGCCATTGCAGATCGTCCTGCGGTGCGGCGGCGGTTCGCGGTGCCGGGTCGGTCGATGGGGCGAACGGTGTCGACGGGATTGAACGGGCGACGGTCGATGTTGCCGACGTTGGCGGGAAAGAAGTTGCGGCAGGATAGCTGGGTTGGACGTTTTCAAACGCCGAGTTGGTCGAGCCTGTTGCCGGGCCAGTGAAACCGCGGGCGACCGCCAAATTCGTGGGCGGCGCATATCCACCGACGGCTTCGCGACCGTCACTTGACGGATACATGTCGTAGCTGCCCGGCGCAGGCGACAAGCTGGGGGCGATGTTCACGGGTGATGGCGAATAAGCCGCTTGCGGAATTTGTGCCTGTGAATATTGTGCCTGCGGGTATTGCAGCGGTTGTTGATAGGGTGCCCCTTGGTAGGCCATGGGGTAGCCGGGTGGCGGAGGCGAAGTGGTTAGATCGATGACTTGCATCCCGCCCATGGTCATATTGCTCATCGTCGGTTGAGACGCAGCTAGCGGGGACGAGGTCTGTGGAGTGACGTTCGATGCCCACGCCGGGTCGTTGTAACCGACAGGGCTCATCGCCGTTGGGGAGACATTCGCGCCGGTCTCTGTCCATCCCGCGTTTTGGACGCCGCTACCCACCACACCATGATTCGGCACGCTTGCTAGGTCGCTAGACGTGCCAAATTGATTGACTTGGCTCGTCACCCCGTTGCTTAAATAATTGTTGGCAGGCATTCCGACGGAGCCAGTCGGTGGCGGTGGCACCCGAGTTGAGCCGCCCATCGGACCGATGCCGCTTCCCGGCGCAGGGAACAAGGAGTTGTTCGGCGCGAGTGGACTCACGGGCGTCAATTGCGTCCCGGCGATTCCCGTGGTTGTCTGGCGGCAACCGCTCGAGGCCGCGGAAAGACATAATAGTGACAAGACCGCGATATGGCTGCGACGCATTTCCAAAACCCATTCCTGGGGGCAAAAATTGAACTTCGATCGAGCTTTAACAAATCTGGCAATTTTGTCGAAAGACTGATCAGAAAACTTCGTCGCGATTTTTCTTGCGATCGCTGATAAATGCCTCACAATGTGGTCACGAAGCGTGAAACACAGTTCTTGGGAGGGGGCTACCGCAATGGTCGAAGATCGGCCAGATGAGACCGAAGATCCGAAGGGTTTTGGCGGTGACATTCGTCCGCTTGATTCCAGTGGCCATCAACGGGACCGAATTGATCCAAGTCAATCGCCGGAAACGAATCTGCATCTGTTAAAGATCGAACTGCGACGAATCCGCCAAGAAGCTTCCGCGGCGCGGTTGGATGCGCGGGCAGCAGAGTTGGAGTTGCAAATCGAACGCTTGACCAAGCAACTCGCGGGACAATCAATCACAAGTCCCACCGTCCGAGAAGGATTAGTAATCAATCCTTCGCGATCAAGTTCGCGGTCGCAGCCATCGTCGATCGAACACTCGCCGCATGGTTTCACCTCGTGGGACGAGGTTCGAGAGGTTCTCATGAGAGGGCCGAGCGTGTCCCCGCGTGACCAGCCTCGGCTGCGTTTCGATGGACCCGAGAGGCCGCGGTATCATCTGGGGCAAACCGCGATGCTGGAGAATCCCGCGGTCGATTCGGTCGATTCTCCGATCACTCCGCCGCATCGCGATTCCATGCCGATCACGCCTCGAGCGAAAGTGGCTGGCGCCGAAACTGATGAGCTCGTGACAACGGACTTTGAATCTCATGAGCCGGAGTCAACTGAACTTGATTCAGCGGAACTTGAGTCGCCTGGGTGGACCTCTACCGCAGCCGCGATCACTTCCGAAGCGAGTATTGCTGCCCAAGAATTAGCGGTGGATGACAATTCAGAGCTCGCCGATCGATCGACGCGTAAGTCGCGTCCGATGGCAATGATCATTAGCGCGGTGGTTCACGCGATTGTGATTTTGTTGTTGGCCGGTTGGACTCTCTCGTCCCAGCGTCCCAAGGACCAAGTCGCGATCACGGCTTCGCCAACTGTAGCGAATGAAGTCTCCATGGAAACGTTCTCGCTTGAAACGAGCGAGCCGGAGCTAGAGCCGACTGAACCGACGGAATCGGAAACCGAATACGAACTGAGTCCGATTGGTGAGGTAGCCGTCGCCGAGTTCTCACCGGATGCATCGCCTGCTCCGCCCTCGCCCGCGGTGAGCATGCTCAGCAGTGGTGCGTCGGCGGCATCGGCGGCTGCCATGTCGTTGAGTTCCGCTTCGGACGCCAAGATCCAGTTTTGCGGCGTCGAGGGCGGTGGCAACCACTTCGTGTATCTGGTCGATAGCAGCGGAAGTATGGGCGCTGGCTTTGATTCGGCGCGGCGTGAATTGTTGCAATCGATCGATCTTCTTAAACCCAATCAACGGTTCTATGTCGTGTTCTTTGACGAGAAACCCGACTACATGCGGCTATCTGACCCGTCGGTCGACGAACCGCGAAGCGTCGAAGCGACGGCCGAAAACAAGCTCGCACTGCGTCGCTGGGCACTGCAAGTTCAGCAGGATCGCGGTAAGAACCCGTATGAGGTTTTGGAATTCGCATTGAAGCTCAAGCCCGACGTGATCTTCTTGCTCTCCGACGGCGAGTTCCCCCAGCGGGTCGAAGACTTGTTGGCGGAAAAGAATCGCATCAACAACCTATTTGGGGATGGTGGGCCGATGTGCATCGTTCACACCATCGCTTATTACAGCGAGGAGGGAGAGAGCCGCATGCGTCGTATCGCCCAAAACAATGGTGGCCAATACCGTTACGTTCCCAAGCCCTAGCGACTTATCTATTGATTCAATCGTTCGCGAGTCGCCGCCCACGCGGCTTTCTCCGATTCGATGCGGAACTTTGGCTTGCCGGTCAGCGGCCAGTTCTCATGGGGTGAATGAGCGTCTCGCAGGATCGCTTGGGCTCGCGCGACTTCGTCCGGATGAACGTTTGCCACATTGTGCGATTCGCTCCTGTCGTCGGCCAAATCGTAGAGCTCGATGTCGGCATCGGGTCCGTTCTTGACAGCTTTCCAGTTTTCAAACCGACAGGCTTGGATTGGTTTTCCCTCGTGCAGCTCCCAATAAAAGTAATCTCGCTCGGGCGCCTTGCCGCCCGTCAAGAATGAAACCAACGACTTGCCATCGGTCGGGACGTCGTTCGGAAACTGCACGCCAGCAAGTTCCGCGGCGGTGGGCATGATGTCCCAAAATGCCCACGGTTCGTCGGTCACTCGGCCCGCAGGCACGTTCCCAGGCCACCACGCGATCGCCGCTTGACGTAGCGCTCCCTCGTACAGGTCTCGCTTGAATCCGCGCAGTCCATTGTTAGCCTGTTCAAAGAGCGAGCCCATTTCGCTTTTCGGTGAAAACGAGGACCCATTGTCACCGCTGAAGATGACCAAGGTGTCTTCGGCAACGCCGAGTTCTTGGAGTGTCGAAAGGAGCTCGCCCATGTCGCGATCCAATCGAGTCACCTGCGCGGCGTAGGCCTTTTGCTGTTTCGACCATGGTTTGTCGGCATACTCGCCCAAGTCATCAATCTCGTGTCGACCATGGGGTAGTGTGACAGCATAGAACACAAAGAACGGTTCCGATGCGTGCTCGCGAATCCACTTCATCGCTTGCTGTTGAATTTCCGTTTGCGCATAGGTCTGGCCAATCGACTTGCCGTCGTTGCCTGGCAGTTCGACTTGATCATGATCATCGTACAAATAGCGAGGGAAATATGAATGTGCTTCGCGTTGGCAATTGTAGCCAAAGAAGTGGTCGAAACCCTGATGGAGCGGATCGCCGCTGGTTTCGAAAAATCCCATTCCCCATTTTCCGAAACAAGCCGTCGCATATCCTGCGGGCTTGAGGACCTCGGCGATCGTGGTCGTTCCGGCTGGAAGCGGCAACTGGCCTTCGGGTGGGACTTCAAAATTTCCGCGAACCGGACAGTGTCCGGTATGCAAACCGGTCATCAGCGACGAGCGACTGGGAGCGCAAACGCTGGTCCCACAATACGCGCTCATGTAACGAGTGCCCTCGCGGGCCATCCGATCCAGATGCGGCGTTTGGATCAACGCTTGGCCGTAACAACCGAGATCACCTTGAGCCACATCGTCGCTCAAGACAAACACGATGTTCGGTGAGGCGGCCTGTGCGGTTGCGTTCACCGACATAGCGAAAACGAAAATGTGGAGACCATGCAGTAGCGATCGGTACACGTCGAATCCTCGGGAAGGGCAATCGATAACGTGGTCGGAACGGTTCAACGGTCGAGCTTAGCAACGCGCTATCAATAAGTGAAGCATCTGTAGTGGATCATGTGAAAGATCCTTGGGTGCTGGGATCGATGACGGCTTGTCGACTTGTCGCTTGAACTGCTGATTTTGGCCGGTTCCCCCGTTCCCAAACTCCCCAGCGTCGAACGCCTACTTGTTCACCGCGAAGGGACATTCGGTCACTGCCGTGATCCCCGACGAATTGCAAAACGTGGATCAACACATTCACGCGGTGATGAAAAAGTAGGATGAGTATTCACGGCACGATTCAAGATCAGCTCAAGTCGCACGCAGCCATCCGGTTCACCGCTCCCTATTGTCACCTGACGACGTAGCAGCTTCGTTTCGGATAAAGAATGGACCGCCCAACGAACCATCTTCATATGTATGAATCAGGGTCCATGCATATGTCTCAGGGAACACCGCGAACTCCAGTTCGTTGTAGGAGGAAAGATCAACGACTCGACCAGCATAACGGTGCGCGGTACAAGGCCTTTGGTTTGTTGAAATCGGAAATGCCGTGATTCGTGCCGACAGAAAAAGCAAGATGAGTTGGTCATCACTGGTCTGGAGCCATTTATCGACCGCCTTCAGTCCCCGTGTTTCGTAAAGATTATCCGATTGAACCGCGAATACGGACGTCCAGCGTTTCATGATCGCAAACGAGTTGCTCCGCGAAAACTCCGTCAGCGTCACCCCATTGGCCGCGAGATAGCGACGAAAGTCGTCAAGCAATTCGATGATGAAAACACCGGCACTGATCGATGACGGAAAGATGCTAAGTCGGCTGGAATCTGGATCTCCGGAAGTGATGGCCAACTTCGTCTGCAGTGCAATTGGACAATGCCGCAGCGCCGCTGCCGGGGTTCCGTGTTTCCGGTCTAAGTTTCCGATCTGACGGCCTAGGGTTTCCAGTCGGGGATACCGGATGATTTGAGTTGAGCGTGATAGAGTTCATGGAAGGGGCGGGTCGGCGACATCGGTGCGGTTTCATTGACCATCATTGGCCGAGTCACTTTCCACCACTGATCGTACGCTTGGCGGATCTCCGCGACGACTTCTGGCTTGGCGGAATATAGATTCTTGGTTTGGCCGGGATCCGCTTGCATGTCAAACAACTCACGATCGTTAACCAGGCGATACTGCTGGTTTCGAACGGAAAACTGTTTGTATTGGTATTCGTTCGGTTCAGCGCCGGTGGGCCAACGTCCACAATGGGTGTAAAGAAATCGATCGTCCCAGGCAGCGTTTGGATTTGCCAACAGCGGCAGTAGGCTGCGTCCCTCGACTTGGCCCTGCGGCAGCGGTGCGCCGGCGAGATCAGCAATCGTGGGAAAAACGTCAATGTGCGCGGCGATCGTATCAATCGATTGGCCCGCTTTGATTTTGCCATCCCAGCGAACGAAGAACGGCACGCGCACGCCTCCTTCGTCGGGCGATCCTTTGGTACCTTTCATTCCAGCGTTGTAGGAAATGAGTTTTGTGCCATCTTCGTTTTTGCCGACGGCTTTCCCGATCGGACCGAGACCGTTGCCCGCAGGTCCATTGTCGGACATGAAAATCAGCACCGTGTTGTCAAACAGTTTTAGCTCATCAAGCTTGCTGACGAGTCGGCCCATGTTCTCGTCGATGTTTTCGATCATCCCGTAAAAGCCCGCTGGACCTTCCGCGAAACCGAGATCGGTAAAATGTTTGATGTTCTTTTCGGGGGCGATGTAGGGCGAATGAGGCGCGTTGGTCGCGATGTAGGCAAAAAACGGGGCGTCTTCACCGCTACGTTTCTCGATCCACTGGATGGCGGCGTCAAAGAAAACGTCCGTACAGAATCCGTGTGTTTTGACGAAGGATCCATTGTGCCGAATCACCGGATCGAAATATTGGTTGCCGGGGACGTCGGCGCAACTGCAATCGTACGCTTGGCCGATCCCGCCAGCCCCGTGAATGAACGCTTCGTCAAAGCCACGACGATGCGGTTGATAGTCTTCTTCGTCGCCCAAGTGCCACTTGCCAAAGATGCCGGACGCGTAGCCGGCGGTCTTGAGTGCCTGAGGCAATATCACGGCATTCAAGGTCATACGTTCGCGTTCGAGAATCGTATGCGTAATCCCGTTACGCATCGGATGCCGTCCCGTCATCAGCGCCGAACGCGTTGGTGAACATGTGGGGCTGACCAAGAACCGATCCATCCGGGTACTGGCATCGTGCAACGCGTCCAAGTGGGGCGTGCGAATCCACGGGTGACCGTGGCGACCGACGGGCGCGTATCCTTGATCGTCCGTCATCACCAAAATGACGTTCGGCTTGGAACCGCTTAAGCCCTGGGGCGGCGTCGTGTCGGCCGCCGTGGCGATCGAAGGCAACCAAGTGAGTTCCATCACGAACGCGAGGACAATGAAGTTCAATCGAATCACGGCAATCACCGTTGGTGCCAAGGGAAAACAGAACATATTTGCTGCGCGGGGCCAGTCGATCGAGAGGTCCCGGTCGATGCGACGACTCAATATCGACGACCCAGTATAAACGTTGACGTGGCGGAGGGTGCGACACTCGCCAAGAAAACCGAGCCTGGTTATCTTAGCAATTCGATTGGAACGAATTCGCGTGTGCCCCGTCATTGGGCTTGGTTGGACTATGGCTTCGTTATTTGTGGTTCGGGGGCGTGACCAGGGAAAGCATTTCAAGCTCTCGAGTCCCGTTCAGCGGATCGGCCGCGAGTCGAGCAACGACATCCAATTGCTGGATACCGAAGCGTCGCGATCACACGCGGAACTTCGGTTGACAAGCGACAGCTCGTACGAGTTGGTCGATTTGGCCAGTAGCAATGGGACGCTCGTTAACGGTGTCAAAATTTCTCGTCATCGACTGGCCAGCGGCGATCGATTGGAGATTGGCAACACCCTGTTGATCTACACGGGAACGAGTCAACCCAGCGCGCTCGAGGCGGCTCACGGCGTCGACATTGTCCGCCGTAGCCAAGCGGTCGACGCGAGTCGTATCGTATCGTCGTTTTCACAATCTGGATTTTCGCCGACGCCACCGCCCCCGGGCCAACGAAGCGAGGCCGATCGATCCCTCGAAGTGATGTACTTAACGGCTATCGCGGTCGGGCGGACTGACGACTTGGACGAGCTGCTCGATCGAGTGCTGAGGCTGGTTTTCGATTGGGTCGAAGCCGATCGCGGATGCGTGATGTTGCGCGATAGCGAAACGAGCCAATTGCGACCCGCGGCACGGTGTGACCGTAGCGATTTGACCGCGAAACAATTGCAAGCGATGGGGCGGATGTCGATCAGCCACACGATCCTCGACTATGTGATCCAGCACAAGGAAGGTGTGCGAACGAGTGACGCGATCGATGATTCACGATTCGAATCGGCCGCATCGATCGTCCAAGGCGGAGTGCGTGAAGCCCTCTGTGTACCACTGCAAGGTCGATACGATATCGTCGGTGCCCTCTATGTCGATACCTACACGTCGCCCGGCGAGATCGTTGCCAGCGGTCGAGCTCAACGATTCACCGATGATCACTTGCGATTGATCACCGCGATCGGCCACCAAGCCGCATTGGCGATCGAAGACTCCTTCTACTACGGGGCACTGCTGCAAAGCGAACGTCTGGCGGCGATGGGACAAACGATCGCGACCCTGTCTCACCATATCAAGAACATTTTGCAGGGAATTCGAGGCGGCAGCTATCTGATCGAAGCCGGATTGGAACGCCAAGACACGGACGCGATTCGACGTGGTTGGAGTATTGTTGACCGCAACCAGGAACGCATCTCCAACCTGGTCATGGATATGTTGACGTTCTCCAAAGAGCGAGAGCCGGAGCGCGTCGAAGCTGATTTGAACGAAACGACACGCGACGTCGTCGAGCTGATGCAGACGCGGGCGAGTGAGTTGGGCGTGATTCTCGGCTCTTATCTTGATCCGAGTTTGCCAGTGGCGATGTTTGACCCCGATGCGATGCACCGCGCACTGATGAACTTGGTCACCAATGCGATCGACGCGGCGGGAGATCAGTCACCCAGCGATGATGATCAAGAGGATTCGCCGGCCGAATTTGAAACGGACGCCGAAGTCGTGGACGAGGTCGGCAAAGTCTTTGTGGCGACGCGATTCGATCCGCAACAAGGATGGTTGGTCGACGTCATCGACAACGGCAAAGGGATTGCACCGGACGATCGCGTCAAAGTCTTCTCACTTTTCGAATCGCGCAAGGGAGCGCGAGGCACAGGGTTGGGTTTACCCGTCAGCGCCAAAATTATGCACGAACACGGTGGTCGGATCGAGATTCATGATACCGAAACCGGACGCGGTTGTTGTTTTCGGCTAGTCTTGCCTAGCACACAGACGATTCTCACCGACGTGTCCACCAGTGAAACAATGATTTAGAAATTATCAACGTAGGCCGGATCAAGGCTTTGCGAAGATCCGGCAAGAACCGGAAGGAATCTGCATGCCGGATCGGTGTCGCTGACGCTCCTTGATCCGGCCTACGGGATGATCCGGCCTACGCTGCGACTCTACCGTAACAATGATCTATCGCTGCATGATGGAGGCGATCGCGTCGGTCGATAGCCTCAAACTCTTTGCCGCCATCACAAAGTTGGTGTGACCGCTGACCTCGGGTTGGATCTCTTCGTAAAGCGCGCATAGCTTCACGAGTTTGGAGAGCTTTTTCTTGACCGCTTTCAAGTACGACTCTGGGTCATCAACGTCGCTGATCGGTCCCAGCGCCAGAATAAAATCGTACAAATCGCGAACGACATCCCGGAGCTCTTCGTCGTCCTCAGCTTCGTCGGCGTGCTTGAGAAAGGTACGTACCATCCACAAGTGCGCGACCTGCGCATCGATCAAACGTACTTTGGTCCAAGCGTCTTCCATCGAATCAGCTCACGGCTGGGGCAGCCGACGGCGCGGGCTTGTGCCCAGGCTTCGGTGCGAACACGAGCACCAACACGGCCCCCGCGATAACGACCAGCAGCGACAACCAAAACATGCCACCGACGCGTGACCAAGCATGCGATTCGGTCAGCGATGTGATCGTATTCATCACTGGCGCGAATCCAAACACCAGCGGCATCACGAACACGGGTTTGCCACCAAAGTTGAACGCATAGATGATCCCCAGCGCTCCGATCGCGCCAGCCGCTCCCCCAGCAAGACTCCACAGAATGCCGGTTTGATTCCATTGGCCCGTCGTATTCACCATGGCCAGGATGCCCAACGGGATCGCGACCGCGATAAAAAAGTACGACAGTCCCACGCATAAAAACGGACGCAATCGGCTGCCGCTCATCAGCATCTGGCCCTTGTGCAGGACTGGGCCATACGCCCCCCAACTCAACACGGCCACAATCACAGATGCGTAAATGCCCGGATAGTTCTTTGCCGGTACCGGTGCCTCCACCGCGGCACTGGTCGAACCCGCTTCCGCGGCGCTGGTGGTGGCACCGAGCATCGTGGGTGTGGGCGGTCCAGGCTTGAAGTACAACACGCCGGCAGCACCAATCGCGGCGAGAAGCACACCGAGTAAGAAGATCTTATTGATCTCTTTGAACGTTCCAGACATGGCCATCGTCACGACTGTGTTGACGACGGGGGCACCGCCGAACACGAGAGGCATGACATAGACCGGCAACGCGTTGAAATTGAAAGCCAAGATCACTCCGAGCGCCCCGAGCGCGCCCACGGCTCCGGCGACGAGCGACCAAATCGTGCCCCCCTTGGACCACGCACCTTTCTCGCCCTTGGTCATCAACAACCCTAGCGGAACTAGGACGGCGATGGCGAAATAGGCAAATCCGACACCGACGAATGGACGTAGTGCATCGCCCATCGACAGTTTACCGTGGTGCATCAGCGGCCCGTAGTTGCCCCAGCACACCACCGTCAAAAACACAAACGGTAAGAACGCGAACGCACGATTCATGTGATCAGTTTATTTGGAGTTAATTGTCGAGGGTTCAACTAGTTGAACAAGAAATGACAGATGTCGCCGTCCTGCATCACGTACGCTTTTCCTTCGACACGCAACTTTCCGGCTTGTCGAATGTCTTTCTCGTTACCGTAGTGTTCCAAGTCGGCCAGTGTATAAATTTCGGCGCGAATGAATCCCTTTTCAAAGTCGCTGTGAATCACCCCGGCCGCCTGGGGAGCCGTCGCGCCAACCGGCACCGGCCATGCACGCACTTCTTTTTCCCCCGCCGTAAAGTAGCTTTGCAGTCCCAGGGTACGGTAGGTCGCTCGGGCAATGTGATTGAGCGCCGGTTCCACCAATCCGACTTCCCGGAGCATCTCGTCGCGATCGGGACCATCAAGTTCCGCGAGTTCCGACTCGAGCTTGGCACAAACGCAAACCACGCCCGCACCCGCGGTCGCTGCGTATTGGCGAACCTTTGTCACCAGTTCAGCTTCGCCCGCTAGATCATTCTCATCCACATTGGCAACGTACAGCACGGGCTTCGCGGTCATCAACCCATAGCTACTGATCGAAAGGGCTTCGGCGTCGATGAGTTTCAGCGTTCGTAGCGGTTGGCCGTTGTTCAAATGCGTGTTGCATTTCTCGATCGCGGCGACTCGCAACTTGGCTTCCTTGTCACCGCTTCGCGCCGTCCGCTCCGCTTTTCCCAAGGCGTTCTCCAGCGTTTGCATATCCGCAAGCATCAATTCCGTTTCGATCGTATCGATATCACTGAGCGGATCCACATTGCCAGAAACGTGGATCACATCCGGGTCTTCGAAACATCGCACGACTTGCACGATCGCATCGACTTGGCGAATGTGGCTGAGGAATTTATTGCCTAACCCCTCGCCCTCGCTCGCACCCTTCACGATCCCGGCGATGTCAACGAGTTTGAGTGCCGACGGGATGATTTTTTGCGGGACAATGTACTTCGTGATCCGCTCAAGACGCTCGTCCGGAACGCTAACGATCCCTTCATTCGGTTCGATCGTGCAAAACGGGTAGTTCGCGCTTTGAGCCGATTTGGAACAAGTCAACGCATTGAACAAGGTGCTCTTACCTACATTGGGCAAGCCAACAATTCCGGCTTCCATGACTCTCGCGCGGGTGGGGGAGGGGGATCTATCGTGAGATTTCGTTTGCCCCAAAATGTAACAGGGAACCCAGCGAGTTGTCAGTAGTCACTCGCGACCGGCGCGAAGTGACTCGGCCGTATCGCGAGAGCGATGGCAGGGGCAGAGAAATCCGACGTTTTTGAATTTCTTTCTCGACTGGCTCAAGTTCGTGACGCTTCGGGCCGATGAGTGACTCTTGCAAGAAGCATGTGTTGAAGTTTCACGGACGAAGCTGGTTGCCGATCGTCCCGCAAGCGAGTCGTTGGATTCGCACGATGATCGGCTGTCGTTCCCCATCCAGCCGTCGAGTCATCGCTTGCGCAATTTAACCCTGGGCGTTCTCATCGTCTCAGGCGGCACACTCGCCGCTTTACCATTTCGACGGGTCCCGAATCAGCGTGGACCACATGATGCATCGGTTCGTGCCACGGGTCCGACTTTCACCCCGCTGGATACTTCTTCGGTCGAAGTGAACTTTGATCGGCCGGCTCAGGTGCCCGCGACGGTGATCGGCAGCCGTCCCTGGCAAATGCCGGTGGTGACCGAACCGATGCACGGCGAACGGTTCATCCAAATGCCTGATACGTACAGCGAGGATATGACGCCGCTTCCGCGCCCGCAGATTGTTGCCGAACGATACAGCGCCAGCGTCCAATACCAAACCGAGGCCATGTCCGATCGCCAAGCATCCGACCGAGCGAGCGTGATGAGTGGCGATCTGGCTTACTCAATGTCGCGGCCGAGCTACGGTCCACTCGTCGGCAACCCCGAGCAACTTGCCCGCGCGGACACCGATCCCCGTGAAAGCCGATTCAGCGAACTTGCGACGCGCGTGGATGCCTCTGCCGCTTCGACGAACTCGCCGCCGCCTGCATCGCAGCTCGCGACCGACTCTCTCGCAACGGCGCCACGTATCACGCCCAGCAGCAATCGCACAGCCGGTTTCACTCATGAATCGAATTCGGTGGATGAACCAGCCGTCGAACCAGCGCCGCCGTTGCCTCCGGCCCAGCCCGAACGCCCACGGTTGTGGATTCGTCAACCGAATTAATCAACGTAGGCCGGATCAAGGAGCGTCATCGACGCCGATCCGGCAGGTGTTGCATGCATGCGTGTCGCCGGATTTTCGTAGCCCGGTATCAAGGAGCGTCAGCGACGCCGATCCGGCAGGGTTTTATTGGTGGGCGTGCTGCCGGATTTTCGCAAAGCCTCAATCCGGCCTACTTTCGAAGTATCGCGAGCGTCACCAGTTTTGCGTGTTCTAAATCCCAGACACACACCGAACCGTCCATGTTGCCGCTGACGAGCCAGCGATCCGTCGGATCAAACTTGACGCGAAAAGCACCATCCCCGGGAACGTCCAATTGACACATTTGTGTTTCATCACCCTCCAGATGGAACAGGGCGATCGATCCTCCCCGCGTTGCTGCACAGATCCAGCGACCGTCGTGACTGATATCAAGCGATGAAACCAAGTCACTGGACGCTTGCAAGTGTCGCTGCGTTGACTTCGCACCATAGGCCCAAACATCGACGGTTCCTGCATCAGTTCCGGTAGCGATCAGCAACTCATGTCGCTCACCGGGAGTCTCGCGCACCGCGAGCGATTCGATGATTGCGCCGGTCGGATTGCTCGAGGCGATTTTTTGAGTGATCGAGCTATCGACGGACCACAGCGTCGTGGTGCCGCTGGAACCAGCGACGATTGCAACCGTCGCTGAGTCATGATTGGATAACGCCAACTTTCGAGCCGTATCACCGGCCGCGGTAACAACGCGCGGCTGGGGCGATGAGGGACTGTCCAACGTGTCGACCAAGTCCGACCACGTGAACGCGTCGACCTCGCCCTTGATCGATACCAACGCCAAAAAGTGACCGCTGGAATCGATCGCCAACGATTCATACATCTTGCTCGTATCGATCAAATGATATCGAGACACTGAGCCACCACCCGACGTTTCCGGTGCGGGTTCGAGTTCCCACAAGCCCAATTGATTGTCGGCGGCGAGAGAAATGACGACGTTGCCATCGGGGTGCCAAACCGCGTCCACGATGTCGTCGCTGTGTCCAACCAGTGAAATGTGACTGTCCTCCAGCAGCGACTGGCTAGCCGTCGAAGATGCGTCGGCAATCTTCCATACGGATAATTCTCCACCGTGGCCGCCTGTGACCAACCACTTGCCATCCGGGCTGACATCGCAGGCGAGATCGGCGACGATCGCGGGCGATGGTATTTTGAAATGTGTTGGCGCGGCCATCGACGCAATCGCCGACGGACTCATCACGCCGAATCGCCACAAGACCGGTAAAGCGTCTTCGCCGAGTGTGACGAGCAAGCGACTGTCTGGACCAAATTCGATTCCCGTGACGGGAGTGTCGTGGCTGGGCCAATGTGCCGGCTGCAACTGACTCAGCGACGCGTCCATCTGCATCGCATGAGAGAACGCGAGCGCCGCTTCCGAGTTCGCGCCACGTTGAAGCTCCGAACGTGCACGTTCCATCCAAGTCGTCGCATCGGCATCATCACCCGATCCACCACCATGGTTCAGGGACGTCTCGTCGTTGTGACCGAAGAAAAACCAACCGCCGAGCGCGGCGAGCAACAATACTCCCGCCAGACTCGCCAGCCACGGGACGGCTCGATTCGCTTCATTGGGACTTGGCGACGGTCGCGTCGAATCTTGTTCAGAGTGACTTGGCATAACCGCGTTTGTATCCGTCACCACATCACGCTGGGTCGAGTCGTTGGCGGCATCCGATGCGACGTCGACGAGTAGTTCGGAATCGATCGTCGCGCTCGGGTCGTAGCGATCGGACCCTCCCGTCGACCCACGCCCGCCAGCGATCGAACTCGCGGTCGACGGATGATCGACACGCAGTGCCTCGCGCAGCGCATCGATCATTTCCACATTCGATTCAAAACGCTGTTGCCAATCGAGATGGGTCGCACGACGGAGCACCTGCCGCTCTCCCGCTGACACGCGATCAAAATTCAGCTTCCCTCGGCGATGCGAATCGAGCACCTCCCACAATGATCCGTCGTTGACGGGAAGCGTGCCTGTTCGGAGCTGGTAATAGGTCACCGCGAGCGAGTACTGGTCGCTCGTTCGCGATGGCTTTCCTTCGATCGCCTCCGGCGCCATGTACGCGGGAGTTCCCGAGGCGCTCGTTGCTGTGGCTTGATTGCGAGTGAGTATTCGCGCCAGTCCAAAGTCGCATACGACGGCGCTGTTACCGATCAACACAATGTTGGCTGGCTTGACGTCACAGTGTTGAATCGCGATCGGGCCCTCGCCGAGATCGTGAATGGGCGAATTGAGAAAGTCGAGTCCCTTGGCCGATTCGTCCATCAAACTAATCAGTTCTTTGGTGGGAATCCCGGGCAACCCCTGGCTCACACAATCGCGCAACCGTTGTTGCAGACTCATACCGCCGAGCAGCATTGCGACGACAAGCCAGCTGGCGTCGGGCTGGGGCATGACGACGACGCCGGTTTGGTCCACAACGTTGGCGGCCGTCAAATCGATCGTCTGGGCAGCCTCGTCGGGTGCCTCTTCGATCACGCGTCCCTCGCCGTCGAGCAACCAAATCGCGGTGATCGGCATCAAGTTGGCTTGGCGAATTTGTTTCACCCGCCGGATACCGTCGTACTCTTTTTGGCCCTGTCCATCGCTCAAGTCGATGAACTTAACCGCCGCACTCGCACCCCCGGGCGCCGCCGCTCGCCACACTTGACCGAACTGTCCGCGCCCCAAAAACTCTTGCAACCGATAGCCCGGCGCGAATTGAACTCCTCGCTGCAATAACATCCGCTCTTAGACCTCGGTCGCTTCGGCAGGCGGTGCTTCGCTGAGTTGCACGTTCATTCGAGGCAAATAGTTAAACTCGGTTTGCTCGGATTCATCATCCCATCGCAACCATTGTTTGAGTAGCGTCGACTCGGGACTATCCGGCCAATTGGCGAGGATTTGGATCACGTTCTCTCGCGCCAGTTTCGGGTCCACGTACGCTTCATCGACCGACCAGTCGCCCGCGTAGATTCCGGCGAGCATCCAGTGGCCGCGACACTGGGACGAACTCGGCGATGTCTCGCTGGTCATCTCGGTGTATTTCGAGATCGCGGCGCCGAGATCGCGCTGGACCAGTAACGCAAAGTCAGCTTCGATTTCGACAGCCAAGTTCTCGCTGTCCACGTCCTGGAGCTGGCGAATCGCGCGACGCAGTGATGATTTTGATTCGCTCATCCGTTTCTCGGCCGCATCGATTTCGCCGAGTTTGTATAGCCGCAGCGCTTGGTTGTAAGCAACGTTGGCCGCGAGCCAATGCGCGAGTGGATGACGCGGTTCGGATACAAGCGCGGCGCGACAAGACGCGTCGGCTCGCTCGAGAAGTGACACGGATGCTTCGTCACCGGATACGTAGGCGAGCGATTGCTGGAGCGCCTCCATTGCCGCCAGAATCTCGCGGCTCGTCGCCGGGTCACGCGAGATGGGCTGGTCCATCGATTCATCCATCGAAAGCGATTTCACACGCTGGGCCAAACTCGCGAACGCGTCACTGTCCGTTTCGTTCGAAGCCAGGGGCTGTGCTGCCGTGAGCAACACGTTCGCCAATCTGCCGCGATCTCCGTCAAAAGTCACCTGGACGACGCGCTCGCCATCGCGACGACGATACGCCGCCGTTTGAACACGGGGCGTGTTGGGTTCAACACTTCCCCAAACGACGTAATCGACACCCAAACGTGATGCCAACGCACGCACCAATTGATCTGGGTTCACCCCCTCGCTGCGCAAACGTCGCAATTGGCGTTCGATGTCCAGCGGGCTGGCGACGCGAACACCCGGCAACTGGCTGAATCGATGTCGCATCGCCGTCGACACTTGCACGGCGTCGTTGTTCGGATCGAACGACATGTTGAGGAAGGGCGAGTGCGGCAAAAACGCTAGCGACACCGGTTGGAACTTGGGTTGTGGAGCATCAATCCGACGCGCCGCGACGATATCGATTCCCGTAATCGGTTCGATCTCCGCGAAAGTCGCTGTGGGTTGCTTGCCAGCGTCAATCATCGCCGTCCGGATCTCGGGGTACGACAAATCCAACATCAATCCGTCCGTCCCGCTGGCCAGTGCATTCATGAACGAGCGAGTTTCGTCGATTGCTTGATCGTACGGCTGCACCACATTCTCACTGCTGGTGCAAAGCACGCAATTGATACGAATGTTGTGACGAGCCGCCAGCGCCACGAGCAATTCGGTTCCATAACGCCTTCGCGCGGTCGGATGCTTCGGATCATCAAATCCTTCGGCATACGGCGGTGCGTCCCCGAACATCAATACCCATCGCTGGACGCGTGGATCTCCGGTCCAAGGCAATTGAGTGATCGCCGTATGAACGCCGACGTCCGCCAGCTCATGAAAGAACGGTGCACCACTTTCAGGATTGAGTGAATCGACCGCCGCATTGAGCTCGTCCGAGTTCGATGTGAATCGCGCCAAGGGCGTGACGCAGCCTCCCGATGGCGAACCCTCGTCGCGATAAACGACCATCGCCACACGGACTTCGTTGTTGCGGTAGCGTTTCAAGTCCGCAACCATTTGTTGGATACTGGACCGCACTCCCGCGAGCTCCGTCGACATACTTTCGGTACCATCGACGACAATCGCGACCTCAAGTTCCGCATCGCCCTGGCCAGCGATATCAAGAAAGCTTCGCTGCAACAGCCCCATCGTCTTTCTCGCGGGTGCTTTCGTTGGCGAAAAAATGGTAGTTAACGCCGCGCCCGCTGGCGACAAAGGCGGCGACTGTGCGACCGCCTCGATGAACGTGAATCCCAAAATCAAGAGAATCGTCGTCAAAGCTCGCATGAAAGACGTCCTCACTGAATTGGCAACCCGCTGGGACCAGCGATCGGATAACATAAAAAAGAATCCACTTAAGCGGCCGAAAACGCGCTCGGTAAACGCGACCGGAAATGGCTAACCGAATGCTCGACTCAAATGCCAATGATCGCACGTCACCGCTCGCCGCCGATTTTGGACCAACCTTGGTTATACCACAACTCATGATCGCTTTCATTCGATGTGTCTGGCTCTTGGCGATACTTGGTGCAACTTTGCTGGCTGCGGATATCGCATCGGCACAACTTCCGAGCGAATCGGTGTTGCCGACACAATCCGCGCCCGCCGGTGGATCCTTACCCAGTGAAGCTGAGCTGCCCAGCGGGAATGCGCCGGACGCCAGCGCGGTCGACGATGTTGGCGAAGCCCTGTTGCCTGGACCCGCTGCGATTCAACGTGCACCTGGGGATGACGCGGCTGCGGATGACGTCAGTGGCGATGATCGGCCACGGCTGCGACTCGCACTCGATGGTCACATCGCACAAATTCGCGCGGTCGTTACCGGCGGCGATGGCCAGTGGATGGCTTCGGCCGGCGAAGACAAAGACGTTCATGTTTGGTCGCCACGCGATTCGACCACCAGCGGATGGTTCCACCGGCGGATCATTCGTTGGCAAGTCAATCGAGCCCAGCGGGGTCGGATTTATGCGCTGGCCAGTCGAGGAGATGAGGTCGCGCTGGGCGGCTACGGTGCAATGGGTGGCAACGGCGAGATTT
Organism: Pirellulaceae bacterium; assembly: GCA_041741195.1. Classification (GTDB taxonomy): domain Bacteria; phylum Planctomycetota; class Planctomycetia; order Pirellulales; family Pirellulaceae; genus JBBSJZ01. The sequence goes on from JBGSKM010000114.1 coordinate 90,718, forward strand.
GGATCGTCGATGTTCATTCGGGGAACTTACTCCACACGCTTGTCGATACCACCGACGGTCACCGACAAGTCATCGTTTCCTTGGCGTGGGCTCCCGATGGTTCGTCGCGACTATTGTCGGCGGATTTGAGCGGCAAAATCATCCTGTGGACCGCCGATCCGAACACTGGATTGTGGTCGCATCGGACGATCATCGAAGCTGACCGGTCGGTTTACGGAAACGAGTGGGGCGACGTGCTCCAGCGCTATCGCGTGACGGCGCCGGTGGCCTGGCTTGGGGAGAATTCCGTTGCGGTACCCAAGCTGGTTGGGCAAACACCGCCGCCCAACGGCGCCCCACTTTGGAAAGTCGCGAAAGTCGATTTGGATGCCGCCACCGAGACGACCGTGCCGGCGCACCAATTCCAATGGGCTCCGCTAACGCTTACCACGTCCGCTTCAGCGAACCGGATGGTGACCAGCGACCGCGTTGGCGAAACGTTTGTCCTTCGCTTTGCCGTCGATGGTTCGGTATCGAGCGGCGAAAGGATTGAAACCAAAGGTTCCGCTATCTCGCATGCGATCAGTTCCGATGCAAAGCGGTTGTTCGTTGGGACCTTCGCCAGCCCAAGCAACGATGTCGGTGCGCGTTCGACCCTGCAATGCTGGGATATCGATTCGAACCCGGCTCGACGACTTTCCAGCATCCCACTTTCCGCGGCGCCCGTTTCTATTGCACTGAATGAATCGTTGCGTCAAGTCATTGTGGTGCAAGCGAGTCGGTTGGATGTTTACAACGTGAGCGAGTCGGGTGAGTTGGCGACGCCGGCTCGCGCCGCATTGAGTTCGTCGGCAACACCGATGTTCGACGTTCGCTTTCGCAGCGATAAGGATAGCTACGGGATTGACGTCGATGTGGCGCCGGAATTGTCCAGTGGACCACCCCTTCGCTACGCATTTGATTTGCGAGATGTGCGTCTGTTGCCCACGTCGGATCGGGATGAAGGATCGTTGGTGCCGCGTCAGCGACTCTCGCAAAAGTGGGACGTGAGAGAAATCACGACGGACGCTGGCGTTCGCTGGCAATTGCATCGCGATAACGAGGCCGCCGGAGTGTTACCGTTGCAACCTGAATCGGACGGGGCGCCGACGGCGGTCGCAACCCTGGCGGTAGTCGACGACGAACTGACTCGCAGCGGTGAAGTCGTATTCGTGGGCACGAGCGGCGAGAATAACATCTATGCGTATCAAGCCGACGGTGCGAATCCTCCTCGTTTGCTGCGGCAATTTCGCGGACACTCCAGTCCCATTCGTGCTCTCGCGACGTCGGCCGATGGCCGGTACTTGGCGAGCGCATCCTTGGATGCGACGATCGGAGTTTGGAAGCTCGATGATTTGTTTAGCGCGACCGAGAATGAAAACCGCTGGGGCGTGGACTTTGAGTTGCAAGGCGACCGGCTTGTCGCCGCCAATGTGCGTGACGACGGACCGTTGTTCTTTCGCGGCGTCCGCGGTGGCGATCGCTTGTTGGGGATCAAGTGGACGAACCAACAAGGGACCGAGACGTTTGCGGAGTCGGATCCGTCGAAGATGTTGAGCCAGTTGCAATCGTTGCCGTTCAATATGCAAGTGACCTTTGATTTTTCGCGAATGGGACGACCGCTCGCCGGGTTCCAAAGTTTTCCCGCGTGGCAACCGCTGGCGACGTTGTTCATTGACAACTCGCGAGAATGGGCGTTTTGGACCCCCGCGGGTTTTTACAACGCGTCAATCAATGGACACCAACGATTCGGATGGCAAATCAATCGCGGCGTCAGTCGTTTGCCAGAGTACTTTCGTGCGGCCCAGTTTCGCGAATCACTGGAACGCCCGGAAGTGATGCGGCGACTATTGGAAACGGGAAGCCTACCTCGTGCGATGCAGTCGTCGCTCGGTGCGCTGGGACCGCCGCCCGGCGAAGAAGCGATCGTTAATCTGTACAAGAACAAGCCACGCATTGAGCTCCAATCGCCCAAGCCGGGTGCGATTCTGGTAGGCAGCGAGCTCGACGTGGTCGCAAAGATTACCGTGCCCATGGGTGCGACACTCGCTGGACCCAAAGCGTTCATCAGTGGCGTACCGGCGGTCGCGGTGGAGTTGGTTTCGGAAGAGTCAACGTCCATGCAGAGTGTCGCGACCTATCGATGGAAGATGCGATTGCCGAGTGAGCCACAATTGAAATTGGAATTGGTTGCCGCGACCGAAGCACTGGCGGTCGATCGTGTGGTGATCGATTTCGAACACCAGTTCGAAACGTCAACTAGACGTCCGCGAATGCACGTGATTGCGTTTGGAGTGAGCGAATACCGTGATCGCCAGATTCAGTCGCTCGATTTTGCCGCCCGGGCCACTGACGTGATCGCCAACTTGTTTCGCAAGTCGTCACAGCCACTGTATCGAGTCACCACCGACCAATTGATCGATCGCGATGCGACTCGACCGATGTGGCGGGTATTCGCATCGCAAGCCGCCGAAGAGCTTTCGAAAACTGTTTCACCAGACGACTTGGTGGTGATGTATTTGTGTGGCCATGGGCTTCGCGATCGATTGACCGGCCAGTGGTACTTTGTCACGGCCGACGCTCGCTACCGCGATTTGATGAACGACCAATACGACGATTGTCTTTCGTTTGGTGATTTGGCGGCGCTTTCGGCGTTGCCGTGCCGCAAGCTCGCGATTCTCGATTCGTGTCACAGCGGCGCGGTGCAAACGATGATGCGATGTGACGATCTCAAGAGTGCACTGCGGTTTCTGCAGGATGATGTGGTGTTGACGATCACGGCCAGCGAAGGAGACCAGGAAGCCGCCGAAGAACGCGAGTCGAAGCTGGGGCGATTCACGTCCGAGTGGGTCGACGGGCTCAGTGGACAAGCGGACCGCGAAGGAAACTCCGATGGGATTGTCACACTACGCGAGACGATTGACTTTGTCACCCGTCGGGTGACGGAGGCGTCCGAGAAAGAAGGCGCGCCTCAATACCCCACGGCAAGCCCCGAATATCTGATCGAATCAGTGGACCTGCCGCTGGCAACCGCCCAGTGAACAATCGACTGCCGAGATAGCGCGTTGCTTAAAACCGCTACAAGTGGAACGTGCTTGGAGTATTTCATTGCGTCGATACTGAATCGTCTGGCCCACCTGGGCTTTTCGACACAGCTTTTCAATGGCCGATTCGTTGCCGCTGGATAGTTCTCGACTTTTGCCGATCACAGCGTTCATCGAATGCCAGACTCCAGCTCCAACGAGGCGTCAGATCGTGATCGAAGTGCTAGTTGTCGATGACAGCAAGTTCATGGCGAATGCACTGGGCACCGTCTTGGAGGATCTCGGCTTTCGAGTCGTCGGGTTTGCGCACGACGGCATCCAGGGACTGGAGCGTTTTGAATCGCTGCGGCCCGATGTGACGTTGCTCGATATCACCATGCCCAATATGGACGGCCTGGATTGTCTGGCCAAGATTCTTGAGCTCGACGCGAACGCGAAAGTGGTGATGCTTTCGGCGATCCAAGACCCAGACATGATCCAGCGATGCCTGGACTTGGGTGCGATCAGTTTCCTGCGAAAGCCGATCAGACGCGGCAGCCCTAAGGATCTGAACCTGCTTTGCGAAACGCTCGAGAATGCCGCGGGCAAGTCACTTACAACATGACTCACCTCATCCAGCACACCGAGGTTTTTCGTGATGTCGCGTCGCGTGCCATTCGCGACATGTTTGGCATCGACATACTGGCGACATCGCAGTGCGAACAGCATCATTCCGTCGTCACCTCCAAAACGTTTCTCGTGAGCATCTACTACACGGGCACTGTGTACGGCGAGTACTTGCTCGCCATGGACGAGCAGACGGCGGCAAACATCATCGGCATGGACGAGCCGATATCGGATGCGAATCGCGGCGATGTACGGGAGGCGATTTGTGACGCGATGACGGAGACGCTCAACACGATCGTCGGCGAGGCGATTGTCGATTTGCAACACACCTACGCAAAGCTGACAATCACCGCACCGCGAATCATGATGGGGACGGTCCGCTATCCGAGTTTTCAAACTGGCAAAGCAACGCTCAACACGGCGGCCGGAGTCATCGAGTGCCACTTCTGTCTCGACCTCATGCGACTCGATCTCGCGACCTCGTACCAGGAAGCGATGGGCACGCTCATCAATGTCAACGCTAAGCTCAAGGAAGCGAATCGGCATCTGGCGGAGCAGCAGGCCCAATTGGTGCTAACGGAAAAGATGGCTTCGATCGGGATTCTCGCGTCCGGAGTCGCGCATGAGATCAACAACCCGTTGTTTTTTGTCGACTCGAACTTGCGAGCACTCAATAACTATGTCGGCGTCATCGAGACCATACTGGCCCTTTACGATAAGTTGTGTGCATCCTTGCAAGACACCGATGGCCACTGGTTCGATGAAGTCAATATGGTCCGTCGCGAACATGATATCGAGTTCGTGATGGAGGATACCAAGCTGTTGATGCGCGAGACGTACGAGGGCATCGAGCGAATCAAGTCCATTGTGCAAGGCTTGAGAGATTTTTCCCAATCGGATGCGGGTGGACTTTCCGAAGCGAATCTCAACGTGGTGCTCGAGAACACTTGTGGATTGATCAAGGCCCACTTGCCGCCAAATTGTCGACTCGAAAAGCATCTTGGTGATCTCCCCAGTGTCGTATGCAATGCCGCCGAAATCGGTCAAGTCATCGCTGGGGTTCTGCTGAACGCCGGACAAGCCATCGACCAGGAAGGACGTATACGAATCCGCAGTGAGCTCGTCGGCTCGGATGTCGTCCTAGTCATTGAAGACGACGGATGCGGAATTCTACCGGAGCATATCGATCATATCTTTGAGCCGTTCTTTACCACTCGCGAAGAAGGACAGGGCAAGGGTCTCGGTCTATCGATCGCCTATGGGATTATTCAAAAGCATCAGGGATCAATCAGTGTGACGAGTTCGCCTGGTACAGGGACCGAGTTTACGATTCGAATTCCCGCCGTCCATGAACTTGCCAGCGTGGTCCTGTTGAAGACATCGATGGCGCCTACCATTCGTTGTCGTCCAACACCGTGAAGATCTTGTTGGTCCGATTCTTGCCTGTCGCAGACTACGACGACTGATTGTCTTCATGTCGGCTCCTTTGAATTTCGGATTCGGCGTAGACCAAGCCACGTTGTCCGCTTCGCTGACGGCATTGAACCGAATCGACTTTTCCATTTCAGCGCTCGGGGGGATGCGATGTGCTTTACTCGGTGTTCAACAGCGCTGACAATGGAAAGCCGATGGGTATCGCTGGTTTCGATCGTCTTGGAGTGAGAGTCGTCATGTTGTTTCGCAGCGTTTGGGTCGGATTGTGCTTGATCGGACTGGTCGCGAGCCGAGAGGTGGGTGCGGACAAACCCAACGTTTTGTTTATCGCGATTGATGACCAGAACGATTGGATTGGAACACTGGGCGGCCACCCGCTGGCCAAAACGCCGCATATCGACGCATTAGCCCAGCGTGGCACCGTGTTTTTGAATGCCCATTGCAACGCGCCGCTTTGCAATCCGTCACGAACGAGTTTGATGTTGGGCTTGCGACCGACCACCACCGGGATTTATGGGCTCGCACCGTGGTTCCGAACGCTTCCGGACTGGCAAGATCGCGTCACGCTTGCGCAGCAGTTCGAAAATAGCGGTTACCGCACGATGAGCACCGGAAAGATTTTTCATAGTTGGCGCAAGGCTGGTAAGGGCGAGACGCGTCCCGAGTTTCAAGTCACTGGCCCAGCGGGCGGCGTCGGCACTCGGCCTCCGCAAAAGTTGGTTCACGAAACGCCGATGGGTAATAATCCGTTGGTCGATTGGGGCGTTTGGCCGCTCGACAACGATGACACGAGCAAGGGTGACTACCAAGTCGCGTCCTGGGCCGTCGACCAGATCAAGTCGGCGCCCAAGGACCAACCGTTCTTTCTTGCTGCCGGATTCTTTCTACCGCACGTACCTTGCTATGCGACACAAAAGTGGTTCGATCTGTATCCCGACGATGACACCGTGTTGCCAAAGATCCTCGACAATGATCGCGACGACACTCCGCGTTTCTCGTGGTACATCCACTGGAGTTTGCCCGAACCGCGTTTGAAATGGGTGCGCGAAAACGACCAGTATCGCAACCTCGTTCGCAGCTACCTCGCATGCACGAGTTTCGTCGATGCGCAGGTCGGTCGCATCTTGGAATCTCTCGACGAAGCCGGGGTCGCTGACAATACGATCGTGGTTCTTTGGGGCGATCACGGTTGGCACTTGGGTGAAAAAGAAATCACGGGCAAGAACACACTTTGGGACGACGGGACCCGCGTGCCGCTTATTTTTGCTGGACCGGGCGTGCAAGGCGGCGGTCGAGTGATGCGGCCGGCGGAGCTGCTGGATATGTATCCGACGCTCATTGAGCTTTGCGGATTGCCCTCGCGCGACGATCTCGAAGGATTGAGTTTGGTGCCCCAACTACGCGATGATCAATCGGTTCGCGATCGACCGGCGGTGACGAGCCACAATCAAGGCAACCATGGCGTGCGCAGCGAGCATTATCGATATATCCGATACGCCGATGGAAGCGAAGAATTGTATGACATGCGAAACGATCCCAACGAGTGGCATAATATCGCCGGTTCAAACGCAAACGCCGCGATTATCGCGGAACATCGCAAGTGGTTGCCGTCCATCGACGTGCCTCCTGCGGAGAACAGTGCCCATCGCGTGCTGACGTACGATGCAAACACGGACGAAGCGGTCTGGGAAGGCACGGTCGTTCGCCGCGGTGATCCGATCCCGCAGTGACCGCGGTTTGACTTGAATAAAAATACTCATTGCGTCGTGATTGATATCAGCGACGCGTTCTACCATGCCGGTGGGTGTTTCAGGGTACTTTCGAGTTGTCTTTCTGCATCCGGACAATAATCGGGTGTTAGGGTTTGAGCGGACTGGAGATAAGCCGCCGCTTGAACTACGGACACATGAAGTCGACCACCCAGACACACGCCGCAGGGTTGCCCATCGCGAGAGTTGCTCTCATCGCGATCATGCTGCTCGTTGCACTAGCGTGCGGGTGTCAACAGCTTCGGTTGCCAGCGATCGACCCGACGGGTAGTTGCATTTTTGCTCCGCTGCCGGCCACGACGACACTCGCGCTACCCGGACACGCTGGCGAAGGCTGTTCATGCTTTGGATGTTTGAACAAAATCGGGACGTGTTTAAAATCGCACAAGTTCACCAAGCCAGTTCCGGCATTTCCCGAGCCTGTCGCGCCGCCGGTTTGTGCGACGCCGAGTCAAGAAAAAGGTAGTTGTCTCGGAAACTGTTTCGGAAAATGCGACGACGAGGCCTGCGTGGCCAGCCAAGGTTGCGATGGTCAATGCGCCGCTGGGCCGCGAGCTGTCTTGATCGGCAAAGAGATCGATGCGACTTGCAAATTGCATCTTCCCGATCGTGGCAAACGCGGATGCATTCTATTGACGCCCCAGCGGATTGTCGCGCCGGTGGGCGGTGAAGTCGTCTTGCTCTCGGGAATCTGTGGCGACGACGGTTATCTACAAGTCAACGAGCCTCTGGAGTGGATGTTGACCAACGACAGTGTCGGTACCATCATCGAAGTCGGCGACGACGAGCTCGGCGCGATCCATCGCCTCGCCGGCGCCAAGCAACCGGACAAACGTAGCCCTTCGTACGCGATGGGCGTTACCAGCAGCAAGAAACAGCTCATCACCCGCGGTAACTTGAACCCGCGCGATGATGTGTCGCTGGAGAAGGGTCAAACTTGGATCACGCTAAGTAGCCCCAGCGAAGGCACAAGCCGCATCACCGTGCTCGCACCGGATAGTGAATGTTGGGACCAACGAAAAGCTTCCGCCACGATCTATTGGATCGACGCCCGGTGGCAGTTTCCCGGGCCCCAAATCGTTCCTTCCGGGACCCAGGTTGACTTGTCGACGCGTGTGACTCGATCCGAAGGTACTTTGCCGGCTCGGGGTTGGCGGGTTCGCTATGAAATCATGCAACCGCAACTCGCGACGTTCGCTGGTACGAACGGGTCGAGTGTCGTCGAGTCGAACGTGGACGAGAACGGCATCGCCCCCGCGACACTCATTCCCACACCGGGAACGAGCGGAATCGCGGCGATCCAAATGCAAGTCATTCGTCCAGGCGGCGATAGCGACAACATGCCGACGATGACAATCGGTAGCGGCCAAACGTTTGTGACCTGGAGTTCACCCCAGCTCGCGATCCGCGCGGGAGCTCCCTCGATCGCGACCTACGAATTGCCGGTCGAAGTCGTCGCCAACGTCAGCAACCCGGGCGACCAGCCGGCCGAGAATGTTCGAGTGACGGTTCAATTGCCGCCGGGACACAATGCCCAAGCCGACAACTTGGCAAAGATCTATGGGAACTCGATTGAGTGGGATCTGGGAACGCTGCCGCCCCAGACCCAGATCGACTTGTTCGTGAACATAGGGCTCAAGGCCACCTCGGATCTGATTTTCCAAGCTCGCGCCGATGGCAACTTATTCGCGGAAGACTCGGTTCGAATCGATGTTTATCGTCCATCGCTGAGTGTGACCGTCGCGCCCGAACGTGATCGATACGAAGCTGGACAACCCGTGAATTTCAAGATTGCCGTCACCAATACCGGTGACCGACCGCTCCAAAACGTGCGTCTGGAGGGGCGCGGTGATGGATCGATGACTCACAACGAAACGGGCGGTCAAGTCATCGAGAACGTCAAGACCGACGGGCCACTGCAACCCGGCATGACATGGAATACGGCGGTAACGTTCGTTCCCACCAGCTCCGGACGTCGATGCATCAATGTGCAAGCGACAGCCGATGGTGGCCAGCGAAGTGACTCCGGTAGCTGTGTCACGGTGATCAATCCGATTCCGCCCACCCCCGCGCTGACGGCGACGCTGCGTGGGCGAGAACGAATTCCGACCGGCTCACAAATCATCTACGAAGCTCGCGTGGTGAACACCGGTGAAGTCGACTTGCGCAACGTTCGCGTCGCCATGTCGTTTGATCCGCAACTCACACCGCTGCAAGCGACCGAAGGAAAAGACACCTCACGGATCGGCCAGTACATCATCTCGTGGACGCTGCCGAAATTGGCTCGCGGTGAATCCAAGGTCTTGGAAGCGGAGTTCGAAGCGACGCGTCCGAATCCCAGGTCGCAAATCGTGTTGACCGTCACGAGTGCAGAAGGCGCTTCAGCGGACGCTGGCTACTTCACCGAAATATTTGCCGGTCCGCCGACGACCACTTCCCCCGCGCCGCCACCAACGCTTCCGCCGACGTTGCCACCTCCGACCATCCCCGGGGGCGCGGCGCCTCGCGGCGAAGTTCCCCCGCAAACTCAACCGAACGTCCCGGTGCAACCAAATGTTCCTGGCAACGTCGGTGGACCGCGGTTGTCGATCATCAATCGCGACAATCCGGCGCAAGTGGGGCGACCGATTCGCTACGCGCTGCGAATCACCAACGAGTCGTCGCAGATCGATGGTCAAGTCAGCATTCGGTTCAAATTGCCGGGAGGGGTTACCGTCCAAAGCGTGAACCAGCGCATGAGCCCTACCGGCGTCGATATCCAGAACTCAGCCGGAATGATCTATCTGAACGACATCCGAACGATGCGTCCTGGAGAATCGATCGACTACGACATCGTGCTGGTGAGCAACCAACCACAAACCTTTGACTTGTATGTCGAAGCACTAAGCCAGTTGTCGCCAGGCGGTGTGACCACCAGCGTGACGACGCAAGCGTTACCGTAGTCTTGGACGCGTACGATCACTTGACGATCGTATCCGCGAAATTGAGAAAGTTGTCCCAGTCGAATTGCTCCAAACCGTGACCACCGGTGCGAATGTGGTAGCCGGTTTGACCGACAGCGCGCGGTTGATTGAGCGGTGGCATGATCGCTTCGTTGATCGATGCTTTGCCGAGCAATGCGAATACTGGCGCCGCAGCGACGACCGAACTGTACTCGCCTCGTGGATCGGCCCAAAGGTCTTCGTCGGCGCTCGTGACGTAGACGGCACGTGGCGCGACGAGTGCCACCAATTCGTGTTGGTCAATCGGCAACTCGTTTTCACGACCAGCGAACTTGGCAAAGTTTGGCGTGAACCAATGGGGGAATGATTTGGTGATCCTGGCCACGGTTTCTCCGAATGCCCGTCGCGAGAGCGCCGCACCGCCGCAACCGGAATTGTTGCTGTATCCGATCGCGAATCGAGAGTCCTCGCTCGCGGCCCATAGCGCCGTTTTGCCACCACGCGAGTGACCGACCACGGTTGCCCGGCTAGCATCGACCGAGTCGACCGTTTCGAAATAATCGAGCACACGACTTGCCGCCCAGCCCCACGCCGACAGACTTCGCCAGGCGTTGTCAGCCGGTGGTTGGCCGTTAGCGAAGAACGAACGAACACCGACGTCGTAGCCATCGGCACGATCGGGATCGACATCGGAGGTAAAGAACGTAGCGGTCGCATAGCCGCGGTTGATCAACGTCCGTACGGGCCAAAACGAATCATGCTCCGCTTCGGCTTTGTCGAGAGGCACGAAGTAGCGGTTATTGATCAGCACTACGAGCGGCGCTTTTCCCGTCACGTTCTTGGGCAGAAAGAGAGTGAACGGAAACGAGAACTCCCGGTCGTCCACTTTGATCACCGCTTTCATGCTGCGCCCGATCGCCGACCCGTCCAGCGAGTTAAGGTTCTGGGCAGTCGTTTCAAATTGAACCGTGTAGGCTGTGTCCGGACGTCGGCCATACACGTGCTCTCGAAACAACTCCATCAGTTCCGGCCGTCGAACCGAGTCCCATTGTTTCGCGGTAGTGATCGTCGAACCATCGCTAGCCGTGAGCGGATCCGGCAGCGTGTAGCTGGGCACCTTCGATTCGTCGTAGTTGAATTCCGTACGTTTCTGGCTCGTCCGCGCGACCAAATCGGCATCGGCCGACCACGGTTCAGTCGCCTGGGTGGTTTTCGGATCTTCGCCAAAACAGTCTCGGGGGCCTGCGGAAACTACCATCGCGGTAACCATGATTGAGGCGGCGAGAAATCGTCGTAACAGGGACGATCGAACCATAATGTCATCTCCAAGAATCGAGACTGAGGCGGGTGAGTTTCGGCAATTCGCTAGTTATACACGAACGAGCGACCAGATTACTCTCCCGCATGCGGGAGAGTGAAATCAGCCTGAGTTTCGAATCGCTTCGAATCCTGGGATCAACATCGAAGCCAATGCTTCTGGGTTGACGATCCCGAGTGCTCGCCAAGATTCCCTGCATTCGTTCATCTTCGATTCGTCGCAATCCAACCGCGCCAAGTGATGGCGAGCTGCGGCCGCGTGCATTCGCATTTCGACGCGTTCGAGCAGCGGGATCGCTGCGGCCAGTCGTTTGCGGGACGACGACACATCGCCAGCGATTCTGGCAACGCTGGCGTCAAAGGCCGAAGCCAAGGCGACCGACCAGCGCACTTTCTCGCGGTAAAGACGACGGAGGTGCCGTTTCGCCGCTGCGAGATATTCACTGGACGTCGCCGTGTTCGACGACGCGAATGCGCAAGCAGCCGCAAGATTCGCCCGAGCGGCCACCTGGAAGTGATCCACACGAATTTGTTGTACTTGCGACAAGAACGCTTTGCGATAGTTTCCCCATTGTTGGTCAATCGAGTCGGCCGCATCCACGCCGTTTCCTTGGTACAACCGCACATTGACGCTGGCAAGCAAGTGGTTGTGGTGCTGGACAAAGAAACCACGATCCGACAGACGGGCTTCGTCCTCCGCCAATCGCTCCCGTGCTTCGTCGGGTTTGTCCACGGCAAGCTGCAGATGCGTCATGACTTGGGTGCCGAAATTGAGTGTCGCAAACAAGTCATCCGCCTCTCGCGCGACTCGCATCAATTCGGGTTGGCGCCGGGCGAGTTCGACCCAGTTGCCTTGGTATTGCAGCGCCCACAGGGCGAACGTTCTCGCGGTGCTCAGCTCCCAAGTAGCTCCATGAATCGATCCATCTTGCAGATAGGCGCCCGCGCGATCGCAGCAACGAATCGTGCGTGACCAATCGCCGCGCAGCAGCGCGGCGATCCCACGGGCGAGCGATAGCATCGCACGTGCATAGGAGTTGTCATCTTGCCGAGCGATGTCACGTGATGCGACCAGTACTCGATGCGTCGAACGGCGACTTCGATTGCCACCGATCGCGACATGGCCGATGTACGCCGCCAAGTCGCGGACGAGCGTGCGAGACCCTTGGTGGGAGAGCGATTGGTACAGATTTTCGGCGACGTAAAAGGAACCGCGGACGGGATCAACGACACTCAGCCCGGCGGCGGCGGACCAGCATACGTCGAGTCGTTCTTGGATGCGATCATCGACAAGGCGGCCGCGACGCGACGGATGGAGGCCACGAAAACGCAACTGCGCCGATCGTTTCAACAGACCGAGCACAGCATGCCAAGTCGTTCGAGGCCACGGCAGATGATGTGACTGGAGCGCGACTTGAAGCGCCGCGATGCCTTCGTCGACGTGGCCACTGGTCAACCAACGCAGTGCCGCACTCTGGTGCAGCGATGCACGCGCGTCACCGCTGGCAAATTTGGAAGCGGCGAGATATTCGCGTGCCGCTTCGGACGAGCGCGACGCGTTAGCCAGCGCGTCGGCAAGCTGAATTCGCAAGCGTCCTTCGCGTTGGGACGTTAGCTCCAATTGCGCTAGCGCATACTGGTAATACTCAACCGCACGATTGAATGCGAGTGAATTGACGGCAACCGCGGCGGCTTGAACGTAGTACTCGCCTGATTTAACGAGTTCGCCGCCGCGTCGGTACAAGTCCGCGATGAACTCCACGTCTCGATCGGGCTTCTTTTCCAATTCAATGGCGATTCCGCGACAATGGCGTTGCAAACGATCCGCCGTCGTCATCTCGCGAACGGTCTCCCGGATTTTGTCATGGAATGTTTCGATCAATCGGTGGTCACCCAGTCGACGTACCAGCCGTTGGGCTCGCAACGAACGCACCAGTCCCACAGGCGGCAACTCGTCACCCAGCGCCGCTTCGATGGTCTCTTGTTCGATGGGGCGTCCCGCGGCGGCTAGCAACTCAAGGGTGGATCGATACACGGGTGCCAATTGGTCGATCTGGTTCGCGATCACGCTGGCCAGTGTCCATCGCTCGGACCCGTCTATTCCGGGGCTCCACTGCGTCATTTGGTACTGTGACGAATCATTCGGTCGGCCATCATTCGCCAAGTGCCGCGTCAGCATTCGAATGAACAACGGGTCACCGCAAGATTCACTCGCGATTCGTTGGGCCAACGCTGGGTCATGGATTCCGTGTGGGGCGAGCAAAGCACTAGTCAATCGAACGGCGTCCTCGTGACCGAATTGATTGACGGTCAACTCGATCTGGTCGCAAAGCTGTAGTTGTTCGGCCGGCGAAAGCTTCGAACGTCGAATTTCCGCGATACACTGGCTGGTCGACGCGTCTTCGGATCGAAACGTCCCGACGAACAATACTTGCGGTGACTTGTCACGCCAGAAAACTTCGCGAAACAGCGCCGCCGTATCGGCATCGCCCTGTTGCAAGTCATCGATAAAGATAACGAGGGGCGTGCGTAGCGTCAGGCGACAGAGCAACTCGCGAAGCGCGGCGAAGCCGATCCTGCGGCGCTCACCCCCGGTCACATTTCGGGGTCGCCGCGAAGCGATTTCTCTCGCAACACTCGGAACCTCCCCGAGCACCGGAAAAATTTGGCACAACGAATCCAACTCCATCGGCAGGACGCGATCGACGTCTTTCTCAGCGGAGTGTTGGAGCAGCGCCGAGAGCGAATCGACGATGCTGTCGAAGCCTTGGTACGCGACCGATTCATTTTCGTAGCAACGACCACGAAGTACCACGATGCCGTGAGCGCGGCGCAACTGGGTCAGAAAACGATCGACGATCGAGGTTTTGCCCATCCCACTGTGACCGCTGACGAGCACCACGCGAGTATGCCCGCGTTGGACATCATCCCACGCGGATTGCAAGGTCCGCATTTCTTCGTCGCGACCGATCCAAACTTGCTCGTCGACGACCGCGCGAGCGCGTCCACGCAATTGGCTCAATATGCTCTGGTCGTCCGGTCGATCGGACGGGTCCACACTCAGCAGACCGCGGCATAATCGGTCGAGGTCCTCGGGTATCTCCGAAAGCACCTCGCGCGGACGCAGCAGCCCGTCGGTCATCTTCGCCTGCATCAACTCGCTCAATCGTCGCTGCGAAAATGCGCGTTCGCCCGTCAGCGCTTCGTACAACATCACGCCGACGCTATACCAATCACTCGCGATCGAGAAGTGACCTTGGGTCTGTTCGGGCGACATGTAGTACGGCGTACCCGCGATGCTGCCGTGTTGGTCGCCCAGCGGCTTTTCGCCTTCGTCGAGCGCTAAACCGAAATCGAGAATCACGACGCGGCCCTCGCGTGTGACAAACACGTTGGACGGTTTCAAGTCACGATGAACACATCCGGCGGCGTGGAGAGCCGAAAGTCCATCGGCGAGCTGGAACAGCGCATCCCGCAATCGTTCTTCGTTGAATGCCAAGTGCGGCATCGCGGCCGCGGAGTCAAAGCTGGCGCGAACGTATTCGTCCCACGAGACGCCCGAAAGCAACTCCATTGTGAAAAACGGCTCGCTTTCGGTGGTCACGAGTTCGCCCAGTCGCACCAAATTGTGATGCGCTAAATCCGCGAGAACTCGAAACTCATCTTTGAACTGGCGAAGCGAACCGCCGGTGTGCTTTTGAAGCGTCTTGAGCGCGACGGGGGTGCCGCCGGAAAATCGAACCGCTTCGTAAACCACTCCCATACCGCCCCGCCCGATCTCCCTCAACAATCGATAGTTACCCAATCGGCGACCCGTGGATGGAGGCGGGCCCGGCCGGGTGGAATACGGATCGTCGCCGTAGAGCGTATCGAAGGGCGACAGGGGAGGATCGTTACTACTCATTGATTTCGCGTCGGAAGTCACGTCCGATGCCGTCGTCTCGCGTCAGCCCGCATGCATGGCAGAACAGCCGCCATCATACTTGCCCCCAACAAATCAAGCGACTGAACAAAGTCGCTTCAAACTTGGCTCGCAAGCATCATCTTCGTGAATGTTGGTGACGAGCGACGCGATGCCCGGTCTCCATTGCCTCGCAAAAGTGCGTTGTCCCGGCGCATCCCGTCCAAACATCCTGGTCGATCCAGTTTGTGGTGGCAACCGCGTGAAACCATGACGATTGCGTCGCATGCGCTGGACAAGGCTGTAGATTTGACCTGGTGGCCTCAACGCAAATTGCCATCAGTATCTATCCACTTAAGTTGCTTGCGGGGTCACTGATGAACCTACGGATTCGACGCGTTTGCGATCGTGAAGACTTGAATCGATTGCGTGACCCGTGGCGCAAACTTTCATCCGACGCGGCAATGAGTTCCTGGCATTGGATGCAATCTTGGACCGCCGCGTTCACTAAATCATCGCAGCTCTTCATTCTGGTGGCTGAATCAAGATTTGGTGAAGTTCTGGCGATCGTTCCACTGTATCGCGAGATTTCCCAGCGTGATGGCCGTGTGCTGCGGTTACTCGGCGCGAATGCCAGTGAAGATTTTCCGGTCGAAATTCTGATGGATCATGAATTTCGCGATGAAGCCGCCCAGTCGATCGCCGAGTGGCTCACGTCGATGGTCGACGACCCGGTGAATGGATGGGATTCGATTTGGCTGGAGAATTGTCAAGCGGACGATGCAAATCTTCGATCGCTCGTGGAATTGTTGGTAGTGTTTGGTGTTAGTGAAGGTTCGTCGACGAACGAAGGATCGCGCTGGCAAAGTCGCTTGCCGGGAACACCGCGAGAGCTTGGCAATGAAATGCCCACCGCAGTCAAGGACGGCTTAGCTAGTTTGGATTGCTCGTTCTATGTCGGTGGTGGCTTAGCTGAGGAGGCGTCGGTGTCGCTGGGCGCACTGGAAGAAACGTTGAAGTCGCTCATTTCATTGCACCAATTACAGCACTACTACCAAGGCAAGGTCGGACGCTTTACGGGCGGTCAATTCACACAGTTCCTGCTTTCAGCGGCGCGAGCGATGTTCGCCGACGGCAGGGCCACGATCCAGCAATTGAGTTATGAAGGACGCGCCATCGCCAACTCGCTGCAGATCATGCATCGGCAATCGGCCATCGTGCTGGCCACCGGGGTTGATCTCACCATCCATCATGTTCCGCTAAAACAGTGTCTCGCGTTTGCCACGGCCGAATCAATGATGTCGATTGGCTGTCGAAACATTCAATCGTCCCGCGACACCGATGGCTATCGAGATGTCTTTGGAGGACGTGCCGTGCAGCTCCGATCGCATCGACTGGCGGCACCGACACCACTCCATTCCATGTTCCATCAAGTCGCCGAACTTCGCGGCCCCGCATTGACAAGCCGAGCCGCGTCCCGCCGACGCAATTCGCTCGTCCGATAACCGTGGAGCGACCTTAGGACCTAAGAGCGACCCCCTGACTCTTCGCGGGATCGGCTAGAATTCACGCCCAAGTATCAAGCAACTTGAGGGTGAATGATGAGTGAGCAGCGGCGAAGGAAACTGGCGAGTGTACTGGAGCCCTTGATTTCGCTGGCACGGTTCACGGCCGCGGAGGCGAAACAAGTTTGCAGCGAATCGACGCCGCATTATGTGACGAAAACGATCGGCGAACTGGTTCGCGAAGGAGTGCTGGAAGTCGTCGTCGAAGGTCGCGAGTCACACTATCGATGGAAACCGAGGCGTGAACCGTTCGAGCCTCTGACGTGGATCAATTCTAAGATTCATGGCAATCAAGTCACCGCGATGCCAGCGGAACAGCGACCGCGCGAGCGACTGTTGCAATCGGGTGCGGAGCAGCTGAGCAACGCGGACTTGTTAGCGATTCTTGTTCGCGTTGGTGTCGTGGGCGAGTCGGCGATCGAAGCCAGCCAAAAACTCGCCAATCATTTTGACGGAAAGCTCGAACAATTGCGTCGTCATGGTACCGTCGAACTCAAAAAGATCAGCCGTGCAATCACTGTGGTTAGTTACAGCCAGATCATGGCGGGGATTGAACTCGGTCGTCGCGTCGCCAAGGCGGAAGGTGAGGTCCAGCGAGTGACGACTCGAATCACGAGCACCAAGACGGCGGTCGATTATTGTCAATCCGAGTTTGCTTATTTGGCGAATGACGCCGTTCAAGAAGAGTTTCACATCGTGACGCTCGACACCAAACATAAACCGCTGAGAACTCATCGGATCACGGTCGGAACCCTCGACGCAAGCCTCGTTCATCCTCGTGAAGTGTTCCGTCCAGCGATTCGTGACTCGGCGTCAGCGATCTTGTTGGTTCACAATCATCCCAGTGGCGATCCGACACCGAGCCGCGAAGATCGCGCGGTCACCGATCGATTGACGCAATCGGGCGAATTGCTGGGGATCAATGTGCTCGATCACATCGTCGTCGCCCGAGACGGCGCGGTGAGTCTGCGTGAGTGCAGTTAGTTTGTGCTATCATGAGTGCCCATTCTCCACTCGCCTCGCCAAGTCTCCTGCCATGATTTCAAAATGCCACCTGCTGCTGGTCACGTTGTCGTTCGTATTTGCGAACCATGCGGTTCATGCCGACGACGGGCCGGATCTTCGGACGCTTGATATCTCCGGCGACACCGCCCGCCAAGTCGTCATCGCCCGCGGCACCAAAGAAATCTACCAAGGACATCCGACGACGCTATTGTTACCGGGAAGCGACACCATTTTTTGTGTTTGGTGCATCAATCACGGCGGTGCCGCCGGCCCGATGGCGCGCAGTGACGATGGCGGAGTGACGTGGTCGCGAATCGATGATTCATTGCCTAGCGGTTACGCAACGCACCAAAATTGTCCGAGCATCTATCGGCTGATCGATCCAAGCGGAAAAGATCGCTTGTGGGTTTTCTCCGCTGCCCTTGGCAAACGCGGCGGGCCGGGCATGCCAAGCATCATGAGCGAAGATGCGGGACAAACGTGGAAAGAGATGCCCCCGCTTGGATTTCCGTGCGTGATGACATTCAGTAGCGTTGTTCAACTCAAGGACGGGCGTTACCTAGGGCTGTATCACAAAGGCCCGGATGGTGAAGACCGAACGCCGCTGGAAGTGTTGCAAACGATCACTCATGACGGCGGCTTCACTTGGTCCGAGCCGAGCGTCGTTGCCTCGGTGTCTGGAAAGAATCCGTGTGAGCCGTTCGTGTTCCGTTCGCCCGACGGAGATGAGCTGTGTTGTCTGATGCGCGAGAACACACACACGGGCCGTAGCCTGATGATGTTTTCCAGCGACGATGGGGTGACTTGGAGCGATCCAGTCGACACGCCTTGGGGGCTGAGCGGCGATCGCCACATCGGCGTGCATACATCCGACGGCCGAATGGTCGTCGCCTTTCGCGATATGGCCCCCGCCAGCGAAACACGCGGTCACTTCGTCGCTTGGGTCGGCACGTATAACGACATCCGCCGCGGCCAGGGCGGTCAGTATCGAGTCAAGGTTCTTCACAACCACGCGGACCGAGTCACCGATTGCGGTTATCCAGGCGTCGAGCTGCTGCAAGATGGAACCATCGTTGCCACGACGTATATCAAATACCAACCCGGCCCCGAAAAACATTCCGTTGTCGCCACTCGATTCCGACTTGATGAACTTGACAAACTCAGTCAGTGAGACAGCGACCGGTTACATGGCCTGCTTGACCTACTCCCAATCGATTTCAATCATCATGAACTATTTAATCTCAAGTTTGATCGCAAGCCTACTGTTTGTGGCTACCGTTTCCGCATCCGAGCGTCCCAATGTGTTGTTCATCATCGCGGATGATGCGTCACGTGACAGTATGGGCGTATTCGGGAGCCAGTATGTTTCGACACCTAACTTTGACCGGATCGCTCGCGAGGGAGTGTTGTTCACTCAGGCTTATAATTGCAATCCGAAATGTGCGCCCGCGCGAGCGTGCCTGCTGACGGGCCGCTATTCGTGGCAGCTCGAAGAAGCTTGCAACCATCAACCGTATCTCTCCGAGAAGTGGGTTTTCTATCCGTTTTTGCTCGAAGACGCTGGTTACACCATTGGTTACACCGGTAAGGGTTGGGGCCCCGGTGAGTGGCGGCGGTCTGGTCGCGCGGTAGGTAAAAATGGAATCAACCCAGCCGGACATCCTTATAACGCCAAGAAGAACAAGCCGCCGTACCAAGGTATCGGCAATATCGACTACGCCGCTAATTTTGAAGAGTTTTTGGACCAGAAGCCCAGCGATCAACCGTTTTGTTTTTGGCTGGGAACGCAAGAGCCCCATCGCGGCTATGGCAAAGACAACTGGAAGCTTGACGGCCGTGATCTTTCCAAGGTCACGGTGCCAGCATACTTTCCCGACAACGAAACGATTCGTGGCGATTTGGCGGACTATGCGATCGAAGTGGAATGGTTCGACACACATATTGGTCGAGCTTTGCAGCATCTCGAAGATCGCGGATTACTCGACAACACACTCGTTATTGCCACCAGCGACCACGGTATGCCTTTCCCCCGGGTCAAGGGTCAAATTTATGATGACGGTTTTCATGTACCGATGGCAGCCCGCTGGGGCGCAAAAATTGAACCCGGCCGAGTGGTGACGGACTTTGTTACCTTCCCCGACTTGGCACCAACACTGTTGGAGATCGCGGGCGTAGCAGCACCCGGGCAGATGACGGGAGCTAGCTTCACACGACAGTTTTTCGCGAAAGAGTCGGGACGCATTGATGCCACGCGAGATCACACGCTGCTGGGCAAAGAGCGACACGACATCGGTCGCACCGATGGAGACCAATTGAGCGTCGCGTATCCGGCCAGGGCGATTCGGACGGACAAGTATTTGTATGTCCATAATTTCAAACCAGACCGCTGGCCCGTTGGTGATCCACAATACAACTTTTTGAACTGCGATGATTCACCCACCAAGTCCTATCTGACTGGACTGTCGATGGCGAGTCCGGATTATCGATTCTTTGAATTGGCGTTTGGCAAACGTTCGGCGGAAGAGTTGTATGATGTTGAGAGTGATCCCGATTGCGTGAATAATCTTGCGAACGATCCCAAGTTGACGCTTACCAAGAATGTGCTTTGGGAACAAATGCGTCGAGAGTTGACCGCGCAAGGGGATCCGCGAATTATCGGTGATGGCGAAATCTTCGACTACTATCCCAACGTTTCCATCGAGCGCCAGCAAAAGCTCTACGGCCGACCCGATTATGATCCGGTGAAGTTGTTTCAACAAAAGTTCGGCAGCGAAAATTAGTATCGGTCAATGGATCGCGATGGAACCCGGGGCCGTGTTAGGGATTGGTCGTACGTAGCTGTCCAGTGCCTGAAAATGGCGCTGAGAGATTTCGGGTGATCGGATATCAGGCGGCATGGATGTCAAGGAACTCAACGCCGGGCCATAGACCAATGTTCATGAGCGAAATGGCTACGAACCAAGTGTTGCACGCGAGTTGCCGAAATCGCGTTTTTGAAATGGAAGCTCATGCGCGGCAACCGCGTGAACACAGTCGTCCGTCGATCTGATATTTCACCATGCGATTGCACCTCAACATCGGGACACTTATTGGAGGCTTTTTCAGGTCCATCCGGGTTTGTCGTGGATTCGGTAGAATTCTCCGCCAAGGAGAACCCCTATGCAAGACAGAGAACTGTACCAACAAATTCTTGGACTTTCCTCGCCCTGGACTGTGGCTGATGTGCAACTCGATCACGAGGCCCAAGAGATTCGGGTCCGAGTCGAGCATCCTCGCGGGACCACCTTTCGTTGCCCCGAGTGCGATTGCGACTGTGCAATCCATGACCACGCAGACGAGCGGCGTTGGAGACATTTGGATTCATGTCAATTCAAGACGCTGTTGATCGCCGCACCGCCGCGAGTGAAATGTCCAACCACGGCGTCAAGAATGCGTCACTTCCCTAGGCCGAAAAGGGAAGTCGATTCACGATGCTCTTTGAACGTTTCGCAATCGACATACTGCGGGCGGCGCAAACCGTCAAAGGTGCTCAAGGAATCTTGCGAACCAGTTGGGACGAGACTTGGCGCAGCCTTGAAAAGGCCGTCGCTAGGGGCAAGGCCCGTAAGGCGAAGAATGTCATGCCGCGAATCGGCATCGATGAGAAGGCGTTTCGCAAAGGCCATGACTACATCACGATGATCTACGATCTTGACAACAGCACGGTCGAGGCGATCTCCAATGGAAACGATGCCGACAGCGGAAACCAGTGTTTTTCGCAGCTGTTCCGTGGAACAGATCCGTGGCGTCGAAGTAATCGCTACAGACATGAGTGCGGCGTTTGTGGAATCAGCCAAAGCCAACATTCCGCTGGCTGAAGAAAAGATTGTTCAGGACCGATTCCATGTCATGAAGCTGGCCACCGAGGCGGTCGACAACGTTCGCCGAGGCGAGCACCGCAAGCTTACCGCCGAAGGCGACGATCGCCTTTCTTGCTCGCGTTATCTGTGGCTGACCGGTCAAGAGAATCTGACCAGGCCCAACGAGAACGATTCGAAGCAATCTATTCACAGGAACTCGAAACGGGCAAGGCTTGGGCCTACAAGGAAATGCTTCGCGACCTTTGGCATCACGACGACTCCGTTTCGGCGACGGCCTTCTTTAAGGATTGGTACAAACGCGTGATCCATACCAAGCTCACTCCGCTGAAGAAGGTTGCCAAGACGATTGCCGAGCGACTGACCAACGTTGTCAGCTACTGCACGCATCGAATCACTAACGCAGTCGCCCAAGGGAGGAACAGCAAAATCATGTCAATCAAACGACGAGCCGGCGGCTACCGCAATCGTGAAAACTTTAAGACATCGATCTATTTCTACTGCGATGGACTCGATCTCTACCCCCGATAATCCCGGATGGACCAATAAATTGACCTGCGTCGATTTTCAGCATCCCTGTCGACAGTGGCTCCGAACTCATAAGTCGCTAGCCGGCAAAGGCGCAAAATCTTGCCTGACTAGTGGAGCTGGAACAATCGAATGCTTCAAATAGCGTCTATCCTTAGAGTGGAAGCTTCCAGCCCCCGATTTAGCCCTGTGAGCATAATCTGGCTTGGAAGTGCGTGGACTTGCTATTCGCAACGGCAACGTCCCGAGAGCGGGATTCTTTACCTTTTGTTATTTTGGTTTCATGATGGCCTTCAATGCCGACGTTTCCTCTTCTCTCTTTTCCCTCGCTCGACGTCAACGCAAGCGGAGTCAACGCAAACGAGATGCCGTGGCTCGTCGTGGACGGTACTCGCTCGGGCGGCTGCTGTCTGTTGAACAATTCGAACCACGAACGCTGCTGGCTGCGGACGTTTTCATCGGTGCTGTTGACAACACCTCAAGCTATTCTCGAGTCGTCACGGGAAGCGTCGCAACGTACACACCGGTACTATCACCGGCGGAGATCAGCAGCACTAACTTTATTAACGACTTTGGCCAGAACCTGGACGTTGTTGTTAACACCCAGAACGGCACGTTCTTAGATCCAGGCGACATCACGTTTACAGGTCTATTATTCAACAATGTTGGCGGAATCCACTCGCTCACACTCCAAGCGGATCGGGATATCAATGTCGACGCCTCAGTCAGTACCGTTGGTTCAGGCGTCGGCACCACGCTGGTTCTTAACGCCGATCGCGACGCCGATAGCGATGGACGTGTGGCAATTGTGGGTGCCACAAACCGAATTGACGTGGGAGCCGGAGATTTAATTATCGGTGGTGGCCTCGATCCTCTGGTAACACCAGCGGTCGGCCGCGCTGGCGCGCCGCAAGGCGTCTTGATCGACGCGAGCCTTCAAGCCACCGACACAGGATCCGTTTCCATCCGCGGCCAAGGCGGCGGAACCACCGATGACAATGCAACGGGCGTCCTACTCTTTGGCTCGATCGCAACGTTGGATGGTGCTATTTTCGTTCAAGGCACAGCTGGCGTCACCACCGGAGTCGACAGCGACGGAGTTCGCTTTGAAGCTTCGTCATTCGTAACGACAGATCGTGGTGCCGTCGAAATTACCGGCGCGGCAAACGGATCAACTCGCGACAATGACGGTGTATTCATCCGCTCACTGATCTCTAGTACCGCTACTTCCGGAGTCGTGGGAGCCATCACGATCAATGGAACCAGCAACAGCAGCACCGGCGAAGAGAGCACAGGCGTGACTCTTGACACAGGCACGATCAACGTTGGCAATGCTGCTGTCTCTCTAATTGGCCGTACGACGACAACGGGAAATGGAGCTGGGAATGACGGTGTTCGACTCGCCGGTCGTGTCGAATCCACCGGTACGGCACTCACAGGTGCTGTTGGTGGCATTACGATCGACGGCCAGTCGGATTCTTCGAACGATTCACCGCAACCGGTGACGCGAGCGGTATCCTTAATTGCTGCGTTTCTTCAGTCCGCAGACGCATCGATTCAAATCATCGGCGATGCGTTGGGCCCATCGGGTAATGGAAAAGGCGATGGCGTACAAATTATTTCTTTTTCAACAGTCACAACATCGAACATCAACATCGCCGGCACTATTGATATTACTGGAACGGGTGCGAGAAGCGGCAATGGAATCGAGATCTCTAATGCCAGCGTTGGCAGTTTGGAGAGCCCAGTCACATTGACAGGTACCGGACACAATACCAATGGAATTGTTGTCTTTGGAGAAGTTCAAGCTAATAGTCTCACGATAAACGGTACCTCGCTCACGACAACTCTCGAGCAAAGTGGCGACGGTGTTTTTATTGGCGGGACCGTCACTTCAAATACTGACCTTCACGTGACTGGCTCAAGTGTATTATCCACCGGAATCGCTATAATCGAAGGAGCGATGAGCGCTATTGGCTTCGCATCGTTTACGAGCACAGGCCCGCTGCAACTTGTGCGTGCACAAGTCACCGCCGGTCTAGCGATTACCTTCGACAATATTGACATCGCAAGAAATGACGATTTCATCAGTGTGTCTGAGTCGACGATCAACGCCAATACTGGAGACATTTTCTTCACGGCTGGCGATTCAGTCGTCATCGACAGCACTTCTTCCATCACTGGAAACAACCTCACCATCAATGTTGACAATGTCGCGGATGCTGATATTGGTATCGGTGGTGGTGTCAACCTACAAGGGACTTACATTCTCAGCGGAAATGCCAACATCATCGGCGGGGCTGATCAAGACTTTTTAGTTGCGATACCTGGAATAACTTCCAGCATCGACGGTGGAGCAAATAGCAACCCAGATTTACCTGATTTTGTGAACGTCGATGCGCTAGGCGCAGACCTAAACGTAACGACGAATCAACTCTCGATCACGCCCGTGGGCCCCGGTACGAGCACTGTCGCCTCGTTCACAAATGTAGGCATAGTAAATGCTTTTAATGTTCGAGATGCTGACGTATCAGGTGACAACACCGATAACTTGATGATTCTCAACGGCAGCATGATTTCAATCGGCACGTTCACTGGGAATACTTCTTTCTTAGTTCAGTTTCAAACAGCGCTAACTGGCTCGCTCGCCATTGATGGACTCGGCGGTAACGACGCTCTTCTTATTGACTTCGAGCTAGGACTACCACAAGGCAATATTTCTTTTAATGGTGGAACGAATTCAAGCACAAATCCTGGCGACCAGATTTTCATTGAATCCTCACTGTTTCCGGTCGACTCGCTCGAATTCAACTACATCAATAACAACGACGGCTCGATCGTTTTTGATGGCACGAGTACGATCAATTACGTCGGAGTTGAACCAATCACTTCGTCTTTGGCAACCGCCAATGTCACGCTCAACTTCAGCACGAGCGACGAGACGATCTCGGTCACACAAACCAGCAACAACGTGACCGTTGATTCAACTGTTGGTGAATTGACGACATTTGTTGCACCTACCGAGAACCTCATCATCAATACTGGAGGAGGCACTGATCTTGTTACCGTCAACGGAGTGAACCTAACCCTGACTGGTGCGTTTGAAGTGAACGACTCCAGCCTTCCCATTGACGATACGGTGCAGTTCATCACGACGCCGTCGCGAGTTGTTAACGGCGGAGTGGACATTGCGTCACTTAATATCGATATCAACACCAACTTGAATGTTGATGGTGACATCAATCTCGGTCGTGGCTCAAATGCTGGATTCATTCGCACAAACAATGCTACGATTACCTCACTAGGCGAAGTTGTATTTGACGAGCGATTAAACGTCGTTGGCACAACCACAGTAATGACGGACAATGATTCGCTGATTGGCTTTCATTTCCCAGTTGATGGCCCGGAGGGGCTAACTGTGACTGGTGGTACGGGTGTCGAATTCCTGCAAGTCAACGGAATTGTCACGCCGCTTGCGAATTTGACGGTTACCGCGACGGCAGGATCAATTCGACTCGATGACGTCACCACGACCGGTGACCAAATTTATAACTCACCGGTTGTTACCAACGCCGGTGGTGGAACCGTCACGCTAATCGGAAATTCGATTGCGCTGGCCTCGTCGATCGTCAATGACTCGGCAATGGCGGATGACTTGGTGATTGATGTGGCAACGACCGTGACGCTGGGTGGTGATGTGGGTGGGCCCTCCAATGCCTTCAACATTATCGACATCACGTCACCGTTCGGTTTGAATTTCGGCCAAACCATGAACGCCATCGACAGTATTTTCTTGTCGACTGTCGATGGCCTCACGGCCGGACAGAATATCATCACTTCTAGTTCTGCAAACTTTTTCGCGCCGAATGAGATTCGTATCGACGCTGGCGATGACGTCAGTATCGCCGCCGGTGTCTCGATCCAGACTAGCTTGCTAAACATCAATGCCGACGCAGATTCATCCGATCCCGATACGTTAGGTGCAAACGTTTCAGTCCTTGGAACGATCAGTGCAACGATGACAAGTATCGCCACGGGTGACAACGCGGATACGTTTTCTATTCGACCACAGTCGACGACAGCATTTGATCTTCGTGCAAATGCGCCGAGTGTTGCACCTGGCGATAGCATGACGATCGATGGTGGTGGTGCTTTGGACGTGACCATTGATGTGGCCACTAGAGCAATCACCGTCTCCGGTGCACTACCGGTGACTACTGTCGGACTTGAGAGTCTCACGCTCGCGAATATCGCAACGTTGACGGTCGACGGCACCAGCACGTTTGACTTGATCACCGTCGCCGCGGGTGCGAATGCGGGCGAAGATCAATTGACCTTCAACGGCAATTCGCCGATAAGGCTGACGAATGTAGCTAACCTAGTGATCAATGGACTCGGGGGTGACGACTTCTTCGGCTATGACGCCCGAACACAAGCGATCACCACACCAGTCACATTTAACGGCGGTGTGCAAGACAACACGACCGGCGGCGATACGCTTCGCGTCGACGGAACGTTCATAACGCAAGTGCTGAATTACTCGGCGCCGGGTACAGAGGGAAACAACGGTGACCTTGTCCTGGACGGCACAACGGTCATTTACACCGGGCTCGAGCCAATCGTCGCAGGCAACTCAGTCGATACGATTCTGAATTTCAACACTGGCGCAGCAAACAATGCAACGCTTCGCGATAATTCCAGCGCTGGTGTGATCGAGATTGTCGACAATGGGGCGACGTTCGAAGACACCCAATTTCCCAATCCAACCAACAGTCTGACGATCAATCTCGGATCTGGTGGAGATACACTCACCGTCGAAGCCCTCGATGCGGCTTATGCGGCGTCAATGACTATTACCAGCGTGCTTGGTCTCGGTGATGTTCAGTTCATTGGCACAACGATTTCCAACACGCCGGGACGCGGATTGGATGTTGTTGGTGTAGCTACGCTGGGCATCACGAACAGTACTTTCAGTAACAACACAGCGGATGTCGGAGCAGGATTGCGAGTCGTGTCAGCGGGCGCAAATACGGCGACAACGATCGACAGTTCCACTTTCACAAACAACGTCGCGACAGGTGACCTTGCGACTCAAGGTGGCGGTGCGATCTTCGTTGACGGCGGAGATCTAATCATACGCAACAATACAGTGATTTCGGGCAATCGCGCCACCGGTTTTGCTGGAAGTGGTGG
The DNA here is from genome assembly GCA_041741195.1 of Pirellulaceae bacterium. Classification (GTDB taxonomy): domain Bacteria; phylum Planctomycetota; class Planctomycetia; order Pirellulales; family Pirellulaceae; genus JBBSJZ01. The sequence goes on from JBGSKM010000114.1 coordinate 117,897, forward strand.
CGGAATTCTATTTGCGTCTTCGGAGACGCTTACCGTTCGCGATTCAACTATTTCAAACAATGAAGCGAATCGCGCTGGGGGTGGAATCGATGTTCAAGGCAACTTGGCGAACTTGACGAATACGACCATTCAAGGCAACGTTGCTGGAGTCGTCGCGGCTCCCGGTAATGGTGGTGGCGTTCACCTTACTAGTGGAAACCTAACGATCACTGGCGGATCGATTAGCGGCAATACGGCGGCTGCCGAAGGCGGTGGCCTTTGGAACGCTAACGTTAACTTGACCATTTCGGGTGGAGCGGTCATCAGCGGGAACTTCGCCAATGGCGATCTCGATCCGGCTGGCGCGTTTGTAGATCTTCAAGGTGGTGGCGGAATTTTCAACGACGGCGGAACGCTGGTCATCACTGACGTTGGTGGTGCAGTTGAAATCTCAGGCAACTTTGCAACCGGAACTACGTTTGGAAGCGGCGGTGGCATCTTGTCGACCGGGGGGAGCGTCACGATCACGGGTGCGAGAATCAGTAATAACGCAGCCGTTCGTGCGGGTGGTGGTTTGGAAATCGTTGAAGGCAATGTGCTCATGACGAACTCCACGATCGATGCAAACTTCGTTGCGACTCAAAGTCCCATTACGGCCAATCCTGGAAACGGCGGCGGCTTGCATATCACAGGTTTGGCAACAGTCACCATCGATGGCGGCAATGTCACCAATAACATCGCTGAAGCCGAAGGCGGCGGTTTATGGAATTCAGCAACCGGTCAACTGACCATCACAGGACAAAACAATGCGGTATTGATCAGTGGGAACATAGCGCGTGGAGACGCGGCACCGGGCGCGGGTGGAACTGACGTTCAAGGCGGCGGCGGTATCTTTAACAACGGTGGTACATTGACTCTCGATGGAGATCGGGTCACCAAGAACATCAATATCTCTGGCAATGCAGCCAGTGGATCTACCAATGGCAGCGGCGGAGGCGTGCTAACAATTGGTGGCACAGTCGGCATGAATGGTGTATCGATTGATGGCAACGAAGCCGTGCGCGCTGGTGGTGGTATTGAGATTGTTGCTGGCACCGTGACCATTTCTCAGTCCAATATCAACGACAACGACCTTTCCTCGACAGACCTGCTCGGTCTCGGTTTAGGAGCGACGGCTGGCAATGGTGGTGGTCTCCATATCTCCAGCGCCGCAACCGTGGATATTGATGGAAGTACGATCGATGGAAATGTGGCTGAATCCGAAGGCGGTGGTCTGTGGAATTCACTGACGGGTACGTTGAACCTCATAGAATCATCTGACAACACAGTGATCAGTAACAATATCGCGCGCGGCAATGCTGACCCGACTGGCGATACCGCGCTTCTGCAAGGCGGTGGTGGGGTGTTCAATAACGGTGGGGCACTGATTTTCGTCAACCAGAGCAGTTCAAACACGATTACGATTTCGGCAAACGCGGCCACTGGAACTAACTTTGGCAGTGGCGGCGGTATTCTGTCGATCGCTGGGGCGGTTGATCTACAAGATGTGGAAATCAACGGCAACGAATCTGTGCGTTCCGGTGGCGGCGTCGAAGTCGTCAACGGCACATTTACGATGGTCGGCGGCCAGATCACCGGCAACGACGTTTCCGCTGCCGACTTACTCGGTCTTGGGCTCGGTGCTAGCCCCGGTAATGGTGGTGGACTGCATGTCACCGGCAACGCAAGCGTTACAGTCACGAGCGCCAGCATCACGTCCAACGTCGCTGGTCGCGAAGGCGGCGGATTGTGGAACAACACCGGTACCATGACGATCTTTGGAACCACGTTGATAGAAGATAATGTGGCGAACGGTGATGCTGCTGATGATGGCGGTGGCGGCATTTTCAACAACGGCGGTAATCTTATTGTTGCCCCGGAAATCAGCGGTTCACCAACAATCGCCAATAACATCGCTAGTGGACTACTCGGCAGCGGTGGCGGAATCTTCAATGGTGTCGGCGGAACGCTTCAAGTCACTGGCGCTACGATCTCCAATAACGTCGCGAATCGAGCTGGCGGTGGTATCGAAGACGCATCAGGAGCTGGTTTTACGTTGATCCTTGATGGCGTCACGATGGCTGATAACAACGCCGGCGTATCGCCTGCTGTGGGTGCTCCAGGCAATGGAGGCGGCTTACATGTGACGGGTGCAGCAAACGTCCGTATCAGTGGTGGAACCTATTCCGGCAATACTGCTGCAAGCGAAGGCGGAGCGCTATGGAATGGCACGGGCACCATGACGATTGAGCTCGGTACCGTGATCGATGGCAACACAGCCAGTGGCAATGCGGCCGACGACGGTGGAGGTGGCATCTTTAATAACGGCGGAACGCTTCAATTGACTGATGGATCGGTTGTTATCAGCAATAACATCGCCGACGGAACCCTCGGCAGCGGCGGTGGAATCTTCAATAACACTGGCGGCACAGTCCTGATCACTGGAAGCACCATTAGCGGCAATCGCGCCAATCGGGCTGGCGGAGGTATCGAAGACGCTTCAGGAGTTGGCTTCGGGATTACGTTCACTGGTGGATTGATCGCTGACAACCTTGCTGGGATTGCGCCAGCAGTGCCTGCACCAGGCATTGGTGGTGGATTGAATGTAACCGGCGGTAGTAACGTCACCCTAGATGGAACACGCGTTGCCGGCAACATTGCCGCCACGGAAGGAGGAGGTCTGAACAACGGTTCGGGCATCATGAGAATCCTCAACGGTGCGATCATTGAAACCAATCAATCGCGGGGCAATAACAGTGGCGATGGTGGCGGTGGGATCTTCAATGACCAAGGTACGTTGACCGTCGAAGGCGGAAGCACGTTCATTCGCAATAATTCGGCAACCGGTCAATTCGGAATTGGCGGTGGCATAGCGAGTCGTCGAGGAAGTGTTTCAATTACCGATGCAACACTCAGGGATAACACGGCCAATGGTGATGGTGGCGGCGTCATCGTTCGCGGACCCGGTGCGACGGTGAATTTGAGTCGAGCATTTATCCTCGATAACATTGCGGAAGATTCTGGTGGAGGCGCATTCTTCAGCGGCGCCAGCGTGACAGTTACGAATACACTCGTTTCCGGAAACATCGCTCGCGGAACAGGTTTGCTTGACGGCATCGGTGGCGGACTTTTTCTGGGCGGCGATGACACGAGCGCAGACTTCTTGATTAGCAATTCGACGTTCTCAAGTAACGATGCTGATGGAGCCGGAGGAGGTGTCTACGTACTTGATGCTAGCGGTGCGCTCACGAATTCTGGACTGTTGTCGAATCGCGTGACTGGCGCTGGTACGTCGTTTGACCAGGGCGGTGGCGGTATCGCGGTTGTGTCGGTTACAGCATTGGTCGACGTAAGCATCACGGACTCAAGTGTCACGAGCAATCAATCCGCGGCCGCAGCTGGGATAGCGATCGTTGATGCGATGGTTACGGTGTCTAACTCGACGATTAGCGACAATGTAGCTGGCGCAGTTGGAGCCGGCGGGATTGGCGTCATCGTAAGTGCTCCCATCGTCGGCAATGCTCTGGAGCTAGACAATTCCCGTGTTCGGAATAACACAACGACCGGCGAAGGTGGCGGTATCGGAGTTGTCAATGCAAGTATCCTGGTCAACTCGTCGACAATTAACGACAACCAAGCAACTGGCGGTCGCGGAGGCGGTATCGGCGCGATTGGTCAAGGCAGCGACGAAACGATTACTCTTCGTGCGTCGACGCTGTTCGCCAACACATCCTCACTGTCCGGCGGCGGTGTAGCGTTACAGAATGTGGGGCTGGACTTCGAAAATGTAACGTTGAGTGGCAACTCGGCTGGCACGACAGGTGGCGGACTTGCGTACGACAATTCAAACAATGCGCTCACGCGACAGATTCAATTCACGACATTTGCATCAAACCTTGCTACAAATGGTGGTGAAAACATCGGCGGCACTGGCACGATCCCAATTGACGTAAGAGCAACAATCATCGCTGATGGCAGCGTCGCAGCGACGGGACTGCTTAACTCACTCGGCAATAACTTGGAAAGCGGCAATACAAGTGGATTTAATCAGCCGACAGACTTTTTAAACACTGATCCGCTTTTGGGCGCTTTGTCGGACAACGGCGGTCCTGTGTTGACGCACGCGATCAGCTTTGGCAGCGCAGCCATTGACGCGGGCGGCTCATCAGGTCCAGCGACCGATGCTCGCGGCTTCAATCGCCCCAATGATGGCGATGGAGACGGAGTAGCAAGCTTTGATATCGGAGCTTTGGAAGGTGAGATGCTGATTGCGTTGTTTGTTGATGATGTAACTGTCAACGAAAATGCTGGTACAGCAACCATCACCGTCCGACTGCCCAACGCCGCGCCTGGTGCATTTACCGTCAGCTTCTCGACATCGAACGGAACAGCAACGCAGCCCGGGGATTACACCACCGCCTCCGGCACGCTCACGTTCGCTGGAACAGCCGGCGAGACGCAGTCGTTTACGGTTCCGATCATCGACGACAACCTGGTTGAGTCTTCGGAATCCGTTCTCATCAGTCTCTCCAATCCATCGAACTCGAGTATCGAAGCTAGCGACACGGCTGTACTCACGATCATCGACAACGATGCGCTCGCCGCGCTGACCGTCGCTGACGTAACTGTCAATGAAGCCGCTGGGACAGCGACAGTCACTGTCACACTAAATAACGCATTGTCCGGTCCATTCACTGTCAGCTTTGCGACAGCAGACGGTACGGCGACGCTGCCGGGTGATTACACGACGGCCTCTGGGACATTGAACTTCGCGGGGACCGCTGGCGAATCGCAAACGTTCACGGTTCCCATCATCAACGATAATGTTGTCGAAGCCGCTGAAACGATCTTGGTTAGTCTATCCAATCCATCAAATTCAAATGTGGATGTGAGCGATACGGCCGTTGTGACGATCACGGATAATGACAACGCGGCGTTGACCGTTGATGATGTCACGGTGAACGAAGCCGCTGGGACAGCGACCGTGACCGTTTCAGTCAACAATGCCGTTCAGGGTGGCTTTACGGTGAACTTCGCCACCGCTGATGGAACGGCGGCTGCGCCGACTGACTATGCATCCGCCTCCGGTACGCTTACGTTTGTTGGAACGGCTGGCGAAACGAGATCGTTCACAGTTCCAATCGTCGACGATGCCGTTATCGAGAGCTCAGAGAGCTTCATTGTCGCTTTGTCTAATATGTCGGTCGCAACCATCGACGCAAACTCGACGGGTACCGTCACGATCGTCGACAATGACAGTAGCCAGAATGCGGATCTAGCTGTGAGCCTTGTTGGCGTTCCGACCGCTGTTCAGGTGAATGGCACAGTGGTGTACACCACTGTTGTGAGTAACTCCGGGCCGAGCGCGTCCACGAGTGTCGTGTCGACAACGACATTACCAGCCGGTGTGACGATCCAAAGTGCTGTTGCGAGTGCGGGCGTCGTTAGCAACAGTGCCGGTGTCGTTACCGTCGATATTGGCTCATTGAATGCAGGGTCATCTGTCACGATCGACATCACAGTCGTCGTGGGTTCAACGCCTGGAACTGTGAATGTTTCCTCTTCCGTGGCGTCTTCGAACGATCCAGTGTTGTCAAACAACGCTGATTCAACGAGTACCAGTGTCATAGCGCAAGCGACGACCGACTTAGCGCTCGTCGCGACAGGTGGAGACAGGTTCTTCTCGGGATCAACGGGTCAAGTCAATTTTCTGCTCGTCAACCGTTCAACGAATATTGCTTCAAACGTCGTCTCGCTATTTACGCTCGATCCCAACGTAACGTTTGTTTCTGGTACTGTTTCTGCGGGCACGGTGACGTTCTTGCCGGCCAGCAATCAAGTTCGCGTACAAACCCCTAGCATCGCTGCGAACACCACCGAGTTCATAACGCTTACCGTTTCGGCAAGTAACAATCTGCCTAATGGCTCGACGTTAACGACCGTTGGTACCGTTTCGTCGACAGAAACGGATTCGAATCTTAGTGACAATTCGGTAACTTCCACCACGTCTGTGACGAGTGCTCGCACGCTCTCGACTGGCGCAGACGATGGTGGCGTTATGTTGACTGTGGATGTGTTCGGATCAATGGGAAGCCAAACGTTTGGAGGATTGTCTCAGTTCAATCCGGTCGGCCCGATTGATGCTGCGGAGACGGTCTTCGAGGCTGGTGTGCTCTTGGGACAAATTCCCAACAGCACTCGACAGATCCTTACGAGCGGAGGGTTCGGTAGCGTTAACGGGATTTCATCGGGTGAGTTCAGCTTGCTCTCCGACCTCACTGGTTCAGATACGCGGGTCACAAGCTCGTTCTCGATCGGTGCCCTTCGATTTGATCTGGTTCAAGAGCTTCTGACGACCCTGGATGCTTCGGGAACAGTGATCGGTTCGGTGCTCACACAAACCTACACCGTCACGAACATGGATTCGTCAGCGACGTCGTTTGATTTGGTCCGATTCCTCGATGGTGATCTGGAGTTTGATGGCAGAATCAGCGACAGTGGTGGATTACGCAGAACCGCTAGCGGCGACGAATTGCTATTCGTTACAGCATCAAATCTGGTGCAAGGAGCCGCTACTACGTTCGTTGGAATTTCAGCGACGGGCGGCACGGCCTTGACGGATGACCGCTTCCAAATTGACGATTACCTATCGCTGGAGAGCCTTGTAATCGCTGGATCGCCATTGGCTGGCACTATCCAGGGTGACCTGAACGGAGACGCTTTAGTGGACGTTGGCCAGGAGTATGACGTCAGCTTGGCCCTTCGGAACTTCTTTCTACTCTCCGCGGGTGCAAGTGCCAACTATGTTACAAGAACATTCTTTGGCAGTGGGCCGATTGAAGACATTTCGAGTCCGCCATCAAGCATCACAGGTCATGTTTTCTGTGATGCCAATGGCAGCGGTCTCGAAGAATCCGGCGAATCTCAACGCAATGTCACTGTGTTTGTTGATCGAAATGGCAATCGTGTGCTCGACGCGAATGAGTTGTCGACGTTGACCGATTCGTCCGGAGACTTCCGATTCACCAATGTTCCTGGCGGTGCAGTGACGGTGGCGGTCGTTGTGCCAGACTTATGCAACACGATCCCGAGAAACGTCGGCATCGCAAGAACGTCACTCGATGCAGGAGAACTAGCACGTTCCATTGCAACAGTCGATCTCGACGGTGACTTGGATATGGACTTGGTGGTTGCCAGCGACCTAAGTAACTCGATCACCATTTTCGAGAACGACGGTGGTGCATTTTCGACGCGAGAAACAGTCACGCTCAGCGATCGCCCACAAGCAGTCTCGGCGTGGAGTCCTGGATCAGGTAGCTCCGACTCAGTCATCGCAGTCGCAGGGTTTGGCACACCATCGAATAAGGGCACCGTCTTCAAGATCACTGACTCAGTCACGGAATCGTTCAAAGCAGGGGATGGTCCGATTGCATTAGTCGTCGACGACTTCAACGGCGACTCAATTGCCGACATCGTTTCGGTCGCGTCCAGATCGTCGGACCTGTCGCTTACACTTGGGACAGCTTCCACTGGTTCGGGCTCGAGCTCAATCGGTGTATCGCGATTGCTCGCGGGCGTAAGAAATATCCGAGCAGTCATCGCTGGCGATTTTGATGGCGACGGAAACGTTGACATCGCGGCTGCTGGTCTAGGATTTTCAGCGGATGCCAATAGTGAATTGAGAATTCTGCTTGGCCGCGGCGACGGGACGTTTGAGCCCGCAATTTCACGTTCCGGTGATCGAGAAGTCGTGGATCTTATCGCCACCGATCTTAACGGAGACGGAGGCGATGAACTGCTAACTCTTTCCGCGAACGGACAACTCAAGACTTACCGCCTTTCGTCACGCGTGCTGTCGCAAATTGCTCAAACTGACGTTTCCGTTGGCGCTTCGTCATTCGCTGTCGGCGATTTCAATGGGGATGCGATGACGGACGTAGCCGTCGCAAACCTGGGTGATGAAATCATCGAATTATTTGTCGGGGATCGTACCGGCGCGTTCTTTGTCAAATCGACGGTAACCAATGTCACTGCACCATCGGACCTCGTGGTCGCGGACTTTGATGGTGACGGCAAGGCAGAGATTGCTGTCGCAAATTTCTATAAACAATTACCCGAAATTGTGACGGACCAAACACCTCGCAACAAGCTTCCGAGCACGCTGACAATCATCAAGTTGAATATCGCCGAACAAGCGGTGATGGTGTCCAGTGAGTCGACATCGACAGTGAATGTCACATTTCCCTCCGCCAATCCGACAACCATCTTAGATGTCAATCGCGATTCGTTTGTTTCCGCTGTCGACGCGCTCGAAGTCATCTCAACGATGCGCCAGAACGATTTGGCGTTGCTGACTTCTGGCGAAGGCGAGCAGTCGACACCGCACAAGGCTGGCAAAGTTGTCTTCCGTGCGCAACGGCGAGTTGCCGCTGACGTCAATGGCGACGGACGGACAAGTGCTTTGGATGCACTGATGGTGATCAACTACATTAACCAACAGCAAACCGAACAGTTGCTCGGCGTATCCGGTGAGTCGTTTCCATTACCTTTACTTGCATACGATTCACCTCGTCAACTTGGTGTCGACGAAGACAAAAAGCGCACGGCAGTGATTGATGCGATTTTCGCTGGTGGCCTTTTCTAACGACGCCGATCCTAGCGTGCAAACAAAGCGAATGCGATTTAGAGTGCCCTCTTCCACAACGCACCCCCAGGGAATCTTACGATGCGCAAACTATGGAGTACTGCATTAACATTCTGTCTGGCTATGTTCTCTCACATGACGGACGGTAGCCCAGGCGATGCCGAATGTCGAGCAACATCTGAAGCGCATCGTTCTTAAATTGATCGGTAAACTGACGCCGTGATTTGCTGGTATCTTTGAGGGGCTTCGTGCTCATTCTGGCAATTTCCTTGAGCAGCCATCCTAAGCCCTGAGCGCGCCCGGGATCAGCTCACCACCTCACTCGACTTCCTAAAGTACAAGGTCGAGCGAGCGATACGGCTATCGCACTCGCGAGATCACACTCGACTTGAACCCTCGACTAGAATGGATAGCTACGGTCGTACCGACGTCCTCCCATTCGAGATCGAATTGTGACACACATCACTGAGATTCCCGCGGTGCGTTTCATCGCGCTTGCCGTTTTGTTGATCGCGTTTTGCACGTCGAGCCGCGCGGATGATTGGCCCCAGTGGATGGGACCGGACCGCGATGGAACTTACGGCGAAGACGGTTTGGTCGATTCGATCCCTGAGGGCGGATTGCCGATCCGATGGCGGGTGTCGATTCACGGCGGATACGCGGGACCCGCAGTACACGGGGGACGCGTGTTCGTTGCAGACTACCGACGTACCGCGGGCGAATTCGTCGAAACTCCGAGCGACAAACCGAAGCTCGAAGGCTTTGAGCGATTGTTGTGTTTGAATGCTGCGAACGGCGAAACGATGTGGCAGCATGAGTATCCGTGCAGCTACGAGATCAGCTATCCCGCGGGCCCACGCGCGACGCCCACCGTGGTCGATGGACTTGTCGTGATGTTGGGAGCTCAGGGCGACCTGACCGTGCTCAGCGAAACGGATGGGAGCGTTCGGTGGCACATCAATTTGCCCAAGCAATTTGGTGCGGCAGTTCCGATTTGGGGATTCGCCGCGCATCCCTTGGTCACCAGCGACACGATTTACACCATGGTCGGCGGTAATGGCCAAGCGGTGGTGGCACTGGATCGAGCGAGCGGCAAGGTCAAGTGGAAAGCGATGTCCAGTCCCGATGCCGGCTATTGTCCTCCGACGATCATTCGTGCCGGCGGCGTGGAGCAACTCATCGTGTGGGATCCGAAAACAGTCGCTGGCTTGAACCCGGATACCGGCGAAGTTCATTGGGAAGTCGAGCACGAGCCGGATTATGGAATGTCCATCGCCCAGCCGCAGCGTGATGGCGATCACTTGTTCGTCAGCGGCATCGAGAATAAATCGATCATGCTGAAACTCGGTAGCGACAAGCCGACTGTTTCCGAGTTGTGGGCGAGCACGCCTAAGACATCGATCAGTGTTTCGACGATGACACCTTTGTTGCACGACGGGATCATCTATGGAACCGACGAGAATCTCGGGGCGCTCATCGCTGCACGACAAAGCGATGGCGAGCGGCTGTGGCAAACGTACTTGCCAGTTAGTCCCGGAAACGAGCGACGATTGTCCGCCGGAACGGCATTCGTGACGCGGCACGAGCCCAGTGGCCGGTATTGGTTGTTCGGTGAGGCGGGCGATTTGACGCTCGCGAAAATGAACGAGAATGAGTTTGAATCACTGGGCCAAATGCACGTCCTCGATCCGACTCAAACCGCCTTCGGTCGCAAAGTGATTTGGAGCCATCCCGCGTATGCGAATCGAACCGCGTATGTTCGCAACGACCAGGAGATTGTTGCTGTGGACTTGCGAGCCAAGTGACATTGGCGAGCGTGACAGAATCCAGGTTCGGATCAGCACCGATGTTGAGCATTTGGTAGGATGCCCGGGAGATCGAATCATCCCCCTTTTCGTTTGGAGACTGTTGCCGTGTCTATCAATATCCTCGACATGATCAAAAGCCAAGTTGGTAGCCAGATCGCTGGCCAAATTGGTGCGAAGTTCGGAGTCAATGAAACGGTTGCCAAGAGTGGGATCGATGCACTGTTGCCGACCATACTCGGTGGACTGATCAGTAAAGTTTCGTCACCGGGCGGAGCGGCGCAATTGGATCAAGCGATTGACCAAGGTGGATTTGACGGCGGCTTGCTGGACAATCTCACGAACATGGTCACCGGTGACCAGGGCGACCAAATGGCCAATCAAGGCGGTGGGCTGGTGTCGATGATCTTTGGCGACAAGGCGGCCGCGCTGGGGCCGATCATTGGTAAGCTGACGGGAATGGATTCGGGAAAAGTCATGTCGCTGCTGGCCATGCTCGCGCCGCTGGTGATGAGTTTTCTCGGCAAGCAGAAAGCGGTATCTGGATTGGACGCGAACGGATTGGCGACGATGTTGTTATCGCAAAAGGACAGTGTCGCTGCGGCACTTCCGCCTGGAGTCGCCGGTGCGATGGGACTCGGCTTGATGTCGCCGTCCGCCGCGGCAGCGAAGACGCCAGTGCCCGCCCATGCTTCGACCGTGGCGAATGATGGCGGCGGCTTGGGGATGCTCAAGGTGTTGGTACCGCTCGTTGCGTTGGCGGCCGTGGCATACGGATGCTATTGGTACATCTTTGATGGAATTCGACCTTCGGGGCCGGAAGGTAATGTGATCGTCGAGGCTGATCCTAACTACGTCATGCCGACGGAGGAGTCCGAAGGCGGTTCGTCCATGAGCGGGCCAGCGATGGGTGGCGCGCCCAGCGGCGGTTCCTCGAAGCCAGAAAACCTGCCCGAGAACGAAGCCGATTCCGCCACCGAAGTGGGCTCGGAAATCGAAGTCCCACCGGCAGGCGATGTACCGACCGTCGATGCGGAACCAGCCGACGAAATCAAGCTCCCCGCCGCCGAATAAGCGCGGCGAACCCCCGTCGGCCGGTATCAACCCGCATGCCGGATCACCTGTAGGCCGGATCACCTGTAGGCCGGATCAAGGTGCGTCAGCGACGCCGATCCGGCAGAAATTTCCCGCGAGTGCCTGCCGGATCTTCGCAAAGCCTTGATCCGGCCTACGTGGCTACGTAGTTCTATCTGGCACGCAATTTGCTTTTCGTCTTGATCGGATTCTGAGGTTTGACCCCTAGAATTGAGAACGGATTCGCAATCTCAGTCCTACCGCCCGTCAGAAGCGATGTTGTGACGCACCGGCAACTGTGTCCGACTGTCTGTTTTTGGCGGGCGGTTTTTTATGCGTCTAGAACAGACGCATTTTGATCAGCCGCCAGACGTAAAGGAAAACGCCCATCAGCACGAACATGGCGGCGAACATCCAAATGAGGAATTGGCCGAGGATCAAGTACTGGGCGAGGAATTGGTTGTAGATCGTGCCCCAAGCGAGGATGACGATCAATGTTCCCGCGCACAGATAGGGGCCAAACGGGACTCGATGATCTCGCGTGATGATCCACTGCACCAACACGATGGCGATCGCGGTGATCGGTGATAGAAAAAACGCCGCGATGGCTGCTTGATAACCGATCACCGCACCGATCATCGCCATCAACGTCACGTCACCAAAACCCATCGCCTCCATCCCCATCGCTTGCGAGGCAACGATGCGGATCACCCAGACGATGCCGCCGCCCACGGCCAGCCCGACGAGGGAGCTGAACAGCCCGTGCCAGTGCTGGCCACCGATCGCATAAACGCTCGACACGGCGACGAAACCGAGAATCCACATGCCCGCTAACAATTTCCACTCGGGACGACGCACCAATCCGGCGCAGAAAAATTCGATCGCCTTGGACCAACCCTTGCGAAGGATCACGCGACGATCGGCAATCGCGAAACACCATCCGGACCAAATCGCCAAGCCGGTCACCAGTCCCGTTGATGTAAACCACTTTGGGTCCGGTGGAATCCACGGCAAGTTGAACGTCGTTGGCGTGACGCCACCATCCACAATCGCTGGCATGAATCCCCAGGTCGAAATCGCGCCGCTTGTCAGTGCGATGATTGTCCCCGGGACAGTAATGATGTCGGGAATCGTTTGCTCGTCAAAATCAATGAACGTGGCTGCCGTCATCAGCACGACCAGGATCGCGTGAATGACAAAGATCCGCGTCAAGTAAGCTTGGTTCGCAACAATCCAAGCTGGGTCACGAACCGCCTCGGGCAACAGTCCTCCGACCTGAGTTTCGTACCAGTACAAAGCTGGGATGGCGACGGCCAATCCGAGTTCGATGAGGATCGGACGAATCCAGAAAAACCGGCCATGCAGTACGCTTTCCCGTCGCAGTCCCCACCATCCGACGAGCGGAATGCGATCGCTGGCCCGGCGGGGGCGAGCATCGGGGTGCGGGGGTACATGGGGACTGATCGGCCGAGGAAAATAGCACCAGCTGTAAATCAAATAATTCGCAAACGCGCCGGCGACCAAGCCGAGCATCGCCAGCGTCGCCATCCTGGCACCGATGGGCACAGAGATCCAAGCATCAATCACGAGCGAGACTGCTTTCTCAAGCGGAATAATCGAAATCCTGTCGAGTCGATATCGTAACACTGGCGGGGCGTCTGGGCATCTGTCGATTGACGGACACCATAAATCACATTAAAATCGTCCAAGGTGGCACATTGTCGCGATAATGATGGATCGTGTGCCGCCACCAACCCCGCCTGCTCACGCTTGAGCTACCGCATCGATCACCCGTGATGGGTGCCGGATCGGCGCTGACGTTATTCCACACATTACACTCAGGTGTGAATCAGTGCGTGCTGCTTTGAGAATCCGACTTGGTGCTACGTTCTTGGCCGTGGCGTTTGGCGGAGCGACGTTTGCGGACGATGTGACCGGCGAAAAAAACGTGGTCGCCGCTGAACCAAAGCCCGTCAGTTTCGTTCACGACATCGAGCCACTGTTTCGCAAGAATTGCTTCGGTTGTCACCAAGGAGCGAAACAGCTCGGTGGTTACAAGATGACCGAGTTCACGGCCTTGTTGCAGGGCGGTGAAACCGGTGAAGCGGCGGTCGTGGCGGGCGATCCCGAGGCGAGTTATCTCATCGACCAAATCAGCTTGGTCGACGGACACGCGGAGATGCCCAAGGCGCCGCTAAAACCCTTGGCACAGCCCGATATCGATTTGGTCCGGCGCTGGATTGCCGAAGGGGCAGTGAACGATTCTCCGGCCAAAGTCCAGCCGCAATTCGACTCGGAGAATCCCCCGATCTATTTGGGGCCACCGACGCTGCCGTCCGTCGCCGTGTCTCCCGATGGCAAAACGATCGCGGTTGCTGGGTATTACGAAATCGTGTTGCTAAGCACCGAGACCGGCCAGCCGCTGCGGCGACTGGTGGGCGAGAGTCCGCGACTCAACAGCGTTCGATTTTCTCCGGACGGGGCACGCGTCGCCGCAGCCGGTGGACGGACGGGCGAGAGCGGCGAGATCCAAGTTTGGGATGTCGCCAATGGCAAGTTGTTACTGTCCAAACAAATCACGTACGATACGCTATCCGGTCTATCGTGGTCGCCCGACGGATCGATGGTCGCATTCGGCGCCACCGACAAAGTGGTCCGCGCGATCAATAGCGAGACCGGCGAACAGGTTCTCTTTCAAGGGGCACACGAGGACTGGGTGCTGGATACCGTCTTCACCGTCGACGGCGCCCACCTTGTGAGTGTCGCGCGTGACATGTCGTGCAAGTTGACGGAAGTGGCGACGGAGCGATTTATCGACAACGTGACGTCGATCACGCCAGGTGCTTTGTCGGGAGGCCTCAGCAGTGTGACGCGGCACCCGCAGCGAAATGAAATCGTGATCGGCGGCTCGGACGGTGTCGTCAAGGTCTACCGCGTGTTCCGCGAAACCGCTCGCAAGATCGGAGACGACGCGAACTTGATCCGGCGGTTGCCAGCCATGCCAGGACGTATTTTCTCGGTCGCGGTGAGTTCCGATGGATCTCGAATCGCTGCCGCATCGACGCTGGATGGCAAAAGCGAAGTGCGAGTTTGGAACTACAACTTTAGCGGTGAACTCGACAACCAAATCAAAGCCATCCTCGCCAAGCGGGTGACCGAGCGGAATGCAGAAGAAAACAAAGCGATCGAGGCCTACCAGGACGGTAAAACGGACGAGCTCGTAAAGGTAACGATCGACGATGCGGCGATCTACGCGATCGCATTTGGGACGGCTCACGATTTGGTGGTCGCGGGCGCCGACGGCACGGTGCGAGTGATCGGCGATGATGGAACCCTCAAGCAGCAATTCCCCGCCGCCGAGATACAACCCGCTGCACCGAAGTCGTTCGCCGTCGATCCGCGTCGCTGGAATGAGTTGACTGCGCAGGCGATCGAGAACCAAGCCGAGCGGGCTGGCCGCGCCGCAAGTTTGCCGGAACTGCAACGGATCACGTCGCTGCATGTGTCGCCCGAGTCGATCTTGCTCGAGTCGCCCTACGCCTATGCGCAATTGGTCGTCACCGCGACGCTCGATGACGGATCAACGAGGGACGTGACGCGTGATTGTGAAATCACGACCCCCGGGTTCGCAACAGCCAATGCGAGCGGAATGGTTCGTGCAACCAGTGATGGCAAGGGCGAAGCAAAATTGCGCGTCGGTAATTTGGAACATGCATTGGCGATCACGGCTGAAAATACCAGCGACACCGCCGTCGACTTTCGCCAGGATGTCAATCCGGTGCTCAGCCGACTCGGGTGCAACCAGGGCACATGTCACGGTGCCCAGGCGGGCAAGAACGGATTTAAGCTCTCTTTGCGAGGTTACGATCCGATTTTTGATTTGCGGGCGCTGACTGACGAACTGGCTGCGCGCCGGATCAATGCGGCCAATCCCGAAGAGTCGCTGATGTTGCGAAAGCCTCTGGGCACTACACCGCACCAAGGCGGCGCGCTGATGAGCGACGGTGATTCGAATCACGCCATACTTCGCCGCTGGATCGCCGACGGTGCCAAGTTGGATTGGACCACCGCACGGGTGACCAGCTTGGAAGTGTTTCCCAGTAATCCGGTTGCGAATCGACCCGGCGATGTGCAACAAGTCCGAGTGGTTGCCCATTATGCGGACGGGGCGAGCCGTGATGTGACGCGCGAGGCGTTTGTGGAAAGTGGCAACACCGAAGTCGCAACGGCCATCGCGGGTGGTCAACTCGCAGCCGTGCGCCGCGGTGAAGCGCCAATTCTCGCTCGTTACGAAGGTGCTTATGCCGCGACGACGTTGACCGTGATGGGCGATCGCCAGGGATACAAGCCCCAGCCCGTCGAGTCCTTCAACCAGCTTGATGAACTCGTGGCACAAAAGTGGGAGCGGATGAAGATCGTGCCCAGCGGTTTGTGCGATGACAACACGTTTCTGCGACGAGTCTACTTGGACTTGACCGGATTGCCGCCGTCGAGCAAGGAAGTACGCGAGTTTGTTGCGGATCCAACGCCGACGCGAGAGAAGCGAGCGGCCGTGATCGATCGGTTGATCGCCAGCGACGCGTACGTCGATTACTGGACGAACAAATGGGCCGACTTGTTACAGGTCAATCGCAAGTTTGTCGGTGTCGAAGGTAGCCAATCGTTCCGCGATTGGATCCATCACGCGATTGCCGAGAATCAACCTTATGACGAGTTCGCACGCGAGATCTTGACTGCCACGGGATCGAATAAGGACAACCCGCCAGCGTCGTATTTCAAGATCTTGCGCGAAGCCGACGCGACGATGGAAAACACCACGCACTTGTTCATGGGTGTTCGCTTCAATTGCAACAAGTGCCACGATCATCCGTTCGAGCGCTGGACCCAAGACAACTATTACGAACTGGGGGCGTTCTTCGCTCGCGTCGGATTGGAACGCGATCCGGCTTCCGGTAAAGAAACCGTTGGCGGTACCGCCGTCGAAGGTGCGAAACCGTTGTACGAAAAAGTGGTCGACAAGCCCGATGGGGAAATCAAACACGCGCGAACCGGTGACACGGTCGCCCCCGAGTTCCCGTTCGAAGTGCCACACGAGTGTGCTGCCGATGCGACGCGACGCGAGCAATTGGCGTCCTGGATGACCGATGCCGACAATCCCTACTTTGCTCGCAGTTACGTCAATCGTTTATGGGGGTACATGCTCGGCACCGGATTGATCGAGCCGATCGATGACATTCGAGCGGGCAACCCGGCGACCAACCCCGAGTTGTTACAGCACTTGACCGAATCATTCATCGCCAGCGGTTTCGATTGCCGGGCGATGCTGCGAATGATTTGTAACAGCCGCACGTACCAGTTGGAGGTCGCCACGAACCCTCTCAACGCGGATGACAAATCGAACTATTCGCATGCCGTCCCGCGTCGCTTGCCGGCCGAAGTGCTCTATGACACGGTACTCGCCCTGACCGGCTCGGTCAGCTCGATCCCCGGTGCGCCGAAAGGGACTCGTGCCGCCGCGCTGAGCGACTCCGGCGTCAATTTAGCAGATGGTTTTCTCACGAACTTGGGACGCCCGGTTCGCGAAAGCGCATGTGAATGCGAACGATCGAGCGAATTGCAATTGGGCCCGGTCATGGCATTGATCAGCGGTCCGACGATCGGTAGCGCGATCTCCGATGCCAAGAATGATCTGGCGTCGATCGTCGCCGCCAGCAGCAATGACGAGGAAGTCGCCGAAGAAATTTTCCTGCGTGCCCTCGCGCGGCTTCCGAGCGAACAAGAACTGGACGCGTTCAAGGCGATCGCCGAACAAGTTCGGGCGGATCACGAAGATTTGACCAAGGAGCTGGAGCTTGCCGAAGCCCAATGGATCGACCGACGGGTAGAGCTCGAGCGCGAGCGATTGGCGGCGCTGGAGACAACAAAACTTGACATCATCGCACGAACCGAAGCGATGAAGCCTGAACGCGAAGAATTGGAAAAGCAACGCGAGGCCAAGATTGCCGAAGCACAAGCAAAGGTCGACGCCGAGCGAGCGTTGATGGCTCAAAAGGCAGACGCGCTACTCAAAGCCGACGCGTCCGGAGTCGAATGGTTCCCGCTTGTGCCTTACGTCGCAACCTCCGATCGCGGTTTGACGCTCGCGCCCCAGCCCGATCGATCGATCTTGGCGTCCGGTGACCAACGCGAGAAGGGTGTTTACACCGTCGAATTCAAAACGAGCTTGAAGAAGATCACGGGGCTGCGTTTGGAAGTGCTTGCCGATCCGAGCCTGCCGTCCAATGGACCCGGCCTGGCCGACAACGGCAACTTTGTGCTGACCGAATTCACGGTAAAAGCGACCTCGGCGAGCAAACCGGACGACTTCGTGTTGCAAACGATCGCCAGCGGCAAGGCCGATTTTCTGCAAGGTGGATTCGCGATCGAGCAAACGTTCGACAACCAAAGTCGCGACCAACAGGGATGGGCGATTTCGGGAGCGACCGGATTGACCCACTGGGCAACGTTCAAGTTTGCCGAACCGATTGCGTACGAGGATGCGGCACTGTTGCGCATTGAAATGCATCAATTCCACAACGCGGAAAAACACCGTATCGGTCGATTCCGAATCAGTGCCACGACTGACGCCGGGGACCTGCCACTGTCGTTGCCAGAATCCTTCGCGGCGATCGCGAAAACGCCGAGTGATCGACGGTCCGAAGCGGATACCAAATCGCTCGAAGCCTACTTGGCGGTCACCGACGCCGCGCTCAAAGCGGCGAACGACGTGCTCAACGTCGCAAAACAGCCTGTCCCGCCGGACGAGCAACTGACGGCGCTACAAGCTCGCCAAGCGGCACTGGAACAACCGACCGTCGACGACCCCGCGCTCGTTCAACTGCGTGTCGACGTTGAACAAAGTTCCTCGCAATTGAAAAACATTCGGCTAACCGCCGCAGAAGATTTAACGTGGGCACTCGTGAATAGCCCCGCATTTTTATTCAACCACTAAAACGTCCGTTACCATCCGAATTGCTTGCCACGCTGATCGCGGGACAAGAGAACAAGCTTCACAAGGAACATCGCCATGTTGTCGTTTCGAGGTTCGCGTGCGAAAGACCTTTGCGATCCGCACCTGCAACCAACGCGTCGCGCGTTCCTGCGGGTCGGCGGATGCAGTATGTTGGGATTGTCGTTGCCGTCGCTATTGCAAATGGAAGCTGCCCGGGCGAACGAGCTGACACGTGGCGCGGCGCCCGTCGGTGGTGGTCCGGGCTGGGGTAAAGCCAAGAGTATCATCCTTGTGTATTTGCAAGGCGGCCCAAGTCACCTGGATTTGTGGGACCCCAAGGAGAACGTCCCCGACAACGTGAAGAGTGTTTTCAATCCCATTAGCACCAAGATTCCTGGGATCAAATTTACCGAGAACCTGCCAAAGCTGGCCCAGATCAACGATCGCTTCACGATGATCCGGTCGATGTCGTACACGCCCAATGGCTTGTTCAATCATACGGCGGCGATCTACCAGATGATGACGGGCTACACGACGGACAAAGTCAGTCCGTCGGGTCAACTCGAACCGCCGTCGCCCAAAGATTTCCCGAACTTCGGCAGCAACATCGTCAAGATGCGTCCGATCGATGAGCCAATGTTGCCATTTGTCATGCTGCCGCGTCCGTTGCAAGAATCGAACGTCGTTGGCAAGGGTGGATCCGCTGGGTTCCTCGGCAAGTCGTTCGATCCTTACACGCTGTATCCTGATGGAGATGACATGGATATGGCGAAGATGGAAAAGATCAAGATCGACGATCTGAAACTGCGTCCGGAAGTGTTCAGTCTGCGATTACAGCGGCGAGCGAATCTACGCAACGTGCTCAATGCGCAAATGCCGACGATCAACAAGGCTGTCGAATCATTCGAATTGGGGGAGTATTACGATCGCGCGTTGAACCTGATCGTGTCCGGCCAGGCTCGGGATGCATTCCAGTTGTCCGCCGAAAGCGACACGCTGCGTGATGCCTATGGACGCAACACGTTCGGCCAAAGCTGCTTGCTCGCACGCCGGCTGGTCGAAGCCGGAACGCGAGTGGTCGAGGTGATTTGGCCCAAGGTCGCGAACAGTGACAATCACTCTTGGGATCACCATGTCGGTTTGAGCAAACGAATGAAGGATCAATCCGCACCGATGCTCGACGCAGGATTGACGACCTTGATCCAAGATCTGGACGACCGCGGGATGCTCGAGGATACGCTTGTGGTTGCGATTGGTGAATTCGGTCGCAGCCCCCAGCGCGGCGTGAGTACCAGTGGTAACAACAATACCGACGACGGACGCGACCACTGGCCGTATTGTTACACCGCCGTCATGGCCGGTGCTGGCACTCGCCGCGGCTATGTGCACGGCAAGAGCGACAAGACAGCGTCGGCACCGCTGGAAAAACCGGTACATCCGGCTGAGATTTTGGCGACGATTTATCACAGCTTCGGCATCGAGCCAGAAACCATCGTCTACAACCACCTGAACCAGCCCCGAGAATTGGTCAAGGCCGCGGCGGTAACCGAACTAATGGCCTGATTTCGTGTTTCGACGATAAGAATCCCTTGATTTGACTGTTGGGGGCGGATTTGGTCGCAGCCGGGGTGTGAATTATCATGGGGTATCGATCACCCGCTTGATTCACTCCTCCAAAGCGACTTCATGGCTCGACGCCCTTTTCGATTCGCGACCATTTGGGTCGCTGGCAACCTACTGGTCGCGACGACAGTGTCACTCGCCCCCGCCGCGATGGCTCAAACGCCGGCGGTGGAACCCGCCGATACATCGTTGGCCGAGGACGATCCTTACGTCACTCAATTGCGACAACGTGCCGCGACCGGGAACGACATGCAGATCGCCGATGCACTCTCGGGATTTGCGGGAATCGGTAATTGGCAAGAGGTCGACCAAATACTCACCTCCGCTGCTGCCGCAAAACGTGACGACAGCGTGGCCGCTGAAATGGCTCGCCGTATCGGGTCGACCCTGCTGTTGAGAATGGCTCGAAATGAGCAGTTGAGTCAACCTGCCAAGGACTTCGTCGCTGATCTGAGCAGTCAACTCGCGCAGTCCAATGTTGCTCCCCAGCGTCTACGTGAAGCGATTGACGACCTTGATGCGGCAACTGTGGACGAACAATTGGCTGCGATACGAACGCTGCTCTCTGGCGGTGATGCTTCGACTCGCGAACTGGTAATGACGATCGTTTCGGACAACCCGAGCGCAGACGTCGATTCAATGCTGAGAACCTTGCTTCGACTGGGTGACGGTGGCACGAAAGCGCTGCGGCAAATCGCCTTGTACGGCGCGCCCGCCCAGCGAACGAAAGCCGTCGATGCGCTGGGGCGGATTAGTCCAATCAACTTTGTCGCTGACTTGGTGACCGCCTATCACGCTGCTGATGCGTCCGAGGATGAACGAGCCTCTGCCGCTGGCGCGATGCGCCGCACTGGTCTGGCAATGCCATCGCGCAGCGACGCGATCATCTATCTCTCCGACGAATTGCGGCGAGCCGGTGAGTTGGCCAAGTATGCAGATGGCGATGATAGCGTGGTTGAAGTCTGGAACTTGCAACCGGATCGAAGCAGCGTCCAAAACGTTGGCACCTATCCGTCGTTGGCGGCGAGCCACGCGCGTGCTGACGCTGCGGCACGATTGCGTCGACTCGGTGAATTGCCCGAGACGCTCGAACAGTCCGCACTGGTGGCTGACTTAAGCTATCGAGTCAACGTCGATCCCTTGTGGGGAGACACATCACAAGTCGATGCGATTCGCGCTGCCTACGGCAATTCCGCTCAGCCTTCGGCGGTTGTCGGTGCAATGAGTATGGCGATATCGGACGAGGACTGGCCCGCCGTCGTGGGGCTGGTGCAACTTGTCGACCCAGAGTCCGGCTCCCTTGAAAAAGAGACTTGGCTCAGCGGGACGGCTGGACAACCATCGCCGCTCGTCCAGGCAGTACGTGCGCCGTTACCACGCGTGCGATACGAAGCGGCCTCGGCGATCACGCGACTCGAGCCCTCGTTCGCTTATGCCGGAAGCAGCCTGGTACGAGCGACACTCGCCGAGATGGCGCAATTGAACCGGCGACCGGTAGCCATCTTGGTCGAGACTTATCCGGAGATGTTGTCGCGTCAAGAAACGTCGCTGAACAAGCTTGGTTTCCATGTCGACACCGTGGTCGATGTTGCCGAGTTGGAACGTCGCGTTGCGGCGGGCGGTGACCTTCGATTGGTGATGAGTAAATCTGGACTCGCTGATGCTCGACCGATCGAGTTGGTGGATCGAGTGCGTCGAATCTCGCGAGGCGAGCAATTGCCGATCATCATCTACAGCGACGAGTTGGACGTGCTGGGTCAAAATCGATGGGACGTTCCGACGGCCCAAATTCCGCCGCCGATGTCTCCCGGACCCATCCGCCAACTCGTGGCGTCATGGCAACGAGCCGGTCAATTGCCACCACTCATCGAAAGTGAGCGGGTGTTGTATCAATCCATCGGCCGCGAAGCTCTGGGCGTCGACCGCTCGGAGTGATCGGTTCGCTGGCGATGAAAAGTCTAATTGCTCTTCATCGAGCGACGATGAGCTTGCTGTTAGAAGTGGGCGAAGAAGATGTCGACGACGACGTGAACGAACTCCCGTAGCAATCACGAGCGTACTTGCGTCCAAGCTTCATCGAAGTCAACTGCCGGACCTGTCGCTGACGCGTGTCGTTCCAGGAATTGTTGGACTCCGACTGCGGTCCAACCTAGTTTCGTTGTCTTGACACGTGAGGGGGTCGATCCCCCTATAATGAGCCGAGCGGCGTCACCATGCAGGACCATGATGACGACTGGTTGTTCCAAGTCTCACCCACCTTGTTCGGGAAACACTTCGATGAAAACACGATTGGACGGTTACACATTCGCGGCGCTGGTGTCCGTGTGCTTCGCCCTAGCGGGATGGAGCATGGCATGGTCGGCGGATCCTTTTTACACGCCCGTCAAGGGCTGGGGGCAATGGATCGATCCCGATGATGATTGCAACCTATCGTTCGATGACCACCGCCTGGTGATTACCATTCCCGATTCGCCGCATGGACTTGATGCTGATAGGTCCCAGATGAATTCGCCGCGGGTGATGCGAATTGTGTCAGGCGATTTTGCCATCAACGTGACGATCGATGGCGGGTTTTGGAAACCGAACCTAGACGCTCCGAGTGCGCGTGAATACGTCAGCGGCGGGTTGCTATTGATGCTCGACGAAAAGAACTACGTACGGCTGGAACGGGCGACGTTCACCAACAATGGAAAGGTCAACCACTACTTGAACTTTGAGCGACGTGAAGCCGCGCGAGTGACTCGACTTGGCGCGTTTACGGATCGTCCCATCGATCCCGACGAGCGACTAGAGTTGCGTTTGGAAGTGGTCGGTCCGCTGGTACGAGGGCTTGTGCGTGCGGTTGACCAACCTTGGCACGAGATGGGGACCACGCGCTATGCGAATCGTGACACGTTGATGGTTGGTATTGCGGCATGCAACAACCGAGAACGTCCGCTCGAAGTTTCCTATAGCGAACTGCAAGTGGAATCAAATCCAAAGGCCGCGATCGCGGACACCAGTTCCAAATTGGACTTGGACCCGGCGCGGGCGGGTCAGTTGGCACTGGATGCAGAATCGCGTGCCCAGTTGGCCAAGATCGCTGAGCTTCAAAAGCGGTCGGCCGACGTGGCGACGATGGACGACAACGCTCGCGAAGCCCTCATTTCGGACGGCGAGAAACTCATTGGTGAGTTACCCAAATCGATCGTTCATCAAGCCGGACCATCGATCGCGATGGGCCTCCCCGGTAGCTTCGAAGGCGCCGGCTTGAACGACTGGGCGGGCAAGGCCTACGAACGCTTGATTGCCAAGTTGGAATCGCTCGAGGACGAGCGAATGACATCAATGATCAAACGGGTGCGGCAAAACCAAGAACGGCTGGCGATGATTGGCAAACCGATGCCGCTCGAGGGTGAGATTTTGGGCGGCGAAAAATTGGATTGGACGAAGTACGAAGGCAAAGTCGTGCTCGTTGATTTTTGGGCATCGTGGTGCGGACCCTGCATTGCCGAAATTCCCAATGTTTTGGACGCCTACAAGAAGCATCACGAAAATGGTTTCGAAGTGCTTGGCATTTGCTTGGATAGCGATCGTGCGAAAGCCGAAGCGCTGATCGAGTCGAAAGAGATCCCGTGGCCATCGCTTTACGAAGAGGGTGCGGGCGGAAAGCATCCGATGGCCGCGCGGTATCAGATCTCTGCCATACCCACAGCAGTCTTACTCGACCGCGAAGGCAACATCGTCACGTGGAACGCGCGTGGCAAACGGCTTGGCAACCTACTGGACGAGTTAATGTCGAAATCGCAGCCAGATTCGGCGGACGAGCCGGACGATAAGTGACCGTCGCAATTAGCCTGTGGTGACTGGCCCGGAGGCGTTCTTCGATACCAGCCTACGAGATCGGCGGTTGGCGTGGCACGGCCATTGCTTGCGAGAAGTGCGTCGATCGCACTCGAAGACTTCTCGCACGAGCAGATCACCTGGATGAGAGAACGTTCCTTTTGCAAACCGGCCTATGCCGTCCATGCACTGACCGCGTCAGGAGTCGTTCCTGCTGCGCTGGCCACGTATGAACTCATCCAAGTCGATTGTGATCCGCGAATCGTGTTCGGCTACTTGTTGTTGACGACGTTGATCGATGCGATTGACGGTCCGCTGGCGCGAAAGTTCAACGTCAAGAAGAATGCGGCGAGCATCGACGGCCGTTTGATCGACGACTTGTTGGATTATTTGACTTTTGCGTTCATTCCGCTGATGCTGATCTGGCGAATGGGTTGGCTGCCAAGTGGTTTCGGATTCACCGTGGTATTTGCCATGATGGCCAGCCTGCTGGGGTTTGCTCATCATCAAGCCAAGAATGAAACGCACGGCATGTTTCGAGGCTTTCCCTCGTACTGGAATCTGTACGCCATCTACGCAGGTGTCATTGCAGTCCAGTTGAGCCCTTGGTGGACCGCGATCACCATGTGGGCGCTCTCCGGGCTGACGCTCGCGCCCGTCTGGGTTTTGTATCCCAACTTGGCACCACGTCGCTTGAAACTCCCCCTCTTTGCCGGCGGGCTACTTTGGCTGATCTGCTTGGTCGTGATTTTGGCCTGGGACTATCCGAACACAGAGTTGTGGTTCGTCGCTGCAAGTCTCGCGTATCCAATTTTTTACGTTTATGCATCCGTCCGATACTTGCGAACGATCCAATCGTAGCGGACCTAGCTCGCGTCGCGACAGACTCCACTTACGCTGGTGTTGGGCCATTCATGTCGGCAACCTTACCCTGCGGGTTAACCTGCTTTGACGAATCTAATCACTCCGCTCGGGACTTGGTCGCTCGGCTTGCGATGTTCTTGAGTAACTCTTGAGCGCAACGCTGCGAGAACTCGGGGGAATTGATCGCCTGATCGAGTTCATGGACTGGAATGTCGGCTCGTAGGTTGTTTCTGAGCGAGTCGAAGAGGGCTGCGTCGGCCCTGGGGTCGTGAAACGGTTGACCCGCAATGCTCAGGGCGCTCACGCCTCGAAGCGGCAGCAATACACTGACGGCGGTTGTCGATGCGTTTACTTTTTCAGCGATGATCCGCCCCAGCTCGGTGCATTCGTCAGGCGTTGTCCGCATCAATGTGACTTGCGGATTGTGTTGATAGAGTTCGCGATGTTGAAATTGCTCGGGGACGGAATCGATTGCCCCAAAGTTCACCATGTCCAAACAACCGGGGACCACGATCGCCGGGACGCCGGACTTCGCAGCCGCGCCGAGTCGTTCGGGGCCCGCCGACAGAACACCGCCAACCAGTTCATCGGCCCATTCGGTCGTCGTGATGTCAAGGACACCGTCAACCAGTCGGCTGTTGATCAGCGACTCCATCGCGCGGCCGCCGGTGCCGGTCGCGTGAAAGATGAGCACTTCGTATCCGGCGCTCTCCAGCACGGGGATTGCCTGCTGGACGCACTGGGTCGTGTTGCCAAACATGCTCGCAACGATCAACGGTCGATGATCATCGCAATCGACGTTGGCTTCGACCATTCCACAAATCGCACCGGCGGCTCGTGTGAACACCAATTTTGAAACGCGATTCAGTCCTGCGACATCGACGATACTGGGCATCATGACGATGTCCTTGGTGCCGACGTAGTGTTGCGTATTGCCACTGGCGAGCGTCGAGACCATCAACTTGGGAAAGCCGATGGGAAGTGACCGCATCGCTGCGGTGGCGATCGCGGTACCACCACCTCCGCCGAGCGAAATGACGCCGTCGATTCGTTGCTCGGTGTGCAATTGCAACAGAAGCTGCTCGGCCGCCGCAGACATCGCTGTCACACACTGGCCGCGGTCGCCCCGGTTGGATAAGGACCGAATGTCAACTCCGGCGGTGCCAGCGACTTGGAATCGATCGATGTCCACCGCGACGGTCGGCTCTGGACCGCTTCCCACATCAATCAGTAGCGCGACATGTCCACGCTGGCGAATGCGATCCGCGAGATACTGGTGTTCTAGGCCCTTGGTGTCCATGGTTCCAAGGACAGCGATTGTTGCCATCGGATCATCGCTAACTTAAAGGGATTGCTTTAAATCGCTGTGTCAACGCGACCAGCGCCGATTCCATCGCCATGCGTTCCAAACTGGATGCACCCACGAAGCCGACGGCATCGGTGTGCTGGTTCACATACGCGGCATCTTCGGGTGTGAGAATGGGGCCGCCGTGCGATAGGCAAATGACTTCATCACGTGTTGACTTGGCGGCACCGACGATCGCTTGAGTACGCTCGACCGCTTCGTCCATACTGCAGGCCGCATTGACGACACCAATTGACCCACCAACGGTCGTGCCGACGTGTGCGATGATCGCGTCGGCCCCAGCCTCCGCCATCGCGCGGGCTTCGTCCGGTGTGCCCACGTAGACGATGGAAAACAAATCCATCTTGCGAGCCATCGCAACCATCTCGACTTCTTTCTGGACGCTCATGCCAGTCTCCTCCAGGATCTGGCGAAAGTTTCCGTCGACGATCGAATGTGTCGGAAAATTATTGACTCCCGAAAATCCCATGTCTTTGACTTTCAACAACCAATGCCACATTCGACGACGAGGATCGGTCGCATGAACGCCGCAGACCACTGGCGTCTCTCGGACGACCGGCAACACTTCGAACTCGCCAATCTCCATCGCGACCGCGTTGGCGTCACCGTACGCCATTAGGCCTGCGGTCGATCCATGACCAGCCATCCGAAAGCGCCCCGAGTTGTAAATGATGATCAGATCCGCGCCACCCTGCTCAAGCAATTTCGCACTCAAACCCGTGCCAGCACCTCCGGCGATGATGGCTTCGCCGCGATCGAGCGTCGCTCGCAAACGCGCCACAACTTCTTCGCGGGTGTAGGGGTTTCCGATTCCAGTCCACGGGTTAGGCATTTCGGTTCAACGAATTCGGTTAGAATGGTTTTCGCGTCATCGGATTGTTGTGCAATCATGTTAGTCGCAACGGTCACCTCGGCCCAGACCATGCCGCAGTACCATCGGTTCCATTCATTCGACTGAGTCCACAGATGAATTTGCTTCGCGGAATAGTGTTAGCAACCTTGTCGATCGTCGGCGTTTTTGCGCACTCTGCAGAACGTCCCAATGTGCTGTTGGTCATGGTAGACGACATGGGCTATTCGGATCTCGGTTGTTACGGCAGCGAGATTGATACTCCCAACTTGGATCGGCTGGCGACTGGCGGTATGAGATTTAGCCAGTTTTACAACACGGCGAAATGTCATTCGTCGCGAGTGAGTCTGCTGACCGGACGTTGGTGCCGCCAAGCGGGCGACGAATCGATGAATCGTGGGTTTACGATTGCGGAAGTTCTAAAGTCGTCCGGCTACTTCACCGCCATGACCGGAAAATGGCATCTCCGAGAACAGCCGACCGACTTTGGTTTTGACCGCTACTTTGGTCACCTGTCGGGCGCGACCAACTACTTTCGCGGCGATAAAACATTCCGGCTCAATGGCGAACCATGGACTGTGCCTAGTCAAGGGTTCTATACGACAGTTGCCAACGTCGATTATGCAATCGACTTCCTGGGCCAAGCCCGAACTACCAACAATCCATGGTTTCTATACGTGGCATTCAATGCGCCGCACGCTCCCCTGCAACCACTCGAATCGGACTATCGCAAGTACTTTGGCCGGTACGACGTCGGATGGGACAAAATTCGCGAAGCTCGATTTTCGAAACAACAACGCGTCGGCCTGTTAGCAACCGATACCGTCGCATCGCCACGTCCCGACCATGTTCCCTCGTGGGAGTCGTTGACGGATGAGGAGCGGTCATGGGAATCGAAACGGATGTCGGCCTATGCCGCGATGATCGATCGAGTGGACCGAGAGATGGGTCGCTTGCTTGACGACCTCAAGAAATCAGGTGAGATGGAAAACACATTGGTCATCTTCGTTTCGGACAACGGTGCGTGCCCTTATGACCGCGGAACGCCGCAACCAGATCGTGATCCATTCGACCCAGCCACGAATTGGAGCGACAGTACCGGATGGGCGTGGGCACGCAACACACCGTTTCGATTTTACAAACAGAACCAATTCGAGGGCGGAATCTCGTCGCCAGCCATCGTGCATTGGCCCGCCGGGATGAGTGCGTCGCGTGGTGGCGTCGTCCACGACCCAGCCCACTTGGTGGATTTGCTTCCCACGATCGCCGACGTGACGGGCGCAACCATTCCGACCACGTATCCTGGTCGAGAGCCAACGCCCCTTGCCGGCATCTCACTCGCTCCGATCATTGCGGGCGAACGAGTCGCATCACGTCCGCCCATTCACCTGCTGTTCTCGGCCGATCGTGGTCTTCGCGATGGCGACTGGAAGATCGTCAGCTTCAAAGCACAACCGTGGGAGCTGTACAACATGGTTGATGACCGGACCGAGACGAATAACCTTGCCGCCCAACATCCGGATATCGTCGAGCGGATGGCGGGTCAGTGGCACCAGATGACCAAGACGGTTCTCAACGCTCCTCCCAAAGAAAGTCAACCGGTGGCCGAAGTGGATCAACCGAAATCGAACCCCGAGTGGACACGTTTCGGCCAGTCGCTCAAGGGCAACGGCAAAGTCAAACGAAGCCGCGGCATGGCCAAGGCCGCGAAAGCTGCGAACGAAAACAAATCGGGCAAGGCGCGGCCAGCGAAGGTCGATTGAAAACAGCCGGTGCATCCAACATGTCAAACACGACCGCTGGCTCAACCGAGATGCCGTCTGATGGAATGTTTTCCTGAGCGTTTCCGATCGCTCGAGGGCATGAGATCATGACAACCGGTCATCCCATCAATCCATTCGAGCCACCGGCAGCCATCCGTGACAGCGCTGATGTCGCGCTGCACCAGCATGACCCCTTGGCCAGAACGTCGTCCTCGATGTCGCTGGGAACGCGCATCTTGCTGGTGTTCGCGGGAATCGTGGTCCCTCTCTATTGTCACGGACTGAGTCTGATGGGACCACCCGATCCGCCCCGTTGGCAAACCGGTGATCTCAATGACAAACTCGTTTTTATCTTGTCGCCGCAAGCCGGATTTGTGTTCTATCCGATGTTGCTTTACGCCATGCTCTGTCTGGCGGCATTCCTCCGCTTTCAACGTCGTGGTCACATTCCGTTTTGGGTACGACTTGGGGTGACCGGCGGCGTACCGATCGCACTGTTCTACACGATCATTCTGGACCTCGTGGTCTTGTCTCAAGAACCGGATCTTGGCTCGGTGATAATGTTGTTGGCGGCGCAATTCGGTATCCCGCTCATCGCATTCGGGCTTGTCGGACTCTACCAACGAAAACATCGGCCGGCGTTCGCGATCGCGTGGCGAGTGTTGTTGAGCCTTGTTCTTATGTGCCCCTTGGCTGCGTTGTTCTTTGTCTCACCGGAGGAAGTTAGTCAGGTAGTCATCTCATTGCCGTTTGTGGGCAGCCTTTTCGCGGGACCCGCGTGGGCGCTTTGCGTCTATGGTTTTGTCACTTGGTGGATCGTCAAGAATCAATCGGTTGACCCCGAGCGACGCGGTTCGGAGTTCGCTGCTTCGATCGCATACTGGGGTCTAGTGCTAGGAGCCTGTCCCGCGGCGATCATGTTGTCGCTGCGTCGCTACGGGACATTGCCGGTGACACCCGTTGGTGATTGTTACGTCGTTACCGCAGCGGGCCGCGGACACGCTTGGTTCGTCGACGCCCGACAACTCATAGTGCTGAAGACGTTTGAGCTCGTGATCCAGTCAAATTTCCCGTCGATACATCGTTGGCTTCGCGAAGTGTACGACATCGTCGGTCCGCGATTGGCTCGGCGTATCTCGAATCCCTGGGTCGCGGATCTCGCGTACGTTAGTTTGAAACCGTTGGAATGGTTGATCCTCATGTCGCTGGTGATTGCGAGTTTCGTGAAGTCACGAAGGCATCCGGCAATTGGCCGCGATAGCGAGCCGACGCGTATTGTCGATACCAAGTCGCCATAGCCGAAAGCAGTGTCGAATCTAAGTTTTCGTCGTGCGTGTTTTCGATGCGATCCGAGAACTGATGTAGTGTCTCATGCGACTTGCGAACCAATCCATGGCGTCGAAGCCGGCGATCCACCTCCGCTAAACGTTTGTGACTTTGGCGATCCATCGGATCCACCAGTTCGCCCTTGTGCGAAATACGTCGCCACCACAGCAGTCCCGCGATGACCACGAGCAAGGGAGCTTGCAGCAATCGCAGGGCCGTCATCAGCGGATCATTGGAACGCAACAAGACGATCCAAGTCCAAATCCGCTGCAGCACGGAGCGATTGGATGCCTCGGCGATTAAACTTTCGTCAGCCGTGTCAGCCGCATCGATCTCAGCGATACGCGGGAAATTGACAGTTTGGTAACTGCGTCCTGGCGTCGACTCCACCGGGAACCAGACTTGTGCTTCGTCGTCATAGGCTTCCACCCAGGCGTGCGCATCGGCGTTGCGGGCGACCCAGTAATCGGAATCGGATGACATTTCATCGGCCACGTAACCGGTCACATACCGCGTCGGCACACCCGATTGACGAAGCAGCAGCGCGGTCGCCGTCGCAAAATACTCACAGTGTGCGGGATGACGCGTCCGAAGAAAGTTACCGATCAATTCACCGCGATTCATGTCCGGTTGGTACTCGAGCGAATACGTAAAGTTGTTGCGGAAAAAGTTGCTGAGCGTTTGTGCCTTTACTCTCGGTGACATCGTTGGGTTGATTCTCGGTGCCAGTATCTCCGTTGCAGTCGGAATCAAGTTTCCGGGGACGGCCAACAAGACTTGACGCATTTCTTCTGACAGGGGTGTGGGGGTAATTTCTTCGGTTACACCCACAACGTAGGGTTCCGTGAGGTCAATTCCGCGGACGATCGCGTTGTGATGACTGACACTCAACTGTCGCGAAGACGCTTCGATCCATCGCGTTGCAAGCGGGATAAAAACGATTGCTCCGCGAATCGGATCGTTGTGAATCTCGACCGTTTCGATCCGAGGGGACGTCGTAACGGCCAACGGATCTGGGGTGGTGCCAAGCGGCGGCGCGGCCAATTCAAATCGCCTGCTGGCTCGTCGTGATCCACCCTGTTTCGCTGTCGTCGCAAGTCCAATTGGATCGATCGAACGTTCGGATGGCTGAGTCAAATAGCGTTTCCGTTGCTCGCGCTGAAATTCGTCGATCGATTTCCAGCGCCGGTCGGAATACAGATCGAAGACGTTTCCACGCAAGTAACCAGGTGCGGAGACCGAAAAGGCCCGAATCGCCACTGCCTGGGGATCTCGTAGCAGATCACGCCGCACCGAACCGAAACGCGAGCCGTTGACGTACTGGCCGCTGCCAAGTCGAGATTCGACTTGGACGGCATCGAGCGAATCACGAAGTCCGCTCAGCAGCACCGTTTGAACGTCCGGCAACACCACCTTGGTAGCGGTCGCGAGCGTCGAGGTAACGGTCAGGATCAGTGACAAAACGGCCAGCGATAACAGCGACTTCAATCCGCTCGGCGACTCTTTGGATGCAGCCGAGCGGGTGACGCCAGGTCGATTCAGAGATGCCCATGTCTTAGCACGGCCAATCGAATGCGACCCCGTGACGAACAAGATACAGAACGCGAGCGCCGAGGAAACTTGACCCGTAATTGCCTGACTCGCTCCGCCAGCAGCAATCGTCACCAGCATCAAAATCGCGCTCAGCGGTATCATCGCGACGTGGCCAGTGCGTGGGAAGATCACCGCTAGCAGCGCAATGGCGATCCAGGATGCATGCGCAATCACATCGGTCGCAAGATACAGAAAGTTGACGTTGTCGCCACTGAATTCGCTCAGCCGAAGTGTGCCGACTCCGATTGATGCCAGGACACAACTTAGAACCAGGGCCAGCGAGTGACGTCTCTGCCAATCGGATGTGGGTCGATGCACCATCATCAGATCCGCCTGCGGACTTGCATCGGCCTTGTCCGCGGTTTGCTTCGTCGGCCACGCCAATCGCGCCGCGATGAGTGACGACACTCCGAGCGCGATCGGAAACATCATGCCGCCGGATGCAAACGTACGGGTAATCCACATTGCCTGCGCGGCGGCGATCATCGAAACGATGAATGCGGTCGAGCCAGCCATGGCAACGAAGTACGATCGCATTGAACGAAACCCTTGAACTCTCGTCATGGCGTGTCTCCCCCGAGACAGCGAACGACGTTGCAATGCGATAGTTGCGAGATTGAGCTCGGAAGTATCTCTCGCGATGTAAGTAGCAAGATGGGCTTGCGGCCGGCAAGTTCGAGCGTTTCGACGAGTCGTTGGTCCGCGACGCTATTGGCAACACGTTCGGCAGCCGCTAAGCGAATTTGCAGTCCCTCGGCGTCGCTGACGGTCCCTGCGGCAGGTTCACTACCATGGTCGCCGGGCTGTTCACTGGACACGTACATTCGCAAACGCACGCGTCGCTGGAGCCATTGGGGGATCACGGCAGCGGCACAAGATAGTAGACGTTCAAGGTTTTCTGATGCGGAGTGCTTGGACGTGCCCACATCCGCCGCCGTGTCGATCACCAGCCATACCGTTTGGAATGACGATGATTGAAATTCACGAACGATGGGGCGCCCCAACCGGGCCCATGAACCAAAATCCCAACGCCTAACCGGGACACCGGGTTGGTACTCGCGGCTACCCGTGTATTCGAGTGATTCGCCAACGCACAGTCGCGAGGTCAACTCTTCGATCGTCTTGAACATGGTTTGTGCCACGTTCGCATCAGCCAGTGCCAAAGGGCGGGGTGTGATCGCAATCGAAGTCGGAACATCGATCCGGCGGACAGTACGAAATAGATGAAATGGGAACGAAGATTCAACCATCACACGGGGCAACTGGTGGATTCCGCGGTTCGAGTACCGCAAACTCGCCGTCGCCCAGTCGTGACCATGCGAACGGATCAAATTCATTGGCATGGCGACGGACGTTTCGATCGGCTCTGACTGCGG
Organism: Pirellulaceae bacterium; assembly: GCA_041741195.1. Classification (GTDB taxonomy): domain Bacteria; phylum Planctomycetota; class Planctomycetia; order Pirellulales; family Pirellulaceae; genus JBBSJZ01. The sequence continues at coordinate 151,012 of JBGSKM010000114.1, forward strand.
CCCTCGCCATCGCTGGAAGAATCTTGCCGTCGGAACTACGTCAAAGCCGACTCGCAAGTCCAATGCGGGAATGCGGCGTCGGTTTGTCAGGTGTATCTGTGCCAAGAACGGCTGAGTCGCCGCTGCCGACAACGGCAGCTTGATGTCGACTCGCAACGATGGACGAAAATACCAACACGCAAGTCCTCCGACGACGCCCAGCGCGAGGCAGGCGGCGAACATGCCGATCCACGGATATCCCCAAACAATATTGAGCGTTACGATCGTCGCCAACAACAACGTGATCGATGTCGTCGTCATCGACCGACGAAGTGTGGTCCATAGCCGAATTGGAAAAAGCAACACGGCCAATGATGTCAAGCCGATGGGCACTAGTACGCGTTTGATCATTGCAATTCTCGCCAGCGACGATTCCTAAGGGGCCGGTGGACGTTGACCGGTGGACGTTGACCGGTCGCTTTCGCCTCGCCACGTCTTCTAGACGGGCACGGCCACTTGAGAAACCAAGTCCGCGATCACCTCCGTCGGTGACTCAGTCATCGACAATGAACGAAGACTAACTCGGTGCGCCAACACGTTTGGCGCCATCGCCTGTACGTCATCCGGCAACACAAAATCGCGACGATGCATCAGCGCACGCGATTGTGCGGCACGCAACAACATTTTGGAGCCCCGAGGGCTGCAACCGATTCGAAATCGAGAATCGCGTCGCGACAACGTCACGATGTCCACCAGGTAGTGTGCGACTTTGCGGTCGACAGTGACCTCGCGCGACCAACGTTGCAATTTCAAAAGATCGCCACTGCTCATCACTGGCCGAAGTCCATCGACCGGCTCGTGCGTCATCTGCGACAGCAACAAGTCCACCTCACTCGTCGGATCCGGGTAGTCCATTGTCAAACGCAACAAGAATCGATCAAGTTGGGATTCCGGTAGCGGAAATGTACCTTCGAAACCAATCGGGTTCTGCGTCGCGATCACGATGAACGGATGCGGCAATACGTGCCGATGCCCGTCGATCGTGATCTGGCACTCGGCCATCGCCTCCAGCAGCGCACTCTGGGTTCGCGGCGACGCGCGATTGACTTCATCGGCAATGAACAAGTTGCAAAAAATCGGACCGGGTCGAAACTCAAAGGTACCGCTCGCCGGTTGGTAGATCGATCCACCCAAGATATCCGAGGGAAGCAAGTCGGGCGTGCACTGCAGTCGCTGGAATCTCAGATCGAACAATGCCGCGATCGCCTTCGCCATCGTCGTTTTTCCAACTCCAGGGACATCCTCCAGCAACACGCTGCCCTCGGCGAGCATCGCGATCAACATGGAATCGATCACGTCCTCCTTGCCGCGAATGATTCCCCGGAGCGACTGGCGGACTTGCTCCAATAATGCGAAGACACGTACTCGCGTCGACGCGATCTCCGCGGGGTGATCTTCGGCAGTCGAACGATGCACGCTCGCCGCGTCTGAACTAGTCGTTTCAATCGTTGACACGGTCGCGGGGCCTAGTGTGGCGGTGAAAGAGTGGACATGATGTGGAGGGGACGAAAGGTAGTCATGAGGCCCTCAGCGAAAAGACGCTCAAATGGCGACTTCCCTCGCCGGTGCGGGACGTCGCTTCGGTGGCATTGGCCGAGCCTGTGTGCATTTATCGAACCATTGTTTCCGAGCTGCCCACGTCCACTGTAGCGTGACGGGAAATCCCTGTCTCGAAAAGGTACGGTTGCGGTCTGGCCGGTGAGTTTTTGGTGAAGAATCGTTATCAAGAGTGTGTCGATGCCTGTTCCCGTGCGCCAGGTCGTAGCGAGTCCCAATCAAGCCTACAAGGTGCTCACGACAGACGACGGAAGTCGCACACTCATCCAAGCGGCATCCGAAGACGCATTTCATAGTGGATGCGGAGCTCTCGCTGAAACACGCCACGTTTATCTAGCCAATAGCGGTGTCGCCCAGCGGTTGAGTCAGGGCCAGTCGACACGAGTGCTCGAACTCGGATTGGGTTCCGCCATGGCGATGCTTTGCACGCTGGATGCGGCGACCAAGAACCAAACTCCACTCGAATATGTTGCGCTAGAGAATCAATGGATTTCCACGAAGGTGTTCCGCCAACTATTACCGCATGCCTGGGTCGAACACCCAAAACTGGTGGACGACTACATGGATTGGCGCGAGTCGATGCCTGAAATCGTACCGCTTGGCCACTACCATTGGCACGCGAGCGAGAACCATCATGTCACCGTCGTGGTGGGTGACGCGATCGAGTACCAGCACCCATCCGACGGGCGCGTTAACGTGGTGTACTTTGACCCGTTTTCACCAGCGAGCGCCCCAGAGCTATGGGGCATCAAGATGCTGTCTGCGATGCATGCTGCCCTTGATACCGATGGTCGACTTGTCACGTATTGCGTCAATCGCCAAGTTCGAGACACGCTCAAACAAGTGGGATTTGACTGCACACGAGTGCCTGGGCCACCGGGCGGAAAGCGAGAAGTGCTTGTCGCCTACGCGGGCGCGCGGACGAGCGCCACGACGATCGACAAGTCGCAATTGCAGAAGCGATAGCCAACTTGGATTGGCAGGATATTCGATGCAAAGACCAAGCTGCTTTCGCCGGCTCGAATTGCACTGGGCAAAGACATGGTGACTTGGTAATCCGACAATCGACGCTTGACACCACCAACGATGATGTTTGCCAATTCGCTGGCTGCGTCGACGACCACTTGGTCGATCTCGGTCGATTGGTGTTCGATAAGCAACTCGGCCCAGCGCAGTGCCGCCTTTTCGGGCAAGCAAAGGCAGAGTGATCCGACGAGGTCGCCGGAAAACCCCATCACGATGGTCAGCGCGTTCTCGTGCGTGGCATTGGAAAATGCGCTGCTCGCCAGTGGATGCTGCGCCGTCGCAACCACTTCTTCGCCAACCATCATGCTGAACACATCGATCATCGACGCGCTTATCGCGTCAACGACCGTTGTTTCTGTATCAATGCAAAGAGCCATAGGTACGCCCCTGGGCAGAATGTTCTTGGGAGCAAGTCTCAGCCACTCGTTCTGCCCAAAGACGAGTGGACGTGGCCGCCCGAAAGCGGCCGGGGGCTAAGGATAAACAGGGTACTAAACCGATTGCGGTTTGGGTAACACGCGTTCGAGTTTCAATTGCAACATCTCTTGGTCAAACGGCTTGACCAAATAGTCGTTCACGCCGGCTTGGATCGCCTTGAGAACTTGTGTCTTTTCCGTTTCCGTCGTGACCATCATGATCGGCAAACGATGACCCGCACCACGAATCGCTTGGACGAGTTCGAGTCCGTTCATATTTGGCATGTTCCAATCCGTCAGCACTAGGTCGAATCCTTCACCATCGCCGAATGCCGCGAGGGCTTCAACGCCATCCGCAGCTTCAACGACTTGGTCGATCCATAGGCTGTTCAATCCGCGAGCAATGATCTTTCGCATCACACCGGAATCGTCAACCAATAACACCTTCATCATGTTCCCCGAAGAATCGCAATACAAATAGTGATCGTGTCCCGCTCTCACACCACGGCGCATTGCCACCGCACACCGAGCGCTCGTGCTACAGGGAACCGTAGCTCACGAATGGAGATAAGCGTCGAAAAGTTATTGGATTGAGTAAGAGTTTCGGATTGACGCAACTTTTTGCAATTAAACATCCATGGTCAATTCCGTGATGTATTTATTCACTAATAGGCTTTTTGGGGCTTTGGTCCGTTGTTCGTAGATAATGACATCTGTAACGACGGTACTGTTTTTTTGCATTACGCAGCTAGCAAACGAATCACTCGACTGCGTCACGAATCAAGGTACGAACGATGGACGATGGTGAGCTACTCGGCGAATTTGTCGAGGAATCGCGAGAGCATCTCGGTGACATTGAGATGCAACTACTACAGATCGAGGCCCTCGGTGACGGCATCAATGACGATCTCGTCAATACGGTGTTCCGAGCCATTCACTCGATCAAAGGCGCCGCCGGATTCTTGGGTCTAACCCAAATCAACGATGTCGCACACCGTCTGGAGAACGTGCTGGGCAAAATCCGCGAGCACCAATTCGTCCCAGATCCCTACAACGTCGACGTGATGCTCAAGGCCGCAGACCGCTTGCGTAAATTGATTAAGTCGGTCGCGACCAGTAACGAAACGGACAATAGCGAACTGATTGCAAAACTGGATGCGCTGCTCGCCGATGACCGGGCGTTCTCGCCGAAGCAAGCCGCCTCGACCTCTAGCAAGGTCGTCGACGACATAGCCGCATGCCATTCGACCACCGGCGAAGCGTCCCTCGAAGCCGCCGCGGAAACGGGCAAACGTGGCCGAGCCAAGTCACCGCGCAAACCGCGCAAGCAGAATCTGCATGCTGGCACCGATAAAACTCCGTCGCCCAAGGGCGCGTCAAAACGGAACCCCACAAAAATGACGGATGAGCTTGCGATCGCGGACGAAGATCCGACTCGTCGCGTCGCCGAAAAACTTGATGAAATAGCATCGGGACTGGACCAGGAACGCGATGCTGCGGTCACACCGGCCGCCGTGGATTCGACCATCAAGGCTCCCGCCAGTTCGTCACAGAGCAATACAGCACAACCCAGTGCCGAAGCGACGATTCGAGTGGGCGTTCGTGTTCTCGATCGGTTAATGAACTTAGCTGGCGAGTTGGTACTCAGCCGCAATCAATTGCTACGCGCCTTAGGTGAACACTCGGATCGATCGACCTCGCTCGATGCGATCGTCGGCGGATTGGACCAAGTGACCACCGAGTTGCAAGAAACGATCATGCAGACTCGGATGCAACCGATCGGCAACGTCTTTAACAAGTTCCCGCGGGTGATTCGAGACTTGTCGAGCACACTCGGCAAGCAAATTTCGTTGCAAATGGAAGGCAATGAAGTCGAGGTCGACAAAACGATCGTTGAGGCAATTGCTGACCCCCTTACGCACCTGATTCGCAACTCATGCGACCATGGGATCGAGACCCCCAGTGTGAGACAAGCGTCGGGCAAACCCGAATGCGGCAATGTCCTGCTTCGCGCATTCCATCAAGCCGGGAAGGTGATGATTGAAATCACCGACGACGGTGCCGGCATGGACCCTCACCGGCTGAGGCAGAAAGCCGTCGAAAAAGGGCTGTACAGCCAAGCTGCGGCGGACCAATTGTCGGATCGTGATGCAGTGAATTTGATTTTCGCTCCTGGTTTTTCAACCGCCGCGGTCGTGACCGCGGTCAGTGGTCGGGGCGTCGGCATGGACGTCGTGCGAACCAATATCGAAAAGTTGGGCGGAAGCGTTGAAGTCACCTCCGTCCACGGCAAGGGCAGCAAGATCAGCATCACGTTGCCACTCACGCTGGCGATTGTTCCGTCGATGATCGTCGCGGTCGGTGACCGTCGTTATGCGCTACCACAAGCCAACATCGCAGAACTTGTCCGCACTGATGGCGTTGAAAAACGAATCGAGCGAGTCAGTAGCTCGGAAGTATTACGGCTTCGCGGTTCGTTGATCCCACTGGTTCGGCTTCGCCAAATCCTTGGAATGCCCAGTGATGATGTGAAGGACGAGTGCAGCGAAAGTCAACTCGTCGTGGTCGAAGCGGGACGTAGCCGATTTGCACTCGCCGTGGACCGCGTCCTCGACAGCGAAGAAATTGTCGTCAAACCGCTCGGACGCCATCTCAACAACTTGCCGTTGCTTGCCGGAGCGACCATCCTCGGGGATGGACGTGTCGCAATGATTCTCGATGCGGCTGGCATTGTTAATTGTGTCAAGCTATCGAGTGACGCGGATCGAGACGACGCCGAACAATCCGTCGCCGCTAGCGTGGAAAGCAAGGACGATATCCAGCGTTTGGTGCTCATGTCCGACGGCCCCAAAGATCACTTTGCGGTTTCCATGGACATCGTTAGTCGAATCGAACGCGTGCCAGTCACCGAAATCGATCAAGTCGGTGATCGACGCGTACTCAAGTATCGCGGCGGCACGCTGCAGTTACTCGCCATCAGCGATGTGGTTCCCGTCGTCAGCACCGACGAGACCGAGTTCACGTACGTTATCGTGTTCCGCGTCTATGGTCACGAAGTCGGCTTGATTGCTCCGCATCTGAATGACATCCGCGACTGTTCGATCATCAACAGCATGGAGACATGTCGCCAACCGGGTGTCGCGGGCATCACCGTGATCGACGGACGATCGACTCGCCTGCTCGACCTTTACGGATTATGCGAAATCGCGCGTCCGGAGTGGTTTGACAACAAGAAATCTACGGACACAGACGCACAACCGACTCGCATCCTCGTGTGCGAGGACAGTGCGTTCTTCCGCAACTTCCTCGTACGCATGCTTGTCGAGCAAGGCTTCAAGGTGACCGACGGCGAAAACGGCGAAGAGGGATGGTCGCTCCTGACCGAGCATCCCACTGAGTTCGACATCGTGGTCACAGACGTCGAGATGCCGGAGCTCGACGGACTCGGGCTCACGCGACGAATTCGCGCCGACGGCCGATTCAATGCGATGCCGATCATCGCGCTAACCAGTCTGGCCGACAGCGATTCGGTTCAGCGTGGATTGGAAGCCGGAGTGACGGAATACCAAGTAAAAATGAACAAGCCCGAATTACTCGCGGGAATCGAGCGACTTACCAAAAAGGGACGCAAATAATGTCAATCCAATCCAATCAGTTGGTGGGAGCCGAGCTCGCCAAGGGCGATATGCAAATTGTGACGTTTACCGTGGGTGATATCTCCCTCGGCATCGACATTGCGTTCGTTCAAGAAATCAACCGACACATGGACGTCACACGGGTCCCGGGTGCATCGCCCATGATCCATGGTGTAGTGAACCTGCGGGGCGATGTCGTCACCGTCTTGGATCCGCACCGCATCTTCAACATTTCACCCAAGAAAGATCTGTCGCTCTGTCGCAACTTGGTCCTTCGGATCGAGGGTGAGCGAATCGGCGTTCTTGTCGACCACGTCTCCGACATTTTGACGGTCTCCGCTTCACAATTGTCGCGGCGTCCTTCGAATATCGGCGCCATGGACAGCCGCTTCATTGAATCCGTTTACGTTCGCAGCGAAGAAATCGTTGTGATCCTCAATCCCCTCAAACTACTCGCCGCGACCGACTTGTGCGTCACGGCAGCATAAACCGATATACCGTTGCTTGATCGTTCGCAGTCTAGCGCGGGGCTCTCTTAGACACGACGACATTGAAAAACAAGCGGATTCGATAAGTCAACCTCATCATATAGCCAGTAGGCGAAAACCCCGTGGAGTCCGGAAGAATCCGGCAAGTAAGTAGAGTCCCAAAAATGAGAATTCGTGCACGATTAAGCTTAACGTTCTTGGCATGCGGATTGGTTCCCATGCTTGCTATTTCCGCCCTGAACATGTGGATCTCACGCGATGGCAGCCGCCAGATCCGTGAGCATGCGTCCAAGGATCTGAAAGACAAGGTCTACGATCAAGTCAGGGCGGTGCGAGATCTGCAGTCATCAGCGATTTCCGACTACTTTGGGAACATCAACGATCAAGTCAGCACTTTCAGCGAAGACTCGATGATCGTCGATGCGATGCGTGATTTTACGACCGCCTACCAGACTGTCATCGAAGAACGTGGACTTGACGATGAAGCCATCGAGTCGATGCGACACGAGTTGGTCGCTTACTACGATGGAGTCTTTGCCGCCGAATATCGCAAACAGAATGACGGACGAGACCCCAACGCGTCGAGCCGACTGCAAACGGTGTCGCCCGCGGGCTTGGTACTGCAGCACACTTATATCAAGTCGAATGTGAATCCACTCGGTGAAAAGCACCGGCTCGATCGATCCGAGAACGACACTCAATATGACCGGCTTCACGCAAAATATCATCCGATCTTGAGAAGCTTTCTCGAGCGATTCGGATACTATGACATTTTCTTGGTCGACGAAGCTACCGGCGAAGTCGTCTATAGCGTGTTTAAAGAATTGGACTTTGCAACCAGCTTGAATACTGGGCCGTACTCGCAATCTAATTTCGCCGCAGCCTTCAATCGTGCGCGTGCATTGAATCCCGGAAGCGAAGCGGCACTCGTCGATTTCGAATGCTATTGGCCAAGCTATGATGCCCCAGCAAGCTTCATTGCCAGCCCGGTTTTCGATAACGGAAAGCGGATCGGTGCACTCGTATTTCAAATGCCGACTGGACGCATCAATGAACTCGCGGCTCGCGATACCGGTCTGGGAAAAACTGGCGAAATATTACTCATCGGCGCCAACGGCCGACTGCGATGCGATTCCGTGCGCAGCCCTGAAACTCACACGCTCGTCCAGTCGTTCCGCAATCGAGAACAATTGACGTTGGACAATGAGTCGTTCCAACTCGGACTGGGTGGCAAGAGCGGCGTTATTGAGTCGACGAACCATATTGGCGAGCGCGTTGTGAGCGCCTACAAGCCGATCACGCTGCTTGGTTTGAACTGGGTGATACTTTCTCAAGTTGGCACCGATGAAGCGTTCGCAACGGTTTCCCAGATGCAATCGGTGGCATCATCGATCCAATCGGGAATGCTGTGGACGAGCTTGTTGGCAATGGTGATCGGCGCACTGCTCGTGCTCACTGTGGCGTGGTTCATTACGCAGATGTTGATTCGCCCGATCGACGCAACAGTGGAAACCTTGCGAGATATCTCGGAGGGTGAAGGCGATCTGACACGTCGATTGGACGAGAACCAAATTGGCGAACTCGGCGATATGGCAAAATACTTCAACCATTTTGTTCGTCGGATCAACGGGATCGTTGGTTCGATCGCCGCGAATGCGACAACGCTGACCCAAGCCAGCAATGTGCTGAGCCAATCAGCATCGCATTTGAGTGCCGGAGCCACCCAAAGCAAAGCACAGTCGGCCACGGTGAGTAGCGCCGCGGAAGAGCTCAGTATCAACATGCAAAACATGGCTCGCACCACCGAAGAGATGAGTGCGGGAATCAATACGGCTGCGTCCGCCGTCGAAGAGATGCGACAAGTCATCGCTGAAATCGCGACCAATGCCGAATTGTCCGCTGGTGTGGCAGCCCAGGCGGCATCGGCTGCCGAAGCTACCAATTCCAAAGTTGGCGGCATGGGTGCGGCGGCTGAAGAGATCGGCAAAGTGATTCAAGTCATCCAAGATATTGCAGAACAAACCAATCTGCTGGCGCTCAATGCGACCATCGAAGCTGCACGAGCAGGCGAAGCGGGCAAAGGCTTTGCCGTGGTTGCGACCGAGGTAAAGCAACTAGCCAAACAGACGGCGGCAGCAACCGATGATATCCGCAATCGTATCGAAGCCATGCAGCAGAGCACGGGGCAAGCGATCCATTCGATCAAAGAAATCGGCGATGTGATTGGACGCGTCAACGAGCTTTCGCGAATGATTGCGTCCGCCGTGGAAGAGCAAAACATCACGACCCAACAAATCTCCGGTCACATCAGCAAGACAGCGGGACTCGCCGAGACGGTTTCGCGCGGTGTCGCGGAGTCGGCCGAGGCGAGTCGTGAAATCACGGTTAATATCACTCACGTTGACGGTGTCCTCTTGGAAACCGCAGCGGGTGCCGATCAAAGCCGTACGTCGGGCGAAGAATTAATTCGATTGGCAACGGAAATGCAATCTCTCGTTGGCCAGTTCCGTATCGATCGCGAAGCAGTGACGGCATAATCTTGATGAAACTTCGAACCATCGTTGTCGACGATTCGCTTATTTTTCGAAAAGCCGTGCGTGATTGCTTGGCTCCGATGAGTAATGTCGAAGTGATCGATATCGCATCGGACGGCACCGTAGCGATCGCCAAGATTCTCGCCCACAAGCCGGATCTCGTCACACTGGATGTGGAAATGCCGGGCGTCGACGGACTGGGAGTTCTCGAAGCGATCAAGAAAGCAAACCTCGAAACGAACGTGATCATGCTTAGCAGCCACACCGGCCGCGGCGCGAGCACGACGACACGAGCGCTATCACTGGGTGCGTTCGACTTTATACTCAAGCCGACCCACGAAACCTTCGAAGCCAACGTGGCGGAGTTACGCAGTCAACTCGCCTCTCGCATCGCGGTTTTAAGCCCCACGAATCCTCTTTCGCGTGTTCGACCCACCGCGCCCCCGGCACCCAGAGCGGTTTCCAGCCCGGTCGCTCCGGTTCGCACATCGCACCAGCGTCGGTCGACCGATCGGATCGAGGCCATTGCGCTGGGGATTTCTACGGGCGGTCCCAAGGCGCTGCGAATGTTGCTCCCGGGTTTGCCAAGCAATCTTGCGGTGCCGATTCTGATTGTGCAACACATGCCGCCGTTATTCACCGCGTCGCTCGCGGACGATTTGAATCGCACCTCAGAGATCGACGTGGTCGAAGCGGCCGACGGGATGACTGTTCGCGCGGGTTGCGCTTACATCGCTCCGGGTGGCAAACAAATGCGACTCGGGGGATGCGCCGGTAATTATCGCGTTGAGATTACCGATGATCCAGCGATCAAGAGCTGCAAACCGAGTGTCGACTACTTGTTCGAATCCGCGGCAGACATCTACGGCAGTCGGCTGCTGGGGATCGTGATGACCGGCATGGGTGACGACGGGACGGACGGAGCTCGCGCGATTCACGGTCGCGGCGGCAGTGTTTGGGCACAAGACGAAGCGTCATCGACGGTTTACGGAATGCCGCGTCGTGCCGTCGAAGCAGGCGTGGTCGATGAGGTCCTATCGCTCGGCGAAATCGGTTTGGGCATTCGTCGCTGCACAGCAAAATCACTCGCGGTGGGAGTATAACACCCCGATCATGACACTCCTTCAAGAACGCGAGGCGATTGACGAATCATTGGCGCTCGACCGAATTTGCCATTTGATTCATCAATGGTGTGGTGTGACACTCAACGCGAGTAAACACTATCTGATCCAAAATCGACTTCGCCCGGTGCTCGCTCACTACCAATTGAAGAAGTTGAGCGAGTTGATCGCCCGCGCATGTGATCCCACCGGGAACGAAGTGCGAGATCGGATGATCGACGCGCTAACGACCCACGAGACGCTGTTCTTTCGGGATTCGTCGCCATTCGATGCGCTGGCGCAGATCATCGTTCCGGAGGCGGAACGCAACGCGACGATGGGGCGCCCGCGACTGCGAATCTGGTCGGCGGCGTGCAGCACCGGTCAAGAACCATACAGCATCGCGATGCGGTTGCTCGAGCGAATCCCCGACATAGGACGTTGGGAAATCCGAATCCTGGCGTCCGATGTCTCGACGCTATCGATCGAACAGGCGAAGCTAGGCGTCTACATGGACCACGAAATTCGTCGCGGGTTAAAACCGGATCACGAACGGAATTTCTTTGACAAAGTCGGCGGCGAGTGGCGAATCCAAGCCCGGGTGCGCCAATTGGTTCAATTTCAACCCGGGAATCTGTTGTCAGCGAACCAGCCGACGGGGCCGTTCGATTTGATCTTTTGTCGCAACGTCGCCATCTATTTCGGCGACGAAGACCGACTGCGTGTTTTCCGAATGCTCGCATCTCGGCTTGCACCCGGCGGACGATTGTTTGTCGGTTGCAGCGAAGTGCTTACCAACTTGACCGACGTGTTCCAAACCGAACGAATCGGTGCAGCGACGTGTTACCGGAAGCTCTAGATCGAGCGTGACCCGCTTGGGCCGCGCAAATCGGCTATCCAGGTATCACTCGATCTGTGTATCACTCGTCCGACGGTGCCTTGCGGCGAAAGACGGCCACCACGTCGTCGACGGGGACCACAAACAATTGGTTGTCGTGTTCCAAGTCGACCGGGATCGCGTTTTTGGGATGGAACAGGATCTTGTCGTACTGGCGCAGCGGTACGTCTTCGTCGTGCTCGACCGCGGCGCTAATCGTTACGATTCTACCCGTGATTGTCGGAATCTCAGCGGCATCGGGCAGCGCGATCCCGCCCTTGGTTTCGCGTTTCGGTTCATCCTTCCGGACGAGTACGCGATCACCGATCGGTTCTACGTATTCGAAACCCGCCGTCGCTTTCTTCGCCATCTCGACTCCATGATTGTGGGACCTCAAGCTCAGTCGGTGTCCCCTGTGAGAATAACTTTGTACGCGCCTCAATATGGCATGTTTGCCGCAACCCATTGAGCGAAAGCGAACGAAAATTTTGCTTTCGCCGAACAAAGTCGATTGCAAGACACGCGGGCCCTTAAGCGGTTAGTTCGCAACGTAGTTTTTAAGGTGCGCTTCGCGTTTGGCCAAGTCGTAGTCATGTTCCGTCATGATTCGAGCGAGTTCTTCAAGATTCGTCGCGGCGGTCCAGCCCAACTTTTCTTTCGCCTTGCTCGGATCGCCCAGTAGCAATTCGACTTCAGCGGGACGGAAGTATCGCGGATCGATCTCGACGTAATCGCTGTAGTCCATCTCGAGCTGTTCAAATACCAACCGACAGAAATCTCGCACGGTCTCCGTCCGTCCTGTCGCCAGCACAAAATCGTCCGGCACATCATGCTGGAGAATTCGCCACATGCCTTCGACGTAGTCCTTGGCGTATCCCCAGTCGCGTTTGGCGTCGAGATTTCCAAGATAAAGCTTTGATTGCAGACCCGCTTTGATGCGTCCGGCCGCCCGCGTGATCTTGCGAGTCACGAAGGTTTCACCCCGCCGTTCGGATTCATGATTGAACAAGATCCCGTTGCTGGCGAACAGATCGTAGCTTTGGCGATAGTTCACGGTTTGATGAAACGCATACACTTTCGCGCACGCGTAGGGCGATTGCGGATTGAACGGAGTCGTTTCCGACTGAGGCGTCTGTAGCACGTCACCGTACATCTCGCTGCTACTGGCTTGGTAAACTCGAACCGGTTTGTTGCGGTTCAGCAGCCGAGCGGCTTCGAGAACATTGAGCGCGCCGACGCCTACGGTTTGCAGCGTGTACACCGGTTGGTCAAACGAAACGCGAACGTGACTTTGCGCCCCCAAGTTATAAATCTCGTCGGGTTCAATCTCCAAGACAAGATTCGTGAGCGCTTGACCGTCGGTCAAATCACCGTAGTGCAACAGCAACCGCGGACTGTCGTGAACATCCTGATAAATGTGGTCGATTCGCTCCGTCGAAAAAGTACTGCTGCGTCGAACCAAGCCGTGAACTTCGTAGCCTTTGGCGAGCAAAAGCTCCGCAAGGTAGCTACCGTCCTGGCCAGTGATTCCGGTGATGAGAGCTCGTTTGGACATGGTCAATTCGATCGCTATTTGGCTGGGTGAATTTGGTGGCTAGGAGAACGAGTGAACGAAGTTGGTTGATTGTGGCTGGACGATCTAGACGCTACGCAGTTCCCCGGCGTTCTGCTCGGCCAAGAACGCCTCGTACGTCCGCGCCAGCCCATCCGGCAAGTCGGTGCGATGATGCCATCCGAGCGAATGCAGCAGTGAAACGTCCGTACATTTTACAGGAGTGCCATCGGGTCGCGTCGGGTCTGTGATGATCTCGCCCCGGTAGTCGACTGCCGCGGCGACCTGATGTGCCAAGTCGAGAATCGTTTGGTCGATTCCCGTTCCGACGTTCACCCAGTCCGGAGGATCCGCGATCCCCAGCAGATGAACGACTGCATCGGCCAGATCATCCACGTACAGGAATTCGCGACGCGGCGTTCCCGTCCCCCAAATTTGGACCGTCGAATCTCCGTCGGCTTTGGCACGATGGAACCGCCGGATCATCGCCGGAAGAACGTGGCTATTTTCAGGATGATAATTGTCACCGGGGCCGTACAAATTGGTGGGCATCGCGCTGTGAAACATCACGCCGTACTCGCGCCGGTAGTATTGGCACAATTTCAAGCCGGCTATTTTTGCCAGTGCGTAGGCCTCGTTGGTCGATTCCAGCGGACCGGTAAGCAACGAGTCTTCTTGGATGGGTTGGGGGCAATCACGGGGATAGATACAGGTGCTGCCCAGAAACAGGAAGCGCTTTACCTGCGATTTGAACGCGGCATTGATGGCATTTGTCGCCATAAGCAAGTTTTCGGAGAGAAACTCGACCGGATACGTCTGATTGGCATGAATGCCACCGACCTTCGCGGCAGCAAAAATGACCGCATTAAACTTGTGCTCCGCAAAGAAGTCGCCCGTCGTCTGGGCATCGCACAAATCCAATTTGGACCGATTTGCCGTAACGATTTCGTTGTCGGTCGCGGTAAAGCGACGACAGACTGCTGAACCGACCATTCCGCGGTGACCGGCGACGAAAATTTTCTGGTTTCGGAGTTCCATAGCAAAAAGATAGTTAAATTCCCACCGTTCGCTATCCGTGAAACTGGCATGCTACTGACTCGCCCCGGGCCGCTCCCCCAAAAAAGGTCCGATGATGCGGAATGGACGAATTAATCCGAACCTCGAAAAGTGCCGATGGATGGATTGTGAGAAGCATTGATACAAGCTGACGCGGCGCCCGCGCAGCCTGATTGGGGCCAATCTTGCTTACCTGGGCTATGCACTCGTTCGTCGAGAACATCAGCCGACTCGGAAACCTCCCTCACGGAAGAGTGTTGGAAATGCGTCGGGAATTCAATCGACAGCTGGTGATTTGGCCAAGTTTGGCAACCGCCACCATCATTGCACTAATGTGGATCACGTCCCCCGGCAATCCTTTCGCGAAGAGCTTTTCCAGTCGCACCACGGATGTTGCCGTCAACGTGGCCGCAACTCCCTGGACGACGGAGGGAGCCCGCGATGCCCTGCGGCGACTCGAAGAGAGCTTGCGCCGTTCTTGGGACGATGAATCGCGGTCACCTTGGGCCGGCGTCGAACCGATCGATCGACCGGAACGTGGCTCGCGTGGGATGAAGCTGCCCGCTCGAGTCGCTGAAGCCTTTGGTGTGGACGACGATGTCCTTGCCGATGACCAGCCCATCTCGCTACCGGCGCCCGTATTTGACGAGCATCGCGAACTCGCGGGCATGGCGAATCCCGTTGCCCGTCAACCGATCTTCAAACTACGCGTACCCGGCTCCGATTTGCTGATGCCGACGTGGGCTATCGAAAACCGCACGCTCCGCCAAAGTGACTCGGTCGGCATCGTGGGTGACGACCTGTCCGACAGCTTCGCCGCGGATACCAACGATGTCAACGAATTCGGATCGTCGACCGAATCCGATGAAGAAATGGATCTCAATGTTCCCTCGCTGGTGCCAGCCATCAACGTGGCTAGTCGCGACCAATCATCCAACTCATCGAGTTCCATCTCCGGCCAACGGATGATTCCGGAAGAAGAAATCGCAGGCATCTTGGAGTTGTTCCAAGTCTCCAAGGACGGTTTAGCGTCGTCGCTACAACCTACCGAGGCCGCCAATGACCCCATCGAGTCATCGGCCGAAGAAACAACGCTCGCCGAACCAACACTCGCCGAGTCGACACCATCGATCGCAAGCGCAATCCCCGAGAGTGTTCGAAACCTCGGTCGTCCCTCATCACGGTCGACGTCTCTGGACGATTCAATCAGCGAGCCAGTCGCCGATGAAGAACTTGCCTATGACGATTTTGACCAACGGTTCACCGCGGGCAAACCTGGTGGGTGGCCGGTCGCGGTCGTCTTGGACCAGCAACTTGCCAAACTTACTGGCATGAACCTTGATCGCGGCACGCATTTCATTGCCAGTTCGCGCACCTATGTCGGTGACCTCGGCATGGTCGGTCGCGATTTTACCGCCAAGGACCTCGACGCACTCACGAAAATTTCTACGTGGTCCCAGCAAGTTGCGGAAACGATGCGTCAACTGCGTCTGCTGCAACGCATCGGTGATGCGGAAGCGGAACCACTTCTGGATGAACTCACGACGCTGGCGGAAACAGGCAAACAACAGGCCGAGTTGGTCACGGATCGCGAAGTGCAAATCGAATGGTTGCGAGCGGTACACGGTTTGAGTCGACGTGTCGCCGTGTGGCAACCGGTTTGGAACATCGCGTCGGGCAAATCATCGTCGGAGTTGTCGATCAGCTCGCGAACATCAGCGGACGTTCAGGACGCCATCGCCGATATCAACGACGAAATTCATGGCACGGGTGACGAAGACGGATGGCGACGATTTCTGTTGTTGGACGAAATCGAAGCGGCTTCGCTATCGACCAATGCGAACGAGCGAATGGTGGTCGCCCAGCGATTGCTGTCCCGATTCCACTGGCATAATCTGAGCGACGACCAACGCGCGTGGATGCACCGCGATTCGATCGCTCGATTGGCGGAATCCGTCCGTCCTTGGGCCAGTTCAGCGATCGACTATTCGCAATTGGTCGCCCAAATTGAACGCCAAGAATCCGGCGCCCTCGATATGGCCGGAATCGATATCGCCGACGCTGTGCAAACACTCCGTTTCGCCGCGTCGACCGAAGCCAAGCGACTCTCCAGCGAATTGAATCAATCGTATCGCAATGCGAACGTGCGACTGGCGATCAGCACCGAAATGCTTCGGCGATTCCTACCCGATGGCGAATCCAAAGTCGTGCCCTTGAACACCGAGATTCTCGGTTCACAAGTTCACGGGTACAGCAACATTGCCAGCAACCTCGATATCCGACTGGTTCCGACCCGAGATCGATGGGTGATCCAGTTGCAAACGCTCGGCCAAGTGCAAACCGATTCCGTGGGCGTCAAGAGCGGCGTCGCTGTCCGCACGGCCGGCAATGCAATGTTCAACGCTTCGACGCCGATCACGATTTCGCCTCATCGCGTTTCGATCAACGACACCACCGTTGACGTGCAAAGCCAAAGCCGCCTGCGAAACATCAAAAGTGATTACGACGGTTGGCCACTCATCGGATCGCTCGTCCGAAGTGTCGCGGCGACTCGATACGAAGAGATGCAGGGCCAAGCGAAATCCATCTCGGATCACAAAGTGCGTCAGCAGGTTTCTCAAGAGATCGATGAACGCGTGGATGAACAATTGACCCAGTCGACGTCCCGCTTCGGACAAGCGGTACTCGGACCGCTCAGCCGACTGGAGCTCGATCCGATGGTCATCGACATGGAAACGACCAACGAACGACTCATCGCACGATACCGCTTGGCGGGCGATTGGCAATTGGCCGCATTCACGCCGCGCCCCCGTGCCCCACGCACGAGTCTGTTGAGCGTGCAAATGCACCAATCGGCAATCAACAATACGATCGAGCAATTGGTACCGCGCGATCAACCCCAAACGATTGCCGACGTGATTAGAAACGGTAGCCAGATCTTCGGATTCGACCTTTCGGACACCTCCGAAGATCTTCCCACCGACGTGATGATCCAGTTTTCACAAACGCGGCCGATCACGGTCGAAATCCAAGACGGCCAAGTTTGGGTTACGCTAAGAGTGGTCCAACTATCACGCGGCCAGAACCTGGATCTGCGTCGCTTTATTGTCCGCGCGGTCTACGTTCCACAACTGGACGGAATCAACGCGTCGCTCGTTCGCGATGGACATTTAAGAATCAGCGGCCCGAGTCTCTCGATGCGCGAACGTTTGCCTGTCCGCGCTATCTTCAACAAAGTGCTGTCACCCAACCGCACCATCCCCATCGTGCTTCCCCAATTGTCGCAACATCCGGCTGCCGAAGGTCTCGCGGTCAGCCAACTTGAGCTGCGCGACGGTTGGCTCGCCCTGGCGATCAGTGAAGCGGAACATGCGAGAGTCGCGATCGTCACTCCCCGCGTCGCCGAAGAGACTTCCAACCGCTAAGCCGTTTGCGGAAACCGCGTTCACGCCGATCCGGCTTCCGTGTTTCGATCAAGCGACGCTAAAACAGTTGCCATACTTTGCCTTCCAATTTTTGTTGCAACACCGGATCGTTCGCACGGTCGATCAAGTCATAGTAGGCGTAGGGATATTTGAACACGTGACCAATCCCCAAGGACGTCTCCTTGCGCTGCTGCCAATACGTCGCTTCGCGAGGCCTCAATTGACTGAAACCATGATCTTTTATCGCGCGTTCGCCAGGCTGCGGCCCCATACGAGTGACGGTCACGTATTTGCGAAATGCCGTGCGACAACTCTCGGCCCATTCCACATCGCCCATCGCAGCCAACTCGATCAATGATTGGCCAAACGTGAGCATGTGGCCAGCAAATCCTTGACCGTAACCTTTGAATCGATCGATGGCGTCGCTCGCTTCGATCAAGACATAACGAGCCGCTGATTCCGAATCGTCAAACGGTGGCGGATCGATCTCATCGCCCGGCGCCACGTCACGCCATGGTTTGATCGCACGCAGCAAATTGCAAACCCCGTCCACCCGCGCCTCGGTCGCGGCCAGCGGTAGCATGCGAAACGCCTTGATCGCGTGCATCGCGAAAATCGCGTCATGACCGACCTCTCTCAGCACCCCGCGATTTTCGGCAAGCGCCCTTCCGATTCGTTCCGTAGCATCATCGACCGGATCGCTGGCTTCAAACGGCGCGCACAACTCGCTCGGCGCCCAAGACAAATCAAACAGTTGAACAATCCGCTGGGTCGTCGCATCATCCAATTCGTTGTCCACGCACATCATGTGAGCGGAGATCATTGCGGCGCCGCGGTGACCGTCCGCAAAGTAACTTCGCTCCGGAGCCCGCGCGAGCGCGTTGAGTCCCAACTCCACCAATCGATATCGCTCAATCGACTCGCTCTCCGCGTTAACCTTGGGGCCAAAGTAGCCAGCCGAAGCGCCGAGCAACGATGTCGCCCCGATCGCAAATTCACGTCGGTTAATCATGACTAAGACTCACTGCAAACGGAGGAACATCCACACCATCTCGATATGCGGCGGACTACAGTTTGGCGGGATTGAAGGGCGTGGTCGGAATTCTGCCCGACACGCGCGAACGCAATTGTACCGCCAACGTTTGAATCACCGTCTGAGTTGACTCGTCGGGATTGATTGCCAAGTTGTTGAATTCGCCGGGGTCCGCATGATGATCGTACAGCTCCACACCATACTTGCCTTCGGCCCACTCGGTGTATCGATAACGATTCGTGCGAAAGCTGCAGCCCATCACCGGCTCCTTCAATCGCTCGTCGGCCGGACGCAAAACTTGCGTGACGGCAAAATCGTCCCATGACGCTTCGGGGTCATCCAGCAGCGGCTTTAGACTGCGACCGGCGAGCCCCGTTGGCGTCGCCACGTTCGCAAGTTCCGCGACCGTCGGGTAAATGTCGACAAACTCGACAACGCGTTGCGACGGGCCATACAGCTTGGAATGCGGCGAGAAAATGATCAGAGGAGCTCGGGCGCTTTGTTCAAACAAAGTACGTTTCTGCCACACGCCATGGTGCTCACCTAGGTGATATCCATGATCGCTCCAAAGGACTACGATCGTGTGTTCTGCGATCCCGAGTTTCTCGAGCGACGCGAGCAACCGTCCCACTTGAGCATCGACAAACGACACACACGCGTAGTAGGCCTGCGTCGCTGCCAATAGGGTCGGTGTATCGAGACCATAATTCGGAATTGGACAATTGTGGGCGAATGCGGCGATCGGAATGTCATCTCGATCGCTCGCCGGCGCGTACGGCAAATGTAGACTTTCGATGTCATACCGATCGAAGTAACCTCGAGGCGCGACATAAGGTGTGTGCGGTCGAAAGAAGCCGACACCGAGAAAAAACGGTTGCTCGCGTTTCTCTCGCATTAACTTGATCGCCTCCGTCGCGATCATGCCATCGGTTTGTTCCTCGTCACTCCCGTCGGCAGCAAGCCAACTCAGCGCCCCGCTGATCGGCCGATGCGGCTCCGCATTAAAAATCAGCGGCTCATCGGACTTGTCACGCCCTTTCGGATTGACCGTCCGATTCCACGACGCGGGATCGTCCAGTCCGTCGGTTCCGATCCCGCCGGGAACGTCGTAGTGAAAAATCTTGCCGACTCGAGCGGTAAAGTAGCCTGCGTTTTGAAATGCTTGAGGCAGCGTCACCACGTCAGGAACCTGGTCGCGAAAATGTCGTTGCAGATCGTAAACGCCCAGCGTCTCAGGCCGCAGCCCTGTCATGATCGAAGCACGGGTGGGATTGCAAAGCGGCAATTGATTGTACGCACGCTGAAAACACACGCCGCGACGTGCGAGTCGGTCGATGTGGGGCGTCTGGGCAATCACGTCGCCATAACAACCAAGCGAACACGCCAAATCATCGACAGCGATAAACAAAACGTTGAACTGGCGTGGTTCCTCAGCCGGGCAGCGTTCCGCGGACAAGCACAGTCCAGCGACGAGAACCATGCACCATGGGAATATCAAATACTTCATCGATTGATCACCTGGCGTACCGAAGACTTTCCTGGCGTCAATCCTAACACGGGACCGCGATGAGTGTGGGGAACGACGCAGAGTCGCTCAAAATCGCGTCATCGGCCGAGTCGATAGTAACCATTGCGGCTTGAGGACGTGTTACAATGTTCGGCAATGATTCAAGTGGAGTGGTGCATCGAGTTGCCATACTCCATCGTCACGCTTTGCCGGGAGCCCGCCTCGTGTTGATTCGCTCGCTAGTTTTGTCAATTGCGTTCCTATCGTTCGCAGTCGCCGATGAGCCGACCAAGCGTCCCAATATCTTGTTCATTGTTGTCGATGACCAATCTCCGTATGACTTGTCGGCATACAATCCGGCAACTGAGCTCCAAACGCCGACGATCGATCGTTTGGCGGCGGAGGGGATGGTGTTCGATTCGGCACGACACATGGGTGCTTGGGTGGGCGCGGTTTGCACATCGTCGCGTCACATGATCATGTCCGGCCGCACACTGTGGCATATTCCGGATCGCGGGGAAAAAAGCAAAAACAATCCCAATGCGACCGATCCATCACTGGTTCCACCGAACTTGGAAAAGCACACGCTTGCCGCCGTGTTCAATGATGCCGGTTACGACACCATGCGGACTTGCAAGATCGGCAATTCCTACGATGCCGCCAACAAACAATTCACCGTCCGCCATGACGCGACCAAGCGAGGTGCGACCGACGAGTCCGGTAGTCCGTGGCATGCCCAGCGAGTACTTGAATACTTGAGCGATCGTCAATCGTCCAGCGATCAGGATCCGTTTCTGATTTACTTTGGCTTCTCGCATCCGCACGATACGCGGGATGGCACGCCCGAGTTGTTGGCCAAGTACGGGTCGGTTAATCACGATGATCCCCAGTCCCTTCCGCCGGCCAACCCGAAACAGCCCGCATTGCCGACGAGCTATCTTCCCAAGCATCCGTTTCATCATGGCCAGCCGGGACTGCGAGACGAGGAGCAGGTCAGTGGCGTTTGGAAGAACCGTGACGAGCGAACGATTCGCAATGAGCTCGGACGCCAGTTTGCATGCAGCGAGAATATTGATACGCAAATCGCTCGCGTGCTCGACAAGCTTCGCGAGATGGGCGAGCTCGATCATACCTACATCATCTACACGGCTGATCACGGCATGGCGATTGGGCGCCACGGATTGCAAGGGAAACAAAACCTCTACGAACACACCTGGCGCGTGCCGTTGATCGTCAAGGGCCCCGGCATTCAACCGGGAACTCGAGTTCGTGGGAATGTTTACTTGTTAGACATCTTCCCGACGCTCTGTGATTTGGCTGGTATTGAGCCTCCGGTCACGTGTGAGGGCCAGAGCTTTCAAGCGGTGCTGGACGGAACCACCGATACCATTCGCGATACAATGTACGGGTGCTACTGCGGCGGCACCAAACCGGGAATGCGCTGTGTGCTTAAGGGCGATTGGAAGTTAATCCAATACGATGTGCTTGACGGTTCGGTGAGAGA
The DNA here is from genome assembly GCA_041741195.1 of Pirellulaceae bacterium. Taxonomy (GTDB): domain Bacteria; phylum Planctomycetota; class Planctomycetia; order Pirellulales; family Pirellulaceae; genus JBBSJZ01. Next base: position 172,761 of record JBGSKM010000114.1, read on the forward strand.
AAACCAACTCTTCAACTTGGCAGAAAATCCGCACGAGTATTTGGACGAACACCACGACAAGGCGGTAGTAAAGCTAACGGGCGATCAGCCAACGGAGCAACAGACAAATTTGGCCAACAACCCCCAATACCGGGAACAATTGGCCGAGATGAAGTCGTTGCTATTAAGCGAAATGCGACGATTGGATGATCCCCATCGGTTTTGGGACCAGCCTGAGAAATAGTTTGGGGAGGCCGCCATTGCGGCGCTCCTATCCGCGCCCGGTGCATCGAAGTGCCCAAGCACCTTGCGCTGGTGTGCAGGCTTTAGCCGCCCAAGCGCAACCCGCGCTGGTGTGCAGGCTTTAGCCGCCGAAGCGCAACCCCGCGCTGGTGTGCAGGCTTCACCCACCCAAGCACCACACCCCGCGTTGATATCCAAACTTCACCCACCCAGGCACCCCGCGCTGGTGCGCAGGCTTCAGCCGCCCAATCGCACCACCCCGCGCTGGTGTGCAGGCTTCAGACGCCCAAGCGCAATACCCCGCGCTGGTGTGCAGGCTTCAGCCGCCCAGGCGCAATACCCCGCGCTGATCCCAAACCTCAGCACGTAATTTCACCACTGCATGATCAATCGATAACGCTTCCAACGTGTGGCCCGGCAACCATTCCTGCACGATCGATTCCAACGACAACCACACGACCAACCCGCTCACGGCGAACAAACACAACAACTCTACCGCTCGCTTCCACCATCGTCCCCCAGTTCTCATCGAGTCAGTCGGCTGCAACGGTACCTTGGTTGAAACACGACCGCGAATCACCGCTGCCGGCGCTCGATCAAACCGGGCAACGCGTTGACGTCGGTGCCATGCGATTCGCTTACCAGGCGAGCGAGGTGTTGGTCTCGAAGCATTGTCACGCTCGTTTGCATTGTCAGTTCCCGCTGGATTTGCGTCGACATTCGTCTTTGGCAAAGGCGAAGGTTCTTTCGACGTCATCCGATCGAGCGGACTAACCACCTTCACGTCATCACGATTGAGCGCGTGCAAATAGATTCGAGTCGTCTTGATGTCCGCATGCCCGAGCAATTCTTGGATCGTACAAATATCAGTACCGGCCCGCAGCAAGTGAGTCGCAAAACTGTGACGAAACGTGTGCGAACTGACATGACGTTCAATACCCGCCTTCTGTAACGCCACTCGCAATCGCGCCGGGAACGTACCCTTGTGAAAGTGGTGTCGACGCAGGGCCTGGGTTCGAGGGTCACGTGACAAACGATGCGACGCAAAAAGGAACTGCCACTTCAACTCCCTAGCCGCATTGGGATACTTATGCTCCAACGCCTTCGGCAGCCAAACCGACGCATGGCCTTGATCCAAATCGTGGTCATGCAACACACGACGTGACTCCATTTGACGCTGAATATCCCCCACCAAACTCTCGGGTAACGGGACGAAGCGACTTTTATCGCTCTTTGAGTTGTGAACTTCGATCAATCGCTGGTCAAAGTCAAAATCCTTCATCCGCAAACGCAGGACTTCGCTGATCCTCATTCCGCAACCGTACAACAGCCTCGCGATCAACAAATGCACTCCTCGCAAGTGCGAATAGATCCGGTCGATCTCCTCCACACTGAGCACCGTCGGAATCTGCTTTCCCTTGCCCGCCCGGATCGCTTCGACCTCGCCCATCTCACGCTTCAAGACGTGCTGGAACAAATACAACAGCGCATAGAACGCACGACTTTGAGTCGACGCCGATACGTTGCCGTCGACCGCAAGATCCGTCAAATGGGCCTCCACGTCCGCCGAAGTGATCGCGTCAAAATCGGCTTGGCAAGTCAACGCCCGCTCTCGCATAAACGCTCGCACGTTCGAGACGTACGCACGCTCGGTCGCCAATGAGTCCTGCCGACGCCGAACCATTCGCCGCAAGTTTTGAATCACATCGGGCTCGCTCGGATCGATAAAGCCCACCTCCTCCAATATCCCTTCGCCCCCGGCTCCGTCGATGTTGTTCATCCGCTCAGCCAAGCTGATTTCTTCCAGCTTGCTTTGGATCGGCTTCAAGTCGTCACAAGGCAGATTTTGGACGTAGCGGCGATAACACATCAGCGACTCGACAATCTTCAATCGCTTCCAAGCCGGCGTGTTTCGCTTGAGATGGCTGCGCAAGAAAAGGACCACATCCTCCGCCGTGAATTGCCATGTCGGTTGAATGCTGCGGCGATGGAAACGACACAGTTTCTCGAACCAAACATGTGCCCACTTGTCGCGAGTCTCTCGCCAATCTGCTTCTGATTGCTTGACCTGCACCACGGAATGTCCCTTCCAGTTGCACGCTCGTGGCAACCTTGGTGGCCCAAGCGTTGGAATGATCAAGATTCCTTTCCCAGCCTCGATGACCGACCATTTCGGCCACCGCCCTCTCTCCCGCGATCACTCGCCAAGCGACCACGACACTACGGAACAAAATGTCACTTGGTCTGGCAGGCCTGTCAAGACGTTCACTGAAAGTTCGCGAAAAAGATTGACTTGGCGGTCTCGGTCCCGCCATACTCGGCAATCGCGGACGACCGGCGATAAGTCGGTTGCGAACCGGTGATAAGTCGGACGAGTCACCCAGCGCACCGTAGGTCCAACCGCCGATAAGTCCGCCCAGGCGACTTACCGCGCCAGCAACCGCCCATAATTACATCGTTATGCCCTGAGAATAAACATGAAGCTCGACCTTCGACAATTCATCACACCAATCGTCGTAACTATTCAGCCTGTTGAAATCGATCTTGGCTGAAACGGTGAAATTGGTTCTGTTGACGCGATCATGGATGAATCGCAGTCCACAGCCGTCGCCGACCCGTCAGTCGATACCAGTCTACTGGATAAGCTGCTCCAT
>JBGSKM010000115.1:0-48236 GCA_041741195.1 Pirellulaceae bacterium
TCGGTCCATTGCCGAGTTTATCGGCAGCGACCCAGAACGTATCCTGTTGTTGCCGTTTTCGTTTTCCAAGTGCCATCGCAATGCCTCCAAGCATGTTGAAATCAAGATATCGCCAAAGCGACGAAAATCAACACGCTGCTATGGTCCGGCGTCCACGAGCGCCATGCCAACGCAGGTTGGCAATATCTCGATTCCGCCTGGCATCGGACGAGGGCTTGTCAATCACGTGCCCATCGTCGGTGTGTTGATGATCGTCCAAGGAGTTTTGGATACGTTGGTCGCCGTCGGGATTGCCTTTTATGCGGCATTCATGCCGACGTTTCTTGAGGAGATGCAACGGCAAGCGGCAGCGCAGGGAAACCAACCGCAGCCGATGCCGGCCAACATGGGTGTGATGATGTCCGTAGGAATCGGAATACTCGCCTTTGTGATCCTGGTGGTGGGAATACTCACCATTTACAGCGGAGTTCGCGTCATCAAGTATCAATCTCGCGTGCTTGCGATCGCGACGTTGTGCGCCGGCATGACCACGATCGCGACGTGCTATTGCTTTCCAACATCGATTGCACTGGCGGTTTATGGATTGGTCGTGCTCCTGAATTCTTCGGTCAAACTGGCTTTCGATCTGCGGCTTCAAGGTCACAGCGTGAATTCGATTCAGCATTCGTTTCTATCACTCAATCATTAACCGAGATGGATCATGCACAGCGACGATCCCCAAAACGCTACGGCGCCCGACGCCCAACCCTACAGCTCGCCGTCGATGGACTTTACGTCGCCGTATTCGCCGGTCATGGCACATGATGTCACCGGCGTACGTCCGATCGGTTTGACAGTGGTCGGTGTGCTTTGCACCCTCGATGGTATCATCGGAGTTTTATTGGGACTCATGGGAGTCGTTCAGCTTTTCTTTGCTCAACACATCGCCAATGCGTTTACGGCGGGGAGCGGGCCGATGATGGAAGCCCAGCAAAAGATGCAGCAACAAGTTCAAACCGTGAATGACGCTTTCTTTGTGCCCAACTTGATTGGAATGCTTGCCCTGCTTGTCCTCAGTGTTGTATTTTTGGTCGGCGGGATTGGGCTTCTTCGTGATCGAAACCGGGCCCGGTTGATCCTTCGCAAAGCGATGCTGTTCGCGATCGCGCTAGAGATCAGTCGCTTGGTCCTGCAGAGCATTATTCAAATCAAAATGATGCCGATCATGGAAGGCTACGTGGCCGATCTCACCGCCGGGGCGAACAACCAGGGTGGCTCGGCAGCAATGTCCCAATTCGCGATGATTGGGGTTGTCGTTGGTATCGTTATGTGGCTGATTTGGTCAATGATCAAAGTCGGCCTGTTGATCTGGGGACGAATCTACTTGAACCGCCCGAACGTGATCGACTACATGAGTCTGCAACCGGTCAACGCTCCCAAGGCAACGGTTACGGGTTGAACTGTGGACTTCGATCGAGCCGACGCTCCGCTTCTCGTGTCATGCGAACACTCTCAAAAGTGGTGTGTCCGTAGGGGGACTCGATCAAAGCTTCCGCGGCCGCACCGGACCGAGCTAAACGATCATTGAATGATCGACCCACCAAAATTCGTTCCTCGTTGGAGAGCGACTCGTAAAGTGATCGGCCAAATTCGCTTCGCGGCCCATCAAACACGAGCGTCGGATTCGCCGACGCGAGCTGGCTCAACTGTGTGTCGCTCAAGCCGCTGTTCTTCAGTTTCAAAATCGACAACTTGCGAAGCTGGTACGATTTCAGCACGTCCAGCAATTCTTGATCCACCGTCACGTCGGACAAATCCAGTTGGTACAAGAATCCTGAATCGGCGACATCAGCCAACGTCTCTGGCAAGATGCCTACACCGGCAACATCCAAATGCATCAGTGCTGCCACGCTCGCGAGCGGTCGCAGATCTTCGGGTGTCAGATTTGTGCCATTGATCGATAATCGCTGCAGATTGCTGAGCGTCGCGATCCATGCAATGCTCTCAGCTCCAATCTGGGTTCGGTCCAACACGATGTCCCGCAAGTAGACCATCGCATGGCACTCTCGAAGAAGATCATCGTCGACGGGCATCCCAGGCAAGTGAAGCGAATCCAAACCGTTCAAAACCGAGATGGCCGACAAAGATTCTCGCGAAATATTCCCGCTACGAAGGATCAATTTTCGGAGGTCATCACACTGGCATACACTCAAGAGGACCTCGTCGTCCATGCCCAATCCACCGGCCTCGAAGACCTTCAGGTTTCGTACACCGGAGATCTTTGTTCGTGCTGGTAAATCACTCGTCACACTGATAGTTCGCAGCTTTGGTGCGTTTTCAATGCGTAACGTTTCAATGTCGCGAGTGAGTCGCAATTCGCCTTCCAACCGCGGCGTATTAATGATGGCGACGTTGTTGGCTTGGAAATAGTTTTGAGAGAAGAAATCGGTGAGCTGCCATTGATCGATCAGCCGCAAGTCATTGTACGTCGATGCGTTGATTTGAAGCTTCTTCCAACGGTTCGAACCGCACAGCAGCGCGTCCACGATTTCTTGCTTGATGCCGGTATGAACCAGCGTGAGGGAGTCCAGTCGTTCGAGCTGCTGCAATCCGAGCACCTGGTCCGCATCGATGGTGCATCCGGTCAAGTCCAGCGTGGTAAGCCGATCGAGTGATGCTAACGGAGATAAATCAACTCCCGCGAGCGAGAGATGCAGCACTTGCAGTTCTCGCAGCGAATCAATCGAGGAAATTTGACGGACCAGGTGCGAGAACCGAGTTTCATCCGAATATGGACGACGTCCAAAACCCGGACGCACGTTGGAATCGGTGATCCAGCGGTCAATGCTTAACGTCGAAAGATTCGGTACGCCGCTCAATTCCACCGATTGGGCGTATCGGGAATGCAGTCTGAGCGATGTGAGACTCGGGCAGTTGGCAAGCGTGATGCGGTCAAATAGTGGAGAAACGGGTCGGTCGTATTCGTCCTCGGAAGCATGGTCCATGCCGACGATATCAACTCCGTGCCAGCGAGGCAGATCGCGGCCGTTGAGTGTTACGACATTGGCCTGGGACAGTCCCAGACTGGTAAACTTGGGCAGGTTGCTCAAGGCCAGATCCACGTGAAATGCTCTGGGAGCATAAATCGAAAACTTTTTAAGCGAAACCGCGCCGGAGACTGCGACCGGCAACGACTCGACGTCGCCTCGCTTGGATAGCTCATACGCACGCGATGTGCGAACCACGAGGTTGACCGTCTCCAGCGAAGTCCCCGTGAGACGTTGGCTTGCGCGGGTGATGATCGGAGCCGCGTCAACGATCTCTAACTCGTGCAGGTTTGGGAGTGAGACGACTGCGGCAACGAGCGGCTCATCCAATTCACAACCGTTGACGCGGAGACTCGTAAGCGACGACCATTGTGCAACCGCGTTTGCGCTCACAGCACTAAGCTTAACTTGATTAAGCACGAGCATGCGCAGCGAGGGCAGCCGAGCAATGGCGTCCGCACTCGCTTCGTCCAGGCGGCCGCCATTGAGCGTCAGAGCGCTGGCGTTCGATAGAGTGCTGAGCGATTTTAAATCCGCCGAATTGAAATCTCGCAGCTCCAGGGTCTGGACCGTCGCCCACGACCACTTCCATTGCTTGGGAAGTCTTTGTGACAAGAAACCGGGCATGATCACGGTTCGTGCGGCGTGAACGTCGGCAGCCACTGTGTTGATTGCAACACGCTCGCCGCGGTACCTCCACGCGACGGAAGCGAGCGAGACCGCGATGATTGTGGCAAGGACCAATGCGGATATTGCACCTCCGGAAAATCGCTGGGCCGTCCAGCGAGCCGATTGAACGAGGTGACGATTGACTGCGGCACCGGCCGGCGCCGTCGCTCCAAGATTGCCATGACGGAACACCAGCCAAGCCACGATGAGGGCCGTCCCTAAACAAGCAAAAATCACATCACCGACCAAGGCGGTGATAGAGAAATCAGGCGTTGTGACCCCCGAGCTCACGTGGGATCGGTAAAAGGCCCAGGGGAAGCCCATTCTCGTGACAGACGACGCTAGCATTTCGTCGTAGCGTCCAAGGTGCGTTCGATCGCTCAGTCCCGCATCGGTGACCGAGACCACCGGCGCGTTCACGGCTGCCGTAACGAGACACGCCAGAAATAGAGCAAAGAGTAAACGATGAAACGGCGTGGGATAGTAGTGTCGATCCAAATCTCTTGTCCCGTGGTTGATGTCCAGTCCCTTTAGAACCGACAAATTCCACAGAAGTTTCGATAGGAAGTCGTCATTCGGAGAGGATCTTTTCTCGCAGTCGTGTGAGTAATTTGATCGCACCACCGATTTCGCTGAGCTGGCGAGCCGGGTCCTGGGGGATCTCTCGCTCGATTGTCAGTGGACCTTGGTAGCCAATTTCCTTGAGTGTTTTCATATACAACTCGATATCGACATCGCCTTCGCCCAATGGCACTTCCCGGCCCCAGGTGACACCCGGTTCATCGCTCCAAATGCCATCCTTGCAATGCACACTTCGAACATGCTTGCCGACCATCTTCAGCGCCTCGATCGGCTCACCGGTCCCATAAAGGATCATGTTGGCGGGATCAAAATTGATTTTGAGGTTCGCACGGTCCACTTTTTCAATGAACTTGAGCAATCCGGCAGCCGTTTCCTGGCCCGTTTCCAAATGCAAATACTGATTTGACTGGGCACAATGATCGCAAAGTTTGCGAGTGACTTCCACGATCCCGCTGTAGTTTGCCGCACTGGTATCGTGGGGCACAAAGCCCAAGTGCAGTGCCACGGTATCGCAGTTGAGCCACTTCGCAAAATTCGAAATTTCGATCATTTCGGCCAGTCGAGCTTGACGCGTGGCTTCGGGGACGAGCCCGATCGTCCGCTCCACGGTCGGGATATCGGCATAGCTTTCTCCGTCGAAGCCACCGAACACCGCGGTGCACGTAACTTCCATCGACGCCAATTGGTCATGAAGCGCGCTGGCGGCGGGCTCGTTGCGCTGGCCCACATGCGGTGCATGCAACTGGATCGTGGGGACCGAGAGACTCGAAATGACATCCCAACCCACACCCAATCCGGCATCGATCGAGGCAAAAACACCGAGTGGCCAAGATTCCATGTTCAATTCCTTGCAAAGGGTGCTGATAGATTTGGGGGTCGCATCATTGACTTGCCTCAGTCGCGTTGCAAGTGCGCGGTTGCGAATTGGGTGTTCCCAAGTTCCGCCGTCTCATCGGACTCGTTGAGAGCAGAGCCGCCCAAACAGAGTTGGACACTGATGAACTCGCTCATTTTTTCGATCGTGGGGTGGTTCCAAGCGACGATTGGCGTCAGCTCGATACCGGTCCAGTCTTCGAGTTCTCCGCTTAGTTCGACAGCAGTCATCGAGTCCAAGCCATAGTCGGCGAAAGGTCGGTCGATCTCCACTTGGTTCGGTTCGACGCCCGCGCGAGCGACCAACCACTCCGCAAGCCATGCCCGCAATGTCGTATTGACCACAACCAGATCCTCGGGGCCCGCCGGATGCGGCAACGATTCAATGGCAATGGGTGTTTGTTCGGACGCCGAGGCACGATCGTAGCGGTGTCGCGTCTCGAGTTTGCCCGAATGAAACAACTCCCGGCACTGCGAGCGTTTGATCTTGCCGCTAGTCGTGACCGGAACGGTCGCGGGTCGAACCAGCCAGACATGACGCGGATCGATCTCGTGGACATCAATGATTTCGCGGCGAATCGAACGCACCAATTCAGCCATTTCCCAAGCGTTCGAGTGGCGTGGCAACTCTGCCAAGATCGCGAGCGATTCTCCGCGAGGCGCGGCAACGGAAAACGCGGCGCACTGGCCCGCGGCATCACCGATCACTTCGCGAACCGACGCCTCGATGTCTTGCGGATAATGGTTACGACCGCGAACGATGACAATGTCCTTGAGCCGACCCGTGACATACAACTCGGCCTCGTGAAAAAAGCCTAAATCTCCGGTGCGAAAATACGTCGCCTCGGCCGATGAGGAAACCGTTCTCGCCAAAATTCCGCGAGCCATCTTGGCGTTGAACGGATTGTCGGTTTCGCCGTTGCGATTCCAATATCCGGCGGCGACCGAAGTGCCACGAATCCATATTTCGCCGATCGATCGCTCGGCCACCGCCCGGTGCGATTGTGGATCAACGATGGCAATCTCCATTCCTTCCGCCGCACGACCGCAACTAACTAGATTCTGCATCGCCTGTTTCGGCGCACCCCGCTTGGGGCTCGGATTGGCCAATTGGATTTTGCCAGCCCCCAGCGCCAATCGATCCACCGCGATCACGTTGGGAATCGCGGGCCCGTCGCCACCGGAAACAAGCAGACTCGCTTCTGCCAATCCGTAGCATGGATAAAACGCCGACTCTGAAAAACCGCAGGCCGCGAATCGATTGCCAAAATCGCTGAGCGTCCGCGCCAAGATTGGCTCGGCACCGCAAAAGGCAGTCGTCCAATGCTTCAATTCGAGCGTATCGGTTTGCTCCGGTGGAATTCGATCCACACAAAGTTGATAGGCAAAGTTCGGGGCGCCGCTGACGGACACTCGATGATCGCTGATCAATTGAAGCCAACGAATCGGTCGCTGCAAAAACGATCGAGGGCTGTGCAAGACCGCATGACCGCCGAGGTACAAGATCGAGAGTACTCCGCCGATGAGCCCCATATCATGGTAGAACGGTAGCCAAAACGCGCCGCGAACGTAATCGTCATCGGTTTCGCCGTAATGACGCAATCCGAAACCGACTTGAATTGCACGTAGGTTGGCCATCAAATTTCGATGCCGAACCATCACCCCCTTTGCCTCGCTCGTGCTACCGCTGGTGTATTGAAGCAGCGCCAACGAATCGGGCGAAAGCGCCAATCCATGCGGGTCGGCAACGTCCGCGTCGTAATCGCCCGTTTGCGAAAATCGATCCCATTCGGTTTGAGTTTCGATTCGCACCAGACCACGCGCGGCGGGATCCAGTTTCGTTTCTTCGATCGTGTTCGAAGTGTCTCGATCGCACACAATCGCGCCGGGTGCGCAATCGCGTGCCGCCGAATTCAATCGCGGCATCGCACGACCCGGCTTGGGATAGCAGGTTGGGACAGGGATCCAATTGGCGATCTGGCAACCCAAGAATCCCGCCATGAATTCCAAACCGGGAGGAAACAGCAGCAAGGCTCGCCGCTGGTCACCGGTCGGATCGGCTCCTTCGCCCACGTCGCGATCGACTTTGCGCAGCGCCTGGGCGACAGCCGAAGCGCGAGCCCACAACTCGCCATAAGTCCAAGTCGTCTCGCGGTCTCCATCATCGCTGACAAACGTAAATGCCGGACGATGACCGTGGAGCTTCGCTCGCACGCCGATCCACTCGGGTAACGTTGTTTCGGCGGTGGGAGCGTGATCGAGCATGGATGGGGACCCCGAGCGGAACGAACTGGAGAACCCCAGGAAAATAGTACGTTTTCCCAGTTTCGACAAATGGCCTGTCAACTCGACTCAGCCGTTAACGTCCAATCAATCGGGCGCCACTAACATACACCGGAGCAAGCACGTCTCGGGGCGCTGGAACGGGAACTCCGCGATAATGAATCCGTCGAACGGTATTTCCGTAGAAATGGAGCGGTCGATAGGGTCGCTGTTCCATCGGAAGCGACTTGATTTGTTCGCGATACTCGCCTCGTGCGATCACCACCGGTGACCACCCTGGCTCGCTTGCCGAGACAAAATCCCCGCTGACCAGAACCAAAAACACGGCCGCTGACGCGGCTAAGACTGCTGACTTCATGAATCCTACTCGTTAAACCCCGCTCCTAAGAGCTCTTGTGAAAACGCTCATGACTTACCTACGTGCGATAGGTTGCCCAACCATTCTAGCCTGCTAAATCGATATGTGAGCTGCTACCACTCTGCAAAACCCGGCAATTCCGGTTTACGATGACGGATGTGAGCTCTCGACAGTGAACAAGCAAATAGAAGGCGAATGAGCCACCCGTGGCCCGGCCCGCCGCATTCGTCCCAAAGGGAGCCGAAACGCGTGAGCGAAAAAAAAACTCGACAACCGCCAAACCCTGCTGCAAATCAACAATCTGCCCGAGTTGGGCGAAAATCAACGCTCGGCGGCATTGCTGTCCTAGGGCTTGTCGCGCTTTATGCATTCGCACGGCCGACGATCAGCGAGCGGACCGGGTGGGATTTGCCCGAGCTCCGTGTCGACGCCAGCGGACACGTAGTTACCGCCGGTGCCGACCAGGCGGTCGCCCCGCCGCTTCAGCCCGGTGATCTGGAGTCCATCGAACTCGCGCCAGCGGCTGTTCAGCCCCCGAGCCCCCAGGTCGCGGAAGCCCAGAAAAAAGGTTCTACCGCGGACGCTGGGGATGTGGCGTCCAGTAAGCTGAGCCCCGCTAAGTCGACGACGGCGTCTGGGACAAGCAAACAAGGCCCTCTCGCCGATCGCATGCGAGCGCAGCCGAAATCCACCGACTCGCCCGCAAACGTCCCTAAGTCCAAGGGGACGACCAAGGCCGATCAGTCCCCGGCGGACCTTTCACTGAAATACGGGCTACTCCGCGAGATTGGCAATGATCGTTACCAGTCGCCCGCCGGATTAGTCTATGCACCGGGCAGCGCCGAAGGTCACCGAATCGAACATGTGCGTCGACATACCAAAGATGATCCGGGTCGTCCCGGCAGCCACGGCGTGTTCGATGGCGGGATCGAAGGGGCGCTGAAAACCATCGATCAAGCCTACGAAAAAGCGAAAGCCGGGCAGCGAACCACCAAACAGGAAGATGATGGCCGCACGATCTACACCGTGGACATGGGCAAGCGAGTGGGATTCGTCGGTGGTCGTGACGGCGGGCGAAAGCGAAACCCGATGGCCCGTCGTGTCATGATCGTCCTGGAGGGTAACCGAGTCATCACCGCCTACCCCAAGTAGTGATCAATCGCGACGCCCCAAAAAAAAGGCTTTCCGAACGACGGCCCAAAAACCTTCATCCTTCCACTTTGATTCCAGTCGTGAACCCCAAACATTCGATTTCTTTTTGTCCCGTCTGTGGCGCTGGCCTGTGCAGTGTCCGCGTTTGCCACGGGCCGCTGGACCGCCGACTACCCGATGATGACCCGTTGAGCGACCCTCCGCCGCCGGCCCATCGGGATCACGGCCTCGTGGTCTGTGACGAGTGCGAAGCGATCTGGCTAACTCCAAACACCGAGTCGGCTCACCAGTACCCTGACCCCGAAGACGCCCGTTGTCCGATTTGCCAACTTTCTCTTTGGGGCCCATCGAGTCATTGGGCGTCGATGGCTGAGATCGAGTCTCTCGGCTGGACGCATGCGATCGACCGAACGCTCGACGGTGAACTGCCTTGGGGCAGCGATGAAGTCATCGTATGAGCATCCGCCGCAAGGAACGTCATTCCGTACCGCGACTGGAACGAATCGCGATTCCATCCCGCGTCGCCGAGTCGCCGGTGCCAGCCGACATCCGGAACTGGATTGACGACGCGCGGATCCGTATCGAAGCCTTCCAAGATCGCTGGGATCGCAAGCCGATCGAACAATTCGTCGCGGCCGATTATGAACTCGTGTATCAATCGCTCTGCTGGACCTTGCAAACCCAACCGCTGATCGGTCGACGATTTTTGGAGTGGGGCTGTGGGTTCGCGACCATGACGGCATTGGCGGCGACGCTCGACTTGGACGCGATCGGTATCGAGGCCGAGCCGACACTTTATTCGCAAGGCTTGCGAACTCTGGCCGATTGGAAGGTAAACGCGGAACTGGTTCGAGGTAATTTTCTGCCCAGTTCAGCCGACCGATTGGCCGATGATCCGACACTGCCCAGCCTGGGGCACGAGCGATTCGATGCTTACGCAAAACTTGGGCTGGAGATCGACGACTTCGCGATTATTTACGCGTACCCCTGGCCGGGAGAAGACGATTTTCTGGAAGCGGTCTTTGCTCAATTCGCCGCGTCGGGTGCCTATTTGCTGCTGTTTTGCGGTCCCAACGATGTCCGGTTGATCCGTCGCAGTTAACTTCGGCGCTTGGTGGGATCACTCATTGGCTTGGCCCTTGATTGTTCGCTGGGCAACATCCCAAGCATCGATGAGATGAGCCGCGTAACCGTCGGGCGTGAGCAGGTTTGTGCTGGCTGATTCCGTCGCCGAGATCTCGATTAGCCATCCGTCGCCGTACGGATCCGCGTTGATCACGGAGGGATCGCTTAACGCTTCGTCATTGATCGCGGTCAGCACCCCAGCCAATGGCGAATACAGATCGCTCTCCGCTTTCTTGCTTTCGATGGAGCCCAATTGTTGCCGATGTCCGAGCGACTGTCCCAGGGAAACGAGCCAATCGAGAAAGTACACATCTTGCAATAGCCGAACGGCGTAGGCGGTCAAACCGAATCGCCAAACGATTGCCGTCGGCGACGAAGCATCGGTCCGCTGGGCCCACATGTGGTTGGTGACATACGAGCGATCCCGCGGAAACTTGGCCGTGAACTCACCCATCGCGAACGTGAATTCAAGGACGAGCGTTTCGTCGCTCATGTGTACCTGACGCCTTGATGCTCGGCTTCAAAGAAGATCGGCAACATCGAATCCACTCGCAACAAACCGTCGCGGGTCAATCGAATCGATTCGCCATCGATCACCACCAGCCCATCGTGCTCGTGGCTGGCCCAGGCTTCTTTCCATTGCTGAAGAATGTCAACGTCGAACTTGTTGCGGAAATATTCCACATCCAAGTAGCCTCGTTTGAGCAGCAACACCATTTCACGAATCAAGCGCTGATGAGGAGTCGGGACATAACCGCGGCCCAGCGGAAGCGATCCCGCTTCGATCGTCTCGAGGTATTGGTTCATGTCGGGCAAGTTTTGGTAATGGACGCCGCTGGCATGTCCAAAGCTGGCGATGCCCGTGGCGAGCAAGTCCGCCCCAGAAAACAGATTGTCACGGTATGAGAAATTTACTTTCGTCGGATCTTTCACGACGGTGTAAGCACTACTGACACTGTAGCCGGCCGCCAGAAACTCATTAAACGCGTAGTCAACCCAGTCGCGTTTGGTTTTCCAATCGGCGATCGGGTTTTCGACTTTCTTGCCCAGGATGTCTTGGCTGATGACGGTGTTGAACGGCAACTCCATCTGATAAATCGTCACACTCTCGGGTGACAACTCGAGTGTGCGCCGAATGTTTTCGCGCCAGTTGTCCCAGTTCTCTCCCATCATTCCCGAAATCAGATCGATGTTGACGTTTGGGAAATTCGCTGCGGTGATCCAGTCCCAAGCATTGAAGACTTGCTTGCTCAAGTGGGCGCGACCGTTGGCTTCAAGAATCGCATCGTCAAAATTCTCGATGCCGAGACTGAGTCGCGTCACACCGAGCTCATGACGCAGCGTGTTGACCTTTGTTTCGCTCAGCGTCCCGGGCTCGCACTCGAACGTCACTTCTTCGGCGCCGTCCCAAGTGATGTGTTGACGCAAGCGTTCGGCTAGTTTGGTGAGTTGCTTGGGCGATAGAAAACTCGGAGTGCCGCCGCCAAAGTAAACGAAGCGAAACGGACGGTCGCCCATCACTGCCAACTCGCTAACCATCGAAATTTCACTGCACAGTGCATCGACGTATCGTTGGACTTCTGCCGCATTGACGTCGGTGAAGACCTTGAAGTAGCAAAATTTGCATCGTTTTCGACAAAACGGAATGTGCAGGTACAAGCCCAGGGGAGTCGTTTCAAGCGGTGGCCGATTCAAAGCCTCTCGAACCTCCGGCAATGCTTCCTTGTTCCATTGGCTGTAAGGCGGATAGTTCGAGATGAAATAGCTGCCGACTTCGGTTTTCGTGTCGCTCGATGCAGTCGTCATACGGCAGGATGGGGTTGAAGGAAGGCGAAGCGAAGATCTTCAGGATACACGGAAGCGGTCAGACTTGGGGAGTGCATCGGTCAAACGGGTTCGATTCCACGGCCAATCTTTATGGACGAGTTGCTACTTGGCACGGCCGAATGCTCGAACCACGCCATTGTCATCGGCCACGACCAAGCGATGTTGTGCGATTGCCGGGGAAGCGATGAACCCGCCGCGAATTTCGTATTGCCACGTTTCTTCGCCTGTCGCCTTGTCCAAACGTATGAGTCGTCCATCGGTCGATGCAACCCAGACGTTATCCCCAGCGACCACAGGAGATGCATCGGCGCGACGTCGCAGCGTATGTCGCCAAACTTGTTGGCCGCTTTCGGTCGAAATCGCGTCGACGAATTTATTGCGACTGGAAACGATGACGAGCGAGTCCGTCACGGCCGCGCTACCACGATATTCTTGGGGACGTTCGGGATCCTCATATCGCCATCGCTCGGTACCGGCTTTCCAGTCAAAGGCGAGGACCGCACCGTCCATGATCGGCACGTATGCAAAATCTCCGGACACCGCCGGAGTGCTGCCGGTCGGTCCGCCGAGCGACATCGGTTCTCCCACGACTTTCCCCGTGTCCAAGTCGACACGGTGAAGTCGTCCATCGCAGCCACCCAGAAAGGTTTGTGAACCCGCGATGGTGGGACTGCAGCGAATTTGGTCATCGGTTTCGTAAGTCCACAGCAAACTTCCATCGGTGATGGCGAAGGCGTAGAGCTTGCCATCTTGGCTGGTGACTAAGACCTTGTCTTTGTAAAAGCCGGCGGAACCATTGATCTCGCCGCCCGTTGTTTGCTTCCAAATCTCCTTGCCCGTCGCGGCATCCAATGCGTAGAGATTTCCTTCCACGTCACCTATCACGACCATCGAGGAAGCGGTGGTTTGGCTATCGCTGGCCTGGGCGCCAACACCGCCGGTGGAGTCTTTGTCGCTAGAAATTTTGGAGACTGAGGGTGAAGCGACAAATCCAGTGTCGTAGTCGTGACGCCAAATTTCTTTGCCGTCGTCAAAGTTCACCGCGTAGATTTGGCCCATCACGTCAGCCACGAATACTCGCCCGTCGGCCACTACCGGCGTCGTTTCGATCGCTTCATCGGCTTGGAATTCCCAAAGCAAGGTGAGATCGTCGGGCAATGTCGCCAAAATGGCACCCGAGGATTCGGCATCTCCACGGGACAATGGCCAATCCAGCGACGCGTCCCCGGAAGAGTTGTCGGCTGCGGATAAACTCGGCGGCCCACCAAGAAAAGCGAAAATGGCAAGGATCGCGATGGCCATACGGATTCGGGTGTGGTTCGGCGTCATTGCGGCAGTCGCAAGGCTCGCTGGGTCCCGCAATGCGCCGCGGGAAGAAGAAAATTGGGACATCGTGTTGATTATTTCGAAATGGTGGGAGGGCGACTGGTCAACGAACCCCCGCTCGCCGTAGCAAGTCTGGGTATTATAGGCTGTGGCACTACCGCTGCGACTATCGCGCCAATCGAATTGGCACGTTCGCCAGCGTGTGGCAGACCGCATACCCCCATCCGTTTTCGCGAAGAACGAACTTTTCAACATGATTTGCGTCAGCCTCGGTCGATCTCGACATACTCGCATGGTTGCGGAGCACAAATATTTGGCCGAACAGGGCGCGAAGCTCGTCGAGTTGCGAGTCGACTTCATCGGCCGCTCGATCGACCTCAAGCGACTGATTGGCGAACGTCCGACGCCCGTGTTGATGACGGCTCGACGCCGCGAGGATGGCGGCCGCTGGATGAAATCAGAAGAAGAACGGCAAATGTTTTTACGGAGCGTCATCGCTGCGGGCGTGGAATACGTCGATCTCGAGGACGACATCGCGGATCAAATCCCTCGTTACGGTAAGACCAAGCGAGTGATCAGCCACCATAACATGGAGAGCACTCCCGATAACCTCGAGGAGTTGCACGAGCGAATGTCCAAGCTCGATCCCGACATCGTCAAAATCGCGACCATGGCGACTTCGTTTCGCGACAATGTGCGGATGATGAACTTGGTCAAAAATGCCAAGATCCCGACGATCGGAATTTGCATGGGCGAAATCGGCGTCATCACGCGGGTCATGGCAAACCGCTTGGGGTCTCCGTTTACCTACGCGACCTTTAGCGAAGACAAAGCGATCGCGCCGGGCCAATTGAATTGGAAAGAAATGTCATCGCTCTACGCTTACGACACCATTGATGAACACACCAAGCTGTTCGGGGTGGTCGCCGATCCGGTGGCACATAGTTACAGCCCACTGATTCACAACAAGGCGTTCAAGAAAATCGGACTCAACGCCCGCTACTTGCCTTTTCGTGTGGCCAAGAGTGACTTGCCCGCTTTCATGGACTCGATCGATGAACTCGGGATCCACGGCATCAGCATCACGATCCCGCACAAGTCGGCGGCGATGGATTATTGCACGCAAGTCGAAGCGAGCGCCAGTGGGATCGGTGCGATCAACACGATGGTCACCTCCGATGGCAACCGCATCGGCTACAACACCGACTATCGGGCTGCGATGGATTGCATCATGGAGGCATTCAAGCTCGATCCCGAAGTAAAGCATTCGATGCACGGTATCACGGCACTCGTGCTGGGCGCCGGCGGCGTGACACGAGCCATTGCGTGGGGCTTGAAACAGCGGGGAGCCGAAGTCACGGTTAGCTCTCGGACCGAAGACCGCGCGCGATCACTCGCGGGCGAGCTCGGGTGTCGCTACGTGCTATGGGATGACCGCTACGACAACAAATATCGATTGCTCATCAATGGCACTCCGGTGGGCATGCACCCCGATGTGGACACCAGCCCCTACATGGAATCGGCCCTCAACCCCTTGATGGTTGTCTTTGATACGGTTTACAACCCGGAGAACACGATGCTTGTCAAATACGCGCGCCGCCAACAGGCTCGTGTGATCACCGGCGTCGATATGTTTGTGCGTCAAGCGGCATACCAATTCAAATTGTTCACCGGCAGAGAAGCGCCGTCGGGACTGATGCGAGAGACCATCAAGCAAGCGACGAATCCCGTCCAAATCAAAGAATAGTTACCAGAGAAACAATCAATTGAGTGAAACAGTGCCCGCGCATGACTCGGCTTCCGCAGTGACCATTCGCCAAGCGCTGCCCAGCGACGCTGCGGCAATCCACGCGCTCATGCGGCCGTACATCGCCCAGCACCTGTTGCTCAGCCGCACGGAAGCCGAAATCATCGAACTCACTCGCCATGGTTTCTATGCCCAGTGCGACGGCAAGTGCGTCGGATTTGCGGCGGTCGAAATCTACAGCCCCAAGCTTGCCGAGCTGCAGTGCTTGGCAGTGCACCACGACTACCGTCGACACGGAATCGGACATGATTTGGTGCGCCACTGTGTCGATCGTGCCCGTGATCTAGGGGTGATGGAAGTACTCGCGATCAGCTCGTCCGAAGACTTTCTGCGATCGTGTGGTTTCGACTACTCGCTTCCAGATCAAAAGAAAGCGCTCTTCTGTCAACTTCGCCCTCGTCCGCACGAAGTCAACTAATTGGCCACGCGAGCCACGGCCTCGGCAATTCGTGGGGCGACGGTGCGGTCGAGTGCATCGGGCAGGATGCGATCGGCGGTCGGGATATCGACGCATGCGGCCAGTGTCTTCGCGGCCACGACTTTCATTTCTTCCGTGATTCGCGGGGCGGCACTGTCCAGTGCACCGCGAAAGATCCCCGGAAACACGAGCACGTTGTTCACTTGATTGGGAAAGTCGCTGCGGCCGGTACCGATGACGGCGGCGCCACCGCGGTGGGCTTCGTCAGGCATGATTTCCGGAGTCGGATTGGCCATTGCCAGGACGATCGCGCCGCGATTCATCTGACGAATGTCATTGGCGGTCAGCAGATTCCCCTTGCTGACTCCGATGAACACGTCGGCCCCGGCAAGAATTTGTTGGACGCTGCCGACGCGATGTTCAAGGTTGGTGTAGCGAAGCAACTCACGCTTCTCCGGCGTTAAATCAACTCGCCCGGTGTGGATCGCACCGCGAGTGTCACACACGACGACATCTTTGGCACTCACGCATACCGTAGGATCATGTCCGACGCAGCGCAACAGACGCGCGATTGCCGTGCCCGCCGCCCCGGCGCCATTGATCACGATTCGCATCTCGGCGAGTTCGCGTCCCACGACTTTGGCAGCGTTGAGCATTGCCGCCAGAAGCACGATTGCGGTGCCGTGTTGATCGTCATGGAACACGGGGATGCCGAGATCTTGGAGTGCATGTTCGATCTCAAAACAACGTGGCGCGGCGATGTCTTCCAGATTGATGCCGCCGAACACTGGCGCGATACGACGAACCGTGTCGATGATTTCTTGAGAATCTTGAGTATCCAAACAGATCGGCCAAGCGTCGATGTTGGCAAACTCTTTGAACAAAATCGCTTTGCCCTCCATCACCGGAATGGCGGCGGCGGGGCCGATGTTTCCCAGCCCCAATACCGCAGAGCCGTCGCTCACCACGGCCACGGAATTGCGTTTGATGGTCAAATCGCGAGCGCGGCGGTTGTCCCCCGCGATCACCTCGCATGGCCGTGCGACACCCGGCGTATACGCGACCGCCAAGTCGTCGCGCGTGAGAATTGGAACACGCGAGACGATGCCCAGCTTTCCTCGCAGTTGCTCATGGACGACCAAACTGCGTTCGAAATAATCTGTCATCACGGCCGACCGGTTGGAGACACGAGCCAAGGAAATGAAGCGCGATCAAGTTCCCACGAGATCGCAATGTCCCACCCGATCGCAACCGCCTAAGCGGCCACGCGATCGATCGATTCGACGCCCGCGACTTCTTGGGCGATGACTTCTTCGGCGAGCGATTGATAGTCGACGGCGCCATTGCTGTCCGGCGAGTATTGAAAAATCGATTTACCAAAGCTCGGTGCTTCGGCCAAACGAATGTTTCGACGAATTCGTGTGTCAAAGAATTTGGCACCCCGATAGAACTCGCGAGTGTCTTGATTGGCTTGGAAGAATTGGTCGATATCGCTGCTGACTTCGGCGGCCAATCGCGTCCCACTGTCGTACATGCAAAGCATCACGCCGGACAGGTGCAAATTGCTGTTCAAACGCCGGGAAACGACTTCGATCGTGCGAAGTAGTTTGCTGAGCCCGTGCAGTGCCAGAAAATGTGGCTGCAACGGCAGGAAGACTTCCTTGACGGCCACCAGCGCGTTGACCGTCAACACCCCGAGGCTGGGCGGACAATCGAGAATCAAGTAATCGAAGGGCTCGTCGTCGTCGTCAAGTTTGTCGCGGAGGATCACTTCGCGTCCCACTTCGCCACATAACTCCAATTCGGCGGCAGCCAAGTCCAAGTTGGCTGGTACCACGCTCAGGTTGTCATCAACGCGTTGCCGGGCTTCGGCGATCGTCGCTTCACCACAGAGCACCTCGTACATGCTCGCTTCGCCATCGTGGGCGGTGACACCCAAATGCAGCGACGCGTGAGCTTGGGGATCGAGATCCAATAAGCAAACGCGGCGACCGGCTTCGGCCAAGGCGGCAGCTAGATTGACGGAGCTGGTGGTCTTTCCAACTCCTCCTTTTTGGTTGATGACGGCGA
The DNA here is from genome assembly GCA_041741195.1 of Pirellulaceae bacterium. Classification (GTDB taxonomy): domain Bacteria; phylum Planctomycetota; class Planctomycetia; order Pirellulales; family Pirellulaceae; genus JBBSJZ01. The sequence goes on from JBGSKM010000115.1 coordinate 17,517, forward strand.
TCGAACGCATAACGGACGCTCCTGGGAGGGTTTGGCTGGTGGCGGTGGACTTGGTGGCAATCGCGGCCCGCGTCAGGCCACGGCTTCTTCGCGAAGCTCTTGATATGCCAATAGCACCTCGTACAGGTCCGCGTCGAGACGAACCGTGTCGTCGGCGAAATCGCTTAACCAAGTGCGGTTGTGTTCCACGGCGTCGAGCAGTAGCGGCACGATTGTCGCCAGCCGCACCGTCACGCTCCGTGGATCCAGTACCCCCGAAACACGATCTAAATCTTGCTTCACCCGTTCAGGGGATGCTGATTTCTTCGGGGGGTGGGTGGCTTGGCGATCGGTTGCGGAATCTCGATCCGACGAATCTTGGCCGGTAAAAAGACTCAAACGCGGCTTCTGCATGGATGCGAACTCGATACTCGGGTGTGGGGAGGTATCTGCTAGCGTTGCCGGCGACTTCACCGCAAGTGCTAACCGAGTTGCACGCGCACTCACCGGCGCCAGCCAATCGGCGGCCACGTCGAGGCATCAACTCTCGCCTTTGGCATCGACTTTTCCGGTTGGGAGACTTGAGTGGATTTTAAGGATTTTGCCGAGTCGGTTGACAGTTTTCGGCATCGGCGCTATGTTCGCGGGCCTTGAGGGAGCCACGTTAGGCCCCAGAAATCCCGTCCCGCTGGACTGTGAACGCTAGCGGGCTGCCCAAACATGGCAACGCTGCCATCACAGGCCGACCTGGTAAAGCGACCGACTCGTCATGACTGTCGATCTAGAAGCAATTGCCCGACGCGGGCGTTGCGATACTGCAAGTTTACGCGCCGCCTTGCCCTTGATTGAGCAAGGATACACGCCTCCATTCCTGGCCCGCTATCGTCGCGATGAACTCAGCGGCGTGGACGAGGCCAGCTTGTGGAATTTGGCTCACGCGTTGCACGCCGAGAAGTCCACGTCGCAGCGGCGCGATGAATTGCATCAAGCTTGGGAACAAACCACGCTTGCCGATCCTGCTCTTGGGCAAGCGATCCGCAAAGGCAATTCCAAGCGGATGCTCGATCGCTTGGCACGTCGGCTCAAAGCGGAGATTGCCGAGCAGGTCACACCGAGTTCTCGGTTGGCCGTTCGGGTGATGAATCCGAACCGCGGCGACGCGGACGACTTGTTGGCGTTGGCACAGAGCATCGAAGGCATTGAGGACGCGGAGTCCGCGGTCGCCGGTCTCGATGACGCTATCGCGCGCCGATTGGCTGGTGATCCGCGAATCACCGGAGCTGCCGTTCGTTGGCTTGCCAAAAACGCGCGGATCCACATCGCATCGATCTCCGATCCACATGTCTCCGGCGGTGACGATGACGATTCGCACGCTGAGAAAGAATCCCCCGAGGCCGCAAACCAGGCCGAGGATTCTGCATCGGATGACCATCACGATGACGACCATCACGATGATGCGTCCGACACTCACGATGCTCACGCCGATTCGGATTCGGATTCCGGTTCATCGATACCAAAATCCGCGACGTCAATCGCTTCTAGCATCGCCGCGCCACCCGCTGAGACCACCGGCGCCACCACCACAGATGCCGCCGACAATGACGTGAGTCCGTCGGCGGAGATCACCACGGCAACGGATGCTGCAGCAACGGCTGAGCCGACGGTTGCGGCTGAAATCCTGGCTGCTGAAATTGCGGTTGCCGAAACCGGGGCGACGGATTCTCCAACCGATTCGACGGCCGCTCCTGAAGCGACATCGGCGGAGACCGTGTCGGCGGAGTCGTCTGCGTCGCAGCCGCCAGCGGTCGAGACGCCGGCTGGCGCTGAGACGCCCAGCGTGGATAGCGCCGCGGCTGGGAATGCCGACGCCAAACCGGCCAAGGCAACGAAAGCTGCGAAGAAAAAAGCCTCAAAACCCATGGCGGCACCGAAAAAGCCCAAACGGGTTTCGCCGCGTCAACGTCGTCGACGTTGGTTGATCAGTGTGCTGCAGCCGCTTGCGGGTAAACGCATCCCGGCGAGCAAGTTGGGTTCGTTCCAGATTCTGATGCTGAGCCGCGCGCTGCGTAGCCAAGTGGCTCAGTGTGCGTTCGAGTATGACGCGTCCAAGCTGGTCGCCGAAGTCCAGCAAACGGCACTTGCGATGAGTCGCACGCATGGTGAGCGATTGAGCCAAATCGTTCTCCAGCACGAAGCGGACATCCGCGAAGCCGCCGAGGCGGCGTGGTGGGACGAGTTGCAAGAGCAGGCGTCGACACGGCTGGTTGCGATCGCGGGCGATCATTTGCGCCAGGTGATTAGCCGCGGTGGCGTCGAAGCCAAAGTGGTGATGTCCATCGATGCGGTGGGACCTCGCACCGCGGCGACTTCGATCGTTGCTGCCGATGGTCGCATCTTGCACAGCGAAGATTTGCCTTGCCAACTTTCGGCGGCGCTGCGGGCCCAAGCCGTATCGCGAATGGGTGAATTGATTCACACATATGGCGTCGACTTGATCGTGATTAGCAACGGTCCTGCACGTCGTGCCTCGATGGTTGCCGTCGGTGACTTGTTGGCACAGTCGCCTGAAAAATCACTTCGTTGGACACTGGCCGATCGCAGTGGCGCCGATGCGTACGCGGGCAGCGGGACGGCCGATCAAGAAATGCGAACGACGCCGCGGCGATTCCGTGCTGCCGCATGGTTGGCATTCTCCGTGCTGACGCCTGGCCAAGCGTTCGCGAAAGTGGACCCACTCAAGCTTCGGTTGGTCTCGTTCCAACGCGAGTTGGCCGAAGAAGCGTTGGCCGAAACGCTCGATGATGTGATGGCCAGTAGCGCCTCACGCGGTGGCGTCGACGCGAACTCGGCACCCCTGCCATGGTTGGGACGATTGCCGGGGATGACTCGCTCGATCGCGGAGCAAGTCGACACGCGTCGCCGAACTTCGCTGTTCGCTTCGCGCGCGGAACTAGAAAACTCAGTGGATTGGCCGAGCCAAGTCGAAGCTCGACAAGCGATCGCATTCCTTCGAGTGTTCGGTAGCGACGAACCTCTCGATGGCACTCTCATCCACCCGGACGATTACGCGCTTGCCCACAAGTTGGCGACGACGCTCGAAGTCGAACTGCCACCCAATTCGCCGCCGGGTTACCAAACGCCGAATTATCAAGTCGCCGAAAAGTCCGGCGCTGCGGAAATCGCCAGCGTGCAAAAGTCGACCGAGGCGACTTCGCCTGCTCCCGACGCGATTGCCCAGTCCGACGAATCGAGTGAATCCGGCTCTGCGGAAACGGCATCGGCCGATGCACCGACGACCGATGACGTTGCGGGTTCAGGCGAGCCAAGTTCAAGCGAATCAAGTTCCAGCGATGTCGCGGTGGAAATCGCCCCGACAACCGATGTGAGTGCCGAATCGAGTTCCGCCGCCGCCGATGCGGAGCCTTCCGAGTCCCCGGTCGAAGTTGACGACACCTTCGGCGCTGAAAAGTCGGAACAAGCACCGGCTGCGGAGACTCCAGCTGAGCCGGCTTCGGCAAGCCCGGCTGTCGAAGTTGCGAGCACGGTCGTTCGACGTCCCAAGCCTGAAAAGGCGAAAGTCGACAAACTTATCAAAGAGTGGCAGATCGGTCCCAAACGCACCTACCAGATTGTGAACTGGTTGTGCGATCCGTTTGGCGAACCCGAAGCCGGTGGCGAACCGCCTGCCGTACTTTCATCGATGCCGTCACTCGCCACACTCAAGCCTGGTGATCAGGTAATCGGTGTTATCGTCGGCGTGATGCCATTCGGTGTCTTTGTCGAATTGGCGCCCGATTGCAGCGGATTGATCCACGTCAGCAAGGTGTCGGAATCGTACGTCGAAGATTTGCATGAAGCGGTGCAAGTCGGCGACGTGATCACGACTTGGGTCAGCCGGATTGATGAAAAACGGCGTCGAGTCGCACTTAGTGCCGTATCGCCGGAACGTGAAGCCGAATTGGAACATCATCGGCACCAGCGTGATGATCGAAGCCGCGATCGTGGGCCAAGGCCACCGCGAGGCGGTGACCGTCCCGCCGGTGCCGCGCGGCCGGATTCCGCAGGTCATGCCGCCGATTCGCGTGCCCCGCAAGCGGGCGGCGGTCGTGGTGCGAATCCGCGTGGCGATGCCGCCCGTCGTGGTGGTGGCCGAAGCGATAGCGCACCCAACAAAGAGGGCGCACGCGGAGGCGGAGGAGGAGGAACGGGCGGAGGCGGACGTGGCGATAGCCGCGGAGGTGGCGGTGGACGTGGCGATAGCCGTGGACCGCGTTCTCGCGACAATCGAGATTCTCGAGGTGGTGGCCGCAAACGAGAGCCGGAATCGTATCGCGTCGAAAGCACGGCTCCCAAGTCGACGCCGATTTCCGAAGCGATGGAAAAAGGTGCTGAGCCCCTGCGTTCCTTCGGCGATTTGTTGCAGTTCTACAGCAAGAAGGACACGCCAGCGGCCAAGCCAGAGGTGACTCCCAAGGCTGAAAAGAAAGTCTCGAAATCGGAACCCGCAGAGTCTCAATCGACAACGTCGGAGCCGAATGAATCGTCGGCCGCCAAGGAGACATCGACCGCAAGCGAAGCCGCATCGGTACCGGAAGCGAAACCAACATCCGGCGAAAATGCGTCGGCTGATCAACCCCAGACAAGTGAATCGACGGATGCTACGAGCTGATGAGTGACGATTTCACCTCGCGGCTCGAATCGGCCATCGCCCGCGGTAAGCGGCGGGCGGAAGCAAAAGCGAACCTGCAACGACAACAACAGCTCAGCGAAGAAGAGATGCGTCGTTTGCACACCTCGCTTCGCTTGTCGCTTTCCGAACGCATCGAATCCGCGATCAAGCGAGTAGCCGACCACTTCCCAGGTTTTCGCCAAGAATCGATTTTCGGCGAAGCCGGCTGGGGTTCCGCTTGCTACCGCGACGATTTGAAAATGGAAGGTGGTCGTCGTACCAATCTTTTTTCGCGGCTCGAGATGTCGATCCGGCCTTTTAGTGAATTGCATGTGCTCGATCTCAAGGGCAAAGGCACCGTGCATAACCGCGAATTGTTCAATCGAAGCCACTACGTCAACGTGGTGGAGGCGGATGCCGAAGACTTTGAGCAACTCATCGACGTTTGGGCGATCGAGTACGCCGAGATGTACTCCGCGAAAACGGCTTAGAATTGACCAACGTCCAGCGACGTTTGGCGGGAACCCATTGCCTAGCATTTGTGTTGGTGCTCCGCGAGACTCGTCCCACCCCCAGCGTCCGTGGAGTCCACGGGTTCACGCGATGAATGCAGAGTGCCCTATCCCTGGTTTGTGCATCGCGACCCGGTGTTGCATCTCCATCGGCCACGCATGTCGATCACGGAACTGGCTTAATCGAGCGGGTTGGTGGTCGATGGTACTCGTGTTCGTTGCCAGCATGGGCTGCACGAGATCTCCCGAGCCGTCCATCGGCCCCACCACCGCGACGCGGCCCGCGACAGGCATCGTGATTCGGGACCGCCTTGGACGCGATGTCGTCTTTGCCGAACCGCCTCAAAGAATCATTTCACTGTGGCCAGCCACCACGGAGCTGATGTTCGCGATTGGCGCTGGTGCGCAATTGGTTGGCGCCACGGATCACTGTGATTATCCAGCCGCCGCCAAGCAATTGCCGCGAGTCGGCGCCGGAACGCTCGAAAGTGTGAGTCGCGAGACTATCATCGGTCTTGAGCCCGACTTGGTGCTTTGTAAATGGGATTATCAAGAACCGTTGGTCGATACGCTCGAGCGGCTCGATATTCCGGTACTCGCGGTGGGCGCCGACCAGCTCGCGGAATTGTACGACGAGGCGATCCTGCTGGGGCGAGTTTGCGATCATGAGACCGAAAGCCAAGCGATGGTCGCGAAGATGAAACGCGATGTCGATGTGTTGACCCAGCTTGTCGCCAAGATTCCTGAGCCAAATCGCCCGAGCGTGTTTTACGAAGTTTGGGATGAGCCACTGATGACCGCGGGACCATCGACATTCATTGGTGAAATGCTACGACTGGCCGGACTTAAGAATATCATCCATGACACCACCGCGAGTTATCCAAATGTTAGTTCGGAAGTCGTCGTGGCGCGAGATCCTGAGTTGATACTCGCGCCTTCGTCGCACGCCTCGGCCGTCGTTCTGCAGAAGCTGCGAACGCGTCAAGGGTGGGGCGAGATATCGGCGATTCGCAACGATCGTCTGCATTTGATCAGCGGTGACTGCATTTCGCGTTGCGGCCCGAGACTGGTCATCGCTTTGGAAGAAATCATCGACGCCGCTTACGGTCCCGATTCGACCGGACGGATCGGCGAGCCGACGACGCTTGAGGATGAGAAGCCTTGAATCGCACGTGGGTCACGGTTGTCGGTGCGATGTTGTTGCTCGTTGCCTTGGGAATGGCAAGCCTCGGAATTGGTCCGGTATCGGTGTCGCCGCTGAGCGGGGTTCGCTGGATTGTTGGCTTGGACAACACTTCATTGTCGCGTAGCGAACAAACGATTTTGATTCAGCTACGTTTGCCTCGGATTTTGGCCGCCTGTCTTGTCGGTGGTTCGCTGGCAATGGCTGGGGTGGGATTCCAAGGTTTGTTTCGCAACCCGCTGGCCGATCCCTATGTCATTGGCGCATCCAGTGGTGCCGCGTTGGGAGTGACGTTGGCGGTGGCCTTGGGTGTCAGCGCCGGCTTCGCGGGACTGAGCGGTTTGTCGGTGTTCGCACTTGTCGGATCGATCCTCGCGGTGTTGGTGGTCTTCACGATCGGAAGTCTCGGTGGCGTCCCATCGGGATTAACCTTGCTGTTGGCCGGGGTGGCCATGAGCAGCATGATCAATGCGATCGTATCGCTCGTGATGTTCTTGAACGATCAAAAAATCGTGGTCATCTTCGCTTGGCTGATGGGCAGCCTGGCGGACAACGATTGGTACATCGTGATGGCGACGGGCATGTCGACGATCATGGGTGGCGGTTTGCTGTGGGCGATGTCGCGACCATTGGATGCGAATTTGCTCGGTGATGCAGCCGCCCAATCGCTTGGAATGGACCTGGTCCGGTTTCGAGTCCTGGTCGTGCTGGGGGCAAGCGTTGCAACCGCCGGTGCGGTTGCCGCCGCGGGCATTGTCGGTTTCGTCGGCTTGATCGCACCGCACGTTGCGCGTCACTTGGTCGGACCACGCCACGTGGCGTTGATCCCCATGAGTGCTTGTATCGGCGCGATGTTGTTGCTCGTTTCGGACAACATTGGTCGAACCATTGTCGCGCCGTCCGAGCTTCCCGTGGGAATACTCACGGCGTTGCTGGGGGGACCGTTCTTTCTGTTCCTGCTCAAGACTCGCCAAGTCGCCGAAGGCGCGCTGAGATGAATTCGTTGAAGTGTCACGAGGTTTCGTTTGACTATCCCAGCGGTCCGGTGCTCGAACGAGTATCGCTGGACCTGCGGGCAGGAGAGTTACTGGTATTGGTAGGCGCCAATGGTGCTGGGAAAAGCACTCTATTGAATTTGATTGCCCGTCGGCTGGTTCCTAAGTCGGGGTCCATTTTCATCGACGACACCGACATCGCTGCGATGACTCGACGCGAACTTGCCCAGCAGGTGGCGCTGATGCCACAGCACGAAGATCGTCATTCCCAATTGCGAGTCATCGACGTCGTGTCACTCGGTCGAACGCCTCACTGTGGCTGGTGGAGACCCATGTCGCGTGAAGACCTCCAAATCGTGGAAGAGTCGCTAAGTGCCACCGGGCTCACCGATGTTCGCGAGCGACTGATTCATGAGTTGTCGGGGGGACAGTGGCGGCGAATGATTCTCGCGCGTTCGCTCGCTCAACGATCACCCATCCTGCTCCTTGACGAACCTACCGCAGGACTTGATTTGAAATATCAACTGGAGGTATTGAGTCATGTTCGAACCATGATCCGGCAACGCCATTTGATCGGCGTGGTGACGCTTCATGATCTGAACCATGCCTCGGTGTATGCCGACCGAGTGGCGCTGCTCAGCCAGCGAACATTGATCGCGATCGGAACCCCGGGCGAGGTTTTGACGTCGGATTTAATCGAACAAGCCTTTGGGTTGCCGGTCGCCGTGCTCGCGCATCCAGTCCACGGAACACCGTTCATCGTTCCCCGTTACGATTGAAAACCATTGCCGTTGGAGCGAGATATTCAGCGAAATTGCCGTCGGGGGTCGAGGTTTTTGGCAGTAAATCGACGACTAAATTGGCGATCGGTGGCTAGGTCGTGATGACAGCAAGGCAACTTCGTGTAGAACAGTTGCGGGAAAGTGATTTCTTGGGAAGTGTGACCGAAAGCTGGACCGTGTTGGACAATGTTCTTTATTTGGCGTGTGCGATCGGTTTAATTGCGCTCAATGGATTTTTTGTGGCCGCGGAGTTTGCGCTGGTCAAGCTGAGGATAGCACGCATTGACCAACTGGTCCGCGACAAGCGAATGTTCGCGTCCACGGCGCGGTGGTTGGCGGTTCGACTCGACAAGTCCCTTTCGGCGTGCCAACTCGGAATCACCATGGCGTCATTGGCGCTCGGTTGGGTGGGCGAGCCGGCATTTGCGCGTTTGGTCGATCCGATTCTGGTTTCGGTCGGGATTCGCGACGAGCGAATCTTGCATGTCCTGTCATTCATTGCCGCATTCTCCGCGATCACGGGGTTGCATTTAGTGGTGGGCGAGCAGTTCCCAAAGATCTTTGCGATTCGCCGCCCCGAAACGATGTTGCTGTGGTGTGCATTGCCACTGCGGATTTGCTACGCGGTGCTGTATCCGTTCTTGGTCGTGCTCGACGCGGTGACATCATTCCTGTTGCGATTGGCGGGGATTAGCGGTCAAGCTAGCCATGATGCCGTTAACAGCGAGGAAGAAATTCGCGCGTTGCTTCGTGAAGCCCACATTCACGGCAATTTGACTCGCAATGAACATTCGCTGATCAACAACGTATTCGAATTCGACGACTTGATCGTGCGTCGAGTCATGTTGCCGCGAGGGGAAATCGCGTTCATCGATATTCACGAGTCGCTACCGAACCTATTGAAATTGGTTCGCCAGACCAAGCACACACGATATCCGGTATGCGATCGTTCACTCGATCGCGTCCTGGGAGTGATCCACATCAAAGATCTGGTGGGTTTGGACCCAGACTCCACGGACTTTGATCCGACGGACATCATGCGTCCGCCGAAGAAAGTTCCTGAGTCGATGCCCATTAGTTTGGTGTTGCGGCACTTTCAAGCGACGCATCAATTGATGGCGTTTGTCGTCGACGAATACGGCACTACCACGGGGTTGGTTACCCTCGAAAATGTGCTCGAGCGGATCGTGGGCGATGTGGACGATGAATTTGATGTGGCGAAACCCAACGTGGTCCCCTGCGGTCCCGGAGAATTCATGGTCAGCGGCACGACGTTGATCGCCGAGGCTCGATCGAAAATGAACCTTTCGCTTGACCAGAGCGAAGACGCGGACACGATCAGTGGGCTTCTCACCGAACTCACTCATGGATTTCTTGCGACGGGTGACGAAATTGTGCTCGACGGTGCGATTGCCCAAGTGATGGAAGTCAAACACGACCGTGCCATCAAAGTTCGATTTCGCATCATCCAAGGAGCTTCCGAAGAACCACACTCTGAAACGGAGTCAGAGCATCGAGGCGATGGTCCGATTGACTGATGAACTTGCTCAACCCACGATCAACTCTTTGAAAGTAGCCAAGAATGCAGTTAGGGATTTTATCGTGCAGCGCCAAATGCTATAGCACGAGGCGTTTGCTCGAAGCGGCGAAGCACCGCGGTCACAAGGCGAAGGTTCTCAATACACTAAAATTCGCGATTGATCTCGAGAAAGGTTCGCCCGATTTGTTCTATCGAGGCGGACACTTTGCCGACTACGACGCGGTGCTGCCGCGAATCGGAGCGAGCATCACCTATTTCGGTACCGCGGTGGTGCGGCAGCTCGAACAAATGGACGTCTTCGTCGCCAATTCCTCGTCCGGGATATCGAACAGCCGCGACAAGCTGCGCAGCCTACAGATTCTCAGCCGACATCACATCGGTATGCCCGCGACGACGTTTGTGCGAGACAAGAACGATGTGCTTCCCGCGATCGAACGAGTCGGTGGAAGCCCCGTCATCATCAAACTGCTCGAAGGAACGCAGGGTGTTGGCGTGATCCTAGCCGATAGCGTCAAGATTGCCGAAGCGATCATCGAAACGCTGCAAACGGCGAAGCAGAACGTCCTGGTGCAACGATTTGTTTCTGAAAGCAAAGGGAAAGACATCCGTGCGTTTGTGGTGGGTGATCGTGTCATTGGCGCCATGCGACGAACCGCCACCGGAACCGAGTTTCGCAGCAACGTTCACCGCGGCGGGCGAACCGAATTGGTCACCCTTGATGATGCCTATGAATCGACGGCCGTTCGCGCCGCGCAAATCATGGGCCTGCGAGTGGCCGGAGTGGATATGCTCGAAGGCGTTGATGGCCCCCAGGTCATGGAGGTCAACAGCTCCCCAGGGCTGGAGGGAATCGAATCGGCGACACAGTTGGATATCGCCGGCGCGATCATTGATTACGTCGCGGCCCACGTTGACTTTCCGGAAATGGACGTGCGTCAACGTTTGACGGTCAGCCGCGGATACGGCGTCAGTGAAATTGTCATCCCCGAAGGCTCGGTGTTGGTCGGTCAAACCATCATGGACTCGCAGTTTCGTGATTCGGACATCAATGTGTTGACGCTGTATCGCGGCACCACCGTCATCCCAAATCCGAAACCGACCCGTGTGATGGAACCCGGTGATCGATTGCTTTGCTTTGGTAAACTGGAGTCGATGCGAGGATTGATCCCCAAGAAAACACGCCAACGCCGACGCCCCAAAGTCGCGGTACTTGATAGCGGGGTGCCGATGGCCGATCCGCATTCGAAACCGTTAGCTGATTTCGAGTTATGAAAAAGAAACAAAGGGTTCATTCCGGTTGGATTGGTGACGCGGTTGAGCCAGGTGAATCGAGGGATTTGGATCTCGTCGTTTCCGAAAGTTACTGCGGTCGCGATGTGATCATACCGGTCCACGTGCGTCGTTCTCGGACTTCGGGGCCGCGGGTGTTTGTGACCGGTGCGTTGCACGGGGATGAACTTAACGGGACCGGCGCCGCCAGGACCTTGTTGGCCGACGAGACCCTGCGCTTGACTCGCGGAACCCTCGTCATCGTTCCCGTCCTCAACGTGCTCGGCTTTGAACGCCACGAGAGATACCTGCCCGATCGCCGTGATTTGAATCGTTGCTTTCCGGGAAATTCCCGAGGGAGCATGGCAAACCGATTCGCTCGGCGTATTTTCGAGTCGCTCATCGTCGATTGCGATTATGGAATCGATTTGCATACCGCCGCACTCAGACGCACTAACTTTCCCAATATTCGCGCTGAACTGAGCAACCCACGGGTGCTGCAATTGGCGGAGGCGTTTGGGATCGGCATTCTGCTGGGCGGAGCCGGACCCGAGGGTTCCCTCCGCCGTGAAGCCACCAAAGTCGGCTGCCCCACCATCGTCATCGAAGGAGGTGAGGTTTGGAAGTTCGAGCCCTCAGTCGTCGATTGCATGTTCAACGGTGTCAAGAATTGTTTGCGATACTTGGGTATGTTGGATGGCGCGGTGCAAGTCTGTGAGACGTTGTTGACGATCCAGCGGAGCACTTGGATCCGAGCGGAACGCGGAGGTTTTCTCGAGTTCCATGTTTCGCCCGGGGATTTTGTTCACAAGGGCCAGCCGATCGCTACCAACAGCAATCTGCTTAACCGCGAACAGAATCGACTGGAGGCACCGTTCGATGGCGTCATCATTGGTATGACCACCTTGCCGGCGGTGCAACCGGGCGAACCGGTCGTCAACTTGGGACGACTCGCCTCGACACAGCGGAATACACTGCTCGATCAACGCGCCAGTTTGTTTGATGATCACCTGCATCGCGCCGCACATCAACATTTCTCCGCCGTCGTGACGGTGTCGCAGCCTAGCGAATGCAAATCGAACGATCATGCGCCCTCGGATTCGGGGCCGCACACCCAGCAGCCTTCCGAATGATCGTTACGTTACAGCGAGGATGATCGATGGCAATCACTCGAACAGAACGTTTTTTGCCGCGGCGGATTGCTGCAATACGTCCCGCCACGAAGAGTCCGAGCCCTCGCCATCGGTCAACACCAAGTCATGGATGCGTTCGGCAGCAAGCAGGACGACATGAGGCATCTCCACGTAGCGGCTGGTCATGAGTAAATCCGGTGCGTCGCGATTGCGAGTCGGTAGTCCCGCCAACCGGAGCCCGTGAATCTCGGGTTCGTAAAGCGATGCATATAGCGTCCACATCGCTGCGTCACCCTGGGCGACGAGTATCCACCGCGCACCACGGAGGTCTTTGATCGAACTCAGGCACTGCAATGATCGACGGACGTCATAGATTTGCATCGAAGCTTGAGTTTGGCCCAGCAACATAAAGCGGCGGCGTATTTGTGTGTTCTCTCGCGCATCTTGGGTCCAGCGTGTCGGACCCACACCGCGGGGAAATACGTAAGCCACGGTGGTCAATTGAGTGTCATGGAGAATTTTTTTCCACTCGGCGGCATCGGCCGTGAGCCTCGGGAATCGGTCGGGAAACACCGACGCCAACCCGCTCGCGACGTGTTCCCAATCGGCTTGATCCAGCACGTTGACTTTAATCGGCGCACGGACCGCCACTTCGGGCGAGTCCACATCGGAGACGAGGTAAAGCTGCAATTGGTATGGTGACTGGCTGTTGTACTGGATCATGCGCACCAATCGGCCGTCGTGGCGAGATTCGGAAAGGATCTCGGTTTCCAGGGGTTCGCTGGATCCCTGTTCGGGCCATGCTCGAAACACTTTTTCGTCAAGCGACTTTTTCCAGCTACCTTTTGCTTGGTCGAACGCCTCCTGTGTCAATGGAAGCGATTCGCCGGACACGACTGGCGTGAATGATTCATCAATGGTCGTTACCCTCTCATCGTCCGGAATTGCGTCGAACACTTTGAGATTACTTTTGGTTGTGAACGGCTTGGCCGTGTTCGTCGAGAGTTCATGGTCGTCGTTCAAGAAACGATTGAGCCATTCGAATGCGGAGACTCGCAATTCGTGAGTGTCCTCGTGATCACCGGGCGTGATATTCAGCCCCAGTTGATCCGCAGCTCCGTACAGTTGATAGATGTGTCGCGTTTTGCGGTGAACGTCGATCACGCCATCCAACGGAAAGATACGGTCAGTGTCCGTATTGGAAATGAGCAGCGGGCGAGGCGCGATGAGGGCTGCCACCATCGGAAAGTCCCATTGGTACGCATTGACCATGTACATACAGTCGCAATGACCTTCGACACATCCATCGACGACGTGGTTTTTGAGACTCGTGATTCCCGCGACGGGAACAACGGCTTTCACGCGTTCATCGATTGCCGCAGTCCACCACGAATAGGCTCCACCACCGCTTCGTCCGGTCATACCGATCCGTTCGGAGTCGACCTCCGGTCGCGATTCCAAATAGTCAATCGCTCGGACGCAGTTCCATGCCTCGACGCCCGCCGGCGTATAGCCATGATGATTCCACCACCAACGCTTTTGCGAATAAGTTCCATGATGTGTCCCTTCGATCTCGCCCAGTTGGATCGTATCGATCACGAGACAGACAAAGCCGTTCTTCGCGAAATAAGCACCGTGGTGCTGGTAATGTGTTTTGTTTCCTAAACTGACTCCACCTTCCTTCACTTTGGCGTGCCCGCATCCGTAAAGAATCGCCGGTAACTTGCTCGTGGCGTTCTTGGGTCGATAAAGATTGCCGGTGACATAGAGCCCAGGCATGGACTGAAAGTGCAGGCGCTCGACGACAAATTCGTCGGTGTCGAGCGTTCCCGTGACCACGGCTTGGAGCGGAGTCCGTGGCGGAAGTGGATCCAACCCAAGCATTTCGAGAAGTTGGCGGCGGTATTCGCCGCGCCGACTTGTCCAATCTTCCAGCGACTGTACATCCGCGAGCGACGCCTGTGAGATCATGTCGGTCTGGCGCTGGAAGTATTCCGACACGAGCGCGTCACCCCGCGACGAGTCGTCCACCGGTAATTCGTCCGCCAGGGTTTCGTACGCAAAGCACGCTAAACCAACCGCCAAAGTCATAAGCGAGGATAGTCTCATGGCACACCGATGAACGCATGGATCGAATTTGAACTCGACCCCTATCTTAGACGATGGCCGCGACGTGATTGTCGTCGCTGGATTGCTTACTCGTACAGTTCGACCAGATTCAAGATAGGACGGTACCAGCGTGACAACAGGCATTGTCGCGATAGCCGGTAATCGTCCAACGTATCGCACGTTTGGTAGCAGATTTCGATGGCTTTACAGCGACTCGTCCATTGACTTGTCGTCGATGCGTCACCGAAATGCGAGCGAACCCGATCGCGAAGATCATACGTTTCACCGGCGTAAAGATACTCGTGTTCAGCGGATCGAATCGCGTAGATTCCCGATTCCGCGGGAATGAGATCAAGGTCCTGTAGCACCGTCGGCAGCGGCACGCCTATGTCAAACCGAGTGATACCCAGCGAATCACTCGCGTGTTTTTTGCCGGCACTGGCTTTCTTTCGCAGCGATAACGCCGCCCAGCGATATTCAAGCTGTCGATAGCCTGGCGCGTATCGCGCCGCGATCGTATCAAATTGGTCCGCCAGTCTCGGATCCGCCAAGATTTCATCGAGGCTCTGGTCTGGTCGCTCATCGTGAAGGATTCGCCACGCGATCTCACTGGCGAACATGCACTGTGACAATTGTCGCCACTCGAACGTCGTCGGAACGCGAGTTTCGATACCCTCGGACTTGATCGCCCCGGACTTGCGAAGCCGAAACAATTCCCGGTTCCGTTCGGCAGGTGTACCGGGTACCAACAATCGATCACACGCCAATTGAAAATCGGCTGCCAACGTCGGATCCGCCATTACTCGATCGACGGAATATCCCGAATTGGATTGCTTGAAAGCGGCCACGATGGAGTCGCTAAACTCGCCGAGCGATTCGAAATCCAAACGCCCCGAATCAAATCCCGCGAAGGTCGGAGTTTGATTCTTAATCGCCTTGTTCGTTTTACGAGCTTTGGTCGCGAGGGAGTTCTTTCCGTTCGCGGTCGCCGGCGCGCTGGCGAGCGGATTCTCGCTGCCATCCAGAGGATCGCCGACCGCGATTGAGTTCAGTCGTTTGGTTCCAAGTTCGACATAGTCTTCGGACAAATCGAAGGCGAGGTAACGACGGCCCAACTTTTTGGCAACCGCAACCGTTGTCGCGCTTCCCGAAAATGGATCGAGCACCAGCTCGCCTGGGCCGCTACAAGATCGGATGATCCGACCAAGCAACTGTTCGGGCATTTGACAGCCATGAAATCCGGCACGTTCCTTGAATGTCCCGGCAACGCGGGGGAAGTACCAAATGTCTTCGTCGGGAGTAAATCCATCGACGAGATCCTGGGGACGCAAGATCCATGTGTCATCAGGCATCCGTCCGGTGGCATTGGCGCGTTTGTCGTTGTAGACCAATTGACGTGCTGATGGCACACGCACCGCTTCGACGTTGAACGTGAACTGTTTCGGATTCTTCACAAAGTGAAACAGATGAGCGTGCGACCTCGTGAACTTTAATTTGCAGTGCACGCCAAACGTGTAATACCAGATCACCCACGATCGACAGTGAAACCCAATCTCTTGGGCGATCAATTTCAGTTCAGCCGCATACTCATCGCCAATCGCTAGCCAGAACGCACCATCGTCTTTGAGCACCCGATGGACAGCCGCGATCCAGTCTCGCGACCATGACAAATACTTGTCTTCGTCAAGCGAGTCCTCATAGACATCGTACGAAAAGCCGATGTTGAATGGCGGGTCCGCAAAGACGAGGTCCACCGATCCGGCATCACTTTCGTTCATGCCGACGATGCAATCGACGTGGCGAATAGCGCAGTGGTGCGCCTCCGTCGCTAGCGATGAATTTTGTGGCATGAGTAGAAAACGAATGGATGCGTCTGGATTACCGTGACAACGGCGACACGCTACCGGCGGCACCGGATCGGTATGGGCTAAAAAATGCGACTCGCCTTCACATCGATCCCTCCCCGGAGGATCCCCAGGGAGAGACAACCGCTCACGAGACTAACTGCAACCCATGCTGTTGCCGCAATTGTGACAGAGATAGCAATTGCCGTTGCGGACGGTGATGCTTCCGCAATTGTCACAGCCTGGAGCATCGCTTTGGAATCGAGCAAACTGATCCGTCTGGCTCGCCAACGATTCGTTATGGGCGTGTTCGGAGACGTGCCCATTGGAACGCCCGTTCGCATACCCATTGGTTGAATCCGAAGCCTCGCTCAATCCAGAGATCTTTGCCAACAGCGACGTTCGTTCGCTGTCGATAAAGCTCGCCACTTCACCCGATGCCACGGCGCCCGACACAGGAGCCTCGGCCAATGCCGGTCCGTTCCCATGACTCATCGAGTTTTTCTGCAAAGCGGCAAGTCCATGCTCGGGATGACCGCTCATGAAGGTCAGCCCCAACCAGCGGGCGATGTAGTCGACCACGCTCTTGGCGATGCGAATGTCTTTGTTGCTCGTATGTCCCATCGGCTCGAACCGAGTATGACTAAACTTGTTCACGAGCACTTCGAGCGGGACGCCGTACTGCAACGAAATCGAAAGTGCGGTACCAAAGCTGTCCATGATGCCACCGATCGTCGAACCTTCCTTCGCCATGGTGATGAAGATCTCACCTGGACGACCATCGGGATACAGACCCACGCAAAGGTAACCCTCATGTCCAGCGATGCTGAATTTGTGAGTCACGCTTTGGCGAGTATCGGGCAATCGCTCGCGACGCGGCTTGAAGACGATTTTTTCGACTTCTTTGGTCACCGTGCGAACGCCGCCTTCAACCTTGCTGTCGTCGCGTTTGGTATTGAGCGGCTGTGATTGCTTGGAACCGTCACGATAAATCGCGATCGCCTTGAGCCCCAGTTCCCAACCCCAGAAATAGGCGTCCGCGATGTCTTGCGGTGTGACATCGGTGGGCATATTCACAGTCTTGCTAATGGCACCCGACAAGAACGGCTGGGCCGCAGCCATCATCGTCACGTGGGCTTGCCAAGCGATACTACGAACACCGTTGGCGGCCTTGAACGCGCAGTCGAACACTGGCAAGTGCGACGCGTCGACTTCCGGTGCTCCCTCGATCGTGTCGTTCTCTTCGATGTACTTCAAAATCGCGTCAATTTGGACGTCGGTGTAACCGAGGTTCACCAATCCACGACGCACGGTTTGATTGACAAGCTTGAGCATGCCACCACCGGCAAGTTGCTTGTACTTGACCAAAGCGATGTCGGGTTCGATTCCCGTGGTATCGCAATCCATCATGAAGCTAATCGTTCCCGTCGGCGCCAAGACCGTTGCTTGTGCGTTGCGAAAGCCATATTTCTCACCGATCGCCAACACGTCGTCCCAGAGTTGGCGGGCCGCTGCCTTGAGTTCCGCCGGTCCCTCGTCGTCAATCTTATCGACCGCTTCGCGGTGCATTTGCATGACTCGGAGCATCGGCTTTTCGTTGGAAGCGTAGCCGTCGAATGGACCGACAACGCTCGCGATCTCGGCGCTGGTTCGGTTGGCTTCGCCATGCAACAGCGCGGTCAACGATCCGCACAAACCGCGAGCCGCGTTGGAATCGTAGGGCATACCGAGCGTCATCGCGACCGAACCGAGATTGGAATAGCCAAGCCCCAGGGGTCGATAGCGATGGCTGTTCCTTGCGATCGGCTCAGTCGGATAACTCGCATGGTCCACCAGGATTTCCTGGGCGATGAAGAACAATCGACATGCCGCTCGGAATCGCTCGGTGTTGAATACTCCGTCACGGCTTACGAACCTCATCAGGTTGATGCTGGATAGGTTGCAAGCCGTATCGTCCAGGAACATGTACTCGCTGCACGGATTGCTGGCGTTGATCGCACCGTCGTTGGGACACGTGTGCCACTTGTTGATCGTCGTGTCGTACTGAACACCGGGATCGCCACAGTGCCACGCGCACTCGGCCATCTTGTTGAGCAATTCCTTGGCATCGTATTCAGGAGCGTTGTCAGTCGGTTTGTCCGTCACCCAACGAGTTTGCCAACGACGACCGTCACGAACGGCTTCCATGTATTCGTCCGTCAAGCGAACGGAAAGATTCGCGTTTTGGAAACATACCGACGAGTAGGCTTCGCCGTTAAAGTTCGATTCGTAACCTTCGCGAATCAACGCATGAGCCTTTTGTTCCTCACGCCACTTGCACTCGATGAACTCGAGAATGTCTGGATGCCACACTTTGAGCGACTGCATCTTCGCGGCACGACGTGTCTTGCCGCCGCTCTTGACGACGCCCGCGATCGAGTCGTAAACGCGCATAAAGGATAGGGGGCCCGATGGGGTTCCACCGCCGGAGAGCTTCTCGCGTTGCGATCGAATGGTCGACAAATCCGTGCCCGTTCCGGAGCCGAACTTGAACAGCATCGCTTCACTGCAAGCGAGCTGCATGATGTCTTCCATGTTGTCTTGGACGCTTTGAATGAAGCACGCCGAACCCTGCGGAAACTCATAAGGATTCTCCGGTTGGGCCGTGTTTTGTGTCTCGCGGTCCCAGTGCCAATTGCACTTCGAGCCGCCGACACCGTACTGGGCGTGCAAACCCACGTTGAACCAAACCGGGCTGTTGAACGCACCGTGCTGGTGCAAGCACAACCACGTCAAGTCGCGATAAAAACGTTCACCGTCCTCGGGTGAATTGAAATAACCGTCTTGCAATCCCCAGTCCGCAATCGTTCGCGTGACGCGGTGAACCAGTTGACGGACACTGCGCTCTCGCTCGCTCTTGTTGCGGGGGTCACCGTAAAAGTACTTGGACACCACAACATTCGTGGCCAGTTGGCTCCACGACGCCGGAATCTCGCAATCCGTTTGTTCAAACAGTGCCTTGCCGCTCTCGTCCTTGATCGACGCGCTGCGCAATTCCCACTCCGTCGTCGCGAATGGAGTTTGGCCATTATTTGGACAGAAGATTGCGTCGATCCGGAGACCCGAGGGGCTCAAATCGGTGCGTCCGTCGCGGAGCTTCGTCCCGTATTGCTGGCGAGCATATTCAACACCGTGCTGGGTGTTCACGTGCTCCAATGCCGGATCCGACGAAGTATCAAAATCAGCGGTCGTGGACATAATTGTGGCCATAGCGTCTCGAGACTCCTGTGGTGTGTGTCATCCATGAGCACGGTTAGCGAACCAAGACTCGCTCGCTAAAGCGAATCGCCAGCACGCACCGTGCAACAAGCAGTAATGAACGGTTGTCGACCACACGGGAGGTGTCCTGTCGCGCGAATGGTCGCAGCGAACTAGGTGTAGATCCGTCTTCCGTCCCAGAATGAAAACTTCCTGTAAAACGATTTGCAGGCACTACCAGTAGTATTATACACCGGCGAAAGGCACTACATGTGGGCGACGGGCGAATCTTAGGGCTTCGCCACAACGTGTCAACCAAGAAAAGGTTTGTAACGTAAGTGCCTAATCCAAAACAACTTACACGTCACTCTCGGAAACTGTCCGTTCGCGACGTTGACCGCTTGCGTCGTCGTAAGCTTAGGCATGATGAAGGGTTAGTGAATTTTGCTAGCAATCCACGAAGCGATGTGGAAAAGTTGTTAAAAATCCGGAAAATCGTCCAAGTCATGTGCGCCCGCCACGAGCGCTGGCGAGCTGGGTAATTTGGACGAGTTGGCAAGCGTCCCGGCAGCGGCGGGTTTACCCATTGGCTGACGCGTCTTCAAGCAACAATCCGCTGCCTGCGTCGACCGAAGGCGAAACGCAAGCGACGGTGATGCTACCTGCCCAACCGAACGTCGAAACTCATCCCAGGACAAACATCGTGGACGAACTCATCCAACAATTGACGACTCAGCTAGGTATCGACCCAGCGGTGGCAAAAAACGCTACCGGCAAGGCGATGGCGATGCTGAAACAACACGCTGGCGATGATTTGTTCAACAAAATCAGCGGTGCCATTCCGGGAGCGAGTGAGGCTGCGGCGGGTGGACACGACGAAGCACCGGACATTGGCGGCGGAATGCTCGGCAAATTAGCCGGCATGGCTTCTGCCGCCCTGGGCAGCTCCGCGGGAAGCGGCCTGGAACTGGCGTCCTCACTCACCAGTGCGGGGGTGGGAACCGATCAACTAGGTGGCTTTGTGCAAATGATTGTCAATTTTCTCAAAGACAAAGTCGGCAAGGAAGTCGTCGATCAAATCCTGGCCAAGTTTCCGATGCTCAAAGCGCTGTTGGATTAGCATCACGCCCGTTGATTCGTCGTGGATCTTTGTCAAAGTCAGCTACCCAATCGCTCGGACCATGCACTATGCCGCGCGGCGATACGTGTCGTGGCCCACGGATTGGTTGATTTGGATCGTGGTGGTTTCCGGATCTTCGATCAGCGCGAGCGACTGGGCATCCAATCGCTTGCGAACGGACTTGGCCGCCAGCGATGCGAACGATTGACCGATCGACTCGGCATACCATGACGGTCGAATCACGTTGCGAGCGAGAGCCACCGCACCACAACCAACGCCTCCACTGATTTCGGTGACGCAATCGCGAATCGCCCGAAGACGTTGGCCACGCGAAAACGAGCTATCGGTCCAATCGGCTGGCGCAGTCGCACAGTACACTTCGGATTCTACCGCGATTTGCGTGCGCCAACCTTCTTCTCGGGCCACCAAGGTATGCGCGTAGACCGCTTCCGTGGTGTCATTGGTAAGGAGCGTGTCGCCGAGTTGGCAAAGCACATCGCGGCGCCAGAATGAGGCCTGCAAATAGGCACCATCGATTCGGGCAACATCGCGTCGACTAGGCAGGGTCCGACCGCTGGCCAAACGATGAAACAGTCTTGACGAGGTATCTGACCAGCCGGCAGCCAAGATTCGGCCGCTGGTTTGATCGCGAACGAGTGGGGCAACAATTGCCACGTCCCGATGTTCGAATGCCTCCATCGCCGGGTCGGTCCAACCGTCCACGGCGATCATCCCTTCGGCCAAAACATGAACAATCCGGCCTCGGGCACGTCCAGCGGCCTCCACGATCATCGACGTCAGCCGCGACGAATCGGTCACCACAAAGTCGACTTCATCGGTCAAGGAAAACGGGTCGTCGTAGTTTCCGTGGTGCGCAACAATGACTTCGCACTGCTGCGGTCTGTTTTCCAAAACGCTTATGAGAGTGTTTTCGAACGCGGCGATGTCGCCGCCGACCGGGACAACGATGGACAACCTAGGAATCGGAGAAAATTTCGGCACCGAGACCACCCTATCAGGAGACACTGGGCCGATCAGCCCAGCTTCGAAGATCGCCAACCAGCGATCGATCAACCGCCACGCCTGTTAATTTCGGTAAGACAGCGACTCGGAGTTGAGGACTTCGGCGCTGAGCACCCCGATTGCCTTGATGTTTACTCGGCGACCTCGCGAACCGATTCACTAACCGATACAAATTGACTCGCATCGCCAACTTGACGGTATTTTGCCACTAGCCCCGCGTGGTCGCCATGCTTTGGGCCAGCGGTTCCGCTGGGTTTCACGGGCGGTTAAGTTCAGCCAACATCGAAACCGCAACAACCGTTCAATTTCAGCCAATCCCATGAAAAAACGTCCTCTTGGTCAAGATGGTCCCCCGGTTTCGGAGATCGGTTTCGGAGCTTGGGCGCTCGGTGGCCAATGGGGCAACCAAGATGACTCCGACTCAATCGCGGCGCTCCACACGGCACTGGACAACGGCATTAATTTCATCGATACCGCGGCTGGTTATGGAGACGGCCGCAGCGAGCGGCTGATTGCCAAGGTCATTGAGTCTCGACGGGACGAAGTCTTTGTAGCAACGAAATCGCCGCCTGATTCGGGGCCCTGGCCACCGAGCCCCTATTGTCGCTGGCAAGATCGCTACTCCGCCGCCTACCTGCGCGACAACGTTCACGCTCGGCTAACCAACTTGGGAGTCCAGCGCATCGATCTGTTGCAACTTCACACGTGGACACGAGCCTGGAACGAAGATCCCCAGCCGCTCATGGTGCTACGACAATTGCGGGACGAAGGCAAAGTGAATTTGATCGGTGTCAGTACGCCCGAGCATGATCAAGCGTGCGTCATCGAACTCATGCGCGATGGCTTGGTTGATGTGATTCAGATCATCTACAACTTATTCGACCAAGAAGCCGTCGCTCAAATCTTGCCGGTCGCGGCTGAAACCGGCACAGGCGTGATCGTTCGAGTGGCGCTGGACGAGGGGGCGCTAACGGGAAAGTACAAAGCCGATCATCAATTTCCAGAAAACGATTTTCGTCACCAGTACTTTGCCGGTGATCGGATGCAGCGAACGGTGTCGCGTGTCGAAGAAATCCGCCAAGACTTGGCCGCCTCGACGGTAGCCGACCAATACTCATTGGCTGACGTCGCTCTCAAATTTGCGCTCACCCGGCATGAAGTTTCCACGGTGATCGTGGGGATGCGCAGCGCCGCGCAAGTTGGCATGATTGCGCCGGTGAGCGAATTGCCGGATCTGCCGGAGCCGTTGCTGCGACAATTACGTCGGCACAACTGGCGACGCGGAGTTTGGTACAGCGGAAAATAGTTGCTGCGCGAGCGTTTGTTGCACCAATCTACGGGATTTGCAAATCGATTTGGCCCCGTTGCCACGCGTCGACGAATGCTGGCAAACTCGGGAGCATGTCCAGGGCGCAGCGAATTTCTTCGACGTTCATCCAATGGACTTCGGCGACCTCGTCGGGGTTGGGGATCGGCTCGACGCTCGGATCCAGTTCCGCGAGCCACCAAGCCAAGTTGGTACCCCAGGGCGTGATGCTGCGCCAGCACAAGCGGACTGGTTGAACTTCGATCGCTAGCTCTTCTTGCATCTCGCGAACCATCGCCTGGCTCTCCGATTCACCGTCTTCGATTCCGCCCCCGGGCAAGCAAAGTTTTCCAGGTGCGGTGACCGTGAGCGAGCGTCGAATGATCAGAATTCGCTCCTGTCGCAGGATCACGGCAACCACGCCGCGTTTACGCCGCGTGAACGGTTTGGTCGTCGATTGAGGAGGTAATTGTTCCATGTCGAGCTTGTAGCACCCCTCAACAGAATCGACAATCTCGGTCACGAAATTCCTATCACCGGCAAGCAAATTTTCGCGAGGAAAAACGACCTCATCGCATCCGCGGCACAGGCATGCGGACCAAGCGCCACTTGTGGCGCGATCGACCCTGCCAAAGTTGCGATCGGTACCGCGTTATATCCACGCCAACGACTGCAGTATTCACCATGCTTTGGGTAACTTGGCAATCGATTCAGTTGGCCGCAAAGCTGGTCGATCAGCTCTATTTTTTGTGGCGGCTCATCGCTTCGACGACTGCCTTGCCCATATCGGCTGGTGTTGGCGCGACAACGATTCCCGCGTCCTCGAGTGCCGCCACTTTTTCTTCGGCGGTACCCTTGCCACCGCTGATGATCGCACCGGCGTGGCCCATGCGTTTTCCTGGAGGCGCGGTGCGTCCGGCGATGAACGACGCCACCGGCTTGGTGACGTTGGCTTTGACGAAGGCGGCCGCTTCTTCCTCCGCCGATCCGCCGATCTCGCCGATCATCAGAATGGCTTCGGTTTGATCGTCTTCTTGGAACCGCGCCAGCAAATCGATGAAGCTGGTCCCGACGATCGGATCGCCACCGAGTCCCACACAAGTACTTTGGCCGAGACCGAGGCTGCTGGTTTGCCAGACGGCTTCGTAGGTCAACGTTCCCGAGCGGCTCATCACACCGACTTTACCCGGATTGTGAATGTATCCGGGCATGATGCCGATCTTGCAGGCTCCGGGGGTGATCAATCCCGGGCAATTCGGTCCGATCAAGATCGAGTTGCTCGCTTTGACTTTCTCGAACACTCGTACCATGTCCAGCACGGGCACGCCTTCGGTGATCGCGGCGATGATATGGATTCCGGCGTCGATGGCTTCGAGGATCGCGTCGGCGGTGAACGGCGGCGGCACAAAGATCATGGTCGCGTTGGCACCGGTTTTCGCCACGGCTTCCTCAACCGTGTCGAACACGGGCAAACCCGCGACTTCTTGGCCAGCTTTGCCGGGCGTGACCCCACCGACCATGTTGGTGCCGTATTCCTTGCATCCACGCGTGTGGAATTCACCCGCGTTGCCGGTGATGCCTTGGCAGATGACCTTGGTGTTCTTGTCGACCAGAATGCTCATTGCGGAACCAATAGAAAATGTGTGTGGCGATGTTTGGGCGGAGACGGAGAATCGGTCGTTGGCGTGGTTGCCATTAACCAGCGACGGCAGCAACGATCTTTTTGGCTGCGTCGGTCAAGTCGATGGCGTTGATGACATCGACATCGCTTTCGGCCAACATTTTGCGGCCTTCTTCTACTTCGGTGCCTTCCAAACGAACGACAAGTGGGACATTGAACCCGACGGTCTTGCTGGCTTCGATCAATGCGCTCGCGATGGTCGTGCATCGTGCGATACCGCCAAAGATATTGACGAGGACGCCCTTGCAATTCGGATCGGACAGCAAAATGCTGAATGCCTCCGCCACTTGCTTGGCATTGGCTCCGCCGCCAACATCCAAGAAGTTCGCCGGCTTGCCACCGTGGTACTTGATGATATCCATGGTGGACATTGCCAACCCGGCGCCATTGACAAGGCAGGCGATGTTTCCGTCAAGCTTGACGTAGCTCAGGCCGGAATTTGCCGCACGCACTTCGCTCGGTTCCTCTTCGCTCAGGTCGCGAAGTTCGTCGAACAATTCCTTGTGGCGGAACTTGGCGTTGTCGTCGAACGTGATCTTGGCATCGAGTGCGATCATCTTGCCGTCGCCGGTAATCACCAGCGGATTGATCTCCGCCATCGAGCAGTCATAGTCGACGAAAAAGCGACACATGGATGTCATGAATTGGTGGGCACTCTTGGCCGCAGCACCTTCGATGCCGAGCTTCTTGCAAAGCTTGCGAACTTGATAGGCATCCAACCCACTGGCCGGATCGAAATGTTCTTTGTGGATCAATTCCGGAGTTTCTTCGGCGACTTTTTCGATCTCGACGCCACCCTCGGTGCTCACCATGAGGACAGGTTTGCTTGCCGCGCGATCGACCACGATCCCGAGATACAATTCACGAGCGATGTCACAACCCGCTTCGACGAAAACTTGGTTGACCGTCTGGCCATCGGGGCCGGTTTGAATGGTGACCAACTTCTTGCCGATCAAACCTGCGGCAGCCGCTTTGGCATCCGCGGCGCTGCGGCACAACACCACGCCTTTTTGACTCGGGTTATCGATGACACTTCCCTTGCCGCGTCCGCCGGCGTGAATTTGGGCTTTGACGACTGCGATGGAGCCGCCAAGCTTGTCGTACGCGGCTGCGGCTTCCTCAGGCGTCTTGGCCACCAGGCCCTCAAGTACTGGAACTCCGGCTTTGCGAAAGAGCTGCTTGCCCTGATATTCGTGTATTTTCATCGTCGCCCGTGACGCCAATGCGTCGGAGTGGTTTTCATGGTCGATCCAATAGCTAACGCAAAATATAGGCAGCGGTTGGATTCCCAGGAACCACACCTCTTTGATATCTCAACATGACACCATTGCTCGTCCGTTTACATGCCCAGGATGACGTTGCCGTCGCGATCGAGGCGATTGCCGCCAAAACGGCGATTCGACTTCCGGAGTCCGCGGAGTTTGTCACGCTTGAAGCGATCCCGCCGGGGCACAAGGTCGCCGTCGCTGATATCACCGCCGGTAATCCCGTGCGAAAGTATGGGCAAACCATCGGGATTGCGACGGTCCAGATCGCCGCCGGCCAACATGTGCACTCGCACAACCTCGCGGATCATCACACCGTCGACACCCACCGGCTCCACGTCGCGCCGCCGCCAAGCCCCGCGAAACTCAAGTATAGCTTTGCGGGATTTCGACGACCCGATGGGCGTGTGGGGACCCGAAACTACGTCGCCATTGTCTCGACGGTCAATTGCAGTGCCACCGTTTGTCACCACGTCGTGCGGCGATTCACTCCCGAGCGCATGCGTCGCTGGCCCAACGTGGATGGTGTTTTCGCCGCGACGCACACGACGGGATGCGCGTTGGAGTACCACGGGATCAAACATCAAATGCTCGGCCGCGTCATCGCTGGCTACGCGAAACATCCTAATGTCGCGGCATGTTTGGTCATCGGACTCGGGTGCGAACAAACGACCGGTGGCTACTTGCAAGAGCATCACGGGATCGTGTCACTCTACGCCCCCGGTGGCGAACGACTGACGCGCGACCGATCCACGCCCATGTTGACGATGCAAACCGAGGGAGGCACTCGCGCGACGATTGACAAAGCGGAAAAACTAGTGGAACAGTTGCTCGACCGAGCGAACATGTGCGAACGGGAAACCTGTGACGCGTCCCACTTGATACTCGCGGTCGAATGTGGCGGTAGCGACGGTTATAGCGGGCTGACGGCAAACCCGGCCGTGGGCGTTGTCAGCGATCGGATCGTGGCCTGCGGCGGTGCGAGTGTAATTTCCGAAACGACCGAACTGTATGGAGCGGAACACCTACTGGTTCGGCGAAGTCGAAGTGAAGCCGTTGCTCGGAAACTGATCGAACGCATCGAATGGTGGAAATCACACGTGGCAATGTTCGGCGGCCAAATCGATAACAATCCGTCGGTAGGAAACAAAGCCGGGGGACTCACCACGATCACCGAAAAGAGTCTCGGTGCAGTTTCCAAAAGCGGTTCGACAGCGCTCGAGGCAGTATTCGATTATGCGGAACAAATCGATTGTGCGGGCCTGTCGGTGATGGATACCCCGGGATTCGATCCGTCGAGCGTGACGGGAAAGGTGGCCGGAGGAGCCAACTTGGTGATGTTCACGACCGGTCGTGGTAGCTGCTTTGGTTGTAAGCCCACGCCCGTGATCAAGGTAGCGACCAACACCGCGTTGTTCGAATCAATGCGCGACGACATGGATCTCGATGCCGGACCCATCCTGAACGGCGAAGGGCTTCAAGCCGCCGGTGATCGATTCTTTGAATACGCTCTTCGCGTTGGCAGCGGCGAAATGACGGCGAGCGAGCGATTGGGATTGGGCGATCACGAGTTCGTTCCCTGGACGGTCGGGCCAGTCCTGTAGCGACGATTGCTCCGAACATTCCAATTGATCGGTAATTGAGCGTTTGCACGCTCGAGCCAGTGGTGCGTAATGGGAATCCGCCAATCTAAATTCCAAGGCCGGTTGCCTCGGAATGCATCACCACGAAGGTGAACGCGGGTCGATCAGACCGCTGTGCCTACTTGGGCAGCGAATGCAAGGATGCGTCCGCGCTCGGCACTTACCCTAGGCAACGGAACTGTACTCATGGACGAGTCGCGCCGATCAGTTCGCTGGATGCGACGCTTTGCATTGCTTGCTGCGATCCAAGGCGCCGGACTCGTCAAGCATCCGTCCCACCTCGCCGCTTCCGATCCAGCGATCGTGCCGGCCGAGCGATCCGCTGCGAAACCCCGCGCGTTCGTGCGTTTGCCCAGCGCCGCGGCGGAATCTCATACTGTCGCCGACGAGGCAGTGATTCGGTTACCCAAAGTAACTGGCGATCTTGCTGTCAAGCGAAGTGCGGCATCGATACAAGCGCCTCCTAACGCGGCGCCGCGTAAACCAGGGAATGTCGCACCGCTTCGCTTGCCCGGCGTATCCCCCGCGCCCGTTTCGTATCGTGCGTCGCACGAAAACGAAGTGACGCCAATTGAGATCATTCCGCAACCGCCAACCGGTCCGACGACCCCAGTCGTTCGCCCCACGATCCACGAAACGAAACTGCGTGAGATGGCTCACCAATCGCTACGTGATGCCCACGGACGATTGCGCCGCGAAGCGACTTACTCGGCCCAGAAAATCGCGACCGAGGCACTCCGCTTGTTAGTCGCGATCAGTGACTCGCGCGAAGGTGGCACTCAACACGCCACTGAGCTCGAATCCGCGATCGTCGCGATCCGCGAGTCCGCCGACTTTTGGGGACCCCAAGGACCGATCGATCAGGCAACACTGAAACGGTCCATCGCCATCCACCAAACCGACATCTCCGGCGTTCTGTCGCTCGAGAACGCTTCAAATCTTCAAGCGACTTCGATGTACTTGGACTATGCCCGCAACCAACTGGTCCGGGCCGCCGGGTCCGTCACCGACGTCAGCGACGCATTGGTGCTACTTGGTACGATCGAAAAGCAAATCGCAGACGCACCGTCACCACACGCCAGCGCCGTGGCGCTGACGATGCAGCGTGCCGCTGTGGAGATCAACCCGACGAGCGGGTACTGCCGCCGCGAACTCGGCAAGACGCTTCTTGACCAGGGTTTGGTAAGCGAAGCAATCCATGAACTGCGCCATTCAGTGGCGCTCCAGCCGACGCAAGGCGGTTTTGAAGCACTTCGCTTGGCGGCCATCCAAGTCAATGATTTCGAACTGGCGGCGCATTGCGAAACGGAGTTGCGGCACCACTCATGGCCCAGTGAACTTTCCGTCCATCAATTACCGCCGGAGCAATTCGCGATGACCCATCGTCCCAGCGCGGTCGAGTTGAACCAGTCGCTTAATTCGAGTCGCGATGCCATTTCCGCTGAGACAGTACAGGCGAGCGAAAAGCGATCGTGGTTTCCATTCAGTCGTCGATAGACACGCCACAACCATCGCACCGCATTTGTTTGACCTTCAAAGTTCCGTCTCAGGCCGCAATAGGCAATACGAGATCTAACACTATGTCGACCCGTACCCTCAACCAATTCGTCATCCGCTTGGCAGCCGTCGCTTGGCTCATTGCGAGTTTGCCGCTGGCGAATGCACAAACTCGCTACTGCGGTAATTGCGTCGACCGAAGTGGCGATAGCATTGCCGAAGATATCGGAATGCACGAAGGGATCGGTCCGATCGCCAATGGGCCCCAGTGTTGGCAATGCCCTTATGACCATCCATTTCAAAGCTATGGCCCTGGCGAGTACGCAGGGCCCGCGCGCACTCAGCAACTTCCCGAGTATCGACTTCGGGCCGGTGACACGATCCAGTTCCTGTATCTGGTGACGGCGCTGAAGTCCGACGGCGCCTACCGACTCGCGGTGGGCGACGAATTGATCATCGAGTCCGAAGCGGATAAAGAACTCAATCGTGGAACACTCGAGCGC
This sequence comes from Pirellulaceae bacterium, assembly GCA_041741195.1. Classification (GTDB taxonomy): domain Bacteria; phylum Planctomycetota; class Planctomycetia; order Pirellulales; family Pirellulaceae; genus JBBSJZ01. The sequence continues at coordinate 46,807 of JBGSKM010000115.1, forward strand.
GGCTTGATAATCCAGCCCGATGGCACCATCACCTTGCGATTGATCGGCGAAGTCCAAGCGGCCGGCCGCACCGTCGAGCAATTGCGAGACTATCTGGAACAAGCCTACGAAGAGTTCTATCCCAAGCCGCTCGTCGATGTGACACCGATCAATACCGGTTCGGCGGCCCGACAAGTGCGAGATGCCATCAGCGGCGCCGGAGGATTTACGTCCCAACAAGTCTCCCAGACGATCACGCCGTCCGGCGAAATTCGACTAGCACGACTGGGAAACATCCAAGCCCAAGGGTTGACGTTGAGCGAACTCAAGCAAGAAATCAATTTGCGTTACGACGCCCAAGTCGGTGGGTTGGAAGTCGAACCGTCGCTAACGAGCCAGGCGCCGCACAACGTGTTCGTGTTGGGCGAAGTCATCCAACCGGGGCGGTTCGACATGAACTCGCCAACGACGGTGCTCGGCGCAATCGCCATGGCTGGCGGACATCGCACCGGTGCCAACCTGCGAGAAGTCGTCGTATTTCGACGCGGCGAGAACTTCGAATTGCTGTCGACAACGCTCGACCTGAGGGGAGCAATTCTCGGACGCGAAGCGAAGCCGTGCGACGAGATTTGGATTCGCGATGGCGACGTCGTGGTGCTACCCAGTGCACCCATTCGTTTGTTCAACAACTTCGTGCGTCAAGTGTTTACCGAAGGCGTATACGGCGTCATCCCGGTTTCCGCCTCCTACAACTTTGGTAGCAGTTTCAATAACTAGCACCGGTGGAACTTGGATCGGTTAAACTCAGGTTTTTTAACCTAACCTGAGGCTACCAAAATGCGAAAGCGCTGCCCGAGTGGAATCCCGTGGTTCGTCGTCGTTACTATGCTTCCGACGATACTCCTTCCATCGATGCTTCTCGGTTCGATCACAAACGCAGACGAACCGTACCGCCACGCTGAGAAAATTGACGAATTGGCTCTTTCGCTGGTGGAGCCCGGTGTGGTCCACGGGGTTAGCGTCGGACTGATTGACCACGATCGCACCTGGGTCCGCTCCTATGGTACCCTGGCTGAGAGTAAGAATTCTGCGCCCAATGAAAACACGATTTATGAAATCGGATCGATCTCCAAAGTCTTTACGGGAATTCTCTTGGCGAGCGCCGTGCAGGCTGGCGAAGTCACGCTGGATTCGACCATCGGCTCGATCGCAGCGCCGCTAAGACAGTCCAATCCGAAGCTCGCCAATTCGATCCAGTTGCGCCACTTGGCGACACATGCATCGGGGTTACCTCGCATGCCTGACAATTGGGTAACTATTCAGCCTGTTGAAATCGATCTTGGCTGAAACGGTGAAATTGGTTCTGTTGACGCGATCATGGATGAATCGCAGTCCACAGCCGTCGCCGACCCGTCAGTCGATACCAGTCTACTGGATAAGCTGCTCCATAA
>JBGSKM010000116.1:0-34901 GCA_041741195.1 Pirellulaceae bacterium
GCACAAAGCTGGATTGGCAATGAAGCTGCAAAGTGAATCGATTCAACAACGGCAAATTTGTATTGCCAAATCAACCAATCTTCCTTTGTGTCTTCGTGCCTTCGTGTGCGAAGTTCCAACGTGTAGGAAATCAATTCACTAACGAAGCCGTTCGCTTGAACTTCAAGGCGGGAATGCATGCAAGGTTCGACAAGTCGGAGATCGCCAGAACCAGCGCGGCCAATGCGGCGTAAAGCAAACCCACAATCATGAATGAAACCCAGGCGCCAGCCACCGCAGGAGTCGCCAAGCGATCTTGCAACACCACAGCTCCCAGAATGCTCGGAAACATACCGAGACCCAGGGTCAACATCGCTGCTCCAGTGGGCGATGTCATACGCCAACGCCAGCCCATTAGCGCGACGCTTACTAGGCAAACACCAACGTAGCCAAACGCAGCAAGATCAACGATAGCCGTCACGTCTCGCGGGATGCTCGGCAAGCTACTCCACAAGGTTGGTCCACAGAACATCGGTAATAGCAAGCCAGCCTGGAGGTCTTCGTATCGAAGATCGGCCGTTGGTTCGCCTAGATCGCTCACCAATGCGGTTGCCGAAACAGCGAGCATCAACGTGAGTGACGCCGATAGAATAGTTACGACCGTTGCAATCTTCATCTCATTTTCTGATTTGACCTACACACACCCAAACTTGAAACCCTAGCACGAAGTTCACCTCAGTCAAAGAGTTAAGCCCATGGCGTCGCGATCCAAAACTGTGCCGATTTCTGGTGGTGTCAGCGCAGCCGGAGCGAGTTCGGGGCTCCAAACTTCCAATTCATTTTGGATCAAAGAACGAAAATCTCGGTCATTGCGGGCTTTCTAGTGCGACTTCTCTATAGTTCGTCACCCAAAACCTCACCAAGGAACTGCTATGGCCGAAGAAGATCCACCGGATTGGCCCAAGATTGTGGAGCGTCATGCGGAACGTGTTTTTCGCATCACTTACCGTATCCTCGGCTCAGTTCATGACGCCGAAGATGTTTCGCAGTTGGTCTTTATCGAGGCCAAACGCGTTCAGGAAGCGGGGCCGATCCAAAGTTGGTCAGGTCTTTTTGCACGGTTGGCGACGACCCGAGCCATCGATTTGTTGCGTCGACGTCGCCAGAGCGTTGAGCTTGACGAGGCTCATTGCGTCTCGAACTTGGAGCCGCATCACCACGTGGTTGCCGCCGAACTTGCCGCTTGGTTGCGTAGCGCAGCAGCACAATTGCCTGAACAGCAAGCCGCCGTCTTTTCATTAAGCCACTTCGAGCAACTCGATCGAAACGAAGTGGCCGCAATCCTATTGATCTCAGTCGAAGCGGTTTCAACAGCTCTCTACAAGGCACGCGGGCGACTGCAAGAACAACTCAAATCCTTCAACGGAGTCCGATAATATGAACGACAAAAACTCAACCTTCACCGCAAACCACGATGACCTGGAGCCTCAGCTTGAATCGGCAGTCTGGGCTGTACTCAGCGAACCACTTCCCGCCGACGCCATCGCACGTGTCAAATCGAACGCTCTGGCATTAAAAGAAGAACCAGGTCCGCGAAATCGACCGTCGACTCGCAACAGGTCGTGGAGTCGTCCATGGATGCAAGTTGCTTCATTGGCCGCTTGTGTCTTGTTGGTTCTCGGGGCAACGATTTTGTTGCCTTCTTCGTCAAGTGCATTTGCGCAAGCGATCGAAAAACTAAGGACTACCGGGGCGTTTCGATACAAGGAATTGATCTATCTGACAACGCAGGAGAAACCAGTCGAAGTCCAAGTAGCTGCTTCAGAGGATGGTCGTGCGCGGAGAGCCATGCTAGGATTAGTCTCGATTCATGATTCGACTGGGCAAGTTCGACTTTCGTTAAACGAAGCAACAAAGTCGGCAACAGTACATCCGCCGATGGAAGGCACACCGGTTGAGCCGGAACGGCAGATCAAATGGTTGGAACGGTTAAAATCCTATGGAAAGAAGCCCGACAAAGAACTTGGATCGATGAAGATCGATGGCCGTGATTGCCTGGGTTTCGAAGTGAAACCCGGTGCATCTGTAGTTTACGCCGTTTGGGTCGATGCAGAAACGAGCGATTTGGTTCAAGTCGAATTTATGGGCATGCCCAAAGGTTCGTCGGTTACCAAGTCGGTAATGACGAGTTTTGAGTTCAACGCAACTTTCGATCCGATGTTGTTTAGCTTTGATGTTCCTCAGGGCTATCAATCGTCAACCGCCGCGAAGCTGCCGGAGTTGCTGCCTTTCGAGGAGAGCATGGTCGAAGCACTCAAGGGCTATACCGAGCTAAGTGATGGTAAGTTCCCCAAGAGCATTACCGATAGTGCGGAATGGATGACCATACTATCCAAAGACGGTATCCCTAGGATCACACTGGCCGCACGATTGGGCACGTTGACTCCGTATCTTACAGGTATGTCGCATGATGATTACGACTACACGGGTGCTGGCAAGATAGTCGATGGAAGGCGATCGATCGTTTTCTGGTACCGAAATCCGGAAAAGCAGCTTCGAGCCGTCTACAGCGACTTCACGGTTGCAACGATCGCGGAAGTTGACTTGCCTAAGAAATAGCACTCGCTAGATCAACGGAACTCGATCGGTTCAAACATCCAGGCCGAAGCGGCGTCGCTTCGGCTTGAATCGTTTGAGACGTATATGCAAAGGCGGATCGGCTTCGAGCGTATCGCCGGATATCAGAGTCCTTTTGCCAAGGCAAAGCGGAATTTTGCCAAGAAATCAAAGTTTTTTGTAAGGAAAACGCTCCTCGCCCGACTTAGTTCCTTAACACAATTCGCCCCCTTACGCGAAGGAGCTTTCATGCATGATTGGTCAGAATTGATCGACAAACATGAGCCATTGGTATGGTCCTCGCACGATGGCACAAAGACACAGAGTGGGAGACTACTTTCAAACGATCGACGAAATCGAATGCGCTCTATTAGGACTGAAAACCGAAAACCAAGCCGGAAACCCGCGAGGCTTTTCGCGGAAGGCCGATGACTTGGCAGGGGAAAAAATGGGAAAAGCCAGTCTGAAAGCCAACGCTTCGCTTGAGGCTACCGATATCTCTGTGGATTGGGTACGTTTCTGCGCCGAAGGCAACGCGAAAGTGTTGTTCAACGGTGTCGAGCGTCTGGGCGAAATGATGGTCAGTGAGGAAAACGGAAAGATCGAGAGACGTGAAGGTGCGAAGCGGAGCCCACGTCGGTCGAAGCTCTACGATTGACCTCGACACTGCGAGATTGCGAGCGTCCAATCAATGACCGGCGTACATCACGAGGACGAGTCAATTATACTTCTGTCGGCCCTTCGTCGTTTGAACGTGCCAGGCGTTCCCTCAAGGCGTGACGGATTGACAATCACTATGAGAATGCTAGTTCTGCTGTTGGCCGTTCATTTTGCGGCTCCACACGTCTTTGCGGTCGATCTTCAGGAATCGCCGAAACCTAATATTCTATTCATCGCAATGGATGATCTCAACGATTGGGTCGGCTGCATGGGAGGACATCCGCAGACGATCACACCGAATCTCGATCGTCTGGCCGCCAGCGGTGTGCTCTTCACGAACGCGCATTGTCCTGCACCGGCATGCAATCCTTCCCGTTCGGCGATCTTTACTGGACGCGCTCTCAATCGATCCGGATTGTATGACAACCGACAGTCGATGCGTGAAGTGATGCCGACAGAAGCGATTATCCCTCAATACTTTCGAAACCACGGCTATCATGCGGCAGGTTCAGGCAAGCTGTTGCATTACTTCATCGATGCCAAGAGCTGGGACGAGTATTTTCCAAAGGCTGAGTCGGAAAACCCGTTTCCTGATACTTACTACCCCAAGCAGCGTCCGGTTAATTTAGAACGCGGTGGTCCATGGCAGTATGTCGAAACGGATTGGGCCGCGCTGGACATCACAGACGAAGAGTTCGGTGGCGACTGGTCGGTCAGCAAGTGGATTGGTGAGCAACTCAGTAAGCGACACGACAAGCCGTTTTTTCTCGGCTGCGGTCTCTATCGGCCTCACGAACCCTGGTTTGTTCCGAAGAAGTATTTCGAGCCTTTTCCACTCGAGTCGATTCAGCTTCCGCCTGGGTACAAGGAGAGCGATCTGGATGACATTCCGGAAGCTGGACAACGAGCAGCTCGAAACAAATACTTCGCTCATATTCAACAGCACGGACAATGGAAGCAAGGCATCCAGGGTTATTTGGCTTCAATTCATTTTGCGGATGCGATGCTCGGTCGAGTGCTCGATGCTTTGGATTCGGGGCCGAATGCGAAAAACACGATCGTCGTGTTGTGGTCGGATCACGGTTGGCAACTCGGCGAGAAGGAACACTGGCAGAAGTACACACCATGGCGCGCGGTAACGCGAGTTCCGCTGATGGTGCGAGTGCCACAGCACGCAACCGAGGCACTTCCTGATGGAACTCGAGCTGGACAAGTCTGCGATGCACCCGTGAATTTGCTCAGCCTGTTTCCGACTTTGCTAGACCTCTGCAAACTACCAGCGAATTCAACAAACGACGGCCCAAGTCTGTTGCCTTTGCTTCAAGACCCAGCCAGATCGAATTGGAATCACGACTCCGTTACCTACCTCGCCCAACCTGAGACTTATGCTATTAGCCGTCGTTCGCAACGCTACATTCACTATGCAGATGGGAGCGAAGAGTTGTATGACATCGCCAAAGATCCGTACGAATGGACCAATCTGGCCAAGTCACCCGATTCGCAGGAGTTATTGGCTTCGTTTCGAAACACATCGCCGAAAGAGTTCGCTCAGCGCCTTGAACCATCGGTCAATTCATTGGCGAAACTGACTTGGCACCCAGCAACCGTTGGACCAATACCCTCATCGAAACCTGACGGCAATCCGTTTCCTGTGCATTTCATCAACAAACAGCGACAGGCGTTGGAGCTGTTTTGGATCAGCCCTCAAGGACAATCGAAGTCGTATGGCTTGATTGATTCTGGAAAGACGATATCTCAGCAAACTCGCCCCGGTGCCGTCTGGGCTGTTGCGAAACCAAACGATGACCAGAAGCTGGGGTACTTCGTCATTGGAGACCGCACGGCTCAAGCAGTCATCCCAGCAAGCCAACCCAATGTGATTGTCATTCTGACCGACGATCAAGGCTGGAGCGATCTTGGATGCCAGGGCGTTCACAAGGACGTCAAGACGCCGCACATTGATGCCCTGGCCGCGCGAGGTGTTCGATGTTCGGCGGGCTATGTTACTGCGCCTCAATGCAGCCCTTCGCGAGTGGGTTTGATCACCGGTCGGCATCAACAGCGATGGGGCATCGACACGATACCCGACATGCCGCTGCCCAACGAAGCGGTGACGATTGCCGAACGACTTCAGCCGTTGGGATACCGTACTGGTTTTGTCGGCAAGTGGCACCTGGAGCCAAATGTGACCTGCGTCGACTGGATGCGCCGCGAGCTCCCCGTGATGGCGGGCAAGCCGCGTAATCAAGTTCGCATTCCCTGGGACAAGGTCCAGCCCTACTCGCCCCAAGCTCAAGGGTTCGACGAGTACTTTTGGGGCGAGCTACGAGACTATCGTGCGAATTTTGACTTAGTGGATATTGCCAGCGATCCTGCCACGAAAGGAACTTTAGTAGGAACCACAACGGAGATGAAACAGATCGAGAACAACGATTTTCGCATCGACGTTCAAACGGAGGCCGCGCTAAGCTTCATCAAGCGTAATCACGCGTCACCGTTCTATCTGCAGTTGAATTACTACGGCCCGCACACGCCGCTCGAAGCGACTGGGAAGTATCTTGATCGTTTCCCAACGGAGATGCCGACGCGTCGCCGGTATGCATTAGCAATGCTTGCAGCCATCGACGATGGAATTGGCCGGGTGGTTGAGGAATTGACCAAGCACAAACTTCTCGACAACACGCTCATTGTGATGACCAGTGACAATGGGGCACCGCTCAAGATGACCAAACCGGACTCGCCCATCGACAAAGACGCAGGCGGCTGGGACGGTTCGCTCAATGAGCCTTGGGTCGGCGAAAAGGGGATGCTCAGCGAAGGTGGCATTCGCGTGCCAATGATTTGGAGCCTTCCCAGCCAGTTGCCCAGCGGCAAGATCTACGAGTGGCCAGTCAGCACATTGGATATCGCTCCCAGCGTTTTACAACTGGCTGGCGGTAATCTTAGCGAAGTCAAAGACCAGTTTGACGGGATCGACCTGATCGCTGCGATGAATGACATTCAGAATCCCTCCACGCGCACGCTTTATTTCCGTTTTTGGGATCAAGCGGCGATTCGCCAAGGCAAGTGGAAGTACATCTTCGTCGGAGATGGTCAACGGTATTTGTTTGATCTCGAAGACGATCAACACGAGCATAAGAACCTACACGACCAACATCCCGAACTAGCGACCAAGCTTCACGAAGATCTGGAAGCTTGGTGTGCCGATTTGAAACCCGTCGGATTGCCAACCGGAAACAAGATGCGCGAACGGAACTGGTACGATTTCTATTTCGCTAAGTAGGCTCGCCATCTTGGTCCATGTGCAATCCACGAACAAACAATTCCATGAAACACAAATTCTTTGCTTCGTTCTGGATCTACCTCACGAGCCGAGCACCGAACACAATGCCCCGCTTACTCAATGCGTTCACCACCGTCGCGGGTAATCAGCCTCTCTAGCAGCGCTGCGTCGATTGGATCCATGATGCGAGGACTTCCGTCGGTTAACAGGTAATGCAGCGGCATTCCAGCGAACCCTTCCACCTTGGTGTCGGTCAGGTCTTCAGGCTTGGTCCAAGGAACGCTCTTGCTGGTTTCGATCAGCAACAATGTGTTCGATGTGCCATCGGTGAAGTCTCGCATTTGTTGACCAGTGCCCGTTCCAAGTGCTCCATGTTCGGTGGCAAAACCCATGATGTGCGTGTTGCCCTTGGGTGTGGTCGCGGGAGAGTTGGGACTGCGAAAAACATCGGGCATTTTCCCGAGCAGCATTAAGTTCTCGTCGCTATCCCACGGTTGATCGAAATGATACTGCTCAAACAGTTCCTGCTGATTGACAAACGGCAGAATCGCCACTCGCCAACTGAACGGATACGGCGTGGCTCTATTGGAAACAACTGCCCCATCAAAATTGTTCTTGCTGCCAGGGAACTTGTGATGGGACACGTGAAAGTTGTGAAAGGCGATGCCGAGTTCCTTCAGCGATCGTTGTGTTTGCGATTCAGCGGTCGCAGCAGCCTGCTCTTTTAGTGGCTGCAACAATTCTTCGCCAGGAATTTGTTCTAGGTTCATGCATTGCATGATCCCCGTAAACTGCTCGGTGCTTAGAAAGCCGCCCGCTCGAGCGATCAGTGCGTCTTCATCCGTGTTGAGAAAAGCAGTAAAAAAAGCCATCGGGACAATTGTCTTGTCCGCAGGCGTCTTTACCGTTCTTTCGGCAATGGATTTCAAGAATTCCGGAGCGTTGTTGGCATCGATGAATTGGTAGACGATCGGTGGTCCGATGGACTGCGAATGGTAAGATCCCGTCCACGCAACAGGGTCGCCTTGAGCGTTCTTTGACTGCATCGAAGCAAACTCAATGTGGGGCTTTTCGTCTTTCGTGGTTACTGAAATCGTGCCAAAGTCCTTCAAAACTGCACCATCGAGCACGTAGAACCGGTGTTCTGTGATCGCAACCAGTTCAGTGACGTTCACTCCGCGAACATGTGTCGCAAACGCCCAAATTCCACGAAAAGGATTGGTTGCGGCTTCCGAAGGTTGTGTGACCGCTTCACCGCATGCGGCGCGAGTAGAACCGGATTGTATAATGACGACTCCCCACAAAAGCCCGTTGCGTGCCGGTGCCGTAACGACACCGTTTCTTTTTGCCTCGTTTCGTAGGTTGAATGATCCGTATGAATAAGAGACTCAAACAAACCATCTTGGGATTGTGCGCTTGTGTGGTGGCGTTTCCCGTCGACTTCGCAGATGCCTGCAGCCGGGCGGTCTATTTTGGCAAGATGGGCCAGACCGTGACCGGGCGTACGATGGACTGGCAAGAAGACATGCACACTGACTTGTGGATTTTTCCGCGAGGCATGAAGCGTGACGGTGGTATGGGCGAGCAGGGCTTCAAGTGGACGAGCAAGTACGGTAGCGTGATCGCATCGATCTACGAGGCCGGCACCTCCGATGGCATGAACGAGAAGGGGCTCGTTGCCAACCTGCTGTTTCTTGTCGAGAGCGAGTACCCCAGTTCGGAAGGTGACAATCGTCCGCTGATGTCGATCGCGGCTTGGACGCAATATGTACTCGATAGCTTCGAAACCGTGGAGGAGGCAGTCACGGAACTTCGCAAGGAGTCATTCCGGCCCGTGAGCGTCATCGCCCCCAACGGCATCGAGGGCAAGATTCACCTCTCCATTTCCGATCCGTCCGGAGATTCAGCAATTTTCGAATACATCAATGGCGAACTGGTGGTCCATCATGGCCGACAGTTCCAGGTGATGACGAATTCGCCGACCTACGACCAGCAATTGGCTCTCAATGAGTATTGGAAACAGATCGGCGGAACGGTGATGCTTCCCGGAACCAATCGCGCAGCGGATCGTTTTGTTCGAGCAAGTTTCTATATCAACGCCGCCCAGCAGTCTGCTGACGCCAAGGAAGCGGTCGCCTCAGTGTTCAGTGTGATGCGTAACGTCAGCGTTCCCAGAGGGATCAGCACGCCCAATCAGCCCAACATATCTTCAACGATCTGGCGAACTGTTGCTGACCAGAAGAATCGCGTTTACTACTTTGAGGATACTGCGAGTCCGAGTGTCGTTTGGGTCGACCTCAAGCGAGTTGACTTTTCGGAGGGTACCGGAGTTCGAAAATTGAATCTTCACGGCAACTCGATCGTCGGCGGAGATCAAACCGATGGCTTTGCGAGTTCCGAGCCTTTCGTGTTCCTAGCCCCCAAGTAACGAAAGGCCTACTCCCGCTTCTGCACAAGAGTCGGAGGTCAACGCCCGCTGGAAGCTCAACCCTTCGCGAGGGACATCAACTAGGCAATTCTATTGCATCGAGTGAAGGCCGATCATGTTGCCTTCGGTATCCGTCACCAGTGCGATATATCCGTATTGGGCAATCGAAAATTTCGGTTTGCAGATTTTCCCACCAGCCGGCTCGACCCGAGATGCTTCGTTAGCGCAGTCGTCACACGAAAAATAGACGAGCGTGCCCATGCCACCGGAGGGACATCCGTCCATTTTGGCCAAGGCTCCGGATGCTCCACCCGCTTCCATTTCCATGGGAAACGCCAACATCTCCAAGCCTGGTTCCGGGGCAGGCGAATCCAGCTTAGTCAGCTCAACCCCCAGAACGGTCTCGTAGAACTTTTTAGCGCGTTGCATGTCTTGGACGTAAATTTCAAACCAGCCAACGGGATTGCGATTCATGTGTGGTCTCCAATCAATAGGTAAAAACTTTAGGACAAATCAGCCATGCCGATCGATCATCGGTCGTCATTTCAGCCTCGAACGGCTGCCTCGATGGCTGCCACGTCGATCTTTTTCATCGTCATCATGGCATCGAAAGCGCGTTTAGCTGCGGCACGGTCTGGGCCGGTGAAAGCTTTCGTAAGGACAGCCGGTGTGATTTGCCAATTGACTCCCCACCGATCCTTGCACCAACCGCACTGACTTTCCTGGCCGCCGCCCGAGACAATTGCGTTCCAGTATCGGTCCGTTTCCGCCTGGTCATCTGTCGACACCTGAAACGAGAATGCCCAGTTATGTTCGACGCCCGGTCCGCCATTGAGTCCGATGCAGGGAATGCCCATCACCGTAAAATCGACGGTCAACACATCTCCTTCGTTGCAGGACGGATTATCGCTCGGCGCCCGATGGACGGAACCGACGGAGGAATCCGGAAAAGTCTCAGCATAAAATTTCGCAGCCTCCAGGGCAGCGCAGTCGTACCACAGACAAATGGTGTTCTTCGATGGACTCATTGTGTGACTTTACACTCGCAAAGTGAGTTAACTGACATTTCCGTTACTGCAAAAATGATCACGACACGATTGGCGGCTTGAATCGCGAGTCCTCCAGCGCTGAAATCGGGATACTGCGAGATCCGAACGGCGGAATCATCCAAGACCCTCTTGCGTCGATTGCGGCGGGCGGATTTTTGGTGGCCTTTTGGAAATAGTCGGCTAGCCATCGTGAGAATCGACATTGTTCTGGAACCATGTTCTAAAAATATTCCACCCACCGGATTCGAATCCAACCATGACTGCAAACGCAAGAAGCTCAGCGTAAAATTTTCTGAATCGCTGAGGCTGGCGTCGTGTCAGATAAGCTGGTGGGTTGGATTAGGCTCTAAGAGACGTCAACGCAAACAGCATGCTTTGAGCCAGAAACATCGGGCGAACGCCTGCATCAGTTCAATGGCTTGCGTGGCACACCGGTGGGACCCCAAAACGGAGCATGCAATGCCCGAATTTCCTGAAACGAGTGAAAGCCTGATCGTACGGGTTCGCGATCCGTCGAATCAACCGGCGTGGGATCAATTCGAACAGCTTTATCGCCCCGTCATTTTCCGAATCGCCCGAGCCAAGGGGCTACAGCACTCCGATGCGCTCGATTTAGTCCAACAAGTGTTGATGTCGGTATCGGCAGCAATCGTTCGGTACGAGAAACAATCCGAAGGCATGCGTTTTCGCAATTGGCTCAGCCGTGTTACTCGAAACGCGATCTTGAAAGCACTCTCGCGCGGCCCGCGAGATCCCGCAGCGGGCGGAACGCAAGTTATGAATTGGTTGAATGACGTGCCGGCCGACGATGCCACCGAGGCGTTAATCGATCTGGAGTATCGACGCGAAGTGTTCGCCCGAGCCGCTGCTCGCGTGCGGACCGAAGTGCAGGAAGAAACCTGGCAGGCGTTTGAATCGACCGTGTTGCAGGACGTACCGATCGAAGTCGCTGCGAAACGCTTTGGCATTTCAACAGGCAGCATCTATGCCGCTCGCAGCCGAATCATGCGACGGTTGCGTACGGCCGTGAAAGACTTGGAGGCGATCGATGAGGAGGAACGTGATGACTCAACCCCTTGAACAAGCCTGTGATTCCGGGCGGATCGATAATTTCCTGGACGAACAGTTGCCTGCACCAGAGCAAGCCGAGTTCGTGGCCCATCTGTCGCAGTGCGCGTGGTGCCAGCAACAGATCCAGAGTCGCGCGGCCGAACCGGAGCTATGGGAAAACGCGGTCGCCTTGCTCGCTCAATCGGCACAGATCGAGCCCAATTGGGAGGACGCGTCCGATGCCTCTAAACCGCCACAAGGCGGCGAAGCGGTCAGTGGGTTTCAATCGCGTCAGGTCCAAAGCGTGCTCGAATCGCTTTCGCCAACCGACGACCCAGAGATGCTCGGCCGGATTGGCGACTATGAGATAATCGGCGTTGTCGGCGTCGGCGGCATGGGGGCGGTCCTGAAAGGATTCGACATGTCGCTGCGGCGAGTTGTCGCGATCAAGATTATGGCTCCTCATCTAGCTGGCAGCGGTTCAGCTCGAACGCGTTTCCAACGAGAAGCTCGCGCGGCGGCTGCGATCACTCACGACAATGTGATCGACATCTACAGCGTCTCCGAAGCGGGCGGTTTGCCGTACTTGGTGATGCCGTACGCTCGCGGGCCGTCACTACAAAAACGCATTGACGACGGTGGCCCGCTTTCGGTCGCCGAAGTGCTGCGTATCGGCCGCCAGATCGCCGCCGGGTTAACCGCGGCCCACGAACAAGGACTCGTGCATCGCGACATCAAGCCGGCCAACATTTTGCTTAACGACGGCATCGAACGTTTGTTGATCACCGACTTCGGCGTCGCGCGAGCGATGGATGATGCGTCGATGACTCGCACCGGAGTGATCGCCGGGACGCCGCAATACATGTCGCCCGAACAAGCCCGTGGTGAAGCGGTCGATTATCGCAGCGATCTGTTCAGCCTGGGGAGCGTTCTGTACACGGCCTGTACCGGACGGCCACCGTTTCGATCCGAGGCAGCGTACGGGATTCTGCGGCGAATCACCGACGATGATCCGCGGCCGATTCGCGAAATCAATCCGGACATTCCCGATTGGTTGTGTCGGATTATTAATCGTTTGATGGCCAAACATCCGTCCGACCAATTTCAAAACGCGGCCGAGTTGAGCGAATTGCTCGAAGGCTGTCTGCAGCATTTGCAGCGACCGACACACGTCGCTCTGCCGCAAAGTTTGTCGTCGTCTTCATCAACAGAAACGGCTGCGCAGTTGGATGCTCAGCGAGTCGATGGCGGTGGCCGTTCGCGATCCTTTTTCTTCTTCCGCACCGGAGTTTGGCTGACGGTCTCTGCATTCTTGTTTGCTGCCATGGGCGTCCTTGCGATGCAAATGACGGCTCCCGTCGACATCGCCGGCAACTGGCAAGGCGATACTTGGCAGTCGGTTTCGCTGTCGACGGTCGACGAAGCTGCCGACTGGTACACCGGATCGTTCACTGCTGCGGACGGACAACGAGGAGCCTTGCAGTTGGAATGGTCGCGACTGCAACGACGTTACAACGGACGCTGGAAAGTGGGCGACGGCCAGAGCGGCTCGATCACGCTACGCGCGGGCGAAGCAGGCAGCATTCGCGGCGCGGTGTCAGTCGATCCGGATGCGACGATTGCGGCCGAAGCACCACGACTGTGGGAGTTCGCGTGGAGTCGTGCGACCGAGAACAAGAAATCTGCTCAGGGCATTGTGATCCAGTCGCCCGTCAAAGGCGTCGCTCGCTGGGGCAAAGGAATCAACGAAGGTGCTGCGGTGAAGAAGGGGGCTCTCGTCACGGAAGTTCTCGTGGGTGACGCCTCCGAACAGAAGCGATGGCAGGAACAATTAGCATTGGCGAAGCAAGATGTCGCCGACGCCAAAGCACGACTTGAATCGAGCCAGCGAAACGAGCAGGCGATGAACAATATTCATCATGCTACCGAGAGCCAAGTTGAGTCTTTCGAAGCAAACAAAAAACAGATGGTTGCCGCTGGGAAAGCCGCTGAAGCTTCTACTCTAAGCAAGGTCGAAGTGGCAAAACAGCAGGTCGCCCTCGATCAGGCATCGTTGACTCAGTTGAGTGCCGAGTACAAGCGGATGAAAGGCCAATATGACGAAGGGGTGACTTCTCAAAAGAAACTTGAGGTGGCAGAACGCAGTTACAAAGAAGCAGAAGCCAAGGTCGCACAGTCCAAAGCGAGCCTGGAAGCCATTGAGAATATGGTGACGGTAAGGCAAGACGAAGAAGCGGCGAAACAGACGCGAGCCCAGGTGGACATCGACAGCGCGAAGGTCCAACTGGCGAAGGCGATGTCTGATTTATCAATGGCCGTAAGCGAAGTTACCAGGGCCGAAGAGGACCTGGCGAACGCTCAACAGAGTATTGAGGAACTCAACATAAAAATTGCACGACAGGAAACGATCCAAATCTTGGCACCCTTCGACGGGTACGTCACCGAATGGACCGGCCAGCAGTTCATCAACGAAGGCGATCGGATTTGCACGCTGATACCGGAACAGTCTTTTGAACTACCCGCGAAGCCAATTTCTCCCCAGTCGGTTTCGCAGACGCCAATACCGTCCGGTTCGGTTCCCGGGGCATCGGCGACATCATCCACGCAAACGGTGATCACCGACAATCCGATCGCCCAAACGTTCGGCCCCGTCTCGGACCTCGCCCGTCGACTGCGTGAGGGCCGCGCTGCGGTCAAGCAATTGGAGTCGCAACGTTCCGTTGCACGGGCGAAAATTGCGGCTGCCAACAAGAAACAGACGGCGATTGAACGGGAACTCCAAGAGATTCAGCAGCAATCGAAATCGGATGACCCCAATGATGTTCAAAAGACCGAAGCACGTATCGCCCAGCTGACTGAGCAGCTTCGAAGAGAACAACGAGACTCGAAGTTGCGTGAAACGTTCGAGGCCCCTGTACTTACTTCTCTTGAGAACAAAAGTCGACAACTGGCCGACGCCCAAGCCGAACGAGATACCATCATCCGGCTGCTGCAATCTCAAATGGATGCAGCCCGCAAACAGCGTGAGTTGCAAATGGGACTCGCTGATAAGGCGCGACGGGGATTCGAAATTGGGGACCTGGACGGAAAAGAAATCCTCAAAGCCGAACAAGATCTCGCCGAGACCGACACGAGAGTACAGCAATTGGAACTCCTGCTGGACTTGTACCAATCACTCGACTGACTCAGGATCATCCACGCCTGAACCGGGCGTTTCATCTCACGCGAGGTGTTCATCAAGCCGCTTGCCCATGGCCGAGTGACAGCGAGGGTGTGGGTGGTGAGAGTGGGTTGGAGCGGAACAAAACAGCGAGCGGGATCGCGTTGAGCTATAACAGGCGTAAGTCACTTCACGCCTTCCCGCTGTCTGCCCCTCCTTTCCAAGGTCATTCGACCATGCATGCCCCCTCACGACGCTGGCTCACTCGAATCGCTTGCTTCATGCTGCTCGGCTCGTCGATCGCGCCCGCACGAGAGAGCTCTGCCCAAGAAACTGTTGCCCAGCCGCCCGCGGTGGACGTGAACGTGCCCGTCGCAGCCAACATGCCCGTCAGCATGGAATTGAAGGATCTCGACGGGCATTTTCCGATGTCGGTACCGGGATCGCGTGAGGCGTGGGAACAGCGTGCGGATGCTTTGCGATTGCAGGTGCGTTCGGCTTTGGGCATTCACCCTATGCCAACGCTCGCCGATTCGGCACCCACGATTCATGGACGACGCGAGATGGATGGGTACTCGATCGAAAAAATCTACTTCGAGAGTTTGCCTGGTTTCTACGTCACTGGTAGCCTCTATCGGCCACTCGAAAAAGAGCCGCCTGCGACCGGATTTCCGGCAGTCTTGTATGCCCATGGTCACTGGACCAACGGACGATTTTATGAAGCATCACCCGCCGAGGTGCGGCAACTGTTAGCCACCGGGGCAGAACGTTTCGAGAATGCGGCGATCAATCACATGCAAGCCGCTTGTGTACAACTTGCTCGCATGGGATGCGTCGTCCTGCAGTATGACATGATCGGATACGCCGACAGCATGCAGATCTCCTTCGAGCGGGCGCATCGGTATGGTATCGACAACGTGAATCCCGTCGACGATTCCCAGCGATGGTTGTTGTTCAGTGCCAAGTCTGAGGCATATGGACAATCAATTATGGGGCTGCAAACGATCAACGGCGTGCGAGCGTTTGAAGTCATTGGCGACTTGGCTGACGTCGATGCGTCGAAAATCGCGATCACCGGCGCCAGCGGAGGTGGCACGCAGTCGTTCATCACGTCCGCCGTCGAGCCACGGATGGCGGCCTCGTTTCCTGCGGTGATGGTCAGCACCTCGATGCAAGGCGGATGCACTTGCGAAAATGCGTGCGGTTTGCGAGTCGGAACGGGAAACATTGAACTCGCATCATTGACAGCTCCGCGCCCCTTGGGCTTGACCACCGCCAACGACTGGACGCTGAAGATGCCCGAAGACGGATTCCCGGAACTCAAACAGCTTTACGCACTCTATGAAAGACCGTCGGCGGTCGAGCTTCACCCGGCGCCACACTTTCCACATAACTACAACCACATCGCACGCGTCGCGATGTACGGGTTCGTGAATCGTGCCTTCGAAATGGGCTTGGCCGAGCCGATCTTGGAGCGAGATTTCGAGCTGCTGCGAAGCGACGCGTTGACGGTATGGGATGACTCGCATCCCAGGCCCCGTGCGGGGCTTGAATTTGAACGCGACCTCACTTCACGTTGGGCCGCGATGATCGACGAATCGCTTCGAACCGATGAAGCGGACTCCCCCGAAGTTGCTGACGCCAAGAAGAAGCTTCTGCTCGATGGTTGGCGATCGCTCTGCTCGCACGCAGTCGTGTTGGCGAAACGTTTTGATATCCAGTTGTCCAAAAGCGGCGCTACGATTCTGGCACTGGATGGATCACGCCAAGCATCGCCCGTGGTGTCGAAGTCGGTTGCCGGACAAGGCTCATCCACCGTGGACTTGTTTTTGAGTACACACGGCTCTTTCGAGGAACCATTTGTAAAGAGTCCATCGACACCTGAGTATCTTTTAGATGTCGCGGATCCGATCCCCGGCGACGCCGACAAGCAACCACTCGTGTCCAACCCGCGACCCGCAGCGGCTTACACGTACGGTTACAACGCCCCGCGAATCCAACGGAAACTTGCGGTCGTTGTGGGGATGATCGAAGCGATGCACGAACGTTCGCAGAAGCCCGTTCGGGTCATCGTGCGCCCTGGGGAACTGTACTATGCCGCTGCCGCCACTCTCGTTCTGCCGCGTGAGACATTGTCGCAGGTGGTCGTACAAGGCAATATCGAAGAGTCGCTTGATACGTTTGAGAAGGTCGACAGTATCGTCCACAGCGATTTCTTACCCAATAGCCTCCGATACCAGGGCGTCAAAGGGCTAATGTCGATCATCGATTCGAATCGAGTATCCAGCGAGTGAAGAGCGGGACCGCTGGCAACAGTTTGCGGTTGCAAGTCTCTGACCACGCCACGTTGATTCGCGATCGAATCGACAACAAACGTCGTCATGGCCCTTTTACAAACACTCATTTGCGTACGAAAGGCAAATCGGCTCCGACGTTCGGGACAGATCCGTCGCCGTGCTATTGCTTTCCATCACCAAACTCGCCGCGTAACGACCGTTGATGAACGCGTTCTCCATGCTCGGGACGTCATGGTCGCTAGCGATGAACACATGGGCAGCCGGATTGGCGTTGATGAACTCATTGCCGAGAAAGAACAATGCCGGTTTCCAGGTATCGCGAGTGATGACTTCGTACGTGGAAAAGTATCGATCGATGCGATCGGTTTCGAAAAAGTAGAGATAGCTACCGTCAGCTTCGCGAGAGATGACGGCCGCCTCGCCACTCGTGAAGAAGCTACGTTCGCGTCCCTCGAACTCGGGCCGAAGCACGCCGCGAACATGGTAAAACGACACATTGATCTCGCCTCGCGTCGGCTGCGACAGTTTGCCGAGCAATCGATTGGTGACATTGATGGGGCTCGCCATCACAAGATTACGGCATTGAAAGGTTCGCCCCGCCGACGTCGTCACGCGAGGAAATTCGTCACTCAAGTCCACGCTCACCACCGTATCACTGAGCAAGCGATCGTGGATCGGTCCGATTGCTTCGTCCATGTCGAGTTGGAATGTGTACATTGGAACAATCAAAGGTAGCGAGGCGGCCAATAGAAAGAACGTCGAAACCTCGTAGGGATCGTGAAAGAACGATGCCCATAGCATCGGATCAACGTAGTCGGCAAAGAGTTCGGCCAGCTTGCGGGAACGAATGTAATCCCCTGCCGGTTGATTGTAGGTCTGCCAGAGCAAAGGATCCGCTTCGATGAGTTCGCGACGTGATTGATCACTCGCGAAATCATTCATCCGATTAAACTGTTCGCGAAACTGGTGAAGGTCCTTTTTGAATCGCATCAGTGCGGGAATGTGCTTGAACATCCGAGATGAGCGGTACGTGTAACGCTTGCCATCCCGGTGAAACCAGGCATCGCTGATACGTACTTGTTCGAACGCCGTCACGAGCGGCAATGTCCACTCGTAGTCGCCGGTGACGTAGTAGGCGCCGTAGTTCACGTTTCCGTCCGGGGATGTGCGAACCCGCCCTCCGATCTCGGGTGCGATCATCAGAAAAGGCTCGGCATTGTCGTTCAGTCGGTGGGCACAACCTAGACCGGACATACCGCCGCCGACGATGATCGTTTCCTGCCATTGGTCATGAAATCGCTTTGCACACATTGTCGTCGCTCCGGAATCGCATCGCGAGCCACCCGACAATTGGGCTCGCATGAGATACCCAGCGGCAAACCGGAGCAAACGTTACCAACTTTTTTTGGCCGCTTCCGGACAGCACCAATGCATCGGAACCAACCGCTCGATTGGTGTCACCTTTCGCTGGCGAAGATCTCGTCAAAAAACAGCTTCATCGCGTCCCATGAGCGCCGATCGGCCGATGCGTTGTAGGCGGCACCCCGAGAGTTGTCACTGCCTGCCATCGGCTGGGTAAACGAGTGCACCGCGTCCGAGTAGCTAATCATTTGCCAATCGACGTCGGCTGCGTTCAGCTCGGCGAGAAAGGCGTCGATGTCGGCTTGGGGAACGAACGGGTCATCGGCACCGTGACAGACGAGGATTTTCGCTTTAATGCTCTTACCGTCTTCGGGGTTCGGGGAATCGAGTCCGCCGTGGAAACTGACCACACCGAGGATGTCGGCCCCGCTTCGTCCCAATTCGATGGCTCCTGTGCCACCGAAGCAATATCCGATGGCCGCCAGTTTGTCCTTGTTGACATTGGGATGGGCGCGAAGCTGGTCGAGGCCCAGATTCAGCCGGCGGCGATACAACGCGCGATCGCTTTTGTAGATGGTGGACATTTCGGCGGCCTGAGGCTGGGCAGTCGGGCGAACGCCCTTTCCGTAGATATCCAGTGCAAATGCGACGTATCCAAGTTCGGCGAGTTGTTTGCAGCGTCCCTTTTCGTAATCGGTCAAACCCATCCACTGATGCACTACCAATACCCCAGGGGCGCTGGCGATGGAGGCATCCCAAGCGACAAAGCCCTCCAGTGTCGTATCACCGTCGCGATACTCGATCGTTTTAGTTTGAACTTCGGCGATCACTGTTCCGGAAATGATCACACAAACGATCGCAGCAAGTAAAAGTCGCATTCAATAGCTCCCGAGAAACGTTCGGAGGTGTTTTTTGATCCGTGCAAAGATCGGATTTGCCGACGTATGCGGCAACCGGCAGACATTGTAGGTAAAATTCTCGCTGAACAAACCGAGACAATCGCTTGCCGGAGATTTTGGCGACATGAACCGTTACCAACGACTGATTGCGATCATCGCCATCGTGATGAATCCCGCATTTGCATTGGCACAGCGATCTGGTGCGACGAACGACAATCAACCGGGGGCGGGTGTGGAGTTCGACGGATTGGTACCCAGTGCGCGTCTTGGGTTGCTGGAGGGGGCACCGATGTTGATCAAGATGAAATCGGGGCTGTTGATTCGCGATGCGACGCTCGAGTCGCTGCAATTCGACCCGCGATCTCACGGATTGAAATTCCTCAAATATCGACTTGGTACCGGCCGCGTGGCGACGGCCAAAGCGTCGGACATCAGTGCGCTGCGAATCGCGCGAGAGAATTACCGGTTGCGTTATTATCCGCCAAACCAGCAGCTCTACCTGGTGAATGATGATTTGGCAATGAGCGAAGCAACCAAGCGGCTGGCCGAAAATAAGGCGAAGCCGATGGAATTACTCGACGATGATGAGCAAGCGGCGGCGACCCAAGAGCACCGACAATTCCTCCAAGACGCGGCAAAGAAATTGGGCGGAAACTTTCGCGTCGAAGAAACCAAAACGACGTTGATCCTTACCGACGTACAACCGGCCCTGGTCAAGCCACTGGGCGTCTATGCGGACCAACTCAACGAGCAGCTGAACAAGTTGTTTGACATTCCCAGCGGCGATTCAATTTGGCGAGGTAAAGCTATTTTGGCCGCGTTCGCGACGCCAGGTGGGTTCGCGGAGTTTGAAGTGAAGGTGTTTGACAATCCCAATCATGGTGGCGTCACCGGAGTTCGCTCGGGCGAGAAGCGGTTCGTTCAAACGATGTTCATCAAAGAGATCAACACCGGTGTCCTGCGCGGAATCGGTTGGGGATACAGTTTGGGGTTCGCCAGCCGGTTGCATTCGGATTGGAACGATTCAAGTACTTGGATGCGCATGGGAATCGCGAGTGTGCTGGGTGCGATGACGACCGGAGACGCCAAGCGGCTGCAAAGTCAACGAAGTGAAGTAGCAGAACGTTTGAAGCGCAATCCGTCGCTCGTAGGTATCCTCAGTGCGACGCGTATCGACCAAGCATTGTGGCCGATTTGCGGTCAATTGGTCCATTTCCTAATGTCCCAAGATACCACCGCGATGGGTCAGTTGTTCCGGGATCTCAAGCTCGGTGTCAGCTTCGATGACGCGCTGCTACAGAACTTTGGCATGACGCCCGAACAGCTCGCATCGCAATTCGGGCAATCGCTGGGTGCGCCCGGTGTCACGCCGTGAAACGGCTATTGCTTTGCCAAGCGTTGATCACGTCGTGTATTCGGAATTGAATTTGACATAATCGGTCGTGAGATCGCTGGCATAGTAGGTGGCTTCCGCGTGACCGAGACCGACTTGTAAGTCGAGATCGACATCGACTTGGCTTTTCATCTGCTTGCTCAGCGCCGCGGCGTCGAATGCGAGCGGAGTGCCGTTTTCGTAGATCGTCGTGCCGCAAACCTTCAATGTCGTCAGCGCGGGGACGATGCCGCCGTCCGCGTAACCGGCTGCCGAAACGATGCGTCCCCAGTTTGGGTCGCCGCCCGTGATTGCACACTTCACTAGTGGGCTTTCGCAAATGGCTTTGGCAATCTTTTTGGCGGAGACGTGGTCGACCGCACCGTGGACTCGCATATTCAATACGTGTGTGGCACCTTCGCCGTCGGAAACGATTTGTTTGGCGAGCCCGATCGCGAGTCGACGAAGCTCCGTGGCGAATTGATCGCGAGCGCTGCCGGCAAGCGGAGCACCATTGCCACTGGATAGCAGCAACATCGTGTCATTGGTGCTCGTGTGACCATCGACACTGATACAATTGAAACTGAGTTCCGCAGTCTCGATGAGCAACGACTGTGTATCGTCGGGTGTGAGTGGTGCATCGGTGAGGATCACCGCGAGCATCGTTGCCATGTTGGGAGAGATCATGCCGGCGCCTTTGCACATGGCGACGATGCGAATCTCATTGGAGTCGATGTTGATCGTCGATGTCGCGATTTTTCGGTAGGCGTCCGTGGTGCAAATTGCATCAGCGGCTGCAATGAAGTTTTCCGGCTCGGTTCCGAGCGAGTCGTGGGCCAGTTCAATGCCGTGAGCGATTTTGTCCATTGGCAATGGTCGGCCGATCACTCCGGTGCTCATCACGAGGACGCTGGACTCATCACAGCCAACTTTTTCGGCAACGAGCCGACACATTGATTCAGCATCACGGTCACCCGTTTCGCCGGTACACGCATTGGCATTGCCGCTGTTGGTGATCACCGCGCGTATTTGGTTCGATGGCGTTCGTTTGCGGGAAAGAACGACGGGGGCGGCGACAATCTTGTTTTGGGTGAATACGCCCGCGGCGCAAACCGGGCGGTCCGTCACAATCAGCGAGATGTCGGGTTTGCCGCTCGCTTTGATTTTCGCCGTCGCCGCGCCGAGCCGAAAACCGGCTGGTAATCGAAAACCGTCAGCAGGACGAAAGCCTTCGGGAAGTGTGGTTGCGGTATCGTGCTTCATCGGAGTGGGTAAGTGGCGAGTGGTGGTGAGAACCGAACGAGTCTGGAATACTGGGACCTTACCTGGATACTGTTCTGGGTTTGACGCGAGTGGACAATGGGGGATGGAAAACTTGTTCAGCAGCATGAGGACTCACGTTTGAGCGATGATGTGGTGGTTTGCGACCGATTGTCGAAAAGTTTTGGGGACTTTCACGCGCTGCGCGAATGTTCGCTGGGCGTTCGGCGCGGCGAAATATTTGGGCTGCTCGGTCCCAACGGTGCTGGCAAGACGACACTGATCCGAACGCTACTCGGATTTCTCCACCCGACCGGCGGACGATGCAGCGTTGACGGAGTCGACCCGACCCTCGACGGGCTCGGTGTCCGCCGGCGCGTTTCGTATCTGCCCGGCGACGCTCGATTGCCCCGTCACATGCGAGGAAAAAGTGTACTGCGTTTTTTTGCCGAGATGCATCCCGATGGCGACTTGACGCGCAGTCTCCATGTCGCCGACCGATTGGAGTTGGATCTCAAACGGCACGTTGCGTTTATGTCGACTGGAATGCGGCAAAAGTTGGCGCTCGCGGTCGTGCTTGGCCCACGGACCCCGTTGTTGATTTTGGATGAACCCACGGCGAACTTGGATCCGACCGTTCGTGCGGCAGTGCTGGAACTTGTGATCGAAGCCCGCAATGAGAATCGTACGGTGATGTTTTCGTCCCACGTGCTCAGTGAGATCGAAGACACATGCGACCGGGTAGCGTTTCTGCGCCAGGGGAGTTTGGTTCACGAATTGGAACTCGCGGATTTGGCCCAGCGTCATCGGATCACCGCGACCTTGCCGTCCGAAGCCATCGAAGTTCCAACGAATTTTGTGGACTGCGTCGACGTCCAAGTTACCGAGGCGACGAGAGGGCGTGTCGGTCAGTTGCGAATTGATACCGCTGGTGATCTCGCACCGCTGTTGCATTGGCTCGATTCATTGGAGCTTCGGCGTGTCCGAATTGAACCGCTGGGATTGCGAAGCGTCTACGATGACGTCCACCAAAATCGCGCTCCTTACGTCGCATCTCCGAGCACGATGCCCTTGTCCAGCGGAGTGAAGCCATGATTCATCGCGTGATGGTCAGGACGTACATCGGTCAATCGGCACTGTTGTGGTGTTCGTGTGGGTTGGCGCTATTTTCGTTCGCTTGGGTGAGAGTGTGGGTCACCAGCCTGTTAGACATGGGTCAGTTTCGAACGATATTGGAACAGTTCCGTGAGTTCGAGAAGTTCGCACCAATCGAGTTCGATGCCTTGTTCACGTACCCGGGTCGCGTGGGGATGACCTTCGATGAACCGATCGTGATTCTTTGCACGGTGATCTGGTGCATATCGCGCGGCAGCGACTGTGTCAGCGGTGAACTGGGACGCGGCACGCTCGAAATGTTGTTGGCCCAACCGATCACACGGCGCCAATTGCTGTTTTCACACGCGGCGGTTTCCGTCACAGGTTTGGCGCTGCTGTGCTTGCTCGTTTGGGCTGGAGTTTATGTCGGAGTCCAAACCACCTCGATCGAAGAAACGTTGCCTTCGCCAAGCTTTACGATTCCATGGTTGAACGTGGAGTTGCCGCTGAGTGGGGCGGAGTCCGCGAAAGAATCGATGCCATTGTCGGAGCGAGTCGATTCGAGCGTCTTTGCGTCGCCGACATTTCACTTGTTCGCATTCGGTTTTTTTCTACTCGGTCTGTCGACGCTGGTGAGCTGCCTCGACCGCTATCGCTGGCGCACCGTGGGAGCTGTGGTCGCGTTTTATGTCATCCAATTGGTCATGTTCGGCTTGAGCAAGGCTGCCAAGAGTCTTGAATGGCTCGGGAGCGTATCGTTCTTTAGCTGTTACAAGCCACAGAAAATGGTCACGCTTGCGGTCAATGAATCTCTCGCCGCCCCTTGGAGTTTGACGCAGCAGACTCCGGGTGCCGATTTACCGCCGCTGGCGTATCCGTTGATTTTGGTTGCGCTCGGCATCATTGCCTACGTCGCTGCGTCCATCCACTTTACACGTCGTGATCTACCGGCTCCGTTGTGAACGCCCATTTCTCGATCTTGTTGCTATTGATGCTTTGGCTCACACCGTCCAGCAGCGTGTGGGCCAACGAGTTTTACGTCGCGATCGATGGCGACGACTCTCATGAGGGCACCATCGATCATCCGCTGGCATCGATCATGCAAGCCCAGCGAATGGTCGCTCCCGGAGATACGGTTTACATTCGCGGTGGAACGTACCGCATGACGGAGTCACAGATCGCATCGAAGCGGCGAATTTGGGCGAACGTGATCGAACTGGATCGCAGCGGTGACATCGACAAGCGAATTCGCTACTGGGCGTACAACGATGAGGTCCCAGTATTTGATTTTTCGGAGATCAAGCCGCGGGGAATGAGGGTCAACGCATTCGCCGTTACCGGTTCATGGATTCATTTGAAAGGCATCGAAGTCATCGGTGTTCAGGTCACGATCCTTTCGCACACTCAATCGATCTGTTTCGCGAACGATGGAAACGACAACATCTTCGAGAATTTGCGGATGCACGATGGACAGGCGATCGGGATCTACAGTGTCCGAGGCTCCGACAATCTTTTCTTGAATTGTGACGCTTATCGCAACCATGATCCCGTTTCCGAAGGTGGGCGGGGCGGCAACGTCGACGGATTCGGTTGTCATCCGACGCGCGGTAGCACCGGCAATGTGTTTCGCGGCTGCCGAGCTTGGTTCAATAGCGACGATGGTTTCGATTGCATCTCCGCTTCGGAATCCGTCACGTTTGAAAATTGTTGGGCATTTTGGAACGGGTACTCACCCAGTTTTGAGCGACGCGCCGACGGCAACGGCTTCAAAATTGGCGGTTACGCGTCGCTGTCTGCGAGTCGCTTGCCGCAACCGATTCCTCGGCACGTGGTCCGAAATTGCGTCGCCGTCAGGAACAAGAACAACGGGTTTTATGGAAACCATCACATCGGCGGAAGCGATTGGCTGCACAACACCTCGTTTCGCAACGGAGTGAATTTCAACATGCTCTCTCGATTGTCCGACAATGTCACCGATGTTCCGGGATACGATCATGTGCTGCGAAACAACTTGAGTTTCGATAGCCGCCGACACCTTATCAACCTTGATCCAATGAAAAGCGACTCGGCCGGAAACTCGTGGGCATCCGAAATCACGCTGTCGGAGAGCGATTTTCAAAGCTTGGACGAAGACCAGCTTCTACTTTCACGTCAAAGCGACGGTGAGTTACCGCTGCTGACATTTCTCCACCTCAACCCGCAAAGCCGTCTCGTGGATGCGGGCGTGGCGAACGGATTGCCGTTTGTGGGTAAAGCGCCAGACATCGGCGCGTTTGAAATTGAATCGATTAACGCGGCGCCCAAATAACGCGGCGCAAGCGCAAGCCAGCTAGGCGTGATGCGGCAAACTGGATCCGTCAAAGGCATCGGGGAATAGTTGCGAAAGTCGTTTGACTTTGCGGCTGCCATCGAGCACATCGACACAGATGATCATCAAGTCGGTCCCGAACTCCGCCAAGAATTGTCGGCAGGCACCACAGGGTGTCACTCCGCCGACACTGGCAATCGCGATGGCCAACCAATGTCGATAGCCTCGAGCGACGGCAGTCGCCGCAGCGACGCGTTCGGCGCAAATCGTTAGAGAAAAGCTGGCATTTTCGACGTTGCATCCTGGCACGATGCCACCGTCACTCAACAGGACCGCAGCCCCCACATAAAAGTGGCTGTGAGGGGCATAGGCTTGGTCGCGAGCATCGATAGCGGCGTGAACGAGGCGGTCAATGTCTTGTTGCTTGAGCTCGGGCATATGCAATCCAGTGGCACGGTCACAGGTGAATTGATCTTGCAGGTCACGAAAGTGTGGGTGAAGAAGAGTTGTTGGCATCCGTCGGATTCATTCCGGAAGGAGAATTGATTCGTTTGATGATGAGGGGATTCGCGGCTACTGGGGCTGGCGACCACCTTAGCGACTCTTCTAGCTTAACAAGATACTCACTAGCTTGTCTTGGGGGAGCGTAAAATCGCAAGACAGGATCGCCCGGTTCCACGCGATCGCCTACCGCGACTTCGATCCGTAATCCGACGGACGGGTCGATCGCATCTCCAATTTGGCGTCGCCCCCCGCCTAGCGAAACGATTGCGTGGCCGAGCGTCACGCAATCAACGGATGCCAAATACCCCGCTTGGCGCGCGGTGATGACATGTTCGTGGGCCAGCGGCAGCCGCTCGGCCAGCTTTCCGCCCTGGGTCCGGACCAGTCGATGAAACGCTTCTAGCGCGGCCCCATCGCTGAGTTTGCGAGCCAGTATTTGTCGTGCATCCTCCAATGTCGCGGAGACACCGACCATCACGAGCGCATCGGATGCGAGTTCGACGGTCAATTCGACAACCGACTGGGCTTTCGACGAGATCGCCGCGGATGCTTGTTCCAACAGGTCGAGTGTCTCGTTGATTTCGATCGCGTTTCCCATGGCGCACCCGAGCGGCTGGTCCATGTCGGAAAGCAGCGCCACGGTGGGTAGCCCAGCGGCGGTGCCGACGCGAATGAGCGAATCGGCGAGCGACACCGCGTCCTGCTGCGTTTTCATGAACGCTGCGGAGCCAACTTTGACGTCCATCACCAACGCATCGAGGCTGGCGGAAAGTTTCTTGCTGAGAATGCTGGCCGTGATCAGCGGTATCGATTCGACGGTCCCCGTCACGTCTCGCAATGCGTAGAGTCGCCGATCCGCCGGGGCGATTTTTGGTCCCGCACTGATGATGTAGGCGCCCGCCGCATCCAAGAGTGACTCTGCATCGTGCAGCTCGTAGCTCGTCCGAAACCCCGGAATGGCCTCGAGTTTGTCGAGCGTCCCGCCAGTCAGCCCTAGTCCACGCCCGCTGATCATCGGTACGTGGACACCGCAGGAGGCTAGCAGCGGGGCGAGGATGAGCGAAACCTTGTCGCCGAGTCCGCCAGTGCTGTGCTTGTCGACCCGCGGAACGGAGGAGTGCCGGACGGCCGATTGACCGCTTTGCCACATGGTTTTGGTTAACGAGGTGACCTCCGCGAGCGTCATACCACGAAAGTAAATCGCCATTGCCAGTGCCGACATTTGGTAGTCGGCGACGTTGCCAGCACAAAATCCATCGATCAAAAAACGAATCTCGCTGTCGCTGAGCTCGCCGCCGTCACGTTTTTTTGTCAAGAGAGAGGCGGTCAACATCAGTACAATTTGGGGTATGATCGTGCCAGAACTAAAGAACTCCGAGGAGCATGAAGTTAACTGATATGAACACGTCACGGAAATCGAACCCGATTGCCATTTTTTTTCTCGCCACCTTGGCCCCCATTTTTGGGATGGCATCGTGGGGTCGCGCCGACGACACCGTCGCCCCCGCGGCTGATATTCAAGCGGGACCGCGGGCGCTTTCTCAGGCCTTTCGCATTGCTTCGCGGAAAGCGACTCCCAGCGTGGTGACGGTGTTCTCCTACGGACAAAACGTAGCGGCCGAAGAGGCTGAACCGGACGAAGATCGCCCCGGCCCGACACCTGCACCCCAGTCGGACGCGCAGGGCTCGATGCTCCAGTTAACCGGATTGGGAAGCGGCGTGATCATTTCTCCCGACGGGCTGGTGATCACGAACTTTCACGTCATCGATGGTGCCAAGAAAGTCGTCGTTCAATTGTCTGACGAGACGGAGATCGTAGCGACGAAAGTGCACGGAGACCGCGATAGCGATGTCGCGACCTTGCGTATCGATCGTGACGAAGCGTTCGAAGCTGCGGAACTCGGAGACTCCGACTCACTGGAAATCGGCGACTGGGTGCTGGCCATTGGCAGCCCCTTCAAACTCGAAGCGACGGTGAGCGCCGGAATCATTAGCGCCCAAAATCGAACACTCCAGCGGATTCGACGCGGACGATTGCTGCAAACGGACGCGGCGATCAACCCAGGTAACTCGGGCGGGCCCTTGGTGGACATTGATGGTCGAGTGATCGCGATCAACACCGCCATCGCGACACGCAACGGAAGTTACCAAGGTATTGGCTTTGCGATTCCGATCAACCAAGTGAAATGGATCGCTGACGAGCTCGATCAACACTCCAAAGTGCGGCGCGCCGCGATGGGAATTCAACTCGCCGAATTGACACCGCGAGTCGCTGCAAAATTGCAGCTTCCGGTAGACCTTGGCGTACTGGTGTACCAAATCATCGCGAACTCGGCAGCGGAACAAGCTGGAATCCAAGCACTTGATGTAATCCTTGAATTTGCGGGCGAGCGAGTTCGCGAACCCGCTACCTTGCAAGAAATCGTGGAACGAAAGCCGATCGGATCACTGCAACCTGTGAAAGTGTACCGTCAAGGCGAAGAGCTGACGCTGGAAGTGCGATTGGCACCGATTGAAGATCCCACGAATCAACTCGACGCGAACAAGGACGACTCGAGTAAGGATGACGCGAGCGAGAAGGAAGCGAACAAGGATGATGCCAGCGACGACGTGAGCGACGGGGCTCAAGAAAGCGGGCTTGAGCCGTAGCTATCGTTATTCGTCGGCGTCGAGTTGTTCGCGAACAAAATTCGGGCGTGGGTCGCTCTTTCCCTTTTTGTCACAGCGAAAGAATTCGCTCACGTAACGCACCGGTGTTTTGTCTTCGGGAATTTTGAAGCGGTCGCCTTTTTGTAGCACGGGACGATACTCGTCCATGCGACCGAATTGGCGAGTCCCAGCTGCTTGGCAGGGGAACCACGTTCCGTTACCTGACTCGTCCTCCAGGTAGAATTCAGGATAGCAGTGCTCCGGAATCCAAACCATTCGAGCTGGAACTTTCGCGTTTCGGCAAAGCGCGATGAACAAACTTGTCATCTCTTCGCAGTCACCCTTGCCCTCGCGTAGCGCCGACGACGCGGTCGCCAAATCGCCTTTGACGTATTCGACGTGATCGCGAACGTAATCGTAAATATTCTCGACGCGCTGCCAGTCCGAGTCGGCCTCCATCTCGGCAATCTCTTGCGATGCCTTGCGAATCCGGCTATCCGACGCATCGATGTAGGGACTGTTCCCCATGTACAACTTCATTTCCCGACTAGTTTTTGAAGGAATACGTAAGCCCGACGTATCCTCCGGCCCCAAGATGCGGCTGCGTTCGATTTCAATGATGAAGGTGAGCTCGACTGTTTGGCCTGCGGTCACATAGGGCATCTGCAGCAATACTTGCTTGGCGCCGCCCGGAAGCTCCCGCGTTTTCCAAGCCGTCACGCCGGGATCTTGGTTCTGGGACACCACACGGACTTTTTGTTCGGGCCAGTCCGTCGGAATCGGAAACGTCGCATACGCATTGCTGCAGGTAACCGGCGTATTCAACACCAATCCGATTCGCCAACGTTGAAGTTGGGGTGAGTCGAACGTTAGATGCGTTGCCGCATTGGACCCATCGGCGGCATGTTCGTCGCGACCGCTGGCGGGATTGGAATCGTCGCTATCCGCAGCATCGTCCGCGATTTGGGCGACTGCGACGAGAGGTTGGACCAGCGTTGCCGCAGCGCCCAAAAGGATCGCGTGGCAACGGCGACGGTTCAAACGGTGGACATCGCAACAAAGATCGGATTTGATTGGCATTGAGGCTTCACCCGGAGGAGGGACTCGACCCGTGAGGGCCGAAGGACCGAAACGACCGGCGCGGCGAGCGAATTGATTCCGCTGCCGCTTCGGTCGTGCTTGCTTTCACAAGTGAGCATCTATCTTAGTTACGGCAACAGTTGCGCGCCGGACGGAAGCGGGTCGGCACGCATGATTCGGTCGCCTCGTGCGTCGAAATTGTCATTCACCGGCCCAGGCACGTAGCCTTCGGGGTATACCGTTCCGGGACCCGCCGAGCCTTGTCCATAGACCGTTCCACCATAAACTTGGCCCTCGTAGGGAACCACCGAACTACCAACCACATCACCACCCAGGTAAGGGTCGTTCATGCTCGGAGCGTATCCACCCATGTATGATTCTTGTGGCGGACATGCGACTCCGTACCCACCCATGCTTGCACCATCGGTACAAACATCGCCTGCGGCGTGCCCGTTGCAACCGCAATCGGCGGTCGGTGCATATGGCGTTGGCGGCGCCGGTAGTCCGAGTGGCGAGGTGATTCGGTTACACAAACCACATTGAGCACCGCGACCGAACAAAAAGTTTTTCATCCCGCTGCAACCGGATGATGTTGTGAGCAGTAGGACAACTGCTACAACGGAGAGATTGTGTTTGTTCATTTAATTTTCCTTCACTGGCAAAGCGAGCGTATTCGGTGGCGCCGGATCAGGTGCCGCACAAAAGTAGATCCTATTCCGTGTTGTGCAAATGCAACGTCGTGTTTTTTAAGCAACAATTTGATGACGCCGTGCAACGCTTCCCTGCCCTTGATCCAAGTTGATGCGATGAATGCTGTTTCAAATATCCAACGATTTGCCGCATCGTTGGTATTTTGCGTCGGGCTCATGTCTTTAACAAAAGCGGCTGAAACATCATCATTTGTTGCATCCGATTCAATCGCCACATACGAATCAAACGTTCTGATCGAAACCTCATTGGTGCAGAATGACGGCAGCGATCGACTTTGGTTGATCAACACTCGGCATCTGACAAGCGACGCTTGTCGAGCCAATTTGGACTCGTTGCCATTAAAGATATGTCGACTGTATTGTGACGGACAAACAAGAGCGTCCGACAGCGATCAATACCTGACCACACTACAAATGGATCGTCCCGTCGTCATCTATGTGCACGGCAATCGGATGGATCCCGGGGACGCGATTCAGCGTGGGCTACTAATCTATCGCGAGACGACTCGCTATCGTTGCAACGCCGGACCGATCGATTGGGTGATCTGGAGCTGGCCAAGCGAGAAAGAAGGCGGAATCGTCAATGACGTCCGCGAAAAGGCCGATCGTACCGATGCCCAGGGTTTGTACCTCGCCGGGTTATTGCGACAACACACCGAACGATCCATTCCGACGTCCCTGATCGGTTACAGCTTTGGCGGTCGCGTGATCACCGGCGCCCTGCATGCACTCGCGGGTGGCTCGCTGGCGCGACGAACATTGCCCAGTGATCCTGTCTCGGGTGCGCCGTTTGACGTTGGTTTGGTCGCTCCCGCGATCGAGAATGACTGGATGGGGATCAATGGGTACCATGGCCTGGCAACTCAAAACATGGACCGGCTTGTCCTCCTGTACAACCATCGCGATGCAGTCCTCAAACGTTATTGGATCATCGATCGGATTCGTGGCGAAGTCGCGCTGGGATACAGTGGCCCAAAGACGTTCGCACCACGGATCGATGGAACCCCGCTCCCCGTGCGATCGCGAGATTGTTCGCCCGCCGTGGGGATCAAGCATGACGAGGAAGATTACTACAGCCGAACCTGTGGAGCTGGCCGAGAACTGGGGCCTCTCGTTGTCGGTGCGTTGGAACGAAGTCCGTGACAGACTGCGCAACGTCCATCGGTTATTTCGGTGACGCCTGGGTTCCACGCGAGACCATTCGTATTTCGCTGGATGACGTCGGATTCCGTTCGGGCGTGACGGCGGTGGAGCGATTGCGGACTTATCGCCACCGCGTTTTCGTGCTGGCGGAACATCTAAGTCGATTCGCTCACACCACTGAAAAGCTCGGCATCCTGGGACTGCCATCAACTTCCCGGCTCGAGGGTCTCGTCCACGAGTTACTTGCGAGGAATGGTTTGCGAGCGAGTAACGACACGAGCCACGATTCGAGTCGGACCTCCGTCGCTGACTCGGGTATCACGATGTTCGCGACTCCAGGAATTCTCGGAGCATCAACACCAACGTTTGGTTTGCATCTGAATCCGCTGGATTTGCTTCGCGGAGAAGGGTATCGCACATTTGGCCAACCGATATCCATTTCCGAAGTGACTCAACCGCACGAGTCGACTTGGCCCAGGTCGCTCAAAGTTCGTTGTCGAGTGCACTACCACTTGGCCGATTTGCGTGCTCGCGAAATGGACCATGACGCGGTTGGTATCCTTCGGGACGACGACGGAAGTTTGACGGAGACGAGCATCTGCAATTTCGCGATCGTGAAGAATCGAACGATCCTTTCACCGGTTGCCGACCAAGTGCTTGGCGGGATCACACAACACTTCATCGAACAGATTGCACGCAAAAGCGGAATCGACTGGATGAAACAGCGAATTTTTCCCGACGATGTTTACGATGCCGACGAAGTGCTCTTGATGGGAACCGACCACGGAGTCTGGTTCGCCAACCGTGTCGACGACGTCAAGTTTTCGTTGAAACCATCAGATTCGCTCGTTCAAATACTACAGCGGCAGTTTCATGATTTGGCTGATGGCACTACGTAAACGAAGTGTTTACGAATAATTTGTATGTGAAACTGTTTTCTATCGTTGCTTCATGAGGTTGAATCGCAACAATGCCATTTCGACGGGTATTGGTGAGACGGGTCAACGATGCCAGCCAACCGCATCTGGTTCTGGCAACTCTTCGGTTCACAAGGAATATTGCTGATGACGAGACAATTCGTATGCTGCTTGACACTAACACTTTTGAACGCATCTCTCGTCTCCGCGAACCTCGCTGCGGCTGATCCTGTGAAAGTAGAGATGGTGACGAGCGAAGGCACCATCGTGCTTGAGCTCAACGCCGATCAGGCACCCAAGACGGTTGACAACTTTCTTAAGTACGTTCGTTCCGATCACTATCCCGGAACGATCTTTCATCGCGTCATCGACGGTTTTATGATCCAGGGAGGTGGCATGGGCAGCGACTTGCGAGAAAAGAAGACGCTGCCGCCGGTTCGCAATGAGGCTGGAAACGAATTGCGAAACGAAAAATACACGATCGCGATGGCTCGCACGGGTGAACCTCACAGCGCCACGAGCCAGTTTTTCATCAACACGGCGGACAATTCGCCGCTCAACCGAGCCGAAGCAAAAGATGGCTATGGCTACACGGTTTTCGGCAAAGTCATCCAGGGCCAGGAAGTGGTCGACAAGATCGAAAAGACTCCCACACGCGTGACGCCAAATCCAGCGATTCCCGGGGCGCTGATGAGCGATGTGCCAGTCAATCCGATCTCGATCAATAGCATTCAAGTCATCCAGTGAGGCGAAGCCGATTGCAGTGGATACGGTCGACGCCTCACTCGAATGAATTTTGCGTTAGACCTCCCAGCCGGGACGATACTCTTTGCGAATGAACTTTTCGGCTTCGGGGCAGTTGGTCGCTGTAAGGTCGTTGGCATTCCATTGCAACTTGGTTCCGCTACGGTAGGCGACGTTGCCCAACAATACCGTTTCGGTGAGTGCGCCCGAGTAGTCAAAGTTGCAAGTGGTCGGCGATCCATCTTTGCAAGCTTGAATCCACTCGGCGTGATGACCGATGGAATCCGGGATCGATTTTGGCGGCGGTACAAAGTTCTGGAACTTTGACTCAGGGAACAATTTATAGCTACCGTAGTCCGCGAACATCTTGCCCTCACTGCCGATGAACATCACACCGCTACCGGGAACCTTTTCGCCCGCTACTTCCTTGGGCGTTTTGTCACCGTCGTACCAAGTGAGATTTAGCGCCGAGTGCTTGTCGGTGGCTGGGAACTTGTATCGGACGATCAATCCCAGCGGGCAAGTTTCCGGATGCACCTCGGGTCCTTCGGCTTCGCACTGGGTCGGGTATCTCAATCCCAGAGCCCAGAACGGTAAATCCATGTAGTGACAACCCATGTCGCCAAGCGTTCCTTGGCCAAAGTCCCACCAACGTCGCCACTCGGCCGGATGGTATCGACCGTTGGCGTAGGGACGCTCGGGCGCCGGTCCGAGCCAAAGGTCCCAATCGAGATAGTCGGGAACCGGATCAACGGCTTCGGGGCGATCTCCTCCACCCCAGCCCTTGCCGACCCAAACGTGCACGTCAGTCACGTCACCGATCGCGCCCGACTGGATGATCTCGACGACCCGTCGATAGTTGCCCAGTGCGTGAATCTGGGTCCCCATTTGAGTCGCGACACCTTTCGCTTTGGATGCCTGGGCGATCATCCGCGCTTCGTGAACGGTGTGAGTCAGCGGCTTTTCACAATAACAATGCAGCCCCGCGTTGATAGCTCGGATCGCGGCGGGCGCGTGCTGGTGATCAGCCGTACCGATCACGATCGCGTCGGCGCGATCGGCTTCTGCGGCAATCATCTCGCGATAGTCACGATACGTTTTCGCACTGGGAAATCGCATCGAGGCAGCGTCCAGGTACCGCTTGTCGATGTCACAGAGCCCGACGATGTCTTCGCCCTCGACACCTTTGACATCCTCCGCCGCGCGATTCGCCGTACCGACACAAAGCACTTTGAGTTTCTGGTTCGCGGAATTCGACGGTTGGGCCGCGATTTCGCTCCAAACACCTGAGGCGAGCAGGGCTGCTGAAGTGGCTTGAAGGAAATCACGACGAGGTAGTGTGGAAGACTTACGCGGTGCCGGAGATCGGTTCGATTGCGTCATAAAAACTGCCTAGCAAGACGGGGTGGGACAGAAAGGTGGGTTAACGAAGGACCGCAGGATTGTAGACGATCCGACGCCATCGCACAAAAAGAAGAAACCTCATGGTTGGCTGCACACTAAAATTCAGCAGCGCAATGAAGTTGACTGGGCAACACTTTGCTCACTCCGCGGCGCAACCACCCACTCAAACAAGTCTGCCCTTGATGACGCATTGGAATACTCATCGGGGCACGATCAACTTGTCAGCCGCTTCAAAAAGATTCCTGGTTACGTCGACGAATTCGCGTCTACGATTGATGAATATGATGAAGTCACCATTGAGAACGCCGTACACGATTGCAGCGTTTGAACGCACGCTGGTCACGCCTGGATCGGCACTGGAACGCTATGCTTGGAAGCAAGCACCACATATCGGCGGTGAACAACGGATTGCGCCTGCGAGAACATGCTCTCAGCGGACGATCAAAGAGAGACTCCCTCCACTTTCTGTGTGAGACATTGAAATATTCTCGAGTACTAAAAGTAATTCGCTTAGGCTCCGCATGTTCAAGGACTAGCTCGATAGAGCGTCGAAGCCGGAGATGACGTCGAATAGTTCTTCGTCAATGCGACCTTGTCGCTGGCGATGGGATTGGGTGTGAAGGGTTTCTAGTAACTCGTCGATGTTCTTGTCGGCGCGTTGCATGGCTGCGAGTCGGCTGGCGTTTTCACTGGCGAGCGATTCGGCGCAGGCGCGGTAGGTTGAGATGAATAGGTATTCGTGGATCAGCGATTGCAACGTCATTCGATGCCCCCCTAACAATTCCGGACGACTGTGCGTCGGCCATGGAAGCTCGGTCAGACGTTGCCTCCACGCCGAGTCGAGTGGTAACAATCGCTGCGAGACCGGTTCATAGAGCGACTTTGCCTGCGGGCGGTTGTGGAAAACGAAAACGGAAGTTGATTCGTGTTCG
>JBGSKM010000117.1:0-13331 GCA_041741195.1 Pirellulaceae bacterium
GCGCCCAATCCGGCGGCCCCCGACCCAGCGGCCAGCCCGATTCCGCCCACGGCGGTCATCGCTCCGGCGGCGGCCAACTAACGAACCAACAAAATGCTGGATCAGCGTTCCGCCGATTCAGTTACACTTAATCCCATCGACTCTCTTCGCAAACTGCCAATCGGCCCGAATCTCTCACGAGACTGGTGAACCATGGACGCTGACAAGATCAAACAATTCTTCATCTTTCATGTCGAAAAGATGATTTTGGTGCTCGTGATCGCCGTGTCCGGGTTCCTGGTTTACAGCGGACTCAACAAGCCGCTGATCTTGAGCAAGAACCAGCCGAATGTATTGGCGGAAGACGCCAAGCAAGTTCGGGCGTCGATCGATGAGGACCACAACGAGAACGTCCTCGCCGAGCGAAATTCCACGATCGATATCGTTGCGCGAACTGAGCGTCGCAATCAACCGGTTCCCGCGGAGCGATATTCGCTGGTCAATGTCCTCGAACAAAAGTCGATCGACGGTTCGGTGCGACGTTCGGATCCGGTACTGGTCCCACCACGCGATTTGCGAATGTTTGGGGTCGCCGCGCTGATCGCCAAACGTTCGAGCACGGGAACGTATGAAGTGACCAATCTCGAGGCCGCCGACGCCGTCGAAAAGGTGGAGAAGAAAGTCAAGAAGCCCACCAAGCGTGAACTCCGTCAAATGGAAATGATGATGGGGGGAGACATGGGAGGCGATATGAGCGGCGGCTACGGAATGGATTCCGGCATGGGCTACGATAGCGGCATGGACATGGGCGGAAGCATGGCTGGCTCAATGGGCTCCGGTCGACGCCTGGATGCTAAATTCAACTTTGGCTTCAGTCCCGTGGCGACGGCGACAGGTGAGAAGCCAGTGCCGGAGATCATGCGTTTCATCGCCGGAACGGCAGTCATGCCTCATAAGGAAATGTTTGAGGCGTTCCAGCTCGCGTTTCGTGATGCAAGTGGTTATCTCATGCAGCGAGATATTCCCATCTATTACAACCTGCAATTGGAACGCGCCGATGTGACGGGCCGAAGCGTCGATACGCTCACGGACAAAGACTACGCGATGGTTGCCAACCGCGCGATGTATCTCACCTACGCGAAAAAGTACTGGTCCGGTTTCGCTAAAGAAATCGTCCCCGGTGAGTATCGTGACAACGCGCTAACGACGTACATCCCGCCCATTTTGCTCGACGACTATCGCCCCTACACGATCCATCCGTTGATCCCGTTGGAGAAACCTATTCCGGCGTACGGCGCGGCGGCGTTTGCAGCAAATGCTGCGAATACAGCTGCGGTGGATGACAACGAGCCGATGATTTTCGCCACCCCAGGTGGCGGAATTGCAGGCGGATACGGCGGAGGAATGGACTTCTCGATGGACCCGATGGGGATGGGCAATTATGGCGGCTATGGCATGGGCACCGGAGGGATTGGTGCCGATCCCGTCGATTACAAACTCATTCGATTCTACGATATCGAAAATCCATCCAACCCAGGTTCGGTACGTACCGGACGGCTCTACGTCTATCGGGTTCGCGTCTCGATCATGGACCCCAACTTTCCTATGAATCCAGCCATCCAGCCTCGTGGTAGCACCCTGGCCGAAGACGTTTACAAACGAGTGGCAGACTTGACGTTGGCTGCCGAAGAAGCGGGCGGTCGTACGAGTGCCAAGAACTACGACCCTCGCAGAGGCTATGTATTCGAACGATGGACGGATTGGAGCGAGCCGAGTGCTCCGGTTTCGTTGCCCGACAAGTCCGAGTACTTCGTGGGGCCGATTACACCCGCGACTTCCAAACCGGCAACCGTGGGCGGACGCCAGGTGATGTATTCTCGCGACGAGCCATCCGCCAAGATGGTGACTACCCAATTTGACGATACCTACAAGGTTCGCGTTCCCATGACCATCAATGTCACCGATGGAACGGTGCTGAGTGCCAAGGGAACGGCCGATGTCGTCGACCCAATCACCTTGGAAGTTAAGAAGTTGCCAGATGCGGAGATTATCACCAGCACCACGGTCATCGATTTGGACGGCGGTCAACCGCTGGAGATTTCGGCGGGTGAAGAGATGATCCAGCCCGCATTGATGCTACTGTTTGACAACGAAGGGCGTTTGACGGTTAGCGATGAAACTTCCGATCAAGAACTCTATCGCATTCACTCGTACGCCGACGAGCGGGGCGAGTAATCAACGTCACCGCGTCCGAGTGGTTGAA
Source organism: Pirellulaceae bacterium (assembly GCA_041741195.1). GTDB lineage: Bacteria > Planctomycetota > Planctomycetia > Pirellulales > Pirellulaceae > JBBSJZ01. The sequence goes on from JBGSKM010000117.1 coordinate 2,243, forward strand.
TGTGGCCACGAACGGCGCGTATCGTGTCACGCAGCTCAAAGGGGCTGAGTGACTTCGGTGTGGGGCGTTGATGAGGCGAGAGCTTGGTAATGATTGTTAGCACGGGCTCGCCCCGCCCATGCGTTCGTTGTGCCGGAGGCAAATCCGCGATTTCGACCTTGTTACGGTTGGGAATTTCATCAAGGCACCGTGGATTGATGACACCGTCACGCGGTGCGTAGATCACTCGCTTGATCCACACCGAATCGTGATCGGCAGCTTGAACGGATGGCAGTGCAATTGGCAGGCATTGGTTCTGGGCGATCACGTGCCATCGCATCAGCGAATCGTTGGGTGCGAGCAATCCGCGTTCGCTCAGCGACCGCTCGACGAGCTCCGACGCTGCCGTCCAGCGGGGATTGATTTCCAAGACCCAGCCCGCTGCGTGGCGGTCGACAATGAGATCGACGTTGAAGAGTCCACGAAGATGATGTTTCTGAGAAACCATCTCGCCGAATCGCACCAGCCGCTGGGCCAGGAGTGGCGAGATCTCAAGGGCATTTGACGATCGGGACAGTGGGCCAAAAGACCCGGCATAGACAAATGGGTTCGATCCCCGTCGAACGAATTGTGACTTGAAGATCCCCAGCAGCGAGATTCCGCAGGCGTCGGAAAAAAGTGTCGCGCCAATGGCTCGTCCGGGTATCCATTGTTGCCAGATGTACGGTTGAGGAAGACGATTTCCCGGCCGTTGGTTCGACTCGTCCGCGCTGCCGCCGCCAGCACGCTCCCAGCTAACACCCAGCCCTCCGCTACTGGAGTTCTTCTTTTTCAGCCACCGAACGTTCTGGCGGTTGGGAGGAGCTTCTCTGGCATCAACAAGAGTTTCGGGAAACTGCAACCCACAGGCTTGTGCGGCTTGTCGCAGGACATCGGGGCGTCGAAGCTGGCAAATCGTTTCGCTGTTCGCACCGAGGATATCAGCGTTTTTGGGCACCAGGCCGGCAGAGACACCACCCACGACGATTACAGGCGATCCGCCTGTGAGCGTTTCCAAGGCTTGGGGCCCTTGGGGATGGTCGAGGCGAGAATATTGGTCGCACGCCTGGAGAGTATCTGTATCGCCGAACAAGTCCACGCCGGCGACGAGGAACCCACCCCGCCTTGCCGACTGTGCTGCAGCCCGCACGGACGCGCCAACCAGAACCAAACGGTCCGGCAATTCAGCAAGTTTTGTTGCGGGTGGTTGCATCGCGGTCCCGGTTTGCTAATTTCTCGCTCGGATCTCCCCACATTTTTGGCACTCTAGACAAAGGCTCCGAGCGATGCAGTTCTACATTGGTGAAGCATTGGATGGCGATGGTAACGAAATTGCCCACATCGATTTGATGATCGGCGACAAGAATGGCCCCGTTGGCCAAGCATTCGCCAGCGCCCTAGCCAATCAGAGCGAAGGTCACACCAATTTGCTGGCTGTTTTAGCTCCGAATGTCGCCGTCAAGCCAGCCACGGTGATGGTTACCAAAGTCACCATCAAGGGCATGAAGCAAGCCGTCCAAATGTTCGGCCCCGCTCAAGCAGCTGTGGCCAAGGCGGTCGCGGATAGCGTTGCCGCCGGCGTTATTCCAAAGGACCAAGCGGAAGACCTTGTGATCGTCTGTGGCGTGTTCATTCACCCCGCAGCCGAAGACGACGAAAAGATTTACAACTACAACTACTCGTCGACCAAGATGGCAATCGCGAACGCGATGGGCAACAAGCCAAGCGTCGACGAGATGCTCGCTCAGAAAGATTCGGCGGCTCACCCGTTCAAGGGCTTCTAATCGTCCGATGACCAAGTCGATCCTGATACAACTCGACTGTGACAACCATCCCAGCTCGTTCGACTCCGTCGTTGCCCTCGATGCCGGAGTCGATCATTTGCTGAGATATGCAAGCGTCGAGCCAGTTTCAGTGACGTCGATTGTGCACGGAGCGATGTTTACTCGCGGCGGCGAGGAACTGAAGAAGACAGCAATCTTTATCGGTGGCGGTGATGTCGCCGCCGCCGAGGCTGTTTTCCGATCCGTTCAAAATACGTTCTTTGGTCCGGTGCGCGTCAGCGTGATGCTCGACGCGAACGGCTGCAACACGACAGCGGCAGCGGCCGTTGTCAGTGCCGCTAAACACGTTGATTTGGCGAAGGCTCGAACCCTGGTTCTGGGCGGTACCGGTCCGGTTGGTCGCCGAGTCGCCCGCCTGTTGGCCAGCGAAGGTGCACTGGTTCAACTTTCGAGCCGATCACAATCGCGGGCGGAGCAGGTCTGTAATGAAATCTCACAACACCTGACGTCGCCCCAGATCACGCCACTGGGAATCAACGATGGTTCAACCGTCGAGTCCGCCCTCGAGGGATGCGAGGTCGTGATCGCCTGTGGCGCGGCGGGCGTTGAGTTTGCGACCCAGGCTCAACTCGTCGCCAACCGCTCTCTTCGCGTGGCGATCGACTTGAATGCCGTGCCTCCGAGCGGCCTCGGCGGAATATCTGTTGCCGACAAAGCCAAACCGATCAGCGGTTCAACCGAAGGTGCGGTGGGTTATGGCGCCATCGGTGTCGGTGGGCTAAAGATGAAAACTCATCGTGCCGCCATTCGTTCGCTGTTTGAAGCCAAAGATCGGGTTCTCGACGCCGACGAGATCTACGCCATCGCCAAGTCCATTTGAGCTGCGTCTAATACGATCATTGCGATCGACCATGAGGCACCTCAGTGGGGGCCGCCTGTCGGGTTGGCGAGCCGATGCAGTCCGACCCAAAACATCACGATCGCGATCGTCATCAGAATGGCCGATACGGTGAGAAGTGTGACGTTCGTCCCCGCAAGTCCGGATTGATTTTCGCCCCACCCTTCATGCGAAAAGCTTAGCCCGATCCCCACGCAGAAACTCACCGACGACGCGATGAAGGCGATGACAGAGCCTACGAGCAAGATGACATTGCCCCGCATCAACTCGCGTCCTCTTCGATCAAATGACAATACGAATCATACCGCCGTGCATCAATGCGTCCGTCGGCGACTGCGTTCTTCACCGCACACTCATCCTCTTCCACATGCAAGCAATTTGGATAGCGACACTGGCTGACATACGGTCGAAACTCCGGCATGAGCCCGGCCACCTCATTGTTTTCGATTCCCCAAAGTTGGAACTGGCGAATTCCCGGCGTATCGAATACCGCGCCGCCGCATTCCAAAGGTATTAGTTTTGCCGCGGTCGTCGTGTGTTTGCCCTTGTCGTTGTCGCGGCTAACCGCGGACACCGCTAAACCCAAACCCGGCTGAATAGCATTGAGCAGACTGCTTTTGCCCACTCCGCTCTGTCCCGCGAGCGCCGTTTGTTTGCCGCGTAACAGTTCTTTGAGGAAGCGAATGTTCAACCCCGATTCCGCCGAGGTCATGATGACGCGATAACCGAGCGACGCGTACACACCAATCAACGGCTGCAGCGACACGGGGTCGATGAGATCCACTTTGTTGATAACGATGATTGGCCGAACGTTGCATTGCTCGGCCGTCAGCAAGAACCGATCCACCAAGCCGGGTTTGAGCATGGGCTCGGCGGCACTGGCAATGATCATCAAATAGTCGACGTTCGCCACGATGACGTGCTGGCGTCCACGACTGGTCCGGCTAATCAGCCCATGCCGCGGCTCGATTTTTTCGATCATGCCATCGTGAGGCGATTCGGCGCGAAAGTGGATGCGATCGCCAGCAACCACCACATGGCGTTGATCCATGCTCAGCGATTTGAGCACGCGCCGCACCGCGCATTCGAAATACGATCCGTCGTCGGCCAGCACGCGGCTGCGCAGCCCATGAACGCTGATCACTCGCCCGGTGAGCAAGCCGTCTTGGCTTACGTCCAAATTGACTGACATTCCCGCGGTTTGGTCAGGTTCCGATTGCGAACCGATGACAGTTCGCTTGCGGGTCAGTTCCCCTTTTCCGCTCACTCGTTCGCCATGAACGGCATCGGCAAGTTTGTCTCGATCGCCCGTCGCAAACTCACGAGTCAAATCGCCGCTGCGCACCCGCCCCTGATGACTCTTGCGAAAATCAGCGCGATACTTTGAGGCTTTTTTGGCCATCCGTTAATACGTCACTTGGACGATCCGCTATCACCACGGCGAACCACTGGGCCGGGGGTGTGTTCAGCCGCGTCTTCGGGCGCAATCGTGACCTCATTTTTCGGCTTCCAATTTCGATCGGGATGAAGCTCATGCACGGAGGGTCCGAGTAAATCCGTCAACTCGATTTCACTCAACTCTTCGCGTTCCAAGAGTGCACGCGTCACGGACTCCAGTTCCGATCGATGCTCGCGGAGCAATTGTTCCGCTTTCTGGTCAGCCTCGAGCAGGATTCTCGCGACCTCCTCATCGATCAGTTCTTGGGTGTGCTCGCTAAATTGTCGTTGCTGGTGAATCTCGCGGCCAAGAAATGGATCCTCGTCACTGGTTTTGTAACTCACCGGTCCGATCTTGGTCGACATACCCCAGTGGGTCACCATTCGCCGAGCGATGCTTGTGGCTCGTTCGAGGTCGTTCTCCGCGCCGACGCAAGTTTCGCTGTAGACAATTTTTTCCGCCGCCCGGCCGCCTAACAACACGATCAACTGGTGCTCCAACTCATTCTTGCTCACGCTCAATCGATCTTCGCTAGGAACATATTGCGTCGCACCGAGAGCTCGACCACGCGGAATGATCGTTACCTTGTGGACCACGTAGGCACCTTCGAGATGCCATGCGGTGAGAGTGTGCCCAGCTTCGTGATATGCGGTCTTTTCTTTCTCGCTATCTTGGAGCACTTCCTCACGTTTGGCGCCCATCAAGATCTTGTCGCGGGCATAGTCAAAGTCTTCCATTGAGACCATTTTGTGGTCTTGGCGGGCCGCCCACAGCGCCGCCTCGTTGACCATGTTGCGAATGTCGGCGCCAGTCAGTCCGACGGTACCAGCGGCTAGACGTTTGAGATCGACATCATCCGCAAGCGGCACATCGCGAACATGAACCTTGAAAATTTCTTCGCGGCCCTTCATTGTCGGACGACCGACCGTGATGTGGCGGTCGAAACGGCCCGGACGAAGCAGCGCCGGATCGAGGACATCGGGCCGGTTGGTAGCAGCCACGACAATCACCGTTTGATTGGGGCTGAAACCATCCATTTCACCCAGAATCTGGTTGAGCGTTTGTTCGCGTTCGTCGTGACCGCCACCCAAACCTGCACCGCGCTGGCGACCGACCGCGTCGATTTCGTCAATGAAGATGATCGCTGGGCTATGCTCTTTTGCCGTCTTGAACAGGTCTCGCACGCGGCTGGCACCGACGCCGACAAACATCTGGATGAATTCGCTGCCGTTGACGCTAAAGAACGGCACATCGGCTTCGCCGGCGACCGCACGGGCCAACAGCGTCTTCCCCGTGCCGGGAGGGCCGTTGAGCAACACGCCTCGCGGGACTCGCCCACCGAGCTTTTGGAACCTCTCGGGCGTCTTGAGATAATCGACGATTTCCTGCAAGTCGGCTTTGACACCGTCAAGTCCCGCGACCTCGTTGAACGTGATGACCTGCTCATTCGCCTCGTAACGTTTCGCGGGGCTTTTACTGAAACCCGAGAGAAACCCGCCACCCATCATGTCACTACGAGTGCGTCGAATCATCATGAACACGAACACAAGAATCGCGATCGGCAATCCGATGAACACGATCGCGCTTAAGATTTGTTGAGTGTTATCCGGTGGCAGCACTTCGTAGGGAACATCGTTGTCTTGAAGCTGTTCTTCCAAGCGCACGACCGCCCCATTGTCCAACGAGCGATTGAAGTAGAACTCCTTGAGCAACTGGACCGGCTTACCGTCCTTTTCCGTGTTGACTGTGCGACCGCTTTCGAGCATCACCGTCGGTGCATTGGGGCGGTGTTTGAACGTGCCCAAGACACGCCTTTCGCCGATGCTGACCGTCTCGATATTGTTCTTTGCCAGTTGGTCCTGGAAGAAACTTGCGGGGATTTCCGAGCGCTCGGTACCGCGATTGAAGAACAGCATCGCGACCAAGCCGGCCACCACCAGAAAAATCAACAGCGAGTTGTTGCCTCGGCGACCTCGTGACTCTGCCCCGGAGTTCGAATCCTCAGGCCTATTATCCATCGAAAACCTTTCGTGGCGGGCAATGTGTCAAGTCCGCCGATCGGGTAGTTAATTGTCGAGCTAGAGAGAGCTTTGCAAGGATTGTACCGACAAGGCTAATTTTCGGCTAACCGGGCCCAGCATGCGGGGCCGAATTGCTTTCTAGCCGAGCTTCCCATCCAACAATCTCTCTCAACCATTCCACTCAGCACGAATCTCGTGGCCCAATTGTTCGGCAATTTCGAGATCTAGCTTCAGTGCCGCCCGCTCGCAGCGTCGTATCTTGGCAATTTGGTCTGCGGTGTATCCGTCGCGAAAAAGTCGCCAGGTCCAGTAAGCATCGGTCGCACGATCTCGCTCGACTTGTGCCAAATTGTCAGTTTCCGAATGCTCAGGTGATCCCTGGACCGCCTCGACCGACGCTTCGATTGATGCCTCCGTGAACTTTGGAGATTCTGGAGCCAGTGGAGACGCCGTATCACTGGAGAGCGCTGGAGTCGTTTCCGTTTCCAGCTCCCGCCTCGGGGCTGGGGGCATGGCCTCATCGCTCGACGCCGTGCTCCGGGTTGAAATCGAGGTGCTCGGGGTTGAAACCGTCGATCGGGAATCGCTGGATCGTCCGCGTTCAACTAGCAGCAGGATATCGCTACCAAATTCGGTCACGGTTGCGTCGCCAACACCATTGATGTACCGCAATTCTGTAATGTCGCGTGGCTTTGCGTCAGCGATTCGATCGATCACCGCGTTGGTCAACAATCGATACGCCGGAATTCCTAAGGCAGCGGACATTTTCCTTCGCCACCGGCGAAGGACCTCGACCAGTTCTCGTGTTTCATCGGAAATTTCATTCGAATCATCCGAACTTGCATTCGCTGATTCCATCGAAGCGCTGCTTGTCGCAACCGACTCGACGGAGTCTGGCTCGCTTGCGGTCGAGTTTTTTTCCAGCCCGCGGACGGTGGCAACGAGTCGACGCGCAAGTGCGTACTTGATTTGCACCGAACCGGGCACCGGCTCGGTGGCGTGCATCACCTTTTCACCCAGCGGCGTTAAATCGATTGTCGGCCGCCGGTCATCCACTTCACGCTGCGCCACCAGCCCAGCTTCGACGAGCGCGTCGAGAATCTCGACCACGTCACTTTGCCGAAGCGCCGACAGCAACGCATAGGTGCTCAACCGATTGAGCTTCCACTGCGTGAGTTTTTTGTTCTTGGACCCACAGAGCATTTGGGCGACAAGGTTCTTGCCAAATCGGCCGTGCATTCGTTTTACACCGCTAAGCGCAATCCTCACGCCTCGCGTCAGTAATTCTTGATCGATCCCCTCGGAGCCGGCCGACTTGTTGGCCGACTGCTGGGCGAGACCGCTTGCCGACACGACTCCACTGGCCATCGCAACGGCGATGGGGCTGTCGCTCGCCGCGTAGCTCGTATCACATCGATCGCAATGACCACAGTCGCGTGAATCGGGATCACCGAAATACTTCAAGATCACTTGCTGGCGACATGTCGCGGTACGCGCCAACGAGATCACGGCCTCGAGTTTTTCGAACTCGGCCGCCTTGCGCCGCGCGAGTTCGTCGAAGTCGATTTGCAGCTTGTCAAAAGGAACATCCCGCTGAGTCACATGAACGGCTCGGCCACGGAACGGCGGCACGTAATCGAATGCTCGCAACTTGGTTAACTCGCGAAGCGTTCGCGTCAGTTGCTCGCGATCCACTTTGGCCATCTCCGCCAGTCGATCGGGCCGCACAAACACATCTTCGCCACGACGTTTGCCGACGATTTTTTCGATGGCCGACATCACTCGACGACGTATCTTGGCTTCTTTTGGCAAGTAGTCCAGCATCGTCGCGGCCTCGGAGTCGATACGGACCATCGCATGATTGGCGTTGCTATCCAATCGTCGCAGCACATTCGCTTTGGCGAGCAACGTTTCGGAGGTCCCGATTGCCTCACTGCCGTCCTTCACACTGATCGCGTCGCGCACCTGTTCCAACGTCAGCTCGATCGGGTCCTCGGGTCGCGAGAGCAAGAAATCAAAGACCTTGCGAACCGTTTCCTGCGACGGATAACGATTCTCGATAAAGAACTCTTGGATGTAGCGATCGCTGTAGGAAAACAACAGCAAGCAGTCGCTCATTTCGCCGTCGCGACCGGCGCGTCCGGCCTCTTGGTAATACGCTTCCAAGCTGCCGGGCATGTTGTAGTGAATGACAAATCGAATGTCCGATTTGTCGATGCCCATCCCGAATGCATTGGTGGCCACGATCGCGGACAAATCGCCGCCCATGAATGCCTCCTGCACTCGATGGCGCGATGCACCATCGAGCCCGGCATGGTAGACGCCGATTTGACGCTGGGTCAATTGTGTCAATCGTTCGGCGACCTCTTCGCAACGTTTGCGCGTCGCGGCGTAAATAATTCCGGCGCCCGACTGGTGCTGCAAGTAATCGCTGATGTGACCGTCTTTCTCCTGGTCAGTTTTGCAGTGCGTCACGCGAAAACGCAAATTGGTTCTGGCGAATCCGGTGACAAAATGCTGTGCTGTCTGCAGCCCAAGCAACTCGGTGATGTCATCACGCACCGTCGGTGTGGCCGTCGCGGTCAACGCGATCGTTTGAACGTTGTTCAAGTAACGCTTGCGAAAATGACCCAATCTTGCGTAGTCAGGTCGAAAGTCGTGACCCCATTCGCTGACACAGTGCGCCTCATCGACCGCCAACAAAGAAATGTTGGCACTGGCCACGGACTCCAAGAATCGACTATTCCGAAGCCGCTCGGGCGCGACGTAAATCAGATCAATGGCGCCTCGCGCCAACTCGTCCATCACGTCGCTCTGCTGGGCCACCGACAGGCTACTGTTGATCAACCGTGCCGAGATTCCCAAGCGGTCCAGCGTGTCGACTTGATCTTTCATCAGCGCGATCAGGGGGGAAACCACGATGGTCGTTCCCTCGCGAGCGAGACTCGGCAATTGGTAACACAAGCTCTTGCCGCCGCCCGTTGGCATCACGCACATGACGTCGCTACCGGCATCAACGGCCTGCACGATCTCCTCTTGCCCGGGGCGAAAACTAGACAGCCCAAAACGAGGCAATAGATCCCGCAGTGATCTCGCAGGTTTCGTTTCGCTTGCGACGTTGACCATGACGGCGATTGTAGACATTTCCGCTGCTCATGACGACTGAGCTACAATGAAGGGCCGATTCAGCCTGTCGACGAAACTCCACTTTCTTGCGATCCCCGAAGCTTCCGATGCAAACTCCCGCCCGCGTTCCTCATTTTTTGCTTGCCATCGCCGCGGTGTCGTGGCTCGCCGGCGTTGTCACAAAGGTGAACGACGCCGTTGCCGCTGAGAAAAACGTTCTGTTTATCATCACGGACGACGAAAGCCCCACCCTCGGTTGCTACGGAGATCCCGTTGCGGTGACCCCGGCGATCGATGCGATTGCCAAAGACGGTGTGATCTTTCGTAATGTGTTTGCCACCACCGCGTCATGCAGTGCCAGTCGCAGTGTGGTGATGAGTGGTTTGCACAACCATCGCAATGGCCAGTTCGGGCATCAGCACCATTACCACAAATTCGCCTCGTTCCCCGATGTCGTTTCACTCTCCCTTCCGAGGGTAATGGCGCTCGCAGGTTATCGCACCGGACAAATCGGCAAGTATCACGTGGCTCCCGAAGAAGTCTTTCACTTCGAGACTTACTTGAAAGGGAGCGCTCGCAATGCCGTGGAGATGGCGGAGAAAGCTCGCGATTTCATCACTCGGCGCGACGACGATCGGCCATTCTTTCTCTACTTTGCGACCGACGATCCGCACCGCGGGGGCGGCAAGGACGAAGATTCGAAGCTGGAGCTCAAGGCCGATTTGTTCGGAAACCTGCCCCATCGACGTCAGCGTCCCGGCATCGATGAGGTGTTTTTTGATCCCGCGCAAGTCGTCGTGCCGAGCTTCTTGCCCGATACGGCCGAAACCCGCGAGGAACTCGCCCAGTACTACCAATCGTGCTCGCGCGTCGATCAAGGCGTCGGCCGCTTGGTCGAGATTCTCAAAGAGGCTGATTTGTTCGACAAGACCTTGATCGTCTTTACCAGCGATCACGGGATGGCGTTCGCCGGCGGCAAAACCACCGTGTACGAAGGTGGCTTGCGGGTTCCGATGGTCGTGCGCGATCCCTACCAGTCACATCGCGGGGTGGAGTCAGACGCATTGATCAGCCACATCGACATCACGCCGACCTTACTCGACTTTGCCGGTGGACTCGACGCGTCAAAAAACGCGCCGACGCATCTGGTCAACGGGAACCAATACTGGAAGAAGCGCGGAGTCGCTCCCCAAGAAAATCTCGATGGTGGCCAACCATTCGACACGTATCACGGCCGCTCGTGGATGCATTGTCTGGCGCAGCCGGCCGACGAGCATCACCAAACGCTCTTCGCGTCCCACACGTTCCACGAGATCCAGATGTACTACCCAATGCGGGTCGTTCGCGATCGCAAGTACAAATTGATTTGGAACATCGCCCACCCGCTGCCGTACCCGTTCGCGTCGGACCTTTGGGATGCCAGCAGCTGGCAAGCCCAGTGGGCCAAGGGGAAAGACGCTCCCTACGGCACCAAGACCGTGGGCGAATATGTCCAACGTCCACAGTTCGAACTTTTTGATATCGAAGCGGATCCGACCGAAAGTCAAAACCTTGCCGCAAGCCCAGGACACCAAGATGTCCTGGAAACCTACAAGGCCAAGTTAAAAGCAATGCAACGTCAATTCCAAGATCCGTGGATCATGAAATGGGACTACGAGTAACGCGTTTGCGGATCGCTCGTGTCCCGGATGCTTGGTGCCTCGATGCTTGGTGCCTCGATGCTTGGTGCCTCGATGCTTGGTGCCTCGATGCTTGGTGCCTCGATGCTTGGTGCCTCGATGCTTGGTGCCTCGATGCTTGGTGC
>JBGSKM010000118.1:0-339139 GCA_041741195.1 Pirellulaceae bacterium
CGGGTCCGACTGGGACTGCTTCGCCGGGCAACGGCGGCGGTTTTCACATCACCGGCAATGGGAACGCCACGATCACGGGTTCGACCGTCTCCGGAAACATTGCCGCGCTCGAAGGTGGCGGGCTGTGGAACGGTTCGGGAGCAATGACTGTCACGTCGACTTCGATCACTGGCAACACCGCGTCCGGTCCCGCTGCCGATGATGGCGGCGGCGGCTTGTTCAACAACGGTGGGACGCTCAACGTTGTCGGCGGAACCATCTCCAACAACACTGCCGACGGTACCGCAGGTTCCGGCGGCGGCATCTTGAACTTCGGCGGTACGCTCACGGTCGATGGAACCACGATCTCAGCGAACACATCGAATCGCGCCGGCGGCGGCATCGAAGTTACTGCGGGGTCGACCACCACGATCACCGAATCGACGCTGGACGCTAACGTGACCGGCCCCGCCGGAGTCGCATCGCCTGGCAATGGCGGTGGCGTTCATACGTCGGGCGACGGTGAAGTGACCGTCGTCGACACGACCGTTTCCGGAAACACGGCGGCAAACGAAGGCGGCGGGCTATGGAATAGCGCGGCGGGAACGCTCACCGTGCTTAGCTCCACCATTGCGGGCAATTCGTCCGGCGATGGTGGTGGTGTCTTCAACATGGGAACCACGGGGGACATCGTGATCTCCAATTCGACCATCACTGGCAACACCGCGACCGAAAGTGGTGGCGGGATTGCGAGCCAGGGTGCGACGGTGACGTTGACGGGCGTGACCATCGCCCGCAATACCGCTGCAACCGGTGGCGGAATCAGCTCACTGGCCGGTGACGTCAACTCTGTCAACTCAATCATCGCCAGCAATACCGCGTCAACGGGTCCCGATGTCTCGGGAGCGCTCACGAGCGGCGGTAACAATTTGATTGGCAACACGACCGATGCGACTCTTGCTGGCCTGGCAACGTCCGATTTAACGGACGTTGATGCGGGACTCGCGACGTTGGCAGATAACGGCGGGCCGACTCAAACGATCGCTTTATTAGCCACCAGCCCGGCGCTCAATGCCGGAACCGCAGCTGGATTAGACGTTGACCAACGCGGTGTGACGCGACCCCAAGGTGACGCGATCGATATTGGTGCGTTCGAGTCCGAATTGGACACGCCTGTCCAAGCGACGCTGGCGATTGTGGCCACCGATGCCAACAAGGACGAAGGCGATGCAGGAACCACCGCTTTCACTTTCACCGTCACACGAGCTGCTGACACGTCCGGCGTGACGACGGTGGATTTCGTTGTCACGGGCAGCGGTTCGAATGCGGCCAACGCAGCGGACTTTGGCGGTACCTTCCCAACTGGTGCCGTGACGTTTGCTGCTGGAGAGACCAGCCAAGTCGTGACGATCAACGTTAACGGCGACACAACGTTCGAACCCGACGAATCATTTACAGTCACGCTAAGCAATCCCTCGGGAGACTCGGTATTGGTAACGGCGTCGGCGATCGGAACGGTTGTCAATGACGACGCCGCACCTGACGTTCCGACGCTGGCAATCGCTGCGACCAATGCGAACAACAACGAAGGCGACGCGGGAACCACGCCGTTTACCTTCACCGTCACTCGAGCGGTCGATACGACGGGCGTAACCACGGTCGATTTTGTCGTCTCGGGCAGCGGCACGAATGCAGCCAATGCGGTGGACTTTGGCGGTACCCTTCCAAGCGGCAGCGTGACGTTCGCCGCCGGCGAGACCAGTCAAACCGTTACCATCAACGTGAGTGGTGACACGAACGTCGAGCCGGATGAGGCGTTTACGGTAACACTCAGCAATCCATCCGGCGGTGCGATACTCACGACTGCGTCGGCGATCGGCACGATCATCAATGATGACGCGGAACCAGCGGTTGAAACCTTGTCAATCGCGGCAACCGATGCGAACAAGAACGAAGGAAACTCGGGATCGACAACGTTCACCTTCACGGTAACTCGCGCGGGCGATACTTCAACCAGCACCACAGCCGACTTTTCCGTCAGCGGCACAGGAGCGAATGCCGCCGATGCGACGGACTTCGGAGGCAGCTTCCCCAGCGGTAGCGTCTCGTTCGCCGCCGGTGAGTCGACCGCGACGATCACGATCAATGTGTCCGGCGATACCACGATCGAAACCAATGAGACGTTCATCGCCACACTGAGTAACGCCTCTGGGACCGCGGTGATTGGCAATGAAACCGCCACCGGCACGATCCTCAATGATGACGCGACGTCGGGAAACACTCAAATCTTTATCCCGACGCTTGTCGCACGGCCGCACGTCGTGCCAGGCAATAGCATTCCGTCAGCCATCATTTTCAAAGCCGTGAGCGAAACCACAGTGACGGTGGTGCCGATCGGAACGGCCGCCGCGTTCGAGACGGTGCAATTCGTCGATGAGAATGCTCAACCCGTGGGAAGCTTTGCAAATGGCGTCGCTACTTTGGATGTCATCGCCGGCCAGTTGTATGCAATCATCTTTGAGGCTCAAACGAGTGACCGCCTCTACAGCGTCCAATCGTCCGCCGGAGCGGATGCGCTTTCCAATTCGCCGCCGACTAATATTTTCGAGCCGACGGACACGACAGCTAGCGGGACAACGACCGCAGCTGACGCATTGGCTGTCATCAACACGCTCAACCAGTTAGGTCTTGCCGAAGGCGAAGCACCGGCGGGCGCGACGACCTTCATGGACGTCAACCGAGATGGAAACGTTACCGCAGCCGACGCTCTCCAGGTGATCAACTTCCTCAATCGCCAAGACCAGTCATCACCATTGGGCGGAGCATCGGGCGAACTGATTCCGATGCAGCTTTCGTCGCCAAGCACGACTGGGTCAACCACATCGACACCCGACAGATCCGCGGTCGATGCCGTACTGGCCCAGCCTGATTCGCCGTTGATGGGCACTAGCGATGAAGTCTTGGCAAGTTCTCCGACCTTTATGTCATCGTCGGCGATTGACGACGTCTGGGCCGAACCGGCTTCGGTCGAGGAAAACGAGACCAACGAGCCGCTCGGGTTATTGGCTGACTTGGTCTGATCGGTTCGGGCAAGTATCGGCATCGTCGGTAGTTTACAATGAGGGGCCCACCCAACTCGGCCCCTCGTGTGAACCGCCACGATGCTTCCCACCTTTCGAATCAGCCTTTCGACGTTTTTGACCCTTGTATTGCTCGCGTCCGTCAACGCCGAAGACCAGATTTCGTTCACTCGCGACATTCGTTCGATTCTGTCGGAAAAATGCTTCGCCTGTCACGGTCCCGATGAATCGACCCGTGAAGCGGACTTGCGCCTCGATGTGGCTCAGTCGGCGTTGGAAACCGGAGCTATCGTCCCCGGCAAAATCAACCAGAGCGAGCTCTGGAACCGTATCACCACTAGCGACGAATCCGAGTTGATGCCGCCCAAGGAGGCGAACAAACCTCTCGATGACCATGAACGCGAGCTCATCCGTCGTTGGATCGAAAGCGGCGCCGAGTATCAACAACATTGGTCTTTTGTCGCACCGATCAAGCCGACGGTACCGACCCTCGACTCGTCGACGGTATCCAACCCGATCGATGCGTTTCTTCAAAAGAAAATGCAAGAGGAGGGACTCACTGCGTCACCGCTGGCCGATCGCCGCACGCTCATTCGACGCGTTACACTCGATCTCACCGGGCTGCCACCGACGCCAAGTGAGGTCCAAGCATTCGTCGCGGATGACTCGACGGGCGCCTACGAAAAGCTCATTGATGACCTGATGAGCCGAGTCACTTATGGCGAACACATGGCTCGCTATTGGCTCGACTTGGCACGGTACGCCGACACGCACGGGTTGCATTTGGACAACGAGCGATCGATGTGGCCGTACCGCGATTGGGTCGTTCGCGCCTTCCGGCAGAACCTACCGTTTGATGAGTTCACACGCTGGCAACTCGCGGGGGATCTGCTTGATAATCCTTCTCGTGACCAACTGATCGCCTCGGGCTTCAATCGCTGCAATGTGTCCACCAGCGAAGGCGGCAGCATCAATGAGGAGTGGGTCTTCCGATACGCCGTCGACCGAACAACAACCACGGCGGAGGTTTGGATGGGCCTCACCGCCGGTTGCGCCGTATGCCACGATCACAAATTCGATCCGATCTCAGCCCGTGATTTCTATTCGATGTATGCGTTCTTTCACAGCGCGGCGGATCCCGCCATGGATGGTAATCGTATCGACACTCCGCCGATATTGAAGTTGTACACCGACGAGCAATCGGCGGCGATCAAAGAGTTTGATGAACGACTTGTCGCCATCGAGGCTGAGATCCGTGCCAAGTTGGATTCGATCGAGTACGTCGATCCGGCATCCGTCGATCCTGCACCAGCAATTCTCACCAGTGAACAAGTATGGTTCGAAGATGATTTTCCCTCGGGAGCCAACGTCGAACGAGCCGGCGGTGAATCTTCGTTCGTAACCAAAGCCGACGGCAAGGTCGACAGCGGCGAGCGCGCCCTGCGACGTCAAGCAACTGGACTGGAGCAGGATTTCTACCAGTCGGGGGCGGCTGAATTCGTCATTCCCGCCGGTGGCAAAGTATTCGTGAGTTGCTTCCTGGATCCCGAGGACCGTCCGGATGCCATCATGATCCAATTTCACAGCGATGCGTGGAAACATCGTGCCGTCTGGGGCGACGAAAGCAAAATCCCCTTTGGCAAATCCGACACCACGGAAAAAGTATTGATGGGCGACTTGCCTGAAACGGGCAAGTGGGTTCGTCTCGAAGTCAACGCATCAAAAATGGGGCTCAAGCCCGGCGTCAAGATTTCTGGCTTTGCATTCACCCAGTATGCAGGCACGGTCACATGGGATCATCTCGGTGTCCGTTCCAGCGTGGACACGGCCAAGGATGCAACATGGTCATGGTCCGCATGGCAGAAACAAAATGCGGGCAAACGCAACAATGATTTACCCGATGGACTTCGCGAACTCGTGCGAGCCAAACAACCGGACCAGTGGACCGACGAAGAAACCAGTCAGTTGTTCAAGTTCTGGTTAGAGAATTTTTTTACGGGATCGACGGAGCTAGTCGCCGATGCTCGCGCAGCAAAGTTAACCGTCCAAACCAAAAAGACGGAACTGGACCAACAAGTTCCCTTGACGTTCATCATGGCCGACCTGCCACAGCCCCGCGAAAGTTTTGTGATGTTGCGAGGTGCTTATGACAAGCCGGGTGAAAAGGTCTCTCGTGCTGTCCCGTCGTTCTTGCCATCGCTCGCCGGACCCGAGGACAGAACGGTCAACCGCCTCGACTTGGCGAATTGGTTGGTCAGCGGCGAACATCCATTGACGGCTCGCGTGACGGTCAATCGAATTTGGCAACAGCTATTCGGCACGGGAATCGTTCGGACCAGTGCGGACTTTGGTTCGCAAGGCGATCCTCCGATCCACCCCGAGCTACTGGATTGGTTGGCAATCGAATTCGTCGAACAACACTGGGACGTCCGAAAGCTAGTCAAGCTGATTTTGACCAGCCACGCGTATCGACAAAGCTCCCTCGTCACGCTGCGAGCCTTGGAAATCGATCCCGAGAATCGCTTGCTGTCCCGAGCGCCAAGGCTGCGATTGGATGCCGAAGTGTTGCGTGACCAAGCATTGTTCATAAGTGGATTGATGGTCGACCAAGTGGGCGGAGCGGCGGTCAGACCGTACCAACCACCGGAGATCTGGGAGCCGGTCGCCTTCGGCGGTAGCAATACCAAGAATTACGTCCAAGACAAAGGCGAAGCGCTTTATCGACGCAGTCTCTACACGTTTCTCAAGCGAACTGCCCCGCCTCCATTTATGTCAACGTTCGACGCGCCCAATCGGGAACTCAGTTGTTCGCGACGTGAGCGAAGCAACACACCGATGCAAGCGTTGCAATTGCTCAATGATGTTCAGCATGTCGAAGCCGCGCGACAATTCGCAACGCGGATGCTGCACCAAGCAAAATTGGATGAATCACGAATCGAATGGGGTTGGCTAGCCGCGACGGCACGTCCACCGACGACCCTGGAGATGGAAATTGCGCTGGCGACACTGGCAAAGCATGCCCAGCGTTACCGTGAAGACAGTGAAGCATCTAAACGGCTGGTTCAGTACGGCGAAAGCCCGGTCGATGAAACGCTCGACGCGTCTGAGTTAGCCGCCTACACGCTGCTGGCGAACCTGATACTGAATCTCGACGAGACTGTCACCAAGAACTGAACCATGCATCCAATTCAACATCGTCATCTACTTGCCACGCGGCGCCAGTTTTTTTCCGGTGCAGGACTCAGCGTCGGGGGACTAGCACTATCGAGCTTGCTCCAGTCCGAGTCGTCCGGGTCGGCGCCCGTGAGTCAAACGCCTCTGATTCATGAGTCGAATGATCTTGTGCATCGACCGCTTCCTGGGCTTCCCCATTTTGCCCCACGTGCAAAGCGATTGATTTACCTGCACATGAATGGTGCCCCGTCGCAACTGGACATGTTCGATTACAAGCCAGGTCTCCAAAAATACTTTGACCAGGAACTTCCCGACTCGGTTAGAAATGGCCAACGAATTACGACCATGACGAGCGGACAAGCACGTTTTCCGGTTGCGCCGAGCATGTTCGCATTCAAGCCTTGTGGGCAAAGCGGCATGCTGATGAGTGAGCTCATCCCGCATATGCAGGGAATTGCCGACGATATCACGATGATCAAAACTGTGAGCACTGAGGCGATTAATCATGACCCCGCGTGCACCTTTGTCATGACCGGTAGCGAGATTCCGGGGAAGCCCAGTCTCGGATCGTGGTTGAGCTATGGACTGGGAAGCGAGAGCAACGACTTACCCGCATTCGTCGTGTTCACGCCGATGTTTCCAGCGGCAAGCCAAGCACAAGCGTTGTTCACACGCATGTGGAGCAGCGGGTTCCTGCCGAGCAGTTTCAACGGCGTCGCGCTTCGAAGCGCCGGTGACCCCGTGCTCTACATCGAGAATCCACCGGGAGTCACCGGTTCCGATCGACGTGTGATGCTTGATGCACTGAATCAATTGAACCAACAGAACTACGAGCGGTTTGGTGATCCAGAAACGCAAACGCGGATTGCACAGTACGAGATGGCGTTCCGGATGCAGACGAGTGTTCCGGAACTCACCGACCTGACCAGTGAGAGCAAAGAAACGCTCGAGATGTATGGACCGGATGTCGAAAAGAAAGGGTCGTTCGCATCGAGTGCGATCATGGCGCGTCGACTTATCGAACGCGGCGTAAGGTGCGTCCAAGTGCTGCACCGCGGATGGGACCAACACAACAACTTGCCAAAGTTGATCAAAGGCCAATGCATGGACGTGGACCAACCGACCGCCGCGCTACTGAAAGATCTCAAGCAACGAGGTTTGCTCGATGAAACTCTTGTCGTGTTTGGCGGTGAGTTCGGACGCACCGTTTACTCGCAGGGAACATTGACCAATGACAACTACGGCCGAGATCATCATCCGCGGAACTTTTGCATGTGGATGGCTGGCGGCGGCGTCAAGCGAGGCATGACGTACGGAGAAACCGATGATTTCAGCTACAACGTGGTCGAGAACCCAGTGCACCTGAACGACCTCAACGCGACGATCCTGCACTGCATGGGAATCGATGATCGCCGGCTCAGCTATCGGCACCAAGGACTCGATCAACGACTCACCGGCGTCGAACCACCTCGCGTTATCCACGAAATCCTTGCTTAGTCAACCAGAAAATACTTGCGTAGACAGCAACTTGAGATTAAATCACCCGCGTGGTCGCATTGTCGGCTTGTTTGCGACGAGTGGACGTCTATCGGTCAAACACCGACGCGGGCAACGTTGCCCGACGTCGCGAATCCTCGCTAACTAGGCCATTTCCTGGGATTGGCACGGCTTGTGCATAGGATGTGCAATCGGAGAGAGCAACCACCCCAACAGCTCTCGACCGAACACACACACGTAGCCCAGCAGGAGAGAGTCATGGTCACACGAGAAGAGATCTTAGGAAACTGGAATCAAGTCAAGGGTCGCTTGCAGGAGCATTGGGCACAATTAAGCGACGATGATCTATCACGTTTTCGCGGCCAAGCCGACCAGTTGATCGGATTGATTCAACAGAAAACCGGTGAAACGCGAAGCAGCATCGAAAGATTTCTATCGGACGTCGTGTCCGACGGCAATTCGCTCGGTCGTCGCGTTGGTGATGCAACGTCCCATTATGCCGCCGATGCTTCGGATTATCTTCGCGATGGCTACGACCGCGCCGGCGAGTTTGGCGAAGACTTCGCCAAGCGAGTCTCACACAGTGTCCGAACCCGTCCAACCGAATCATTACTGATCGCATTCGGTGTGGGTATCGTCGCTGGTGCAGTGTTCTTCATGGGACGTCGTCGCTAGTTCGCGGAAGCGAATCGCACGGGCGTGTTTTTGCGAAACCCACGAAGGACTTGATGACATGTCTACCACCGCGACCAAAAAACAGAGTGAAGCGATTCGGCAGCGAATGCAAGAGATTCGTTGCGAGATGCCGTACCACATGGACGCCGCCAAGAGCGAAGTGAAAGACTACTTCGACTGGAAGGTTCAGTTGCGCCGGCATCCTTGGCTGGCCGCTTCAGTGGTAGCGATCGTGGCCTACAGCGTGGTGCCCGCGAAACAACGGCCACGCCAAGTGATTCACGAGAAGGCATCGCGACTGTCACGTGCGCTCCCGTTCCGATCGCAAGAACAGCATGAGGAAGAAGTGCAAAAGTCGTCGTTCCTCAGCGGCATGCTGGGCTCGCTATTGACGTTGGCCCTACGAAGTGGAGCCACTTTCGCGACGCGGCAGATCGCGTCTCAATTTAGCCAATCGATGGGGCGGCCTCGAAGTAATTCGGGCCCCACGAGTCCGTATGATCGATCGAGTTCATTTCGCTCGGAGCCACAACGATGATTGCCCCAAACCGAGTTGACGAAGCTTTGAACGAAATCAAACGTGAACGCACGGGATATGCGACCCTGCCCGGAAGTGACCAACTGGACCTGCGACGGTCGGAGATGTCAGCGCCGGCGTCGACGGAAATGAGCGAGAAGCAACTTGCCATGCTTTTGCCCGCCGCGGTCGTTGTCGGGCTCACGCTCGGTTGGCTGGTCAAACGAAGTCGATTGTTCGGTGGCTAGCGTCAACTTGAACGACAGAATGAGCGTGTTAATTAAGCCGACCAAGTGAGTGTGAAGGGTACTGAACAATGACAAGAGAACAAGGAATCGGACGAATCGTACGCGATGTCGTGAGCCTGTGTGAGTTGCAGTGGGAATTACTGTCGCTGGATGGCAAAGTTGCCAGCGATAAAGTGGTGAAAGCGGGCATTCTTGTTAGTATCGGCATTGCCATTCTCGGCTCGAGTTTGACTGTCATGCTCGTCGGTATTGGATGGGTTCTTTATGACGTATTTGAGTGGCCCATCGGTTATAGCTTGTTAGGCGTATCTATCTTGTCGGTTGCCGTCGCCGCCGTCTTGCTAGCGGTCGCGTATGCTTCGGTGAACGCGGCGATGTCGGCACTGAGTGAAACCAAATCGGAATTTTCTGAAAACTTGAAGTGGATGAAAGCGGTGATTTTGAAGCCGGATACGTCACCGCGTAATGTGCTTCGGCGAGAATCGTTTGCGAGTGACACCGGTGGCAACTCGCAACCAGAGACAGTGTCGAGCCACCGATATTAACCGTCCGATCTTAACCCTTACGAGGAAAGCAAAAATGGCTGAATCAGCTACTTCCCAAACGAAACCGTCGAGTCCTGAATTGACTTCGCGCACCAAGAACGGCATGCATCGGGTCGCCGACACGGCCGCATCTATGGGCCAAGAAGCTGCGACGCACTACGTCGCGGAACCAGCGAAGGATATCTTTGAATTGCTACGAGACTACGCCCGCGAAAAGCCAGACGTCGCTGCGATGTGGGCATTTGGACTCGGCATCGTGGTCGGTTGGAAATTACGACCGTAAGTCGATCGTTTAAGTTGACCAATCGAGGCCCTCGTGCAACCTATTCAGGTTGCTGGGGCCGGTCTCGGTGACAACAAGCATGTCTTCGACGCGAACGCCGCCGTCTTTGCGGCCATAGAGACCTGGTTCAACTGTAAAGACTTCGCCAGCGAAAATTTCGCCGCCGCCATGATCGAGCAATATGGGCTCATGCACATCCAGCCCGATGCCGTGTCC
Source organism: Pirellulaceae bacterium (assembly GCA_041741195.1). Lineage (GTDB taxonomy): Bacteria > Planctomycetota > Planctomycetia > Pirellulales > Pirellulaceae > JBBSJZ01. Next base: position 10,215 of record JBGSKM010000118.1, read on the forward strand.
GGTACCGTGTTGGATGCTGGGATGGTCGGTGATCGTCCCGCGTGATGTGTCGAATCCTCGTTGGCGAAGGAGGCTTTCGGCCGCCTCATGGACCATCGACCCCGTTGCTCCAGGGCGTAGGGCTGTGATCGCCGCCTGTTTCGCATCTACCACAGCACGATGCATTGACACGACCACGTCGGACGGGCTTCCATGCACAACCGTCCGCGTGCAGTCGCCCCAGTACATGGATGCGTCGTCGCGAGGAAACAAATCAACCACGACGGGAATTCCAGTGCGAAGCGGCCCTTCGCCGGCATGATGGCAGTCCGCCACCTGCGGGGCTGTCGCGACGATCGCGCCATGACTCATGGAAAACCCTCGCTCCAGAAATGCGATTCCTGCAATACTTCGCACGCGCCGGCTGGTCAGCACGCTGCCATCCAGTATTAGCACTCCATCGGAGTTCACGTTGGCGTTTGCGATGGTTTCGCACAATTGCCGCATCACCGCTTCGGTAACCTGCTGCGCGGCCGCGAGTGCCTGGATTTCCGCTTCGGACTTTGACCGGCGATCGATCACTCCCAATTCGGGATCGTAACGAAGTGTGATCCCAACCTGCTGGAGATGGAATGCAAAAATATAGGGCAGTGTCCGATCCACATCGACGTCCTTGATCCCGGCATCGCGAAACCACTGCGCGACGGCTTGCGCGGTCGCTGTTTCACGATCAGCGCTCAATCCATCGGCCGGCGGAAAATCCGCCGGACAGGCAACCTGGCTGACGAACGTCTTCTGACGCACGCGATCCATTTCGAGATCTCGGACGATCGCAATGGTCTCTGATCCGTTATCAATCCAAGCCGCCGGGTCCCCCAGTGAAACACCGAGACGACGATAGAGCGAGGCGTTCTTGGCGGCGATGCCAGCAATCAGCTTAGGCATAGTTGAAATCTCAAATGAGCGGAAGAAATTTGGCAAATAACATCGTTATGACGAGTGCATTGATACCCATGGCGGTACTCATCGGCGATACGGTGAGCAATCCTTCACGTTCGGTCATCCCACTCATTTTGCACATGACCCAAAAACCGCTATCGGTCATCCAAGCGATCGGTTTGCTGCCGGCACCAATGGCCATCGCGAGGTAAACCGGATGAAACGGCAAACCATCGGCATCGGCAAATCCTTGAAGTACGCCTGCTGCAGTAATCATCGCGACCGTGCTACTACCCTGCAATGTGCGAATCGCCGCGGTGACGCCAAAGGCGATCGGAAGCAACATCATCAGGGGAACGTCGCTGGCGAGATCGCTGACGGCGTCCGCGATGCCTGCTTGGCGCAGCATCGCACCAAACGCGCCTCCGGCAGCGGTGATGAGGATGATATTTCCTGCCGACGAAAGTGAGCGGTTGATCAGCGACTTTCGCTTAGCGGGCTCGATGTATCGTAGCAGTCCCGACGAGATCAATACGGCGATCCCGAGCGCCACGTTTTTGTCGCCAACGCTTTGCAGCAACTGTGTCAGCGGAGACGATTGCAGTTTGCCTGCGTCGAGCATCGAGTCCAATATCGCTGCGGTCGCGATCAGGATCACCGGTGTCATGATTGGTAGCAGTGCCAACATCAGTGGCGGAAGTAGCGTCGATGGGCTAGCCAAACTCGAGTCGGCAAAACTTGGGTCTGCTTCCGGAACTGACATCGGCTCGTCGGTCGCTTCGGCGGTTGAGTCGAGTGAGCGAAGTGGCACGCTGACGTAGCGATTGATCACTCTCGCCGACCAAAGTGACAGCACGCTGCTGCAACCTCCGACGCCCAGACCGACGAGCAGCATCGTGCCGATATCGACACCGATGATCTCAGCGACCTGGAGCGGGCCAGGCGTCGGGGGAATGAGCGAATGGGCGATCGAACCGCCAGCAAGAATGGCGAGAATGAACAAGACATAATCGCCACCGGTGCGCTGCCGAAGCGACCGAGCAAGCGGCACCATCAAATAGAATACGGTGTCGAAAAAGACGGGGATTCCGAGCACGAATGAGCTCGCAGCCAGCGCTTCCGCCGCCCGCTTCTTGCCGGTAACACGGAGCAGGGAGTCAACGATCGTGAGGGCGGCCCGCGACTCGAGCAGACACTGGCCCACGATACTCGCCAGGGCGATTAGGATGCCGACACTGCCAGCGGTTTCACCAAACGCGATGGCTAAGCGCGAGGGAGCCGAGCGATCGGCAAACGCCTTGGCAGCCTTGTCCGTCCAGCCGCCCGAAGCTACTTGATCACCGGCAAAATCCACCAGTGCGGCTTGGCTTGTTAACGAGGCGACCAACAATCCGGCTAATAAAAGTGTGACAAAAGCGTGCAGCCGAAATATCAAGATACAGATCAAAACGACTGCGATCGAAACCGCCACCAACCACCAGATTTCCACGTTACCTATCCTCGTTCCCGGCGGCATTGTCGTGCTACACTGCTTTCTCTTGCCTCGCATGTTAGTGCAACGACACACCTAAAACATCCAGACGAACTAGCGTGTCCGATACTTCCCCTGAAACTTCGTTTTTCCTGCGCCATGAGTTTCTGATCCGACGGTTGCATTCTCTCTCGGGAATCGTGCCGCTGGGGGCTTACATGGTCGTTCACCTGACCACGAACGCCAGTTTGCTCAACGGGACAGAGACGTTCCAGCGAGCAGTGTTCATGATTCACAGTCTCGGAATGGCGCTACCGATCGTCGAATGGGGATTTATTTTCGCACCGCTATTGTTCCACGCGATCGTGGGTGTTTGGATTTGGAGAACCGGTAAGAGCAATCTGGCGCATTATCGAACGACGGGCAACAAGCGTTACACTTGGCAGCGCTGGACAGGATTGATCGCTTTCGTTTATCTCATGGCGCACGTGTTCCACCTGCACGGCTGGTTTCACGCTGGCCCTTGGTTGGCGGTCGCCGAACCTTTGGGGGGAGCCCAGTTCGATCCGTACAATGCGGCGAGCAGTCTCATCGCGGCGATGAACGGCTGGTTTTGGCCTGCGTTCTACCTCGTGGGCGTGCTGGCTTGTGTCTACCACCTCGCCAACGGCATCTGGACGGCGGGGATTACATGGGGACTTTGGATTACGCCCCAAGCCCAGGCCCGTGCAACCAAATTGTGCGTTGCTTTTGGCGGCTTGCTGGCGGTGATTTCAATGACAGCTTGGTACGCGGCCGTCGCTCCCGGTGAATCTGCCGTTGCCGAGGCCCGTGCCGTCGAAAACCGTATGTACGACGCCGGCGTGACGGCGGGAACGATTTTCCCCAGCGAAGAAAAACGCCACCACGGCGAGTAAGTGGTCCTCTCCAGTTTTACGAATTCGATTCAACTAGCGAACACAGAAAATGTCTGAATACCGAGTCGTCGTGATCGGCGGTGGTTTGGCAGGTTTGGCTTCGACGATGAAGCTTGCTGAACTCGGAGTAAACGTGGACTTGATTAGTCTCACGCCGGTCAAACGCTCCCACAGCGTTTGTGCCCAAGGCGGTATCAATAGCTGCAACGACCAAACTCGCCAACTCGGCGACAACGAGTGGAAGCACCTCGACGACACGGTTTACGGCGGTGACTTTCTCAATCATCAACCGCCGGTCAAAGAGATGGCCTATTGGGCTCCGAAGGTGATCGACCTGATGGACCGATTGGGAGTTCCGTTCAATCGCACCGGCGAAGGCTTCATCGATCGACGACGCTTCGGCGGTACCCTTTACAAACGAACCGCGTTCGCCGGTGCGACGACCGGCCAGCAGTTGCTGTACGCGCTGGATGAACAGGTGCGCCGCCGCGAAACCGAAGGCATGGTTCGCAAGTTCGAGTTTTGGGACTTCTGCGGTTTGATCCAGGATGACAATGGTCGTTGCCGCGGCGTGGTCGCGCAAGACATGGTGTCGATGAAGATCCAGGCGTTTCCGGCCGACGCGGTCGTGGTGGCGACCGGCGGTTGTGGGTTGGTGTATGGACGCAGCACGATGAGCGTGTTCTGCACCGGAAGTGCCGCGGCCCGTTGCTTCAAAGCCGGCGCAAAATACGGCAATGGAGAATTCATTCAAGTGCACCCGACGGCGATCCCGGGCGCCGACAAGCTGCGTTTGATGAGCGAATCAGCCCGCGGCGAGGGCGGTCGCGTTTGGGTGCCGCGAAAACCGCACGACGTTCGAGCTCCCAAGGAAATCCCGGAAGCGGAACGATATTACTTTCTCGAGGAACGTTACCCCAAATACGGCAACCTCGTCCCGCGTGACATCGCGACACGCGAGATTTTTGACATCTGTGTCAACGAAGGCTTGAGCGTCGAACCGGATCGCCAGTGCGTGTACTTGGATTTGACTCATATCCCTCGCCATGAACTTGATCGCAAGCTTGGCGGCATCTTGGAAATCTACGAGAAATTCCAAGGGGTCGATCCGCGTGACGAACCCATGAAGATCTTCCCGGCGGTTCACTACAGCATGGGCGGCTTGTGGGCTGACTATGTCCGCAGCAGCGACGGGGGGCTGGAACCGGGCGCCCCCCAAAACCACATGACCAACATCAACGGCTTGTACGCCATGGGTGAATGCGACTACCACTACCACGGCGCCAACCGGCTCGGTGCGAACTCGTTGCTCTCTTGTATTTTTACCGGTTTGTTTACTGGATCCTCCATCCTCAACCACATCAACCAACACCGCGGTGCGGGATACAAGAATGTGGCTCAATCGGATGTCGATGCGGCGGTCCAGCGTGAACAGGATCGACACGATCAATTGCTGTCCAATAATGCGGGCGGTGACGAAAACCCGTACCTGATCCACCAGGAACTTGGCGACCTGATGACTCGCGTCGCCACCGTGGTCCGTCGCAATGACCAATTGCGGGACGCTATCGAGAAAGTGGACGTGCTGCACGAACGAGCGATGCGAGTGAGCCTGTCCGATACGGGGTCGTGGACAAACCAGAATGTTATTTTCGCGAAAAGCGTCCAAGACATGTTCCCGATCGCGAAGGCGATCTTGAAGGGCGCTTTGTTACGCGACGAATGTCGCGGTGCTCACTACAAGCCTGAATTCGAAAAGCCGTCGCTCACGAGCGAAGACCCGATCGAACGTCGTCGACAAGCGGAAGAGTGGTGCGATGCCTTCGAAGAAAACAATCGCAAATACCTTAAAAGCACCATCGCGACGTGGAATTCCCAAACGATGCAGCCTGAGATTACGTATGAAGACGTGGATACATCGTTGATCCCACCTCGCCCACGTTTGTACGGCCTGGTCGGCGCCGAAGACATCGAAAAAGTCTGGAAAGAACGCGCCGCAGCCAAGGCCAACGCGGGCAATCCCACGGTGGATATGCTCGCCCAAGCCTAGCCTAGTCACCGCCCAGCGTCGTCATCGTCCAGCTTTGAAACCTTTCACTTTCCAACCAAACTTCAAATGATCGCTCTCGAACCGTCCCACAAAAAACGACCCGAGTTCATCAACGTCCGTGTGCGTCGGCAAGACGGACCCGGCATGGAGCCGTATTGGGAACTGCACAAGATCAAGTACGAACCGGAGATGAATGTCATCAGCGTACTGCAGCGGATCGCGGCCCAAGCGAAAACCGTCGATGGCAAGAACGTGAATCCTGTCGCTTGGGATTGCGGCTGCCTGGAAGAAGTATGTGGCTCCTGCACGATGGTGATCAATGGCCGTGTTCGGCAAAGCTGCAGCGCCCTGGTCGATCGATTGCTCACGGAGAACCCGGACGAAGTGATCCTCGAGCCGATGACCAAGTTTCCCGTGATTCGTGACCTGCTCGTTGATCGCCAAAGACTGTTCAATTCGCTCAAGCGAGTGAAGGCCTGGGTGCCAGTGGATAGCTACTATGACATGGGTGCCGGTGAACGCCAGTTGATGGAACAACAGGAACGCAATTATCCGCTCAGCCAATGCATGAGCTGTGGTTGCTGCCTCGAAGCATGCCCGCAATACAACAAAATTGAACTCCAGCGTTTGAACGGCGAAAGCGACGAGGCGTTTGAAGCACGCAAGAAAGCCGCATTCGATGAAGGCTTTGTCGGGGCGCACGCCATTTCGCAAGTGATGTTATTCAACAATCACCCGACCGGCAAATCACTCGCCAGCGAACGAGTGGAGGCTTTGATGGGCCCGGGCGGAATCGCGGCCTGCGGCAACGCGCAGAATTGTGTCGCGGTCTGTCCCAAAGAAATCCCATTGACCACGTCCATCGCACGTGCGGGTCGCGCCGCCACCGTCCAGGCCATTCGGCGCTGGTTCGAGAAATAACGATTGATCTGGCGATCAAGGGCGGCGGTGATTTATGGTGCGGTAATCGGTACCATACTCTCGCCCCGCCACCTTGCATGTCGCCATCCAACGTCCCGCCGCGTTTGACTCGACGGCAATCCTTGCGTGCATTCGCGAATTTCGGCATCGCCGCCTGTATTACCCAATGCGGTTGTCGTTCGGCTCCCATGACGGGTCGAAAACAACTGCTGATCATGCCCGAGACCCAGGAATTATCACTGGGCCAAGAGTCGTTCGGCGAAGTCACCAAAGAGACTCCCGAATCGACCAACGGACGCTACCGCATGCTTGTGTCACGGGTCGGTGAACGTATCGCGCAGGTAGCGAATCGCAACGATTACCAATGGGAATTCAAAACGTTAAAGAGCGACGAGCAGAACGCGTTCTGTTTACCAGGCGGGAAAGTTGCGGTTTACGAAGGAATTCTGCCTGTTTGTGAAACAGAGGCCGGCTTGGCCGTCGTCATGAGCCACGAGATCGGTCACGCGATTGCGCGGCACGGCGGTGAGCGAATGAGCCAAACGGCGGCGGTCGATGGAGTGAAAACGGCGTTCAGCTATGTCTTACAAAACCAGGAAGAAGTCAAAAAGCAAGCGATGCTGAGCGCGTTTGGTATCGCCAGCGAGTACGGAGTCTTGCTGCCTTACAGCCGCAAGCATGAACTCGAAGCGGATCACATTGGCTTGATTCTCATGAGCCAAGCGGGCTATGACCCATCGGCCGCGCCCGCTTTCTGGAAGCGATTCGGCGCCGCCACCTCCGCCGCGGGCAAACCGCCGGAATTCATGTCAACTCATCCGTCGGACGACCATCGTGCGAGGGAACTGAGCAAATTGTTGCCCCAAGCCAATGAGCTCTACGCCAAAGCGCCGAACCAACTTGGCAGCGGCGAAACGGTGTAGCAAAGGCAAGTTTGCTGAGCATGCTTCAGCCACCTTGCCGGGGCGACGCCAACATGCGCTGGTGTGCAGGCTTCAGCCGCCCGAGAGTTTTCTCATCCCAGAAGGGACAGTGCTGCGTTCGGCCGCCTACAATAGATTGCCGGTCAGCCGCCCCTTTTCGGATCGGCCCCCTTTGACAACCTGCCCTACCCATTCGTCAAAACCCTTGCGATCTCATGAAGCCCTTTCTCTCACGTCGTTCATTCATGAGTGATGCAACCACGTCGGCGGTCGGAGTTGCTGTCTCATCCGTACTAGCTCCCCACATCTCCTTCGGCCAAGAACGCTCAAAAATACGCGTGGGCCAAATCGGCACCGCCCACGCTCACGCTGCCGGCAAACTGGAAACTTTTCGCAAGTTGAGCGAAGTTTATGAAGTCGTTGGCGTGGTGGAGTCGGATCCATTGCGCCGAGCAGCCGCCGAAAAAGTCAAAGCCTACGCGGGTGTTCGCTGGATGAGCGAACGTGAACTGTTTGAATCGGAAGGACTGGAGTGCGTCGCGGTCGAAACAGAGATTGAAGAGTTGGTTCCAACCGCACAGCGATGCATCGACGCTGGATTTCATATTCACCTCGACAAGCCGGCGGGAGAGTCGCTTGCGGCGCTCCAAGTCCTGCACCAATCGGCGGAATCAAAACGTCTCTGCATCCAGATGGGATACATGTTCCGCTACAATCCAGCTTTTGTCTTGGCTGCAAGGGCCGTTCATCACGGATGGCTGGGTGAGGTATTCGAACTCCATGCGGTGATGAGCAAGAAAGTGGGACAAGGTGAACGCGACCAGCTTCGCAAGTACGCCGGCGGATCCATGTTCGAGTTGGGTTGCCATTTAATTGACGCCATGGTTTGGATGCTCGGCGCGCCATCGTCGACGTCACCGTTCATACGCCGAACAACCGAGGATGGTCTCGCCGACAATATGCTGGTGACGTTTGAGTATCCCAAGGCGACTGCGACGATCCGGTCGAGTGTGGTCGAACCGTTCGGTGGCCGACGTCGACAATTCACGGTCGTGGGAACCGAAGGCGTCATTGATATCCGGCCACTCGAACCGCCCCGGCTCGAATTGACGCTAGACCGGCCTCGCGACAACTTCAAAGCGGGAACTCAAGTCGTCGAATTACAAGCTTCGGTGGGACGATATGACCACGATTTACTGGACCTCGCGGAAGTTGTTCGCGGCAAAAAACAACTGCAATGGAGCGCCAGCCATGACCTTGCCACGCATGAAGCCATCCTGAGAGCGAGCGGATTGGTGGCCTAAGCGAATCAAGTGACCGAAACTACGCTCACTTTTCGGGCCACTTCGAAACTTGATTGGCCATTGTGTGCAGCAATTGGTCGATTTCTCGTCCCAGATGACGCGACGAAGGGCTGACGCGGGCATTCAGTAGCGCCACGAAGTTCTTACCATCGTGACGTCGAATCAGGATGGTCGCTGTCCCATCCAGTGATCCAGTATGCCAATGGTTGACACCACCGCCAACGATTCGATTGTTCCAGCCGAGCGAGTAAAATTGATCTTTCGGCTTGCCGTCTTCATCGTGTCCGGCAAGTCCTGGAGGTCGAGCGTACATCCGTTCGATGCTTTCGCGGCTCAGGATCGGGCAATGATCGGGATCGTCAAACGCAGCCGCGAATTTGGCGAGGTCCGTTGCCGAAGCGATCCAAGCGCCATGGGAATCCATCGCCTCCAAGTTCCAGCCGCCGTAGGGCCACGGTGTGGACTCCCGAAGGTCGCTTGAGAATACGGATGTTGCCCACCCAGGCTGGTAGTAACGAACCTCGTTTTCCGAGCGCCTGTCCAATCGCGTCGCACCGATCTTCATCGTTGTCACGCCAATGGGGGCTAAGACATGTTCTTTCACGTAGTCTTCATAGGACTGCTCACTCAATTTCTCAATGACTCGACCCAACAAACAATAGCCATAGTTTGAATAAGCGAACCGTTCGCCCGGAGCAAAATCTAGTTGCTGTGAGAACATTGCTCGGATGATCGCAGCTTGGTCGGCTGGCGGAGCCAAACCCAGTTTTTCGGCAAATCGAACTGATTGGAACATCGCGTCGAATGACTGATCACGATCCCAACCACCGCGGTGTTCAAGCAGGTGTCGAATAGTAATGTCATGCAACCGCGGATCGGGATTCTCGGCGGATGCGATATCGTCTTGATAATCAAGCACCTTGAACACCGGGTCATCCAAGTTCAATTTGCCCCGTTCGACCATTTGCAAAATCGCGACGGCCGTGATTGGTTTCGAAATACTGGCGATGCGAAATAGACTCTCGGCCCCGACTGGCTCGCGGGCCGCGACGTCTGCATAGCCATACCCCCGAGCGAACACGACTTTGCCTTGATGAGTCACGGCGATCGATGCGCCCGGTGTACGATGTCGTTTCAAAAATTCGCTCATCGAGCGGTTGTAATTATCAAACGTTGGATCATCGTCACCGGATTTGACATTGTATGCCGCGAGTTGTTCGCGATACCCGGGACCGCGGAGCACTCGTCCAGGCAGTGCTGTCGTCATCTCACCGTCCTTCAACACGAGCTCTCCATTGACGATCACGTATTTCATGCCGACGGAAAGTGCGCGAGGGTTCACAAAATCAGCGTGATCGGTTAGTTCCTCATAGTTGAACGCAATCAAGTCCGCGGCCAAGCCAATGCCTATACGTCCTCGATCGAATGCGAGCACATCATTTGCCGCGACAGCGCTCGCTTGCGAGACAGCTTGTTCAAGCGAGATCACACCCAAGTCGCGGACGTATCTTGAAATCAGTCTCGGGAATGCGCCGAAGGCGCGAGGATGAGACGCGGAACGACTGTCACTGGTCGGACCCACATCCGTGCAAAACGAGACAAACTCTTGCTGCATCGCCATGATTTTGTTCGCATCGGTCATCGTTTCCGGCAACGCGAATGCATCTGCTTTGACTAAGTCAAAAAAAGTGTCCCAAGGGTCTTTGTCACAAGCCTTGGCGATCGACGCGAGCGATTGACCATCATGAGGTTTGTACCTCGGGACGTTACTGGTTCCGATGACGATGCGATTCCAATCGTGGCCGGCGTGGCGGAACCAATTCTCCCAACCGGCGGTTGACTCCATTTCCGTTCTAATTTCAGCGCGTAGGTCTTTGTCATCCAATCGGGCAAGCAATTTTTCACGACCATCCGCGAAGTGTCGGGGATGAATGAGCGCGGCGATCCCAAGCCCATTGTTGACGTAAGGATAGATGTCCGCTGTCACCTGTTGGCCCGACGCACGCGCAGCCTTGATCTTGGCGATTGCGAGTTGCATCTTGCCCCAGTTTTCTTTACCCGCAGCCTTTAAGTGAAAAATGTGAACGGGCGTGTCGCCCTCGCGGCCGATGTCGAGGGCTTCGTCGATTGCTTCGAGTAGCTGATCACCTTCGTTTCGCATGTGAGTGTAGTAGCGTCCGCCGTACTCGCCCGCGACGGAGGCCAGCGCGGCAATCTCTCTGGTCCCTGCGTAAACCGCAGGTGGATAAATGAGCGCGGTGGAGACACCAATCGCTCCGGCTTCCATCGCTTCACGCACCAATGCCTGCATCTGGACAAGTTCTTCGTCGCTGGGGCGGCGTTCCACGTCTCCCAGAACGATTTGGCGAATCTGCGTATGTCCGACCGTCTGGACGACATTGATTGGCAATCCTCGGAGCTCAATCAAGGCAAAGTATTCAGCCATCGTCGCAAAACCCGCACGACGGCCTTGTTCGTCACCCAGCGGCGCCGCCGATCCTCCCTCGCCCGCGTTGATGGTGGTGATTCCTTGTGTCAGCAAGTTGATCGCCGATTTGGAGTCGTCGACCATGGGCGTCGCGGACTGGCCCATGAGATCGATGAAACCCGGAGCGACGACCAAACCTGTCGCGTCGATGACCGTTTCTGCATCATCGATCGGGATGTTGCCAATTCGAACGATCTTGCCCTCGTGGATCCCAACGTCCGCGATGTACCAAGGCGCCCCGGTACCGTCCACGATCTTGCCATTCTTGATTGCCAGATCGAGTTTGGGTTCCGCAGCACCAATCCGTGCGTTACCTACCGACCAAAGAAAGGCAATTGCAAAGCCGGCGAAAGCGATTCGACATGAGCGAGACATGCTGTACACAGTGGAAAGGACGGCACAGCGGAAGTGAAATACATTCGCCGTCGACCCACAGTCTGTGCATCTGCGGGTCGACGACTTTGCGCCGTTATTCGAATCTCCGGCGACCAGACTTACTTACTGGCCTGCTTGGTCGAATTTCAGAACGCGACCGTGGACGCTGTATTCGGCGACGAACAGATTGCCTTGGGCATCCACATCGACCCCGTGAGGCGCATTGAATACGCCCACTCGCCATTTCGATGGCTCGACTTTATTGGTAGCGAATTCGCCAGGGGTATCATTGGCCCCGAGCGTTGCGACACGATTGCCTTCTTTGTCTAGAAAACTAACGCGGCCTTCGATTTCACCAACGATCGCCAAGTCGCCGTGAATTACCACCGCGGCTGGTCGCTTCATCTCAGCGATTTCGCCGAGGACGTCGCCGTCGAGCGATAGACGGACCATGCGTCGATTCTCGCGGTCACAACAAAGCAATTGGGGCGGATCGAACCGAGTATCGACGGTGAGTTTGTGGCAGGTTTTGAAATGATACGGCGCTTCGCGTCCGCCAAAGCTCTTCACATACTCGCCATCTTTGGTGAATACGTGAATCAAGTCGTTTCCATAACCGTCGGCAGCGTAAATGTGACCGTTGGGAGCAACCACCACGCTGGTCAATCGCTTCAACTTACCGTCAAACTTGTCGCGACCAATCCGCATTTCTTCGGTCCCATCCAATCGCATTTTGACAATGGATTGGCCATCCGACGGCGCGCCGATGATGAACTCGCCACGCTCGTCTTCGGCGATGATAAAGCCGTGAAAATCATGGTCGTACTTAGGCAGATTGTGGAGGTAATCACCGCTGGAGGAATACACTTGGATGCCGGGCCGTGGACCGCCTCCGACGCTGACAAAGATGCGTCCGTCTTTACTGATCGCGATATCGCCGTGCATATTCCCCAGCGTCGCCATTTCACTGGGCAATTGCAGCGGACTTTCAACCACATGGAACTTCGGCGGATTCTCGGCATGGGCGATCGATATACCGAGCGACAATGCCAAGCAAGTTATGGGGAACATTGGACGCAACATCATGGGGCTTTCAATGAATGAGTGAGAAACCTGGATCGCCCCAATGTACCAGCATTGGCGGGGTCAGAATCGAGTGATCGTTTCATGGAGGTTCAAAATCACTCGGCACACCTGGGTCCACGCTGCCAGGTGAGCAAGATCCGTCGAAGCGACGCTCGAGTGGTTGCCCACCGATACGATTTTCTCCGCTTCTGCGGGGTTTTCGTTGTAATAACCAAGTTGTCTTTGGTACAGCTTGGCGAGCGAATCACGTTCCTCCGCCCGAGGCGAACGGGCGAGGGCGGTCACGAACGCGACATCAAGAATCTTGTCGAAATCGGCATCGGGTTGCGTGGCGACGACTCTCGCTGCCATCGCGTGTGCCGCTTCGACAAACTCAGGATCGTTCAACAGCGTTAGCGCTTGCTGGGGACTGTTGGATAGCGGACGATCGGCGGCGCACTCGTCCCGTGCCGGCGCATCAAAATTCACCAGCATCGGGTGCAAGAACGAACGTTGCCAATGCATGTAAACGCCTCGTCGGTACTGGCGATAATCACGAGAATCATCGTAGCGGCGATCGGGAAATTGAATGTTTGCGTAGTGCCCGTCGGGCTGGTACGGAAAGACGCTCGGTCCGCCTACGTAACTCGCTTGCAACAAACCCGAAATCGCAAGCGCATTGTCGCGGACAATCTCCGCCTCCAAACGACGCGGCGATTGCTGGGCCAACAATCGATTGTAGGGATCGATGTCACGCAGCTCGGGGCGGACGGCTGCCGCTTGCCGATACGTGCGGCTCGTCACCATCAACCGAACCATGTGTTTGATGTCCCAACCGCTCTGGACGAATTCCGAGGCTAACCAATCCAGCAAATCCGGATGACTTGGCCATTCACCTTGATTGCCGAGATCGTCAAGCTTGGCGGACAATCCCGTCCCAAAGTATTGTTTCCAGGTATGGTTGACGAAGTGGCGAGGCGTCAACGGGTTTTTTGGCGACGTCAGCCAGTTGGCCAAGTCCAATCGCGTCAGTCGGCCACTCGAATCCGATTCGGGGTGTGGCAAGAACTCGGGGAATCCTGGTGGTGCGAGCTCGCCAGATTCATCTTGCCAATTGCCCCGGGGACGAACTCTGCTGAGCGGAATTTCGTCATCATCGAGCGACTGAGCGATCATCGACATCGCCGATCCACTCCGTAACTTCGAAATTTCGTCGCGATAGTAACGGCTACTTTCGTGCTGGTGTTTCACCGGCACCGTGGAACGGTGAATGGCACTTGTGAGCATCGTTTGCTGTGCCGGCGTTAGCGCGTGATCGTTTGCGAGGATGGCATTGACGAGCTCTTCGGATGCAGCCGGCATTCCAGCGATCGCGTGGCCGATGGGAGTGACGGACAAGCGAACTCGCCCCACGTCGCCGCTCTTGATCTTTATCGATAGACGATGTTCCGGTGTGAGTTCGATGGGTTGTTCAAAGTGATAGACGGCTGTGTGAGGTTGCTTCGCTTCGTCCAAGGGAAGCTGCCAACGCATGGGTCCACTGCGCCAGGTTTCTTCCAAGTGCAATGGTTCGCTACCGCTTTGAAAACGACTCGGCGATCGGCGATCAGCTTCTGACCAAGCGAACGAAATCCCTTTGCCGCTGGCAACCACGTCCGACTCTTGGGGCACCGCAATGTCGATCGATGGTCTCGGTGTCGACGGTGTAGCGACGTAATGGGTCGTGCGATCTTCGCCCATCAACACAACCCGGTAATCCACCAATCGATCACTGTAGTTGCCATCGGTCCGGTTCCAGATGACGACTTTTGACAGTTTTTGTGCGCTTCCCAAATCGACTTCCCACCACGGATCAGTCCCCGCCAGCTTGGTGTGCGTCACCGATTTGGATTCGTGATAGTTGCCGTTGGTGATGCCATCGATCGCCAGCGGTGCTGGCCCCGACGAATACTGGCTCGACTGGGTCGCTTGTCCAGAAAGCGCGACGTTCTTGAGTTCGCCGCTGTCGTCTTCCGCGAAAATCTCCACTTCCGCGAGCGACAGGATCTTGTCCTTGCCGGGCAGTTCCACTCGAACGTATCGCGGCTTGACCTCGAGCCTCTTTGGCTTGGAGGACGAGGCCTCCTCAAGCGACGCAGCCACGCTTAACGAGAAATGTCCATCCTTGCCTCGGCCGACGTATCCGCCATGCGTGTCGTCGGGCAGCACTTCGACGCGTAGCGACGCGACATGCAGCGGCTGGCCAACGGTCACAGCAACCTTGGTACTCGTGGACGAATTTGCCGGCCCCGTCCACAGGACGCTTTGATCGTCAAGGATGGAGACTTGGTCATCACCGTCGGTGTTGGCTTCCGCGATCTCCAGTGGTACCCAGCCATCGGCATGCTGGTCGAGAACACGTCGGGCCCCGGCGATCCAGTCGCTTGAAGCGGCCGATTTTATCGCACTCGTACCGATCGCGGACTCGATCGCGTTATCACGTTCCTGTTCGAGTTTGCGAATCTCTTGTCGAGCCGATTTACTTTCGATCCTCAGCTCCGGTGGAAACGGATAGTCGTTGTTGAAACCCTTCAAGTCGGCATTGGGTGTGTATTTATAGTCCGAGTACACGCCCCACTGTTGCAAGTCGTCAAAGAACGCGCCGATCGAATAGAAGTCTTTCGCCGTGAACGGGTCGTACTTGTGGTTGTGGCATTCACAACAGGCGAGCGTGGCGCCGAGCCAAGCGGTACCGATGGCCCGCACGCGGTCCGCCTTGTATTTGGCTAAGTACTCCCCGGGCTGAGCACCTCCCTCGCGAGTCATCATGTTCAAACGCAGGAACCCCGTGGCCACGAGTTGTTCCGGAGTTGGCCCGCTTCCGTCATCTCCGACAATCAAGTCACCGGCGATTTGCTCGCGAGTAAACTCGTCAAAGGGCTTGTTCGAATTGAATGCCTCAATGACGTAGTCACGGTACGGGAATATTCGTTGATTCTGGTCACCGTGGAAACCGACCGTGTCTGCGAATCGAACAAGGTCGAGCCAAGCGATCGCCATCCGCTCGCCGAAGTGCTTCGAAGCGAGTAAACGTTCGACTTGGCGTTCATAGGCTCCCTCGGACGAATCGTTGACGAATCGCTCGACGTCCTCCGGGGTCGGTGGCAAGCCGATCAAGTCCAAACTGAGCCGTCGAAGTAGTGTCGCCCGATCGGCTTCCTCACTCGGCGCAATTCCTTCGAGTTGCAAACGAGCCAAAACGAACTCATCGATGGGATTGACCACTCGCTGCGAATATTGCGAATCAATGGTGACCGACGGGCGTATGATGGGCGCGTAGGACCAATGTTCTTCGTAGTGGGCCCCCTGTTCGATCCATCGGCCAAAGATTGCCTTGTCGTAATCCGTGAGTTGGTGGCGAAAACTCGCAGGTGGCATCGATTCGCCATCGCTCGTCCCCATGATTCGTGCGTAGACTTCCGACGCCTTTAAATCGCCCGGAGTGATGCCGACCAACGATTCGTCCGAAGGAAGCGGCCCGGTCGCAGACTCGTAGCTGTCGATCCGAAATTCGCTTTCGTTGGCCTCTTCGTCCGGTCCGTGACAGGTAAAGCAAGTGTTCGACATCAACGGCCGGATGTGCGCATTGAACGAAACTCGTTCCGGCAATTTAGTAGGAGCGTTCGCGGCATGGACGGAGGCAATCCAGACGACACTGAGGGCAAGTGTGATTGATCGAGTGATCATGTTTGGCTTTGAAGATCGGGTGCGGTCAAGGAAGGGCGTGACGAAGAACTAAGCGATAATCTCGTGCACGACGCGAGATGGTTCGACACCGGTTAACCGCAAATCCAATCCCTGGAATCGCGCGGTCAGTTTTTCGTGATCCACGCCGAATAAGTGCAACATGGTGGCGTGCAAATCTCGAACGTGAACGATATTTTCGACACTGTTGTAGCCCAGTTCATCGGTCGCCCCGTAGGCCATGCCGCCCTTGATGCCGGCGCCAGCCATCCATACGCTGAATCCATTGATGTGGTGGTCTCGCCCGGATCCCTGGGCCATCGGTGTGCGTCCGAATTCGCCACCCCACAGCACCAGCGTGTCTTCCAACAAACCGCTGCGTTTCAAATCATTCAGCAGCGCGGCGGTGGGCCTGTCAGTGGCCTTCGCGGCGATTGGGAAGTTCTTTTCGAGGTCGCCATGGTGATCCCATCCGCGATGATAAAGTTGGACAAATCGCACTCCGCGCTCGAGCAATCGACGCGCAAGCAAACAGTTCGATGCGAAGGAGCCATCACCCGGACGCTGCACGCCATACTCATCGAGTGTCGTCTGCGATTCTTGGGACATGTCGGCCAAGTCAGGAACCGCGGTTTGCATCTTGAACGCCATTTCATACTGCGAGATTCGCGTGTCGATCTCGGGATCGTAATGCCGCTGGGCAAGCATCCCATTGAGCCGTTGAATCTCATCGATGACCTGTCGCTGGGTCGATTGACAGACTCCATCGGGATTTCCGATGTAATGAACCGGGGAACCACTGGACTGGAATGCCACACCTTGAAATTTACTCGGCAGGAATCCAGCGCTCCATTGACGCGCTGACACGGGCTGGGCTCCTGGCCCCGACGAAGTCATCACCACGTATCCAGGTAGATTCTCCGTTTCGGCGCCGAGCCCATACAGCAACCACGAACCCATGCTCGGCCGCCCCTTGATGATCGAGCCGCTGTTCATGAACGCGTGAGCCGTGTCGTGATTGATCTGCTCCGTCGTCATACTGCGAATCACGCACAAGTCATCGGCCATCGCGCCGATGTGGGGAAATTGCTCGGAAATCTCGAGCCCGGACTCACCCCAGCGTCTGAATTTTGCAAACGACTTTCGTGCTTTGAGTTCCGTGTTCTGCAACTGAGCCAACTGTTGGCCTTGCGTGAACGATGTCGGAAACGGCTGGCCATCGAGCCGATCCAGCTCGGGCTTGGGGTCGAGAGACTCAACGTGCGACGGCCCGCCGGCCATGCATAAATGCACAATGCGTTTGGCTCGGACCTGGTGATTGGGAAATCCGTCGAGTGCCGGCCAAGGATGGGACGCGGAAGCGGCTCGAGCATCCCCAAGGCTAGCGTCCAGGAGCGAGGCGAGTGCGAAAGAACCGATCCCAGCGAACGATCTCGAGAGAAACGTTCTTCTGGCCCAGTCCGATGGAAATTGGTTCATGGAGGATCCCGATGGATGTACGAATTCGAGTGCCTCCCATTGTAGTGCAGTGAGCGAGTGCAGCCCAGCAATAAATCTCGATCACCAAGCGGACTTCAATTCGGTGACGACGAGTTCCTGCACCTTGACTGTGCCGCCAATCGCGAGAATGGATTGCTTGCCACTCCCGCCCTTGGGTGAGTAGTAATGCGCACGAAATTGTTCACCATCGAACGCGTATGTTTCGATCGACAAGCGGTCAATGAGAAACCTCAAACGCACGCTTCCGTGACGCGGTTCCAGATCGGTGAGCGTGGTCATTTCCTCGGGGAGTCCCGCTTCGTTGACGCCAGTGTGGGTCAGTGCGTTTTTGGCAACATGATACGTCGCCGTGACGCCTGGGAACTCGAAAACAACTTTCTTCGCGTCACTTGGATCAAAATCGACCCTGACGTCGACGAGGTCCAACGGTCCGATGTCGCCGAGCCAATTCACTCCATCGGCGAACGTTTGCGGTGCGCGCCGGTGAATCTTTGCGGCGAGCGATTCGATCTCCTTGATGGGCCAGACAAACAAACGAACTCCCTTGTCCGTCGTTCTCAAAGTCAATTCACATGGGAACGACATTTGTTGATTGAAGGGCAAATCATAAAGCTCGGCGACATTCGGGCCTCCTCGCATCCAACCGATCTGCACGCTACGACCATCGGGACTACTGTTGAACGTCTGCGCCGCGTAGAAGTTTCCTCCACCAGCGACGAGCGGACCACTCTCACTGAGAAACCCTCGACCATCGAACGTCCCAATTTCGTAATCGAAGCTGGCGTCATACACCACACACTTGATATTGCTCGGATCGCCGTCGACTGGCAAGAAAACCACGTCCATGCACTCAAATGCCCAGTCGCGCATGAGGTCTGAGGACGCTTTCCAATCGATCAAGTTGGTCGATGTCAAAAACCGCACACGCCCGGGGTCGCGAGCGACCCAGAGCACCATCACCCATTGTTGGCTTGCCTCGTGCCAGAACACCTTGGGGTCGCGTTCTTCGGGATCGAATCCTTGATTGTCGACCACGGCACGCCCATCGTTCCAATACGTCCACGTCGCCCCGCGATCGGTGCTGTACGCCATCGCTTGGTAGAACTTGGGTTTGGTCGCAAAGGTGTAGAAAGCCACCAAGGTTTTGGTGTCACCCACTTGCTTTCCGAGGCTGTTGTGGTGATCGACTACCGCGGTGCCGGAGAATATGGTGCCGGAGTTCCCGTCGACTTGATACGGCAAAAACGCATGATTGTGCTGGGTCCAACGCAACATGTCAGGGCTCGTCGCGTGCCCCCAAGTCATGTTTCCCCACTGCGTCCCCTTGGGATTGTGCTGAAAAAAAAGATGGTACTGAACCCCATCGTGAACCATTCCATTGGGATCGTTGAGCCAGTTCTTGCGAGACGTGAAATGGAACTGGGGTCGCAGCGCGTGAGCCGAATCGGCATCGGGATACGCGACTGCCGAGATGTCGCCGGTGAACGAGAACTCTTGAGCGACATTCGTATTCGGTTCGTCGGCTCGCACGGACAACGAGGCGTTGGCCCCTACAAACAACGCGGCCATGAAAAACCAATGCGATCGAAACATAGCGAACTCAAATTGACGGAAAGGTACCTCGGGTCAATTCATGGCAGTGTAATTCCCTGGCTTTCGGCAACGAGCCGATACGGGCCGGATTCTCTGAGAAGTTGATCATGCGATCCGTTTTGGACGACTTGACCGCCTTCGAGCACAATCACTCGATCAGCGCCGCGCAAAGTGCTCAAGCGATGCGCCACGATGAGCGTCGTTCGCCCCTTGGAGGCTTCGCCGATCGCTCGCATCATCTCGTGCTCCGTTTCGGGATCGATGGCTGACACCGGATCATCGAGCAACAGAATCGCGGGATCTGTTAGCAGGGCACGCGCCAGTGCGAGACGCTGCCGCTGGCCACCCGATAGCGACATGCCGTACTCGCCGAGCATGGTATCGTAGCCGTCCGGTGTCGCTTCGATGAAATCATGAGCCGCCGCTAATCGCGATGCCATTCGCACTTGTTCGCGTGTCGCGTCCGGACGTCCGAAAGCGATGTTCGCGCCGATCGAATTACTCAGCAGCAGCGGTTCCTGTAGCACCAAGCCGACGCTGCGTCGAAGTTTTTTGAGTTCCCACCGACGAACATCCACGCCGTCCACTTCGACGGCACCGCACTGGGGATCAAAGAAACGCGGGATCAAGCTCAGCAGTGTCGATTTACCCTGGCCGACGGCTCCCAAAATTGCGATTCGTTCCCCCGCTCGAATATCGATGTCGATGTCGCTCAACACGGGCGAGCCTGCGACGTACTCGAACCACACGCCGGAAAATCTGATCTCACCTCGCACATGTTCTGGGATCCAGGGATCGCGGGGTGCAGTGACTTCCTCGGGTGCATCGAGCACTTCGAACACACGTCGGGCGCCGGTGAGCGATTGCTGAATGGTCCCCGCCAAACCAGAAAGGTTGCCCACCTGATTACTGAACTGTTGCAGCAAACCGGCGAAGACGATCAATCCCGAGCCCAGTGGCAAGCGGTCTTGCGATACGAGGTAGCCTCCGTAAATCAACAACACCACGAGGTTGATTTGCGTCAATAACTGGATCGTCGGGCCAAAGCGGCTGACACGGCGGAACACTTCCTGCTGCTGATCACGCACACGATCGTTGGCTTCGTCGAAACGTCGGATCTCTGCTTGCTGGCGTCCCAGAGACTTGATCACCATCACGCCATCGACCGATTCCGCAACACGTAACACGAGAGCATCAAATAATTGTCGTGTTTGATCATAAAGCGGTCGAACGACGTGGGAGAAATGAATGCTCAACCACCAGACCAGCGGCGTCGTCGCCAAGCAAATGATCGTCAACCATGGATCGATGCGAATCATGAACGTCAGGTAAAACGCGAGTGACATCGCGAGTATCGATAGCTGGATCAGCACTCCATCGATGAATGCACGCGTCGCTTGAACATCACCCGTGACTCGATTGATGATCGTCCCCGCGGGTTGGTCGTTGTAGAATCGCAAACTCAACCGCTGCAGTTTGGCGTACACTTCGGCGCGAAGGTTCACCACAATTTTTCGATGAACGAGCGTTCCCGAGACGAGCGCGTAGACGAAGTTCAAAATCGCTCGGAAGATCGACACGAGCATCATCGCCAGCGCCAGCGAAGTCGCTTGAAACATCGGCGACCAATCATTCGGAAAGGTGATTCCCAGCGGCAAGTGGGGCGCCAGCTCCGTGGCGCCGGCGTGAAAGCGAATCACGTCGATCGCGAGCCCACCGATTTGGACGAGTAAAACTGCGGACGCCATGAGGATCGCTTGCAAAAGCAGCATCGCCGCGCACCAAACTCGGTACGACCACGCCATCGTCAATAACCGGCGTGTGACGGCCCAGTTGGAAAGTGCATGGGGCAAATGGGGCGGCTGCGACATCGACAATTCGGAACTCCGAAACCGTGTTTCTGGGCGAACCAGTGACCTGGGCTGTTGTAACAGCTCACTGACCGACTCAGAATGGGAAGTCAGCGTTTGATTCCTCCCAGCCCTAGGAAATGACATGAACGATTCGACCACCCGCCGCACCATGATCAAGAGTTCGATCGCACTCTCCGCCGCGGCGATCGCGATGCGCGGCGAACGGTTGGTTGCCGCTCCGCAAGCTGAATCGGCCACCCAGTCGACCCCATCCGGCAGCGTCATTCTTTTCCAAGGAGACTCGATCACGGATGCCGGCCGCGACCGAAATCGAAAAGCGGCGAACGACCCCGCGGCACTGGGCAAGGGTTATCCGATGCTTATCGCCGGAGACTTGCTACGCGATCACGCCGGTGCTGGCTTGCAAATTCATAACCGCGGAATTAGCGGCAATAAAGTTCCTGACTTGGACAGTCGTTGGGACGAGGACTGCATCGCACTCAAGCCAGATGTGCTCAGCATTCTCATCGGGGTCAACGATATTTGGCATAAACTCAACGGCAAGTACGACGGAACGGTCGAGACGTATTACGCCGGTTTCAAGTCGCTGCTGGAGCGTACGCAAAAATCACTTCCAAAAACAAGAATCGTGATCTGCGAACCGTTCGTCCTTCGTTGCGGTGCTGTCAATGACGCATGGTTTCCCGAATTCGAGAATCGACGGGCGATGGCCGAGCGGGTAGCGTCGGAATTCCAATTGGATTACGTGCCGTTTCAAACGATGTTTGATGAGGCGATCCAGCATGCCGAGCCAAGCTATTGGGCTGGCGACGGTGTTCACCCGACGCTCGCCGGTCATGCGTTGATGGCAAGCAAATGGCTGGAAGTGACAAAACTGTAGCTCGTCCTCGACACTCACTCCCTTGCGCAGTCCACTTCTCGCACTCTTTTCCAGCGAAGCTCCGATGATGAAGTCCACACTTTCGATTTTCTTGATGTCGCTCGTCTTGTCGTTCGCGGCGACTCGCACCAACCAAATGGCGAGTGCTCAAGACGCGACGGTCAAACCGACGCCGATAAAGGTCTTGCTCGTCGCCGGCGGCTGTTGCCACGATTACGCGACCCAGACCAAGTTGCTCAAAGAAGGCATCGAAGCTCGAATCGTCGCGGACGTATCGATCGTCTACAATCCGAGCACCGGCACGGATACTCGGTTTGACATCTACGAGGCCGATGACTGGGCCGATGGTTACGACGTCGTGATTCACGACGAATGTTCCGCCTCGGTGACGGAGAAGCCGTACGTCAATCGGATTCTCGCGGCACATCGAAACGGGGTTCCGGCCGTCAACTTGCACTGCGCCATGCACAGCTATCGCTGGGGTGATTATCGCCAACCCGTCCAGGACGGCGGGGACAATTCGATGTGGTATGAGATGCTGGGAATCCAGTCGACGTCTCACGGCGCCCAGGCACCCATCGCGGTCAGCTATTCGAAGTCGGGCAATCCGATCACCAAGGGCCTGGACGATTGGACCACCATCAACGAAGAGCTCTACAACAACGTGCGTGTGTTTGATGGCGCGGAGGTACTCGCCACTGGCAAACAAGTCACGCCACCAAACAAGGGCGAACTGCGGAAGAACCCCGAGGCCAAAGCCAAAGATTCCACCGCCGTCGTCGCTTGGACGAATCACTACGGCCCCAAGCAGACCAGAATTTTCAGCACCACGCTGGGACACAATAACAATACCGTCGGCGACGCTCGCTACCTCGATCTCGTTGCCCAAGGTTTACTATGGACCACCGGAAAACTTTCGCCCCAAGGCAGAGCAACCGCGGGGTTTGCCAAATAGTGTGCCTAACCTGATGGAATGCGTTGATTCCCGACACCGCGACGAGGGTATGACGAGATGGCTGGAAATCTTCAAGAGCGAGCGCGACATTCGAGCAGCGAACTGAACATGACTCCTATGGTCGACGTCACATTTTTGTTGCTGATCTTCTTTATGGTTACGGCATCTTTCAGCTTGCAAAAGTCGATTGCGTTTCCACTGCAAACTTCCGAGGCATCACGGCAACCGCCAATCGAACCGCCAGAAGCGCAACCGTGGGTAGAAGTGCGAGTTGACGAATCGGGATCGTTTCTCGTTCTCGCCCCCGAATGGGAGCGGGAATCGCCGAGCAAACAGCAGTTAACGACGTCACTCAGAGAAGTCATCGCTTCATCAGTCGAGACGATGTGCCTGGCGGTGACTGTCCACGAATCCGCCGAACTTCGATCGCTGGTGGATTGCATCGATGCAGCGAGCATCGCGGGGTTCACGAAAACTCGCATCACGCAAGTCGAGTTTTTTGACAACTAGCCAATGATCCGGCGCTAGCGGGTGTGGACGGTCGTGGCGGACGCGAGTTGTTCTTCCGTGCCCGACGATTGCGGAAGCGCCACCAGTAACCGCATCATCTCTTCGGCAGAACCCGTCGCCACTCGGCGAATCGTTTGACGGTCGGTTTCGTCGCCGAACTCGTACGTAATCGCAGTCACCCCAAGCGTCGACGCGACCCAAGCCTTGCTTGTCGATCGGTGTGCATTGTGCGTATCATCGTCGTTCACTCGGTAATCAGGAAACCGATTTTGAATTGCCGAAAGCCAGTTGTGGGTGAAACCGACCGGGAACAGCTTTGTCTCGCGTGGAAGTGTGTAAAACACATCGTCGTAAGTGCTGTGGAAGTCAATGAACAGACAGAGTTTCTGGTCACGATGGGATCGGCAAGCCAAAGCTTGGTCACGCACCGCGCGTGTCTCGGGCTGGGTAAAATGCGACCAGTCGCGATTGAGATCCACACCGGCGGCGTTCGCTCGCCAATGACCGTGGGCAACGCCATCGGGATTGACCGTAGGAATCACCACGGTGCAATAACGCTGGCGATACAGGCGACTTAGCTCGCTGTCACCTGCAATCGCATCGACAAAATGCATCATCCCAATGGCACCGCTCACTTCCGGCGGATGCTGGCGGGCAATGATGAATACGTAGTCGGGGCGGGTCGCCTCGCTAATATCGATCCGATGTAGTTCACGTCCCTCGACGGACTTGCCGATCACTTGACGCGAGACACACGGACGACGGGTTAGGTCGGTCGCCCATTGGCTAACTTCGCTGGTACTGAGCAGTTCTTGGCCTGCAATCCACAGGGGCTGGCCATCCACGGGAACCTTCAAGTGAACTTCGCGTCCGAGCGGGTGCGTCTCAGCCAAGAAATGGTTGGCGTTTTGCCACGTCACTCCGTCCCGGCTGATCTTCGGAGCGTAACGATGCGATCCGCCGTCGTACTTCAAGCGAACCGAAATGGTGCGTGGTGATTTGGATTGAACTTGAAATGCGTACCAAGCGCTGTCGTTGATCGGATCCAATTCGGGTTGAATGGTCACCGCGAAATCGTCGGGCTTTAGCTGCACGCATTGGTTCATTCGCCCGCCGGGAAAGTCGCTGGTAAAGCTGACCGATTGATCATCGGAGAAGAAGGTCAATCCGCCACATCGCTTGAGGACTTCCGCTTGGCACGGCGTGGCCTGGGCCAAGACCGCAATGACCACCCAGGCCAGGAATTGTTTTTTCAGCATTTCGATCGCTCTCCGAACCGGGGTGGGGCCTTGAGCGATTTTGCTGTAAGCGCCGGGAAGCTTCCGACAGCAAAACATCGACCAGCTTTGCTCCAACCAAGGAACTGGGAAGGTCGAAAGACTCAGGTGGCGGGTAATGGCAGGTGGTGTAGGCGGGCTGGAAATGTCGTCGCGCTATTAGCGATCACATCCTCACGTGGACCTTAGCGAACGCGATCGGGTAGGAACAATATCAATCGAATTTGACCACGCTAGTTAGCTCAGGGCTGACTGGCGTACACACACCATGCTACCCGCGCCGAAGCGCCCAAATAAACCAATTTCCAGGACCGATGCCCGAGAATTTCAGCTTTTATGACATCCACGCACCTCTTTCGAGCGGCACAGAAACTGCTGCGGAAGTGACGATGGCGGCGGCCGAAACACTTTCACCAAATTACCAAATCGTTAAACTCGGCCGTTGCCAGCACCAGGGTGTGGTGGTAAAAACCACTCCATGCTGCCCCCCCGCCGCTGGAGATTCCAAAGGCCGTGGAGGCGGTCGATACTGATTGCTCGAGGAGGCGGGACGAGTGATGACAATTTCGGCGAGATCGTGGCGGTCTTCATCTGGGAAACTGGGAGGCGGATTCACGCTGGTGGAATTGATGGTCGTTCTATCGATCATGGGGATGTTGCTTTCGCTGGCGCTCAATGGAGTCCAATCGGCCCGCGAGTCGGCGCGGCGAATTCAGTGCAGCAACCGAATACGTCAGCAAGCACTAGCGCTCCACTCATTTCACACAAGCTTCAATGCACTTCCGTTTGGAAACGACCGCAGGACCCACTCGGATTATTCGTGGTGCACCGCCGTGCTCGCTCAGCTCGAAGAGACGGCTATCGCTGAACGGTGGGATCGTCGAGTGGTGTGGTATGACGCAACAAGCAATCTGGAACTGGCCAAGAGTATCATTTCCACCTTTCGCTGCCCGTCGTCAATTTTCGACTCATCGGGTGATACGGACTATGCAGGCGTTCGAGGAAGTTTATTGGGCGGCGGTCCGGGGCCTGCATCGCTCGACGTGAACAATGGCGTCTTGATCACTTCCAATCCAAAACGCAGCAATCCGGTGTCATTGCCGGAAGTCACAGATGGAACAAGCTACACGATTTTCATTGCTGAAGTGGTTGATCGTCTGCCTGAAGAGCATGGTTTGTGGGCAGACGGACTGAATGTGATTTCTCACGACAATGGCTCGATCAATATCGAGAATAGCGGTGAGATCTTTAGCCATCACCCGGGCGGCGCACAGGTCGCCCTTTCCGATGGAGCCATTCGCTTTTTGACCGAATCGATCGACGTCAATGTCATCGGTGGTCTTTGCACTCGTGACTCACACGAAGACTTGAACTCGTTCTTCAGTCATTGAGTTCCACACTCGCCCGTCCCGCCGTATCGATCCCACCTGACACCATTCTCGGTTTCACTTAACCATTCGACATCAAAGGAGCGTTGTTCTGTTGGTGACGGTTCAAGCCAGAGCATTTCGAACCGGGCACTGTGATTGGAAAAGGACGTGACCGCCTCTCGTTGGGGCGTTCACGACGCAGGAGGCTTTCAAGAGGTTGTTTCTTCAGTTTCGCTTCAAGTAAAGAGAGTTCATGATGTACAAGTTTTGTCTAGCAATGCTAATCGCTTTCGCTGTTCCATCGATCGCTTCCGCCGGCGGAGGCAACACCAAGTCGACCGGAACGATCACGTTCAAGAACACATCGGCGACTCAGGATGTGTATCTGGTGCTCAGCGCAGATCGCGCGTTCGTAACATCCACGACGATCGCTAATTTTTCAGGACGCGGTCGCGTGCTGGGACCCAACGAGTCGACTTCCTACACCAGTCTCAAGAGTAGCCGGTACCACTATGGTTTCTTGGCGACGCCGACCGGCGTGGTTCCAACCTCACTTAGCGGCAACACGATTCGCTCGACGAATGTTGCTGGCGGTCAAACCGTGAATATCAATCTCCCCTAATGATTGCTGTCACACGCGGAGTTCGTTCCGCTGTAAAGATTGATGTTTGGATGAATGAATGAGCCAGTCACGCGAAGGACGCTTCGCGTGCTGGTTCTCCATTGCGAAAACGTTCTGACGAGTGACTTGAGATGTCTACATTGGATGCTGCAACACCGATCACAAAACAAGGACGAACGCTTCCGATCACAATCACGATACGTCCGATCGCCGAAGTGGTAATAATAGGCGTCTCCATCGGTCTTCCGTGGGTTTACGCCAATTGCTTTCTCACTGGACTATTTGGATACAGCCTGCTCGTTACTCGCGCAGCATCGCTAAGTCCTGCACGGGCTTGGTGGAATTCTTTTGCGATTGGCGTGGTCGCGCTGGGTCTGGCCTTTCACTGGGCACCGAATTCGATCTTCGGCACAACCAACCTAAGTTATTCATTGTCGGTCGCGGTGTTTGTGGGGCTTGTCCTGTGGGAAGCGTTGGCGTTCGCCGTGATCGGATGGATTGCCAGCAGGGCCTTTCATTTCCATCCAAGTGCCATCTGGGCTGTCGTACCGGCGTGGTTGACGATCGAGACCCACTGGCCACGGGTGTTCAATTGGGCCACCGCGCATGCGTATCTCGGATTCCCACCGCTCCTCCAGATCGCCGAGTTCGCCGGGACCAGTGGCGTGACGGCGTGCGCATTGATTGGTAGTGTCGCGTTGGCACGTTGGTGGACCGAACTCGGACGAAGCCGAGCCACCCACGAAGCGCTGGCGGCAGTGACATTTTTGTTGCTGGTGTGCGTCAGCGGACAGGTGATGGTGCAGAATTGGCGCGAGCGTATCGACCGCGCTGACAAAATTCGAGTCGCGGCAGTTCAAGTCGACCCGACAAACTTAGATTCGCTGGACGAGATGCGAAAGAAATCGGACTCGGTCAATGGCGATGTCGATCTGATACTCTGGCCAGAATCGAGTCTTGGGAATTATCAAGTCGATTTGCAGGATTTCTGTGACCAAGACAACGTGATTCAACACTGTGAACCGGCGAGCGCCATTTTTGACCCCTACCCAACGATTCACTGTGACTTGCTAGCGGGCGGCATGACGTACGACGAAGGCGGAAGAGATCAGGGCCCTTACAAAAACACCGCATTCCTGATCAACCGTGACAAATGGATCACCGGCCGGTATGTCAAACGATCGTTGATGCCCATTGGCGAGTATGTGCCCGGTGAGACGTGGTTTCCAGTCCTGCGTGAGTGGGCGGCGGTGAGCACCGAATTGGTTCGTGGCGATGACGACTCGCCCCTATCGCTGTCGGCGGGACAACGGGTCGGTTTGCTCGTCTGCTATGAAGACATGGTGGCTGATAACGCTGCGTCGAGCGTATTGGCTGGTGCTCAATGTCTCATCGCACTTGCCAATGGCTCCGCGTTTAAAGATCCAGATACGCTCGAACAACATCTTCGACTAGCGCAGTTTCGTGCAATCGAGAATCGACGCGCAATGATTCGATGTGCGGCTACCGGAGTTACTTGCTTGGTCCAACCGGATGGATCGATCCACGATCGCCTTTCAATCGGCAATGACGGCGTATTGGTCGCCGAAGTCCCGCTCGAAGACCAGTTGACCTTCTACACACGACATGGCAATTGGCTATCCCGTTTGGCGGCGTGCACAACTGGGCTTTGTGGGTTGATAATTTTCGTCCGTCGTTCATTTACAACGAACGCAGGCTCAACATGATTCGCCGTCACCGACTCGCCATCGAATGTTTAGAGCGTCGATCGCTATTCGCGGTAGGGTTGATCCCACTAAACTTCACGGTTCCGTTGAACCAAGACACGCAACCGAGCAGTTTGATGATCGATGGTGACGCAATCATCAAACTCAATGCGATGGTTCTCGACCCACGTGCGACGCAACCGTCTGATGCAAGTCTCAGCGGCTACGAGTTTGTTGGCTCTGGAAATTTTTCGGGTTTGATCGAGGGACTGGCTGTTTCAGGTGACTTTGAAACTGACCTCGTCGAAATCGATGCATCGGTCGACATTCCGATCGAAGTTGACCATGATTCCAGAACCATTCGCCTGCTATTTGTCCGCGACGGAACGTTTGTGGCTGAGTCGGCAATGGGACCACAACCGGGCACAATGACAATCGTGGTCACCGCCATACTCGATTTCAATTCGAGAGCGATTCGTGGAACGACGGTAATGACCTTTCGCACCAACGATCACATCGAGAATTCTGAGTCGCCGTTCCAGCTCGACGGCGCGTTGGCGAGCGATCTGCAATTCCCCGATGCGAGCAAGCCGAGTCTATCGGGTCGCGTCTTTGATGATGCTAACAACGATGGCCAGTACCAGGAATCGGAATCGGGCGTGGCCGGCGTCGTCGCTAATCGGGTCTCCAACGTCGGCGGTGCGATCACGGTGCTGGAATCCGTTGTGACGGATGCCAACGGTTACTACGCCTTCTACAACCTAGAATCCGAGGCGACGGAAATCCGGTTTCGCGAGCTACCGGACGCTTTTGACTTCGGCAAAAAAATATCGACCGACACGCCACTCGTGGATAGCGTCGCCGATTCCCTCGATGGGACCACTTCGGCGCTCCTCTTCGATACCGAAATGCATCGACTTGGAATCAATGCGGGACTACGGACGACTCCGTTCGAGTTCCAGAGTCCCAATGTTGTCACCGACGTAAACAATGATGGCATTACCACCGCCGCCGATGCGCTAGAAATCATCAACTTCCTGGGGAGATTGCCCAGCGGTGCCAGCGACGTGGAGCTCGCCGTGAATCGAGAGCCCGGTGAGTTGTTTTATGACGTGGATGCCAATGGCCGACTCTCGGCGGCGGATGCGTTGGCAGTCATTCGCTCCCTGCAGTCGAGTCCTTCGCTGCTTTCCGCCGCCGGAGAGTCGCCGCTGGAAACCGATTGGGTCGACAATGATCTGGATCGGCGAAAGCGATGGGCCAACGACGTGCGAGACGCCTCCCCCCAGTCCGTTTGAGAGACGATTCTTGGACTGCAGCAATCCCTGCCCTAATAATGTCGGCGTGCTTTCGTTAGGTTGAATAGCCTCGGGCAATCTCTTCGTTTCGACCGACTCGTCAATCAGGGTAGACGGATCATGTTTCTCAAGCGACTCTTTGTCGGACTGTTTCTCGTTTCGTTGGCAATTGGAGTGGTGACAGCCGTGGCGCAACAAGAAATATCCTCCGACAACAGCAAAAGCGGCTGGGAAGCCGTTGAGGACGCGTTAGCCAAAGGACTGCCCAAAACGGCAATCGAGAAACTCTCGCCAATCATCGAACGGTCGCTGGCAGCCAAGGACTACGACGCAGCCATCAAGGCGATCGCCATGCGCATCGTTCTCGAAGCCAATATCCAAGGAAACAAGCCCGAAGAAAAAATCACTCGGATGAAGGCCGAGATCGCCAAGGCCCCCGATGAAATGAAGCCGGTGATGGACGCGATACTCGCCAATTGGTACTGGCACTATTTCCAGCAAAACCGCTGGCGATTCATGCAACGAACGCAAACCGACGCTGCCCCGAGCGAGGATTTTACCACTTGGGATTTGCCAAGCATTTTGGCAGCGATCGACGTCCAGTTCGACTCGGCACTGGCCAGCGCGGATGTGTTGAAACAAACACCGGTCGACGACTTCGATTTGCTGCTCGAAAAAGGCAATGCGCCCCAATCGTATCGCCCCACCATGTTCGACGTCCTCGCTCACAACGCACTCGAGTTTTACTCCAGCGGCGAGCAAGCGGGTAACCAGCGCCAAGACGCGTTTGTGCTGAATGCGAGCAGCCCCATCTTCTCGGATCGGCAAGAATTCATTGATTGGAATCCGACAACACCCGATCAAGATTCCTTGCTGCTTCGTGCAATCAAATTGTACCAAGAACTGCTGCGATTTCACGCAAGCGACGATGAACGATCGGCCCTGTTGGAC
Source organism: Pirellulaceae bacterium (assembly GCA_041741195.1). Classification (GTDB taxonomy): domain Bacteria; phylum Planctomycetota; class Planctomycetia; order Pirellulales; family Pirellulaceae; genus JBBSJZ01. The sequence continues at coordinate 40,906 of JBGSKM010000118.1, forward strand.
GCCGATTTGTATCGTTTGCAATTCGGAAATGATCACGCGGTGGGGGACGACAAACGCCAGCGGTTTAAGGCGGCGCTGCGGCGGTTCGACCAAGCCAACGTGCAAAGCCCGATCTCCACGCGAGCACTTTACCTATTGGCGCAAGAAACGTATCACGAAGGCGATTTAGTCGAAGCTCACCAGATCGCAGAGTCAGCGATCACAAGGTTCCCCGATAGTAACGGCGCGAACCGAGCTCGCAATTTGATTGGTCGAATTGAGGCACCGTCGGTCAGTGCGACTGCGGAACGCGTCTGGAACCAGCCGTTACCAACGATCGATATCACTTATCGAAACGTCGACAAAATCTACTTTCGATTGGTGCGGTTCGATTTTGACGAGTTCGTGGCGAGCGAGCGATACAATCCGGGCTATATCGAGGACCAACCGCTTCGTCGATTGCTGGCACAAAATCCAGCAAAGGCTTGGTCGGCCGAGCTTCCGGAGACCGCGGACTACAAGAACCGCACCGAGCATTTACCGGTGCCAACGGATCTCGAAGCCGGGTCGTACTATCTGTTCTCCAGCACCAATGAGAGCTTTAGCGATGTCGACCAACATCGACAGTTGACTGAAGTTTGGGTGAGCGATCTAGCATTTGTGATGCGCAACGATTACCAGTCCGGCGTGGTCGAGGGAATGGTCACCGATGCGAAAACAGGCCGTCCGATCCAGGGCGCCACCGTGCGTGGCTGGAACCTCGTGAATCAACGCCGGCTGACGCGAAAACCACTACCGAGTGTCACAACCGATGCCAGCGGCATTTTCCGCTTTGCTCCACTCAACGCGGGAAACGTGTTGGTCCACGTGCAACACAACGGCCAAGCGATTTCATCGACCGATCCAGTCCACACGCAAATAGGATTCAACGACGAAAGCGTTTCACAGCGGACTCAATTCTTTACCGACCGCGCCATTTATCGACCCGGCCAAACCATCCGGTTCAAAGGGATCTGTTTTTCGGCCCAGCAGTCATCCGACGACTACAAAACGCTGGATCGTCAGCGTGTTTCGGTCGTCTTTGCCGATCCCAATGGTAAAGAGATCGAGCGTGCAGCCTTTGAAACCAACCGCTATGGAAGTTTTGCCGGAAGCTTCACGGCGCCGCGTGATCGCATCACGGGTCAAATGTCGATTCGAGTGGACGATGGCCCCGGTGGGTATGCGGCGATTCGCGTTGAAGAGTACAAGCGACCAAAATTCGAGGTCACCATTGATCTGCCCAAGGATGCGGCCAAGCTCAACGGCGAAGTCAAGCTGACGGGAACCGCCACCGCCTACACCGGCGTTTCCATCAGTGACGCGAGTGTCACATGGCGCGTGGTCCGCGAAGTGGATTATCCCATGTGGTGGTATTGGAGCCGATGGTCGTTCCCGCAGCGGGGCGAGAGCCAGGAGATTGCCAACGGCACGACCACAACATCCGGCAATGGTACCTTCGATCTTTCGTTCGTTGCCACACCCGACGCCTCGGTGAGCGAAGAGACCGAACCGACCTTTCGCTTCACGGTCTACGCCGACGTGACAGACACGACGGGGGAAACACGGTCCGACCAGTTCACCATTAACCTCGGCTACGCGGCTTTGAAAGCGTCGATGTCGGCGGACGATTGGCTGACGACCGACCAGCCATTCACGCTCAAGGTTTCAACCACGTCGTTGGACGGCGAGGGCCGATCCGCCAAAGGCACGGTAAAAATTCATTCCTTGAAGGCTCCCGAATCGGTGGTACGTTCGCCGCTGACCGGTCGCTATTCGCAGCCCGACATTCCCTTTGATGGCTTGGCCGAGGAGAAGCCTGCTGAGCAATCGTCAAATCCGAATGATTGGCCGCTCGGTGATGTCGTCTTCGAATCCGAGTTTCAAACCGACGGTGCTGGTCAAACGAATCTGGAAGTGAATCTCGAAGTGGGCGTCTATCGAGCGGTGCTTGCCACACGAGATGCGTTCGGCAACGAAGTGAGCGCGATCCTGCCGCTGCACATCCTTGACTTGAAGAGCACGACGTTCAATCCAAAAATTCCAAACGTCGTCGCAGTGAAGCAATCGTCGCTGGAGCCGGGCGATACATTCGAGATGGTCTGGGGTAGCGGCTATGAAAGCGCCCAGGCTTACATCGAGATTGAACATCGTGGCGAGTTGCTTCAAAGTTTTTGGACGCCAGCAAACCAGACTCAGGTGGTTATTCGACAAGAAGTCACGGAGGCGATGCGGGGCGGATTCCATGTGCGCGTGACGATGGTTCGTGAAAATCGAGCCTATCTAACGAGTCGCACGGTGGACGTCCCATGGTCCAATAAGCAACTCGAAATTGCTTGGGAGCACTTCACGTCCAAGTTGGGTCCCAGTCAAAAGGAGACTTGGTCGGCAATTATTGCTGGAAAGGACGCGGAGCGAGTTGCGGCTGAAATGGTCGCCACTTTGTACGATGCGTCGCTTGATGCCTTCTCGCCACACCAGTGGATGTCTGGCTTTGGGGTCTTCCGCCAAGACCATAACGCGATGCAGTTACAGTTTCAAAACCGCGACCAGCAATTGATTGTTCCGACGAAGAACAATTTTCAACATATCAATGAGGATCTCACCTACCCGCGATTGTCGACGGAGATTGTCCGAAACTTGTGGGGTTATGGGTTTTGGGACCAGGAATTGAGAATGATGCGGAAAGGGGGAGCAGTGACGTCCGCTGCACCTTCCGCAATGGCCATGGAGGCTGACTCCAGTTCATTCGGGTTTGCCATGGCTTCGGAGGAGGGTGCAACGTTGAGTCTCGCCTCGCAAGCGCCGGCGGGCGGCGAAGGCGTGAGTTCCCAACCAACTCCAAGCGTTGACTTGGATAATGTCTCCGTGCGCACCAACTTGAGCGAGACGGCATTCTTTTTTCCGCACTTGATCGCGGGCGATGATGGCACCGTCAAGATGGAATTCACGATGCCCGAAGCGCTCACGAAGTGGAACTTCCTCGGCTTCGCGCACGACACCGAACTTCGCGCGGGATTACTCACCGATAGTGTCGTGACGAGCAAAGACCTGATGGTCGTTCCGAACCCGCCACGGTTTTTGCGCGAAGGCGATCAAATCGAGTTTACCGTCAAGGTCAGTAATCAGAGTGCGACGAGCCAATCGGGAAGCGTTCGATTGAGCTTCGCGGACGCGACGACCAGCAAACCGGTCAACGACAAGCTTGGCAATACCGACACGGACCAAATGTTCTCACTGGGTGCGGGCGAATCCAAGACATTTGCATGGCGTTTGAGTGTTCCCGAAGCGATCGGTTTTCTCACTTACAAAGCGGTCGCATCGAGCGGTCGATTGTCGGACGGCGAAGAAGGTTACTTGCCGGTATTGTCGAAGCGGATTCTCGTGACGGAATCGATAGCCTTGCCGATTCGTGGCAAGCAATCGAAACAGTTCGAGTTCACCAAACTGCTCGATTCTGCGAATTCGAAAACGCTCAAACACGAGTCGCTGACCGTACAGATGGTTTCGAATCCGTCTTGGTACGCCGTGCTCGCCCTGCCATACCTGATGGAGTACCCGTACGAGTGCAACGAGCAGACCTTTAGCCGTTTGTACGCAAACGCACTCGCGCGACACATTGTCACTAGCGATCCCAAGATCGAACGAGTTTTTGCTCAGTGGCGTGCAACCCCGGCGCTGGATAGCCCACTTGAAAAAAACCAAGACCTCAAATCAGTGATGCTCGAAGAGACTCCTTGGTACGCACAAGCTCAAAGTGAAAGCCAATCACGTCGCGACGTCGGTGTTTTGTTTGACCAGAACCGATTGGAAAGCGAAATCAAACGCTCGTTGGCGAAACTCGCAGAGTCGCAACTTGACGACGGAACATGGTCTTGGTTCCCTGGCGGTCGACGTGACGAATACATCACTCTCTACATTACGACTGGATTCGGACGATTACGCCATCTGGGAGTGAACGTCGACGCGGATCCCGCCATTAAGGCCATGAACAGTTTGGATGCCTGGGCAACCAAGGTCTATCGTGACATTCGCGACAAGGATCTCGACGAGAGCCACGTCTCGTCCACCATGGCGATGTACTTATACGGACGCAGCTTCTTTCTGCAGGACCAGCCCATCGCGGCGGAACACCGCGAGGCGGTGGACTATTGGTTGGCTCAAGCCAAACGACATTGGCTCAAGCTAGGAATTCGGCAATGCCAGGCGCAAATCGCACTTGCACTCAAACGATTTGGTGACGCCTCGACACCCCAGGACATTGTCGCTTCGATTCGCGAGCGTAGCGTGACCGACGAAGAGATGGGGATGTTCTGGCGCGAGAACGAAATCTCGTGGTGGTGGTATCGAGCGCCCATCGAAACGCAAGCGATGATGATCGAGATGTTTGACGAAGTGGCAGCGGACAAGGAAGCGGTCGAAGCGTGCAAGGTGTGGCTGCTCAAACAAAAGCAAACACAAGATTGGAAGACAACCAAGGCGACCGCAGACGCCGTCTATGCATTGTTGCTTCGAGGCAGCGACTTACTGGCGTCCAGTGAACTGGTGTCCGTGTCGCTCGGCGGACAAACCGTGAATCCAGAAGCGGTGGAGGCCGGAACGGGTTTCTACACCGAAAAGTTTTCCGGCGGCGAAGTGAGTCCAGCCCAGGGAGAGATTGTCGTTACCAGGTTAGACGAGGGCGTCGCCTGGGGTAGCGTGCATTGGCAATACCTGGAGGACATTGGCGAAGTCACACCGCACCAGGGAACGCCGCTGACACTATCCAAACAGCTTTTCGTCAAGAAGAATACCACCGAGGGTCCCACACTCAATCGAGTCGATGGACCGGTTGCCGTGGGAGATGAACTCGTGGTGCGAATCGTCCTGAAAACCGATCGCGACATGGAGTATGTTCACATGAAAGATCATCGGGGAAGCGGTACGGAACCGGTGAACGTCCTGTCGCGATACAAGTTTCAGGACGGACTCGCCTACTACGAGTCGACCAAGGACACCGCGAGCCACTTCTTTATCGATTACCTTCCCAAAGGCACGTATGTTTTCGAATATTCGACCCGTGTGCAATTGCGAGGGGAATATGAAACTGGAGTGGCGAGCGTGCAGTGCATGTACGCTCCCGAGTTCAATAGCCACAGCGAAAGTTTACCGCTGGAAGTGAAGTAATGCCAACACCGATGCGACTAGGTTGAGTTGCCTTGTTTGGTTGGCGGCGAGAACAATGGCGTTGACAATGGCGTCGACGCGAAGTCTCGTGAAATCGCTACGAACGACGGACAATAGTAGTATTGCATGTTGCATGGCAATTACGGACGTTGCTCCGGGTCGAATCTAGCAAACTTTCTTCTGACTCTCTGCAACCTTTCACCGAGCCTTCATGGATCGTCGCTATTCTCTGTGCCAATCGACTGTAGCGATCCAGAGTAACAATGCACTGGGCGGCTCCAGCGAATCGCCTCACTGGGAGCGGACGGTTGATCATCCAAGACTGGATCGGGCAGCATTTTTTCCGGCAAATCCACAGTCGCAATTTGGTCTACAACACTTGCTGGGAAGACCCACGCTTGGACCGCGAGGCACTGGAACTAACGCCGACGGATTCCGTGATGGTGATCACATCCGCAGGCTGCAATGCCCTTGACTACGCCCTTGCCGGGGCAAAGTCGGTCCATGCCGTCGACGTCAACCCGCTGCAAAACGCACTGCTCGAACTAAAATTGGCTTGTGCAAAAGCGCTCGATCACGACCGTTTCTTTCAATTATTTGGCCTTGGAGCTTTGCCCAATTTCAGCGAGACGTATCACGCTCGAGTGCGTCCGATGATGCCGTCCTTTGCTCAAAACATCTGGGATCGTCGACTGCACATGCTCGACGGAACGAAGCGTGGAAGCGTTTATTTCTGTGGATCGTCAGGCTATTTCGCATACTGGATCAACTTTTACATTGATCGCATCGCGCGAGCGCGCGGCGTGATTATGGAAATGCTTGCCGCCGCTTCGGTGGAAGCTCAACAGCAACTCTTCCGTGAACACCAGCTCGGCGCCAGGATTTTTGGGCCCATGATCCGTTGGCTTGTTCGTCGCGATTCGACGATGTCGATGTTGGGTGTCCCAAGGGCCCAGCGTGCTCAGATCGATCGAGGCTATCCCGGCGGTATCTCACAGTTTGTAGTTGACCGAGTCGAGCAAGTGTTCACACAACGGGCGCTCTCGGACAATTACTTTTGGCGAGTCTATTTGACGGGTCAGTACACATCGACGTGCTGCCCCGAGTATTTGGCTGAACACAACTTCGAAGCACTTCGCGAGGTCGCGCACCGTGTTTCGACGCACAATTCGACCGTAACAGGCTTTTTGTCGAGCCACGACGATCAGATCTCGCGGTTTGTCTTATTGGATCATATGGATTGGTTGGCCGCGAACCACCGCGATGCACTGATCGACGAATGGCAGCAGATTGTCAACCGTGCGACACCGGACGCGCGAGTACTTTGGCGAACCGCCGGGCTAAAATGTGATTTTGTGGACATGCTTAGCGTGCGAGTCGGCGAGAAACGCCGAGAGATGGGCGAATTACTTCGCTATCGCATCGAGCTAGCCGATTCGTTGCACCAGCGAGACCGTGTGAATACCTACGGTCGCTTTTACATTGCCGATCTATCCACGTTGAGCGTGTAGTCACACGATTCCATGTTTCATTCACTATTATCCACCAAGGCCCGGTTTCGATCGCTACGCAGCGACGCGAGAGTGCTTTGGAACTTGGTGAAACCCACGTCACGAACGGGGTCACATGCACAGCGGCTGGAGCAGTTCTATGCCGGACAAGTGGACGACTACGACGAATTCCGACGACGACTGCTCCACGGCCGCGAAGCCTTGTTTGAGCAGCTAACGTTTCCCGCCCAGGGTGTGTGGGTGGATCTCGGTGCCGGCACGGGCGAGAACCTTCAACGCGTCGGCCAGGCGGCGGATCGTCTCGCCGCGATGCACTGGGTTGACTTGTCACCCTCGTTGCTGTCAGTTGCTCGGAAGCGGGCAACCGCGTCTTCCTGGTCCCCAAAAATTCACTTGCACGAAGCGGACGCGACGAATCCCCCACTCGCCAGCGGAATTGCTGACGTGGTCACGATGAGCTATTCTCTGACCATGATTCCCGATTGGTTTGCGGCCATCGAGGCGGCCGAGCGACTGCTCAAACCCGGAGGCCAAATCGGCGTTGTCGATTTTTTTGTGTCGCGCAAGCATGCCGCCGCGGACGAGCGGCAACATCACGCAATCACTCGCCACTTTTGGCCGGCTTGGTTCAGTTACGACAACGTGCATCCGAGCCCGGATCACATTCCGATGCTGCGTCGACGATTCGACACAGTCCGCTTGACCCAGCAACATGGTCGGGTGCCGTATCTACCGCTGCTTCGTGCGCCCTATTTTGTGTTCGTGGGTCGCAAACCGGTGTCGTCCAGTACCATCCCTTCGACCTGAGCAACGCGACTCATGTTTGGTAATCGAACAAATCAACGTGTCGAGAATGTCCGCGCCCTGTTCATCAGCGACTTGCATCTGGGGAGTCGCTTTGCCCGTGCGGGTGAGATGCTTCGGTTGCTGCAGTCGTATGAGCCGGAGATGCTGTATCTCGTCGGTGACATTCTGGATACACGCGTGCTGCAACGACGATGGTATTGGCCGCCACTGTACAACGCGCTGCTGAATCGACTTGCCGAACTGGCAACATCCGGGACTCACATTTTTTACACACCGGGCAACCACGACGCATTTCTGAGGGACGTGCATTTACGACCGGGTCCCCTCGAATTCCAAGATTCCTTTGTGCACAAGTGTTTGGATGGTCGAACGTTGTCAATTCTGCACGGAGACCAGTTTGATGATGTCGAGTCACACGCCAAGTGGTTGTCGCAATTGGGAAGCGTTGCTTACGAAACGCTCATCGCGATGGACCGCACCGGAAACCGATTGCTTAGCCAAGCTCGACTGCCCAATGTTCGCTTCAGCCGTATGCTGAAACAATCGACGAAACGTCTCGTCCAACGGATCAGCGGGTTCGAACAGAAGTTAGTTGATCATGTTCGAGAACTTGGATGCGATGGCCTGGTTTGCGGGCACGTCCATTTACCGACCGAGCGGACGATTGGCGATGGGTTTCTCTACGTGAATCTCGGTGACTGGATCGAAAACACGACTGCGCTCGTCGAGTGGCAAACGGGTCAACTCGAGTTAGTCGATTTCGAAACGTCGCTTGCCCCATCGCGTGTCGATCCGTCGACCGCTCTGTCACCTTTGACACCTTCCGCCGCCCAGCTCGCGAGCGACTTTTTCGCAGGATGGTTGGGTGCGACGGCCTAATGTGAAGCGGCTTGCGAAGGACGACGGTTACTGGCGAATCTCGATGCAATCGATACCGACCATCCAGCTCTTGATGGCCTGGACATTGTGTCCGACCAGCTCGAACGTCAACTCGATGGGCTTTCCGGCCTCCAACTCGACATCGTTCCAAAGGACTGTTTCGTCATCCAAACTGACCGACGGATGGTACAAATCCACCTCGATCGATGATGAACCAAGGGAAACTTTGACGACCGGGTAGTCGGGAGCCGTCGTCATGCGAACTCGAATCTTCGCTTTGCCAATAACGCTGGCTGGGATACTCAGCGTCAACTTGGCTCCTTCGTTCGCACCCGTCCACCAAAGATGTGTATCTCCAGACCAGTCACTACCAAAGCCCTTCATGTTCTGTGGCTGGAGTTTACCAGCCGTGACACGTGGATCGAGTGTTTCGCTTTCCAGCCGTACAACGTTCGGCTGGCGACGCGTCGGCGAAAGGGGACTCTGTTGTGGCGATTGCAGGTACGAGACCAAGTCGATCACTTCGAGATGCGAAAGCTTATCAAACAGCTCCATCGGCATCATCGATTGGTCCAACACCTTTCGCTCCTCAATGTCATCGGGATCGATCGTGACCTCGGTCCCAGCCGTCATCACCAGGGTGATTACCTCATCGGTTTCACTTTTGATGAGCCCGGTCAACAAACGGCCATCGCTCAACAACATCGACTGCATTTGATACGCGTTGCCGATCAACGCGTTTGGCGCAAGCACATTGTCGAGCAAGTAGTTGAGATCAGCTCGGTTGGAGCCAGTTAGGTCTGGACCGATCACCTGACCATCACCAAACAATCGATGACAGTTGCCGCACACTTGTGTGTAAACATGTCGGCCGTGAGCCGTATCCGCATTCGCAAAGTTGCTTGCGGACAACACGCCGAGCCAGAACCGTTTTTGTTTCTCAAAGTCCGGTGGGGAATTCCCAAGACTACCCCACAACTCACTTACCGCCGCATCGATCGATTCGTCGCCGAGCGATTTAATCTGCCGTAGCAAGGCGACGGGAATGATAGACTGTTCAAGCTGTTTGCCGCGAATGGCCGCAATCAACTGTTTGGCGGTTTCCGCCCGGGTGGCAAGAAAATTGATTGCGTCCGGTTGCAATTTGACGGGCAAGGTCGGCAGCGCAGCGATCAACTCGGGAGCGATCGATGGGTCTGCCGATTCGACGATCGCCTCCATCGCGACCTGTTGCAATTCGGGCACTTGAAGAACGGAGACTGCGGTCTCGCCGAGCCGATCGGCCTTGGAAGACTTGAGGGTTTGCAAAGCTTCAACTCGTGACTTCATTGCTGCACCGGGATTGAGCACCGTTGCGCGGAAAACATCGAGCATTGCTTCGTCACCGAATCGAGCGCCGAGATGTCGTAACAAATCGCCCAGTGGCGCAGCGTCACCGCCCTGTTCGGCAATTTTCATTCCGACGCTTCGTGTTTCTGTCCACTTCTCGGGCATCGATAGCCGACCAATCGGCGGTAACGCTGCAAGCAATCGATTGCTGTTCTCAATCCACTGACTCGGATCTTTGCTTTTTGCAAGCAGCACGACCAACGAGGCTCGCCCAGCTTCGCTACCAGCGGTTCGTCGTTGGACTTTGTCTCGCAGGGCGGCGCCTGGGATATCGGCAACCATCGCCAGCGCGCGGCTCGGGTCCTCGCCTGCCAGTGGTTCTATAGCGTACCAAGTAAGAAGCGGCAAATTTTTGTCGACAACATCGTGTCCGTTGCGAACGAATGCGTCGGCGACTGCCCAACGGGCTCCGGGAACCATTCGTTGCATCGCGCTGGCCAAGTAGCGACGTGTCACCGGCGACGATTCCTCTCGCGCCATCGTGACCAGTCGCGCCGTCCAATTAGAGTCGAGTTTTTTCTTTGGTTCACAAAGCAACTGAATTGCCCAACCGCGAACAAATTCGTCGCGATCATCGAGCAATACCACGAGGTCCGACCTTGTGAGCAGGCCGCACCGATGACGCGCCCAGATCGCTCGAAGACGAATCGGGTGGTCGTTGCCGAATTGGGACATCTTCTCGAGCATCGCACCGACGCTCTTGCGAGCAAGTTTCGCTGTAGCAGCGCGTTGCTGTAATTCGAGTGCTGCGGCACGAGCATGCCACGCATTGTCATGCATGAGTAGTTCGACAAGCTGGCCATCGCTCATACCCGGAATATCGACTCGCGTCGTTTTCAAGTCACCGTATCGCAAACGATAAATTCGCCCGTTGCTACGATCCCAAATTTCCGGATCACGGTGATGGCACGTTTGCGGGTCGTGCCAATCGGACATGAACAGCGAACCGTCGGGACCCAACATCACACCAACGCCCACAAACGCGTGGTCGAGTGTGCGAGCAAAGTCGGGTCGATGATGAGCGATATAACCGCTTCCGTCCCGCTGAACCGACTCGCGAAGCAATCGGTGACCGTGCAGATTGTGGAAAAACAGATCGCCGCGATAAATCGCTGGAAATGTATCGCCTTGATAGATAGTCATCCCACAGTGGGCATGACCACCGCCGACCATGGATGTGGTGGTCGCCGTCCGACTGACGAGCCCACGATCGACCTGACCCCCGGAGTTCGCCGAACTAAAGTGTCCGTCACCGTAGTGCAGGTGATCAGCGATCGTCGGAATATCCTCATAGGTGTATTGATTGAAATGCTGGCCGGCTTGGCGAAAGTAACGGGCGCCTTGGATCACATGGAACATATGCGGAATGACACAACACTCCATGAACCAGTCACCACGATCGTTGAAGTCGATGCCCCACTGGTTGCTGCCACCCTCGGCAAAAATCTCGAACTCGTGCCGCGTCGGATGGTAACGCCAAACGGCGGCATTGAGCGGAATCCGCTCGTCGTCAGGCGTGCCGGGCTTACCCACAAGCGAATGCGTAAAGACGCCATGGCATCCGTACAACCAACCATCGGGTCCCCAACGAAAGCTATTCAATGTCTCATGAGTATCTTCGTAGTGCCAACCATCCAATAAAATTTTCGCGGCACCGTCAAAGCGATCATCTCCGTCCGCATCGGGTAGAAACATGAGATAGGGTGCGGCACCGACCCAGACGCCGCCGAATCCGACTTCGATTCCACTGACCAAGTTCAGCTTTTCGGCAAAGACCTTTTGCGATTCGAATGATCCGTCACCATCCGTGTCCTCCAAAATCAGGATTCGGTCCTTGCCCTCGCCCTCGGACGCTCGCACCGGATAGGTATGCCCCTCGGCAACCCAGATCCGACCGCGGCTATCAAAACACATCGCGATGGGTTGAGCGATTTGTGGTTCCTTGGCAATCACGTCTGACGAAAAACCGTCGGCTAGTACCATTGACTTTGCCGCATCATCGGCCGTGCGGGACAAGGCAAAGTCGGACTCATCGTGGACTCCCACGTCCCACCGGGGCATCGCGGACGACGAGTTGGTCGACGCATCCGGTGACGACATTTGCCAGCGAACCGTGACGCCGCGTTTATTGGCGCTGACAATGTCGACGCGTTTGTCGTCATTCAAATCGATGGCCAGAACATCGGTGCCGACTCCCGATGCATCGTCCACAAGATGCGGCACAAAGCTCACGCCGTCCTTGGCCGACGCATCCGGCTCGATCTTGAACCAATACAACACGGGAGCTTGGTTGCCACCGACATCATGACCTCCGTGCGCCCACCATCGTTTGCCGGTGACGAGGTCTTGGAATCCGTCGTTGTCAATATCGGCCAGCGCCATTGCATGCGGCTGGCTAAACACCACTCCGAACGGATTATCGATCGACGAAGTACCGATGATATCGTGACGCGCGAAGCGGATGTCACCGGATTGCGTCGGTTTCGCTTGGAACCATGCGATCCCAAAACCGTGGGCGTTGAGTGACGTGATGAGGTCGGGGTTGCCATCGCGATTGACATCGTTGACAAGGATTTGAGCCCCGCCGCCGCCATAGGGTTGGTCCGCCCATCGATGCACCGACCAAGTTGAATTGGACGCGACCGTTTCCGGTTGCTCCCACCAATCTTGCAGCCCAATCACATCAAGTCGACCGTCGCCATTGACATCGCCAACACCCATTCCGTGACCAAATGGATGAGCGGTTACACCAGGTTCAGAAATGGCTCGCCAAGTCCAAGGCGCCGTCGTATCGCCCGTCGATTCGTAGTATCCGAACACGGTATCACGACTGCAGACGATCTCGGGCAATCCGCCGGCAATCAAATCAACCAGCGTGGGCGACTCGTTGCTGACTTGGTCCGCGATGACATGCGCGGGCCAGAGACTCACGTCGCGTGCGTGCCCCGGATTGGTATACAAAGTCGCCGCCTGGCCCGGGAATCCGAACTCGATGATGTCGGCGTCGTGATCGCCGTCCGCATCGAGTGTGAAGCTAAAAAAGTGGTCGCTGTACGCGCTGGGCGAAAACTCTTTCACAACTCGATATTCAAACCGCTGTTGAAAGTTGGGACCCGCCCACCAATACGCGCCGCTGGCGAGATCGAAATGCCCATCGCCATCGAAATCCCCGGTGGAAGCTCCTTCGCTTACAAATGGGTCGAGCAATTTCTGTTGTTGCCAAGCTGGCTCACCGGCCATGCCCGATATGGAAACAAGAATGCACGACAAGAACACGCGAGTGAACAAACGCATACAAACGCACCGTCGAAAAGCGGCTGAGGCGGGAGGAGGCAAGTTGCCTCACGGTCGCCCATTGTAGACGCTCTGTGGGACTTTAGCGCGGATCGATCGACGGTCCAGGAGAATGAAATTTTCGATTGAAAATCTCGGGGTCAAATGGGTTGGCTACCTTGGGCAGTCTCGCAACCTGGGGAACCTTGGAACCGTTGCTCGGAAGCCCGACTGGGCTGGTTTGAAACGAGATTGCGTCAAGCGACTCGGCGGTCACCGTTGACGTCGAATCCAAACTCGAATCCAACACTGGTTGCGTTGGCGGTTGACTTGAAGTACGTGAATCAATCATCGGCTGCTGCTCGCCGGATATCTTTGTCGTTGTACGGCGAATCCAATACTGCAGCACCTCCACGGCACGAACATCACTGGGTTCAAGCGGGGCATCCACGCCACCGTGTGGCGACATCGCCTTGCGCAGCAATGGGCTTTGCTCCGGTGACGACGCATCCAAAAACGCGAGCGATCGCTGGAGATTCTCTCGCGTCATGCGCGACGACGGGCGGACCCCGTGAGCCGGCAATGTCAGTGACCACTCGCGGGCACTCGGGTCCGAGTGGCATCCGCCACAACGATTGACAAGCAATGGCTGAACTTGTCCGGCAAACATTTTTAGTTCAACTATACCGACGCTTAGCGATTCGGACTCGAACGATTCATCGTCCTCCATGTGCGATGCGGTTTGAATGCTTGGAATCGTTTCGTTGGAAGTCGTGTGCGGCGAGATCCGATGTTCGATTCGCTTCTCCAGCAAACGAATCAGCGCGTTCTCGGGGTCAATCAATCGGATTTCACGGGCGAGAGATCGAGCCTCCTCAAGGAGGTCGTAGTCCAAGCACCAGCGTGCATCATTGATCAGGTCTTGCAAGTTTCCCGGTCGCCGCCGATCAACACGATATCGGTAGAGGTCGCGAATCGAACCGGCCCAACAGGCGACGTTCTGACGCGGCAACCGCGATTCGTTGCCATCGCCATTGCGCACAACCACCCATTCGCCCAACTGTTTTGCATCCCCATAGAGAACGTTGTCATTGGTTAGCAATACGCAGGGGCGCGGAGGATCGGTCGGCTCACCTGCACGGCCGGAATTGGGAGTGGCGCAAAGCGATAACCAGACCCATGCGCAATACATGGCCGCCGTGGTGCGCAGCAATCGTCGGGAGTTGATTGGCAACATAGCGTCGGCCTGTACCAGGTTTCACAATCGCGTGTCAAGACAGACGCACTGCCCTTCGCTTGGACCGAGTAACGTTAAATCGGACGCTGAAACAAAGGATAAGTTGGCAGTTCGGCAGTTCGTTTTTCCAGAAACTCGTATTGCGCTGGCGCGGCCGCTGTGGGTAGACTCCCGGCACGATACAGCCCTCGTTCAATCAAAGCGGCAAGGATGCGAGCGTGACAAACGATGGAATTTCGCGCGGCGAAACGTACTTGCGCGATCAAGTCGAGCGGTCTCAAGAACTTCGAACCCGGCGAAGACGCGAAGATCGTTCGCGCCGACGTCGCCTGTTCCTGATCGTCGCGTTGGGTTTTATCCTGCTTCTGATCATGGGAGCACCCAGCATCCTCTGCCACTCGCCGGCAGGTCGCTCGCTGGTTGTGAGTGCCGCGTCCGGTTACGGATGGGACGCCCGGGTCGGAGGCATTCGAGTCGGCTGGATCACGCCGCTACGACTCGATGGGCTCGAGCTACGAGGCACCGCCGCAGCCACCGAAATCTCGATCGAGCAGATCCAAACCGATCTGACGATCACCAAGTTGCTGAGCTCATCCCTGGCCGACCTTGGCGAGATCACGGTCCGCGGCTTGGTCGTGGCATTGACCGTTGCCGAGAATCACTCGAGTCTCGAAGACGATTTGGCGCCCCTTATGTCAGGTCCGTCGTCGGACACGGTCTATACGGCCAATGTTCATCTTCAAGACCTCGGATTGATCGCGACCGATTCGACGACCGACATGGCCTGGAAACTGTCTCAGTCCAACGCAGACTTGGAATGGAAGCCCGACGGTATCGCAACACAATTTGCTGGGGTGCTCACCGAGCCCGGCGGTAGTGGAGGTGCCTTCCAAGGCAGCGCCGCCTGGAGCTCCATCCCCCAGGAAAACCAAGCGGCTTGGCAAGCACGGTTGCAATGCGAATCAATGCCAATCTCCGCCGTGTCGCTAGCTCGGCGACGGCTTGGCGAAGCCGGCTCGTCAATACCCGAAAAAGTTTCGGGTGACAGTACGGGGCGACTGTCGGTGGATGGTTTTGTCGACGGAAGGATTCTGGTCGCCCCCGAAGGCTTGGAAATCCGCAACTTCACGGCTTCCGATCCGTACCTGGGTCCCAAAGTTTGGTCCAACCGAATTGCGACCGTTGACGGCGTCGTGATCATCGAGGCCACTCGGCTCGTCGGCAAGCAATTTCAACTCACAACCGATTTCGCGACGGCCTCGATGGACGGCGCGGTATCGACCTCGCTCTCGATCGCGGGCTCCAGTGACAACCCCGTTCTATGGCTCGACGCGCTCGACGGCGCCGCGGGTGCCGAAGTCGACTTGGCTTTGCTGGACCGGGCATTGCCAGGAATGTTGCGGCTGCGAAGTGGCTCCGAAATCGTCTCTGGAAAAATCAGTGCTCGCGTCGATACGCTGCCTTCCGCCGGTGGTGCCCGACGCAGTCGATTGGCACTCACCAGCGAACCGATTCGAGCGCGAACTGCTGGCCAAAATATTCTTATCGAACCGATCGAGTGCGTCGCGACCGTCGTCAATGATCGCGGCAAAATCGCCGCGGAAAAGTTCCAGTGGACAAGTACATTTGCTTCGGCGGCGGGCAAGGGAGACTTAAAAAATGGCAACGCCGATCTCGAAATTGACTTTGGTCGTCTCGCGACAACGTTGCGACCGATCGTGGACTTGCCCGAAAACAGCTTGGCCGGTACCGCCCGGGGAAACATTCGTTGGAACGCGACGCCCGACAATGTTTGGCGGCTGGATGGGGCCGGTACCGCAGACAATGTGAGATTAGTTCTTCCAAGTGGTCAGAGCTTTACCAGACCGACGCTTCGTGGCGATGTCAGCGCAATCGGCCACTGGGACGGCAAACAACTCGCCGAACTCTCGAAAGCTGACATGACCGTTAGCAGCACCGGTGTCAACTTCCAAGCGGCATTGATCTCGCCGGTTCGAGCCCCATCGTCGGAGACGTTGATGCCAATTCAAATTCGTGGATCCGGTCGCGTCGAAGCGCTCACCGAAATGCTTGGACCGTGGATGCCCACGGAATTGCATGAATGCGAAGGCGGTTTTGATCTCGTCGCTAGCGGTGATTTCTCGTCGGCGGATAGCCGTGTCACCAACGTGATTCTCAAAGTCATTGATCCTCGCGCCGGATACCAGGATCGCTACTTCACGCAACCCGAATTGGAGCTGTTGTTTGATGGCAGTTATGCGTGGCCGTCCGGCCATCTGGTCGCGCGAACATGCACGATCAAATCGAATGCTTTAACCGCGGCCGTGCAAGGCTCCTCAAACGCCGATGGCGTGAATTTGGAAGTCGCGTGGAATGCCAAACTCGATCGACTGCTCGGCAGCATGCATCATCGTATCGCAACGCGAGATGACGTCTCAGTGCAGCGAGCTGGTTTTGCCAGCGGACCTGCCGTCGCCAGCAATGAATGGTCGATGAGCGGTGATGTGACAGGCAATTTGGTGATCGAAAGCCAGGAAGACTGGCTCGACATTGTTTGCCAAACTACCGGAAAGAACATGGTCTTGTTGCAACCGGCCAGCGCCGCGACGAGCACCACGGTCGGACCGATCCCTCCGAATTCGAACGCACGTGCAACGAGCCGAACGACACCGAATTCAAACGGGGCACTTCCCATCTGGACCGAGCCAAATCTCAAGATCGACGGAAAGGTCCGCTATCACCAAACCAGTGGTGAAATCCATGCCAAGGATCTGCAACTCGCCGGCGATTGGTTTGCCACCACCCTGAGCGGTCAGGTACTCAGTACCCCCGACCTGACCAGTGTTGAGCTCCGTGGCCCTGGGAAACTGAAGATGGACAAAGTTGGAGAACTGCTTACATCGCTGACCGGATCGACCACCGAGGCGACGGGGCTGCACGAGACGCCAATCGAAATCACGTACCGCCAATCGGGAACTGGCGACCCAATCATGAACATCACCGCGAGCATCGGTTGGGAATCCGCTCGCATGGCGGGGATCGATGTGGGGGCGACCTCAATACCGATCAAAATGACCGAGACGACCGTTTTCGTTTCGCCAGCGGTGGTACCGCTGGCGGAGGGAAAAATCAATCTCGCCGGAGAAGTCCATTACCGGCCCGGTCCGATTTGGATTCGCGCCACACCGGGACGAATTGCGGAATCCATTCGGTTGACTCGCGAAATGAACCAGCGGTGGCTCAAGTACCTCGCGCCCCTAGCCGCGGACGCAGCTCAAGTGGACGGTATCATCGGTGCGACACTTGACGAAGCGATCATCGTTTTGGATTCGCCGGAAAAGAACCGCGTCACAGGTCGGCTGGATATCAATCGCGTCGAAATGACCGCCGGTCCGTTGACGAATCAAATCATCGGCGGTATCGATCAACTAAAAGCGATCGCCCGGGCCACCACGCCGCCAGCTCCGGTGGATGCCAACAAGCAACTTGTCACCATGCCGGCGCAGCAAGTCGAATTCACGATGGAGAATGGCGTCGTCTCGCATCAACGAATGTTCTTTCAAATCGACCGCGCCCAAATCGTCACCAGCGGCAGCGTGGGATTGGATTCAAGTCTCCGCATGGTGGCGCAAGTCCCGCTGGATGATCGTTGGCTCGGAAGCGATTTGAAAGGCCTCAAGGGCCAGTCGGTGAATTTGCCGATCGATGGCACACTATCACGACCGCGACTGGATTCTGCCGGTGTTCGCCAAGTGATCACTCAACTAGGGACCGCAGCCGCGAAAGGCGCCGCCGAAAACTTTCTTCAACAAAACCTGAACAAGGGTCTCGACAAGATTTTCGGTAACTAAGCAAGCATCGACTCACCCAATTGCCGAGCTAGGCTGAGACGCGGGAACATCGCTCGCTGGCCGCCGCGCACAACGATTTTGGAAGTGGCCCGGCCTTTGCCGCCGCCAAGTTCTCGTCGAGATGGCTCGGGTTGCACGTTCCCACGATCGTGCAATGGCAATCCGGATGAGCAAGCGTGTAACGCAAGATGAATTGAGCTCGTGTCATGTCCGGCGGCAGCAACTCATCGAGTTTCGCACGCGTCCAAACGTCATGGAGCGCCGGTCGTTGGATCTCAGCATCGGGGCCGCCCTGGGCCACGCCACCCCGAATGATGATGCCTGCTCCGGTCTCCGCCGCTCGTGAAATCCACTGGGAATGCTCGGGCGCGAGAATCGAGTATGGTATTTGGAACGTATCAAAGACATTCATCTCAACCATCGCGGGAAGTTGCGGCAAGCTTGTTGAGACACCAATCAAGCGAATGACGCCTTGTTCTCGATACGCCCGAACCACATCGAGCAGTCCCGCCGATTGCAACGTTTCTGCTTCGCCGCCATGAAACTGCATGATATCGATGTGGTCGGTCCGAAGCCGTTTCAAACTCGATTCGACATTTCGGTG
Organism: Pirellulaceae bacterium; assembly: GCA_041741195.1. Classification (GTDB taxonomy): domain Bacteria; phylum Planctomycetota; class Planctomycetia; order Pirellulales; family Pirellulaceae; genus JBBSJZ01. Next base: position 59,641 of record JBGSKM010000118.1, read on the forward strand.
GATGACATCCGCGGTCCAGGTGTGACGTATTTCGAGCGAGTCGGAATGTTGCACGTAATCGCAACCACACTTAGTCGCGAGCACATATTCATTTCGGCGAGCACTCAAAAAGCGACCGATGCGATCTTCGCTCGCGCCATAATCCGGCGCTGTATCGATCAAGTTAATCCCGGAGTCCAAGACGCGATGCAGAAACGCTTCGGACTGCGCATCGCTAACGACGCGAACGCCCCACGTATTTGGACCACGAAGCCCCATGCTGCCATAACCGAGTTGAGTTACCTCAATCCCGGTTTTGCCAAGAGCTCGTCGCGGAATAGTGACGGACATCGTTCATACTCCGGCTAGTTCTCACACGAGCAAAAAACTCATGCGCCTCAAGTGGTCTCAACCTTTTTCTTGGGCGACTTTTTCTTATCGAACTTTCGACCAAAGCCACCCAGCGGCTTGGCGCCCTGCGACTTCGGCGCACTCTTGCTGAAACGCTTTCCAGGCTTTCGATCGGATCCCCCGGCGCTACGATTGCCACCACGTGGTGCATCTCCGGCTTCGGAAAGTTGCAAGGGTCGACCAGATACTTGCGTCGCTTGCAGGATCTCGAACACGGCTGGTGGCATACCGACGGGCAAGTCGACGAATGAAAAATGATCTTGGATATCGATGCGACCAATGTCGCGTCCGTCCAAACCAGCTTCGTTGGCGATCGCCCCGACGAGATGCTTGGGCATGATACCGTGATTGCGTCCCACTTCGACCCGATAGGATTGCCATCGTTGGCCGCTGCGATGATCGTCACGCCCACGGTCGTCACGGCCCCGATCGTCACGACGGTGCTGTGATTCACGATCACCGTGAGCCGGTCGATCGGTATCGCGTTCACGACGTGCGGGGCGCGCCGGTGGCAAATCGAGATTTTGAGCGAACAGGGGACGCCCGGCGTGAGCCAACGTCGCCGCAGCCGCTGCCAAACGATCAAAGCTCTCTCCGGTCTCTTCGGCAATCCGCGTCACCAGCGATGCGAATCCCTTGAAGTGCGGACTTTCGAAGGCGCCAATCAATTCTTGCTTGAACTTCTCGGCCCGCGCCGCATTGATCGTCTTGGCCGACGGTGGGTCGACTTGCTCGATCGGTTGACCGAGTGCACGCGATAGATGCTGGATCGCACGCTGGGCGTTCGGCGCGACAAGCGAGATCGCGCATCCGGCACGGCCGGCGCGGCCGGTGCGACCGATGCGATGGACATAGGCTTCGTGCTCGCGAGGCATGTCAAAGTTGATCACGTGGCTGATACGATCGACGTCCAAACCACGCGCGGCAACGTCGGTGGCGACTAGCACGTCGATCTCACCACGTTTGAGTTGATTGACCGTTCGCTGTCGCTGCGTCTGGACAATGTCACCATTGAGTGCGGCGGTGTTGAATCCGCGGGCAGCGAGCGAGTCGGCGACTTCGATCGTGGCGGCTCTTGTACGTACAAAAATGATCACACCGTCGGTCGTTTCGGCTTCGAGGACTCGTGCGAGAATCTCGACCTTTTGACGAGTCGGCGCGACGATGAACTGCTGCTTGATCGTCGCAGCCGTACGCTCGGTCGAAGCACTCTTGAGCTCGACGGGATCCTTCATTTGTTCGCGAGCGATTTCGCGGATCGGCTGAGGCATTGTTGCCGAAAACAACGCCATTTGCCGTTCTTTGGGCGTATGAGACAGGATCATCTTCACATCGTCGATGAATCCCATCTGCAACATCTCGTCCGCCTCGTCGAGCACGAGTGCCTTGAGGCTGGACAGGTCAAGCGCCCCCTGCTTGATGTGATCGATCACGCGACCGGGAGTTCCGACGACCACGTGAACGCCACGCCGAAGCGCTTGCAATTGCGGCGGGTACGGTGCTCCACCATAAATCGCCAGCACGCCGAGGTCTTGAATTTGGGCGCCGTACTCACGGAACGAATCCGCTACCTGGGTCGCCAATTCACGCGTCGGGGCGAGCACGAGAACTTGAGGAACTCGTTTGGTGAGGTCCAATCGATGCAATAACGGCATCGCGAACGCGGCGGTTTTACCGGTACCGGTTTGTGAACAACCGACAAGATCGCGGCCTTCAAGTAGCACCGGAATGGCTTGTGCTTGGATGGACGTCGCGGAAGTGTAACCCGCTGAATTGGCGGCACTAGCGATAGCTTCAGACAAACCGAGTTCAGAGAACGGCATATTGCTCTTACGAATCGAGAGGGAACCGCGATGAGAATATCGCGGCAAGTCGTGCTATTTCCCGTGAAGGAGAGCACAAGTCCATCGCGATTCAGCGGGGGGCGTCAACCACGGACACCACAATACACATCCCCAATAATCGCGTCACAATGCGGACCGAGTAGGGAGATTATCGCAAGCGACACGAAAGTCCAGCCCAAAAGTGGCAAATTGAGTGCTTTGGGCAGTGACGATTACAGCGATTGACCAGGCAAATGACGTGTCGAATCGGCACCGTACGCTAGCAAGGTGAATGTCAACCTCCTTACCAAACTGTTTACCGGGCCGTGTGTCGCCATCGCGTCAAAGGACAATCGAGTGACCAGGGTTTCGCGGCTACCGAAGAGCCATGCGTCGCCACTGGGCAATGGCTCGCAATTGGGTTTGGCCGGTCCACGTCGGGTCATAGGGTGGCCCGCCCCGAAAATGGCTGCGAAGCAAATAATCGCATAGCGCCCGTCGCGCGACCGTCGTGCTGGCGAGCCCCGTCAGCAGTAACTCTGTTTGCGCCGGCATCAAGCCAACGCCATGCTGCAGTTGCTCGCAGATCTGTTGCACCTGGGGAGTGATCAACGGCGTTTGCAGAATTCGTTCCGCTCCGGCCCACATGGTCTCGTACCGAGGCTCCCAATCGGGCGTTTCGACAAGCCGCTGCAGCGCGGCGTTTCGAATTTCCGGCTCCGTCCGATTTAGCAATCTCGCAACGTTAGGCCCAGTCAACGACGCTTGCCAAAGCGCCAGTGTCGCGAGCGTTCGAACGTCATTCTGGTTCTTGTTGGGTGACGCCGCGAGCACGCTCGCCTGTTTCGAAATGTCGCCGAGCACATCGCGAGATTCCGCAAGCTGTGCCAGAACCACCTTGGATATAGGCAGCGATTCGATCGGCCGATCCACCCAAGTTGGCAATCGCTTGCCCGCGTCGTTCACCTGCGTCTTCGCCCCGGGCGCCAACACCAGCACGCACTCGTCGTGAGGCTCGTTATCGACTGACAATGATCCCGAATGAATCTGTACCGTAAAGCCTTGCGGCAGGTAGCCGATCACCACAGAAGCGTCGCTGTCCCATTGAAGCTTTGCGATCGGTGTACCGCGTGCTTGCAAATTAATCACGGTGCCCCGGGCAATGTTCACAAGCGCGACCGAGCCGTACTCGACATCCAATACGCAAGTGATCGTTCGCTCGGCGGTTAAATAGTCATCTCGCAATCGAATCATCGAATCGGATCCCAGCACGAGACTTCCTCCAAGTGAATTCGAAGCCTCCGCACGCGACAGAGGCAGGGTCGCCAACCGCATGGCCTGGCGCTCGCTCGGATCACTGAACGATTTTGTTGCTTGCGGAAGTGCCGACCAAACCTCGCGTGGTGCATAGTCGGGATTTGCCGGTGGCGTCGTCTCGAATGCAACGAGTCCCGTCAGCCGAGTCCACGTCCATTCGTCGAGCGGCCTTACCGAATCGCCATCGCGCGGCATCTGCATTGACGGCGACCCTGCATCCACATCGACGACGCTCTCCGGCGACAGGGAATTGCCCTGATCAACATTACCTTGATTGACCTTGGGCATCGGCGCGGGGTCGTTAACACCTGGCCTCGTGGGCTCCGTCGGTCGAGTCGTTGGCGACTCTACCAGCTCGACACGAGTCTCGTTCGGAATCGGTGTCTCGTGCGACGGTGGAATCGAAGTCGACGATGGGGCGACACGATCCAACGTCGAATCTCCACCGTCGGCCGCGGGCGACGAAACGACGACGTCACGCTCAGTCGGTGACGAATCGTTCGAAGGAGCCCAGCGGACAGCCACGATCCAAGCTGCAGCCGTCGCCGCAATGACGGCAGCACCACTCACGGGGAGAGCCCAACGATGACGTTTGAATCGCGAAGTTGATTTCACCGCTGTTGTCGCAAGCGATATCGGTAACGGAACGTGCTCGGACAAAGAAGCATGCTCCGATCCGGACGCCATCGTCATCAATCGTGCGGCGAACGTGTCAGTCATCGTCGCGGCGTTGGTTGGCGACTCTTCGCTCGCGATCACCGCTGCTACCAACTCCGCAAGAACGCTGTTGTCGACTTGGACAGCGGACAACACGCAGCGTTCTTCTTCGTCGGATACTTGCCCATCGACGAACGCCGCCACCACGCCCACGGGAACAACCTCTACTTGCGTTACAGCAGAACTTTGCGGCTGCCGAACTTCCGCAGCCACCAGCGAAACGATCTCGCTCAACGGACGCAGCGTCCCCTGTTCGCCGCGAGGATCGCGGAGATGTCGTTGAATGCTGGCAAGTAACGTTTGTTGATTCACTGAAGCGTTTTCTCAATCACAACGAAATATTATCCATCCCAATCGATGACGAGCGGTTGGCAAAATAGTTACGAAGAATCGGGCGGGTCGGATTGCAACCGTTTCCGAAGCTGCTCTTCGGCGCGGCGCAGCGTGACGCCGACCGATCCGATTGGCATTCGAAGCGTGTCAGCAATTTCTGCGTAGGTTCGGCCTTCGAGATGAAACAGCCGCACCACCTGCTGCTGCTTGTCCGACAAATCCGCGAGCACGCTGAGCAAATGTTGCTGTTGCTCGCGACGGATGATTCTCCGAATGGGTTCGTCATCGATCGAAGTCGACGGCTCACTGGCCTCCTGGCGGTCACCGCCGGAGACGACAATTCGTTTTCGAGCAAAGCCTCGTGTGGCACACCGCGTCGTGATGACGGCAAGGTAGGTCACAAGCGACGAACGTCCCGCAAAGGCGCGCAGTGCCGCCGCATCGTTGGCCAAGATCGCCGCGAACACGTCTGCGGTCGCATCATCGAGTGCCGCATCGTCATTGGCCCGTCCGAAGGCCAATGCGACATCAGCAACTCGTGAACGCATCATGGGACCCAACCGCGTCACGAAATCATGCCACGCCGCAGGGTCCTTGCGCAACAATCGATCCACCAGCACACAATCGTCTAGGTGCAATGCTGGTGTTGTGTCGACATCCCTGCATTCGGATGACACAGATCGCTGCAATGAAGGACCTAAAGTGGACGTGCGATGGTGACGCTTCGAAAATAGTGCGACGTTAGAATGACCGAGGACTTGCCTGTATCACTCCCAGTCTAATTTCGCCGCGACGGAGAATGGGTCGCTGCTCCGCCGTTCGCGAGCCGATTATCTCGAGACGGATGCTAGGGTCGAGATAGCAACCAGGTCGAAACGATCAACCAATAATCGATCGAGCCCATCGGTGATGATCAAGTCGACCGCACCGTCGCGAGCCTGGATCACGTCCTGCCCGTCGCCCCCGATGAGCAGGTCTCGACCGGCGCCACCGTTCAACTCGTCGTCGCCCGCACCACCGAGAATCTGGTCGCGCCCGTCGCCGCCACTGAGCTTATCATCGCCCGCTCCACCGTGAATTGTGTCGTCCCCGTCTCCGCCCCGAACTCCATCGTCACCGGAACCAGCATGAATGAGGTCGTGTCCGTTGCCTCCGTAGATGAGGTCGTCGCCTTGTCCGCCGAACATCGAATCATCACCATCGCCGCCAGACATCCAATCATTGCCAGCATTCACCTCGGCGAAATCTCGCGCGTATTGAGCAGGATCTATGTAGCCCGGGGGATAAGAGTTGGTCGCATCGCCGAACATCCAATCGGCTCCCTGGCCTCCGTCCAGTTCGTCGTCGCCAGATCCACCAATCAAATAGTCGTCTCCTTCACCGCCTTCGATGCGATCATTCCCCAGGCCGCCGAACAGGATATCGGCACTTCCATTTCCAACGATGGTGTCGTCCCCGGCGCCACCATCGATGTAGTCGCCATCCTCCCCACCGACGGCCATGTCATCACCGCCGCGTGACTCAATCGCATCGCGACCGGGCCCACCGGAAATTCGATCGGCTTGATGACTACCGATAATCACATCGTCGCCAGCACCGCCATCAATGCCGGTCGTCTGTCGGACATGATCGCCGATTTCGACCGAGTCATTGCCGTCGCCGGCACTGATGCTCAGATGGCGCACACGGGCGTCGGGGAATTCGAAAACAGTGTCGTCCACCCTCACCACGAGCATCCCCGTTTCACGATTGGAACGCACGGTGATTTGGTTGTCTTGCTCATTGGCTTCGATGGTGACCACCCCGTCATCAAGAAATCCGACGGCGCTGAGCACACGCCGGTCTTCGAGGGATTGGTACGAAAGTGGACGACGCGACGATCGACGTGACGAGGTTTGGCGCTGCGATAAGGAGTTGCGACCCATGATGTGGTTCCGTTGAGTTGGAAGGAAAAGTGGTGCTCAACCGACAAGCAACCCGTTAGTGCCACCGGGATCCACGCTTCTTACATCGATTTCAGAAAAATTCCGAACTTGCGCGCCAGTTCACCTCGTTTCCAAGTTCGAGTGACTTCAATCTGGGAATATCACTAGAATCAGAGGTCCCAGTACCAGATCTCCAATCGCGTTTTCGCGACGATTCCTCCAGAGCCCCGCGCCAGACATGAACACCAATTGCGACAGTGCGTTGAAACGACGAGCCGTTTTTCCCTTGTTTCAGCGACTTGCAGGCGTCGTGATCGCTGCAGGTTTTCTGGCGATGTGCAGTGATTTGCCCGCTGAAGATTGGCCCCAGTGGCGAGGTGTGAATCGCGACGGCGTATTGCATTCGGACGTCGCGCTCGTCGATCGGCTTCCGTCGGGTGAACTACCGCGGCGGTGGAGTGTTCCGATCGGAGCCGGATACAGCGGACCGACCGTGGTCGCAAACCGCGTCTATGTGATGGACCGCCAATCCGAACGCGACGACGATAGCCGCGAACGAATCCTGTGCATGGACACGGCAACGGGGGAATCCATATGGCAATTCGAATACTCCGCTCCCTACACGATTCAGTACACCGCGGGTCCTCGAGCGGCCGTCACGATTCACGACGGACGAGCGATCGCCGTCGGTGCGATGGGTCATTTGCACTGCCTTGATGCATCGACCGGCAAGTTGATCTGGAAGCACGATTTGGAAACGGAGTATCAGGCACAGCTGCCCATTTGGGGCATTGCCGCTGCGCCGCTTGTCCACGATGGGTTGGTATGTCAGGTCGCTTCGGGAAGTGCCGGTGCCTGCGTTGTCGCCTTCGATTTCGAAACCGGCAAAGAAGTTTGGCGATCGCTCGATGAACCGGCTGGCTACAGCGCTCCGATCGTGATTCGCCAGGGTGATACCGACGTCATCGCATGTTGGACCGGCGCGAGCGTATCGGGGCTAGACCCCAAGAGTGGCAAAGCCCTCTGGTCCGTGCCAATGCCATCCCGCAACATGCCCATCGGTGTTCCCACGCCCATTACCGATGGCAAACATTTATTCGTATCGTCTTTTTATGACGGTTCGATGATGATCGAGTTGGACCAATCCCAACCGAAAGCAAAACAGCTCTGGCACCGAGTGGGAGTGGACGAGAAAAATACCGACGCATTGCACTGCATGATTGGAACGCCGCTCTTCAAGGGCGACTACATCTATGGCGTGGACAGCCACGGCGAATTGCGATGTTTAAAAAAGAGCAATGGCGATCGCGTTTGGGAAGACCTTACCGCAGTCCCGAGAAATCGCTGGGGTACCATTCACATCATCCAACACGGCGATGACGAAATCATGCTCAACGATCAAGGCGAATTGATCTTTGCGACCCTCGCGCCCGATGGCTATCACGAACACTCGCGGACAAAGTTGATCGCGCCAACGCTTAAACAGTTGCCGCGTCGTGGCGGCGTCACTTGGGCACACCCCGCGATCGCGGACGGATACATTTACGCCCGCAGTGACTCCGAATTGGTTTGTGCATCACTGCGGAAAAACGAAACTGGCAAGTAGCGATCGCTACGAATCCATGCGGACGCCGACGCTCAACAAGATATTGGCGTACCGCTGCTGGTCGCCGGTCTGCACGGTGAGCACATGATCACCCGTGCTGACCGCATCGTAAAACGCCCACTTTTCGATCGGCTCGAGCTTGAGGTTCAATCCGGCGCTGCGGATTGTCTGGCGATATTCGTCCCACACCGGCGGATCGCCGGGCAGCGCGTAGGGGCCATCTTTTTCGGTCTGCATGGTTTGGATGGACTCGATCGGAATCGCCGAAAGGATCGCCTCGAGAACTTGGTTGCACGTCACCAGCCCCGGCATCAAATTCAAACTGACCAGTTCGGCTCGCGGCCCCCGTTTGCTCGATGCCGGGTAATTCCCGTCGGCAATCAGAATACTGCTGTGATGTCCTGCGGCAGCAAGAATGGCGGAGATCTGCGGGTGGATCAATCGGTGGCGAAGCATCGTGTTGCGTTGGCTCAGCTAAGTAAGGGGTCGGGCGAAAATCGAAGCATTCGGATACGATGAAAGCCTCGGCGGGAACGTGGCGTTTTGTATTGTGCCAGATTTAATTTCGTTTGTGTGTTGGAGCCGTTGTGCTGGAGCATCGTTTAAAACTTGGGACGTTCCTGGGAATCGGGCTTTACGTTCACTGGACGTTCGCGCTGCTCATCGCTGTCATTGGTTACGACGCCAGCGGTGATGGGTGGATCGGGATCACCTTTAGCATTCTGCGACTTCTTGGTGTGTTCCTATGTGTGACACTGCACGAATATGGTCACGCGATCGCGGCACGACGCTACGACATTCCGACACTCGACATCACCTTGCTGCCGATAGGCGGAGTCGCACGTTTGTTAAGAATGCCGCGGGTTCCGACCCAGGAATTGGTGGTCGCCGTTGCGGGACCCGCCGTCAACGTGGTCATCATCTTGATGCTCGGAAGTCTGATGCTTGGCATGTACGGCATCGGATTGTTCGAAGCGGTCGGGTCACCCACCGACGAACGTTCGCGTGCGACCGCGGAAACGCTTTTGTCGATGCCAACCCTGATGGGGTTTCTGTTCTCGATGTTGTTGGTCAATGCGACCTTGGTGCTTTTCAACATGATCCCTGCATTTCCGATGGACGGAGGCCGGGTGTTGCGGGCGGTCCTCGCGATGGCAATGCCCTACCGGCGTGCGACCTATGTCGCTTCACGAATCGGCTTGATTTGTGCGATGGGGATGGTGCTTGTCGCGTTCCGATACCATGAGGCTTGGATGCTAGTCGCGATCGCCGCCTTCATTAGTTATGCCGGCATTGCCGAATCCCGCCAGGTTGACGTGATGGAAACCATTCGTGGCCTGAACATCGCCAACTCGATGATCGCCAAGCCCGCTTCGATCGACATGAACACCCCGCTCGCCGACGTCGCGGCGCGGTGGCAAAGCGTGTCGCTATCTGCTATGCCTGTTTTGTCGATTACGGGCGGTGTCGTCGGGATGCTGTATCTGGACGACGTGGCCAGGGCAATTCGCGAGAATTCCGATTCTCAACTGACCGCCGGCATGTTGGCCAATCACGCTGTCCCGTCGATATCGATCGACGATGAATTGGAGACCGTGCTGCTGCAAAGCGGCCAATCGTACCGACAAATGCCCGTCGTGGATCGTCACAACCGTTTGGTCGGCGTGCTGGATTTGGATTCCATGATGGCACGCGGGACACTTGATTCGGTTCGGCCGCGCCAGCGCTCGGCCGAGAATGCCGGCTTCGACGTTTTTAGCTAGTCATCGATCGACGGGGGATCGTGACGTCAAAAACTTTGGCGACAACGGCGCCTAAAATCTCATCCAATGGGGCCCTCCAGGTAAGCTTGTGTGCTTGGACTCCCTCCAGGGGGTCTTACGAAAACCTGATTCCCGGCATCGTGATCGTGTCCGAATACGTCATCTCCTTCATCGAACGCATGTTTGTCGGCCCCGTCTGGCCCGCTTCGATCCTGGTGTGCTTGCTGCTGGTTTACACACTCATTGCACTGCTCGGTGTGATCGACGTGGACTTGGGTGCGGATTCGGGACCGTCGGCGGATTTGGACCTCGGCGGCACCGAGTCGTTATCGCCGGATCTGGCGTCGACGGATCTTCATGGAGACATTCTCGGCGGTATCGGGGCGATGACGGTTCGCTGGATGAATCTCGATCGACTACCCCTGATCCTCTGGCTCAGCATCTTTACCGTCGCCTACTGGGCCGTCTCCTATTTTCTCTGGTACGGGGTCGATTCGCACAAGTACGAACCGCTATGGATTCCCAGCATACTGCTGGGCATTCGCAATATCGTGATCGCAACGGGCATCGCCAAAATCATCACTCAACCGCTGAGCGGCTGGTTTATTCCAGCACCCCAGTATTCTCCGAGTACGCTGATTGGCCAGGACTGTGTCGTTTCGACCAGCGAGGTGACGGAGTCGTTTGGTCAAGCGAAATACAAAACGGACGCAGCACCGTTGCTGCTCAACATACGCACCGATGGCGAGCACCTGTTGAAGGGTGCCCGTGTGACGATCATCGCTTTCGATGCTGATCGTCGTCTTTACAAAGTCACCGCCGCTCCTCAAGAGGTCTCTTCATGATTGCGTCCTTCCCACTGCTCAGCACGATGGAGCTGGTCGGCCAGTTTTTAACAAGAAGCTGGGTGGCTGACTTCGTGATTCTGCTACTCGGCCTCATCCTGGTCGGTTTAGTGCTCGTCATCACCGCCTTCAAAAAGTTTTACATCAAAGTGGGCCCCGACCAGGCGCTCGTGCGCAGCGGTAGCGGTGGCTTGAAAGTCGCGACGGGCGATGGCATGTGGGTCGTCCCGATGATCCACCAATACGAGTTCATGGATTTGACGCTGAAGAGTTTCGAGATCAATCGCGAAGGCTCCGAGGGTTTGATCTGTAACGACAACATTCGCGCCGATATCAAGGTCGCGTTCTTCATTCGCGTGGACAAAACCGATGAAGAAATGCGCGAGGTTGCCCAATCGATCGGCGCCAAACGCTGCGCCCAAATCGAAACACTTCGCGAGCTGTTTGATGCCAAGTTCAGTGAGGCACTCAAGACCGTCGGTAAACAATTCGATTTTGTCGACTTGTATGACCAACGGGACAAATTCAAGGAAGAGATTTTGAAAGTCATCGGTACCGACCTCAATGGGTACCGGCTCGATGATGCGGCGATCGACTATCTCGAACAGACTCCGTTGGAGTTGCTCAATCCCAACAACATTCTTGACGCCGAAGGGATCAAAAAGATCACCGAACTGACTTCCATGGAGAAAGTCAAAGAAAATCAATTCACGCGGGACAAAGAGAAAACGCTCAAAAAGCAAGACGTCCAGGCCGAGGAAACCATCCTCGAACTCGAACGACAACGCGTCACCGCGGTGGAAAAACAACGACGTGAGATTGCGGAGATCACCGCTCGCGAACACGCCGCCGCTGCCAAAGTCGAACAAGAACAACGTCTGGAATCCGAACGAGCCCGAATCGCCACCGACGAAGAACTCGGCGTTGCCGACGAGAACAAACTGCGCCAAATTTTGGTGGCCCAACGTAACAAGGAAAAGACGGACGCCGTCGAACTCGAACGAGTGCATCGTGACCGCGATCTCGAAGCCACCGAGCGATTGCGAATCGTCGGCGTCGCGGAAGTCGAAAAAGAGAAAGCGATCGAGATCGAGAAACGAAATATCCAGGAGGTGATTCGCGAACGAGTAGCCGTTGAACGAGCCGTCGTCGAAGAGCAAGAACGCATCAAGGACACCGAGGAATTCGCCAAGGCCGAACGGACCAAGAAAGTCCAAATCACTGCGGCGTCGATGAAGGCCGAAGAGGAATTGATTCGTCAGACCAAGCTCGCGCAGGCCGAAAAAGAAGCGAGTGAGTTGCATGCCGAAAAGATCCGCATCGAAGCCGAAGCCAAACGCGATGCCGCGGAAATGCACACAGCGGCTGCAAAGATGATTGCCGAAGGTGAATCGGCCACCAAGGCCGCTGCCGGACTTGCCGAAGCGCGCGTGCAGGAAGCCAAAGCGGTGAGCTTAGAGAAGGAAGGATTAGCCGAAGCCAACGTGTCGCGAGAGAAATATCACAGCGAGGCCACGGGCATCACCGAGAAAGCCGAAGCGATGAAATTGCTCGATAGCGTCGGCAAAGATCACGAGGAATTCAAACTCAAACTCGAGAAGGAGAAAGATGTCGAGATCGCTGCGATCAACGCGCAGAAAGAAATCGCGGAAAGCCAAGCTGGCGTCGTCGGCGAAGCCCTAAGAGTCGCTCGCATTGACATCGTGGGCGGTGACGGCGAGTTCTTTGAACAGATCACTTCGGCGGTCAAGGGAGGCAAAGCGATCGACCGCTTTGTTTATAACAGTCGCGTTGCCACCGATATCAAAGACACTTTCTTTGACGGCAACGCCGACTACTTCCGCGATCAAGTGGGCGCGTTGGTGAAGCAGTTCAACTTGGACACCGATGGCGTCAAAGACCTGTCCATCGCTGCGCTGATCGCCAAACTACTGGGCATGGCAAAGACGGAGGATGTTCGGACGCAACTGACCAGTTTGCTCGGTGCGGTCGGATCTAGCGGAAATGCTGACAAGAAAGTCGGACCACTTTTGACTTCCAGTGTCGGTAGCAAAAATGGCAAAAAGACTTCGTAGAGCGGGCACGATTTCCGATTCGTCCATTTCCGTTTCCACCCAGTGATCAAATTCCGTGACTGATTCCCAGCTCGCTGCCGGCACCTACGAAGTCCTTCGCAATCGTCTTCAAGACGCGGCGACGGATCTACGTGAACGGCTAAAGCGACTCAACGCTTCACGCGCGGACGTTTTCGGCAACATCGAAACTCGATTGCTCGCGACGCATCGAGTTTCGACCGAACACAATTGTGTACCACGCGACATCATCAGTGTCGGTGACTCTTTCTTGCTCGGCTACAACGTCCAGTTTGGGCTCAAGACAGATATCGAACTGTCCGACGTGTTCTCCGTCTACCAGATGCGTGACCACCAATTTCATACTCAACCACTCAACCTAATACGACACGATCGTTTTCAAAACGATTTCAAGGAGCTGTATCGATTTTATAAGGACACCAAATTCCAGCAGTTCTTTAGCCTGGGGCCGCTCCTGCACATGGTGTTTCGTGTGGGAAAGACATCACGCGACATCAAAACGTTTAAATGGCGAACGGATTCCGGCTCTCTAGAATACCTTGACAATCGCAGTGACCATGAGGTCAAGGATCCGCCCCAGCATGAGTTTCGTTGGAGTCGAACCACTCGCGAACAACACCATTATGGCGCACACCCTCACATCTCGATCGATGATCGCGTTTTTGTTGAAACGGTCGGTGGTGACCTCACGATCAAAGTCGAAAACAACACCAACTCCGGCGAGGGCGTGTACGCAGAACCGGTCGATCATGCCGACCAGACTTTGGATGACGCTGAGATCTACTACGCGGTCTTGGGCAATCTCATTCTGCTCAAAATACGACCTTACCAAGAGTCCAAATTTCGCTTTGTGCTTTTCAATGCCAAAATTCAGAAGGCGATGCGACTGGACGAAATCGAGCACGCCTGCGTCATGTTGCCGGGAGACCAGGGTCTCATTTTCCCAGGTGGTTACTATCTCCAAACCGGCGAATTCAAGCGATTCGATCACGGGCTGAGCGACATGCGATTTCAACGCACGCTCGCCGCAAGTAACGGCGAAGATTTCCTTTATCTCTTTCACAACCACGATTGCGGTACCTACGTCCAACTCCGCTACAACCTGATTCGCCAAACCGTCGACACACCTTTGATCTGCCACGGCCAGACCTTTTTCGAAGGCGGCGAAATGGTGTGTTTCAAGGCCCAAGACGAACCGCAAAAGCATCACGCGATTCAAATTTGGCAAACGCCTTTCACCGGCCCCGATGTCATCACGTCGAGCCAACCCGATTCGTTGCTATTCAAGATCGGCAACAAAGATATCGTCCGCGGAATGGCTGAGTGCAGTGAGCTACTGCAACTGATCGACAAAGACGACAACTACGACGGGCTTTACATTGATCTTGCCAAGAAAGCGGGTGATATTCTCGACTCCTATTTTTGGATCGACAATGCCGAAGCCGAAACGCTGAGCCAACCGCTAACGCGGGTTCGCGAAGCCGCACTCGCGGCGGTTGAAGAATTCGAAAAAGTCATGCGGGTCCGTCGAGAGACGAGTGATCGCAGCCACCAAGTCCGTAGCGACGCGGAATCGCTCTTCAAGGAAATCGAGCGGGGGCGGTACGAGACAATCGATCATTTTGTCAACTCGCTGGCAAAGCTGCGTGTCGTTCGAGGCCAAGCGATCTCGTTGAGAGAACTTCGCTATGTCGACGAGGCCCTTATCGAGAGCCTCGAATCGCAAACGGCCCAGCGTGTTGAACGACTCAGCCGTCGATGTGTCGAGTTTCTTCTCGCCCCCGGCGCCCTGGATCCATATCGCCAACAGATCGAATCGATCTCAAGCGAGATTCCGACGATCGCAACCGTCGCCCAAGCAAAGAAACTCGAGCAACAAACGGATGAGGCGTCGAGCCAACTCGAATTGCTTACCGAGACCGTGAGCAATCTCAAGATCGACGATGCGACCAAGCGCACCGAGATCATCAATTCGATCGGTGACGTTTTCGCCGCAGTCAATCGTTCGCGGAGTGCTCTCAAGGCTCGCGCTGGCGACCTGATGCGAGTCGAGGGACAAGCCGAATTCGCATCCCAGCTCAAACTATTGCAACAAACCACTTCGGGATATCTGGACGTTTCGGACACGCCCGACAAGTGCGATGAGTACCTGACCAAAGTCATGGTCCAGCTCGAAGAACTTGAAGGCCGATTTGCCGAATTTGACGAGTTTGTCAGTGAGCTGACCGAACGACGCGAAGAAATCTATGCGGCATTCGAATCGCGCAAAGTTGCTCTGGTCGAGAAACGAAACCGAAGAGCCGAGTCGCTCGGTTCAGCGGCTGATCGAATCCTCAAAGGTATTCAAAGTCGCGCCGGAACGATGAAGTCGCCCGAAGAGATCGCTGCCTATTTTGCCGGCGATCTGATGGTGGATAAAGTCCGTGACATTGTGTCGCAACTCGAAGCACTCGAGGATTCGGTGCGTGCGGAGGACTTGCAGGGCCGATTGAAGACCATTCGCGAGGACTCCGTCCGCCAATCCAAGGACCGCCTTGAACTGTTCGGAGGCGATGGTGATCTCATTCGGTTCGGCAAGCATCAATTCGCTGTCAACACCCAACCACTTGATCTCACGACGGTCGTACGCGAGAGAGAACTATGCTTGCATCTGACTGGAACACAGTACTTTGAACCAATCGTGGACCCCGAGTTGGTTGCCGCACGGTCGCTGTGGAGCCAAGAACGGATCAGCGAGAACGCGAATGTCTATCGCGCCGAGTTCTTGGCGGTATCGTTGTTCGACGAACACCGGTTGCGATCCGAGCGGATGGACGCGGCGATGATCAGTGCGGAGTGGATACAGTCGAAAATAGGCGACCGATACGAAGAAGGCTACGCCAAGGGCGTTCACGACGCGGATGCTGCGAAAATCTTGCGTTTCCTCGTTGAAACCGATGCGACCGTGGGTCTGCTAGCGCACCAGCCCTCGCTGCGAGTGGCATCGTTACTCTGGTTCCAGCGAATGTTGGACACGGCCACGCGCGTCTCGATGACGATTTGGATTGGCGGCTTTTCGGATCTGGCTCGTGTTTATCCCGGCGTCCGTCCACTGGCGGAGTTTCGCAAGCGATTGAGCGAACTGGCGCAGGATTCGATGAACGTTCTGGGCGAGCTCTTCGGACCGGAAATCACACCGGCGCGAATCGCAGACTATTTATTCGACGAGTTGGCAAGCGATTCAAAGCACTCGGTCGTTAGCAAGCCAGCGCAGGATCTCTACAGCAGATTTGTGCAAGCTGGAAACGAAAACCAGCGAACACAGTTGCTTAGCTCGCTCCAGAAAATCGCCCAAGCCGACCCGGTTCACGGATTCATCCTTGCACGAAATGCGGCCGAGGGGTATTTCTCAAATGGAGAAATCGACCACACGATCGATTCACCGATTGCCTATCGAGATGAACTCGCGTGGCTACTGCTCAACGAAGGCCCCGGCGACTCGCCAATCCAAGACGCGGTGTTGGCGACAACATTGTCGGACATGGTGGGGGATCATCCCAGGATCTCCGGCGGTAAACTAACGGTTCATTACCACGAGTTGCTTCACCGAGTACGTCACTATCTCGAAACGGTGGCTCCAGCGTTCCGTCGAATGCAGCGGGCCAAGTCGGCCCTCATCAAAGAGGCCCGCGACGCGATGCGGCTGCATGAGTTCAAGCCGAAAGTACTCACGAGCTTCGTTCGCAATCGGCTCATCGACGAAGTCTACTTGCCGCTCATCGGTGACAATCTCGCCAAGCAAATGGGTGCTGCGGGTTCCGGAAAACGCACCGACCGGATGGGCTTGCTGCTGCTAATCTCTCCACCTGGGTACGGCAAAACGACACTGATGGAGTATGTCGCCAATCGATTGGGCATCGTCTTCATGAAGATCAACGGACCCGCGATCGGGCACGGCGTCACCTCGCTCGATCCGGCCGAAGCACCCAATGCGGCCGCCCGTGAAGAAATCGAACGACTCAATTTGGCGCTCGAAATGGGCGACAATGTGATGCTGTATTTGGATGACATCCAACATACCAATCCCGAACTACTACAGAAATTCATTTCATTGTGCGATGGTACTCGCAAGATCGAGGGGGTTCGCAACGGCAAGTCGCGAACGTTCGATTTGCGCGGTCGTCGAGTTGCCGTCGTCATGGCGGGCAATCCCTACACCGAAAGCGGCGATCGGTTCCAAATCCCCGATATGCTTTCCAATCGCGCCGATATTTACAATCTTGGCGAAATCATCGGCGAAGCCAGTGATGCGTTTGAGATGAGCTATTTGGAAAACTGCCTCACCAGTAATCCGACGCTCGCCCCGCTTTCGAACGTTTCCCAAGACGATACGCGAGCTCTCATTCGCGCCGCAGGCCGTGACACGTTCGATGGCTTGGACCTCAAGAGCAATCTTTCGCTGGACAGTGCCCGCGAAATGTTCGAGGTACTGAGGAAACTCATTCGTGTTCGCGACGTCGTGTTGAAAGTGAATCGCGCGTACATCCGTTCGGCCGCCCAAGCCGATGCCTACCGTACCGAACCGCCGTTCAAGCTGCAGGGAAGCTATCGAAATATGAATCGAATCGCCGAGCGCGTCGCGAGCGTGATGAACGATTCGGAATTGCAAAGTTTGATTGCAAGTAGCTACGAGCAAGAGGCCCAGACGCTGACGACGGACAACGAGGCCAATCTGTTGAAGTTCAAAGAGCTCACTGGCTCGATCACGCCCCAAGAACGAGAACGTTGGGACGCGATCAAGTATGGCTTTGTCGAAAGCGTTCGCATGTCGGGAATGACCGGCGAGGATTCCGCCGCCCAGCTCATGCGTCAACTCGCGTCGATGCGAGATGGACTCGAATCGATCCGCCAAACGATTGCCAAGGCCGTTGCGGTCGGAGGCGAGGCGACCGAAGCGAGGATGGATGAACGCGTCGAGTCACTTCGGCACAGCGTCGTTGAAGCTGGCGTTCAATTGAGCGACTCGCTGCGAATGACTGGCAAGATGCTAGAGCAGATTAGCGAACGCCAAGCACTTCAACCGCCCGATCAAAAGGTCGTCGTCCAGCACCGCATCCCTCGGGTGATGGTGGACCTTGTCCAAGGCCAATTCCATTTGATGCAAGAATGGTTGCGTCCCATCCTCAGCGAATCAATCGATACCAGTCGTGACGTGGAAAGGATGCGAAAACAACTTGAAAAGTTGATGGCCACGTACACACAAGCCGACGCGGCGATTCGCAGTTCGCTGCGGACGCAAGATATTGACGACGGCGAATGACTTGCTTGCGATGCCACCCCTTCTCGGCGCGTGTCCGAGAAGGGGCGGGCGATCGACCAGTGACTTCGCCGACCAATCAACTTCGGCGACAAATCGATTAAGCGACCGGTTTGACTTCGTAACCCGGACGATACTCACGCCTGAGGAACGGATTGGCAAGCTCCGCATTCTCGCCCACAAATGTCTCCGTTTCCGGGTCATGCGTGAGCACGGGGCTGCTACGGAGATCATCTAACTTGACGCCAAACGCGGCGAGCGGACTGGTCATATCTTCAACGACCTTTTGCCACTCGGGAAGCGAACCGGCGGCGACCAGTTGGTCGCGATCCCATGCACCGGCGGCGCGATAGCCAACGTTGGCGAGGTTGCACCATCCGGTGCTGTGATGGCCATTCTCAATGGGCGCATTGAGTGAACTCGCATCACGTGATCGGACCGCATCCACAAAGTTCTGCAGGTGCGCCTTGACGGTATCCTTGTCGCCTTTGAACTTCTTGATCGACTTGCCATCACGGTCGACCGCTTCGCCGTCACCACGTTGGCCGAGATAGTAACCTCCCTCGCACACGACGACATAACCGCTACCCGGACCCGACATGGGCTTGCCGCCCTTGACGTCCCATCCGCCCTTACCATCTGGCTTACTCGGCAAATTGCTCAGTGCAATGACAGTGGGGAACATGTCGGTTTCGTAGAGCGCGAAATGGTGATTGGGTGTTTCACCAGCGTCATTCCATGCGACACGACCGCCACCGGCAACGACTCGTTTGGGAGTACTCACCTTGTCTTGATAGGCCACGTTGCGCACATCATCGAGCACGTGCACACCCCAGTTCCCCATTTCACCGCTGCCGGTATTCCAATCCCAGTGCCAATCATATTGCAACTGGTTTCGGAAGATCGGCTCATCGGCTGCTGGCCCGAGCCAGAGGTCATAGTTGACCGTCTTGGGAATCTCCAGCGGTGTATCGCGTTTTCCGATCGGACCACGAGGGCCGAGGCGGTTGGTTTGAACATATTGAATCTCGCCGAGCGCTTTTTCAGCGTGCAGAAACTGTCGCGCCGCTGTCTGCAACGAGTCACTGCGTTGCTGGGTTCCGAGCTGGACGATTCGGTCCGACTTTTGTGCGGCAAGCACGACTTGGCGGCCTTCCCACTGGGAATGCGAGAGTGGCTTTTCGACATACACGTCTTTGCCGGCGTCGAGCGCCCAGAGCGCAGCGAGGCAATGCCAGTGATTGCAGGTGGTGATGATCACCGCATCGACGTTGGGATCGTCGAGCACCTTTCGCAAATCCGTATGCGACTCGGCCTTGTACTTAGCCGCAAGCGCCTTGGATCGCTCCTGATCAGGATCCGCGACAGCGACCAAACGAGCCCCCGTAACACTGGTGAGCTTTTCAGCCAACTCGCCACCACGACCGCCAGCACCCAAGACGGCGATACGAACTTCCTCGCCCGCAGCCGCGAACGCTCGCTGCGGAAGCGATGCGGCTGCGACGCCCGCAGCCATTCCGCCGAGAAATAGTCGTCGATCGAGTCGGCCAGTGCGAGCGGAATTTGATTTCATAGAAAGAGGTTTACGGTTCAAACTCATTGGACCTAGTTCGGGTTAGAAGGAAGGCGGGCGAGATGTGCAATGGACGAAGCCGAACATTGTGACAGCGCGGGCTGCGAAACACAAATTGTTGCGTTCCGATCGGTCCGTGTTGGGTCCCTGACGCGGCGAAAGCCTCAGTGGACCGGGGCCCGGGGCGCGGGGATCGTCGTCGCCGCTTGGTAGAACCGTCGAGCACTGGGATGCATCGCCAAACCCTGCCACTCGGCCGCGCGGGCCAGCGGTATCAAACCCGGAACCAGCTCGGGGGATTGATAAAGAACGCCGAGCGTGGCTTCGACGAGTGCCGATGGCGCGTCATGGCGACACGCCAAAAACGCCGTCGTCCCCACCGTCTCGATGCCATTGGGGGATAGATTCGCCAGCGGATACTCGTCGGGAGAAATGGTCATCGGACGGAGCGTCGGGTGCTGGAGTGCGACTTTGACCCCGTTATCGATCGGCAGCAATTTCCATCGCTTGCTGGCCAATAGCTCGGCTACCAAACGGCTGCCCCGACCGATACAGATGGCCGCCACGTCGGGAGAATTTGGTTTGGACAACTCGGGCCAGGTGATCACTTCACGCGTCAACCGATCGGGCGTGAGGTCAAACGAATCGAACACCAATTCCGCCGCAATTCGCGATCCACTTCCATCCGGACCGACGGCGCATCGATGTCCGGCGAGCTGGTTGATCGACCTCACCCCGGAATCGTCACGTGCGAGCAAGTGCACCGCTTCGTAAAAAAGTGGCGCCACCACATTCAATCGATCATCATTCAAAGCCGAAGCTTGCATCGGTGCCAACGTCACATCACCCGCGAGCAACTTGGAACGGTTGTCCAACGAACCTCCGCTGTGAATCACTTCCGTTTGCACCTCATGCGTGGCCAACAAACGTTGAGCGATCTTTTCCGAAAGGTCATCGTAGACACCGCCCGCCAATCCGCCGGCAACCACCACACGACCGGGCATCGCTTGACGCGCATGCTCAGCGATGGACATCAACAGCGCGAGCATCAATGGCATCAGCAACATCAATCCGAGCATGCATGCTTGAAAGCGTCGGTGGCTGAGTGACGGATTGAGCATTCGCCGGCCGAGTATGGCGGCGACCAGCGGAACACCCTCGAACCAGTGCCATGTCTTGAGCAACATCGATCGCGGTCGAGCCATGATGGGACGGGCATCGAGAAATGCGTCCAAGTCATCGGCCAACAAGTCCGCCGATGCGTACCGTTTGGTGGGACACTTTTCCAAGCACTTGGCAACGATCGTTTCCAGATCCACGGGCGTATCCGGACGATACAGTCGTACCGACGGTGCAGGTTCATGAATGACTTGCAGTAGCGTTTGCATCACCGAGTCGGCCACGATCGGAGGTCGGCCGGCCAAACAAGCGAACAGGATCGCACCGAGCGAGTACACGTCACTCTGCCGAACCGCACGATCGCTATTTCCGCCGGCTTGTTCGGGCGCCATGTAGTGCGGAGTCCCCACGGCCGTACCGCTGCCCGTCACGCTACTGTCACCATCAAGATGCTTGGCTAGCCCAAAATCCGTGACGTGAATTTGATCATCGTGGTCGATCAGCACGTTCGCGGGTTTCAAGTCGCGATGCAACACACCCTTGTGATGCGCGTGGGCAATCGCTCGAGCCACATCGCGAACGTAGCGTGCCGCTTCGCGAACACCGAGCTCACCATCGTTGATCGTTTTCTGCAGATCCGTCCCATCGACGAACTCCATCGAAAAGTAATGGTGGCCTGCCAAGTGCCCGAATTGGTAAACCGAGACGATTCCCGGATGCTTGAGCCTCGCGGACGCCTGCGCCTCGGTGTAGAACCGCCGCACTTCGTCTTCGCCCGCCAAGATGCCGCTGCGGATCATCTTCACCGCGACCTGACGCTGTAAATGTTTTTGCTGGGCCAGATACACGATCCCCATACCGCCGCGACCGAGGACGCGAATCAATTGGTAGTCACCCAAATCGAAGGGCAACGTCGGCCCCGGATCGCCCTTGGCACGGTTTTCCATCGGCAACGTGATCGCGGGATCACCACCGGAAAGTTCGCCAGCGGATTGGTCCGCCAGCGACATTGCGTCCAGCGCGACGGTGTCCGCGCCCGTCGACACGCTGCGTCCGGGCGCGAGTAAACCGCCGCTGGACAACGAGGCCCGACCGATCATGTCCGCCGCCTCCATGAGCTGTTTCAACTCCCCGGCCAGAGCCGGAAACTGGGCGATAAATTCCTCGCGACTGCCCACGGTGCCCTCGTCACACGACTTCAAATAAGCTGCGAATGCTTCGTCGAGTGGATCGGTCATGGGAAACGGATCGGTCATGATGAGTTCATTGGCACAAGGCCGCGTCGCCCAGGGCGCTCTCGGAGGAAGATCGCGGACAAGTATTCTACTGCAACGCCGGCGCACCGAGAAATCCACGAGCTTTCCAGCGGCTGAGCAGGTGTCG
The DNA here is from genome assembly GCA_041741195.1 of Pirellulaceae bacterium. Lineage (GTDB taxonomy): Bacteria > Planctomycetota > Planctomycetia > Pirellulales > Pirellulaceae > JBBSJZ01. The sequence goes on from JBGSKM010000118.1 coordinate 81,824, forward strand.
CGTCCAGCATCGACGTCAGCACAAAACGCTAAAGCCAGGGACTCGATTGGTCATGCAGAATCGTTCGCAGTTTCTGTAGCCCGCGTTTAAGCAGCCCAGCGACGGCCATTTCCGTTTTGCCCATCCGCTCGACGATCTCCGTAAGCGGTAACCCTTCCATGTATCTCAACCGAATCGCTTCGGCTTGCGTCTCTGGCAATTGATGCAGTGCCTCCAGCAGCGCCAGGGCGGCTTCCTCGCGAATCGCAACACCGCTGGGGCTGGTCGTACTTCCCGGCATTTGTTGCAACCAACCGCCCCCCTCGGAACCACCTTCGGCGGGATTCCCCGCTTGGACTTCACGTTTGAGCGAACGTTTTTGGGTCGTGATGTGCCGCGTTACCGCCGATGCCACATTGTTTTTAAGCATGCCGCGTAACCAACCCGCGAACTCCGCGGGCGTTTCACCCCGAAACGAATTCAAATCACGTTTGGCTTCCAAGCAGGTGACTTGAACAATATCCGCCGGATCGATCCGTCGTCGTAAACGCTCGGACAAATAGCGGTGCGCAAGCATCAACAAGTAGCCTTGGTACTGCTGCAACAATTGACCCAAGGCATCGTTGTCGCCACGTTTTGCGACGACAAGCATTTCAGTCGTGGAATATTCGCCGCTCAAGAAAAGGCAACCCGAAGTGGTGAAAGGAGTACACGAGTGCGTTCGCGTTTGGTCGCGACCTTACCTGCCGCTACAATCTTACACTGTTACAGCGATTCCGCCCCACCCAATGCCCCTCCTAACGCCCCGCCCAGTCAACTTCTAGGTTTGTGATATGTTTGCCCGCTTGCGAGAACCTTCCCGGTCCCCGAAACGACTGCCGCTCAGTCACGCCCCGAGATTGGCTGCCTTGCTATTCATTTGTCCTTTGTTTTGTCTTGTGGGTTGCGAGCCCAATGGAGACGATGTCCCCAGCCAATCGACCGCATCGGTGACTTCCGAGCCAGCCACGGTTGAGCCAGTCGCATCCGATCCAGTCGCGTCCGAGCCAGCCACCGACCCGATCGATGAACCGACGTCCGCGCCAGTCAAATTGGAATTTGGAACTTGGCAAGAGATCGAGAAACTTGCCACGACATCCGCTCAGGTTACGGTGGTCGATCTGTGGTCGCTGTCATGTGCCCCCTGCTTGAAGGAGTTTCCTGGACTGGTGCGACTCAGCGCCCAGCATGGTGAGAACGTCCGTTGCATCGGCGTCGATGTGGACTATGACGGGCGAAAGACTCGGCCACCGGAGACTTATCAAGAACCCGTGGCGGACTTCCTTCGATCCGTTGATGCCGATTTCACCAATTTTGTCTGCACCACACCAAGCGACGATATTTATCGCCTCGTCGACATCGACTCCATCCCCACGGTTTTGATCTACGGGGCCGATGGAAAACTCGTGAGAGAGTTTGTCGATGCGGGAGAAACTGCGGGCTTTACCTATGAGAATGACGTCGTGCCGCTGGTGCGTTCATTGCTCGAATAACGCTGGGTACCGTACGGAATCTCGAGTCGTCGATGACGTCCATGGATTAAGATGGGGCTGCGAAACTTTCTCTCGCGAGCCAGGGTTAAAACCTGTTTCGCCTCGTTTTCCCGTGGCCCTGAATGAATCAAATTCCGTCTGAATCCGCGCGCTCGCCCCTCCATTACATCGTCAATGCCGCTGTTTCGATCGCGGTGCTCGGAAGCTGCTTTTTTGGTTACACGTTGCTCGGCGAACGGGCTCGGCCAGCACGAACCAAGCCTCCCAAGCCGGCCGGGACAGCCGTAACGACCACCGCGTTGAAACTTCACGATGGCCCCATCTCAATCGCTTCCAATGGAGTCGTCGTCCCATTGCGCGAAATTCGCCTTGCCACCGAAGTCTCCGGACGAGTGATCGAACAATCCGACAACCTTCGCAATGGTCGCATGGTTAGCGCCGGCGAAGTTCTGCTCCGCTTGGATCCGATCGAATACGAACTGGAAATTCGTCGCTTGAAGGGCCAGCAAGGTCAAGAGGCCGCACAACTGGCTGCGATCGATGTCAGTATCGAAAACACCAAACAGCTCTTAACGCTCGCCGCCGAGCAACTCAAGCTCGCCGAGGCCGAGCGCGGTCGCGCCGCCACGCTCGTAGAACGTCAAGCGGCCTCGGCGGCCGAGGTCGACGTCGCGAAAAGATCGGAGCTTGCGTCGAAATCATCGTTGGTGGAACTGGAGAACCGTCGGCGCGAATTGGTGGCACAGCGTCAATTGATCATTGAAACGCGAACGCTCACGGATGTGGCACTCGAACGTGCCAACTTGGATCTTGAACGAACCACGATCAAGTCGCCGATCCGCGGGCGAGTCGTGCAGTCGATGGTTGAAAAGCAGTCCTACCTCACGGCGACCACCCCCTTTGTTACCATCGAAGACACGTCCGCCGTAGAGGTCCGATCGAACTTGACCGTCCAGCAGATGTATTGGATTTGGAATGCGATGGATAGCGTTTCGCTCGGTGACGCCCAAGCGGCGATCAATGATGATCGCGTTCCGCCGGTCCCGGCAACCATTCAATATCAACTCGGGACGCGAGCGTACCAGTGGCAAGCGGTGCTCGAACGTATCGACGGGGCTGGGATTGACGTCGCGACACGCACGTATCCGTGTTTGTTTCGCGTAGACAATCCTGACATTGTGCAATCCCTCACCGACGTCACCGCGATCGACGGAGAAATCGATGGGCCGCGCCGCTTGATGCGTGGGATGTTCGTATCGGTGAATCTGCTCGCACAACCGCGACGTCCCTTGTACCAAGTCCCCGAAGCATCCATTCGTCCCGGCAATCGCGTTTGGTTGAATGTGAATGGGGAACTGCGAATCCACGATGTCGAAATCGTCAGCCACCAGGGCGACTCGGTGATCGTGGATTCCGTCGGCTTGGACTCGGGGTCACCGGATCAACTGGCCTCCGTGATTATCTCACCGGTGAGCGATCCCCAAAACGGCATGAAATTAACGTTGGCCGAGACGGAGAAGACACCGGAATCATCCACCCCGTTGACGACCGGAGCCAACGGACTGCAATCAGCCATCGACGATCCCTTGACCAAGAAAGCGCCTCCGACGGAAAAGGTCTCGGGATGAAACCAGTCATCGCATGGTGCGTCAAAAATTGGCAAGCCATGAACGTCATCATGCTGGCAACCTTGCTGCTGGGCGCGTGGAGTCTATCCCAGCTTCGTCGCGACTTTTGGCCTGACTTTGAGCTCTACGTGCTCAACGTATCGGTCGTCTATCCCGGGGCCAGTCCCGACGAAATCGAACAAGGCGTTCTGGAGAAAATCGAGGAGGCGATTCGGACCGTTGACGGTATCGAAGAAATGACCTCGTCGGCTCGCGAAGGCATCGGTTCGATTTTTTTGGAACTCGACAGTGATACCAAGCAAGCCGATGCGCAGCGAATTCTGACCGAAGTCACGACGCTGATCGATCAAATTCCGAGTTTCCCAGAGCTCGCTGAAAAGCCCGACGTGCGATTGGAAACGAACTTTGTGACGGCGATCCGAGTGGCCGTTCTCGGTCCCGAGGGTACGGGTCCCGGTGAGGGTCGCGACGAAGAACAAGTGATCGAAGCGGCATTGGAACTTCGCCGAGTCGCTGAAAAAGTTCGCAACGATCTGCTCGCTCTGCCGTCCGTCTCGGTGGCCGACTTGGTGGGCGCACCCCAATATCAAATCGATATCGAAATCCCCGAGTCTCGTCTCCGCGAATACAACTTGTCGCTGAGCCAAGTGGCGGAGATCGTTCGCGCTAACAACCTCGAAATGCCCGGTGGCACGCTCAAGGGCCGCTCCCAGGAAATCTTGCTCCGTGGGAGCGACAAGAGCGAAATCGGTGAGGACATTGCGGCGATCCCCTTGGTCAGCGAACCCGGAGGTTTGGTGCTCACGGTCGGTGATCTGGGACGCGTGCGTGACGAATTCGCCGTCGATGCATCCATCAACGAAGTCAACGGCAGACCCGCAGTCGTGGTGTCGGTCGAAACGACCAGCGCCGATGACTTGATTCGTGTATCCGATGATGTCCGCGAGTTCGTCGACAGCGGCAAAGGCAACTTACCGGACGGCTACTCGATGCTGCACATGCGCGACCGCAGCACTAGCGTGAAGAGCCGATTGAGTCTGTTGGCCAAGAACGGTTGGATGGGTTTGATCTTGGTTTTCATCGTGCTAGCGTTGTTCTTGGAAATGCGATTGGCGTGGTGGGTGGCCTTGGGAATTCCCGTGTCGCTGTTGGGTGCGTGCATCTATATGTACTACAGCGATCAAACGCTCAACATGACATCGATGTTTGCCTTTCTTATCGCGTTGGGCATTGTGGTCGATGACGCAATCGTCGTTGGCGAAAACATCTACGCGCACCGCGAGATGGGAAAAAGCTATCGTGACGCGGCGATCGATGGAGCCTACGAAGTAATGCCATCGGTGATCACCGCGATTCTCACCACCGTGATCGCGTTCGTCCCGATCATGTACTTGGAGGGCAACATCAAACGACTCACCGTCGTCCTGCCGCTCTGTGTCGGTTCGATGCTGATCATTTCGATGTTCGAAAGTTTGACGATCTTGCCGGCGCACCTGGCACATCGACGCAGCCGATTCATGGACGTGTTGACTTGGTTGCTGTTTCCCCTGCGACCCATTGGTTGGGTTTTGGCCCGAGCCAATCAGGCCATGACGCGACTGCTCAATTCGTTTGTCGATCGCATCTACACACCTGTTTTGGCGATCTCGCTTCGCAATCCCGCGATCGTCTTGTCGTCAGCGGTCGGCTTGCTAGTGCTTTCAGTCGGTGTCGTGCGATCCGGGATGGTGCCATTCCTGCTCTTTCCCACGATCGACTTTGGCTTCATCACCTGCCAAATCACGTATCCCGATGGTACTCCGGTGGCGGTAACCGACGCGGCGACCCAGCGATTGGAGTCGGCGATCTGGCGAGTGAACCAGCGGTCGATCGACGAAGGTTTGACCAAAGACCCCGCGGGATTCGTCAAAGCAGTGCAGCGAACCGTCGGCTCGTCGGGGGATGAAGTGGGCGCGAGTCCGGCCAGCCATTTGGGCGGCGTTTTTGTCCAGCTCAATGAGATCTCCGACCGTACGGTTTCGAGTGTCGACATCGTCCGACTCTGGCGTGAAGAAGCGGGACATTTTCCGGGGGCCGAAGCAGTCGGGTTCGGCGCGACGCCGCGCGGTCCGGCGTCACTACCGATCGAAATTCGGCTGATGGCAACATCCGAAAATATGAATCAAATGGAAGCGGCGATCGAGCGCTGCAAATCAAAACTGGCCGAGTATCCCTACGTGTTCGATATCGCGACGGATACGCGTCAAGGCAAATGGGAATATCGAATGAAAGTGCGCGACGACGCCAAGGCCATGGGAATCTCCCTGGCCGACGTTGCCGGCACAGTGAGAGCGTCCTATTACGGCGAAGAAGTCATGCGATTGCAGCGGGGACGATACGAAGTCCCGTTGCGAGTGCGATATCCTCGTGAAGATCGCAATACGCTCGTCAGCTTTAGTGGCATTCGCATTCGCAATGGAGATACTTTCGAGCGACCCTTGAGCGAAGTCGCCGACATCGAGGTCGCTCGTGGGTATTCCGAAATCCGCCGCGTCAATCAAATGCGCAGCATCGGCGTCGTTGCCGACGTTGACGAAGACCAAGGCAACGCATTCAACGTCGTGGCGGATCTACGAGCGAACTTTGTCCCCCAATTCGAGCAAGAGTTCCCCGGGATTCGTTTAGTCTGGGCCGGACAACAGGAACAGACAACGGAAACCGTCAACAGCCTCACGATCGGCTTTGTCGTCGTACTCGGGGCGATGTTTCTGCTGCTAACGATCCAGTTCGGATCATCGTGGCAAGCGATTTTGATCCTGACGATCATTCCCTTCGGTTTTATTGGAGCGATTTTGGGTCACATCGTCATGGGGATTGATCTGACGCTGTTCAGCATCTTCGGGATCGTCGCGCTGGCGGGCGTCGTCGTCAACGATTCGATTGTGCTCGTCGACTTTATCAATCGACGCGTGAGCGATGGACTACCCGTGCGTGAAGCGATTATGGATGGCGGCCGTCGCCGCTTTCGAGCGGTGCTGCTCACCTCCGTGACCACCGTCGCCGGCATGCTGCCGATCCTCTTGGAACGTTCTCGTGAAGCCCAGGTCGTCGCTCCGATGGCAACGAGCTTGGTCTTCGGTTTGACCATGAGCACCATCATCGTGCTCGTGCTTGCACCGGTGCTGTACCTCGTCACGTCGCGTTTCACGTCCGACGACGAGGAAGACGCCCCCGCCAGCCTCGCGTAGGGTAACTCGAGACAGTCAGCGTTCGAGTTTGTATTCGGCGATTTTGCGATAGGCGGTGGCGCGGCTGATGCCGAGCATTTTCGATGCGGCGGGGACGTTGCCGTCGGTTCGTTGCAATGCCTTGGCGATCAATCGTCGCTCCCAATCACTGATGCAAAGCGTGTCGAGCCGGCTTACACCGGCATCGCGTAGCCCCAAATCTTCGGGCGTGATTTCGGGTTCGTCGGCCATCACGACCGCGCTGTCGATCACATTTCGTAGCTGGCGGACGTTTCCCGGCCAAGCATACTCGCGCAAACCGTCCAAGGCTTCGGTAGAAATCTTCAGCGCGGGCCGGCCATGTTGGCGGCGGAAGTGTTCGAGAAAATGATCGATCAACACGTCGACATCTTCACCACGTTCCCGCAGCGGCGGCACGAACAACTCAAACACGCTCAATCGATAAAACAAGTCTTCGCGGAACTGGCCCGCTCGAACGAACTCCGCCAAGTCGCGATTTGTCGCCGCGATCACACGTACATCCACAAGCACTTCAGTCGTCGCACCGACCGGCAAGAACGGATGGCCTTCGAGAATGCGCAGCAACTTCGCTTGCCCCTCGAGCGTCAACTCACCGATCTCGTCCAGAAACAATGTCCCGGTGTGAGCTTGACGAAACAAACCGTTGTGGTCGGAGTCCGCGCCGGTGAAGGATCCTTTGCGGTGACCAAAGAGTTGGCTTTCGATCAGATCCTGGGGGATCGCGGCACAGTTGACGGTCAGCATTGGACGGCGCGAACGCTGACTCGATCGATGGACCGCCCGCGCGACGAGTTCCTTGCCCACGCCACTTTCGCCTCGGATCAAAACACTTCCGCTGGCTCGCCCGACCCGCTCGATACGTTCCTTGAGTTTGACCATCACTCGGCTTGAGCCAATCAATTCATCGGTGTCGGCGTTCTTCTCGGCAATGCTTTTGCGTTCCGACCTCAGCGAATCCCGCTCGATTCCTCGAGTCAATCCGGTCGCGAGCAGTCGTCCGGCGGCGATCGCGAGATCAAAATGGCTGGCTTCAAAACTTGGTCGTTGACGATACAAATGGATCACACCGAGATTTCCGTTTCCGGCATCCAAGGGGACGAACATCACGTCCGACCAAGTCGGCTTTTCTTTGCCAATCGCTTCCTTCAATGCGGAGTCGCCGCTCGGGTCATTGATCCAAATCGCCTCCGCCTCGTTGACGACGCGTTTGATCAGGCTGCGTGTCAATTGCAGCGACTCCTTGGAGTCCTCCGGCGAGATTCGCTGGGGTTTCATTCGTCCGTCGCCAGCGTCAAACGAGACTCCGACAACGTCGGCGCCCGTGCGATCGCGCAACAGATCGATGAGTGTCCCGAGGATTTCGTCGAAGTTGGCGTTGCGCAGCAAATGCAAACTCAACTGGTACAAATCCAGCAGATTCTTGATCGCCGGCGTTTCCACCAAGTCGTCTTCATCCAAGTGCCGGGTGTGTTCCACAACCCGAACATCTTGAACGATGGTTTGCGTCATCGGGCTTTCGCCGTGCTGGTCGGGATCGGGCTCCATGAGCCGCATCTCCGTTCCACCGATCGTGACGACGGTTTGATCCATCAGTCGTGCGTGGTCTGTCTTTTGACCGTTGACCAGAGTCCCGTTGCGGCTGCTCGTGTCACGAAGATGCCAATTGCCGTCTTCGAAGTAAACGACGGCGTGAAAGCGAGAGCTCACCGGGTCGGTGAGCATGATTTCACAACTCGTACCGCGACCAATATGCATCGGCCGCGACACATCCAACAGAAACTGCTTGCCCTTTTCCGGTCCCGTTCGAACCGCCAAATATGCCACCATGGCGTCTTATTTTCCTGAATCAGCCCCGTTTATTTTCCCCGTCTCAATTTGAGCGACCCCGAGGAGTCGCCTCACGTCTCATTATAAGGCGCCCCGGAGCATTTCACTCGCCCCGTGTTCAAAGATTCTTAATCGAGGGGGGCCGTTTTTCCGCCAGGCGACGGTCGAGCGTCTTCAGCGCGACCGGCAACGGCGCAGGTGCTTGGCAGAAATCGGTCCACCAGCTCGCAAGCGTCGCTGCGGTGCTCGAATCCCCAACTCGCCACAATCGACACGCGACTTCGATCGGCAGCGGCTCAGAGCGTACCAGTTCCAATTCGGCGGCGACTTTCAAGACAATCGGAACCGCCGCGAGCACCCAGGGCAAGGCCGTCGAGTGCTCGCCCGACATACCACGCGTGTGACGGGAGACGGCTGCATCGGTGATCAGGTACACAACGCGAAGCACTTCGGGGACGGCCGGGTCCGCGTCGGTCAGCATCGCTTCGATCCAAAACCGCGAACTATCCGGGTCGGTGCCCCCGTCTCCGCCCAGAATCGGTTGAACCAGCAATCCGTCCAGCCGCGCGGGCCACCAATCCTTGGGTGGACTTTTGTCCCAAACAAAATCGGCCACGGCCCGCAAAAGTCCTGGTCCATAGGCATCAAATCGCTCGATCAGCGGCCGTCCACGCAGTTCCAACTGCTCGGCCAATTTCGGGAAGCGATTCGTCATCACGGTCCGGCAATCTCGGACTCGGTTCAAGATCACGGCGCTCGTCGAATCGAGTTGCAGCTCTGAGCAACCGGCCGCCGCGAGAGCGATTTCGCACGCCGCTTGGTCATCTCGATCGTCCGCTGCCTCGACGATCAATCGTCTCCAGAACGTGCCGATGTCCAGCGATGCCGACAAAAGTCGCTGGTTGATGTCGGTCACCGCGGGTGCCAGTGCCGATTCGGTCTTTGAGTCACTGCAGCGCTCGCTGGTGGCAACCGCGTAGGCCGCATGAATCGCGCTCAAGCGAGGGTGGACCTTCCATTTGACTTTCAAACTGGCCGCCAACCGTTATTCCTCCTTCAAATGACTACGAATCCATTCTTCGAGCTCATCGAAGTCGACGGGCGGCAGCTTGGACAAGTCGGGACGAAGGTTCACTGCCCCGTGCAAGTAGATGTGGTGGATTTCCGATTGTGTCTTGTCGGTATTCCAATGCAGGAGGACTCGAATGCACCTGGGCAGCGACCCACAGACGGATACTTCGTAGCCGCACAACAGTGGTACTTCGAGCCAACCGAGTTGCCGAGCGGCAAGTGCGGGGAACTCGGCGGTCAAATCGTGAGTGACCGTGAAGATCGCGCTGGCCACGTCGCAGGCTTCGATTCCATTGCGACGAATCATCATCGCGATTAACTGTCGTGTCGCTCGCAGAATCAGATCGCGATCATCGCTATCGACCGTCGTCGCGCCTCGCACGCCCCGGCAAACCGTCATTTGTGTCGTACCTTCCCGAGTCTAACGCACCAGAAACCGAGCGAATCCAAACCTTCGCGTCCCACCTACCTGTCGTCGCCGCCAATAGGCCTGGGTGAGACGAACTGACTACTATAGAACAACCAAGCCGGTGCCGATAACGGTACGATTCCGAGAATTCGTCCCTGGGGCGGGCCAAATTTTGCTACCCGCCAGGGCGTCAATCATGCCCGCCGACTTTCACCCATGGAAATCGCTATGACCGCGGAAAGAACGCGTCATCAAGAAAAGATCATCAAGAATTACTATCGCAATCGCGACTCGATAGGCTTGCAAAAGGCGCTCGAGTCGGTCACGGAACTTTACTTGAGCGAGGGGAAAAAACGCGAGCAAGTCTGGAAACGGTTGGTCAGCCACCTTGAAAAGGTCGGTTTGCAGCCAGCGCAGATCGAAATGTTGCGAACCAAGGATGACCCGGCGCTTGTCGCCGAGACGCTGAAGAAATACGTCTAACCTGCAATGAGTCGAACGTAGAGCGGGCCTGGTGTGGTGAAAAGTGAGTCGACGGCGCTAGCCGCGGGCCCTGAAATTACCCGTCATGGATCGCTAAGAACCGGCGCTGCGCCTACAGCCCTCTCTCATCAAGGTTTTCACCATCCCAGAGCGGGTCTCCCGACGAAACAAGGCGAGAATAGGGACTAGGCCTTACGCAGCAAAATGCGGGGAATTATTCGCGGCCTCGACGCTGCGGAACCGTTCGCGCCACAGCAGTCGTCGCAACCAGCCTGGTTTACGCAAATTAGGATCGTCGGCGTCGATGATGTGAGTTTTGCCCCGAGCGGTTCGCAGCAACAGCCGGTCGCCAGGCAGCGTCGAATCGACGATCCAAAACTTGTCGACGATGTAGGTGTAGGACTCGCCCTTGGCACTCGCCTTGACGTTCGTGGCACGACGACCGGGGGTCGCGCTACGCTTGCTCTTTCGATAAACCGCCCAGTCGCCAGGCTTCCACTTCGGCTGCAACATTTTGACGTTGTTCTCGGGTCAAATGACTTGGGTGACTTACGGGCTAAAAAACCGGCAACCTGCAACTTCACACCGCAATACAAGTCTAATCATCCGGCAAAAAGCATGCCTAGGCTGATATTCGTGATTATTGACGACATACATCAAACTTTCCTCATCCGCACATATTTGCCAGCCCGCAAACCGGCTCGCTCGGCGTCGCAATACTTGCGGTAGCCCGCACGACCCGTATGATCGTTACCAAATGCGGACAATCTAATTGCATCATGGAGTATCGCCGGTGACTCGCTTTAACCTCGTTCTCGGACAGTCGCCGACCCAAGTCGTCGTGATGGCCGCCACGTTCCTGGTGATCTTCCTGCTGATGATCCTGGGGTTCTTTTTCATTCGCTACGGCAAGCTTTGGTTCCAAGCGTACATGTCGGTGGCCGACGTCAGCCTGGTGAGTCTGATTCGGATGCACTTCACCAAGGTCAATCCGAATGTGATCGTGCAAGCGAAAGTGATGGCGGCCCAATCGGGGATGAACATCGACCGTCGCGACGGCATCAGCACTCGGCGGCTCGAAGCCCACTACCTTGCCGGCGGCAACGTCCTGAAGGTGATTCATGCGATCATCGCCGCACATCGCGCCGAAATCAAACTCGATTTTGACCAGGCATGCGCGATCGACCTCGCCGGCCGAGACGTCCTCGACGCGGTGCAAACGAGCGTCTATCCCAAGGTCATCGACTGTCCCGATCCCAAACGCAGCGGCAAAACCACCCTTAGTGCCATTACCAAGAATGGTATCGAGTTGCGAGTTCGAGCTCGTGTGACGGTCCGTACAAACATCGAGCAACTCATCGGTGGCGCGACCGAAGACACAATCATTGCGCGAGTCGGTGAAGCCATCATCAGTTCCATCGGGTCCTCGGAGACGCATTTCAAGGTTCTCGAGAATCCGAACGTGATCACGCGAGTGGTTCTCTCTCGTGGCCTGGATGCTCAAACCGCATTTGAGATCGTCTCGATCGATATCGCCGACGTTGACGTTGGCGAGAATATCGGGGCTCGGCTGCAAACGGACCAAGCCGAAGCGGACACGCGGGTCGCTCGAGCTCAAGCGGAACGACGTCGTGCCGAAGCGATTGCGGAAGAACAAGAGATGAAGGCGAAAGTGGCCGAAAATCGATCGGCCCTGGTGCTCGCCGAAGCCGAGGTTCCGATGGCAATGGCGGAAGCATTCCGAGGCGGCCGAATCAACACCGCACCCACGCGTCCCTCCAGCCAATCGTGACACGTACTTCCTACCGCGTTCAGTTCGACGGCGGTGCCGGATTCGGACTGGCCGGAATTGTGGACGAACCGTTGCCGTCCGCCGTCGAAATCGCCTCCCACTCTCATTCACCATCGCCGGTCGTCGTCTTTAGCCATTGCTTTACCTGCAACAAAGACCTGAAAGCGATCGTGCGAATCTCGCGCGGCCTCGCCGCTCGCGGAATGCGAGTGCTGCGGTACGACATGACGGGACTCGGTGGCAGCGACGGAGACTTTTCGCGCACCAGCTTCACCACCAACTTGAATGACCTTCGCGCGGCGATCCGATTCGCGGAAGAACGTCTCGGCCCCGTCACGTCACTCGTCGGTCACTCCTTCGGCGGCGCCGCTTCACTCGCGCTCGCCGGCAACCTCGCTCTGGGCAACGAATCAAGCTCGATGACATCGATCCGTAGTGTCGTGACGCTAGCGGCGCCGAGTGACACCCATCATTTGGCCACGCTGCTTTCGGCCATGAGCCCGGCGATTGAACAGGATGGCATCGGCGAAGTGGTGATCGGTGGTGTTCGCTGGAGCGTGCGACGTGAAATGCTCGCGGACTTTCGCTCTCACGACCTTCCCAAATTGATCGCCCAAATCCGATTGCCCGTATTGATGTTCCAGTCACCCGAGGACAAGACGGTTGGCTTTGATCACGCGCTACGTATCATGTCGCTCTTACAGTCGGCCAGCGGAGGCCGTGGGTCCGCCAGCCTAGCGGTCTTGCCCGGCGCCGACCATCTGCTCTCCAACTCGCCCGCCGACATCGACTACGTCGCAGAGGCATCGGTAGCCTTCATCCGACGCTACGCCGCGTCCGCCACTTAAATCGACGGGGTCCTGGCTCCGTATTCTTTATGCAGTTTCGAATCACTAACCTGCGCACTCGTGTTGAAGCCCCAGAGGCGGAATTGCCGACGCGCGTCGCGAATCTCGTCGGTGTCGATGCCGATGAAGTCCGTTCGTTTCGAATCCTGCGCAAGAGCATGGATGCGCGGCAGCGAGACCATTTGCAATTCGTCTATTCACTGGTCATCGATTTGCCGCCGTCGGCGAAGCCTCGGTCCAGTGCAGATATCCGCGTGGAACCGTTTCGCGCCGAACCATTTTTTGATCCCGAGCCTGGGCGGGATGAACTTTCACATCGCCCGGTGATCGTGGGTTCGGGACCCGCCGGTTTGCTTGCCGGATATTACCTAGCGATCAAAGGCTATCGGCCGATCATTCTCGAACGTGGTTTGCCAGTGAAAGAACGTGTGCCGGCGATTCGAATGTTCGATCGAGGCGGCGAACTCGACGTCGAAAACAACTACCTCTTCGGCGAAGGCGGTGCGGGTTGTTTTAGTGACGGCAAGTTAACGTGCCGCATCACGGGCCCGGACGTCGATTGGGTACTGCAAAGTTTCGTCGATTGTGGCGGTCGCCCCTCGCTGACCTACGAACATCGACCGCACTTGGGCAGCAACAAACTGCCGATGATCTGTCGCAACTTTCGCCGCAAGATCGAAGCTCTCGGTGGCGAATACCGCTTCGGTTGCCGACTCGATGGGCTGCAATTCAGTGACGGAAAACTCGTCGGTCTGCAAACTTCGACGGGCACGGTTTCGGCCTCGCACGTCTTGCTGGCGATGGGGCACAGCGCCCGCGACACCTATCGGATGCTTCTCGATGCGGGTTTTCCGCTGCGTCCCAAAGCATTTCAACTGGGGCTGCGAATCGAGCAACCGCAATCGTTGATCAACGAACACAAGTACGGCCGACTGGAATACCTCTCGCAACTGGGCGCCGCCGATTACAGTCTCGTTGCCAAAGGCCAACGCGACCTGTTTACCTTTTGTATGTGCGCTGGTGGTGTGGTCATCCCGAGCGTTTCGGAACCCAACATGTATTGCTCCAACGGGATGAGCAATTCGAGACACGACACGCCGTTTGCCAACAGTGGCTTGGTCGTCACCTTGGAACCGGACCAATTCGGTAGCGATCATCCGTTGGCCGGAGTGGAGTTGCAGCGGAAGTACGAAGCGATCGCATTCCGATTGGCTGGTGAGAATTACTCCGCACCGGTGCAACGCCCACGCGATTTTCTAGCGCGGCGGCCGCCGATCGCTCATGAAAAGATCGAGTCGTCCTATGAACGAGGAGTAGTGCCTCGAAATCTCAACGAGGTCCTACCGCCTGTCATCCTCCAAGCCATCCACGCGGGGCTGCCAGTGATGGATGCGAAATGGAAGGGCAAGTACTTGCCCGATGCGGTCCTTGTGGGCCCCGAAATGCGGGGCAGTTCCCCGGTCCGCATCGATCGTGACCGCGACTCGTACCAAATTCCCGACATTCCAGGCGTCTATCCCATTGGCGAGGGTGCTGGGTACGCGGGCGGAATTGTCACTGCGGCGGTCGACGGATTGCGAGCGGCGCGAAAGATTGTCGAGCATTTCGCGCCGTGCAAAAACTAGCTGGCGGTACCGAAAACGACGTCGCGATCCGTGTCATAATGAACCCAGCTCAGTTGGTGTCGATTTCTTGGAGACGATGTTCGCCCGCGACGTCTTTTGTCGCCCGTTTCCATGGAGGTGTTTTCCTCGATCCAAATGAGCGACTAGTTTTGCTCATCTGGTGAGATTTCATGACATCGACGCAAGGCGGACCGAATGAACCCGTGAATCGTGAGGGCGGTCCGCAAGAGATAGAGTTGCTGTGGCAACAATTCGGGGAGCACTTTCGTCGCCGAGCGAGGACTCGATTGAGACAATATGGTTTGAGCGGCCAAGCCGAATCGATGGACATTTGCAACGACGTGATGGCGGATTTGGCGCGCCGACAATCTCACCACACCTTGCAATGCGACGACGTGCTCGCGTACGTGCTAAAAGCAATTGACCACCAAGTCGTTGATACCTTCCGCACGCTCGCGCGAGGTTGTCGAGACTTTCGCCGAATCGATTCGGTTCCGATCGAAGACGCCGCTCGACCCTCCGAGCAAACCACGCCTAGCCAAGTGGCACTTCGACGCGAAGTGCTCGACAAAGTCCGCTCGATGCTCAGCGATCCCGACCGACAAGCTCTTGAAATGATGCTCGAAAGTCGAGACTGGAACGAGATCGGCGCCGCATTAGGAATGCGACCGGATACCGTGCGAATGCGAGTCCGACGCGCGATCGCTCGGGTCCGCGCTGAACTCGGAGTAAGCAATGACGACGATGCATGAGTCCAATGACTTGATCGAGATCGCGTGTGTCGAGTTGATCCAAAGAATTCGACGTGGCGAACCCGCCGTAGTCGAGGAATATGTTCGCCGTTATCCTGAACTTGCGGCGTCGCAATTCGTCCTGGATTTGATCGACGCTGAAATTTGCGTTCGCCGGGAAATTGGGGCCGAGATATCGAGATCGCATTGGATGCAGCGATTTCCTCAGCACGCCGATGCCATCGACGCACTGTTGATGCTCGATGCTGCTGAGAACGCCCCCAACAGCGAGCCAACCCTAGCGTCCGGCGAAGACATTGTCAGTTCGAGTTTCTCGGGCTCAACGGGAAGCGACACCCAAACCATGGTAGGTGAAGGCTCGAGCGCCCCGGTGATGGGCTCCACCGAGCATCGGCGACGAAACTACTCAGCGGACATACCGCCGATGCCCGTCCCACCGGGATTCACCGTCGACACTTCCGTCGCCTGCAATCCGGATAGCCGGCTATGGCGATGTCACGACGACCAAGATCGCAAACCGTTTGGCTACAAAGTTCATGACGTCACTCGATCCGCCGCCTCCCCGCTGACGGCGACGCAACGGAAATGGTTACTGGATCGTTGCGAACAAGCTGCGGCGTTCAAGCATTCCGTTTGGATTCCGCCGACGATTGCGGCCTGTGACGGGCGTTATCTCGGCATCATACGTCCGTGGGTGTTCGCCGTACCATGGACGGAGATGGTTCGAACACTCGCCGATGTCGACGTATTGAGATTACTATCCCAACTCGCTTTTTGTTTGCACGCGGCCCACCAATTCGGTGCGCATCATGGTCATGTGTGCGAAAACAACTTGTTCGTTTCGCATCATGGCAAACTTTGGGTGACCGATGCCGCCGGAAGGTTTTCGGGGAAGCCCGATTTCACCATCGCAGTCGATGCCGCTCATGCCGACGCGTTGATGTTTGCACGGCTATTGGCGAGTGTCCAACTCGACCCGAATCGTCAACTCCCCACGTCACTTGTGGGCGATTGTCACCAAATGATTCTCGAATGCTCAAACGATCGGTTGGCGCGGGTTGCCGAGTGGCTTGTCAAGCTTTCGGACACGAACATCGGCAGCGTCAATCGACACTCATCCGCCACTGATCAGAGTCGAGATCGGCGTTGGTGGCGGCTTCTTTTGTTCCGTCGTGATTGCGACATTCGTTCAGCTCGTCCTCCTCTGTTTCGTTGAGTCATCATCATGCGGATCAAATGCCCAGAATGCCAGTTGGTGCTGGATATTGGCATGCCCAAACCAGGACGCTATCACCCGCGGTGCAAACAGTGTGGGCATTCCTTTCATTTGAAAGTAACCGATGATGTGCCGCCGAAAGTGGGCGTCGCTCGCGATCCCAAGACGGTTTCGAACAAACCGATCGAAGCGAACGTGTCGGCCGCGACCCATGTCGCCAGCGCCTCGGTCGCGGCGTCACCGTCGTCTTCACCGAGTAGTGTCAAACCACCAACGAGTGTTGTCGAGCCCGCGACGTCGCCTAGACCGAGTCAAAAAACGCGTGCGGGTGCGTTGGACGAGACCATTGCTCCGGTGACGGATCTACAGCAAACGATGGACTCCGCCACATCCGCGGTCACCAAGCATGCGACGCGCCCGACTGCGAATCCGTCTCAGGATGAAGTCGCGATGCCCGCACGTTTGGGAGGCTACAAGCTCATTCGCACACTCGGCCGCGGGGCCATGGGTGCCGTTTACGAAGCCAAGCAGCTTTCACTGGATCGCATCGTGGCCCTCAAAACCATTCGCGATCGATTGGCGGGGAATCCGTCGGCGCTCGCTCGATTCACGCGCGAGGCGTATGCCGCCGCGCGGTTGAATCACCACAACGTCGTCCAAATCTACGACTTTGGCGAGGACAATGGCCAGCATTTCTTTAGCATGGAGCGTGTGTCGGGTGCGTCGCTCAGCGAGATCGTTCGTAGCCAAGGGCCGCTGGAAGCTAGAACCTCCGCCACCTACATCTTGCAAGCCGCCAGAGGATTGCAATTCGCCCATCAAAGCGGAATGGTCCACCGCGATGTCAAACCGGCCAACTTGATGCTCAGCGATGATGGCATCGTCAAGGTTGCTGATTTAGGACTCGTGAAAGTGCCTGATCAACAGGAAATCGAACCACCTGTCGCACCGGACTCGGAGTCGCAAATGTCCCAGCGACTTTCGAAAGCGAGTGGAAGTCAGGTGACCATAATGGGAACCGCCATCGGAACCCCTGCTTACATGGCGCCGGAGCAAGCTGCGGACGCGACGACCGTGGACCATCGCGCCGACATCTACTCTCTGGGTTGCACCTTGTTCTATCTGCTCACGGGAAAACCGCCGTTTGACTCAGCAGATATCTCGACGCTCCTGGGCCAGCACGCGAATGAACCGATTCCCCAAGTCAGTCAATCACGCCCTCATGTGTCGCCGATGATTGATAAAATCATTGAGCGCTCGATGGCCAAACGAGCCGATGATCGCTACCCGACACTCGCCGGAATGATCGCCGATCTCGAAGGCTTCTTAGGGATCCAGCCTGGGGAAAAATTTGCACCGAATGTCGCACAAGCCGACGAGTGGGCCGCCAACGCAAGCGTTTTCGAACAGTCCGCGCCGCTGGCTCGACTGCGACCACTCGCCACCGGCGCTGGAATCGCCTTTTCGGCAATGCTGCTATTGATGACACCTTGGATTGGCTTCAGCTGGATTTTGTTGGGCCCCGCTTGTTTGATCACGTCGATTGGCGTGTCTCATTGGCTCGCATCGCTGAGCGGCGATAGCGCGGTGATGTCCGCCGCTCGTCGCTGGCTGGGATCGCTACGATGGTTCGATTGGGTTTACATTTCGGTGGTGGTTGGGATCATCGCTCTTGTTGCCGTTGCCGGCGGTTTTTGGCCAGGGCTGATCGTTGGCTGCGTTCTGGGTGCTTTGCTCGCTGCCGCTTACCACTACGGTTTGCGAATGCCGATTCGAACCCATCGCCGCGTCTCTCTCGAACGCGCGGAAAAAATGCTTCGGCAATTCCGTGTCTCTGGTGTCGACGAAAATGAATTGAGGACGTTTGTCGCCCGCTATTCCGGTCGACACTGGAACGATTTGTTCGAATCACTCTTCGGCGTGGAAGCAATGATCACGATGCGCCATCGTGCTCACGGCGACCCTGCGATTGCTAGGACATCCGCGACACTTCGCGATCGATTGGTGGCCAACTTGCTGGGCAGGGAAGCAAAGAACATCGAAGCATGTGATCAAGAAAAGTTGTCGCGAGTCGAGCAACGGGCACTCGTCAGCGAAGGATTGAGTGAATCCGAAGCTCGCGATCGCGCCTGGCAAATCGCATCAGCGCTCGTGCAGGCGACCAAGTTCGAACCCACGATGACGGGTACGACCGACGACCAAGCGGCATTGGCGGCCCAAGCGAAACGTCAACGGATCAAAGCGATGATGGCTGACGCTCGTAGTGGCAAGTACGTTGTCAAACGCGATCCGATGGCACCGATCAAATTTCTAGCAGGTGCGCAATTGAGGCTCGTACTCGGAGTGGCACTGCTGGCCGTGACTGCGATGTGGGCGCATCGGTCGGGGATGCTTTCCCAGGAATCGATTCAAGAAGTGACGAATTCGCTCCGCCAAGGTGATGTGCCCCTGAGTGAAATCGACCTGCGCGATGTCGGAACGAACCTCCGATCGAGCGTGGGCCAAATGGCGGCGTCATCCTCCGGACCGATTTCCTCGGCGGGCATCCGAATGCCATCGATCGCGATTGCCGGATTGATGCTCGTCGCCACCGCTTTCGTCGGTGGATGGAGAATGACGCCGTTCGCGTTATTGGCTGCGGGGATCACGATCGGGGGAAGCTCACTTGGGATTCCATCGATCGGACCGTTGCCATCCTACGCCACGGCCGCGATGATGGGGCTCGTAGTCCTGGTGCCTGGGGCCATGCTCAGCGAGCGTGGTTAGGTGCGGGCGATTGGTTGGATGACGAGCGAATTCCAACCCGTGGTGTAACCCTCGTAACCGGGGGCGTCCGCGAATCCGATGCAGTGCGGCTTGCCATCGATCGAAACAGTGAGAAAGCCTTTGCCTTGAGCTTCGACGGGTTCGAGCCAGGAGACCGGAATGCTTTCGCTCAAGTGACGGCCAAATGAATCCGCGAGCACGCGTCCTTGGTCGTCACAGATCAACACCCGCGTGTTGTCACGTTCGTTGGCGGACAAGGGTGTGCGTTTGACGATGGATTGTGCGAGAACTTCCCAATTGAAAAGGACGCCAAGCACGCCGATCGGTGTTCCATCTGGTTTTCCGCCTTGGCGTACCGCCGTGGAATAAATGATTGTCGGCTCGTCGTTGACCAACGGGTTGCGATGCGGAGCCTCCGTCACAAACGTGTTACCGATCTTGGTGGACATCGCTTTGCTAAACCAGGTTGATCGTGAAACGTCTCGGTCCACATTTCGATAACGATTCGACTTGCCGCTGGCGACCACTTTTCCCTTGACGTCGCAGAGCACCAAGTCCCAGTAGACCGTGTAGGAGGTCAAGATGACGCTCAGTCGCTCGCCGGCTCGGTGAAATGCATCACGACTGCGAGACGACAGCGCCTCGACGATGCTGGCATCGGTAGCCCACCAGCGAACATCGCATGATCGCTCGAACAGATTGCGATCAATCAAATCGATGTTCACTAGCGCCATGTCGCTGAGTCGATTGCCTCGGACACTGGTGCCGATCACATCGAGCAACTGTTGGATGGTGCGCTGCGTACGGCTGGCCATCTGGTTCGCGGCGTCCGCGGTGCTGCTGGAAAGCTTCTGCATTTCCGCAGCCACCACACCGAACGCGGCGCCATACTCGCCCGCTCGGGCGGCTTCGATTCTCGCGTTGAGGGCGAGAAGTTTGGTGCGAGAGTTGATCTCGTTGATCTCATTGATCGCCGAGTCCATCGTGCCGTTGAGTTGACGCACGAGACGGAGAATATTGTCGCTGCCACCGTCGGCAGCCGAGAGTTTGCCCGGAAGCGATTTGGATTCGCTGGCCGATGAGTTCTTTGCAGCAGCGTCAGAGAGTTCAGACATGGACGCATCCAGGGGGGGTCGCGAGCGGTGGCGAACCGCATGTATTGCCGATGCCCACCAGTATATTTGCAATCAACGCGGCTCAAAGTTCTGGCATCGGAGTTATCGCCAGAACTTTGTCGGACCACGGATTTGGCGGCAGAATCGGTAGGATCGATGTGAACGACGTGTGTGAATTTCGACAGGACCGTTAAAACAAGAACGCCGGTGACGCCGACTTGCTGGTACATTCGATAGTGGGATTAACGTTCAATCCACCCCATGTGCCCGAATCGACATGTCGCACCCGAACCAGCAGCCTACGATTTCGCGCCGCGCGATGCTGGGGATTTTTGTCGCGTCCATCGCTGGCGGTGTCCTGCTCACGCGGCTCGCGTTGCCAGTGATCCG
The DNA here is from genome assembly GCA_041741195.1 of Pirellulaceae bacterium. Taxonomy (GTDB): domain Bacteria; phylum Planctomycetota; class Planctomycetia; order Pirellulales; family Pirellulaceae; genus JBBSJZ01. The sequence goes on from JBGSKM010000118.1 coordinate 102,505, forward strand.
AACGGGTGACTCCTCGCCGCGTCCCGATTCGGACTCGACCGTCAACAACGAGAGTAACGATCCGAAAAACGCTCGGTCATCGTTTTATGACACGGAGGTCGAACCCAGGGTTTTTGAAACTGACTTAGCGAATCGCGAAGCTGCCGAGCGTGCTCTCGAGCGGTTGAGCACCACCTTCGACGGTTACCATGAGGGAGTCGACAAATTTGTAAGCGACTTGACGAGTATCTCCACTCGCTTAGGAATTGTCCGCCGAATGCCCGGCCAATGGTGGGCGGGCGATCGACGCATCGACGACTTCGTCCGCGAAAAGTTTGAGCAGCATTTGTTCTCCGAGCGAAAACTGCTCGCTGATGTCGGCGAAGTATTGAAGGTTTTCCAGGACGATGTGGACACCAACCAGCGTCGAATGTTGACGCAAATCCGAGCCGCACTGACTCAATCGGATCTACCGCAGGTCAGCATGTCGACCGACGCGGAATTTTACCAGGCAGTGGCTTCGAAACTGCAAAGCTACTCGTCCGATCAAGGTTCCGCCACGGTCTACAATGCACTGACGGTGTTGCTGATCAGCGAAGCGGGCAGCTACGTTGCGACGAGTCTCTTGGCCGGACTGGTGGCACGATTCGGAACCACCGCGGCGGTGTCGACCGTGGCCGCCTCGGGTGCAACGGCGGGTACAGCGACCGTGGGAGCTGGCGGTGGGACACTGGGCGGGCCCGTCGGCGTCGTCGTTGGTTTCGGAGTCGGATTGGCTGTCGGGCTGATTATCGATTGGTGGATGACCGAGAAATTTGAAACTGAGATGTCGACCCAGATGAACGCCTACCTCGACTCGCTCGAACGAACCATCGTCACCGGTGACTCAGCGAAAAATCCTGGTCTTGCAGATGCCATGCCCGTCGTCTGTGACCGCCTGCTGGACGCTTACCGCGAACGCTTTTACGAACAAATCGTTACTGGAGACTAGTCGTGGTTGTTTCAATGCGAGTTCTGATGTGCTTCGTCGGTTGGATGGCTTGCGCCACATTCTTGGCGGACTCTGCGGCAGCCAGTCCCTTACCATTGGCATCGGTCGGCGGCACGATCGCGAAATCGGTTGTGAAGTTTTTTGGCAAAGAGGGCGCCGAAGAAAGCACCGAGTATCTCGCCCGTAGCGGCACCAAGGAACTGCTGGAACGTGTTGCCAGTACTGCGTCCCGCGAGGGCGGCGACGAAGCGGTCGACCGCGTTGCGAAACTGGTGGCCGCGAATGGCCCCGAGGCGCTTGCGGCACTGGACAACGTGCCGAGTCTGTTGCCTATCCTTCGGTCGCTCGATGAATTGCCCCAAGGCGATGTCAAACGCGCACTTGCGAAACTGGCGGCGGGCGAAAGTGGGCGTGAGTTGGCCGAGACGGTGGGACGCTACGGCACCATTGCATTGCGCAGTGAACTCAAACATCCCGGCGTGGGGGTGGTGTTGGTCCGTTCGCTAGGCGACGAGGGCGCCGAACTCGCTGCGAAGCTGAGTGACGATCAAGCGATCGCGGTTGCACGGCACGCCGATGAACTGGCCTCGCTTTCGCCAACCCAGCGACAAGGGGTGCTCGCGCTGCTGTATTCCGACTCGAAACGGATGATCGAATTCATGGGCCGCTTCGTCAGCGCCAATCCCGGGAAATCGCTGTTTACCGCGGCGACTACCACCGTGATCCTCGCGGAACCCGAACGAATTCTTGGCGGTGACGAGATCGTTTACGACGCCGACGGCAATCCGATCGTGGTGAGCAAGTCGGGATTGGTGGGCCGGTCACTCGATGTGGGCGGTAGCGTCGCCGAACATGTCTCGGAACGATACGTTCGGCCTCTCGTCTTTGCCGTCGCAGGCTTCGTGGGCCTCTTCGTCGCCCTCTACGCCGTGATGAAACTCTGGCACACCCACCGCCGCGAGCAACTCAAGACCAACCAGTGGTCGGGCGAGTCGTCGACTCGCGATTGATTCGCTTCCCGCTCGCCAACACCAAAAATTTCCGTCATCGCTTGACCTGCGAATTGACCAACTGTACTATGTGACGCAGTACAGCAATTCAGTTGGTCTTGACGAGGGCTGGTCCATGCAAATTCGAGTGATCCCGGGCAGCAGTGCCGCGATCTATCGTCAAATTGCGGACCAGATCCGACGGTTGGTCGCGGCGGGTGAGCTGGCGATTGGAGACCCATTGCCGAGCGTTCGCGCCCTGGCCAAAGAACTCGTCATCAATCCGAACACCGTGGCCAAGGCGTATGCGGAATTGGTTCGTGATGGGGTTCTGGAAACTCAAGCCGGTCGGGGCGCGTTTGTGGCCAAACGGCGCAATGTCTATTCCAAGGCCGAGCGGCTGCGGCGGCTCGACGAAGCGATCGAGTCCGCAATCAGCGTGTCGCTGACCTTGGACTTTACCAGTGAAGAGATTTTGGAGCGGATGCGCACCAAGCTGGAAAAACTCGATCTCTAGTAAGTGGATTTCAAGTCGATCGAATCATCGCGAGGATCACCCCCATGTCCGACACCGACGTCATTCGCACCCAGCGACTCACTCGTTACTTCGGCGGCAAAGCCGTCGTACGTGAAGTCGACTTTGCCGTTCCGCGTGGCAGCATCGTGGGACTTCTCGGGCTCAACGGCGCTGGAAAGACTACCACCATTCGCATGCTGTTGGGATTGCTCGAACCGACGCGTGGATCGTGCCAAGTGCTGGGGACGGACAGTCGCGAACTAACGCCGGAGATTCGCTCGCGGATCGGCCACACCGTCGAAGGTCACTTTTTGTATCCGTGGATGCGAGTGCGTGAGTGCGAACGATTCGGACGCGAAACAAACTCGCATTGGGACGGTGCTTTCTTTGAGCGGACGGTGCGGCGTTTTGGGATCGATAGTGCTGCGAAAGTCTCTTGGCTCAGTCGTGGTCAGCGAGCTGGCGTCTCGATCGCATCCACGTTGGCGGGGCAACCTGAACTCCTGATTCTCGATGACCCCGCGCTGGGATTGGACCCGGTGAGCCGACGAGCGCTCAATGAATCGATCCTCGAATTCTGTGAGTCCGGCGAGCGTTCGGTGTTGCTTAGCAGTCACTTGCTCGACGATGTCGAACGGGTCGCCGATCGTGTGACGCTGATGGTTGACGGGTTGATGGTCGTCAATACGGGACTCGACGATTTCCGCCAACGCGTTGCGGCGTGGACGGTCGATGTATCGCACCAGCCGCCGTTTGGCGGAAGCGTTCGCACACCGGTGCCGATTCCGCGGCTCGTCAATTGCCGACCACTGGGTGACCGATGGCAAATCACCGTCGTCGATCCGGATGAGGATACCTCAGCGGCACTCGCGGCGATCGACAGCCGGTCGACAGAGCCGGTCGAAGTGACGTTCGACGACGCGGTACTCGCGTACTTGTCTCGATCACGCGTTTATTACTCATTTTTTGCCGAGCGTACGCCATGAAGCCACTGATTTGGAAAGAGTTGCGAGAGAATGTCCGCTGGATGCCCGTGGGCGTGATCGTCGTCAGTGTCATTTGCTGGATGGCGAGACCCAATCGCTCGAACCCAGGTGGTTTAATTGCGAGTGATCTGGTGACACAACTCGCGATCGTGACGCCCTTGTTGGCATTTGCGCTAGGCGTCGTGCAAGCCTATCGAGATCTACAGCCCGGCGCCGGAGCGTACTTGCACCATCGCGGCGTTACAGGGAACCAGATCTTCATGGCAAAAACGATTGCTGGGTTTGCAATCTATGCGACGTCAATCGTCATTCCGATTTTAGGTTTGGCATGCTGGATCGCGTATCACGGGATGAGTTGGTATCCGATGCGTCCGGCACAAGTGGTTCCGTCACTCGCCTACGCCTTGGCGTCATTCACGATGCATCCGGCGGCAATGTTGATGATGTCACGCGGTGCCTCGTGGTGGGGCACACGATGGTTCCCGCTGATCCCAGCCGGTGCGGCACTGTTACCTTTTTTTGCGTCACTTCAAAGCGGTGGTTTGTGGGGAGCGGGAGTGAGTTTGATTTTCATTCTGCCGTTGCTGGCGTGGATGATCGCGATCTCACGACAGAGCTGGCGCGAGTTGTCATCGGAGCCGCCTGCATCGCGTGCGAATGTGAAATTGAGTCGACGATGGCTGTTGCCGACCTACTTGCTCATCGGAGTCACGCTGTGTTGGATGACGCTCGTAGCTTTTTTCATCGAGACGGTAGAGAACGCGAGCCGACCTCGCGTTTGGGTGCCGACGCCCGAAGTCAGTTTTGCATTGCACTCGGCCACGCATGAACCGGGGCTACTGACTTATTTGCAAGAGTACGATGCGAATGCCCACGGATATTCCGTCAGGGCATTGGGCGGAGACGTGGTTACTCAAGGAGCAACCGTCGATCCGATGCGACCGCTGGAAGCCCCCAAACAGTGGCGCAGCTTCTCTTATATGCAGCCAATCTCCTCGACTTGGTATCAGTCCGATGGCTTCTTCACCAACGTGAATCAACTGCAAGGTCTTCCGCTGACGCTGGCGTATGACCTGCGAGGTTACATGATTTGTTACGAACAGTATCCCGAGCGCCGCTGGACAGCAACGATCGCGAGAGATGCCGTTTATCCGCCAGGCGATTTTTCGGGAGAACCATTCCTTTCGGAACCCACCGCCGGATCGAATGTTTTTTCGAGCTTCAGTAGCGCCGGCTATACCACGCCGCTGTTGGACGGACATGGTGTCTACATCGTCGGGACCGAACCGCTATCGATCTCGACACTCATCGACCAGCCGATCGACTCCGCGACCCTTGTTCCTCTCGAAAAGGGTCACGCCCCAAGGTTGCTCGTTCGCCACGGCGACCAAATTTCCGAATATCAGTTCATGGATGCGAATGGTTCCGACACTTGGTACGTGGACCCCAACGAAGACCTATCGCCAGATGCGGTTCAGTATCAAAGCTATTCGAAGTTGAAATCGCTGAAGGACTTTTCACTATCGGCCAAGGTGGTCCACACGTATCAAGTCCCCGCACCGATCGCGGAATCGACTGTGCGTGTGGGGCTGGCCAACGACGCGTTGTATCTGGCGGTCTACGATCAACGATCAACGCTTTACCGAGTTGATGCCGCGGACGGTTTTGAAAAAATCGACTTCCAGCCGACGACGCCCGCCGCGAATGCCAGTCAGGATGGCTTCGATGTCACGCACCTGCTCGCCGGATGGTTACCGGGTTTTGTCGGCGTGTTGCTCGCTGGCTTTGCAACCTGGGGCTCGCTATTCGATGTCGAGAACGGGCCGACTTGGGGAGAGCTTGTTGCGATGCCGATTCAACTGAGCACCACAATCATTTCGTTTGCCGTGGTAACGGCGTTTATCATTTGGTTCACGCGGCGCGTCGCTTATCGTCGCGGGCTTTCACATAACCAGACGATGTGCTGGTGCGCGTCCGCACTCCTACTGGGAATGGCGGCTCCGCTTTCGATGGTGGCGATCTATCGGCAAGTGCACCGAGAGAAATGCAGCCATTGCGGCAAGCCTCGTCGCGTGGACACCGAAACGTGCGAGCATTGCGACCAACCGTGGGACCGACCCCTGCACGATGGCATCGTGATGCTCGATCGCGCAGCCTGATAACTCCACCTGCCGGTCAATGTTTTTCGTAAAGCGTTGAACTTCTGCTCACCTAGTCCGCGGCAAAGTTTGCCGATTCTGCTGGTTGTCATCGGCACGCCGTTCATCATCGTCGTTTGCGTGAGCGATTCAGCACGCCGCATCTACATTTGTCGCCGAAACAATCGTTACTCCAGAAACAATTCGGTGATTCGCTGCGACCGCAAAATGCCCTTCGAATGCAGCAATCGCGCGGCTGGACCCAGTAGGTAGCGACATGAATGGGAAGTGCATGAAACGGACGTTGGATCGCTTTCAACGTTTTGTCGGCATGTGGACGTTGGCCGTAGGGATCACCGGTGCCACCCAGCACATCACCATCGCAAGCGAATTGCCCATTAGCGAGACCGCGTTCAAATCGCACCTAAACAATGGTGACCCGAATAGCGATCTCGACTTCGTCGTATTCAATCAACCTGACTTCTGCGATTCGCCAGACGCGTTTGCGTACCGCCCCACGCATCGGCTGGAACAGCTTTCATTCTTTTCCGGCATTGATGGATCGAAACAACCCCAAGACTACGGAGTCAACGCAAATCTCGGACTCCAATTTCGATGCCAATATGCCGCGCCGCTCGTTGAGCAATGCGGATTGGGATTCCAAGTCGGCTCGTCACTGGTTTCGACCGACAATGCCGTTCGCGTGTTTGAACTGCTGGGTGAAGATCGAGATCGCTTGCAGAGCTTCACCACAGTCGGACTGTTTCAGCGAGTCGGCCGATGGGGCTGGGGCGGTGTCTTCGACTATCTGTACCAAGACGGGTTCGACGAGTCATCGCTTGGCCAAGTTCGCACGAGGCTCTCGTACGACGTGACGGCCAGCACCCAAGTCGGTGTGACGGCTCGCATCCGCGCGTTCGACGACAGGGCCGAGTTCCTGGGAAATCCAGTCACACTCCGAAGCATCAACCAAGGCAGTTTCTTCCTACGTCACTTTTTCGAAACGGGAGTCCAAACCACGTGCTGGTTAGGATTGGCGGAAGAACATGGAGAATCCAACGCCGCATTCGGACCGGCCCCGTCACGCGCGGACTCATTCGTCTTTGGCGCCGACTTTGTCGCGCCGCTGAACGATTCCTTCGCGATCTATGGCGAGACCAACTTGATCTCCCCAGCGGACACAGGAACGGTAGACGCCTTCTTGGGACTGGCGTGGTATCCCTTTGTCAGTGCAAAGACGGCCCATCTCGCTCGATTCTCGCCGATATTGCCGGTTGCTGCCCCGACGTCATTCGCTGTCGATTTGCTTCCGTAGTGATCGCACGGCCGCTCATCTTGCTACTCGTTGGTGGTCGCCACCGAGCTTGACGGTTCATCTTCGATCACCAGAACCGGCTCTCCCCATCCGGCGAAAAATGTCTGGCCGCACTTGGTACACAACACATCCGTACCAAGCGTTTGATCGTCCAGAATTTGTTTCGTGTCGCAATGGTTGCATTCCACGTTCACGTTGCCAGCTTCCGCGGCCATTGCAGCCAAATGAGCCTGGGTCACGTCAGCGACTTCGATGTCAAGCGGCTCTAGCGTGGTCAGCAACTCGGGCGTGATCTCGTCAACCGATGCCAAGCGGTTGGCGAGTCGGCGGACGCTACGTTCAAAACTATTTCGTGAGGTGCGGCCGTTGCCAAAGTGCCGATCTCGACCGATGTAGAGATAAGTGAAACCACGCAGCAAACGTCGACGCGATTCGGTCGGAAGCTTGTACTTGGCTTTGGAGGCAATCAATTCGTAGATTCGGCATAGCTCCTCGGGCGAGTAGTCATCGAACTCCATCGTCGTGCCAACGCGAGAGCTGAGACCCGGATTGCTGCGGATCATCCGCGCCATTTCGTTCGTGTATCCGGCGAGGATAACGACGAGCCGATCCCGTTGATCCTCCATTCGTTTGAGCAACGTTTGGATGGCTTCGCGGCCGTACTGGTCTTGGCCACTTTCGTCGATCAACGTGTAAGCTTCATCGATGAACAAGACACCATCGAGCGCCTCGTCGATTTTGGCATTTGTTTTGGGCCCAGTTTGGCCGGCGTACTCAGCAACGAGACCTGAGCGATCGGTTTCGACGAGGTGTCCTTTTTGCAAGATCCCAAGTGCCCCGTAGATTTCGGCAATGATGCGGGCGACCGTCGTTTTTCCGGTGCCGGGATTGCCGACAAAGGACATGTGCAGCGTCGGCTGGGTCGTGGGCAATCCGGCGTCGACGCGATGACGTTCCATCTTCAGAAAGTTGGTGAGCGTTTGGATTTGCTCTTTGATGTCCGTCAACCCGATCAAACTATCGAGCTTTTCGCGCGACTGGGCCAACCGTTCTTCGGGAGTGCGGTTGTCCGGAGGCGCGGGTTTCGCTGCCGCCGGCTTTTCGGACGCCGCCTTAGCACTGGGTGATGGGCCGCTTGGCGTGGGTGTCGGTTTCTCAGCGGCAGTTGACGAGACACCGTTCCGCAAACGCTGGGCTTCGTCACGCAGCCACTGGAGCGCGTCGCGTGCGTTGTCGGTATCGACTTTGTGATCCACTTGCTCAGGAATCCGCACGTTGAGTTCGGCTAGTTGGCGACTCACGTTTTCGATCGCGGTTCGGTCGTCGCTACTGACATCACCATCAACCGCAGCGACCAAATTGGCCATTCGCATGGCGAGCGTCTCCAGTTCGCCCCAGCGGTCGCGCAGCGCGGGTAGTTCGACGAACGGACGTACAAGATCTTTCCATCGGAACTCAGCGGACGCATCGATCAACCACTGCACCGCCTCGTGCAACTGGTTGCCGATCACCGACTTGCCCCAAATGTGTTCGAGCAAAACGCGGCCGAGTTGTCGCTGTTCGAGCGAGCGAGCTTCGACGCCGGGCAAGACGGAAGCGAACACCTTCATTACAAAGCCCTGGTGTAGATCATCCATCTGGCCAGAGATCGTCGTCGTCTCATCGTCATTTTGAAGCCAACCATACGAACCACGAATCAGTTGGCCGCTACCGATGTAAAGTGCTTTCGTTTGCTGTAGCGCCTCGCGGTACAAGCGGATCGATTCGACAATTCGGTCGTCGGATGAACTGGGCATGGCTGGTTAGCTGGCAAGAGGCTGGTGTACGGAAACCACGTCTCCGTAGCTTAACGATCGGGGCGTGCTGCGCAAGCGCGGCACCGACGAACTAGACGAGATCGGCTTTCCATGCATTCGCAAGCACGGCCAAGCCTTTGAGTTCCTCAATCGCCGCCGGGTCACGATCGCGTCCGAACAATAGGTCGTTGGCTCTGGCGATCGTCCAATTCGGGTGCGGTCGGTCGGACAGTCGCATCGTTTCGCCAACCGCCAGCACTCCACCTTGAAGGACACGAACGTACCAGCCCGTTCGTCCGCTTTGGGCGACTTCCTTCGTTAGCGTCTTGGTGGCCCAGCGGCGCGAGATTTTCCAGCAGGGTTGACGCGGTTGGCTGACTTCTAAGCGGCAATGATCGGTGTCAAAACGATCGCCGATGCAGACCTCACTTTCGTCGGCCTCGTCGATGGTGAGGTTTTCACCAAAGCCGCCGGGACCGAAATCCAAATCCGGATGGGCATCGCGCCAGCTCGCGTAGTGACGGCCGGCATAACAGAGAATGGCCTTGTCGGGGCCGCCGTGATGCACCTTGTCGGCCACTTCGTCGCCCTCGATCCCAAGGGGGCCAATCGTCACGCGGCTGGGGACTGGTCGTTTGTCAAAGGCACTGGTCCAGAACCGATTTTCCGCAGCGCGCGAGTCGGGATCTCCCCCACTTTGGATTTGGCCAATTTGGATACTGGAGATGATTGGCATGTCAATTGATCTCGTCGGGCAAGGTATCCCATCATCGCTGCCGATGAATTGCTGCAAGTATTGAAGTATCAAAGGCTTGCGTCAATCGTCGGGAACGGAGGGGTCGTTGTGAGAAAACCGGCAATTCGCTAGAATTCTGAGCTGTTTCGAAGCTTATTCGCTGCCCCGGGGGGCGGCAATCGCGTTCTCTCGCACGGATCAAGACGTTGGCTGAAGACGACGGCAATAACATCGGCGGTGGCACTACGGGCCCCGCGACTCCCGAGGATGACGGAAACTCTGGCGGTTTTGGTTTCGACCAAACCAATCGTGGCGCCGGTGCGCTGCGGATGATCCAGCTTCCGATCGAGGACGAGCTCCGCGACAGCTACCTGACGTATGCGATGAGCGTCATCGTCAGCCGCGCGCTGCCGGATGTGCGTGATGGACTCAAGCCGAGCCAGCGACGCATTCTCGTTGCCATGAACGATTTGAACCTCGGACCAGGCAGCAAACGCGTCAAATGTGCCAAGATTTCCGGCGACACCTCGGGTAACTATCACCCGCACGGTGAGAGCGTGATCTATCCGACGCTTGTGCGGATGGCGCAAGAGTGGAACATGCGCAGCTTGCTGATCGACAAGCAAGGAAACTTCGGAAGCGTCGCGGGCTTACCCCCAGCCGCCATGCGATATACCGAAGCTCGCTTGAGCGCCGTCGCCGCTTCGATGTTGGACGATTTGAAACTCGATACCGTCGACTACATCCCGACGTATGACGAGGTGCGAACGGAACCGACGGTGCTGCCCAGCCGGTTCCCGAACTTGCTCATCAACGGCTCCGGCGGCATCGCGGTCGGAATGGCGACCAGCATTCCGCCGCACAATCCGACCGAGGTTTGTGATGCGCTGATCCGGCTAGTCGATGATCCGGAAACGACGATCGATGAGTTGATGGAGATCATTCCCGGTCCCGACTTCCCGACCGGTGGGATTATTTGCGGCCGCGCCGGAATTCGTCGCGCGTATCGCACGGGTCGCAGCACGATTGTGGTTCGCGGCAAGTGCAAGATCGAGGAGATGAAGGGCAATCGCAGCCGCATTGTCGTCAGCGAAATCCCCTACCAGCAATATCGCGACCGAGTGATCGAAAAGATCGCCGCGCTGGTCAATGGAGAGAAAGTCAAAGGCATTTCCGGAATTCGCGATGAAAGCGATTTGAAGGAACCGGTGCGATTGGTCATCGAGCTCAAACGTGACGCCGACCCCGATGTCGTGCTCAACCAGCTCTACCAGTTCTCGCCGCTGCAAGACACGTTCTCGATGATCTTCTTGGCGCTCGTCGACGGCAAACCACGCGAGCTGACGCTCAAGGAGATGCTCCAGGAGTTCATTCGCCACCGCGTGACCGTCATCCGCCGGCGAACCCAGTTCTTGCTCGCCCGCGCCCGCAAACGCAAACACACGGTCGAAGGCCTGCTGCTTGCGCTGGCCAACATTGACGAAATCATCAAGACCATCCGCACGAGCCGCACTCAACCGGAAGCGAAAGAACGCTTGATGAAAATCGAGTGCCCCGCCGCGATGATGCAACGTGCGCTCGGTGATACCGGGTATGAGCAATTCGTGACCGAGCGTGGAAAAGCGGACGCTTACACGCTGACCAGCGTCCAAACCGATGCGATCTTGCGCATGACGCTCGGCCAATTGGTCAACTTGGAACAGGAAAAACTGAGCGAAGAACACGCTTCCTTGCTCACCGAAATCATCGACTACCTCGATATCCTCGGCGACCAAAAACGCATCTACGGAATCATCAAGGCTGACTTGGAGGAAATGAAGCGACGCTTCGGTGATCCGCGTCGCACCCAAATTAGCTTCGAAGAAATCGGAAACATCGATCTCGAAGACTTGATCACGGAGGAGACCATGGTGGTTTCGATCAGCCACCGTGGTTACATCAAGCGAACCGCCTCGAGCGTCTACAACACACAACGTCGCGGTGGCAAAGGACTCAAGGGCGCCAAGACCGATGACGAGGATCCCATCGAACACCTCTTTGTTGCCAGCACCCACGATTACCTGTTGTTCTTTACAACGACGGGCAAAGTGCGCTGGCAAAAGGTCTACGATCTGCCGCAACTTAATCGCGAAAGCAAAGGCCGCGCGATCGTCAACCTGTTGAACTTGGGACCGGACGAACAGGTCGCCGAGTGTTTGGCGATTCGAAACTTCAATCAAGAAGGCTACTTCATCATGATGGCCACACGCAGTGGCCTGGTGAAGAAAACGAAGCTTGAACAGTACAGCCGTCCTAAGAAAGGCGGCATCATTGCGATCAAACTGCGTGAGGGCGATGAGCTCGTCGACGCGGTCGTCGTCGGCCCCGAAGACGAAGTCGTGCTCGTGACCAGTAGCGGCATGGCGATCCGATTCAACGAGAGTGATGCGCGGCCGATGGGTCGAAACACCTCCGGCGTCAAAGGTATCTCGCTGCGAGGCGAGGATACCGTGGTGGGAATGGTTGTCGCCGATCCCGACGCGACCTTGCTTACCGTTTGCGAAAATGGCCACGGCAAACGCACGCCCTTCGGCCCCAACGCGGTTGCGGATGACGATGAGAGCCCCGAAGAAGAAGGCGGACCGTCAGGCCAACGCTATCGAACGCAGCGCCGCGGCGGCAAGGGAGTTCGCGATATTCGTACCAGCGCCCGAAACGGCAAGGTGGTCACGATCGCTCGCGTCGAAGGCGACGACGAAGTGTTCATGATGACCGCTAAGGGCAAGATCCAGCGGATCAAAGCGGGCGAGATCAACGTCATCGGCCGAAACACTCAAGGCGTTCGTATCATGAATGTCGACCCCGGTGACCAGCTCATCGCCGTCGTTCGCGTACCGCCCGAAGAAGATGCTCCGGACGTTCTCGAGCCAGTGCCAGAGATCGTTCCCATCGATGACGTGAACGAATTGGACGGGGCTGATGCAGAGCTCGCCGATGACGAACTCGATAGTGAAATCGATGGTGAGCTCGACAATGAATCGGCGGGCGATGAGAACGACAACTCATCCGACGAAGACGCTTAACCCACGACATGCCGACGTCGGATCGATACCGAGAACTGCTTCGTACCCATTTCGGGTACGATCATTTTCGCACGTCGCAAGCGGCGGTTATCGATCGAGTCGGCTCGGGTCGACACGCGATGGTCGTGATGCCGACCGGCATGGGAAAGTCGCTTTGTTACCAGATTCCGGCACTCGCGATTGAACCTGGATCGCGGGAGTTGGTGCTGGTGCTGTCGCCACTCGTGGCGCTAATGCAAGACCAAGTCGATGCACTGCGCCAGCGAGGGATTGACGCGACGCTGGTCAACTCGTCACTCGATCGCCAAACGCGGATCCAGCGATACCAAGAACTCAGCGATGGCCAGTATCGGTTGCTGTACGTCACGCCCGAACGATTTCGCAAACCCGATTTTCTGGAAGTCATCCAGTCGCGGCGGGTGAACCTATTGGCGGTCGACGAAGCGCACTGTGTCAGCCAATGGGGGCACGATTTTCGGCCCGACTATTCACGTGTCGGCGAGATGCGCGAGCGATTGGGCCAACCGACGACGATCGCCCTAACGGCCACCGCTACCGTGGAATGTCGCCACGATATCTATTCGCAACTGCACATCGACCCGGCGGAGATCGAATTATTCCACGAAGGAATCGATCGGCCGAATTTATATTTGGATGTGTTGCCGATTTGGGACGCCGACGAAAAACGCGAGAAGCTTCGCGAGATTCTCGGCGATGAGTCACTGCAAGCGGGCAGTGTGATCGTCTACTTTTCGCTGATCAAAACGCTGCAAGAATTCAGCGATTGGATGTGGCGTGAAAGGATCGATCACGTGTGCTATCACGGTGACCTCTCACGACGAGATCGGCGACGCGTGCAGCATGATTTCATGTTCGGCGATGCCGACCTGGTGCTCGCGACGCCAGCGTTCGGGATGGGGATTGATAAGGACGACATCCGAGCAGTGATCCACGCCGAGACCCCCGGTTCGATTGAATCGTATTACCAAGAGATCGGGCGGGCGGGCCGCGACGGCAAGCCGAGTCGGTGTGTTTGGCTGTACGACCAAAGTGACCTCACCACACAAATGCAATTCATCGAGTGGGCGAATCCGGACGCCAGTTTCTATTCTCGGGTTCACCATTTGTTGGTGGAAAACCCAGAGCCGTGCAAGGCTTTTGGGTTGGATTGGATGAATGATCGGCTGCAACGAGTCAGCCGACATGATCACCGGCTCAACACCGCGATCGCAATGCTAGCACGATACGGAGTCCTGGCCGGCGATACGCCACCGGAGTGTTTTGACGTGATCGGGCCGCTGCCGCACCGATTCTTGGACGATGCCGAACTCGGGGCAAAAAAATTACGAGACCAACAACGACTCTACGCGATGGTCCAATTCGCCGCCGAAACGGGAGATCGACAAGCGTTCCTGAACCGATATTTCCTCGAGTAAGTTGTATCGACGAGTCACTCGCTGGCGACTTTTGCAGACGCCGATTCCCGATGTTGGCGAGCGACGAGGGCGGACTCGGTATCAACAGTCCCTTCGTCAACGGCGGTGAGCACGCGATCAAAGCAGTCGACCGCCATCTGATTGAGATTCAAGTTCTCAGCAATCAATCCCCGGAGCAGTTCAACACTGGGATCAAAGAGGGAACGGTTTTGATGCGTGGCCGCCGCTATGACTTTTAATGCGTCAAGCGGATTGCCAGTGATTGCTTGGGCACAGCCCAACGTGTGTGCCGTGCTAAAGTTGTCCTGATCGATTATCACTTCGACAGCACGAAGGCGTTCGGCGACCTTGCTAGATGGTTCGTAAACAAGCGAATTCCAAAGCAGGCCATTTGCCAACGGATTTTTGTTACTCCGGTTCTCGGGTGCAAGCAGGTATGCCTGCAAATCGTCGAGTCCTTGTGTGATGTTTCCATCCAGCGAAGCAAGTTGAAAAACGACTTGTCGACGTAAGAGATTATCGCTTGTTGTACTGATAAACTCTTCCACGGCAGTTCGCCAAAGCGAGTCGTCGATCGGTTGTTTTGAGTTTGATGCACGGTGATCCTCGACATGCTGTAGAATCTGTGGCACCAGTCCGAAGTTCGGTTTTTCGGCGAGTTCATTCACAAGGATCTTCACGATTCTCTCATGTTGATTTGACACATGAAGACACTCTTTTTCGAGTCGATCAACCCAGAGTCGAATGGTGGGTGGGACATCTTTGCCGTCACCGACAAGCGATTGCATACACGTAAAATCACGACTGGCTTGACATGCCAAAATTCGAAGCGTCCAATCCATCCGCTGCGGATGATCCGAGGGCAAACGAGACCAAACTCGTGCACCATATGCACCCGCGAACTGGTCGAACCAAGGGAGGTCTTTCGCTAGTGGAGCGACGATTGCCTCACATGCTGCCGCCAAAGATTCTCGATCTCCATCAAGGTGCTCAATCAGCATCTCGGCAATCAAAATTGGCTCGCGTGAAAATCGCCACTGGCCCAAGGCATTGCGAACCATCCAGAGCACGGCCGTTTCGGTTTCGGAGCGACGGATCGTCGCGAGTTGAACCGTTGGGCAGACGCTTTCCAAGTCAACGTCAACGCTAGCAGCAAGCATCTGGGTCAGGTGACTGGAGCGAAACGGAGTTGAATGAATCAACCATTGCCAAACTGGACTGTGCGGCGCCGCAAAGTCATTCATGATCGAATTCGTCACCGCGGGCGAGACTGCTAGCGAATTCATCAACTCGTGGTCGCACTCAAGGTCGGCTAGCACAACGTGTCGCGCGACCGACTCGGCGTTTAGATGATCCAGTGGAGGAAGTTGCGGAGGCGTTGCGGATTCGAGTTTAACGATGGACCATGATTGATTGTCGACGAGTTCTTGGAAGGCGAACGCGAGGTCGCTCCGTCCCGCCGCAATCAGTTCTTCCCATGCTAGCTCGCATGCCAGTTCTTGATTTTCGGGTGAGAGCTGATCCAACGTCGGAAGTGCTCGTCGTGTCAAAACAGCGTGGATCAACTGGTGCACCATGTTCTGTTGGCGAGACAAGACGTCGATGGCCGCGTCATCCTTGCGCAGCATCAATTGTGTTACGAGATACGCTCTGATGCATCGGTCCATTAGCTGATGGGGCATCATCGACACATTCGGATTCTCAAGAATGGATTGTAGTTTCACCGCAGCGGCAGCAACCTTCTTGCGATCCGTGGACAACATTCCATGCGAGTCGCTCATGGAACCAATGATGGAGATCAACAGCGACTCGCCGTAGAGACGTGTTTCAACTTTGCTGGAGATTGCGTTAATAGCGTCAGCATCAATGAATTGTCTCGCATTGTCCGGCGCAAAACGAATTTGGCAGACTCGCAGAGCTTGTTCGGCAACAAACACTTGGTCATTGGATATCGGATCGAGATCCGCGATCAGTCGCTGAGCCAGCACTGGATCACCCAATTCTTGGATTTTTGTTGCCACGAGCGAGAGTGGGAAATTTCGTCGGGCACTACCGATCGAGGAATTCACAAGCTCGCGTACGCTATCGGCCGTGCACGGCGACAGCAACTTGGCGCCGTCGGTCCAAATCAGCTGCGTCGAAAAGGTCAACGGACTGGTCGGTTCCATCAACTCGCGAAACCGGCGTCTCGCCGCGTTCACTTCGCTTGCAGTCATTTCCCCAGGGGCTGTGACGATACGATACTCGGCGCGAAGCACACGATCGCTCGGTTCAACCGCCACCACGGGTGCTTGTGGATTCCGATCCTTCCATGGGACATAGTTCGTCACCGTCGTATCTTCGGCCCCGATGGGGCGGTGAGTGGACAAGTCGAGCGTCGTCAACCGGCTCGTTTCAAGCCAACCATACTCAGCGGACATCGTGACGAATCCCACTGATTCACTCCACGGTTCCGGAAGCGTCGGCGCCGACAGTGCCGCGGGGTATCGAATGATGTATTCGTAGATCGACGTTTGCCCCTCAGCGTTGTAAAGCGAGTTACGACGTGGCTGCACATCCTGACGTCCAGACTCGCCCTCTAGCGATTCGCCAGAAGTGTCGGCCTCTGCGTTCAACACGATCGGAAGTAGTTCCTGGACAGCACCGATGGATGACAAGTTGTCAACTGCGGTACACGCGAATTGACTGCTCAGTGCCGATCGCGACAATAACTGGTCCTCGGCTCCCGTTCCGATCACTCCGAAGGATGCCACACCCGCGGGATCGACATTCAATGGCTTGACGTACAAGCTAGTGAGGTCTGTACCGGACTGTATCCTCATATAGTCGTCCCAGTTCTCGATGATCGATGGACGGGCATCGTCTTGGTAGCCGTCCGCGAGTTCGACCGCGAGAGCGCCGAGGGCCTGCAATCGGATCGACATGGTGCCGCCGCCAGTATGTCCAACATCCATCCAAACTTTCTGGTGTTCAATGTTCGACGACGCATTTGTGCGTGGTGTGATCTCAAGTCGTGGCCGATCCGCATTACAAACGAGAACCATTCGCCCGCGACAAGTTGGGGGCAAGAAACCGATCGGGTAATCTTCCAAGAGCGGCAACGTGTAGGTGGGATCGACGAACACCAACGCACTCGGATCCTGAGGATCGGGCAGTGCAACAAGTGCATGATTGCACAGATTGACGCAAGGTAATTCCCGCATGTGGTCGAGCGAGTTTGATGCCCGCAGCAATACGACGTCGGCTTTTACGCCAAGCTGACGTAGCATGGCAACAAGCAACGTCGACTGGTCTTTGCAATCGCCAAAGCGGCGCATCAAGACTTGATCGGGGCTGACGGGCACCACGGCATTCTCGCCAAGTTCCATTCCGGTATAGCGGACCATGGCATGGATTTGGCTGATACACCAGGACAATTTGCGTGCGTCCGACCACGATTTCGCTTCCTCAGCGACCGCGCTAACGATCGCAGAGGACATGGTATTTCCACTTTCGATTACTGACTCCACCCGCTGACCATAGGCGCGTCCGATGTCTTCCCATTCCGTTGGGGTGACCGCTTGAATCGTCGGAAATGAACTCGCTTGGGGACCGCACGCATTCTCGAACCATTCGAAAAGGCCTGGTCCGTCAATGATTCGCGTGGAAATCGTCCTGCCTTTGGTTTCGCTCGCTGGGATCGTATCAAAGTCGAGCGTCGGTCCTACCGTTCGATATTCCCACGACACGTCGTGATCACTCGATACAGTCAACTGCATCACGCGAGGAGGGATGAACGTCGACGGCGAGTGCTGGAAACCGATCGAGTCTGCTACCGCTGGTTCATCTCCATCGGTCAACCAACTCCGCGTCAAAGTCGTAATTTTCGCTTCGACGACTGAGTTGATTGTCACACCCGCCAGAATCGCAGTCACACGTCGGTCGTCGCTATACAGGCCCCCGTCGCCAGAATCAGCAGCCTGTTCAAAAATCTGAGCGGGCTGGAGTTCGATGACGCGCCCTTCGGGTGTGATCACGCGTGCTTCAAGCACCGGCCGGTCTTCATGCCAAGGAGACCAATCCGCCGACAACTGAGAGTAGTCGGCAAGCTCTTCACGATCCGTGGGACGAAAGAGAAGCCACTGTGTGTGACGCAGTTGACCACCGCCAATGAACTCGAAGTTGTCATGCACCAAGAGCGAATTTTTCCAAGCATCTCCCTCACGCTCTTCGAATTCAACGTCCGTTCCGGAGGTCGAGTCGCGAAAGGTTTTGGGATGCGGAAGTGCATCAAGTTCGCGGACCAGGGACCTCACTTGGTCGACAGTGGCATTGAGCGGCCCAGCGGTGATGACCGCTTCGAGTGCTGGCAATTCCGCACTTCCGGTGTTGCAAGAAACGGCCAACATCGCGCAAATCGAGACGAGCAGTTTTGCAAGTCGCAACGCTAACAGGAACTTCATGGCTGGGCACCCCGGCATTTGTTATTGAACTTCGGTTCCATTAGGTATTTAGGACCGAATCGCCTAGAATCGTCGCGAAAATGAAGCTGGTGATTCAACGCTGTCTCGAGATTCCTTACGTTTGTCCGCCTCACACACCTCGACTATCTTAACTGAGCGGCGAGACCCGCAGTGGCTACGGCGACGATGAAAACGCCCCGGTGACGTTGACCGCAAAGTGTCCTCGCCATGACGACTTGTCGACGCGATCTTTTTTCTCGATTCTCGTTTTCTCGAGCATTTCGGCGAAGATCGAACCTGACTACCCCGAATCCGGTATTGGCGGGTATGCTTGCAGCATGATTTTGCTCATGACTGATCTGATCCGCTCATCCAACGTCTGGCTTTGGCTCGTCGTCACGGGAATTGCCGCACTGCTGCTGGCCGGATCAGCAGGGCGACGACGACTCAGCCTTGTTGCCGTATTGAAAGAATTTGTGACGCGAAACCAAGGCCCTCCGGCGGACCGCCAGGCCCCTACCGCGGACGGCGATGACGCGAATTCGGCGTCGTAACTTGTCCTATCCATTGATCCGAATAGCGAAAACGATAGCGGCTGATGACAAAGCGAGTTTATATCCAAACGGTTGGCTGCCAGATGAACGTCTTGGACAGCGAGATGGTGGTTGCGGACTTGAAACGCCATGGTTACGTGGTCGTCCAAAGTGTCGATGACGCGGATGTGATGCTGTACAACACCTGTAGCGTTCGCGAACACGCGGAAGAAAAGGTCTACAGCACGCTGGGACGACTGCGCGAGACAAAGTCTCAGCATCCCGAAAAGATGATCGGCGTGATGGGGTGCATGGCCCAAAAAGACCAAGACATCATTTTCAAGCGAGCGCCTTTTGTTGACTTGGTCGTCGGTCCGGGGCAACTGCACGCGATCCCCGAAATGCTTGACAAAATCCGACGGGGCGAAGGCCGACAAATGGCAGTGTCGCTTTCACGCAGCGATGGCTCGCAAGCCGTGATCGCGCGAAGCCATGAGACGTTCGATCCGCTCCGCGACCCGGAAATGCGGCCCACGCCTTTCCAAGCCTACCTCCGAATCCAAATCGGTTGCGACAAGTTTTGTACGTACTGCGTCGTCCCCAACACGCGTGGTCCCGAGCAAGGTCGTCATCCTCAGCAGATTCTGTCCGAAGCCAATACGCTTGCCGAACAGGGCTGCAAAGAAATCACGCTGCTCGGGCAAACGGTCAACAGCTACAAGTTCAACGACAACGGCGTGACGACGGACTTGACGAGTTTGCTTGAACAGTTGCACGAGGTCGACGGAATCGAGCGAATCAAGTTCGTGACCAACTACCCCAAGGACATGACGGAACGATTGCTCATTGCGGTGCGTGACTTACCCAAGGTCTCGCCGTACTTGCACGTGCCGGCCCAAAGCGGTTCCGATGAGGTACTACGTCGGATGAAACGCGGCTATACCGTCGCGGACTACATGGAAATGTTCGAACGGATCGAACGAATCGTGCCCGACGCCGCGGTGAGCAGCGACTTTATCGTCGGCTTTTGCGGCGAGACCGAAGAAGATTTTCAAAAGACGATCGCGCTTGTGGAGCGGTGCCGATTCAAGAACAGTTTCATCTTCCAGTACAGCGTGCGACCGGGGACCAAAGCTTCCGAACGACTCGTCGACGATATTCCGCTGGAGGTCAAGGCACGTCGCAATCAGGAATTGCTCGAAGTACAAGACCGTCTGTGTCTCGAAGAAAACGAAAAGTTCCGCGGACGCACGGTGGAGGTGCTCGTCGAAGGCCCCAGCAAAAAGGACCGCAAGCGGTCGGACTTCGACCCTCACGACCAGACCGCCATTTTGCAGATGACCGGGCGTACGCCGTGCGACCGGATCGTCGTGTTCGACGGAAAACTACGACAAGCCGGACAACTGCTTCCGGTCGTGATTGACGATGTCAGCACAACCACCATGATCGGCCGCGTCAAAACCGTCGAAGTGGTCACCATCGGCGTTTAGCATCGGTACGAAAACAACGTTCTCACTTCACTCTGTCACTCGCCTTTGAGTGGCGACAAACAAGACAGAAAATACACGTAGCGGCTAGTTTTCCTTAAACGCATTTTCTAGATCCTTCAGCTTCACTGGCGGAGTCAGAAGGCCAAACAGTTCTGAGTCAAAGAAAACCTCATAGCCAGGGGTTTCGGGCGGCAAAGTCTTGAATGTCATGGAAGTACGGAGAGTATTTTCAACGCGTGAAAACTTGGAAGGATTTTGATACGTCATCTCAACGGATTCCAAGGCTGGAACATCACCAGAGACATCCCATTTTGAAGATGTCGCAGAAGTTACAAACTTCATAGGCGATTTACCACTATCCGAAACTGGCACGGCCTTGTGGTAAACTTCTGTACTTATCGGAAGCAGTACGCTAGGTGAAAGTAGGATCGATCTATAGAGTGCTCCGTTCTGCCAGGTAAACCGAACCCGTCCATCCTTAAAAACAATGGCTTCATCGGGCTCTTTTTCGAGCATTTTAAACACTTTGACTTCGTTTGGCGTTGTTATCAAAATCGTAGAAGCGCCGACAATGGGAAGCAGTTCTGGACGGAGGTGTCCGAAATGCGCACCTAGGTGAACTTCTGCCATTCGTGTCTGGCCTCTTCCCAACAAAAATCCAATCCCTGTACCTGCCCTTAGCATCGCAGATCCACTGTCTGGCGTTAGGGCCGGAATTCCCTTCTTTCTTCCACCAGCGGCATCTTGTTCCAACAATGGTTCATTATCCAAGTCTCTCTTGACCTCGTTTGTCTCAGGATCAAGCTCATACCTTGAATAATGCAAATATCTACCAATCGGGTCTTCCGCCAAAAAGCTAGATGAGATTGTAAGCAAGGGGTCGTGTTTCGATATGTCTTGCATGACCGTTTGTTCGCACAGTACAACTCGTTTAACAGGCGTACTCAGGAGCTTTCGGTATGCGGAAAGCTTTTCCTTATAGATGCTAGTTATTTGGTCCTTGTCAACAATCAGCGAATCGCCGACGCCAGGCATTTCTATAATCTCAAAGCGGGAAGGGTCAAACCCGTCAGGTGGAGACCCTTTTTTGGGTGCGTCTTCAGCGCCTAGACAACTCGTGATTAAAACAAATAAAAATGGAGTAGCACATGCAATGAATGTTTTTGGCTTGAGCGGTGTGGGAATCCTGAATTTTCCGCTGAAGCAAACCCAAAACTTAGATGTACTATTTAGCATTTGACACACTCACAGATGTCTAACGGGCGTTTGGCAAAAAATGAATGAAGGGGATGTGCCCAGTCGGCGAAATGAAACGGAATAAAGTGCCCCCCCAGTTCGCCCGGGGCGAGAACTTTGGCAAAAGATGGCAGTTTGCTTTATTCCAATTCTGGCTCCACGGCTAGTTGTCGCCCACTGGCGAATGCTGCGGCCGACCCTCGATTGCGTTTGTGACACACCGCATGAGTGACTCCGCAACACCGGGCAAGACCGGCCGTTCCATCGGTGCTGCCATCGTCGACCACGACGATCTCGATCGCGTCCATGCCGGGCAGTGAAGTCGGCAAATCGGCCAAGTCATGTTCCAGCGTCGACGCTTCGTTGTAGCAGGGAATCTGGATCAACGACTTGATCGGGCCCGAACGTCGAGAATTCAGTGTTTTGGCAGGCGTGGCCCCAATCAGCGGGCGTAACTGCCAAATCGGCGTAGTTTCGGATTCCAGGAGTTTCGTTTACGCTTGCATCGATTGCTTGCTGATTCATATTCGTTTTTTAAAGGCGCTGACCATTTCAATTTTAGCAGCCCCACCGCCGATCACCTCTGTGAAGCTCTCTAATGGCATGACGGTCCTCGTCGAACCGATGCCGTGGTTGCGGACGGCTGCGTTTTCGTTGTCGCTCCATGCGGGCGTCCAAGCGGAACCGTTGCAGTGCGGCGGTCTCGGCTCGCTCGTCTGCGAAATGGTCCAGCGGGGTGCGGGGCCGTATAGCAGTCGCGATCTCGTGGCCGTTCAAGACAACCTTGGCATCGACCGCAACAGCAGCGTGTCGACGTCGACGGTATCGTTCAGTGCCGCCATGCCGGCGGATTCGCTCCATGAGGCACTGCGAATCTATTCGGAAACCGTCCGCCACCCCCATTTGCCGAGCGATCAACTTGACGATGCCAAGCAAATGTCGCTGCAAGAATTGCGTGCGATCGAGGACGAACCGACCCAGCGTGTGATGCTGCGTTTGCGAGAACTTCAATATGGACCACTTCTCGGGCGAACCGCGCACGGCACCAGTGAGAGCGTCGAAGCGACGACCATTTCGCAAGTGCGCGAGTTTTACGAAAGCCATTATCACGCTGGGGGTTCGATCTTGGCAGTGGCGGGTCGAGTCCAGACCGAGCAAGTCCTCCAGTGGGCCGAAGAACTCTTCGGCGGCATGAAATCGGGTAAGCCGATCACTCAGGGCAAGCCCGCGGGCAAGTCCGTGTATGAACACATCGAGGCGCCATCGAGCCAAACGCACATCGCCTTCAGTTTTGATTCACTGCCTTATGGCCATCCGGATTACTTCAAGCGTCGTGCCGCGGTTGGCATTTTGAGCGACGGGATGAGCAGCCGATTGTTCGATCGAGTTCGTGAGAAACGGGGGCTGTGTTACACCATCACGGCGAATTGCCACTCGTTGCAACAGGGTGGCGGAGTGTTCGTGTACGCGGGCACGACGCCCGAACGTGCTCAAGAAACGCTCGATGTGGCGATCCGTGAAATCGAAAATCTGGCTGACGATTTGGAGCAAGGTGAACTTGACCGCTGGAAGGTTCGCGTCGAAAGCAGCCTGATCATGGAACAAGAGTCGAGCCACTCTAAAGCATCGTCGATGGCGTCGGATCAATTGCAACTGGGTCGTGTGATGACGACCGCCGAGATCGAAGCGATCATCGAGTCGCTGACGGTGGAAGGAATCTGCAACGAGTGGCGCCGCGACCCGCCCAAGAACTTTCGAATCGTCACGCTCGGCGAAAAACCGCTTCAAGTTCCCCCGTCGTGATTTCCAGTCGAGCAAGCTTGTCGAACCATTCGGATAACCCACCCATCACCCTTTACTTTTCGCCCTTCTCCCATGCCTGAATTTCGTGCTGTTACTCTTCCAAGTGGACTTCGCGTTGCTGCGGAAGTGGATCGTCGTGGCTACTCGGCCGCGATCGGATACTTTGTCCACACGGGCGGGCGCGACGAAGTGGATCTGGAATCCGGCGTGAGTCATTTTCTCGAACATATGATGTTCAAGGGAAGTGCTCGGCGAAGTGCCGCCGACGTCAACCGCGAATTGGATGAACTCGGTGGCCAAAGCAACGCATACACGAGCGAGGAGCAAACGGTCTACTACGCCACCGTTTTGCCAAAGTTCCAAGACCGCGCGGTGGAGTTGCTCTCGGATATCCTCAGCCCCGCACTGGACGAACATGAGTTCGATATGGAGCGTCAAGTGATCTTGGAAGAGATCGCCAAGTACGAGGACCAACCTCCGTTTGGTGCTTTTGAGCGAGCCATGGAGATCTACTTTGGCCCGCGCGGGGTTGGGCGACGAGTTCTTGGTACGGCGGAGTCGATCCAAGCGATGACCGCAAGCGTGATGCGTGATTACTTCAATCGTCGCTATCGCCCCGAGCGGATCGTATTGGCGGCAACCGGCAACGTCGACTTCGATTCCTTGGTCGCGATGGCGGAAATGCATACAGCCACTTGGTCGCAGCGTCCGTCGCCAAACCCATTGCCCGCGGATGGTGGTGATCGATTGCCCGCCGGAATCGCGGTGGATCCGGTCCTTGATGTGCCCGACGCGTCCCAGGCCTATTTGATTCGTGTGAGCCCCGGCCCTAGCGCCAACGACGCGGATCGCTATGCGACCCGATTAATGGCGACGGTGGTAGCCGACGAAGGCGGAAGCCGGTTGTTTTGGGAATTGATCGACACGGGCCGAGCCGAAGTGGCGACAATGTGGCCTCAAGAGTTCAGCGATACCGGCGCCATGTTCAGCTACCTTGCTTGCGCCCCCGAAGACCTGGCGAGCAACCGACGCCTCATGGACGATGTGCTCATGTTGTGCAAAGAAAAGGGCTTTGAACGAGACGAAGTTCAACAAGCAATCAACAAGACGGTTGCTGGCTATATCATGCAAAGCGAACGTCCGAGCAATCAATTGTTCGGACTCGGTAGCCGTTGGCTGTATCGCAATGAATATGTCAGCCTGGACGAGCGACTGGATCGTTACCGTCGACTCGACGAGAATGATCTGCAACAGACCGCCGAAAAGTATCTCACGCTCGACACCACGGAAATCATTGCGGCACCCGAGGGCGAACCC
Source organism: Pirellulaceae bacterium (assembly GCA_041741195.1). Taxonomy (GTDB): domain Bacteria; phylum Planctomycetota; class Planctomycetia; order Pirellulales; family Pirellulaceae; genus JBBSJZ01. Next base: position 127,271 of record JBGSKM010000118.1, read on the forward strand.
ACGCTGAGCGAATCACGTTGACTTTGCATCTCACTTACGAGGCAACTAGATGAACGATGTCGCCGGCCCGGAAATCCCCGAGTTGCTTCGACTGGGAGGTCGCATCACGGTGTTACCCGTGATTCATGGCAGCGGCCAATTCGCCCTCAATATTCGTCGCTGGATGCTGGAGCATTCGTTTGACTGTGTCGCGATCCCCTTGCCCGAATCCTTTCGCGACGAGGTGGAGGCGGCGGTGTTAGAGCTTCCGCGTCCGACCATCGTCATCCAGAAGTCATCGGCGTCGTTTGAGTCGCCGCCCGACCAGGAGAATTGGGGCAACGCCCAGTGGGATGCTGCGGACGACGAGAACACGTACGAAGAATTCGACGAGGACGATGAAGAGGAAGATGATTCCGACGACGATTGGGACGAACCACCGCTGAGTTATGTTCCGGTCGATCCATGCCAGCCCGTGATTATGGCGATTCGGGCGGCGATGGGCGAACACTTAACTCGCGCCTACATTGATTTGGAAACCGATCCGTTTCGGCCATATTCGACCGTCATGCCCGATCCGTTCGCGGTTCGACGCGTGTCGCTTGATCGATTCGCCGCAGCGGTCTTGCCGAGTATTACGCGTCCGCCCGACGAACAAACTCGCAATCGAATCTTGCACATGGCATGGCGATTGGTGGAACTGGAACGACGCCACGAGCGAATTTTGCTTGTCGTGAGCGTGCTGTACTGGCCATGGATTCGCGAAGCCTATCAACAACTTCGTCATGCCGCACATTCGCCCTCGGAAGTCGAGGTCGCCCCGGGAGCCAATGCTGCCATCCAAGTGGAGTTGCCTGAGCACGACGACGTGATGCCACCACGGCGCTACCAAATCGAGCCACGTACGCTGGCGTTTTTTTTCGGTGAGCTGCCCTTCATCACTTCGCTCTACGAGCGCGCGCGATCCGAGCTCGCCGAAGACGATGATGTGCAAATCGATGGCGTCAAAGAATTGCTCATCGCCGCCAGAGTGTCGTACCAGCGGGAACTCGGCAATCGTGCCCGGCGGGTCACACCCCTCTTACTCTCCAAGTGCCTGCAATACATTCGCAACTTGTCGCTCATTCACCGGCGCATGACTCCTGACTTGGTGACAATCGTGACGGCGGCGAAACAGATTCTCGGTGACCAGTTTGCGCTGCACGTCGCCGAGCGAGCCAACGAATACAACTATGCTTTGCGAGATGACCACGAAGAGCTACCGACGGTCACACTTGGGATCGACCAAGGGCGAATGCCCGACGGCGACACCGTCTCGTTGGTCAGCCGATTGCCCGGGCCGCCAATGACTTGGCGCACGCTAAAATTGCAACGCCGACCCTCGGACAAAGATCGCCAGCGATGGGAATACAGTTGGAACCCTTATGGCCAATGCAGCTATCCGCCCGAAGACGAGAAGATCGAGAACTTTCGCACCCGAGTGTTCGATCGGGCGAAGGCGATTCTCGGGAACGACTTGGCAACGACTGAAAAGTTCACCACCAGTGTGAAAGACGGGATCGATATCCGTGACACGCTTCGTCACTGGTATGAACGACAAATCTACGTCAAGGTTGTGCCGCCCAGCCGAGGGAACCTGGACGCATGCGTGATGCTGTTCGATTCACCCTCGGACCCGCGGGAGTATCCATGGCGAACCACTTGGTTTGCGGAACACGAGAGTGAATCGACACTGGCTTTCTACGCAACCAACTTCCAGGCCGAAATGGTGGGCCCGGGCATCGGCTTGGGAGTCTACGGTGGTGCGATGTTCTTGTATCCGCCAATTGTCATTCCCGACATTTGGAAAGACGCTCGGCTCAACTACACCGAAACCTTGGAAGAACGGTTAATCGCGGCAGCATGTTTGCACTCCCGCGCGCGAGAGATTGCGGTCATGTCGTCACTACCTCCGGGCAACGGCTGGAGACGCTTGGCACGTCGTCATAAGAAACACTTGGTGCACGTTCCCATGAGTTCTTTTAGTGACGAGCAAGTCCAACAACTTCGCATGGTGCACGTGCTCAACGGCAGCCAAGTTCGCAGCTACGCGGCGTCGTTCATTCGAAAGGCATAAGCCATTCGGACATCAGTTGCCGGACTGGACCGCACGGCGTTGTTGCCGCAACACGTCCTGCAGCGCCCGCTCGAGTGGCTCGTCCGAAGGTCGCTTATCGTCGGTGGGTACCAGCGGGGCAACCGCGCCAGGGTTCCCGGCTGCCAGGGCGGCACGTCGCACATCGATGGTGCCACTCGTCAACTCCGTTCCCGCTGGCAGAACGAATCGGCCGATGCCCTTGCCTTGATAATTGATATCCTCGATCGGATTGGGACTCTTTCCGGTCCGGTCGATCGCGATCGATTGCATCGCCCACTCATGGACGACCACTTCATAAAATGGAGCGGGAAGGACAGGTGTGGTGAGTCGTTTGGTAAATACGTCGCCCGTAGGACTGATCACACGATACGAATCAATCCGTGATCCGCCACTATCGCGTTGCAATTCGACTGGACGCCGCTCACCGGGCGCAATTCGAACCGTTTCATTGGCGATACCGGATACGAGGCCGACGAGCTCCACTTGCAATTCGCGATTGCCACTGTTGTGCAAATTCACCACGGCCGGCGGCACGGCAGCATTTGCAACGACTTCGCTGTCAATCAGCACGGATTGCCGGCGGGCGATCGGCGGAGCGAAGGGCGAGTCGTAATAACCATTGCCGTAGTAGTCGCTGGGGTCGTGATAACCGGGTAGCAGTGGCGACGGATAGGGTTGTGACGGAGCAGCAAGCTGCGCGGGACGAACGCTCCGCACCGCGCGTCGGAACTGCGGCTGAGGCTCACTGAGATCGGCGGAATAGAAGATCCCCGTCCCCGAGCGAGGGAATCGGAGCACGCGATCATTCCCCACGCTCACATAGCCAAAGAATTGCCCGTCGGGCGAGTCGTACCGAGCCTCTCGCACATAGCTGGAAGTCTCGCCACGATTGTCCAGCACCACCATGCGACCACGCTGGATTTCCGCCCGGGCTGTGACCTGGCCTGCCGGATCGACGAACTCGTATTGCTGGGACCAAGCATTCGCGCCAAAGCAGCTCGCAATGATCAAAACAGCCAAGGCTCGCATTTGTTTCATCCCCCTGTGTTCAATGCCGATCGCTCGTACGACGAACATTGTACCGCGAACCTCCTACCGCGAACCTTGTACGACGCGGACTTGTGGGGGAAGGGATCTCGACGCAAAGTGATTTCGAACCGTGACTAAACAATCGACGCTGGCTCGGGTGCGGTCCGTTTCGGGACGTGACGAGTAACCACCGAGAGGAGACCGGAACCCAACATGAACATGCCAAACAATCCGGTGACGATCAGGCCGACGGCGCCAAGTCGCTGCCGAACCGCAAAATTCTTTGCCGCCTCTCGAATTTCCGCCTGCACCTCGGGAGTGAACTCGAGCATCACCGCGGATTCGTAGCGAGCCGAGTTCCCTTCGCTGAGTTCGCCCGCGTACTCTTTCGCGATCAACTCATTCTCGACCCACGCATCGTCTAAGGGGAAGTCAATCGTCTCCACCGACAACCCGGTTAGTTGTTCGATATAAAATCCCACCGCCGCCTTGGCGAGTTCATGGACACTTTCGTCCGCCGCATCGACGCTGTCGCAAGACGGAGTCACGACCACCCAGGTGTGATCGGTCGATTCCAGATCGGGAAAGTCGGACAGCCACGACGGGCGGTCGTCGGGGTACTCCACATGATCCAACGGTGGAACGGACAGCTCGGCTGGACCTTGCTCGCTCGCACCCGTCGCAGTCTCCGCCGACGAAACCGCTTCTTTCTCGGATGCGACACTCATCGTCGCCATCGTCGAATAGAATCCGACAGCGATACAAGTCACGAACAGACAACCATAGTTTCGATTCATGAGGTGATACATCAAACGTTACCTCGAGCGGGTTGGCCGACGGGATGACCGGGCTGGCGCATCGGTGAATGGGTGAGCGAAGGCACCGAATTGATCCACGGTGCCGACATTTGGATAGCGACGGAGATTCCACCAGCGATCAACATGCCGCTGGGCTGGGGAAGTGGCAGGACTTGGTGAATCATCCATTCCACCACCACCGCGACCGCAACGCTCCAGAGCCCGAGTCGATGACGTCGCAGCGGATCCACGGGTTTCCACCAACGAACGGCGGCAAACAATAACGCGAAGTGAGCCATCCACGCCGAAGCGCGGGGCACACCCGATGTCGTGTACAACGCCTGTGGCAGGACGGTCCCATCAATGTCGCGAGGAATCGCCGTATCGAAGGGCAACATGAGGAACTGGGATGCACTAAACGCAAAGATCCCAACGCCAGCCCCAACGCCGGCAAGCGCGATCCGTCGTTTCAAACTCTCGCCTTCGCCGCGCTCCCAGATTTTGCCGAGCCCCAGTAGCGAGTAGGCTGCGCCCAAAACGACAGTTGCCATCCAGAAATACGGAGCCACCACGGAGGCGTTAACATCACCACTGCGGAGCCCAATGATCCCCGCGACAAGCGCGAGCACGATCGTCGTCAGGGTCGTCGCGATCCACGAAGTGTTCAATTCGGCGAGTCGAACGAGTGAATGCTTGGCACGCAAATCGTCACGCATCATTTGACGCCATCGCTGGCGATTAAAACCGGGCTTGGCGGCATAGTTCACCGTCGACACCCGCTGGGCCTCCGCGTACGTCGGTTGCTCGCGTACGTGCAACACCATGTGCCGGACCACGTAATAGGGAACGTAGAACACACCCAACATGGAAAGCGCCGGGACCAACCAATGTGTATTCAGTAGCAGGACGAATCCCGCGGCAACGCCGAGTGCCATCTTCGCGCCCGGGGAGCGATCCAATGCGATCCACCAACGCCGCAAATCATTGAACGAATGGCGAATGGCTCGGGCGAGCGGCTCATCGGGCGCCGCCGTCATGGTCGCACCAGTTCCCATCGCGACATCGGAGGACGACGAAGGCATTCTGGAATGAACGGCCAACGGTTTAGGGACTTCACCCGCAAGCTTGGCAACAACGGGCTCTCGCAGCTCGTCGGCACCCAGTGAAAACGGGTAACGCCCACGTACGTCGCTTGATGAATTGGAAGTCGACGAAGGCTTATTGTCTAACAACGCCAAAAGCTGATCCACGGTACTGGGCCGCTTCGCAGGATCTTTCTCGAGACAACGGGCAATCGCGGTTCGATAGGGCTCAGAGACCTTCGATAAATCGGGTGTTGCCGTTAAATGCTTGACGATGATCTCATGGCAACTCTCGCCGTCAAACGGAACGTTTCCGGTGATCAATTCGAACAACACGATGCCCAGCGCATAGATATCGATCTCACGTCCGTATTGGCCGCGGCCGATCTCCGGCGCCATGTAGTGAAACGTTCCCACCGACTCGGTGTGTCCGCCTCGATGGCTCGCCGAAATGAACTTGCTCAGCCCATAGTCGCCGATCTTGACGGTTCCCAAATCGTCAAAGACGTTTCCGGGCTTCAGATCACGATGCACCAGTCCGGCGCCGTGCAGATGCCGGACACCCGCCGCAATGCCTTCGAACCAGCGGCGTACTTCGGCGTCTGGCAATCCATCAGGTGCGTCATCGAGGACTTGGCGTAGATTCGGACCCGCCACGTACTCCATGACCACCCATGCCTGGTCCTCGGCGTCGCGGCAAATGTCATACAAGGCAACGAGGTTCGAGTGTTTCAAGTTCAAACAGTGCGAGACGCCGCGAAGCTCGACATCCAAGTTTCGCTGAACCCGTTTTAGTGCGACCTCTTTTCCCGCTTCGCTGATCGCGAAATACACTTCACCAAAACCACCCACCCCGATACCGCGACGAATGCGGTAGGGCGGCAACGGCATCGATCCGGGAGGATAGTGAAACGACATCGGGGCTTGAGAACGATCCAGCGGCATGGTTTCTCGCAAATCACCATCGATTCGCGGTGTTCGGCCGCCCGTTGCGTCCACACGCGGGGAGCTGGAAAAGTCCAGTTCCGACGACGTGGTCGACTTGGGTGCGGCGCGTCTGCATCTCAGTTTATCGAAGAGCATGGTCATGGTTCGTCAAATTTTGTTGAGAATCCCGGCGGATCGCGCTCGTGCGATGTCAAACCACTACAAAACCAAGGCGACACTTGGATAATTTTGGGGCGCCCAAAAATGCTTGTCCCCGCTTTATTAACCGATCTCCAATGTCAAACCGACTCGGTCCGACATCATGCGACGACCAAATTCCAGCTCCTTTGCTGGCGACTGGCCGACCTTCAACCGCCACTTTTCGCCACTTTCGACGAGCACCCATCGCTCGTCGAGTTCGCGGCACCTCACATGGCAATCCTGCCCCGGGCCGATAATCACGGTGTCCTGGACCAGCACCCACGCGTCGAGATGGTTGGCAAATCGATGTGGCGAAGCGAGCGTCAAAGTCGCCGAATGACTCAGCGGATTGGGGCGTTCCAGACGCAGTTTCGCGGTTCCAGGAATCGGAACCAACTCGCCGTGACGCAACCATTGCTTTTCCTTGCCCTCGGAGCACCAAAAGTACTCTCCTTGCAGTCGCTCGATCCAACCAGCTCGTCGTGGCCAATCCGTTTGCACCTGCACGTCGCAGTCGCTGCTTGCGGATACGCCACCGATGCTACATCGCGACCCCGTTAACAAACCAAAGCCGCCACAACCATCAATCCACAGCGTTAGCTGGCGTGGATTGTCGTTCGAGGCGGCGGCGGCTTCCAATTTGGTCACAATCGATCAATCCAGCTGGATAGCGACGAGCGATTGAGACTCTTTGACCGAGCCCGGCGCGAAGTAGGCGCTGATCTCGTCGAGCAAGTTTTCTTGGCTCGGTTCTTCTAAGTCGATTTCGCCAAAGTACTTGACGTCGACGCTCATCGTCTCTTCTTCGACGTCAATCCGAGTCGAGATTTCGTCAAGCAACTCTCGTGTTCGAGCCAAATGGCTGTCGTCCAGGTTCAAATTGCTCGTCGTCTGGGCAACCCGCAAGGCGCCGAGTCGGGCCTGCAGATTCTCGACTTCGACCTCGAGTTGGCTACGTGCGCTCAACATCGCTTCCATTCGCTCGTGTGCCGCTTGCAGCGACGCACGGCGTGCCGTCAACATTTGCTCCAGTTTTTGAGCGGTCTCATTTCGAACTTTGTAGCGGGTGAATCGATTCGCCAAATCCGACTTCACCTGAACCGATGTGTAAGTCCGACCGCCGTAAGTGTACGAATCGTTCTCGGTTTTCAAGTCGCTGGTCAACCGTTCGATGTCGCTTTGAGCTTTGCCAAGTCGCTCGTTGGTTTCAGCGAGTTGCTGATCCAGGCGAGCGACCTGCACCTTTTCTTGGGCGATCCGCTTCGCATTGGACTCAATCTCCGGCTTTAGATCAGCGATCATCTGGCGAGCTCGCTTGAGCTCCCATTCCATCGGAACCGCGTCGCCCGCCGTATCAGTCAGGAAATTAGCGCCGCATCGGGCGTAACTCCAAATGGGCGTTCCCACCGTAACGCCCGACAGCAGGGCGAGGGCACCGCCCGCGAGAATCATTTTCTTCAACATGCTCTTCACCCCAGCAAAAGAGGATTGGGTCGAGACGAACCCCGAAGCCGCAACCGGCTTCGATTCAGGGTCATCGTCGTGGTCATGCGTATTGATTCGCTGACCCAGAGTCGATCTTGGGCCGTGAAACAAATTTTCTTGCCACCCTTTCTATCCGTCGATTCGGTGAGGCATGACCCATCGCGGCAGCACGGAGTCCCCCGTCGCGGCCGCGCGGCGAGGCGGCCCGCTGCTGAAACATTTGGCACGGGAAATCAACCAAGCGGGGGCAATTTGGCCTCAGGCTTTCGCCAACCGGATCACCCAGAAAACTTTTCTGGAGAAAATTGGGACTAAAGGTGCAAAACGTATCATTAAACGATGATAAGGGAACTATGATTGTTTTTGTGGCAGGGGATTGGTGCAGGAAGCGTCAAATTGCCTGTCCGGTTGGCAGATCGCGACGCTTTGAGTCGTGAATGCAACAAGTACTTCGGGAGGTAGGTTTCCTTTTCTTGGTCGTAAAGCGTTTTCAACAAACGACTTCGGACCGAAAGAAGTTTGCTGAGTTCTCAGTGGCACAGACGTTGCTGAGTAAATTTGCGAACCTCGGGTTGTCTAGCTAAGTGCAAGGCGACTTGCGGACGCACCAACGCGGGTCGGAACGAATGGTTGTGATGACACAGTCGCTCGAAAAGCCCCGGTCGTCGTAATCACATCCCCAACTGAACGCATGGACGCAAACGACAGAGACTCATCCGATGACGACTTCAAACAACAACATCAAGACTCCGCCGAAGCCTAACGACGAACATTGGAGGGAGCTGATTGCGGTCCTGCCCGAACGGACCGTCGAACATTTCGGGGAATGGATGGACGAACAACTCGCGATCTTGGATGTGGACTTGGCGGTTCACATCACGCGTGTTTCGCTCCGAAAGAGTCTCCGCGGTTAGTCGTGAACACTTTGGCGTGATTGGCCAGCAGGCTGCGATCTGGCGTTTCCGCTGGTGACGTCTCCGCACGTGAATCGAGCAGTATCTGGCCAGCAACGTCGTCTAGCTCCACTGCGTCACAAGCATTGGGATCGGGTGACAATCTTACCGCTACCGTCACTTGCTCTCCTTGATCTTCATACCGAAGGACGTACAAGCCTCGTTCGACATCGGAGTGGCTCGCCAGGCAGCGATCGGCAAGTAAACCAATTGATCGCATCTGCTTTCTTAACCGGATCAGCGACTGATACCAGTCCCATGTTGCCGGGTCTCCCTCAGTGATTGGCCCGATGCGCGATTGGGTGAATGCTTCTGGGTCAATTGGTAGAGCCGCATGGGTCCAATCGTGTTGCGGATACTCGGCACGTCGCCCTGCAACGACGCCTTGGCGAAGCGCCTCGTCGCTAAAGTCCACAAAGAAACCGAACGGTTGTTCGCAGCAAAACTCTTCGCCCATGAACAACATCGGTATCGCCGGTGACAAGATCAGCAGCGCCGCGGCCGCCCGTTGTGTCGCCACACTTGTCAATTGATGCAGCCGACGTCCCAGCGGATGATTGCCGATGAAGTCATGGTTCTGGATCGAGTAAACCAGTCCATGGGTGTCGACACGATGCTCAAGTTCGCGTCGTTGTCGCGCGCGACGGATCGTGCCATCAAAGACGTAGCCCTGGTGCAGAACCCGTTTCAAATCGGTGGGCTTGTAAACGCGATTGGATAGCTGCTCGCCGGGGCGAACGACTCCGAACACCGAGTGCAGAAAGCAGTCGCACCATGCCCCGTCAAAGTCATAACCACCGTCGCTGGCGGGGATCGTCATTTCGGGATCGTAAACATTCGACTCGGCGATCAGCAGCGGATGCCGGCCGTATCGTTGGCCCCAGCGACGGACCGCGTCGCTCAGTTCTGCCACCCAGTGCGGTTCGCTGTTATCGCGAATGCAGTGGATTGCGTCGACTCGCAACCCGTCGATATGGTACTCGTCGAGCCAATGAATGGCGTTCGCGATGAGAAAGCGACGCATCTCGGTCGCGTCGGGTAACTGATCCAAATTGGGCGCGGCGCCCCAAACGGTGGTGTGCAGCCGCGAAATGTAACTGGCGAAATCGCCCAGATAATTCCCTTCTGGACCGAAGTGGTTGTAAACCACGTCCACAATCACCGCCAATCCCTTGGCATGCGCAGCGTCGACAAGCGATCGAAGGTCGTCGGGTGAACCGTAAGAGTGACGCGGGGCAAACAGATTGACGCCGTCGTATCCCCAATTCCATCGCCCCGCGGTTTCATTGGGAGGCATCACTTCGATTGCGGTGATTCCTAGTTCAACCAATTCATCGAGCCGCTCGATGGCACTTTGGAACGTTCCTTCTTCAGTCAATGCTCCGATGTGCAGTTCATAGATCACCAAATCGTCACGTCGCACGCCATTCCATTGTGAGTCTGTCCAAGCGAATTGGCGGTCGATGATTTGGGACGGCCCGTGAACACCTTGCGGTTGGAATCGTGACGCGGGGTCAGGTCGTGCCGGACCGTTGGGAATCTGGACATAGTAAAGATCCCCGGCGGCGAATCCGTCAATCGAGCCCATGTGATAGCCGCTTTCGCACTTGCTCAGCGAATGAGTCATGTCGCTGGATGCGTTCTTGATCTCCAGCCGCTCGTGGCGTGGTGCCCAAACACAAAAACGCGTCAACGAGTCTGACAACGGAGTCGCACCGAGATATCGATGCAACTGAGTGACCGGCAATGTGGCTGGATCCGACTCGGGAAGCAGGCTTTCGCCAATCAATCCGAACCAGGCCGCGCCAGCCAGCACGCCCGCGGTTGACGGTTGGGTTGCTAGAAAAAGTCGCTCGCTCCATCCGTTGAGCTCGTGGTCGACCCTCAACCGCTTAGCGATCGATCGATCGGCGTTCGAAACAAGAATCGCGCGATGTCCGGCCGAAAGTGCGGCATAGTCATTGCCCGAATCACCTGCGAAAACGACTTCCTCCGGCCGAATACTGTGGTATTCGCACCACCACGAAAGCGCGTAGGCTTTGGACACCCGTCTCGGCATCACATCGATGAGGCCATCGCCATTGAACGGATCGATGCTGGAAACGACACCGTAGGGAGCTGATTGTGATTCGAGATACGACTCGAGATGCTCGGTGATTTCGTCGATGTTCGACGCGTCGGCGTAGTAGCTGAGCTTGTGCGGCCCTTGCTTGAACGATTCCTGTAATCTTAACCCGGGAACGTGATGAATGAGGTTTTGACGTAGTTGCTCGACATCAACGCCTTCAACGATTGAGTCAAGTTGGCGCCGGTAATCCTCGACGATTTCAAATCCGTCCTCTGCAAGCTGGTAAATGCTCGAGCCGACATCGCACAAAATCCACTTCGGCATGGGTAGTGCATGTTCCTCGATTGCTGACATCACCGAATCGAAATGGCGACCGGTGACGTAAACCAACTCCAGCGTATTCATTTCGTACGCTCGGCTGAGCACTTCCAGTGCTTGTTGGCTGGCGATTTCGCCCTTGAGTGGGATAAATGTTCCATCCAGGTCGGATGCGAGGTACGTCATGGGTTTAGTCGTACGTAGATTCAAGGTAGGGTGGGTGAAGATGTTCGGCGACGCGCTGTTGAAATTAGGTCACCGAGACGTTTGATGTCAAAGGATTAAAACTTACTGTGAATGCCAAGTCGACCGCACGAGCCCTCATCGTCGGTGAAGTCCTGTGGGATTGCTTCCCGGAACGGCGGGTGCTCGGTGGAGCCCCATTCAACGTCGCGTGGAACCTCGCCGGATTCGGCAACGACCCCATCATGGTCAGCGCCGTCGGTGACGACGAAATGGGCCGAGAAATTCTCGCGCGGATGCGCGGCTGGGGTCTTTCGACAGACAAAATTGCGGTTCTCTCCAATCGACCGACGGGCACAGTCCAAGTCACCCTCGACAAGGGTGAGCCGTCCTATGACATCACTGCTGATGTCGCCTGGGACGCAATTCCCGAGCCATCCGTTGAGTCAAACGATGTCGCGTATCTTTATCACGGCTCGCTCGCTTGGCGCTGTGAAAGGTCTCGCCAAACGATTCTCCATCTTCGCGAGCAGTTATCGGTCGGTGTTTTTGTCGACATCAACGTGCGAGAACCACACTTTGATTTGCAGTGGATGCAACCCATGCTGCATCGAGCTCAGTGCGTCAAGTTGAATGCCGACGAATTAGCAAGAATCACTGAGCGGGAACTCGGGTCCGATGCGGCACGCCGCGACGCGGCACGTAAATTGCTCGAAGAGTACGAAGTACAGCAATTATTGGTGACCTTGGGTGCCTCGGGCGCAGAGCGGTTTACCAGTACGGGTGAATATCTGTTTGTCGACGCGCCAAAGCCCGCTTCCTGGGTGGACGCCGTCGGCGCTGGGGACGCGTTTGCCTCAGTCGTCCTACATGGACAACTACTCAATCGCGATCCAGAGGCGACGCTCCAAGATGCTGTCGCCTTTGCCGCTGATGTTTGCGGACTCAGTGGCGCCACAACCGAAGCTCGATCATTTTACCAACGTTCATTCTGCCTTTAATCAAAACCAATGACACTTCATCACGAGGGTGGGCTACGAATCTCGCTCCTGAGTCTCCATGGGCTCATCCGAGCTCATGATCCCGAACTCGGACGCGATGCCGACACGGGCGGTCAAGTGAAATACGTCTTGGAGCTTGCGGCCGAATTGGGCCGGCGGCCAGAAATCGCCAGCGTGGAATTGATCACTCGGCAAATCTTTGATGAACGCGTCGGTCCATCCTATGCACAGGTCGAGGAACCAATCTCTGAGAAGGCTAAGATTATCCGCGTTCCCTTTGGACCGAGACGTTACCTTCGCAAGGAAGCGCTGTGGCCGTTCCTTGAGGGGTTCGTGGATCAATTGCTCGGACATTTTCGTCGAGTCGGATTGCCGGATATCATTCACGGCCACTACGCCGACGCTGGTTACGCGGGCGCCCAGTTGTCCCGGCTCGTTCACGTGCCCTACATCTTCACGGGTCACTCGCTTGGACGTGTCAAACGCCAGCGAATGCTCTCTGCGGAACAGGACGCGTCGGATATTGACCATCGGTACCAGTTCAATGTTCGCAACGAAGCCGAGGAAATGGCACTCGAGACGGCGTCGCTGGTCATCACCAGCACGACTCAAGAAGTGCAAGAGCAGTACGAGTTGTACGACCACTATCAACCCGACCGAATGGAGGTCATTGCACCGGGAGTTGACCTCACTCTTTTTCGACCGGCCGAAGCGGATGAACCGCTCCCACCCGTGGCTTCGCGAATTGCTGCGTTTTTGCGTGATCCCGACAAACCGATGGTGCTGGCGGTGGCTCGCCCGGACGAACGCAAGAACATCGATATGCTCGTCCGAGTGTTCGGCGAAAATCCCAAAATGCGCGAGCTCGCGAACCTCGTTTTGGTGTTGGGGTCGCGGGACGACATCCGCGAATTGCCGTCGGCACAACGCAAGGTGCTGACACGCATTCTAAAATTGATAGATGTCTATGATTTGTACGGGCACGCCGCGTATCCGAAGTCGCATCGGCCGGCCGATATTCCGGATCTCTATCGGCTCGCGGCAAGGCGGCAAGGCCTGTTCGTCAACCCGGCTCTCACCGAGCCCTTCGGTTTAACGTTGTTGGAAGCAGCCGGGTGTGGATTGCCCATCATGGCGACCAATGACGGTGGACCACGCGACATCATCGCCAACTGCAAGAACGGTTTGCTGATCGACCCACTTGATCCCGAGTCCATCAGCCATGCAATCATGCGAGGATTGACAGAGCCCGACCAGTGGCAACAGTGGTCCGATGCGGGCATCCACGGCGCTCGCGAATTCTACAGTTGGCAAACACACGTGGATCGGTACTTGCGAGACGTCAAAGAAATCTTGTCGCATTGGGCCACGCCAGCGCTCGCCATCCAAAACGAAGGTCGACAAGCCAGACGATTGCCCGACTTTGATCGTTTGATCATCACCGATCTTGATAACACCCTGATCGGCGACGATGGTGCACTCGATGAATTCAAACACATGCTTCACGATGGGGGACGTCACATCGGATTTGGCATTTCCACCGGCCGCCGGATCGATGATGCCATGAAGCTGATTGAGCAATTCGGCTTACCTCGCCCCGATTTTATCGCCAGCAGCGTGGGCACCGAACTCCACTACGGCGAACAGCTGACCCCCGACCGATCGTGGCGACAGCAAATCTCCTTTCAGTGGGAGCCTGATAAAATTCGCGAAGTGCTCGGTGGCGTGCCGGGATTATTTCCACAAACCGAGCACGAACAATCCGAGTTCAAAGTGAGCTACGAGCTTGACGTCGAAGCCGCACCCAAGCTGAATGAAATAAAAAAGATTTTGCGTGAAACCGGCATACGTGCAAAGGTCGTCCTATCGTTGGGTATGTACCTCGATGTGATACCGATTCGTGGCGGAAGCGATTTGTCGCTACGGCATCTCGCCTACCGCTGGGGTTTCGAGCCGGAACGGTTGCTGGTGGCTGGTGATAGCGGAAATGACGAAGGCATGCTCAAGGGCCGGATGCTGGGCGTGGTTGTGGGCAACTATAGCCCCGAGCTCGAAAAGCTTCGCAAGCAACCGCGTATCTATTTCGCCCAAGCGACGCATGCTCGAGGCATATTGGAGGGGATACAGTATTACGACTTCTTGAACAAAATCGTGATTCCGAATGATCGGACTGAGTAACGGACAAGCGGGCAAACGATTGACCCCTCAAGCTGAGCTCGCGCTCCAACGACTGCTTCCTCGGCTCGAAGTGTTGTGGGAAGCCGAAGGCGTCGACGCGTCCCAAGCGAGCGACTTTCAAAGTCGTCTGCTGCGGCAATGGCCCGAATTATTTTCGTTGCTGATGGGTCTGTACGGACATCGGTGGGATTTCTTTTTTCATCTCGAGCAAATCCTGCTCACGATCGCTCGCAGTTGGTTGCTACGACCGGAAGAATTAAAACAATCCGACGAGCACCGAATTCACGACGCGAATTGGTTTCTCTCGGAACAAATTGTCGGCGGTGCTTTGTATGTCGATCTGTTCAGCGAGAACCTTGGAAAACTGCGGGAACAAATTCCGTACTTTCAAGAGCTCGGTTTGACCTATGTGCACTTGATGCCCTTGTTCGCTGTGCGACCGGGCAACAATGATGGCGGATATGCCATTAGCAACTATCGGAGCGTCGATCCGAGAATCGGAACGCTTGACGACCTGCGATCACTGGCTGCCGACATGCGACGCGCGGGGATTCTCTTGGTACTGGATTTCGTCTTCAACCATACCGCCGATGATCACTACTGGGCTCGCCAGGCGCAATCGGGTATTGCCGAGTATGAAGATTTCTATTTCATCTTTCCTGACCGCACGATCCCAGATCAATACGAACGAACGCTCAGAGAGATTTTCCCGACCGTTCGTCGCGGAAACTTCACTTGGTTCGATCCGATGCAAAAGTGGGTCTGGACCACTTTCAATAGTTTCCAGTGGGATCTGAACTACTCCAACCCGTCGGTGTTCCGAGCGATGTTGGCGGAGATGTTGTTCATCGCCAACACGGGCGTCGATATGTTGCGGCTTGACGCCGTCGCATTCATTTGGAAACAGATGGGAACCGGTTGCGAGAACCTTCCCCAGGCGCATCATTTGATCCAAGCATTTAACTCTTGTGCGCGGATTGCCGCACCGGGGTTGTTGTTTAAAAGTGAAGCGATCGTCCACCCGGATGAAGTCGTTCGCTACATCTCCGTCGATGAATGCCAACTCTCGTACAATCCGACGTTGATGGCGCTTTTGTGGGAATCGCTTGCCACACGCGAAACCAAACTACTGCGTCGTTCGCTCGCGCGACGGCACCAGTTGCCCCAGGGGACGACTTGGGTCAACTATTTGCGATGCCATGATGACATAGGTTGGACGTTTGACGATGCGGATGCGGCAGCGGTCGGCATCGAAGCCTACGGGCATCGCCAATTTTTGAACCAATTCTACACCGGCCAGTTTGCAGGTTCATTTGCTCGTGGCGTGCCATTCCAGCACAACGACGAAACCGGCGACATGCGGATTAGCGGCACCTTGGCGTCGCTCGCGGGGTTGGAACAGGCGATTGAGTGCGACCGCGAAGATTGGAAAGAATTGTCGATCCGCCGCATTCTGCTGCTCAATGCTATGATGATGAGCGTCGGCGGAATTCCGCTCATCTACCTCGGCGAAGAATGGGGGGTGATGAACGACTATGACTTTGTAAAAGACCCCGCAAAAGCAGGCGATACTCGATGGGTGCACCGGCCCAAAATGGAGTGGAAGTTCCTCGAGGAACTCAAGGACGATGGTTCGATCCGCAAGCGAATTTTTCGGTCGCTCCAGAGGATGATCGAACTTCGCAAAACGACTCCTGCCTTTTCCGGGCTCTCAATGGAATTGTTTCCGAGCGAGTCGCCGAATGTGTTGAGTTTTGTCCGCCAGCACGAGGGGAATCGCATGATTGTGATCGCCAATTTTTCGGAACACCCGCAACAGGTCGACAACAATCGTTTGCGAACCGCTGGGATGGGACGCTTCTTCGAGGATATCGTCAGCCAACGGTCGATCACCACTCACGAACCGCTACCGCTGCAACCGTACGAGTACCTTTGGCTTCGTCGCGTGTGATTCGATGGTTGCGAGCATTGGCGATTGTCCTACCGGCCGTCGTTTGCAACCATTTCTCGACTGCTGCGGATGCCCCGGTGACGACTCCAAAGACGGTTCGTTTTGCGACCTACAATGTTTCGCTCTACGGGAAACGCAGTGGTGAAATCGCACAGCGATTGAGCCTTGGCAACGATCGTCAAGCGAGAGATTTGGCGACCGTCATCCAATCGGTTCGCCCGGATGTGTTGCTCGTCAACGAAATCGATTTTGACTCTGACGGCAAAACGATTGACTTGTTCGCCGATCGGTACCTCGGCGTTGATGGCAACGATACCAACGCCATTGCGTATCCCCATCGTTACAGCATTCCCAGCAACACGGGAATCGATTCGGGAATTGACCTCAATGTCGATGGGGAGATCCGAGGCCCCAATGACAGTTGGGGTTACGGTCTGTATCCGGGGCAATACGCGATGGCGATACTCAGTCGATTTCCGATCGATCGGGACTCGATTCGAACCTTCCAAAACTTCCTCTGGAGCGAGTTGCCAAGCGCGCTTCGTCCGATGGATCCGAGGACCAAGAGTTCGTTCTACACTGATGATGTCTGGTCGTCGCTACGGCTGTCTAGCAAGAATCATGTGGACGTTCCGATCATGATCGGAGAGCGACGAGTTCATTTGCTAGTGTCGCATCCGACGCCGCCCGTCTTTGACGGCCCCGAAGACCGCAATGGATGCCGCAACCATGACGAAATCAAATTTTGGGTTCATTATCTCGACGCAGACAGCGACTCGTTCTTGGTGGATGATCGAGGAAAGCTCGGCGGATTGCGCTCCGAAGAGCTTTTTGTCGTCGCTGGCGATTTAAACGCGGACGCCGTTCGAGGCGATGGGCGCCGCGAAGCGATCACGAGTTTACTGCAGCATTCGCGATTGAACGATGCGGTTCCATTGCACGTCCTGCCCGAGGGATCTGCCACGGAACCGCCGACCACTCGATTGAGCACCACAGCCGCCTTTGGTGGCAAGGATGGAATGCGAGTCGACTATGTATTGCCCAGTCGCCAAATGCCTGTTGTCGCATCGGGTGTGTTTTGGCCGAGCGCCACGGACCCGCGTAAACGATCGATATCCGCGAGCGACCATCGCTTGGTATGGGTTGAGGTCTCGCTTCCTTGAGCAACTCGAGCAACTCGGCGTCGCATTCCAAACCTTCGACCAATCCATCCGCCCCCAAACGAGTTCTGCTCATGATCAGCTCGCTCCGAGGTGGCGGCAGCGAACAGCAAGTACTGTTGTTGCTGAGGCACTTGGATCGGCAACGGTTTGAACCTCATCTGTATCTTGTCGAGCGAACCGGAGACCTGCTTGCGGAAGTTCCCAGTGATGTGGGTGTTCACGCCTTCGATGATGTTCCCATGCGAAAGCGCGTTTACGTTCCCGGCGCAGTGTTTCGGGACCAGATACGCCACTTGGAACAAGTCATCGGCCAGCAGCGCATTGACGTCATCTATGACCGGACGTTTCACATGACGATGATTGCCGGCGGCGTTAGGCAGCGCCATGTGCCGCGAGTTTCAACGATAGTGAGTCCACCCGAGCAAGCGTTCCCCCTGGTGGAACACCGATTTCGCTGGTGGAAGCACCGGCGACTTGCCAGTGCCTACCGGCGTTCCTCGCGGGTTGTTGCCGTCAGTGATTTAGCCGCTCAGTCGGCAGCTCGTTTTTACTCGATCGATCGCCGGCGAATCGAAACGATTGCAAATCCGGTGGACAGCGACCGAGTCAGACGCTTGGCGGAAGAACCGGCGCCAGAACGCGACGGGCGATTGACGCTCGTTTGTGTCGGGCGCATGACAGCCGAGAAAGGGCATCGCGATTTGATCAGCGCCCTGGAGTTGCTCGAAACCGAATCCGCGGTCGCTCCGATCTGTCTCTGGTTCGTGGGCGACGGGCCGCTTCGAAGCGAATTGGAGCAGCGTTCACGTGACCGATTGCATCGGCACGAGATCAAATTTTTAGCGAGACTAGCCAATCCCGCGCCCGCGATCGCCACGGCGGATGCTTTGGTTCTCCCATCCCATTTTGAGGGGATGCCCAACGTGGTGCTGGAAGCGTACTCGCTATCGACGCCGGTGATTGCCACTCGATCCGGAGGCACGGTGGAGCTGGAACGCGATGAGCCGACGGTGCTGTGGGCCGAGCCGCGGCAGCCTCACTCACTTGCCCGGGCGATCAAGCGATTTGCGATCAATCCGTCAAAGTTCGAAACCCACGTGCAAGCTGCGACGCGATTGATCCAAGCACACCACGATGTGGACTCGACCGTCCGTCGCATCGAACAACTGCTGAGTCAATCAAATCAACTGGGGCAAACAGTCCACATCGACTAAACTCGTGACCTGATCAAACGATTCCGCTACTGCGTGAGAACAATGACGTACGACTCACTTCATGAACTGCTTAGTCATCATGGTCAACAGCACGTGCTGCGATTTTGGCATGAACTTTCTTCGTCCGAACAAGCATCGCTGGAGCGCCAGATCCTCGAATTGGATTTGGACCAACTATCTGTGCTAACCGGCAACCAGGATGAAAAGCCGGATTTTGCCGCTCTCGCGGCCAGCGCAGCACCGCCGCCGGCCGTTCGCGTCGATGGCACCGGTGCCGCTTGGAGTCACGACGAGGCGTATCGGATCGGCGAGCAAACACTTCGTCGGGGCGAAGTCGCCGCGGTCATTGTTGCCGGTGGCCAGGGAACGCGTCTGGGCTTCGACCAGCCCAAGGGGATGTTCGCGATCGGGCCTGTTTCGGGGCGAACGCTATTCGAAATTTTTGCAGACCATTTGCGCGCCGTGAACGAACATTACCATGTCCGCGTACCGCTCTATGTGATGACGAGCGAAGCGACCGATGCGGAAACTCGTGAGTATTTTGAATCGCATCAGTGGCTGGGGCTCGACCCGAATGATGTGCGAATTTTCAAACAGGGAACCATGCCGGCGGTTGACGCCGCGACCGGAAAATTGCTTTTGGCAAGCAAAGATTCGCTGGCGCTAAGTCCCGATGGACATGGCGGGACCGTGGCGGCGCTGAGCAAAAGTGGGTGCGTGGCGGATGCCAAGTCGCGAGGAATCAAGCATTTGGCGTACATCCAAGTCGACAATCCGCTGGTGGCCTTGTGCGACCCGGTGCTCATCGGCCATCACCTCATGGCCGGCAGCGAAATGACAACTCAGGTCGTACGCAAGCGGTTTGCCAAGGAAAAAGTTGGCAATGTCGTTATCATCGACGGACGAGTGCGGATCATTGAATACAGCGATTTGCCGGACGCCGCGGCCGAAGCGACCCGGGACGACGGAACCTTGAAATTATGGGCTGGCAACATCGCCGTGCATGTGATCGATCTGGATTTTGTCGAGCGGATGGCGCAGTCGGCCGAGGCATTGCCTTTCCATCGGGCGTTCAAGGCGGTCCCCTATGTGGACGAGACCGGACAACCGGTAGCCCCCAGTCAGCCAAACGCGACTAAATTCGAGCGATTTATTTTTGATTTGCTTCCTGAAGCCGAAAATGCTTTCGTGGTCGAAGCGCTACCCAGCGAGGCGTTCGCGCCGGTGAAAAATGCGGACGGCGCCGCCACGGACACGCCGCAATTGGCGCGGGAAGCGATTGTCCAGCTTCATCGCAAATGGCTAGTCGAAGCCGGCGCGATCGTGGAAAACGGTGCCCGCGTGGAAATCAACCCTCGATTTGCGATTTCGCCCGATGAACTCGCCAAAAAGATCCCGGAAAATTTGCGAATCAGTTCGGACCGCTATTTTGATGCTTAGGTAGAATGGCGAGTCCGTCCTCGGTTTGATCGAAACTCCAAGCCATCGTTTGGGTTCAATCCATTGGACCCTTTTTCCTGCCTTTCTCTTAACCCACCGCCACATGATGCGCCCCACTTTCCGCGCACTTCGGTGCCTCAACCGACATATCCAAACTCGCACCCCTGTCACGGTCGCGGTTCGATCTGCAAGACCTCGATCCGCAAAACAACGCCGGGGAGGATTGCTTGGTGGAGCGTTGATTTTCTTGGTGTTGGCCGTTGTGATCGGCGGGCTGAGCTACTACTTCATCTACGATACGTCGGACAAGATTTCTCAAGACAGTTTGATCATCGAAACGGTACAGCGAGGTGCCTTCGATCACATTGTGTTGGAGCAGGGTGAAATCGAAAGCAGCAGCAATATCGAGGTGCTTTGCCAGGTCGAAGCTCGAGGCGGCGGTGGTACCTCGATCCTGTGGGTGATCGACGAAGGCGCCAAGGTCACCAAGGGTGACAAACTTGTCGAACTCGACTCGTCGCAACTTCAAGTGCAATTGAAAGATCAACGAATCATGGTCGTCACGTCCGAGGCGGCCGTATCGAGCGCCAATGCGTTGCTGGAACAGGCCAAAATCGCTCGTCAAGAATACCTGGAAGGCGTTTACTTGACCGAAGAAAAGGCGATCCTCAGCGAGATGGCCATCGCCGAGCAAACGCTGCGAACCTCGCAGCTTGCATTCGGAAGCAGCGAGCGGCTGGTCGCCAAGGGACTCGTCAAATCGTTGCAATTGGATGCAGATAAATTCGCGGTCGCGAACGCTCAAAACATGCTCGACGCAGCCAAGGGCCGTCTGCGTGTGCTACAGAACTTGACGCGAAAAAAGATGCTGGTGCAATTCGATAGCGATATTAGTGCCGCCGAGGCTGGGTTGGTCGCTGCGGAAAGCAAACTTGCTGAAGACGAAAAGACGCTGAGAGATTACGAAAAACAGATTGCGAATTGCGTGATTCTTGCCCCGGCCGACGGTGTCGTGGTTCACGCCAATCGATACAGCGGCCGCGGGGGAAGCGCTGAGTTCGTCGTTGAGGCGGGAGCGACCGTACGTGAAAAACAAGCGATCGTTCGCTTGCCCGACCCTAGTCAAAT
Source organism: Pirellulaceae bacterium (assembly GCA_041741195.1). Taxonomy (GTDB): domain Bacteria; phylum Planctomycetota; class Planctomycetia; order Pirellulales; family Pirellulaceae; genus JBBSJZ01. The sequence continues at coordinate 148,505 of JBGSKM010000118.1, forward strand.
GCAGGTGAAATGCAACGTCAACGAATCGCGAGTAACGTTGATTCAAAGCGGGATGGCTGCGAAAATCGCGGTCGATGCGTTGCCGGGAGTCCAACTCAAGGGCCGCGTGGTGAAGGTCAATCGCTACGCCGAGCCCAATAGTTTCTTTAGCTCATCCATCAAAGAGTACGCCACCACCGTCGCCATCATCGATCCCCCGGAGTCGATCCGAACGGGCATGACGTCGGAAGTGCAAATCTTTGTCGAGCAACTCTCCGACGCTTTGCAGATTCCGATTCAAGGATTGTACGAACACGGCGATCAAATGTACTCGCTCGTCCAAACGGGCTTGAACAAGTTCGAAACGCGGCCTGTCACGATCGGCGCGACCAATGACAAGATGGCCACGATTACGGAAGGACTGAATGAGAACGACCGAATTGTGTTGAACTTGCGCCAGCACTTGAACCTGATGGATCTGCCAGAGGTCGTCGCTCAGGACAACAGCGACATGATGGACATCGCTAGAAAACCGGGCGAGGGAGCCTTACCCGCCGATGCCGATGGCCCCACTTCGCCGGCAGGTGAAACTGGTGCATGGAAAGGAAAAGGCCGACCAGGTGACACGCCCGCCAGCGGCTTCGGAGCAGGTCCTGGCTTTGGCGGGGCACCCGGCCAAGGCGGCGGGCCACCCGATCCGGCGGTGATTGTGGCGCGAACGATGGAACGCAATGACGCCGATGGCGATGGCAAACTATCGCAAGACGAACTGGCGAACGTCGACGAGGAACGCCGCGCGAGCTTGGCTGCCGCGGACACCGATGGCGATGGGTTTGTTTCTCGGGCGGAGCTGGCCACTTCCATTCGCCAGCGCATGGCGGAAGGCGGAGGAGGCCGTTGATGTCCACCGCCGAAGCCTATTCGACACCCCAACCGCCTGATTCACCCGCGGTGACGACGCCTCGGCGGTTGGCCACGTCGATCCAATCGCTGAAGAAGGAATATGTCCTTAAAAGCGAAACGGTGCGGGCACTTCGTGGAATATCTTTTGATGTTCCCGAAGGTGATTACGTGGCGATCATGGGTCCGTCGGGAAGCGGAAAAAGTACGTTGCTGCACCTGCTCGGCTGCCTGGATAAACCGACCTCGGGCAGCCTGCTGTTGGGCGAGGACGACATCGCCTCCATGACGGACGATGAATTGGCGGACATCCGAAGCCGTCGAATCGGCTTCGTGTTCCAATCGTACAATTTGATCCAGCAATTGACGGTGGTCGAGAACATTCAGGTCCCGCTTTATTATCAGGGGCGCTTAGGAGCCAAGGAACAGGCCCGCGCCGTGGAATTGGCGGAGCGCGTGGGGTTGGGCGAACGATTGGACCATCGACCCACCCAACTTTCCGGGGGACAACAGCAGCGGGTGGCAATCGCCAGAAGCCTCGTTAACGACCCGTTCTTTATCCTGGCGGATGAGCCGACGGGAAATCTCGACTCAGTGACGACCGAAGAAATATTGACGTTGTTTGATGAACTCAACGCCGAAGGCCGTACGATCATCCTCGTCACGCACGAGGACGAAGTTTCGCGGCGTGCACGTCGCGTCGTGCGACTAAAAGACGGCATGTTGCATAGTGATAACCCGGTCGAGGAATCGACACGCGAAGCGGCTCGAACGAGCCAGCGCGCCAACGTTGCCGAATTGCTCAAGCGGGTCTAGGTGGTGATCGAATGCTTTGGTTAAGAACTTGGAATCTCGGAATCAAAAGTCTTGCGCTGCACCCGCTGCGCACCGGCTTGACGATGCTGGGTATTTTGATTGGCGTTTGGGCGGTGATTGTGCTCACCGCTATCAGCCAGGGGGCGAGCGATCAAGTTCAGAAGCAAATTGAGTCGTTGGGTGCCAACAACATCATCGTCCGCAGCGTGAAGCCGCCCGATGAAAAGATGGCTGGTATGTCCGCGAGCCAATACGGCATTCTGCGTGACGACCTTGACCAAATTCTCGCAACCATTCCCACGATCGAATCGGCGCTCCCCATTCGCGAAATCCGTCGCCAATTCACCTATCGTGATCGGATGATCGATGGCCGCATGGTGGGCTGCACACCTAACTATTTCAAAGTCAATCAACTTCGACTTCGCTCCACCGGCGGGCGTTTTCTCACCGACGCCGACGGGTTACTCGCCGACACCGTGTGCGTTGTCTCGGCCGGTGTCGCCGAGCGACTCTTTCCCTACGAAGAGCCTCTTGGGAAACGTGTCTATATCCCCGAGCACACGGATTACTACCGGGTCGTGGGAGTACTCGAAGCACGCAACGCCTCCGCCGCGATTGGCGGCTCGCTGGATTCGCAAGACTTTTCCGCGGACATTTACATCCCCATGGAAACGGTTCGGCGCCGCGTCGGTGACACGATCGTGACCCGTCGAAGTGGTCAGTTTCAAATTGAAATCATGGAGCTGAATCAAATCACGCTCCAGGTTGCCAAGGTATCGCAGGTCCGAACCACGGCCGCCATGATCGAAACGTTGCTTGAACGTCGGCACGCGGACAAAGGTGACACGGCTGTCGTTGTTCCCCTGGAGCTCTTGGAGCAGGCACGTAATCTGCGACTGATGTTTCTCGGTATTGGCATACTCATCGCGTGCATTTCGCTGATGGTGGGCGGCATTGGGATTATGAACATCATGCTCGCCAGCGTCACCGAGCGAACTCGAGAGATTGGTATTCGCCGTGCCCTCGGTGCCCGACGCGGCGATATTGTGCGGCAATTCTTGGTTGAGACGACGGTGTTGTCGTTTTCCGGCGCGGCCTTGGGGATCTTGCTTGGATTCCTAGGACCACCGCTTTACCAGCTCGGAATTTGGATCGTCCGCACGAGCTTCCCAGATCAATTCGCGGCCCTTCCCGCGGCGATACGTGAAGCTCAACCGACCATTGTTTACGAAACCATTCCGATCGCGGTGATCATCGCGGTCGCGGTTGGTTTGGTCAGTGGGCTGTACCCGGCGATTCGTGCCGCGAGAATGAATCCGATCGAAGCGTTGCGACACGAATAGTCTGCATTGCCAATCGTCCGCATCGGAACGCGTGCGACACATCGATCGCTTCGTCGTATCCATCGCTATCTCGGGAGCAACTTCTGAATCGCCTCATTCAAACGCCCTCGATTTTGGTTGTCGCTGTCCTCGTATGTTTCTCGCAAGGTTGCAGCTCCAAGCCGGAATCGGACGTGGTCCTGTTTTCAACGGTCGACCAGGAAACGGCGATGCCGATCTTGGGCGCATTCGAGCGGTCGACCGATGATGCAGTCGGGGTGACGTCACGATTCGATACATCTCCCGATGATGGATCCAGACTCACGGGCGAGATCATCACGTCGTCACCGCCGCCACCGTGCGATGTGGTTTGGAATCCCGGTGTATTGGAAACGATCCGGCTTCAAAAGCGAGGTTTGCTCGAATCGCGACGCTGGCCAGTCCCGGCTGGTTGGCCCAGCGGATGCATCGCTTCAGATGGCACATGGTGCGGATTCGCCGCGACCGCGAGAGTGATCCTCGTCAACACGCGATTGCTGGACGACCCGGCAATGTATCCGAACTCGGTCCTCGATCTCGTCAACGACCAATGGCAAGGAAAATGTGCGATAGGCCATCCCGCGATCGGAAAGACAGCTACCCATTTTGCCGTCCTTCGCGATCAACTCGGACACCAGTCCGTAATCGAACTGCTCCGCCGAATCAAAGATTCCGCACTCGTGCTGGGAGGTAGCCGCCAAGTCGCCATCGCCGTCTCCGCAGGCCAGGTAGCATGGGGAGTGACGGATTCGGACTCAGCTATCCGCGAGGTCGAGTTGCGGCACCCCGTGGCGATTGTGTTTCCGGACCAAGGGCCGAGCCAACTCGGAACCTTGCGAATCCCAAGCACCTGTGCGGTCCTCCGAGGTGCAAAGCATCACGTTTCCGCCGGGTTGCTGGCTGACTATCTCGTCAACCCGGCAACCGAAGATCGATTGGCGATGGGCAATGGCAGCGAATTACCGCTGCACCGAGAATCGAAATTCCCTGCCCGGGTTCTCGCCGGAACCACCGTCCGCTGGATGGATGCAAATTTCGAAACCGCCGCCGAGAACGAAGAACGCTGGCAAGCTGACGTCAAAACAATGTTTGAATCACCATAGTGCCCACGTCATTTCTGGCGAAGGAAACTAGTTGGCGACGGGAACTAAACGAGATTTTCGCGGGCAATGATGATTTGGGCGCCCGTGGACATGCGTTTGAGCTTGCGAGCCACTTCCGCCTTCTCCATCGTGCCCTTCTTTGCTCGGTCCAAAAGCTTTGCGGTCTTAGCACGACGCGAGCGGCGACGACGAATCTCTCGTTGACGTTCAGTTCCAGCCATTGTTGGTCAGTATCCGTAAGGAAAATTGGGAAGTTGAGTGGTTGATTGCCCAGATTAAACCAAGCCGATGGCCCGGTTGTCATTAGCGCCCGAGGAATTTTGTTGGCGGAAATTTCGACGACCGCCAAAAAAGTCACTCTTTCTTGATGATGCCCTTGGTCTTTTTCTTAGTCCCCGTCTTCTTTTTCGTGGCTTTCTTTTTCGCTGCTGTCTTAGCAGACTTCTTTTTCGGCGCCGCCTTGGCAGCTTTGACAGATTTCTTCTTTTTTGACGGCCCCGCTGCGGCGCGCTCGGCGAGCAGGTCGAGCGCGGTCTCGAAGGTGACCTCCTTGGGATCGGTACCGCGAGGCACCGAGGCATTGGTATCGCCATCGGTGATGTAAGGGCCGAATCGCCCTTCGAGGATTTTCACCGGTTTTTCCGTGATCGGGGATACCTTCTCGAAGGCCACGATCGGTTCTTTGGGCGCCGCCCTGCCTCGCGTCTTGGGTTGCTTGAGCAGTTCGATTGCTTGTTCCAACGAGACATCCAGGGGTGAAACCCCAGCGGGAAGGGAACGGGTGTCTTTTCCGCTGCGAATGTATGGCCCGTAACGTCCGTCATTGGCCTCGATCGATTCGCCCGTTTCCGCATAAACACCAAGATTCCGCGGCAGTGAGAGCAATTTGCACGCGAGTTCGAGCGTCAAGTCGGCAGGCTCCATCCCCTTGAGCAACGATTTGTTCTTTTTCTCTTCGTCGTCGTTTTCGCCCAGTTGGATGTAAGGCCCAAACCGTCCGACTTTGACATAAATCAGCTTGCCCGACTCTGGATCGGTCCCGAGCGGTGTGTCCTCCACGCCGCTGGCCTCCAGCAACTCCATGGCCTTGGCCAAATTGATCTCGTCGGGTGCCAAGTCCACGGGGATCGCGCCCTTGCGCTCGCCTTGTTCGATAAAGGGTCCGTACTTTCCAACGCGTACAAACACCTCTTCGCGGTGATCGCCGACCTCGGGCGTGCCCAGAGTGAACTTGGCCGTCTCGCGGGGATCGATCTCTTGGACTTTGCTTTCCAGCCGTGGTTTCAGCCCCACGCCTTGGAAGTCCGTCGCAGTATCGTCGCCGAAGTAGAACTCCCTCAGGTAAGTCAGGTGCTCCGCCTCGTTGCGGCTGATCGAGTCCAAATAGTCTTCCATTTGGGCCGTGAATTCGTAATCCACGAGTTGGCCAAAGTGAATTTCCAGCAATCGAACTACGCTGAATGCCGTCCAACTCGGCACCAGGGCGTTCCCTTTTTTGTAGACGTAGTCGCGGCTTTGGATCGTTTCAATGATCGACGCGTAAGTGCTCGGACGGCCGATCCCGCGTTCTTCCAAACCACGTGTCAATGTTGCTTCGCTGTACCGTGCCGGGGGCTGGGTGGTGTGACTTTTCGGATCGATCGATTCCGGAGTGAGCGAGTCGTCCGCCTTGACGCTGGGCAGAATGGTTTCTTTGTTCGCCAATTCCGCGTCGGGATCGTCGCTACCTTCGACATACGCCCGTAGAAAGCCTTCGAACTCGATGCTGGTACCGCTCGCGGTGAATACGGCACCGCCGCCCTCGATTGAGATGCTGACACGCTGTTTGCGTGCGTCGGCCATCTGGCACGCGACGGTTCGTTTCCAGATCAGGTCGAACAAGCGGAATTGGTCGCTATCGAGTTCGCCACGAAGCTGTTCGGGTTTGCGGAACGAGGTTCCCGCAGGTCGGATTGCCTCGTGGGCTTCCTGGGCGTTTTTCACTTTACTGGCGTAAACCCGGACGGTGTCATGCAAGAATTTTTCGCCGTACTCGCTGCGGACGAGTTCGCGGGTCGCCGTCACCGCCTCCGTGCTGAGCGTCGTCGAGTCGGTTCGCATGTAGGTGATGTAACCGTTTTCGTACAACCGCTGAGCCGCCTGCATCGCCCGCCGTGCCGTGAATCCGAGTTTACGGTTGGCTTCCTGCTGCAACGTGCTGGTCGTGAACGGGGCCCGCGGCTTCTCGGTAAACGGCTTGACTTCGACCTTGGTTACGCGGAACTGGGCCGACCGCAACTTGGACGCCAGCTCCATCGAAGCCGCCTCGTCCAACTGCAACAGCTCCGCATTCTTGAGCTTGCCCGTGGACGAATCAAAGTCCTTGCCCGACGGGATCTTACGTCCATCGACGGAAGCCAAGGTTGCGGGCAATGGCTCGCCGGCCGACGTCTGAAACAAAGCCTCCAGATCCCAGTACGTCGAGCTTACGAATGCGATCCGTTCACGTTCGCGTTCGACGATCAACCGCACCGCGACGCTTTGGACTCGGCCGGCGCTCAGTCCGCGGCCGACTTTTTTCCAAAGCAGCTGGGAAACGTCGTAACCGTACAACCGATCGAGAATCCGACGGGTCTCCTGAGCTCGCACGAGGCCCGCGTCGATCGTGCGGGGCGTATCCAGGGCGTGCTGGATCGCTTCCCGAGTGATTTCGTGGAATACCAAGCGATGAACGGGAACCTCCGGCTTTAAAATCTCGAATAAATGCCAACTGATGGCTTCACCCTCGCGATCCTCGTCCGTCGCCAGATAGAGTTGGTCAGCATCTTTGAGGGCCGCTTTGAGCTTGTCGACCTGTTTCTTTTTGTCCGCGGGAACGATGTAGATCGGTTCGAAATCTTTTTCCGTGTTGACGCCGAGATAGGCCCAAGGCTCGCTTTTGTACTTCTTGGGAATGTCTTTGGCACCGCCGGGAAGGTCGCGGACGTGTCCGATACTCGCCTCGACTTGGTAGTCTTTCCCGAGAAATTTCGAGATGGTGCGCGCCTTGGCCGGAGATTCAACAATCACCAGACTTTTGCCCGTGGACTTTGCCATAAAGATGTATCTAGTCAGCAGAAAGGTGGGATGATGGCAACGATTCCCGCTTGACCCTTGAAAACCGGGGGCGATACCCTGACGGCCTCATGGAGTGCGAAACCAAGCGGGTTCGCGAAATTCGACTGCGCGGAATCCGACTGCCCAACAAATTCGGGCTCGTCGTCCAATGAGAGTTGAGGGCAGTCGCCGGATTGTCAAGCCGACTCTCCGTGTCTTTCGAGAACTCTTTTGCGTCTTTTGATTAAACGTGCGGTAGAAAAGAATAAAAGCGATGAACAATAGTCCCTTCGAGATTTTTCGCAAAAACCTGAAACCGATGATGGTGGTTCTGGTCTTTCTGGCCATGATCGCTTTCGTTGTGCTGCCAGCGTTGCAAACGTACATGCAACGGAACATGGGCACCGGGACAGACTCCCGGCTGGCCAGTTTCGATGGAGTCGAGCTGAAACAGAGCCGCGTGGACAATTTTACCCGCAATCACGCTTCCATCGTCCGCTTCCTGCGGGAACTCGCCGAAGAAACGATCGCTCGTGGAGGAACTCCCCGGACACCCGGGTTCGCTTACGATACGCAGACTCGGCAAGTCCAGTCCATCGGCATTGATTCCAACCCGAGTCAACTGGCCAGCATCCGCACGCTCCAGTACTCCGCGCAAGCGACGGATCTAGGGTTCGAACTCGACGACACCGCCATTTCGACGTGGTTGTCCCGCTACACCGATGCGACGATGAGCGACGGAGAAATCATCGCTCTGCTGATGCAAAGCACTCGCAACCAGATGGGGAAGTTCCATCTTTACGACCAGCTCCGACACCAATTGCTCGCCGAGCTGTACCAGCGGGGCGCACTGGCCGGTGTCGTCGATGGCCAACTGCCGATCGTGACGCCCGTGGAGCAGTGGGAAAACTTCCTCAAGCTCAACCAACAAGCCACTGCGAATGCCTATGCCGTGATGGTCCAAGACTACATCGACAAGACGAACAAGAACCCAAGTGCTGCAGAAATTCGTGCGGTTTATGAAGCCGGCAAAGATCTCTATCCGAGTGATCAATCGCCCGAACCTGGATTCCGACGACGAGAGACCGCATCGTTCGAGTACTTGGTCGCAAATCTACAATCATTCATCGACCGTGAAGTTGCTCAAATGAGTGAAGAGACGCTGCGTGCGGAATACGAACGTCGTCTCGCTGGTGGTGATTTCAAGCTGCCCGAGGAGAGCAACAGCGACGCGAACGCCAGGGAGGCTGCACCGGACGCAAGTGGTGACGTTGCACCAGAGATGCCCGCCACCGAGACTCCAGCTACCGAAACTCCAGCCACCGAGACTCCAGCTACCGAAACTCCAGCTACCGAAACTCCAGCTACCGAAACTCCGGCTACCGAAACTCCAGCCACCGAAACTCCAGCCACCGAGACTCCAGCCACCGAGACTCCAGCCACCGAGACTCCGGCCACCGAGACTCCGGCCACCGAAACTCCAGCCACCGAAACTCCAGCCACCGAAACTCCAGCCACCGAAACTCCAGCCACCGAAACTCCAGCCACCGAAACTCCAGCCACCGAAACTCCAGCCACCGAAACTCCAGCCACCGAGACTCCGGCCACCGAAACTCCAGCTACCGAGGACGAATCAAGCTGGATGTCTGCGGAGTCGGCAACGCGGTTGGTAGCGTTTCAGGACGACGAGGCTGAAACTGCGGAGACGCAAGCCGACGAGCCGGTAGAGACGTCGACTTCGGACGAAGATAAACCTGCCGAAAAGACCCCTGCGGGTGCTGAAGAGGCGCCAATGAGCGAAGAAAAGCCGGCCGGCGATCAGGCGGGCGCTGAGGAAAAGCCGGCTGAGAAACCCGAACCAAAGATCGAGAGCTTCGAGGAAGTGAAGGATCGGATTGCCGACGAGCTCGCTGGTCCGGTGGCTCGCCAAAAGTTGGGAGCAGCGATCAATGAAGCGACGACGATCATGCGTAAGTACTTCAACGAGAAATCGATTTACGAGAGTGACTTGAAGATCGGAAAAAAGGTCACGGCGCCCAAGCGACCCGATTTCAAAGCGCTCGCCCGATCGCTCGGCATGGATACCAAACAGATCGGTCCTTTGGATGAGATATCTGTCAGCTCCGAGTTAATCGCGGATTCCTACGAAGTCGGCACCGAACAATTTCAGCGTGGGCCTTCGTTTGCCGTGATGATGTTCGGCGTTCGAAACGGACAAAGCTTTATCCCGAAACAGCAATTGTTTTCACCGTTGCAAACCGCTGACGACCAGACCGGAAAGAGTTATGTATCGTGGAAAACCGATGAGACGGAAGCCTACACGCCAAGTCTCGACGAAGCTCGCGAGGAAGTGATCATGGCGATCCGAACGCAAGAGGCCCGCAAGCTCGCCCGCGAAGCCGCCGAGTCGATCGCTAAGAAGGTCAATGAGGCTGGCGACAAACCGTTGGCTGAATCAATCCCCGCGGACAAGAAAGATTTCTTGTTTGAAGATCTTGGCCCATTCAGTTGGATGAATTCATTCGGTTTTGGTCGCGCATCGATCGGGAATGTTCCCCAACTGGATTCTGTCGGCAGCCAATTCATGCGTGAGGTTTTTACGAGCGAAATCGGCGAAGCCGGTGTGGCTCCGAATCAGCCCGAACGCGTTTTCTACGTCGTTCGTCCCACCGGATTTCAGCCACCGATCGACGAACTCAAACGCCGCTTTTTGCAACCGCAAGAACGCATGATGGCGATGCTACTGGGCAACGAAGACGCCGGTGCGATCGTTCGCGGTTTCTACAAGTCCGTCGATGATGCGATGGGCTTTGAATACGACGCACCCGAAGCGGAGTAGCACCCGATGACGAGGGACCCTTTCCGATACGCGATCTGCAACGAGACGTTTGGCGACTGGCCGCTCCAACGGGCACTCGCCTACGCCTTTGACGCTGGCTATCGGGGCTGGGAAGTTGCCCCCTTCATGCTCGCGACGGACGTCCGTGAGCTGAAATCCACCGAACGCAGCGCCTACCGGACAACCGTCGAATCGGCGGGGTTGGAGATCATCGGTTTGCATTGGCTACTCGCTAAGACGAGTGGTTTTCATCTGACCACGATGGACGAAGCCGTTCGGTCGCGAACGGCGGAGTACATGATCGAACTGGTGCGACTTTGCGGCGACTTGGGTGGACGTCTGATGGTGCTCGGTTCGCCCCAGCAACGAAATTTGGTCGCGGGCCAGTCGATGGATTCGGCGCTGTCCAACGCTGCCCAAGTGCTGCGGTCGGTCGTCCCAGTCTTGGAACAATGTGACATCCAAATCGCGGTTGAGCCACTCGGCCCCGAAGAAGGCAACTTTCTCAACGCCGCGTCGGACGCGCGAGAATTGATTGAGCGGGTAGCCAGCCCGCAAGTGCAATTGCATTTAGATGTCAAGGCGATGAGTTGCGAATCTGATCCGATACCCGAGATCATTCGTTCGTTCGCAGATCTCATGATCCACTTTCATGCCAACGACCCAAACCGCCAGGGTCCAGGGATGGGTGACGTCGACTTCGTGCCGATTATGAAAGCGCTGCGCGAGGTGGATTATCAAGGTTGGGTGAGCGTTGAAGTCTTTGACTATGAGCCCGGTGTTGAACATCTTGTGACGACCAGCATCGAGAATCTTCGGGCTGTCGAACAACAACTCACCTAGCGAGTTCGACCCAAGGGCCAATTCTCTGAATGGCTGGTTCGTTCAGTCAACTTCGGTTGAACTAGATTTCAGTTCCTCACGAGTTGTTCGACCGTGCGTCCGGGAAACGAAAAACGCCCGTAGGTTGCTTGCGGAACAATCCGCTTGGCTTCGTCGTATTCGTTTTGGATGTCGATCAACACTCGGCGAGCCAAAAGAAAGACATCAAGTCGTTCATATTCATCCATCGCTACGACTTGTGCTCGTCGCTCTTCGGCAATACTCACTGTTCGGTCCAAATGCTCGGCCAACATCTCGGTCGGCATGTCGGATCTGGATCGCGAGTAAACGCCGTTCTCGCCAACGCGCAAGGGCGATACCCGCGGCGTGCTCGCCGACAGCGTGACCACGACGAGTCCATCGGATAGGACGCTCACGAATCGCGACAACGTCGACTTGCCATTCTCGCTGACTTCGCAAAGCACAATTTGGTGGCACCCCAGCATCAACGCTGTCAGATTGCGTCGATCTTCGTCGTGAACCATCACTTGCTTCGGAGCACCAAAACCGCTGTCACAAAGCGAGACAACTTGTTCGTCCATCACTTTGGGCAGAATTGCCTCGCTCGCATCGGACAATCGTGGATCCATGTACTGGTCATCGGCGACCGGTTCGATAATTTGGGCCTTCGCAGCTTTGGCGATGCTAAACCCTTGTTCGGGTTCCTTGTAGGCGCGGTTGGGCTCTGGCCTGTAACGAGGCCTAGCGGTGCGAGCATTGATTCGGGATCCCAAGATTGACGCGATTCCCACACTCACGGCGACAAATGCTAGGCTTTGCAACAACGTATCGCCACCGACTTGCATCATGCCGCCTGGGTACCAAGCGAGATAACCACCGCCAATCAACCCAGCCAATCCGATGAACATGTAGAGTGTGCGAATTAAACGGCCACCGCGTCCGTACCGGAGTGGGAAACCGACGATGCTTAGCAGGCTTGGCACCGGCATCACGAGCCAGCTCAGCCAGGACGGTCCCGCGCTTCCCGCCATGACGAGTCCCAGAGCGACAAGGCAACTGCATGTGGCCACTTTTCCGATCGACCAGTTGCGATCCGGCACCGAGATGACTGCAGAGATCACGTAGTGCGGTCGTTGCTGGTCATCCAACTGAAAGGTGTCGTAACCGACGAAATGCAGAGCCTTTTCGACCCAGCTCAAATCCCAGCCTTTGCGCACGTAGCCTGACAGTGACGAGTTCGTATCGACTTCGGCCCGGCCAATGGTCTGGCTAGGATCGAATCGAGACATCACGATGACGGCCGGAACACGGTCTGGATCAATTCCCCGAGGAATCACCTTCAATGGCACCGTCGACTGCTGCAGCAGTTGGAGGGTGTCGACACCCTGGAGCGACTCGACCAACTTTTTTTGCATCGCCGCGCGATCGCCCTGGGGGTCCAGTTCGGCGACCATCTTTTGAATCGTCAACAGTTGGTTGTCGTCCGCTGAGATCTCCACACCGGTCAATTGGATGTGAGCATTGTCGCTAAGTCCCTGCTGGATCAGCTCGGCCCAGCTCATCGGTTGCGCCGCGGATCGCATGGTGAGCGATTGCTGCAATTGCGGCACTGCGGCAAACAGACCGTAAACAAGCCCGGCAATTGCCAGAAAACTTCCCATCGCCAATCGTAGCGATCGCGGCTCATTAGAATCCGGATAGGCGGAATAATGCATCGTTGAGAAATCTTTATCGAGGGTACTTACAGCCCAAACGGAGACGCAATGGGGGGCTAGCAAAATCGTAGGTCACGATTCGTGGACGGTGACTATGATTTTGGTGGACCATCCATTTTCGTTTTTCTATTCGTCCATTTGAGACAAAAGGCCGAGCGTGACTCGCATTCTCCTGACGGCATTCGAGCCCTACGACCGCTGGACGACGAATTCGAGTTGGCTCGCATTGGTCGAGCTGACGCGGTTTTACGCGGGTCCCGCGGAGTTGACGACGCGACGTTATCCGGTCGACTTGACCCAGATGAGTGAGCGGCTGCGCAAAGACTTGCAACAAAACTTCGACTTCGCCTTGCACCTTGGACAGTCGCCGGGATCACCGCTCATAAAACTCGAGTCCGTCGGACTGAACATGCGCAGCGATGGTTCACCGCTGTTAGCCGATGCACCGACCGCGTACCGTTCCTCGCTTCCGCTGGCGGAATGTCACGCCGCACTCGTTCAAGCCGGTATTCCGTCAAGTGTTAGCCACCATGCGGGGACCTATCTTTGCAACGCGGTCCTGTACTTGAGCCAACACTATTCAGCGGCGTTCGATATGAAGACGCGGACCGCGTTCGTTCATTTGCCACTGGCGCCAGAGCAAGTCGCGCGCGACGGACAATCGCTACCGAGCATGAGCACTCCATTGTGCAGCGCGGCGCTGGCGATTGTGATCGACAATTTGATTACCAGGCCAAGAATCGGGTGAGCAACTCGATGCCTGGCTCAGTCAGAAAGCTCTCTGGGTGAAACTGCCATCCCTCGAGTTTGAACTCGCGATGTCGCACACCCATGATCTGGCGATCGCCACCGGTGGTCGTCCACGCTGTCTCGATGAGTTCTTTGGGCAGGCTTGATGGCTCGATCACCAAGCTGTGATAGCGAGTGGCGATGAATGGGTTGGCGAGTCTCGCGAAGAGGCCGCAGTCATCATGTCGAATCGAATCTGTCTTGCCGTGCATCAACTGTGGCGCGCGAACAATTTTCCCACCCAGTGCTTGGCCGATCGACTGGTGCCCTAGACACACACCCAAGATGGGAAACTCGCCGGCGAACCGACGAATCAAATCGACGCTAATGCCCGCTTCATTCGGAGTGCACGGCCCCGGTGAAACAAGTATTCGCGAAGGCTTCAACTCGGCGAGCTGATCGAGCGAAAGTTCGTCGTTGCGAAAGACTCGAACATCGATACTCGGGTCAATTTCGCCGAGCCGTTGAACGAGGTTGTACGTGAACGAATCATAGTTATCGATGACGATGACCATGGCCTTAAAACGCTCGCTGTTGTCAATGGGGAAATGGCACACGTGACAAAAAAACATTCTTTGATCGCTACGCATAAACGCTCTTTAGCCACTTTCGAGGCGGTGCGTATAATGAGCATCGTGGCACGCCGCGTCATCTCGCAGCAGGTCACGACCGATGGATTTTAACTGCCGTTCATTTGCCGGATACCTGCCTGTGCTTTCGGTTCGCCCCAAAGTTGCTGAATTGGCATTTCACCTATTCAGCCGATCGTTGCATCCCGAGCTATACGCGATTCACCAGACTCGACGTATCGAGCGAAGTGAGTACGACGCTCGGATCGACATTACCAATTGTGGCCATGTGATTACCTGGAACGCGGGTGGTTTGACGCTTTGCGAAGTTGCCACGGGCGCCCATCAACCCCTCCCACGCCGCCGCTGTTTGCTTTCCAAACCACTCAAGGGCAGCCGCACCGAGCGAGCGGATTGCCGCGGCGGAATCACGTATCGGACCCATTTCCAGCTCGAGCCAGTCGAACCGGACCTTTTTTGGATGGTCCAACAGCAATTGGGCAACGGGCCGACCGAGGGATTGCTCCACACGTTCGACGCCAGCGGCCGCATGGCTTTGGGTGCGCTCAGCTACATCAGTGTCGAGACTCGTCTGCGATCGATGCTGGTGCAGGCGATTCACACGTTCCCGGATGACTACGCCATCGTCAAAGTCGAAACACTTTTTTCCTTGACCTAATCGCAAGCCGCGAAGTGTCTCGGCCGCTGGACCACGGCGATTGCCCTCGGGCAAAGATTTTTCCGATGAGAGGGCGTGAAAAGTGTCCAGCGAGTTGGATTCATGAATCAAGCGAATTTGCTGGCCAACGCTTTCGCCGGTCATTCGACCTTGCTTGGCGATGCACTCATCGGCGTGATCGATCTACGACGCGGGGAAGCCGTCCACGGGATTGCTGGAAATCGAGATAAGTATGCAGCGATCCCTTTCGTCAAGGGTGACGCGATCCGTTTATCGCTCGCCTACGTGCACTTTGGTCTTCGTCGTCTTTATGTCGCCGATCTCGACGCCATCGAAAATGCCAGCGCACCCAGCGGCTTGATCGAACGCATTGCCGATACCATCTCGTCCGAAGCAAACTTGTTCGTGGACGTCGGTTGGCGTGGAAACGAAGATCGGTTGGTGCGACAACGGATTGAATCCTTGGCCCGGTCCTACGGTAACATCCACTGGATTGCGACCGCAGAAACGGCGCTGGCACCAGACGCTGTGGAGCAACTGTCACGGCTCGTCGGCTCAGAAAACGTTTGGGTCGGTTTAGACTATTCCTCGTCGCGGTGGATGTCGCGAGTTGTCAGCGAAGCGGACTGGCTTACCACCAGCGAGCGCGCCGAAGTCCGGGGTGCGATTGTTCTCGACTTGAGCAGCGTGGGAACTTGCTCTGGGCCGATCACGTTGACGAAGTGTCGTGAGCTAGCCTCGCGATTTCCGAATTGGCGTTTGGTCAGCGGTGGTGGAGTTCGAAACGCGACCGATTTGCTCGCATTAATGGCGTCCGGTTGCGAGGGATGCCTCATCGCCACCGCCATTCAACCGCACCTTGCGCGATGCGCTGATACTGCGAGTTGACACCGCAACGTCTCCATGAGTGCCTCGCAACCGTTCGGCTCCTCAAAATCCCTACGACCCATCGCATTGGCTCCATTGCCAATTCCGGCTGGCGATTGAGTCGATATCAGGAGTAACGCAACTACATTCCGTTTGATGAATTGGCAGAAACTCGCATGGAACCGGCAGGGACCACCAGCAAACCGATCCAGAAAAGGTCCGTTGGAATGAAGTCGTCGGGCAGCATGATGAACTTCGACGAGGCGGGGCTGCAGAAGGCCGCGATCTTGTTGATGAGTTTGCCGACCAAGGCTGCCGCGAGTGTGCTAGGACAGCTGCCGCCGCGCTACATCGAAGCCATCAGCATCCAAATTGCTCAGACGGAGTCCGTCGGCGGCGATGATCAAGAAGTGGTGATTGCAGAGTTCTTGACCAGCAAGGCGAGCTCGCTGTACGCCACCCCTGGCGGACTCGAGCGAGCGAAGGAGCTAATCAAACAGGCCCTCGGCCGCGATGCCAATGATCTGATCAGCAATCTGCAACAAACGATTGAGGCGATGCCCTTCGGCTTCGTCAAAAAGGTCGATTCACAAACATTGCTGCAGTTTATCGGTGAGGAGCACCCTCAAACAATTGCGTTGTTGCTGAGCCACGTCCCGAGCGCCTATGCCGCCGACGTGCTCGGGGGACTCGATCCCGTCAAGCAACTTGAGGTGATCCGCCGAATCGCCTCGATGGGTCGAACCAACCCCGACGCAGTTGCCGAGTTAGAATACGGATTGGAAATGCGGCTCAGCAGCATGGTCAACCAGCAACACAGCAATACGGGTGGAGTCGAAAGCGTTGCCGAGATCTTGAACGTATGTGAACGTTCGATCGAACGAGTCATCATGGAATCACTCGGCAAAGAAGATCCCGAATTGTCCGATGACATTCGCCGGTTGATGTTCGTGTTTGAAGACATCGCGAAGCTTGGCGATCGAGACATTCAAGCGTTGCTCAAGAATGTCGAGACCGCTCAATGGGCGATGTCACTCAAGGGCGCCAGCCAACCGCTGCAAGAAAAAGTCATGCGTAACATGAGCAGCCGCGCTGCCGAGAATCTCAAAGAAGAGATGGGATACCTGGGCAGCGTTCGACTAAGCGAAGTGGAATCCGTTCAGCAAAAGATCGTCGATATCGTCCGGCACTTGGAAGACACCGGCGAAATCTCACGTCCATCCTCTGGCGATGAGGCCGACGAATACGTGAGCTAAGGCTACTTCATTCGCACGCGACACAAATAACTGTCCGCGGTGATGTAAAGCGTTTTCCCGCTCGCATCGAAAGTGCAATTACTCGTCCGTTCGCCAGTGATCAAGCGACCGAGCAATTTGCCATCCGGGCTCATGACATAGATACCGCCGGGTCCGCTCGCGTACAGCGTACCGTCCTTGGCCACCGTCAAACCGTCCGGCAATCCCGGAAACTCTTTCATTGCATCCTTGGCATCGCGGATCACCTTGCCCTCATCAAGCGAGCCATCGTCTTTGATTGCGAACGACATCCATATCGGATTCTCAGGATCGCTTTGAGCGACGTAGAGCGTCTTGGCGTCGGGTGACAAACCAATCCCGTTGGGTCTTGCGAGCTGCTTCGTGAGCAATCTCAATTCGCCGTCGGTACCCAGTCGAAACACGCCACAAAAATCGAGCTCACGACGTGGGTCGTCAGCTCGCTCGGGCAACCCGTAGGGCGGATCGGTGAAATACAAATTCCCCGAGGGATCGAAGACAAGATCATTCGGGCTGTTGAGTCGACGGCCTTCATAGCTATCAACGAGCGTCCGCTTACCACCACCACGCGTGAGCACGGAAACACGTCGATCGCCATGCTCGCAGGCACACAATCGGCCTTGGGGGTCCAGTGCCAGGCCATTGCTACCCGGTTCGAGTCCGTAGTAGGTCACACCAGTGTAGCCACTCGGGTTCATGAACAACTCGATACCCGCGGCGGCGCTCCAGCGAAAAATGCTGTTGCGCGGAATATCGGAAAACAGCAGATGGCCGGCGCCCTCGTCGTTCACCCACACGGGGCCCTCGGTCCAAGTAAATCCACCGGCAAGGACTTCGACGGCTGCATCATCGGCAAGCTTCGATTTCAATGATTGATCAAGAACTTCGATGCGACCAATGGTTGCTGGAGTTTGAGCGTGAAGGGACATGGAGAGCGCCAACGTAAAGCAAGCTGCCGTGATAAAGAGACTCATGACGAATCGCATGGGAGTCACCAAAATGGTTACCGAAACAGAGAAATCCCTGGGGCGGGATGTGGGGACAACGAGGCTCTCGATTGTAGTCGCTCCGATGCCTCGACAAGTACGTGCCGGCTCAGATGTTCTCACACTGCGACGGCATAGCCGCATTCGCATCCCAACGATTCTGGGGCGAGTCATTGCAAGCGGACTGCCTTGCGGTGGATCAAGCTCCGGCGTCGAGCAAATCAATGAAGGCTCGCATCCATGCCGGATGCGCTGGCCACGCAGGGGCCGTCACCAGCATTCCATCGGTGTGCGCACTCGTAAGCCCCGCGTTGGGCTGGACATAGTGGCCACCGGCAAGCTGCACTTCCGCGCGGACCGCAGGATAACAACTGCAGTAGCGATCCTTCAGCACACCGGCGGCGGCGAGAATCTGGGGGCCGTGACAAATCGCAGCGATTGGTTTTGCCGCATCGCTAAAATGGCGAACCAAATCGAGTACTTTTTCATTGAGCCGAAGGTACTCGGGAGCACGTCCGCCCGGAATGACCAGGGCGTCGTAGTCACTCGCATTGAGCGAATCAAAGTCAGCAGAGATCGCGAAGCGATGTCCGGGCTTTTCGGAATAGGTCTGGTGACCTTCAAAGTCATGAATCGCCGTCGCGACATGATCGCCCGTCTTCTTTTCGGGACAAACCGTGTCCACGGCATGTCCAAACGTTTGCAAAATCTGCAACGGAACCATGGCTTCGTAGTCTTCGACAAAGTCGCCGACCAGCATCAAAATCCGTTTCGTTGCCATAGATAATCTGTTCTTGCGTTAAGGGCTAGGCAAAACGGGACTGACGGGAGTGGGTGAGATAATGATACCACCATTTCCATTGTCATCGTTGGCCGCCGACACAGCAATCACAGCACCAATCGCACCAAGCCCGGCAAGCCCTCCCAATCCACCTCCAGCAAAACCACCACCGCCGCCGCCGGCAAATCCACCGCCAGCGAAACCGCCTGGTGCGACGCCGCCTGGTGCGACACCGCCACCAAATCCTGATGGCCCCAGCGCACCGACTCCTGGCAACGGCGAAATCCCGGCGACTTCGTTTAGCGGCACGCTCGCTGCCAGTGGCGGATAGTAGCTACGAATCGACTCGGTCACTTGCGGTATGAACTGGGGCGGAATCAGAACACAAGGTAGCACGTCGGCTGGCTCTTGCATCATTGACGTCAACTGAAGTTGATCCGACTTGGTCGTCGAAACCAACTGTTGTTGCGACGCACCGATCCCGTCATTCTTCACCACGCCATTGCCACGCACCGCGCGAAACCCAAACGCGGTGTATCCCGCGGGACCGGCGGCGACGATGCCGTAAGGTCCGGGAGTGACATTCGGAATCATGAATCGACCGATGTCATCGCAAACGGTTTGACCGACTTGCAATCCGTCACGGAACAAGGACAGGTGGGTACCACGCAGCTCGGCGCCGCTGAGTCCGCGCCGAAGAAGCGAGATCACTTGACCGTAAAGTTGGTCATCAGCGCCGACGCGAACGGAGAATGCCGAAGCCCCAAAGCCACCTCGCGAAACCAAATCAGACGCCACAAATCTTCCCATGCCATCGTTCGATGGCGGCAGATATTTATCGACAATGGGAATGAGATCTTTCGAGTTCAATTTCACCAGCGTCATCCGTGCCTTACCGACTTCAAGCGGAGCCGGTGTATCGGGTGCCTGCAACCTATTTTGGTCGGTGCCTTCCTCTTCAAACATGAGCAAGGTCGAACCGTGGGCATCATCATTGTTAGCAACGATGGCATGAGGTCCGGGTTGAACGTTCGGAATCGTCACGACACCGGATTCGTCTGCCTCAAAGTTCTCGACGTCACCGTTGGAATCGATAACGGTGAGCATCGTGCCGGAAAGTTCCGACGACTCAAACTGCTGGAGCGAGTCCAACCGAATGGTCACCGAACGAGCTGCCGCGGAAAACAAAACCGTGTTATCCGGAGGCAAACGTCGCTGCTCGTCCTGCATCATGGCGACTAAACGAGAGGTTTCATCCGCCCTCAAAGCACAGACACCAAACAAGGCGGGCGAAACAATCGCAAGCCCCAGCAGGAAGATGAATGGGTTCTGTCTCAGCATGTTAGGTACCTTGCCACAAGCGGCTCAGGAGGACGACGTTGATACGATCTACCGACATTGGTACTCACGTCAAATTGATCTCTACCGTCTAGAGTAACCACGACCCGCGCCATCGACAAGCTTTACCGCAGGTATTCTGGGTGGCTTCGCGAGTACGTCACTTCCCAGGTAACAACGTCATGCCCCAAGTAAAATCTGAGCAATTGGTTCTCCAGTGCGCCCGTTTCGATGTTCACTCGATGGAGCTGTTAGGCGATGACGGCAAAATCTATCGACGAGAGGTCGTGCGGCATCCGGGGGCCGTGGTGCTGCTGCCGATTTTGGACCGGGATCATGTGGTGATGATCGAAAATCAGCGGCCTTCGGTGGGCCAAACACTGCTGGAATTGCCCGCTGGAACTCGTGAACCCAATGAATCCGCCCAGGAGACGGCCGCTCGCGAGCTAATCGAAGAAACGGGCTATCGGGCGGGAACATTACGGCAAATACACGAATTTTATTCAGCTCCGGGAATCTGCGACGAACTTATGCACCTGTTTGTGGCTCGTGATTTGACCCTGGGCGAACCAGATCGCGAGGCGGTCGAGCAAATCACCAACCGCATCGCTAGCCGCCAAGAAATTGCCCAGTGGATCGGTTCAGGCCGGATCCGCGACGCGAAAACTCTGGTTGGCTTGTACGCTTTTCTCTACTCGGATGTCGTATTTTCAGGCTAAGCTGAATGCCTGGGTGGCAGGTGGCTTTTTCGCGGACTTTCCGACGCAATTTCGATCGAAACCACCTCGGCCAACGATGGTTCAATAGACTATGAACATGCATCAATCTTTTCTAATCGCATTGACCGTCATTATGGGTTCCGTTTCCGCTTGGGCTCAGCCTCCTGGGGGCGGTGACCGAGGTGGATTTGGCGGCGGACCTCCCGGCGGCAACTTTGGCGGTGGCAGCCGAGGCGGCTTTGGTGGTGGACCTCCCGGAGGCGGAGAACGCGGCGGTTTCGGCGGAGGACCTCCTGGCGGTCCCTTCGGCGGGGGTGACCGAGGCGGTTTTGGCGGAGGGCCTCCCGGCGGGCCTTTCGGAGGCGGAGATCGTGGCGGAGGCGGCGACCGCGGTAGCTCGCGTGGCGGATTCGACCCCTCGAGCTTTCTAAGCCGTTTGGATGCGAACGGCAATGGTGTTTTGGACCCGGAAGAGCAACAGGGCCCTGCTCAATTTTTGATTGGCAGATTGCAGCGAGATGGATTGAAGGTCGAACCCGGCAAACCGATTTCGCTCAAGGCGATTACAAAGAGTTTCGAAGAAATGCAACGGAGCCGCGAATCTGGTGGCGGTGACTCGCGTGGGGGAAGTTCGGAACCGGAGGAACCCCAACTGCTGGTACCCGGATTTGGATTGGCGATCGAAGAAATGCCCGAACCCGTACTCGGCTTTGGCGTTGCGGCCGAAATGTTGGCCACACCGACATCGCCCGAGGATATCCGCGAAGCCGAAGAGCGTTTACGACGGTACGACGGCAACAAGGACGGCTTCTTGAGCAAGGACGAAGCGAGCCGCCTGTCCGGCGCGATGGATTTTGATCGCAATCGCGATGGAAAACTTTCCGCGAGCGAACTAGCGGTTCGTTACGCTCGACGACGTGAAACGGAGGATTCGCGACAATCGCGTCGTGACGATCGACGTGATCGCGGTTCCGACGAGACCGTGAGCGTTCCTGACGTGTACAACGGGCGAAAGTCCTATCGAGTGCTTCCAGGAAGCGGTGCTGAAGGGCTTCCGGGATGGTTTACCGATAAGGATACAGCTGGCGATCGCCAGGTTTCGATGGCTGAATATGCGAGCGAATGGACCGAAGAATTGGTCGATGAGTTCTTCAGCTTTGACCTGAATGGTGACGGCGTCATCACTGAGGCGGAGTGCCTGCGCGCGGTCAATGATGGCACCCAGGCAAAGTACGCATCGTCGACCCCCAGTTCGTATGGATCATCCAGTTCATCTGGATCCCCGATGGCAGGACCAACCTCGGCTTCTTCGTCGGGCGCACCACCGCCCGCAACAACCAGCATCGGTCCGGTGGACGACAAGACGATAAAGTACGCCGAGAAAATCATTGCCCGCTACGACGAGAATAAGGACGGAGCGATCACGGCCAGCGAATGGAAGACGATGTTGATCGACCCCAGCCCCGCGGATACGAACCGTGATGGACGCGTCACGATTCTCGAATATGCGCAGTCGATGCAGCAGCGTTCAAAACGGTCTAAGTAGACAGACGGAGCAATTGGATTTGTGATCCTAGCAGTTGATTCCAAGCTATTCGTGACTCGGGACGCATTTGCGGTGAGCCGCACTTCAGCAACGGATCAACAGCAACAAAGCCTCTTTCCCACGAGCGGAAAGAGGCTTTGATGTGACTCAGCTAGGATCGAGAGACTGGCAATTAGTCCTTGTCTTTCTCTTTTTCCTTCTCAGTGCCCGGAAGCACGTTGTCGTCGTACTTGGCCTCTGGAATTGCGGCATCATCTTTGGTTCGCAAGACATTATGGAAGACGGCGAATTCGTCGGCTTCTGGCTCGGCTTTTTTGCTGACCTTCTCTTCGGATACCTTCGCTTCCTCGATGATCTTTTCGATCACCTTGCGTTCGACAATTTGGTTGCGAAGCGCATCCATTTGACCGGATTTTTCTAAGCGAGCGCGGACACGACGTTCGGGCATATCGCTTTGTTGTGCAATCAACTGGATCTCGGTGTCATAGTCGCCCGGCTCCGCATCGATCTTTTCCTCTTCCGCGATCTGTTCGAGGATAAAGTGTTCCCGCAGTGCCGTTTCGGTTGCTGCTTGAGCATTGCGTCGGGTTGCGTTGACGTATCGGCGAACGTGTTCTTCGTCGAAACCGCTGCGACGAAGTTCCAGCACCTTGCGTTCGAGTTCGCGCATCGTTTGACGCTTGACCAATTCAGGCGGCAAATCAAAGCTTGCCGAACCGGCCAGCAAGTCGACGACCGCTTTGCGAACCGCTTGTTGGGTTCGGTATTCCGCTTGGCGAACGAGTGAATCGCGAACGAACGTACGCAACTCTTCCTCGGTTTCAAAGTCACCCAATTCTTCTAAAAACGCGTCGGTCAACTCAGGGTTTTCTCGCTTGAGCACTTCGACGACGTCGAAGATTGCCGTCACGTCTTTGCCCTGCAACGACTCGTCGGCCACGTTGTCACCAAGCGTGACACTGCCCTCGCGTGTTTCACCTTCCTTGACACCCACCATCAGGGCACCAAAGTCTGAACACGTCGCGTCGGAGAAGCTCAAGCTGGTTTGGATTGTAACCCGCTCTTCATCCATGACGCTGTGGATCTTGTCGCCGCTCTTGAACGTTGCGGTGAGCAGCAGCTTGTCGCCCATTTCCGCAGGCGCATCCGTTGCCTCCAGTGTCGCGTAGCGGGACAGCACTCGGTCCAGAGCCACTTGCACTTCGGCGTCCGTGATCTCTTCAACGGGCTTCTTGAGTTCCAGCCCACGCCACTGGGGTGTTTCGAATTCGGGGCGGACTTCGACGGTGAATTGAAACTTGAAATCACCGTCTTCAGGCAATTCGATCGATTCGTAATCGAAGTTCGGTTCGCTGATCGCCGAGAACTCTTCCCGCTCGGTGACTTGAGTCAGGCTATCCATCAGAATGGAACCCTTGACTTGCTCTTTCACGCGATCACGGAATTGCTTTTCGACCAATTTGCGAGGCGCGCGACCAGCGCGAAATCCGGGCACTTGGGCCTCGGGAACGAGTTCGTCGTAGGCCTCTTTCAAATACCGCGTGACTTCCGCCTGAGGAATCGTCACGATCACCTCTCGCAGGCACGCTTGCGGGCTTTCGACCTTCACATCCAACTGGAGCGGTTGCTTTTCCGGTTCGGACGGCTGGAGTTCGGGCTCGGTGGAGGTGGACATCCTTCAACAGACCTTCAATGGGGAGTTGCTTGAGTAACGAAGTGGATTGGCTGGCCGGCCGGTGACCACCGTTGGCCTGGATGCCAGGTCACCGCTATCATTTCGAGTCGCACCATCGTTGAATTCGTGATGGGCTTCGATTCGAGACGGGCGATTGCCAGCCAAACTGGGTTGGGACCCGAATCGCGAAATTTTAGCGAGACTTGGCAACCTCAGCCAGGACTCAACTTTCATCTTTTCTGAACATCTGGGTCACGCTTGCAGGCTGGGGCTTGGAGCCTATAATCGCTCGTTCACGTTACATCGGCGATCAGAATTGGTCTCGGGTGGGCTTGCCAACAAGTATCACTTACCACTAATCTCTGCCTCCGAACGAGATCATGCGGCTGTAGCTCAGTTGGTAGAGCACAACGTTGCCAACGTTGTTGTCGTGGGTTCGAATCCCATCAGCCGCTTTCTTCCTGCATCCGTTAGTGCCACTGGCGCGAACCGAACATGCATCCACCCGGATTAGCCGGCTAGCTCCGTCTATTCTTCCTCTTCTTTCGCCTTCACTCGCATTCTTTGGCGAGCCAACGTTTTGGGCCGGGCTAAAATGTGGACGCGTTTTCCACATCTCGACTTCTCAAGGCCTAATACATCATGAATAAGTCCTCTCGCGAGTCGCTCACGCGCCGACAATTGATCCGTTCTACGATTGCGGCAGGCACACTTGTGTCGATCACGGCGAAACGGACGTTTGCCAGCGAACCACAATCGCTGCGGATCGATCCCACGCCAGGACACGAGTTGTCGCCATTTCTTTACATGCAGTTCATGGAACCGCTGGGAACCAATGACAGCTCGGTCGAAGCCTCGTGGGACCACCTACGCGATCGATGGCGACCGGAACTTGTCCAAGCTACGAAAAGCCTGGCACCTGGAATGATGCGATGGGGTGGACTGCTATCGGCCTACTACAAGTGGCGAGAAGGTGTCGGCCCCCGCAGCGAACGAGTGCCGATGCATAACATCGTCTGGGGCGGGATTGAATCGAACCAAATTGGCACGGCCGAGTTTGTCGACTTCAGCCGCCAAGTGGGGAGCGAGGCGCTGATGTGTGTCAATTTCGAGTCCGAGGGGCGAGCGCATTTTCGCCAAGCCAAGGGAAGCGATCGCGTCGGATCTGCCAAGGAAGCGGCCGAGTGGGTCGCGTACTGCAACCAGCCTGATCATGCGATTCGTCGCCAGCACGGTCACGCGTCGCCGCACGACATCCGCTACTGGCAAATTGGCAACGAGACGTCTTATTCCAAGGACGGACTTGGCAAATCCTGATGGACGCGTGGGAACACAACGACCGCAAGATCCGCAGCATCCGCGAACTTTCCGATGGCGCTGGAATACCTTTGGGGATGACCGAATGCCACTTCTCGATTCCAGGAAACCATCGCAACGACGTCCTTCGAACGTGGGCGGCCGGCGTTTCTTACGCGCGGATTCTGAACAACCACCAGCGACATGGTGATGTCCTCAAAATAGCGACCGCCGCAGATTTCTGTGGGACTCGCTGTAACGTCAACGCAATCCTGCTGGGCACACATCCCGATCGCGTGTTCCTAATGCCAGTCGCACTCGTGATGCGACAATTCCGACAACACCTTGGAACCCATTCGCTTCAATTGGGGCCGATTCCGGCAGGCATTGATGCCGTTGCCAGTCGCACCGAGAACCAAGTATTCGTGAACTTGGTCAACACTCGCTTTGATGAGTCGCTGGCGATCGACCTAAATATTCATCAGGGCAAAATCAACTCAGGGCGAGGCGTCGTGATCGCTGAATCGCCCACGACCGAGATCTCTTCGCTAAACTGTTTGGAGGTCATGCAAACGCGGGACGTCTCATGGCCCAGCGACGGGCGACTCACTTTGCCACCCGCATCAGTGACGTCACTTCGACTCGATGTTTCGATCGATGCCAAAGTGTGAAGAGCATGAAGCTTCTTGAAACACACCTTGATTGAAAAAACATTGCCAGCCGCTGTGCGTACAGCGGACTGGCCAATGTAACCACGCAATGATGCTTAGATCATTTCTTTGAGAGCTTTGAGCGGTCGGATGGTGACCTTCTTGCTCGCTGGCTTGGGATCGAGCCAAATTTCGCTGCCGTCGGCTGGGTTGCGTCCCTTGCGTTTTGGCTTGGCAGGCACATCACGACGGATGATTTTGCACAAGCCAGGAATCGTGAATTGTCCAGGACCGGCCTTCGCCAGTGCCGTTTCAATTTCGACGGTGAGTGCATCGAAGACAGCAGCAACGTCCTTCTTTGGCAACTCGGTTGCCTCAGCGATGTTCGCTAGAATCTGTGTCTTGGTTGGTGCCTTCTTTGGCGCCGGAGCGGCCTTGGCCATTTGCGAGAACCTTTGTTGAGCATTGTTGAGTAATTAATCGCTTGATTGCGACCAACTCCTTCGTTGGATAACGGCAAAGTGTTAAGCCCCCCAACGCTTCCACGCAACCCGGCTTTCGCCAAAAAACCAACGATTTCCGGGCTTTTTCTGACTGGGGTTGACTATGCCGCCACGATCAGGTCGGAAAACGGGTCTTAAATGGCCGTTCTCAGCGCCTCGTCGACCATACTTTCGTCGAGAGTTGAATCGATATCGCGTGCCTCGGCGACGGAATCGGCCGTCGCCGAACGAAGCGTCAGCACCGACATGACATCACTCATGGCGGCATCCACAGGATTGTTGGTATCCGCGACGGAGCTAGCCAACGCACGTCGTGCGGCCGCGACGGTGGACGACGAAGGAACGTTCACGTCGACGCGCGAGACGGCGGATAAGATCGGCGAGTCACTCGCGATCGGTTGACCGGCTCCCATCGATAACGATGACGAACCCTGGCTAGCGACGGATTGAACACCCAGCGGTGCCGACAGAGGCGAACTCGCTGCGATGAGTTCGCCTTCGGCGCCTGAAAGCAATTCTGTACTCGATACACTCTCGGAACTTAAAGTGGACGATACGGCGGAATCAGAACCAGAATCCGACGCGGAAGTCTGCGTGGTCGTCGTCACGGGATTGAAAGTCACATCAGCCGTTTCGACACTGACTCGAACCAATTGCATATTACCGACTTGTCCGCGTGGTTGAACGCGACGAGCATCGGTTGTCGGAAGCGACGCACTGACGTTCGCGCCCGCTGAATTCTTGCCGCTGACCGTCAACGTCGCGCCGGTGCTATCAAGCGCTAGCGTGGGACTGGTGATCGTGCTTGTGCCTGCGGAGAGCGACGCGAACACTTGTGACTGTCCAGGAATGATGCCCGCCAGAATCGAGTTCTTGGGTGACGATCCGAACCAATCCGACATCGAAACAAACTTGGCTCGCAAGGAACCCAAATTTGGTGACACACTCACGTCACTTGCCAACGAATCGTTCGCAACGACCAACGAGTACGTTTGTGGTTGATCGCCACCTTGCAGGAACGGTACCGCCGGAACATTCACGGTATACGTCCCCGGCAGCACGCTTTGAAAAAACATGCCACTACCGTTGCTCGTCACCTGCCTTGACACCGTCGCACCCAGCACGTCGGTTCCCGAAAGTGTGAACGCATCAAGCGACACGAATCGGCTGTTATCACCTAACAACAGTGGTACGTCGATCATCGTGAAGTCATTGACTTGGATCGTAATCGTACCCGTGGACGTCAAGTTGGAGGGATCCGAAACCGTGTAGGTGAAGGTGTCGGCACCGGTGAACGTCGTCGAGGGAGGCGTGTAAAAGATTTGGGTCCCATCGGAGCTGATTCGCGCCGCACCACCATTGGAGCGAACGCCAATGGCCGTGAACCTAAGCGTCTCGCCGGTGTCCGGGTTGGCGGGCAAATCACTGATCGAAAACACGAGTGTCTCGCCAGCGGTTCGGCTCACATTTTGCGTCGGACTGGCCGACTGAGGAACATCATTGACACTGGTTACCGTGAACGTCACGGTTCCTGTCGCTGAACCGCTGCCAGTGTCGCGAATGGTGTAGGTCACCGTTTCGGTACCATTGAAGTTGGCTTTGGGTTGATACAACAGCCGAGTCCCATCGCTACTGACGCTGGCGGTTCCACCCTGGCTGGGAACGCCGGCGGCCGAAATCACAAAGGCTTGATTGCTCGCATCGCGAGTATCATTCGCCATGACATCGAACGACGCTTGCGCGGCATCTTCGACCACGGTGAACGCATCCGCAACGGCAGTCGGCGGAGCATCCGTCGAACGCACGTTGACCGTCACTTGCACGTCACGCGTGAGGACACCGTCGCTGACCGTGTAGGTAAATGTGTCCGTCCCGATAAAGCCGGCGGGCGGACGGTAACTAACGCGATTTCCGGCCGTGTTGACAGAGATGGTCGATCCGGCACTGGAGTTCACAGCTCGGGTGATTCGCAGCGTTTCACCAGTATCCGGCGCGATGCTGTCGTTGGCCAACACGTCTAGATCGGTGGCTGCGGAATCTTGGTCCACCGTGAACGAATCCGCGACGCCGGTGGGCGGATCATTGACGGGTGTCACCGTGACGGTCACGGTGCCTGTCTGGGAACCTCCGCCCGTGATGGCGGCCGTGTAAGTGAACTCGGCCGTACCGTTAAAATTTGCTGTCGGCGTGAATCTCACCTGACCACCGGAAAGCGTCACCGTGCCGCCGCTTGTCGGTTGGCTGACCGCCGTCACCGAAAGCGTGCCGCTGCCACTGTTGACGACATCGTTGGCTAGCACGTTGACGACCGTTGCTGCGGAGTCCTCTACGACGGTGAGCGAATCGGGCCGTAGAGTAAAGTTGCCTTGCCCGATTGATAGTGAAACGTTGCCGTAAGCGACCGCACTTGGTGGAATCCGGTTGTCGACGGAATACAACAAGACTTCACTGTTCACGTTCTCGGCTGGATCACTGGCGATATTGACCGTCCCAGCGGCCAAGGCGGTCATACGAATGGTGGCGACAAGCGACTCACGCACATTCGACGGAACGGTATCGGATCTCGCCGCGCCCAGTTCATCGATCAGGCCGGTGGAAAGGACGCCGCCGCGTTGCGTCGTGAATCCGGTGGCATACTCGATCGTCGCACCCGCGGCGGGACGAATCAGCGTGCTGTCAAAGGTGACGTCTGCGGCGGCGGCAAACAGACCACGGAGGTCAAACCCGCTGCGTGCATCGACTCCGATCATTCGCAACAAGAACGTATCCCCGACATTCACATTGCTGATTTCATTGCCATTCAAGTCCGTCACTTGCAACTTGACTTCGGCTTGAGGCGCTCCGCCAGTCGTGACCGTGAACGATTCGGTGCGGACGTTACCGGCCACGTCGGTTAGCTGGAGCGTGAAGACATTGGCGCCGGTCTGCGTTGCCGACGGCGTCCAATTAATGACTCCAGTGGACTCATTGATGGTCGCGCCACTGGGCATGGCCGTCAAGGCATAACGCAATCCCGATCCCTCTTCGGGGCTCACCAAGTCGGTTGTGTAGACACGACCGACATTCGCCTGGGTCGATGCCGAACCGACCACCGATGCCGGGTTGGTACGGTCGTAAATTAATGACAAGGCCGGCGACAATGAACTGGTCACTCCGCCCACAATCTGGCGAGCCGCGATGCTGTAAGTCCCGTCGCCCAGCGCCGCGATATTGCTCGTCGTGATATTTATTGTTGTACCAGTAGCAATCCCCGTCCCAATCACCACGTTCGAACCGGTTCGAACAAGTTCGACGGTTGCCCCGTTGGTGACGCCGCTGACGGTGAATGTCAACGAACCGGCGTTGGTAGTGTTGTCGGTACTGCTGATGCCAGTGTCGCTCGTCGCCAACAAATCCACACCGGTCGGTGCGCCAGCGCTACTTTGTTCGCCTTCAAACTTGAATGCGACGGTTTGAGTGTCCGCGTCCGTCGCGACATTGCCCGTAACACCCGTGCCGGGTCTGACACCGACCACGACGTTGACGGTCCCGGTGAACCCGGTCGTGGGTGTGACTGTCACGAGTCCGGTCGCAGCGTTGACGGTGGCCGTAGCCCCAGAGCTTCCGGCGGCCACAGCCGCGGTGTAGGTGACGGCATCACCTTCCACATCGACACTCGAAAGCTGCAGCGTCGCCGGCGTGTTGATGGCTGATGTCGCCGGCGTGGTGATTTGGTTCAGAAAGGGTTGGCTGTTCGCAGTATCCGCCGCAATGGTCACCGGTACGACTTCGCTAAACGTGTTTCCTTGGGCGTCGGTGACAGTGAACCGAACGTTGGTGGTACCGGTCGCATTGCCTCTTGCTTTGAGCATCACCACGGAGTTTTCGGTGTCATTGAAAACGTCAATCGATGTGATCGTCACGTCCGTGGCCGGTTTGCCCGACGAGTCCACGGCGGTGCCGCTGATCGCCTCGCGGACGTCGTCGCCCTCGACCAATTGACCAAAAATCGAGTGATTGAAATCCAGGTGCCGCGTCGGCGTTTCCGTGATAAAGAATTGAGAGTTGTTCGTGTCGTCAGTCGTCTTTGCAAACGACAACACCCCGCTGCGATTGTGCTGCAGATTGGCACTGAATTGGTCATCAAAGTTTCCGAGCGTTGAACCGCTCGTGCCCGTCCCGGTGGGATCTCCAGCTTGGATTACAAATCCATTGACAACGCGGTGAAAAATAATCCCGTCATAAAAGTTGCTGTTGGCGAGCTCGATGACGCGGCCTGCCGGTCGCGGTGCTTCGTCCTCAAACAATTCGAACACCATGTCGTCGTAACCATTCATATCGATTCGAATGGAACGATTCCCACTGCGAACAACCGCTTCGAGCAAGTTGGGATTGTCAACAGTAACCGTGACCGTCAACGGACCGCCGTTGGGATCATAGGCATTCACAGGAATGTTCAACGGAGATCCGATGAGAACCGTTTGCGGACCGATGGCGGCAAACGAAGGTGTCTCGCTCGTCGGGATGGCGATGCCGCTGCGCTGGCTGAGCGTGGCAAGCGACAATACCCCCGTTGCCGTCGTCCCGTCCGTAAATTTCCAAGTGGGAAACTGGGTGATTCCTTCGGAGATACCAATGGAGTTGAGCTGTCGATCGGGTCCGGTGACCTCGATAAACGGCAGGAAGTCGTCTCCGTCTTCGAACAATTGCTTTTGCTCGCTGCAGAACGGACACCATGCCGCGCCAAAGAATTGCACGCCCGCATCGTCTAAGGCTTTGGCGAATGCCACCAGATCCGGCGCCGGTTCACCTTCGGCCTGTCCAATCAGCTCTTCATCACTCGAGCTCAAAGCCGACGTCGATTGCGTTTGGGCCAGGTCGCTTCCGGTGTACAAAAGTTCCACGTCGCCGGCCATCATCTGGCGACTTTCGAGCGTTTCCAGCAGCAGCCGACCACGTTTGGCATCCGTCGACTCGCGTCGCTCGCCAAACCCGCCCAGCAAGCGCCGTAGGGGGGAATTCCCAGTTCGCCGCGACGGATGCTTCGATCCGGGGCTAGCTAGCAAGTGCTCTTGTGAACCGAAAAATCGAGGACGCATAACCAAAGTCCATGGGGGACGCGAAAAGCAAAGCAAAAACGACAACCCAGCGTTGATGACGCAACGACGCCGTCATCGGTGTCTCGTCGGCAAAGCTTCGCCGGCAAGACGATGAAATTCGGAACAATCGTCACAGCTTGACAAGAACCCGAGTCAAACCTCTGACACGAGCTGAACAAATGGACGCAGACGTTTCAAATCGAACTACGAGCGAACGAGTCGAGTCATCACATACCAGCCGAGCAAACGCAAAGTAGGACGCACGAACCAGCCGGAATGTTCCGCCTATTTTATCCCCCACCCTCAACGGGAGAAGATCTTGCCGGTCACAATTACGGAGGATCGTGCCCACCGGGATGCCAGGGATGACACTTGAGAATGCGAACGACCGACCGAACGCATCCCCGGATTGGGCCGTGCAAGCGGATCGCTTCGATCGCGTACTGGCTGCACGTGGGTGTGAATCGACAACTCGGACCTTTGAGCGGGCTCAAAATAACCTGGTACCAACGGATCATCCCCACCAGGATCGAAACGATCATCCGCGTGATCAAGCTCGCTAGTTCCCGAATGGATCACCACCGAACGGATCCTGCGTGGCGCCTCCGGGTGCCGCACCTCCAGCGCCGAAAGGATCTGCTCCGCCAGCACCGAAGGGGTCCGAGCCGGCCCCGGCCCCAAAGGGGTCTGGCGCGCCAGCTCCAAATGGATCGGACGCACCGGCACCGAACGGATCGGCGGTTTTCGGCGAGTCGTTTGGCGTTTCATCCGTTTTCACTGGAGATTCCTCGACCGATGCTTTGGGAGCCGTGCTCTGCATTGCCACATCGACCACCGGCAAATCGGAACCGATCGGTTTGAGGCACTGGACGGCGCCGGAATCGTCCACCAGATAGAGACGATTCGTCACAAAATTGGTGAGCAACTTGTTCACCTGCACCGAGGAGATGATTTGCACAATTTCACCCGTCGATGCGTCAATCACCGCCAAGACTCCGCTGAGCATTCGGACGTACAGCCGATCGTCGAAACAGGCGATCAACTCATCCACACCAGCCGTTGTCCTGTCCCAAGCCATAATCCCAGAATCGACGTTCAGCGCGAAAAGCGAACCGTACGAAGAACGAATGAAGACCTTGTCGCCGTGCACGAGCGGCCGGTTGTAAAAGGGCTCACCGAACGGTTTGTTCCAGAGAATTTCACCAATTCGCGTCGCGTGCACCGCGTACACTTGGCCGATGTCGCTTCCAAAGAAAAACCGATCCCCCGAGGCAGCTGCCAATCGACCGTTGACGTTCCCGTCGGTGTTAACTCGGAATTGGACGGACGGACGACCACTGAGCTCCATGAAATAGACGAATCCACGATCTGTCGCCCAGGCAATATAAGGGCTTCCCGGTGCGTTGGTGGGGATCGCCGTAGCGACTCCCGTCACAAGTTCCATAAAGGGATCGAGTGAAGTATCCGAAAGCGGATGACATTCGACGCCACCCCGAATCGTGGGCACAACACTAAAGTCGCTGGCGTGGACGGCACCGTGAATGGGCACACTCTTGATTCGCTGGGTTGTAATTTCGTTCCCATTGGCCGCATCGATGCGAATGAAGTCACTTCCGTTGATAACCGTTAACGAATCGGTCCCCACGCCGAGCGAACCATAGCCGAGACTACGGCTGCCCACATGCACGACCCAAATGAGCTCGCCCGATTCGCCGTCCTGGCACTGCAATGTGCCGTCATTGCCGAGCGTGTACAAACGCACGAGCGGCGCATTTCGCGTTGTTATCCGAGCTTTGATTCCTCGCCGCTCCAAGATCCGCAGTTGCTGGCGTGCCTGGCGCTCGGCCTCCGCCTTATCGAGTCTCGTTTCTACTGGACCAAATGGGTCGATCCGATAGCGAGCAAACACTTTCGCGTTTTCAGGCGAAACTCCTTCTGCCTTGGGCAAGCCGCTGGTGACGTCCAAATCCGAGATCGCACCCTCACCGCCGGTGCTACTGTTGGGTGCCGATTTTCCATTACCCGCTGGGGTCGCCGCCCCTTCGATGACTTCGACGAACTCTAATACTTGACCTTCAATGACGTGGACTTGTTGGTCGACGATCGACTGAGCTCCACCAGGCACCTGCATTTGGCGACGCCATGCTTCGGTCAATCCCAAACGCGACGCTTGCGCCGGCGTGAGAAGGTTTGATGCCATGGCGGTACCCGTCCAGACAGACGGCATGGTCACTGATGCGACAGCCATCAAAGCGACCGCCAGCACCGAGAATCTTTGCAAGATCAATCTTTCAATCATCGTTCTCTGCCAACATGAATGGCTCGTTGGACGATCGACCCAGCAAAATCGAGGCTGGTAAAATCGTCATATTCCTAACGAGCGGAGATAAGCGGGTTTCGGCCCTGGGGGGAAGCAGGCTCAAACTAACTCGACCGACGCAATCGGCTCTGGTTCAAGTGTACTCTCCGAGCCTCGATCGTGCGAATAATTCATCGCTGGCTCAGGACGTCGGCGGCGAGTTCGTCAAGCATTCGTTGGGGTATGCCGATCGAAACGACCTGAATTTTTCCGAGTACCGGCGAATCGGGACTGCGATCGAATCCGATTTTTCGAGCGACGAGCGTCAAGGTATGGTCCGCACAAAAAATGGGACTCGTCTCCGCCCCCGACTTCTTACGGATATCACCAAGATCGCAATCGAATCCGGTCGGTAGATCAATGGCAATTCGAATCGCGTCGGCATGGTTGGCCAATCGAATCGCGGAGGCAAAGGGCTCCCGTGGCGGCCCCTGGGCACCGGTACCGAGCATGCAATCGACGATCACCCCCGACGTGAACAACAGCCGCTGGAGTTGATCTGCATCGGGACAGCTCACGGTGGGAATCGACGCCTTTTCGGCAATCTTCGCGTTGACCAGCGAGTCGCCCTGGAGCTCCTGGGACGCGACCAGCGGCACAAGCGTGACGGGAATCCGCAATACCTGCAAATGCCGTGCGATCACATAGCCGTCGCCCGCATTGTTTCCCTTGCCGCACAAAATCGCGACGGTCATGATTGGCGGTCGCATGGCGGTGGCCATTTCGCCAGCGGAAATTTCGCGGATGATGTGGGCGATCGACTCCGCACACCCGCGTCCGGCGTTTTCCATCAGCACCAATCCGCTCATGCCGAAATGCTCGATCGCGATTCGGTCGACTCTGCGGACTTGATCGCGGGTGAGAGCTAAGCTAGACATTTTGAAACCAGTGCAATGTGGCTGGGTTGAATAGAAATCTCATTTCCGATCCGGGTTTATCATGCCGCTGTATGAATACGAATGCAAATCGTGTGAACATGTTGTTGAGATTCTTGTTCGTGGCACCGACGAGAAAGTCGCCTGCCCCGATTGTGGTTCCAGCGGGCTCGAGCGATTGCTCAGCGTGACTGCGGCGCCCAGCGTCAAGAACGGTTCGAGCCTGCCGGTAGCCAGTGGCGGGGATGCCTGCGGAATGCCACGCTGCTGTGGCGGCGGTTGTCAAATGTGACGTTTCATGAGATAGAAGCATTCAGTTCCCTCCCCGCCCCGCACGCCAGCCTCTTCATTCTGGAAATGTACCGCCATGCCTTCCGTCCTTGCGATCGCAGCTCACCATGATGATATCGAGTTCCTCATGGCCGGCACGATGCTCCAGCTCGCCAAGCGTGGCTGGACCTTGCATTACATGAACTTGGCGGACGGTTGCCGCGGGTCGACCACGATGAGCCGCAGCGAGTGCGCCGCAGTGCGATTGCAGGAAGCCAAGCGCGCCGCAGAAGTGCTCGGTGCGACTTTCTACGATCCGATCTGCCCCGATATGGAAATCGCGTACTCGACGGAGATGCTACGCAAGGTTGCCGCCGTCGTTCGTCTGGCCAAGCCGTCCATCCTGCTTACGCATGCACCGATCGACTACATGGAGGATCATGAGAACGCATGTCGATTGGCTGTCTCGGCTGCGTTCTGTCACGCGATGCCCAATTTCGAAACTGAACCACCAGTTGACATTTATACCGAACCCGTCACGGTGTATCACGCGCAACCACACGGCAACGCGACTCCGCTGGGCGAGCCGGTGATCCCGCAATACATCGTTGGCACCGACGATGTGCTCGACCAAAAAGTCAAATCACTGGAATGTCACGCCAGCCAAAAAGAATGGCTCGATCGAAGCCAAGGGATGGACAGCTATGTGCAAACGATGCGTGATTTGACCGGACAAGTGGGAGCGATGAGCGGACGTTTTACGTACGCCGAAGGATGGCGGCGGCGCGAGCACTGGGGGTTCTGTCGCGAGTCAGACGACCCGCTTCGCGATGCGCTCGCCGACATCATCGTTCAACCTCGATCCAGCTAACGAGTCTTCTCGCTGGGGGGGCGGTACGCGTTGACTCGACCTTCGTGTGTTTGGATCACTGGCCCGCCGGCTAACTCGATACAGTAAGGGATCGCCGGAAACACGGCGTCCAAGCACTCGCCAATGGCACGTGGCTGGCCCGGCAAATTGACGACTAGCGACTGGCCGCGAATTCCAGCGGTTTGCCGAGAAAGAATGGCCGTAGGGACTTTCTCCAAAGAAATCCGTCGCATCAATTCGCCGAACCCTGGCAGCAGCTTGTCGCATACCGATTCCGTCGCTTCGGGCGTGACATCACGTGGCGATGGCCCCGTCCCGCCCGTGGTGATGACCAAGCAACACCGGTCGTTGTCGACCAATTCCCGTAGCGTGCTGGATAGCTCCACCGATTCGTCCGGTATGACCCGCTTGATCGGCGTCCATGGGCTGGACACGACCTCCCGCAAGTACGCTTCGATCGCCGGACCGCCACGATCCTCGTACGCACCGCGGCTGGCACGATCCGATACCGTCACAATGCCGATGCGGACGCTTGACTCATCCCGTTCATTCATCAGATACAACTCATCTCGCGCGAAAGTGGTCGATGCTAACGTGTTTGCATGAGGTAGCTCACCAGATCGGCCATCGCTTGTCGATCGATCACCTCTTCAAATCCATCTGGCATAATCGATAGACCTGAGTTCTTGAATTCATCGATCTCGACGCGGAGGATACGTTGAGTAATGTTTTCGCCGCGCCGAAGCGACACACTGGTAGCGCCTTCGTCCACGATCATTCCGGTGATGACGCGACCATCGACGGTCGATATGAGATAATTCAGATACTGGGGATTTACCTCTCGATTGGGATCGAGCACTGCCGTGAGCAATGTGTCGGCGCCACGCGCTTTGATGGTGGCAAGATTGGGCCCGATTTCGTATCCCACACCGTCGACCCGGTGACAGATACTGCAATGCTTTTTGAAAACCTCGCGTCCACGCTCCGGGTCACTGGCTAACGTCAACGCGTCTCGGTAGCTTGCCACGACTTGCTCGCGTTTGGCGATTGTCTCCGGATCGCGAACGATCATTGGAGACGACTCGACGGGTTGCACCTCACCCGCTCT
Source organism: Pirellulaceae bacterium (assembly GCA_041741195.1). Classification (GTDB taxonomy): domain Bacteria; phylum Planctomycetota; class Planctomycetia; order Pirellulales; family Pirellulaceae; genus JBBSJZ01. The sequence goes on from JBGSKM010000118.1 coordinate 185,369, forward strand.
CTCGCTTTGAATTTTTTTTCGAATGGCACTTTGTTCGTCCAAACGTGCTGCCAGCTCGGGCAACTCTCCGGACAACTGGCGCTTGAGCACTTCCGAATCGGCGCCGATGGAACACAAAACCGCAGCAGCGATCCACGAGTTATCTGGATCTCGGCGGGCGATTTCGGCAAGCGTTTGAACTCGCTTTCTGTGATCCGTCGCATTGTCGTCCGTCTCACCATCGCCCCAGGTTCCCAGGGTAAAAGCGAGTTGGTAGCGAACCTCGATTGACGGGTCGTCAGCAAGCCGAAGTAACGATTCCGTAATTGCTGGGGTCCTGGACAGCCTTTGTGACAAACGTACCGCGTGGCGACGCACTTGTTCGTGTGGGTCATGCAAAGCACCAAGGATCACTTCTTCGTCGAGCGACCCCATACCGTCCAGCGCATATAGCCCATGCATTCGCGCAAGCGCTTCGTTACTTCGCATGGCCAACTCGCGGAGCGGTTCGATGGCTGACGGATCTTGCCGCTCGTACAACAGTCTCGCGGCGGTTTCGCGGTGCCATGCGTTGGGATGCGCGAGCGTCTGAACCAAGTCAACCGTTGAAGCACCTTGCAAGGTCGTTTGTTTCCGCTGGGTAACGTCGCTGGCGACAATCCGATAAATGCGGCCACGATCGCGCCCGGATGTCAAATCCAAGTGAGACTTGATTTCCGTTGGTAGTGACTGTGGATGCTCGATGACTTCGCGGTAAACGTCAACGACGTGCAATGACCCGTCCGGCGCGTTTGCAAACTGGGCGGGACGAAACCAGATATCTGTCGACGTCACGAATTCTTGCTCATTGTCCATCCGCCGCGCGACGAATACCAAACCGTCCAGACTCAATCGTTTGCGATGAATGAGGTTGCTGCCCACGTCACCGACCACGGCGATCCCTTTCCACGTCTCCGGCCAAGCGTCACCGCGGTAGATCGTCACTCCGGTCGCGCCCGTAAAGTATCCGGCGGGTCGACCGCCGCCTTCGATTGGCCCCTTGGCGAGTCCGGTGACTCGCAACCTTGTTCGCAAGATTCGCCACGGTTCGACGGGACTGGTGCGAAACACTTCCGCTTGAGGTCCGTCGGCAGCAATCGACACCCGCGATGGTGGTGGAAGCGTGTAAGGGTTTCTAGCGATGTAGCTGTCGTCATACATCACCTGCTGAATGTGATCGCTGTTCGAAGAAACGAATTTGCGTCCCCAATCATCGAAGCACATGCCATGTTGGGCCGCACCGCTGGTTGGAACAAAGCTCAGCGTCTTTGGATCAAACGCCAGATCGCGCCCGCGGATGTTGACTCCCAAATCATTGCTCGGCGAATGCGCGGCGCGAATGTTTCCGCCGACACTGCTGCAAGCGATATGAATTCGATTGTCGAGTCCCCAGCGAAATGAGTTCATCAGCCCTTGGACGTTGGACGTTCCGAAACCCGTCAGCACCCGTTGCTTGAGATCGCTAACGCCATCGCCGGTCGTATCTTTGAAATACCACAAGTCCGGTGCGTCGCCGACAAACAAGCCTCCGTCGTACGGGAACAATCCGGTGGGCCAATGCAATCCACTTGCGAAATCGGTACGCGAGTCGTAGACACCGTCGCCATCCTGATCCGTGAGCCGCGCGATTCGTGAAATTGCGTCATCCCGGTTTTCGCTGTAGCCACGCATTTCACAAAAGTACATGGCTCCGCTTTCGTCCCATTCAATGGCGACTGGGCTCGCGACCAGCGGTTCCGCGGCGACTAATTGAATGACGAACCCCTCGGTGACCGCAAATGTCTCCAGCGCCTCCGCGGGTTCAGTTGCTTCAACTCGTGGCAACTCGCCGGCATAGTCCACCTCCTCAGACATGGCCGCTACGCCTGCGACCAAACCCAGCGTCACGACCCCACAGATCGCGATGACGCCCTTGATCAATCTTTGCATCACCCGATGACTCCTTGTGGTTCGATTGCGAAGCATAGGGGCCATGATAACTGTTTTCGCGGTCGGTCTCGGCTGGCGTCAATTCCGGCCGGGGCCCTATCCGCTCACTCGGTTTGATCCGTCAATTCATGGCTTGACGTCGACCATTCCGTCGTTAGGATGCAGTCGTTCGAGGTGATTTGCATCGCTGCTGTGGTGCAAATGAACAGGGAACTCCGGTGAAATTCCGGGACGGTCCGGCCGCTGTATGCCCTCCGCGATTCTTGATCGAATCGTATTCGTCGCTCCTTCTGTAGAAGAACCATTGTTCGCAATTTGCGGGCGAGAAGGTTGGGAGTGATGGGATGGGGGTGAGTCAGAAGACCTACCTCGATCGAGACGTTTCCGTGCCTTCCGGGACTAAGGCAAACGTTGCAGCATTCATTGGATTGGCGCCGTGTTGAGTTTTTGCTCGCTGGCGCGACTTGACTTTGAGTGCTGGACCATCCGCCTATTTTTGGTGTTATCGCCGAAAGAGTCACTCACGTACGCAGGCGGAACTTAGCCATGGATGCTTTGACGGCATCGCCGTGCAACCGCGTCTGTTCGTTGAACCGCAGCGACGTCTGCGTCGGTTGCGGTCGCACGCGTCACGAAATCGCCAGTTGGTCAACCCTCGATGGCGAAAGTAAACGGCGGGTTCTAATGAACGCCCGGTCGCGTCAATCCAAATTGCAGGCCGACCCGGCCAATGTCGAAAGCCATCGACGTGGGTTCACCCTGATCGAATTGCTCGTCGTGATCGCCATCATTGGCGTCCTCGTCGCGTTATTGTTACCGGCAGTCCAATCAGCACGTGAAGCGATGAGACGGATTCAGTGCGTCAATCATTTGCGACAAATGGGGCTGGGCTTTCATAACTATCACAGCATCTACAGCAAGTTCCCGATTGGTGGTGCGGGCGTCGCCAGCGCCACCAACCCGGCGCTGCGCCGATTGTGGCGACCGAGCTGGGGCACGGTCCTCTTGCCCTTCATCGAACAACCGGGGCTGTATGACCAGTTGAAACTTGATGTGCCGTATCTCGATCCAGTCAATCATGCCGCGGGCGCGGAAGTCGTTCCGACCTACCTGTGTCCCTCGGCGCCAAAATCGACGCTGTTGCGACCCAATGGCGATACACCCACATCCACGATTCTCTATGGTCGCACCGACTACGGCGGCAATTATGGCGAACGTGGTTTGCGCTGTGCCCCGCTGACGAATTGCCAGAACAACTATTCAGACGTCGGCATCGCGGGCGGAACCGGTCGCGGTGTGCTGTTGTTTGGCCAGGATCAGCAAATTGGTATGCGAGACATCCTTGACGGTTCCTCGCAGACCATCGTTTTGGGCGAATCGCCCGAAGGACTGCATTCGATTTGGGTCGGACACAAAAACCTATTTGATCAGAGCGCTCCGATCAGTGCCCACGTCCAACCGGGAACTTCTTGGACATCTTGCTCGACTTCATTGAAAAGTCGCGAAGGCAACTTCTGTGATTTCGGCCAAGAGTTCCATAGCTACCACCCGGGTGGCGCCAATTTCTTGATGGTGGACGGATCGGCCCGGTTCGTGACCGAGCAACTCGACCTCAAAATATTCTCGGCCCTGCTTTCACGACGCGGTAATGAGATCATCCCGGCGTTTTGAACGCTGCGGGTCACTTCAATCCACTAACTGCCTTCGCCGAACCCCACCGTTACAACATTCATCTCACAAGATTTCTAGCATGAATATGACTGTTCGAATCGTCTTTGCCGCTTGGCTGAGCATCACCACAATCCCTGCCTTCGCAGATATTGTGGTCGATTTTGAAGACTTTCCACTGGATGGCACCGGCTACTTCGACGGCCCGACTGCTAACGCCACGCTGGAAACCAGAAGCTATTGGTACGGCGATCAAGACGAACTTGTCGGCACGTTCAATAGCCAAGGCGTTGGATTCTCCAACAGCTACTACCAGCCATTCAATGCCTGGAGCGGCTTCGCGGTTTCCAATAAAACGGATAGCACCACACCAGGATTCTCGAACCAATACAGTGCGTTTCCCGGACACGGGGCCAACAACTCAACGAATTATGCGATCGCGTTTGGATATCTCAATGTAAAGGAAACCTTCTTCATTTCCGATCCGTTCTTATTCGACCGAACCAACGTGAATCAATTGCGAACGCTGCCAAGTATCTACTTACCTCCAAATACTCAAATCGTATCGGCAGAAGTTGCCAACACCACTTACGCTGGGTTAGCTATGCAACAAGGCGATGCTCCTGCGAAAATGTTTGGCGGAGTATCAGGTGACGACCCGGACTACCTCAAGCTTTCCGTCTATGGGATCGATTCCCAAAATCAAGTTCTAAGCACCGACATCGAATTTTTTCTTGCGGACTATCGATTCGCGGACAATGCTCAAGATTATATCCTTGACAATTGGGCGATGCTGGACCTTTCGCCGCTTGCGGGCGCCGCCAGCCTACACTTCAATTTGCAATCGAATGACATTGGCGATTTTGGAATGAACACTCCTTCCTACTTTGCTCTCGACAATTTAACGATTACAGCCGTGCCAGAACCGAGTAGTCTTGCTTTGCTCGTGGGCGGTGCCGCGACGATTGGCATTCGCCATCGGCGCCGTGGGATGCTATTGGGAAGCATCCGACGATTCCGACAAAAGCTTCTCCATCCCGCCTAGCAGAATCGCTTCGGTCTCCGGGCCCACATTCGATGCGGGCTCGCTAGTCTCATAACCGCCTTGGCTATACGCTTTGGCGGTTCCAATGTATCCGGGGCCATAGTCCCCGTATGCCGCCATGGCGATCTTCAGATCCGGACGCATGGCTTTCGCGGCAAGTTGATATTCCACGAACAACTCGCCGGGCAAGTGGAGTATTCGCACGTCGCCGATTGATAAACATCCCACATCAATTTGATGTCCGCTTTCGCAGCGCAATACCCAAGCCAACTTGTCCGGGCTGCCCCAATAGGTAACTCCGTCCCATTGCTGCAGCGATGTCGTTAGCTTTTCGCGATCGAGATGCTTGGCCGGCGGTAGCGCCACACCCGTAAAGTTCCAGCGGATGTCCGAGGGGGCTACGGAAAACTTTTCCGTCGACTCCAAGGATTGTTTCATGGCACTGGCGACCCGCCCGGCGAGGATCAAACGATTGCTCGGCGTTCCATCGTTGTACTTTCCAGCGCCGACATTGCCACCAGCGCCATTGAAGTGGACATAGAGTGGACCGGGAGCGTCTTGGCTTCGCATGAAGCGGGCGATGCCGGGAAAATCGGGACTGGGTATCCCGGTGCGGTAGTAGCTTTGCGGATGGCAAGCGTAGTAGCTGAGCACGGCGATCGGTGTGTTCTCATTCCAAAACGAAATCGTGCTGAGTTCTGGATCGATGATTCCTTCGGGTAACTGGCGAATCGCCGCATCGCGTGTTGCGGTGTAACGAGTCGCAATGACTTGGCCCGACTCGTCTTGGATTCGCCGGTTCGACGCGACGTTCTCGACCTTCGCAACCCCGAAACCCACATGCGTGATTGGTTGCGCCGACTCCACCGCGATTTCGACCGCCCGAGCGAGTCGATCGATTACTTGGCGCGGGAATGTGCCGTCATGGGCGCCTAAATCTGACGCCCCAATCTGTTGCAAGAGCGACTCGGCACCGAAGTCACAGCGCGGCGCGTCGTGTTGATGAAGCGTGTGAACCGCGACTCGATCGGCGCTGGTTCCCGCAGCCTTGGCGATTCGATCTCGAAACGTATCTTGACTTTGATTGCCAATCCCGATCCAGTCGACCGCGCACAACACGATCGGCTCACCGGCACCCAAAATCGCTATGCCGCGACAACGCAGCCCCAGTTCGTCCAACCGCCGCACACGGTCGTAGGCCATCATGAAACCGATTGGCGGCGTAGCGTCGATATCAAACGTGGCAATGGATAGCTGGCCGGCGTCATCAGCGACCACTGGTGTTGGAGCTGGCGCTAGAATCGTGCCAAGTGCTAGCAGTAAGACGGGACCGGAATTTCTCAGAAACGAAAATTGCATCATGATGGGCCTCGCATCGCAGCGGTCGCTTGGGTCGTCAATGGATGCGTTTACTTTACCCCAAGCGTGCGCGCCAAGTATTGCGCGGTCGCATTTCCGCTAATCCCAGCGACTTGTTCGGGCGTTCCCTCGGCAAGCACGTAGCCGCCCCCGGAGCCACCCTCGGGCCCTAGGTCAATGATCCAATCGCAAGCGGCCAGGAGATCAAACTGATGCTCGATCACCACCACCGTATTTCCGGCGGCGACCAAACGCTGAAGCACCCCTACCAAACGTGAGACGTCTTCGAAGTGCAAACCCGTGGTGGGTTCATCGAGCAGGTAGAACGTTCGGCCGGTGGATGATCTCGCAAGTTCCGTCCCCAGCTTCATTCGCTGAGCCTCGCCGCCGCTGAGCGTGGTGCTGGATTGCCCGAGATGCAAATAACCCAATCCGACGGCTTCTAACGACTTCAGCAAACCTTCGATCTTTGGAACGTTTTCAAAGAACGCTGCGGCTTGATCAATGGTCATGTCCAAGACGTCGGCAATACTTGCCCCTTTGAAACGCACTTGAAGGGTTTGGCGATTGAATCGCTTACCGCCACAACGGGTGCAGGTCACGAACAGATCGCTGAGAAAGTTCATCTCGATCCGTTCCACACCATGCCCCTTGCAGAGATCGCAGCGTCCGGCGGGAGAGTTGAAACTGAATCGACTCGAGGCGAAACCCAGTGTTTTTGCCTCGCGTGTCGCCGCATAGACTTTTCGAACTTCATCGAGCACACCCGCGTAGGTGGCGGGACAACTCCGTGGCGAACGACCGATGGGCGACTGGTCGATCGGAATCAATTTGTCAATCTTTTCGGCGCCATCGAGTGAACCATATTGGCCACCGGCGGGTGCCACCAATCCCAGGGACCGGGCCAGTGCGGGGTAGAGCGTATCGTTGATCAACGAACTTTTGCCGCTACCGGAAACGCCGCTGACGCCGACCAGCAACCCCAGGGGGATTCGCGTCGTCACGTTTTTGAGATTGTGCGTGGTCACGTCACCAAGTGTGAGCCAATGGTCGTCCGTCGGTGAACGTCGCTCCGACGGGATGGCGATTCGCTTTCGACCACTCAGATAATCGCCGGTAAGACTCCGCAGATTCGCCGCCACTTGCTCGGGCGATCCTTGACAAATCAATTGACCCCCGCGGCTGCCCGCACCAGGTCCAATGTCGATCAAATGATCGGCGGCTCGCATGGTCGCTTCGTCGTGTTCGACCATGACGATCGTGTTGCCGCTCTGTTGCAATTGCCGGATCGAGTCAATCAAGCGATCGTGATCAGCCGGGTGCAAACCGATCGAGGGCTCATCGAGGATGTAGCAGACTCCGACCAGCCCGCTACCGATACTCGTGGCGAGCCGAACACGCTGCAGCTCACCGCCGCTAAGTGAATCGGCATGTCGATCGAGCGTCAAATAGCTAACGCCCACTTGCTGGAGAAACTTCAATCGTTTGGCGACTTCGACGCAAATGGGATTGGCAACCGCGCGATTGATGTCACTGAGCTTGTTGGGGAGCACTTCGAACCATGTCCTTGCATCCTCCAGCGGCAACGAGGTGATTTGATGGATCGCTAAATCATCGATGAGTACACTCAGTGCTTCGGGCTTGAGTCGGCCACCGCCGCACGCGTCACAAATTCGCCTCGTGTCATCGTTGCCAACATACCCAAGGCCTTCACAGACTGGGCAAGCGCCGTAGGGACTGTTGAAGCTAAACGTCCGCGGTTCGATTTCCTCCAGGCTTGCACCGCACTGAGTGCAACTGTGCGCGGTGCTGTGGAGTTGCTCGTGCCAATCCTCCGACTCGTGCTGGACCAGCGCCGCAACGAGCCCCTCGCCCAGTCGCAGTGCCAATTGCAGCGACTCGGCAAGTCGACCGATTTGATCTTCACGAATGACCAAACGATCGACCACCGCTTCGATGGTGTGATTGCGTTTGGGAGCGAGAGCGGGGACGTCTTCGAGGAGATACATTTCGCCGTCGACACGCGCCCGAATCAGCCCGGCTCGCTGGATCGATTCGAACACTTCGCGGTGCGCCCCACGTCGGCCGCGGATCATCGGGGCGAGTAACACGACTTTGGTTCCGTCGTCGAGCGAAGCCAGCGAATCACGAATCGCCTCGAGTGACTGGTGCGAGACCGTCGCTCCGCAATGGGCACAATGCGGCGTGCCGACGCGAGCATACCGCAGTCGCAGGTAATCGTAGATCTCGGTCACCGTCGCAACGGTGCTGCGGACGTTCGTGGACCCCGGTTTTTGATCGATCGACAGTGTCGGTGCCAAGCCCGTGATCGAGTCCACGTCGGGACGAGGGATTTGGTCCAAGAATTGGCGAGCGTAGACGGACAAGCTATCGATGTATTGGCGTTGGCCTTCCGCGAACAACGTATCGAAAGCGAGCGAACTTTTGCCGCTTCCGGAGACGCCGGTAATGACGGTGATAGCGTCTCGAGGAATATCGACGCTGATGTCTTTCAGATTGTGAACTCGCGCTCCCCGAATTTGGATTTGATCGCTACCACGAGCAGCCAACGGCGGTGCGGAAATCGATTTTTTACGTTTTTCGCGAGACTTGGTCGAAACGGGTTGTTTTTGCGGCACGAGTTTTCGAAGCACCGTGTAAAAGGCGAGCTAAGGTTCAAAGTCGAGTGGGCGATCGAGGACAACACGGCTAAGATTGATGCAATCAACCCTTTCAACGTCACCGCCCTTGATGTCCGCGGATTCCGCGAATCTGATGCCACCGAGCCCGATCCAACGGCCCAACTTGCCGCCGACGATCGATCTCGGCCGATTCGAGAATCGCGAGCATTTGCTCTTGGCATCCTATGCGATGCACAGCCGTGATTCGCTGGGACGAGTTTACCCGGAAGCCGCTCATCCGTACCGGGGTCCGTTTACGCGCGATCGCGACCGGGTCCTGCACAGCAGCGCGTTCCGGCGGCTGTCGGGCAAGATGCAGGTCTTTACCGGCGAGATGGGAATCTACCACCGAACGCGGTTGACTCACACGTTCGAAGTCGCGTCGGTCGCACGAACTCTCGCCCGCACCTTGCGGTTGAACGAGGACTTGACCGAGACACTCGCGCTGATGCACGACATCGGTCATCCACCGTTCGGACATTGTGGGGAAGACGCCCTGAGTGAGTGCATGAGCGACGTCGGCGGGTTTTCGCACAACCAATTCGCGCTCACGATCGTGCAAGAATTGGAACAACGCTACGGCGATTTCCCAGGACTGAATCTTTGCCGCGAGACGCTCGGCGGCCAAGACGTACGAGCTCACAAGGCGGAAGCGGCAATCGGTCGGTCGCCGATGTTGGAAGTCCAAATCGTCGACGCAGCCGACTCGATCGCCTACGACGCGCATGACGTTGACGACGCGCTGCAAATGGGTTTGCTCAGTGTCGACGAACTCGCCGAACTCCAAATCGTGCGACGTGCTCTCACGAGTATCCGAGAACGCCACGGAATCTTGCCTCATATCAAGCTTCGACAGTCGCTTGTCCACGAACTACTTGACTTGCAAGTCAGTGACTTGCTAGCCGTGTCGATCGAACAACTCCGGCCACTTGACGGCCGGACCAGTAGTGACGTCAGTGACATTGGATTGCGGATCGTCCACAGTGACCAAGTTTCACGCGAACGCGAGGAGCTTGAGTCGTTTTTGTTTGACGCTGTCTACCGACATCCACGATTGATTCCTGTGCGACAATCGGCCGCCGCGCGATTGCGCCAACTGTTTGAGACACTGCATCGTCAACCCGAGCGTTTGCCGCTTCGATTTCGAACTCGAGCCAATCAATTGCCGCTCCAGCGAGTCATTGGCGAATACTTAGCCGGAATGACGGATGCCTTCTGTGACGCCCAGTGTCAGTCACTTTCCCAGTCGGAAGCGGGACCGCTCGCGGATTGGTAACGCATGGTCCGCTAATCGGCAGCGCTAATTTGCGCACTCTCCAGCACCGACTGGAACTCGAGCGTTCGTGGATTGATGACGACTTGGGGCAACGCTAACCGATACCCAGGTTTTCCGTTCGGCGACGTGTTCTGGAGCGTCGCCGGTTGGTTGGCCGAACCGACAATCGTGAATAACTCTTTTGCCGATGCGTAGGATGCTCGCGTCGCATTGACGTCCAGAAGCCCGCGTTCGGTTCGAGTCTTGAACACCAAACCTCCGCTGGCTTCCATTTCCCATGGCAAGGGAGTTCCTGGCGACCGTCTTGTGGATGTGACGTAGCGGGGGTCGATCATGAATCGCAAATGATCACAATCGAGCGTTGATTCGCCGAGCCCGACTACGTCCATCGCCCGGGCATCAAAGGCATCCGTCCAGTTCACGAGCGGCTTGGTCGCCACACGAATTCCCCGGTCGAACTCAAGGCTTCGGGCCGACATACTGCCGGACATGGATTCATGGTAGGTCAAGTGAACGCCATACAAGCCTGCGTCACCTGGTCCGATGGGCGTTGAACGATTGGGGCCTGGTTCATCCGTCGATTCTGGATTGAGCATCCAGCCACGATACCAACCGGGACCATCGCCGATGATTCGGCCCCCCGATGCTGGCAACAACGTGAGTTTCGGGGCACTCATCAAGTGACGCGCCACGAGCATCCCATCGGCGTTTCGGCGGTAGGCTTCCGCCACGACTGGTTGGTCGGCCGATTTTTGCAGTAGCACCACCTGATGAACCGCAGCCTCGCGAATCGTTTGAACATCGCGAACTTGCACGTCTTGGGCTAACGTGATTTCGAGTCGATCGCCACGAAGTGCTAGGTCCCAGGGTTCATCACCATTGATGAGCGATGCCTTGATATCCACACCCTCGGTAAGAATCGCGTCTTTCCCATCAAAGATCATCTCACCTTGCCAACGACATCGCGGCGGGTTAACCCACCGAATGTTGCTCGATGTCGATGCGGGTTCACTGTGATTAAGGACACTTTCGCGCGAGTCGCGACGCGACTGGGAACTGGCCAATTGCGCCTTCGACGCATCCGGCGTTTCCGATTTACCTAGGCCGGTCGGCAACACTGCGGTCGGCATTTGAAACTCGCCTGCGGAATCGATCCAAACGATGTTGTCGTTGGGGCGGATTTGAATCTTGGGCCCCACAAAATAACCGTCACCGAGTTCGAACCGAGCTGGCTTTTCCGGGCTGCTATCCAGTTGCAAAACGTCTTCCCCGCCGCCGTCTTGCAGTTGCAAACGATCCCCGGTCAAACGGGCATCCAATGGAACGGTGCCCGCGATGATCGAATGGATCACCTCGACATCGCCAATCACCATCAAATCTTTGGCGCTGATGCCGCTCGGATCCAGACACAGCTCCGCCTTGATCGAGTTTCCGCGGACGGTCGGTCGTGGCCGGGCGACCGGGGCCACCATGGAACCACTGGCGGGGTCCGGCTGTGATACCCATTGCCGAAGCGTCGGCGAATTCGCATGGGTCACGGCGTGCGCAGAGGTTTTTTTAGCGGGCGAGGGTTCGACGAAGTACAGCATCAATCGATCCGTCTCGACTGCAATCGCGGCCGTATCCAATCGAACTTCGCCGAGGGCTTGGAACCGGTCGGGTGCCAACGTCGATTGCTTCGCTTCGGCCATGGTTGACGATCCAGTTGCCGACGAAGCCTTTGGTCGAGGCTTGAGAACACCTTCGACGGAATCCGCATTGAATTGGCCGCCATCGGACAACAGCGCCGTCACTTTCCCATCAATGAACATGGCGATCTCGGCATCGACAGCATCCGGGGTGACGGTGCCCAGCGGTTGCATTTTAAATCCATCCAGCCATCTCAATTGCCGCAGTGGCATACTCGGATCATCGATCTCAACCAAACCGCTACCGTACGCATCCACGGCACCGATGCGAGTCGGATTGCGAGGATCGAATTGGTACCCCAGGCGTGCCAACCGAGCGTTCACGGCGCCGTATCGAACTCGCACGCCACTGCCACCCTCGGCGCGCACCAAGCCGGCGATCGCATCCAGATCGATCGTCTCGGCCGCCAACTCGATGCCATAGCTGGGCAAATTCGCGATCGCCGGTGTCCCGGATGCTCGGACGCGGACAATCCAATCTAGCGGCCCTGAACGAGTGATCGCATCATTCGTGGGATCCCGCAGTGTCAATTCGACCGCTTGGCAATCGAATCGGTCGATGGGCTGTGTCCCGACTTGGCGCACGATCGAAACGTCATCGCGCAGCGATAGCCGATCGAGCGCGAAATCGTATTCGACGCGTCCGCCACAGGCCACCGAGATAATCGCCGGTGGAGTCCCCGGTTCGTCCCCGGCCAGAGGGATAACAAGCTTGTCCAAGTAGATGAGTTCCATCCGATCGAGAATCGCGCCGGCGTCCGATCCAGAATTGGCGATGCCCGTGGCCGCGGCCAAGTACATCGTCATGTCGCGCCCGACCAAGTGGGCATCACCCAATTGCATCTCAATCGCTTCGGTCGTCCAAATCTTTCGATTGTCGATGCCGACATTGGCGGTGCGAATGGCTAGCGGGGGCGTCACTTTGGAATTCGTTTCACCCGACTTCGGCGACACCACACGGCGGATAGTAACTTGACCAATGATGCGCCCGCGGCTGATCGGAGGCGCTCCGCCGCTCATCACATCCAACGACTGTGCGAACTTGATCTCGGCGCCTTCTTGGGACTCGATGATGATCGGCTCCGCCTCGGATTCGCCGGAAAGTCCTCGGCCGATGACGACCGTCACGGGCCACAACTTCCATTGGTCACCGGCCGTTTGTTCCCATCGGTCGAATAGCAGCACGCCATCGGAGGTTTGTAGACGTTTGCAAGTCCCCCGTTGCCATGCTCCGTCGGGGAATAAGTCGGCGAGTGAATCATCGCCGCGCAGCACCGGCAACTCCGCCATCTTGACGGATTTCACGGCAGGCGGTTGAAGCAACGGATCGACAACGACGCGATAGGCAATCGTCATCGCGACGAGTGTGAGGAGTGCGACGGTGTAGTTTTTAACTCCGGTAGACATCGAATAATCTGTGCGTGAGGTCGTTCGCTACAGATGTTCCTCCCACCTGAATTTGACGCGAAGCATTCGCTCGGTTAGTTCTCGGATGGCGCCATCGCCGCCGTTTTTGTGCAACACCCAATGGGCCGCGGCGCGCGCGTCGCTACTGGCATCCGCGGGCGACACCGCGAGCCCGACGCGTCGCATCACCGCGATATCCGGCAGGTCGTCGCCGATATAACAGACGTGCGCGGGATCGCAGCCCATCACCGCAAGCATCTCCAGAGCCGCCGGTAGCTTGTCTTCAAAGCCCTGGCGAACATGCTGGATTCCAAGCTCTTGGGCGCGACGGCTGACCGATAGGCTGTTGCGAGCCGTCAGGATCCCGAATTGAAATCCGCTGCGCATCCATAACTTGATTCCCAGCCCGTCTCGCACATGGAATCGTTTCGTTTCGACTCCCGCGTCGTCATAAATGATTCGTCCGTCGGTCATCACTCCGTCCACATCCGAGAGGATGCAAGTGATGGGTCCAGCAAGTTGTGCGTCGGAAGCGAGTGCGACGGGCATGGCTTTGTCGGTACAGGAGTTCAGGGATCACTTCGATGAAACATTGGACTTCAGCGGATGAATGACCTCACCCATCGCGATAAGGTCCGTCACATCGATCAGACCGATCGGGCGACCCTCACGCGACAACACCGGTAGCTCACTAATGCGTCGTTGCGACATGAGCGAAATCGCCTCCTGTAGCAACGAGCCGCTGGCGATCGTCGTCGGGCGTGTCGTCATCCGCGAAGCAATCGGATCATCGAGCGACGCTTCGCTGCGAGATTGAAACATCTTTGCCAAGTCGCTGTCAGTGAATATTCCGGCGAGTTTTCCAACGTCGTCGACGAGCATGACCGCTCCGGTTCGGCGACCCTGGCTGCACTGGACAATCATTGCTTGGCGAATCGTCACATCCTGGGACGCGACGCGACACGCATCGATTGGTCGCATCAATTGCTCCACCCGAGCGAGCTTGCGACCCAGAGCTCCACCCGGATGGAAACGGGCGAAATCTTGAGCCGTAAACGAACGAAGTTGGCTGGCAAGAAGTGCGATCGCATCACCGACCGCCATCATCACCGCGGTGCTTGACGTCGGCGCCAATCCGAGATGACACGCTTCGGGTTGATGACCAAACGCAACCACACAATCCGCTTCGTCGGCCAGCGGGTTATGCACGGTTGAGGTAATCGCGACCAAACCCTGGGTCGACATTCTTAGTTGCGAAGCGATCCGAACGAGCTCGTCGCTGCGTCCGGAATTCGAAATCACCCACACAAGATCAGTTTTGCGAACCCGCCCCAGATCGCCATGGACTGCTTCGGCGGGATGCAAGAAGTGGGCGGGTGATCCCGTGCTGGCGAGCGTGGCAACCAACTTCTGGCCCACCAATCCCGCTTTTCCCACACCCGTGACGATCACGCATCCTTCACATTGGGCCGTCATTTCCGCAGCTCGGACGGCTTCCGTCGAAAGCGTCGCAGCACATTGAAGCACTGCTTTGCCCTCACGCGCTACCACATCTCGCACGAATCGCAGTCGCTCCAGTGGGGTGGAAAGAAGCGACGATGGCGAATCGACCGGAGCTGGTGAAACGGACCTGGACACGGGCGACGACACGGCTAGCCCCTTCCTTGAAGCAAACGCGGAATGTTTCGGTTTTCGATTCGGCCAGTACTCATCCTGCGACTGACCCGATCGGCAGGATACTAGCGAGAAAGTCCGGTTCGCGACAATGTTAAACTGGGGAGTTTTGACGGGGCTAAGGACAGCTTTCTCACTAGCGAACGCAGCGGTAAACGAACGCCGGGGGCAGGTTGCGCCAGACGGTGGGGCTCTTTTGCACCACCGAAAAGTTCGCCGACAGGTGTCGCGCAAAACGCCGCCCCGCCGGCAGCGCGAGACCTTGCAGGTACGCGAATGTGGCAAATTGCCCACCGGGTTTCAGGACACTGAACATTGCGTCCATGATCTCTTGCTGCAGCGACTGGCTGAAACTCGCCCACGGCAAACCACACACGATGGCGTCAACTTGATGGAGGCCACGTTCGGCACATCGTTGTCGCACGTTCGTGACGCTATCTTCGACAATATCCGCGCCCGGGCATCGCTGGCGAGTGGCCTGGACCAAACTGGGGCTACGTTCGATCGCAAAAAATGTCGTTCCCGGTTCCATTCGATTGACGATTCCGGCAGTAAACACGCCAGTACCTGGGCCGTATTCCACGACCCCGCGGGCGGCCGACCAATCGATTCCATCCACCATCATTTTGACCAAGCCCTCGCTACTGGGTGCGATCGCGCCCACTTGTGTCGGGTGTCGAAGGAACGTCTTGAGGAAAAGCAATTGCTCACGCATACGCGTTGGACATCCTGATCAAGGTCGCGAAAAAGCGGCATTGTAGTGATCCATGAGTGCAATTAGCGAGACGCACCTTGTCCAAGATTCGCTAGAATGCCCAGAGTCAATGATGCGGCAAATGCGAATGTCCGCAGTCAAATTCCCCGAGCCCGAGAAACGTGATGCGCCGATTCTTTTGGAGTTTTCTATGCTTTGGTTTGATGTCGTCAGCCGCGAATGCAGAGAATTGGTCGCACTGGCGCGGGCCCACGGGCAACGGTGCGGCTGCCCAGGGCAATCCTCCGACCGAGTGGTCTGAAACAAAGAACGTCAAGTGGAAAGTGGAGATTCCGGGCAAGGGTTCGGGCTCGCCGGTGGTCTGGGATGACCGCGTTTTTGTAGTCAGCGCCGTTCCCAGCGACGGAACCGAAAATGCTGGGTCGCTGGAATCGCTCGACTTCATGGTCTACTGCTTCAATCGCAAAGACGGCAACTTGCTTTGGAAGCAAACGGCAACCACGGCGACACCCCATCAACCGACGCACGAGACAAACGGGTTCGCATCGGCTTCGCCTTGTACCGATGGGGAACACGTCTATGCCCACTTCGGATCACGCGGCTTGTATTGCTACACCATGGATGGCTCCTTGGTATGGAGTCGGAATGACTTTGGACCGATGGACACTCGAAACAGTTTCGGTGAAGGCAGTTCACCGACATTGGAGGGAAATCTGATTTTGGTTCCGTGGGACCACGAAGGCCCCTCATTCTTGTACGCGCTGGACAAAGCGACAGGCGCCACCGTTTGGAAAACACCACGCGATGAACCCACTTGTTGGGCGACGCCGCTGGTCATTGAACACGGTGGCAAAAAGCAAGTTGTGATGAATGGCCAAAATTATGCTCGCGCTTACGACTTGGCGACCGGCAAGGAACTTTGGCGATGTGGCGGCCAAGCGGAGCGGCCCGTTGCCTCGGCGGTGTATGACGGCACGCGCGTCTTTGTCACGAGCGGGTTTCGCGGCTCGTACCTGGGCGCCTTCCTGCCCGGCGGTCAAGGCGACATCGAAGGGACCACGAATGTTGCTTGGTCGCTCGATCGTGACACGCCGGATATCGCTTCGCCGCTGTTGTCCGACGGCCGGATTTACTTCTACAAGGGCAAAGCCGGACAATTGACGTGTGTCGACGCGGTTACCGGCAAAGCCCATTATGCTGCCCAGCGCATTGAGGGTGTCGCCAGCACCTACGCCTCGCCCATCGCTGCAGGCGGATACGTGTATCTCACCGCCCGTAATGGCACGACGACGGTGATCAAGGATTCGACCCAACTCGAAATGGTCGCCATGAATTCTGTGGGCGAACCGGTCGATGCCACCCCCGCAGCCGTCGATGATGAAATTTTCATCCGCGGCGAGAAACATCTGTACTGTATTTCCCAGGAAGATTGAGCCTCTTAGGAAATTTGAATCGCTAAGAAAACTTGAATTGGCAAGGTAGTTTGAATCGCCAAAACCGGTCTCCAGGTGTCGTCGTTGCGAGGCTGCAATGCATCCGCCGGGGCCCGAAACGCGATTTGGAACTTTCTTGCGAATTTTTTGGCGGGGTTTTTGACTCAATCCGCCTCCTCTGTGTGTGGGGCAACACACTCGGGGGGAATCCGCGGTCCAGCAACTCGATGGTTTCGAGTCTGGATGCGAATCTACCTCACTGCGTGTGCTGAGCAGCAGCTCAGACACTGGGTACGGGAGGCGCGGTTGTGATGGGGCAGATTCACCGCTACTTCGATAGTAGTCGTGAAGCACAGCCGCGCCTGCCGTCCATTTTGCGACTGGGCCGTTCGGATTGGTGACCGGTGCGTTGATGACCGGGGTGCGGAGCGAAGGTGCCCCCTTTCGCCGACGATTGGGTGATGGGGCTTGGTGCCAAGACTGCTTGGCCAGTGTTGGGCGATGCCGACGAGTGGTCATGCGACTGGATGGTGGTCTTGCGATTGCTGGCGGTTTAGAAAGATCAGATTCGCGGCAGTCGATTTGTTTCGTGGGCTGGAATAGTTAGAGTGTGTCGGTGAATCGCACGCAGGCCCCACACTCCCACCCTTTGACCACGACCGTGGACATTTCCGGCCCCCAAGAACGCATCAGTCGCTTGCCGGCAGACACCGCGATGGATGTCACGTCCGACCAGTCGCTCGTGTTGAGAGTTCGCAGCGGTGACGATGAGGCTGCACATGAACTGTACAGTCGCTATGTTCGCCGGTTGTTCGGATTGGTCGAAGCGAAAATGGGCAACCGCTTGCGAGCTAAAACGACTTCCGAAGACATCGTCCAATCGGTCTTCAAGAGCATCTTTCGCGGCGTCAAATCAGGCCACTACGACGCGCCACCGGGCGAATCGCTTTGGAACTTGATGGCGATTGTTGCGGTACACAAACTCAGCCGGCTGGGCCAACGACATTCCGCCCAATCTCGTGATAGTTCGAAGGACGTGTCGTACAGCTCGTTTGAAAATGAGATTGCGAATCAGTCACTTTCGCCAGAAACGTTGGAAGTGAGCGTTCGCGATGTGCTCGACCATTTTCGACCGCTGGATCGCACCATCTTGCAACTGCGTCTGGAGCAGCACACGGTTGGCGAAATTGCGGAAACGATCTCTCGCAGTCGCAGGTCCGTCGAACGCAGTCTGCAAAAAATCCGCATCCGCCTGACGGAGTTGATGGCAAGCGACGACATCGACTAAAGCAAGCCTCTGCGCAAGTGAAAGTTTTCTCAGAATATTCGCCAAGTTTTATGGCGGGGTTTGCCCCTCAATCCGCCTCCTCTGTCTAACGGAAATTTTGATCAACGCTTGTGATTCAAAATGTCCACTTGGATGTGGCATTCGAGTGAATTGGTCGAACCGGGGCCCTCCGTGAGTATCGCACGATGATAAATCCAATCGTTGATCCGATCGATGAAGCCATTGATCGCTTTGAGGTCGACTGGTCGCCGGGAGCCCCCGATGCGATTCGCGGAGTGCTACGGACCTTCGGTTTGAGTCACTGTACCGAAGCGATCACCGAGCTCATTCGTGTCGATATCGAACGGCGTTATTGCAGCGGACTCTCTTGTCGCTTGAGCGACTATGCTCAGGAGTTCCCGGAGCTCAACCAAGATCCGGATCGTTTCGCCGAAATTGCGTTTGAGGACTACCGAGTCTGCACCCAGCTCGGGCACCCACTTCACCCGGATCGCTATCGTCACCTACCTGGAGTTGCTGACCAAGAATGGTTTCGCGAGTTCCAGCAGTCCGTTAGTCACGTCCCGAATCTTCGTCATCGGGATTCCAAGCCAGCGACCGACCCATATTTGACGAACGAATCGTCGCTGGATTGGATCGATTTGGATACCCGAGCCGTGCTCAATCGAATCGGTTTTCATCCGATACAAAAATTGGGCGAAGGAACATTCAGCGATGTTTTTCTGGCGACCCAGAGCGATCTTGCGAGTCGCTTTGTGGTTCTGAAAGTCGTCCGCCAGGCACGCGGTGAGCCGCAAAAAATGGCGATGCTCCAGCATACGAATATTGTTCCCATCTATTCGTTCCACGTCGTCAGCCCACTCGCGATCATTTGCATGCCGTACGCCGGGGGGATCACACTGGGCGACTACCTGCATGACTCCCGCAACATCGAAACTCGGGACGGAATGAGCCTGGTCAAGACGATCTGCAACGAATCGGACGAGACCGTTATCGATTCGTCATTGGATTTGCCTACCAAAGAAATCTTGTCACGCCATAGCGTCAATGTTGCCGGCGATACGATCGCCACACCGCTATCGAAACTTCGAGGACTTGATAAGGAGCGACTCGCGCTGTGGATCTTTAGCCGGTTGGCGTCGGCGCTCGTTCACTCACACACCCGCGGTGTTTTGCACGGGGACTTGAAGCCAGCCAACGTGTTGATCCGAAACGATGGCGAGCCAGCGCTGATGGATTTCAATCTATCTCGATCATTGCACCTGCCGAACGATGTCAAAGTGGGCGGCACACTGGCTTACATGGCACCGGAGAACCTGCGATCGTTGTTGGATCAACAATGTGTCAATGACGCGAGGTCCGACATCTACAGCTTGGGAGTGATCCTGTTCGAGTTCTTGACTGGCCGGTTGCCATATCCCCGGCCGCTTTCGACCGCTGATACCGATGTCGAGATCGCCTGGAAAGCACGTCAAACCGCGATCGTTTGGTCGGATACCGATCGAGTTTCCAGTAGCCTTCGGAGCATCGTCGAACGGAGTCTCGCATTTTCGCCCGAGCATCGGTACGCATCGGCGGAAAAGCTCGAAGAAGACTTGCAGCGGGAGACGATGCACCAGCCGCTCGCGCATGCGCAAGACACGATTCGCACTCGTGGACGCAAATGGATCCGGCGACATCCTCGCGCGATCAGCACCCTTGCCATGACAGCGCTTCTAGCCGCTAGCGTCATACCGCTTGCCCTCGTTGCAACCCGGTTTTATCAACAATCAAGCTTGCTCGTTAGCGCCGCGGAGTTTGCGACATTCGAAAATGAATCGGCGGAATCACTGACGACGATGATGGCAGATCCCCAACGGTTTCAACCCGAGGGAGTCCAGCGGGTGCTTGAGCCGTTGAGACAACATCGACTGCTTGAGCCGAAGGCACTTGGATCGATACTCTCCGGGGCTCTGGATGACGACGGATCGCTGCATCGACGAACGATTCTTTTTCGGCACTACGTCTGTGCCGCGATCGCGCATTGCAAAAGCATCGCGGCAACCCCCGTCCCGCCGCAGTCTGATTTCGTTTTGCTGGATCAAATCATCGCCGCGGCGGAGATCTGTGGTGAGGCGACTCCTTCACCGGCGCTCGCTTACTTGCGGGCGACTCGTGCCGAACTCGACGGCGACACAACGTCGGCGAGCAACCTTCTCAAGAAGGCGGAGAGCCTTTCGATTGATTCCGATCAAGAGTTGTTTTTGGAATCGGTTCGTCTCATCGCCAAACGACGCTGGAGTCAGGCTCGAGACCTGCTGGAGTCGCTAGCAGATCGCGGATCGGTTCCTACGGCACTTCGCTGGACGTCGCTGGGATATTCCCAATACCACTTGGGAGAATTCGAGAACGCTAAATTGTCGTTCACGCAATCGATCGAACGAAGTCCAGAATCGGCTTCACTGTGGCTGCTTCGCGGCATGTGTTGTCTCCGATTGCGATTGCTGGGCTTAGCCGAATCCGACTATCGCCAAGCCCTTGCCATCAACCCAGAGTTGGTGGCTGGGCATTACCATCTCGCCGAAGTGCTGCTGCGGTCGGACCGAGTCGACGAATCCATAGGTCAATTGAATCACGCTTTGGCGAAGAGTCCCGATAAAATATCGCTGTTGCTTCTTCGCAGCCGAGCACTAGCGCGCGCCGGTCGTGTCAAAGAGTCACTTGACGACCGCGAGCGGATGATTGCCGCCAAGGATCTGCCCGTCTCTCAGTTGCTGATTCGGGCGGACGCACAATCCGAGGTCGACCCTCAAGCCGCCATCGAAGATCTCAACCGCGCGATCCAGCAACGTGGTCGCACGGTCGAGATCCTACAAGTCCTAGCACGTGCACAAGTAAAAGCGGGGCAAACGTCCGAGGCGATCGATACGCTTGCCGAGCTCTACGAATTGGAGTCCGACAATGAAAAGTCAGTCATCGATCGCGCCGTCTTGCTCGCGCGAGAGAAACGATTCGACGAAGCGCGAGACGCGCTCGCGTCGGCAATCGAACCTCCCAATTCTCCATCCGTGCTTTATCAAGCCGCCTGCGTTTGCGCCTTGCTACCGGATTCTCGGCTGCATGTTCAAGCTCTGAGGCATTTATCGGCGGCCGTGCAACGTGGCTATGGTGCGCGTTCACTGGCTCGTGATAAAGACCTCGACGCCATTCGCCACATGCCAGGGTTCCAGGCGATCGAGCGAACGACCCAACTAGCAAGACTTGACCCGGCAAACGAAGTCGGTCTCGATTCGGCTACCGCAGAATTCCTTTCTCCCTAAAAACGAAGGTCGCATTGAAGTGCCCCGAAACAATCGCCGTGTGAAGCGGCAATTAAATAACATCGAAACACTCGAATCCCGGCGATTGCTCGCTGGCTTTGGAACGCCTTGGCTCGATGCCCGGGATTTGAGTATCAGCCTTCCGGCAGACGGCGTTGGAATCGACGGCTACGACAATGTTTTGCGAGAAAGTCTCGACTCAGTCACGGATCGAGAGAATTGGGAAGAACTCATCCTTCGCGCCTACCAAACGTGGGCGATTCACGCAGATATCAACATTGGCTTGCAAGCCGATCACGACCTGGATTTTGGCACGCCGGGTCTCTCCGGCAACGATCCTCGGTTCGGTGAGTTTCGCATTGGCGCGTTTCCTCAATCAGGTGTCCTCGCCAATTCGCTCCCGTTTCAAGCGGTCGCGGGAACATGGTCGGGCGATCTGTTCCTCAACAGCAACGAGCTGTATTCGTACGACGGATGGATTGACGGTGTCCACCAGTACGACTCGTCACAACCGACAGAAGTACGCGACTTGTTTAGCGTTTTGCTGCATGAGGTTGGCAACACCCTCGGAATCGCCGACACCACGATGACATCGGCGGTGATGTTCGGCTACTACAGAGGACCTAAAGGCCTGTTGACGCCTGATGATATCGCGTGGCTTCAAGATCTGTATGGACAGCGAACGGACCCCTATGAATTATCGGACAACGGCCAGTTGGAACTGGCCACGGTCGTTCCCACTCCCATCGGCTTTGATCCGTCACTCGATCGCATTTCCGTTCGAGGAAGTATCGCTAGTGATAGCGACCAAGACCACTATCGAATAAGCCCCATCGCCGGTACAGCATCCATGACGCTGACCGTCAAAGCCAAGGGAGTCAGCTTGCTGAAGCCACGCATCGAAGTCTACGACCAAAATGGACTTTCGCTTGCGCACGGTGTATCCGTTTCGGTGTTTGACAATGACGTGACCGTAACGATCGCGAACCCGTCCACCAATGGCGACTTGAGTGTTCGCGTGGCGTCGGCGGCCAGTGATATCTACTCGGTCGGTGACTACGTCCTACATGTCGACTATCGTTCCGATGAATCGCGTTGGGCAGATCCTGTGCCGGGTGACTATAACCACGGGATTGAAACGTTGGGTGAAAACTTTGGCCTAGCCGATACGGAGGTCGAACTCAACGACACGCTGCTGACCGCACTTTCGATAGCTGCCACCGACGGATTCGCACCGGAGAGCCGGTTTGAGTGGGTCGCCGCCGTTTCGGGTGCAAGTGACCTCGACTATTTTAAAGTCACTGCTCCGTCCAATCTGCCGGGAAAACTGGTGATCAACCTCGCGTCCATTGGTGCGGACGCACCCGAATTGAAGGTCCGATTGCTTGACAGCAACGGGGCAACCGTCGGAGCAACAGGTCGCCTGCGACGCGACGGAACTTGGGTACTCGAAGTCGCACAGCCCGTCGCCGGTGCCGATTACTTTGTTCAAGTCAGTGTTGACCCCAACTCCGTCGTCGATGTCGGAAACTACGTTGCATCGGCCGAGTTCGTTGCTGAGTCGGCTCAGATGAACCAGTTCATTTCGGGAAGCGTCTCGACCGAACTAGATGATTTGTTCGCGTGGACTTCCACCGAGACGAGGATCTACCGTTTCGACCTTACCGGTTACGGAGCTGAAGCGAACCAGTTCGTTCGTCTCACCATTTACGACGCGGTTAGTCATGACGTTCGCATGGTCCTATCGACCCCATCGGGAACGACGCGATCGGCTTTCGCGTTACTACCTCAAGGCGACTATATATTGAGGTTTACGGCCCAATCTCGCGACAACAGCAATGTCGCAGACATCGGCTATCATCTGACGAGCGACGGCATTTCCGACGACCAAGATCCCGATGGCAATGGCACCGACCCCGATTACTACGATTACAACTACTATTACCACACATACTATGATCCGGTCTATTACGGCCCCGTTTATTACAACCCTGGGTTCACCGAAAACTACGACTACGAATACCCCTATTACTACATGTATTACTATTGGTACTACGACGAATCGTCGAATGATGACGGTTACGACGATGGTTACGGGGGCACGTGATCCAAATGCATTCAAAACCAAAGATGCGATCGCGGTTGCGCCGATTCCAGGTCGACTCCCAAAGTCTCTTTGTGAAATCATGCCGTCGGTTCGATCAATCGCCCACAACTCCCTTGGATCATGTCGTCTTGGCGGCACGACGAGCGATCGTACGAGACCCGGCCAATGCAGCAGCGGTAACGGTGCTTGCGGCGGTGGCACTTCACGACCGCAAACCGGCGGAATGTTTGGAACGCATTGGATCGTTGCAGGGCCCAGGCGATGACTCATTGCAATTGCAGTTGGCCGGATTCTCCCTGGCACGCCTGGGTCAAGGCCAGGCCGCTCTGGAGTACCTCTCCAAGGCCGTGCGTATTGAACCACAACTGGTTGATTGTTGGCTCAAGCTGGCTCAAATTCACGACCAGTCGGGTCAACTTCAATTGGCGATCGCGTATTATCGCCGTGGCCTACTTTTCGAAGGCCCGGACCACGCGTGTAGCATCTCGTTGTCGCGGATGTTGATGCGAAACGGTCGCGTTCGGGCGGCGATCAATGTTCTTCACAACTCCCTATGCCGCGATCGTCGGTCTCCTTCACTCAACACGGAACTGGCTAAACTGCTCCAACGCCGTGCCTCACGATTGCGTCGAAAACGCCATGTCCTTGCGTCCGAAAAGGTCTTGGCGGGAGCAGCGGAATGCTACCGAGTGGCTGCCCAGAGCCAGTCGAACGCCGCTCCCTATGTATCGCTGGGGATCATCGAGCAGCGTTTGGGTCGTTTCGCGAGTGCGGCCGACGCATTCCGCAAGGCCGTACAGATCGATCCCCAGAACACACGCGCTACCATGCTTCTTGCGAACCATCGCATGGATGAAGGCCACATCGAACTGGCGGTAAAGGAATACGAGCGAGTCCTCGCCATCAATCCGTCACACGCCCAAGCGCACTTCCGATACTCCAGAAGCCAAAAGTTTTCGGAATGCGAGACCACTCGGACCTATTTGGAAAAGCTGCAAACTGCGATCCAAAGGACTCGCAAGAACACGAGCCGAAGTCATCTTCACTTTGCCTTGGCAAAAGTTCTTGATGACCTTGGTGAATATGACCTCGCTTGGGCGAACTATGAGCGAGCGAATCGTCTCAAGCCGAGCCATGTCCGATCGGAAAAACGCCGCGGAACGAGCGATCCTGATCGAGCTCACCAAGCGATGTTCGATGCCCCCATCAAGTTCTTTAACGAGGGCTATTTTCAAAACATTGCCGGCGGATCTCAAAGCGAACTACCCGTTTTCATCGTTGGGATGCCGCGTTCGGGGACAACTCTCGTCGAACAGATCTTGAGCAGCCATACAAAGATCTCCGGTGCTGGCGAACTCAAGGACGTGGATCGTATTCGCCATCAATTGTGTATCCCGGACGAGACACTGCTGGATGGCCCGCTGCGTCCTTCGCCGGGTTTCTTTCGTCAAGCGAGACTTGCTTATCCAGAGGTGCTCGCGTCAGTCTCCGATTCCCAATTGACTCGTTTGGCCGATCAATACCTCGAGCGACTAACGGCTGGGAGTGGTGATGCCGTTCGAGTCACGGACAAGATGCCGACCAATTTTCTACATCTTGGCTTGATCGCCAGCCTGTTTCCACACGCAACCATCATTCATTGCCGACGCAACCCGATGGACGTCTTCGTGTCGAGTTACTCGCAGAACCTCAATGCGCCCTTCTGTGATCTCGAAGCGCTGGTTCAATATTACCATGGTTACCAGCGGTTGATGAATCATTGGTACGAGGTGTTGCCGCAAAGGATTCATACGGTTGACTATGAATCTCTCGTGCAGAATCCGGAAACCGAGTCACGCAAGTTGGTTTCCCACTGTAGGTTGGAGTGGGAAGATCGCTGTTTGCGTTTTGAGCAAAACGAGCGAGCGGTTCACACGCCCAGTAAATGGCAAGTTCGTCAACCGATGTACTCTTCGTCGGTCGACCGCTGGAAGCGTTTTGAACGACACCTGACAAAGATCGCTCAAGCCGTCGGCGTGTCATGATCAATGGCGACTCGTCATCATGTCAGCCAGCGATGGTCATTGATGCTACGCTTCACCACGAGTCAATGAGCTCTCTGGTAGCGGAAGCTTGGCGACGTTGATCTGCGAGACTTTTTCGATCCACATCTGCGCGATACTTTCCGCGTGATCGACGTGCGATTTCGTGAGAGGAAGGCCGCCCGTTGCACGTTTTTCTAGCTCGTGGATCAACGCGACATCGTCATCATCGGCGACGTGCTTTAGGCAAGATTTGAGCGTGTGTGCGGCGCGAGCGGCGGAACGAGAATCAGCCGTTTCCACGGATTCACGAAGTCGAGCCACAAGTTGGGGTACTTCTTCGAGAAAGGCGTCACAAATTGCCGCAATTGTTTGCGGGTCGTCACCAGCAAGGTCACTCAGGCGACGTTGCCAGGTTGGCGGTTCGATGGTTGAATCTTGTGCGGTTGGATCAATGCTAGGTAGTGGACGAGCCTCGACATCGATCAGCTCGGAGATCGCTTTAAGCAGCTTTGTCCGGTCCACTGGTTTAGTGAGAAAGCCGTCCATGCCAGCATCAAGACACAGCTTTCGGTGCTGGTCCGTCGCGTGTGCCGTCAGCGCGATGACTGGCGGTTTGGCTTCACCCTTCGATTGGTAGTGAGATTGAATGGCTCTCGTCGCGTCGGTCCCGTCCATGTCTGGCATTTGCAGGTCCATCAAAATGCAATCGTAGTATCTCTCGATGGCTTTGGAACATGCTTCATTGCCATCGCATGCCAAATCAACATGGTATCCTGCGGACGACAATTGATCATTTAGAAGCACTCGATTGACTTCACTGTCGTCGACAACGAGTACACGATAGCCATCCACGGGTACATTCGACTCAATCTCGTCGGGAGATGATGCGGGTGAATCCAGAGTGATCTGTTCGCTTACGAGAACCTGGAAAAGTTCGCTCGGCAACACGGGCTCCACCAGCACCGGATCGATCGACCTTGCTTCGTGCGGAACGCCTTGCCCGAGCCGAGTCAACCAAATCACCGTGTCTTGGGGTCGACGTTTCTGACGCAACTCTTTGATGAATGGGCTCGTCACGTCGAGCACCCAAATCAAGGGACGCCGGGAGGTCGGCTTGCGTTTGGGCAACCGCGAATGCGCGTTGACGTGGAGCCCTAGGAGCATTTCCGTGATCGCGAGTCGTACCGTCGGATCCTGTACACTCACCAACGCATCGTCGGGTATCAACACTTTCTGAGCGGCGGATTCCGAGGTGGCGACTTCTAGCGGAAGCAGGCAACGAAATCGGCTACCAACGTTGACTTCGCTTTCCAATTCGATTTTCCCGCCGAAGCGACGGACCAGGCCGTCGCTAATTGACAGTCCCAAGCCGGTACCACCGAACCGCTGCGTGGTGCTCGCCTCACCGCGCTCGAAGGCGTCAAAGACCGTGTGATGTTTGTCGGCCGCAATCCCAACTCCCGTATCGATCACATCGAGCACAATGGTTTGCACGCGTGTGGATGGCCGCGAGGTCGACGTTGGCTGGGTCCACGGGGATGGGGGGGCCAGGACGCTCAAACGAACATGCACGATCCCGCTGGGCGTGAACTTGATCGCATTGCCAGCCAAGTTGATAACGATTTGTCGAAGTCGCTTCGAGTCAGCGATCACATGACGGGGTGTCGCGGCATCGATTGAAAATATGAGATGCAGCGGTTTCCCAATCGCGCGGGCCGCGAGGGTCTTAAATGCGTCGCCAATCACTGCGTGCAAATCGACCGGTTCGAGGTGGATTTGCACCCTGCCAGCCTCCAACGCCGCAAAGTCGAGTATGTCTTCAATCACTTCGCCGAGCAGCGTGGCGCTGTGTCGAATCATGTCGACATATTGGCGCGCCTTGGCGGAAAGTGGCGTCGATAGGAGCAAATCACTGAGTCCCATAATTCCACCCAGGGGAGTTCTCAATTCGTGGCTGACACCGGCCATGAATTCAGTCTTGGTCCGGCTGGCCGCCTCAGCCGCAGCCTTTCCTTCGCGTAGTGCCTCGAAAGCTTGTCGACGTAGAGTTACGTCTCTGACGATTATCGCGATTCCGGCGCTGGCACCGATGGGAACGGGGTGCAGCGAAACCTCACTATCAAATCGAACGCCATCACTGCGAACGATGGTCAGTTCGCAGCGTTGTGATCGGGGTAACGATCCCCAACCGACATGGCCTCGAACATGTCGTTCGTTCGACGAGGAGAACTCATCGTCGGTTGTGGACGTCGGCGAGCTGAGCGGGATCGCGATATCCGGTAGAAAGCGATGGACGAGTTCCGACACCGAGCGGTTGAACAGCACGGTCGCGGATGGATTCGCTTCGACAATTCGATATTGATCGTCCACCAAGAGGACTGCATCACCCGCGGCCTCGAACAGTGCCCTCTTCCTGGCTTCACTGTTTCTTAGGGCGATCTCTGCACGATGTTTCTGGGTAACATCCCAAAAAATGACCTGGATCCCCGTGCACTGTCCTGCTTGGTCGTACTCGGGTGCTTTGAATACTTGCACAAATCCGGCTTCACCGTCCGCGGCGGGGTGCTGCTCCACGTGTTCGACCGACTGGCCCGTCGCCATCACGCGGGCGTCGTCGGCGCGATAAATCGACGCGAGTGATTCGGGGTACAGATCGTCGTCCGTGCATCCGACCACTTCCGCCGTAGTACGGCCAACCTGTTGGCAAAACGTTTCATTGGCGTACGTAATGACGCCGTCCGTATCTTTGCGAAGTACTTGGAGCTGCATCCGGTCGATCAGTACTTGGAAGTTCGTTTCGCTGCGGGTTAGTAGATGCTGTGTTTCTTCGCGTCGAGCGATCTCGCTGCGGAGAGCCAAATTGACCCGCTGGAGTTGTGTATTTCGCTGGCGAACGCGCTGCTGTAATTCGCGGCGAAGCGCTAGCCGCCGCCGCCGCGACTGCTGCATGTTGGTGTGAAAGATACTGGCGGTGAACAAAGCGAGCACCGTTAGCCCCCGCGAGAGCTGTGGCGCGAAATCGCCCGAGGGGTCACTCGAGTCCGTCACGGCAATCGTTGCATGAATCGCTCGAAAGAGCCCTGGAAGGATCGTCGCGAGCATCATCATGGCGGTGACGTGCGGGATATAGCGCCGATGAAGAAGACGCCACATGAGCGGCAGCAAAACGAGTTGCAACACGCACAGGTCCACCTGCGCGGGAGTTACAAAATCCGCTGTCGCGATAATGATCACCACGACGATCCAAAAACTCGGGCGTGCGATTTGGCGGATCGCTGCATATCGAATCGAATTCAAAAGTCACCGTGAATGCTGGAATGCGAACTCATACAACCGGTTTAGTCAGCATAAGCCACATGACCGCTACAAAGTAGCATTCGAGTGAAACGTTAAGGTTTACTTGATCCAAGTTTTTTGACACTCCCCGATTGTGTCGTACTTTCCCTGTAGAGAGTGAGCGGACCGATTAGGTCCGTTGCCAAATCAGCCTCGATCACGTGTCGTGAAACGGGTTGGTTTGGTCCGCCTTCGCCCCTTTGACAAAGGCAAACCGTTCGAGAGGACGGGACGCAAAGCTATCGGGTCCGTGGGTATGGCGAGCGAATCGCATCTGAAATGCGACTTTCTCGATGTGCCTCAGGATTGCCGGGCTGCCATGGGAATGCCGTGACGAGTTCATCGTGACGGATGCCAAGGTTAGTCGGATGCAAGTCAGAGTTTGAAGCTGGTTCACTTTGGGTAACCGTTCCACGTCGGATCGGTACCGGTTTGTCGTCCGTGTAAGAGTGCCCCTTTTACACAACTCTCGCGAGGAAATTGCCATGAAGAATTACGTCGAAAGCATTGTTCGGTTCATGAAGGAAGAAGACGGCCCAACTGCAGTTGAATATGCAGTGATGTTGGCCCTGATCGTTGTCGTGTGCTTGGGCGCCGTCGGTGCCATCGGTACACAAGCGACAGCCAAGTTCCAGCAAGTTGCTAACACCATCGGCAGCTAATATTGTGTCGCTCATCCGAGCGACGCCGTTGAAACTCTGCGGCGTTTGCGGCGTGGATCGAACGATTCGCGTCGCGACGCAGCAAGAGTTGATACGACATGTCACCCATCGGACTTGTCGAAAAACTGTATCGCGATATCAGCACGCGTTGATGGAAATGATTGCACTGCAGAACACCAATTGCGCCGGACCATCATGAATTATCCGCTCATTCCCGCCGATGCAGCCGCTTACGCCTGGCAAATTTCTTGCTGTGTCGTGACCCTGCTGTTCGCGATGTTTAGCTGGATGATCGGTCCTCGCTAGTAAACCCGCGTGATCACCCGGTCGAGAGTTGTCGGCGGGTTTCGCACGCCCCAGCCATCCCACACACTGCCCGCCCACCACCCACGCACAAAGATTTTTCCACGGGGATCATTGACATGGACACACTCGCAATCGCAATCACTGAACATTGGACCGTTTGGTTCGTGGCGGTGGTCTTGGTCGTTGCCGCCGTCATCGACGGCATGATTTTGAAAGTACCCAATTGGCTCACGTTCCCATTTATCGCCTGTGGTTGGATCCACTGGACCATGACCGCTGGTGTCAGCGGGTTGGGCTGGAGTCTTCTCGGCACGTTTGTGGGCATGATGTTGCTGCTCGTGCTGCGCAACGTCGGCGGCATGGGCGCCGGTGACGTGAAACTGCTCGCTGGTGTCGGCGCCTGGTTGCACACTGAAATCACGCTGTACGCCTTCGCGGCCACGGCGATCGTCGGCGGAGTCATGGCGATTGTCATGATCTATCGCAGCGGCCAGTGGGAAAAGCACTTGGCCATGGCTTACCGAATTCTGAATGAATGGCAAACCGTCAAGAAGCCATCGGAACTCGCCAGCATTGCTCGCGAGCGGAAACCGACCATGACGTTGCTTCCCTACGGAATTCCGATGGCCATCGGCTCAATCGCCTACTTCGCGATCGCGGGCCTGTTGGGTTAGACCACAAAAAGTCGAAATATGATGCCTGGCCGGCGGACCTTCGGAGAAGGTTTGCCGGTTAGGCAATTCCATCGTGTTGTGACGATGTCACCGATGACGTCGACCTTCCACCACAGACGGTAGGAGTTGCAGTTCACAGTGATACCACGTCGACAACAAACCTGGATCGGTGTCGATTTTACCTAGCAATGGCACGCTCCCCCCGAGAGCCAGTCAATTTCAACCGGCCGATGTTTAACTGCTATGCGAAACAAATCTCTCTTCCTACTGATCGCTTGCGTTTGCGGAACCATCGCCGCAATTGGGGTGAGTCAATGGATGCAGGCCCAAAACGTGGGTCAAAACGAGCTCAAGACCGTCGAGATCTTCGTGACCTCCAAGTCGATCGACGTGGCAGAGGAAATCACCGCGGAGAAGATCCGTTTAGAACAATGGCCCGCAGATCGTATTCCCGAGGGCAGCACCGCGAACCTGAAGGATCTCGAGGGCAAGTTTGCAAAGCAGCGATTTTATGCTGGCGAACCAGTGATGCCGGTCAAGTTGATGAATGAAGGTAGTGGTAACTCGGCGGCGATCCCTCGTGGTTACAGCGTCGTGTCAATGAAAGCCGAATCCGACAGCAGCGCGGCTAACTTGGTGAGCCCTGGTGATCGCGTCGACGTGATGGCTTACTTCACCAAGAGCGACCTGATCTCCGAAACAACCGCCAAGACAGTGCTCAAAGGTATCCGAGTCTTTGCCATCGATGGCAAGACCGAGCGTATGGAACCGTCCGACGACGCCAAGCCAGCTAAGAACATTTCGCTGCTGATTCACAAGAATGATGCCCAAGTTTGGACCTACGCAACGGAACTGGGTAAAGTCCGCCTGCAACTTTGCAACCCCGGCGAATACAGTTCCAAAATGGATGGCTCCGAAGCGAATGAAGCTGGTCAAGAATTCTTGGCTTGGCTTGCCGACAACCAAGCTGCTCGCGAGGCCCAGCGAAACGCCAAACCCGTGACACAAACGATCACAGCACCCGACAAACCGAACCTTCGACAAGAAGGCTTCAAGATGCTGAAAATGTCTGGGGACAAGTTGATCGAATACGAATTCATTCCTGGACAACAAGTTCCGCAGGTTGTGGGTGGGATGGAAGAGTACGCCGACAAAGACAGCGATGAAGAAGCAATCGGCAGCGATGCTGATCGACAGCTCGTTTCGGACCCGAACGACTACAGCCATCTCAATGGCTCCAAGAGTCCGTTCTACACCCCGAAAAAGCCTGTTGAGGACAAGGGAACTGGCGCCGAGCCTTCGCCCAAGTCGACAACCGAACGGCGATCCTCGTACTGACGAGAATTGCAATCGATAGTTCAGATGAGATAGCCAACGACTGCGAGCTGGATGGATCCAGTTACAAGTCTTGGTAGAGAACCACCCCTTAATGACCAAGCCCACGAAATTGCTCAGCGACCTCTTGGTTCGCTGAACAGTTATGCAAGGATGCAACCGCGCTATGGATATCAATCGACGATCGGTCGGTTCGACCGCATTACTGTTTTTCGTCGCCGCCGCAGCGGTCGTCACGCCGAGCATCGCAAACGCGCAGCAGGGCGGAGGGTCGCAACTGTCGTCCGCTGTGGGACACAACATTACCCAGTCGGTTGAACGGCTGGAGATGTTGGTTAAAAGTAGCCGCATTTTGACACTGCAGGAGCGAATCCCTAAGTTCCAAGTGCAAAATGAAGACGTGCTCAGCGCCACTCCGGTTTCGCAAAACCAGGTGCAAATCTTCGGAAAATTGCCAGGCACCACCCAAATCAACCTGTGGGACACCGACGACAAACTTTACACCGTCGACGTCACCATTCATGCCGACGCGCGGGAAGTCGAAGGGATCCTCGGCGCCCAACTGCCATTCGCTTCCCTGCGAGTCATGCCCGTCAACGACAGCGCGATTATCTCGGGGTATGTCACGAGCGTTGACGATGTCGACCGTGCCGTCGCAATCACGGAGCAGTTCTACACCACGGTAATCAACAACATCAAAGTCGTCGGCGTGCAACAAGTCTTGATGCACACACGCATCATGGAAGTCTCGCGAACGAAGCTCCGCGACCTCGGAATCGACTGGGGCACGCTCGACCAAAACGGCTTGCTGTTCTCTGGACCATCAGGGCTCACCGATATCACCCGCAGCACATTCGATGGTCTTCTGCCGACCGGAGCTGTCGCGGGTGCCACGAATCGGATTGCCCTCAACGGTGGAAACTTCGAGGCATTGATCGCCGCCCTACGCCAACAGGATTTGGTGAAGCTACTTGCCGAACCGACCGTGGTCGCAACGCATGGACGCCCCGCACGATTCACCGTCGGTGGAAAGGTCCCGTACATTGTTCCCACGGGCAATGGCGCTGTGACCATCAAGTACGAACAGTACGGCACCTCGGTGGACTTCCTGCCCTTCGTGGTGGGACCGGGACGCATTCGCTTGGAGGTTCGTCCTGAGGTTTCTGAGCCCGACGATTCGCGATCGGTCAGCATCGACGGAACCATCGTCCCCGCATTCACCCAGCGTTATGTAGAAACCGCCGTTGAAATGCAGGCTGGTCAAACGTTTGCCATCGCCGGTTTGTTGCAAAGCCGTACAGAAGCGACGACGCGGTCCACGCCGCTGCTCGGCGAGATCCCCTACATCGGCGCTTTGTTTCGCCGAGTGACCGAACGACGCAACGACATTGAATTGCTGATCACTGTCACGCCCGAACTAGTGGACGCGATGAACCCGCATGAAGTTCCGGTAGGTGGTCCTGGACTTAATTCCATGTCGCCGGACGATTGTGAGCTATACCTTAAAGGACACATTGAAGTTCCAAACTTGAAGGGTGGCTGCAACCCGGCGTGCAATAACGTCGCTGGCGGTGACGGATACAGCGTCCTACCCGAGGGCGGCTACGGTCCGTTTCCCGGAGGCGTGTACCCGCCCGGTGCCATCGTTCCGCAAGCGGAACCGACCGTGGTTGGCGACGGTGTCAGCATCGAAGTGCCCGCGTACTAGAGTTTTGGAACGCAACTTTTCCATCGATTTTCGCATACTTGTTTCACCTAAACGAACTTAACCAACAGACAGTCCCATGAGCAACGTACTTCGGCTAGCACTGGTCGATCCCAACGACGGCTCTCGCAATGCTGCGAAGACAATTCTATTGGGGATGGAAACGGTTTGGCTCGAAGCAGATTGCTCTCGCTACGAGTTCTTTCCAGACATCATTTCGCAAACTGCACCCGATGTGGGTGTGATTGCTCTGGATGCAGACGTCGACAAGGCAATCGCGCTGGTCCAGCGACTTTCGCACGAGGCGCCCGACACAGCACTTTTGGCCGCGAGCGAAAGTACGGATGGTCACCTCATTCTGCGGGCCATGCGAGCCGGGGCGCGTGAGTTTTTGACACTCCCCTTGGGAGCGGAAGACCTTAGCGCCGCACTGGATCGAGTGAGTCAACAAAAATTCGGTTCCACCGAAAAGGGCAGTCGGTCCTGCGACGTCATTGCGGTTGCCGGTGCCACGGGCGGCGTTGGTACGACCAGCACCGCCGTCAATTTAGGATGCGCTTTGGCAGCGGAGCCACGCAACAGTGTCGCGCTTCTGGACCTGGATGTGGCACTCGGTGACGCCGACGTCTTTCTCGATGCGATCCCGGACTACACGCTCGCGGATGTTGTGCAAAATGTGTCGCGATTGGATATCCAACTGCTAAAACGTTCCTTGACCAAACACAACAGCGGACTTTACTTGCTGCCGCGGCCGGTCGAATTGCATGACACACTTGCCATCACTCCGGACAGTCTTCGCAAAGTGATCGGGCTATTGAAGGCATCTTTCACGCACGTGATCGTGGATCTGTCCAAGACGTACAGTGCGATTGATATGGTTGCCATGGAGAGCGCCACCAAAGTGCTGCTCGTCACCCAGCTCGATTTGCCATGTTTGCGTAACGTGGTCCGATTGCTGATGAGCTTTGAAGAGATCGATGACTTGGCCGCCAAAGTGGAGATCGTCGTCAATCGCGCCGGATTGGATGCCGGTCAAATCAGTCTGAAGAAGGCCAAGGAAACGATCGGCCGCGAGATCTACGCATTGCTTCCGAACGATTATCGCACGATGGTCGAAGTCCGCAACAACGGTGTGCCCTTGGTAACGCAAGCACCCAAGGCCGCGATCACTCAAGCGATTCGCGAACTAGCGACAAAGCTCACCGGCGATCGCCACGGCCATGACGAAGAATCCGAATCGACTGAAAAGCCAAACGAAAGCAAATGGAAAAAGTTTTGGCCCGGGACCGCTAAGACTTAGGCACTGGAAACGCAGGCATGAATCACAAGATTGAAAACCAAAAATCGTTCGCTTGGTTCGCGATCTTAATGGGGTTGTGCTGTATTGCGCATCTTTCCGTCCATTTGCCTCAGGCGTCATTCTCGGCGAGCTGGATCGCGGGCGTGACGGTGATGTTTGTCGCGGCGTGGTTAGTTTATCGACCCACGTTATCGACGTTCTTGGGCTTGGCGATTGCCCAGTTAACGATGCTGGTAATTGATGCCTCATTCAATGCAGATCACTGGGTGTTGATCGGCTTTGTGAACATGATCGCTGTCGGAGCCGCAGCGAAACTTTACTTGCGAGATGGTCGTGTCACCCCTGAGTCATTGATGGTGATGCTAGCGCCGGGGGCCCGACTGGTTTTCTTGCTCTGCTACGGATTCGCCGCACTATCAAAGTACAACAGCGACTTTCTTTTTAGCGAGCAAAGTGTTGCGCGGGAAATGCTGCAAATCCAAATAGGTGCGATGCCGGTTTTGTCGTGGCTGGTTTGGTCACCATCGGTTCCTTGGATCGCGCTTGTCTGTGAAACGATCGTACCGACATTTGTGCTTTGGCATCGTACCCGTTGGATCGGGATTCTTGTCGGTGTGTTTTTTCACGCCGCCCTAGTCATTTCACCAGCGGTCAAGGTTTATGACTTCACCATCACCGTGTACACGATGCTCTATCTGTTTACGTCTGGAAATTTCGATCGCAATCTCCAGCATTGGATTGACGACTTCTGCCGTCGTGCTCCAAGGTTGAACCAACTGTTGATCCATTTTCGTCGCGTTCTGCTGTTCGCATTCGTCGCTACGCTGGTGGGGATGTCGGTGCAAGAACCCTTGATGGATGTATCGCCGCAAACGGTTCGACTTCGCTGGCTCGTGTCGACAGGTGTGCTGGCGTATTTAGCCGCTCTCTGTTGCATCGGACTATTCAATCGGCCGGTCAATTCGAACCCCTCGTCGGCATCCGTGGAACGCCGGAGTCCTTTGGCACCGTGGTTTCCAACCTGGTCGCTACCGTATGCCGTCTTGGCGTTGGCTGTCATCAATGGACTTTGCCCCTACGTTGGGTACAAGACCCAAGGTTCGTTCACCATGTTCAGCAACCTCGCCACCGAAGCGGGACGTTGGAACCATTTGCTGATGCCGAATTGGCTGCGTGTGGTGAACGACTATCAAGATCGGCTTGTCGCCGTGGTCGACACCAGCGACCCCGTACTCAATGAGCTCTACGTCCAACCGGAGTTGCTGGCTACCGAGTTTGAGTTGCGACGTCGAATCATGGACCAACCGACGTTGTCACTCACCGTGGTCCGAAACGGTAAACGGATCGTGCTAAGCCCTGCGAGCGAAGATGATGTCCTGGGGGCTCCGCTCAGCTTCATCGCCCGAAAGTTGCTTGTCTTTCGACCGGTGAGCCCCGATGGCAAGCCGTTTGTCACCAACTAGTTGGCGTCAGTTCGATTGGCGGGCATCGTTTCGACCCAGTGGATGAGTGAGCGAACCATGACGCCGGTGGCACCCGCATCGCGATGGGGCTTGGGGCTCTCGGCAAAAGCCGGTCCGGCAATATCGATGTGGACCCACGGAACGTCGCCCACGAATTGCTCGAGGAACTTGGCTGCGGTGATTGCCCCGCCCCAACGTCCGTCGCCAACGTTCTTGATGTCGGCGATTTTGCTTTTGATTTTTTCATCAAACAGCGGGAACATTGGCAATTGCCAGACGGGCTCGCCCTCTTCGCTTGCAGCGCGGCAAATCGAATCACAAAGCGATTGATGATTGGTCATCAAACCGGCTACCTCGGTGCCCAGTGCGACCATGCACGCGCCGGTGAGTGTCGCTAAATCCACCATCGCGCTGGGCGCATTTTGGATGGCAACGTCGAGGGTATCGGCCAACACGACTCGGCCTTCGGCGTCCGTGTTTAGAATTTCGATGGTCTTGCCATTTCGCGTTTCGATAACGTCGCCAAGTTTGTATGCGTCGCCGCTGATCATGTTCTCGGCGAGCCCGCAGAGTCCGATGACGTTTCGGGGAACTTTGAGTTTCGCGATCGCTTGCATGGTGCCCAGGACAGTGGCGGCGCCGGCCATGTCGCACTTCATATCTACCATCGAGTCGCTCGGTTTGATCGACAAACCACCGCTGTCAAACGTTACACCCTTACCGACCAGCGCCAGCGGAGCCTCGGACGATTTACCGCCGTTGTGACGCATGATCAACAAACGTGGGGGCCGAGACGAACCGGCGCCGACGGCAAGGATCGCGCGGCATCCCTCCTGGCGCAATCGAGTTTCGTCCCAAACTTCGATGACCAAACCACACTCGTCGGCCACTTGAGTCGCACGGTCAGCAAAACTCGCCGGGTAGATCGATGACGGTGGTTCGTTGACGAGTCGTTTGGTGAGGTTGATGGCTTGACCGATTGTGTTGCCGCGATCAATGCTCGTCGCCGCAATCGAAGTGAAAGCGATGATCGTTGGGACAAAGACGGTAGGGTCTGACTTGTAGATCGCTTGGCATTCACAGGCGGACACGGCACCCGCCACAATGGCGTCGTGGTAATTCGTGTGAAAGCTATCGGCGAGCGCGACAATGACCGTGGCACGCTGACGATCGATGAGTTTTCGAATGCCCGAGGCGGCCGCTTCCATAGCGATGCGGCGCGAGGCACCTTCGGCAGCCCCCAAACCCACCACCACGACCAGCGAAGGTCCCTGATCCCACGGACCAACAATGGTGGTGATCTCACCAGTCTTTCCCTTGACGCCAGCACGTCGAACGAGTGCCGCTATCGAATTGGCTCGTTCTTCATCGGACTGGATGAGTGAGGCGGGAAGCATCCCATCTTCGAAGACACCCAGGATCAGCGCATCACAAGTGGCTTGGAGCGGCTTTTCCATCGTGCTGAGCGTAGGCGAGGGAAGCGGTTGGCAGTCCAACATTGTATTTTGCCAAGAATTTCGTTGCGAAGTGAGTTAGCGAGCGTGGGCGGTTAGTCTAGGCGTGGCTCGACGGTTATCCTAGCCGTAGAGCGTGAACCAGCCACCCATCATTCGATCGGACCTACCATTTGAGACATCGATCCACCCGTGACGTTGTTGATGACCTTCGCCAGGCTGGACGGCTGATTGAAGTGAATGATCCCGTCGATCCAAATCTGGAGATGGCTGAGATACAGCGCCGCGTCTACGCGAGCGGTGGCCCCGCCGTCTTGTTTCACAGGCCGACGGGCTGTCGATTCCCGATGGTGTCGAATCTGTTTTCGTCACTCGATCAAGCTCGCTATCTGTTTCGCGATACTTTGGAATCGGTAAGGCGATTGATTGAAGTCAAGCTCGATCCATCGGCGCTCGCGAGTCGGCCGTGGCGTTACGGGGCAGTTCCTCTGACGGCGCTGCGGATGTTGCCGCGCCGGGTTCGCCGAGCAAGCGTGATGGCGAATTCCATTGCCTTGAGCGAGCTACCAAGGATGAAGAGTTGGCCAGACGATGGTGGTGCGTTTGTCACGCTACCGCAGGTTCTCAGTGTGGACCCGCTCGCGCCGGACAACCTGATGCGTGTCAATTTGGGGATGTATCGCGTTCAGCTGTCCGGAAACGAATACGACGAAGAGAACGAGGTCGGGATCCACTACCAGATCCATCGTGGTATTGGCGTCCATCATCAAGTCGCACTGGCGCGCCAACAAGCATTACCGGTGACATTGACTGTCGGCGGTTCACCAGCCATGACTTTGGCAGCCGTTATGCCATTGCCTGAAGGGCTCACCGAATTGACGTTCGCTGGCGCACTGTCTGGGCGAAGAATTCCGATGCTGGTCAGCCCCGATCACTCACCGGTGTACGCCGATGCCGACTTTGCGATTGTGGGATCGATCGATCCAGACGCCCGCAAACCGGAAGGTCCGTTTGGCGACCATCTGGGCTATTACAGTTTGAAACACCCCTTCCCATTCATGCGAGTTCACCAAGTATGGCATCGCGATGGGGCGATTTGGCCATTCACCGTGGTCGGGCGCCCGCCGCAAGAAGACACTACCTTTGGCCAACTTATCCATGAACTCACCGATCCGATCATTCCCTCGGTCATTCCCGGAGTAAAAGCAGTTCACGCCGTTGATGCGACGGGAGTGCATCCGATGCTCCTGGCGATCGGCAGCGAACGGTACATGCCCTATCTGAATTCTCAACAACCGCAGGAATTGCTCACCCAAGCCAATGCCATTCTTGGAAATGGGCAACTTTCTCTCGCAAAGTATTTATGGATTACCGACGATCCAGACAATGATCTCGACATTCACGACATCGGCACATTCTTGCAACGAATGTTGCGGAGAGTCGATTGGCGTCGCGATCTACACTTCCAGACACAAACGACAATCGACACGCTTGATTACAGTGGGACTGGCTTCAACTGTGGGTCCAAAGTCGTCATCGCGGCAACTGGAAAATCGATTCGCGAATTGCCAACGGAGATTTCCGGCGATCTTGTTCTCCCGAATGACTACCGCCATCCGAAGCTCGTCCTACCAGGTGTGATCGCGATTGGGTCGCCGAGCAACTCGGCATACTCAAGCGAGCACTCGGTCACGCGGTTCTGCGAATTTTTTGATACATCCTCCGCCATCAATCGATATCCGCTGGTAACACTTGTCGATGACAGCGAGATGGTGTCCCAGTCGCTCCGAAACTGGCTTTGGGTTACGTTCACGCGGAGTAACCCGGCCGTTGATATCGATGGGATCGCTTCACAGTGTGTCCAGAAGCATTGGGGCTGCCGAGGTTCGCTGGTGATCGACGCACGAGTCAAACCGCACCATGCGCCACCACTGATCGAGGCCCCGGAGATCACTGCCAAGGTCGATGCTCGGGCAGCCCGCGGTGGACCACTCGCCCAGTACCTCTGATCGTCAAGTCAACGTTGATCGGCCTAACAACGATGGTCGACTCGACTACTTCTTGTTCCACCAATTGAAAACTTGGCTGATCGCGGAACCGCTGCCAGAGGCTGGTGCGGGTTCGCTCGTCACCGGCAAAGTGTTTTGCGTCTCGGCAACGTCGCCGGGATCTGGTACGATCGCACCCGTTGGCTGTCCGATGCTCTGGTAAGTTTGGACGGCAAGCTGGCCCGCGGCAGCCAGTTGAGCCACTCTCGTTTCGATCGCAGCCGTGTCGTAGCCTTGGGCTTGCATTTGCGAACGAACTTCCGCAGCGCTGGGAAGTCGCTGAGTTAACTGTTGTGCTCCCGCGGCGGCCAGCTCAGCCACCTTGGCTTCGATTGCGGCTCGGTCATACCCTTGGGCTTGCATCTGCGAACGAACCTGATCGATCGATGGAAGTTGGCCTCCGTAGGTTTGAACAGCCTGCAATCCGAGTTGCCCGGCTGCGGCGAGCTGTGCAATTCTCGCTTCAATCGCCGCGGTGTCGTAGCCTTGAGCTTGCATTTTGGCGCGTACTTCATCGATCGATGGCAATCGCTGTTGAACGTTCTTCGCGCCGGCACTGGCGAGCTCGGCGATCCCAGCTTCGATCGCCGCGGTGTCGTAACCTTGCGCCTGCATGCTGGATCGCAACTGTTCGACCGAGGGCAACGATTGATCGAGTTTTTGGGCACCGGCGCTCGTCATTTGCGCCATACTCGCTTCGATTGCCGCAGTATCGAAGGGTGCTGGGGCGGTCGACTCGGATGAGTCGGTGGCCGCGGGACGTTTGAATATCTGGCCCAGTTTGGAGATTGAGAAGCCTTGGCTGGGCGCTGTGGAAGCCGTTGTTTTCGGGGCAGTTGTCGGCGGGGCAGCGGCGGCCGCATGGGTTGCGGTGGATGCCGCCGTTTGGGCCGCCGGTTTACGCCAAGGATTGATGCGGGAAAAAAAGCCCTCGTCCGCTGACGCGATGTCGCCAGCCAACGAAATAGCGGCGGTTACTGCCAGACAAACCAGCCAACGGCGCTGCATCGAGTTCATCGACTCCTCCCTGAGTCCAAGTCCAGTCGAGGCAGTCGAGACTGAGTAGGTCACTGCCACAATCATTTAAATACCACGATGACTTGGCCGTCGACAACGCCAACTTTCGCCAAGCGTCGTCCGCACCATCGTGAAACTCAGCGGGTCGACTTCACTCGGTTTCGCCGAGCAGGTAGGTGTAACTGCCAAGTGCCTTTTCATAGAAGCGGATGGTCTTACCAGCTTGTTCGTTGTCAATGCGGCCCGACTGAACGGCCTCCTCAACGGCGTCCTGCAGTTTTTCGATGAGCTCGCGATCGTCAAATTGAACGTAGCCGAGCACCTCGCGCACGGTATCACCCTTGACGATGGACTGGATGATCGACGAATCGCCTTGCAGATCGACATGAACGGCGTGCGTATCGCCAAAGAGATTGTGCAGATCACCGAGAATCTCTTGATAGGCGCCCACCATGAACACGCCGATCTGGTACGACTCGTCCGGTTTGAGTTCGTGAAGCATCAGTGTTCGCTGGCGGCGGCCGCCGCACACAAACGCGTCGATTTTTCCGTCGCTATCGCAGGTGATATCGCCAAGCACCGCATGTCGCGTCGGCCGTTCGTCGAGTCGGTGGATCGGCATGACTGGAAAAAGCTGGTCAATCGCCCAGGAGTCGGGCATGGATTGGAACAACGAGAAATTGGCGAAGTAGATGTCCGAGAGCATTTGATCGAGATCTTTGACTTCCTCGGGCGGTGCCTCCATTTCCGCCGTGATCTCCTGGATCCGGTTGCAAATCGCAAAGTACAAATTCTCAGCCGCCACGCGTTGTTCCAGAGGCAAATACCCGCCGCTAAACAGGTTCATCGCGAGATCCAGCGAGGCCTGCGCATCATGAAACGACTCAAGAAAATTCTCGCTTGTGAGATCTTGGTAGGTGGACCACAAATCATGAACGGGAAGCTCAAACTCATCCGGAATCGACGTTGGCAATCCTTCGACGTTTCCCTGCGCCGTTACGCCGAGCGTGTCCATGATCAACACGCTGTGATGCGCCGCGACGGCACGTCCACTTTCGGTCAGCAACTGTGGGTGCGGCACACCAGCCTCGTCACAAACACTTTGCACATGGTAGACGACGTCATTGGCGTATTCCTGCATCGTATAATTCATGCTCGACTCCGTATCGGTCCGCGAACCGTCATAGTCCACACCGAGTCCACCGCCGACGTCGAGATACTCAAGTCCTGCACCACGGCGAAACAGATCGACGTAAATGCGAGCGGCTTCCAAAATCGCACTTTTGAGTTGACGAATGTTCGTGATTTGGCTGCCGACATGAAAATGCAGTAGTTTGAAACAGTCCGCCATGCCGCAGGCTTCCAACCGCTCAAGTTGACGCAGCATTTCCGCGACAGTCAATCCGAACTTGGAGCGATAGCCACCGCTCGCTTGCCATCGCCCCGATCCTCGCGTGGCGAGCTTGACGCGCATCCCAATCATCGGTCGGACGCCGATCTCTTGGCTGTGACGAAGGATCAAGCCAAGCTCGCTGACTTTTTCCACCACCGGAATGACCGTGCGGCCGATTTGTTGGGCGAGCAATGCCATACGAATAAAATCGTCGTCCTTGAAGCCGTTGCAAATGATCGGCATCTGCGGGTCTGTCATCGCGACCACGGCCAGAAGCTCGGGCTTGCTGCCAGCTTCGACACCGAAACCGAATTCGCGACCGTATTGGATCACCTTCTGGACGACTTCGCGTTGCTGGTTCACCTTGATCGGAAAAACGCAGCGATAGCGATTTTGATAATCGTGATCCGCGATCGCCCGACCAAAACTATCGTGCAACTGGCGCAGTCGGTCCTGCAAAATCCCGTTGAATCGAATCAAGATCGGCAAATCCAAACCGCGCTGTTGGAGCCGATCGACGAGTTCTTTCAAATCGAGTGAGTGTTTGGGATCACGATTGGGCGAGACGAGCAGGCGGCCGGCCGGCGAAATATGGAAGTACCCATCTCCCCATCGATCCACATCGTAAAGTGCTGCCGAATCTAACCCAGTCCAAGCTTCTGACTCAGCAATACTCATGGATGCAATCGCTCGTGGTGGTTGTCGAAGGAAGATTGCGAAAGAAACTCGCAGGCCCGGGTTTTACCGTTCTCTCGCGACGTATGCCAGCGAATGCCGCAGATCGTGGGCCGGCGCGTCAAAAAAAGCAGACCCCCCGTGGCAAACTCGTGCGGGAACCGAGTCCGGCCTGCGATTTCGGCATATCCAAAACAAAACCCGCTTGGCCAAGGTTGGCTGACCAAGCGGGTCTCGATTGATTCAGATAAACCGGCGTGATTTGGTTTAACCGGTCTCTCACGTAAGACGAACGACGGGCCGTCGGGCATCGTCGCCGATTCGCCAAGCCACCATCGGCTAGGCCTGGAACGAGCTACCACAGCCGCAAGTTTTCACGGCATTGGGATTCTCGAATGTGAACCCTTGCTTCTCGAGGCTGTCGAACCAGTCGACCGTGGTACCGTCGAGGTACAGGGCACTTTTCTTGTCAACGACCACGGGAACTCCGTGGCAATCGAACTTACTGTCGGCCTTGGCGTCGTAGTTGTCGTCAAAATTCAACGTGTAGTTGAAGCCGCTGCAACCACCGCCAGCGACGCCGATTCTCAGCACCATCGTGTCTTCGAAATTATGTTCAGTGCGAAAACGCTTGACTTCTTCAGCAGCTCGCTCGGTCAGCTTAATTGCCATCTTGGTATCAACCCCTTCACTCGGGTAGTCGAATCGGAGAAATGTTCACGCCCCGGA
Organism: Pirellulaceae bacterium; assembly: GCA_041741195.1. Taxonomy (GTDB): domain Bacteria; phylum Planctomycetota; class Planctomycetia; order Pirellulales; family Pirellulaceae; genus JBBSJZ01. Next base: position 229,077 of record JBGSKM010000118.1, read on the forward strand.
TTCCGCGCTACGGAACCCCGGCGATCGTCCCATCTTATTCACCAAGGTGGTATCGCGGCAAGTCGCAAAAGGGATCGACGCAGCCGACTCCTCCGACTCGGGCCAGTCCAAATCGCCCCCCGTCGGGCAAAAAAGCGATCTATCCTGGCTTTTCCTGCGAACAACTCTAACCAGCCTGCGGCCTCGGATATAACTGGGAATGCACGTCGATTGTCTCGCTCATCGATCGCCTCCTTAAAAACATGTTGCTTAAAGTCTCTTCTATCACTCGCGAGCTTGGAACCATTTGGGGCCCGCGGCTCGATCCCAATCACTGTTGGCGTCAGTGGATGCTGGTGTTGGCGGTCGTCAATTCTGGATGCAACCGGCCGATTCACGTCCCCACGAATGCTGAGGTCGCCCACTCCCAGCCTCACGAATCGGCCCAAATCGACGAATTGGCCGAGCCCGGCGAATCGTCCCAGCCCGGCGGACGCGCCGTACCGCCGCAGCCCCCGATGGATCGCGCATCAGTAATCGAACGGATTGAGGATGCCACCGGTCGCGAGGAATTTGCCGAAGCCGAGCGGCTGCTGAGGCAACTGTTGGTGGTCGATCCGGACGACGTTGAGGTGATCTTTCGCTTTGCGAACCTCGAGGCGGCACGCGGCAATCTCGACCACGCCATTTCACTTCTCGATGCAATCCCAGAGGATCATCCCGAGGCCGGTGTTGCGGCGCTCGGCCAGGGTGCCGACTGGTGTATCCAGCGACAGCGGTTTGATGATGCGGAAGCTCGATATCGCAAAGTGCTCCGCATCGATCCGGGCACAGCCATGGCTCATCGGCAGTTGGCGAAGCTCTTGAATCGCCAAGGCCGCCGACACGAGGCTGCGGCCCAGATCCAAGAACTATGTCGACTTGGCGACGTTCTCGAAGGCGAACTGCACGCACTGATGTCACTGAGCGACGCTGTCGTTGACCATCCCGACGATGAAGCACTTGCTGCTGGAGATGATTTTGCGATCGGCCCCGAAGGACGTGCTCGTGTCGCATTCACGCAACTGCGCTATGCCGAAGCGGCAGAACTACTGCGCCAGGCGTGCGTGGACGCTGGTCGCCCCGAATCCGTCAACGCTTTTCTCGGCCGGGCAATTGCTGAGGCACAGGACGAACGGTGGTTTCTGGAGTGGTTGGCAAGCACGACCCCAGCGACACAAGAGTATTCGGAATACTGGGCTGCTTTAGGCACGCACCTTCTGGAAAACCAGCTGTTTGCGGAAGCGGTGAGAGCACTTGCTGAAGCTCTCGTTCGCGATCCCACGGATGCGAGATCCTATCGACGACTGAGCCAAGCTCTCATCGCGCTGGGTAGGTCCGACGCGGCGTCAACCGTGTCCGAGCGATATTTTGAACTTCGCCGCGTGGTATTGGCAGCTAACGAAGTTGCCAACAGCCAGCCCCCCAACTCCGACGATATCGCAGTCCTTGCTGCGGGCCTGCGAAAAATGAACCGACCTCTCGAAGAAATCTTGTGGCGGAGTGTGGATGGATTTTATCGCCGCAAAATGGTTTCCGAGTTGTCGGCAATGAATGACGAGCGGTTGGCGGTTGCACCAAGTGAACGAGCCTTCGGTTTGGCAAGCGAGCGGCTGTGCGGACTTGAGTTGGATGACTATCCGATTCCCGATCTGCGAAATCTTGTCTCTGATCCCACGCGAATCGCAAACCACCGAGCCGCGTCACCACTGCGAGACGGTTCGAAGCCTGTACCGACGCCATCGTTCGAGAACATCGCTCAGTCCATTGGGTTGGAGCATCAATTCATGGTGGCGAGCGGGCGACAGGACAATCGGTTTTCGATTTATCAAACGTTAGGCGGTGGAGTGGCAGTGATCGATTTTGATCTGGATGGGAATCCAGATCTCTATTTTTGCCAAGGAGCATCGGATCCAGCGATGTTTGTTGGAAAACAAAGTAACATTCTCTATCGAAGTGCCGACGGGCAGCTGCGTGATGTCACATCTCTGGCACAGGCAGCGGAGTATCGATACACCATCGGCACCACCGCGGGCGACTGGAATCAAGATGGATTTCCGGACCTCGTCGCCAGCAACATCGGCCGCAACACATTGCTGGTCAACCAGGGCGATGGCACGTTCTTGGCCGTCGCCACCGACTCGCTGGACGACACGACATTGATACCAAGCTCGTTGGCGATCGCCGATGTGACAGGAGACGCTCTCCCAGACTTGGTGGAACTCAACTATGTCCACGATGCGACTTCGGCGAGAAAAGCGGAATTAGACGACGCAGGACAGGTTTTGATTCTTGGTCCATTGGATTTCACCCCCGGTTCGGATCGTATTTTGGTGAATGACCAGTTGGGTGGACGCATTGCCCAGACTCTCGATCGGGACACCAAGGCGGCCGGGCTCGGATTGATTGTGACCAATTTCGACGATCAAAACGGAAATGAAATGTTCGTGGGCAATGACATGGCGCCCGACCGCTTGTGGAAACGAAATGAACGAGGTGAGTGGCTGGATTTGGCTCCAACCACAGGATGCGCGTTGGGAAGTAGCGGGACGACGAACGCGTCGATGGGAATCGCTGCCGCCGACTTCGATGCCAACGGCACATTGGATTTACATATCACCAATTTCGAGAATCAATCAGTCACTTTTCTGCTGAATCGTAACGGTACCTTTCGAGATCGGGCGGTCCAGTACAAGTTAGCTCGCGACAGTTTTCCGTTGCTTGGATTCGGATGCCAGCCTCTGGACTATGATTCCGACGGAGTCGTTGACTTGGTAGTCTCCAACGGACACGTCGATGACACGGGGAATCCGGCCCAGTTGTATCGCCAGCCGCCGCAGTTCTTCGTCAATCATGGTGATCACTTTCAACTTACCCAAGTGAAGGACGCATCGGGCTATTTTGAAAGGATGCATGTCGGAAGGGCAGTAGCGAGACTCGACTTCAATCATGATGGTCTCAGCGACTTTGTCGTCACACACATGGGGTCACCGTCCGCGTTACTTCTGAACCGAACCGAAACGTCACACCACTGGTTGAGAATTCGACTGGTGGGCACATCAAGCGAGCGCGATGCCATCGGAGCGGTCGCTACGATCCGTTTCGGTGGTCGCCAGTCAACTCAGTGGCAAATCGCCGGCGATGGCTACCTATGTCACAACGAAAGCGATCTCATCTTTGGCACTGGCGATGCGGACGTCGTCGACAAACTAATGATCGTTTGGCCCGATGGCATGGAGCACTCGTTGAATGGCATTGCGACGGACCAACACTTGTTAGTGGTCCAGGGCGATGCAAGCCCGTTTGCATTAGGTCGAGGTCCACTCGATGCGAGGTAGTTGGCGATTGATTTTCGTGTTGACGTTGTTGAGCGGTTGCGATTCGGCTCCGGCACGCAAACCTGTAAAGCCGGCCAAGTCCGAGTCCGCTGAGTCACCCCGTATCCAAAACGTCAACTGGGAGTCCGCCGGTGATCAAGCTGCCGCCGCCAACAATCCGTCGCGGGCAGTCGCCTGTTACCAAAAGGCGATTGAGCTGTCCGACCCACCGACGAGGGAATTGTTGGATAAACTGGGACAACAATGGATGAATGTTGGTCGCCCTTTTGAGTCAGTCGAGGTGCTTCGACGCGCGATCGATTTGTATCCGACGGATGTTGATTTACGAACGAAGATGGTGTCAGCACAATCGTCGCTGGGGCTACAGCGTGAAGCGGCGGAGCATTTGCAGTGGTTGATCCAACGGGGCTACGGCAATTTGAATTTGTTGATCATCGCCGCCGACTTGAGCCGGCCACAGACCATCGAGTCGACATGCCAGTACGCATTGAAGCATTATCCCGAGGACCTGCGGCCACAGTTTTCCATCGCATCGGTCCGCGCCGCGTACGGCCAATGGGATGAAGTCGCCGAGCTTTTGCAGCCCGTGGTGAAACGACACCCTGATTTCGCTCCCGCGGGGGCGTATTACTTGCGAGCGTTGGTGGAGTTGCAACGGCGCACGGACGTCCATGAGCTGCTGCCGTTGTTACCAACGAATATCCAATCGCACCTTCAGTATTGGCTGGCGGCAGGCAGTTGGGCCGATCAAAACGGCGATCTTGAGCGAGCGGCAAAGGCATACTGGCGAGCCATTCAGTTGAGCGAGAACGATGGTGAGTCGATGACTCGGTTTGCGTCAGCGCTTCGCGCGTTGGATCGTCGCGATGAGTCCCAAGTAGCCTCACTGCGTGCTGCAGACATCACGTCGCTTCGGGATTCGATCGACGCGCTACGAACGTGGAACAATGATTCGCAAGCGACCGTGATCAAGATTGCCCTGACGCTCAGGCGACTTGGTCGACTTTGGGAAGCGACGACATGGCTGCAGGTCGGGTTCCAAATGCAACAGAATCCCGACCCACAGATTCGTGACGTCTACCAGCAAACTCGCGCCGAGTTGACCGGAAAAACACCTTGGCAATCGCCCAACGCGCTCGTGGCAAATCGGGTTGATTTGTCCGAATTGCCGACCGTTGAGTGGAAATCGAAGGCTTCGTCGTCGGTTGCCGCGGAGTCGTCCATCGAATCGCTGATCCGTTTACACGATGTCGCTGCGGAAAATGCGCTGACGCATATCTGTGAGATCAATACGTCAACGGGCCAAGAGTCTGGCCTGACGATCTTCCAATCGGGTGCGGGAGGCGTTGGAGTGATCGATTTCGATTTGGACGGTTGGCAAGATCTTTATTTGACGATGATCGACGGGACTCCCAAGGAAATGAATTCGAGTCCGAATCGCTTGTTCCGAAATCTAGACGGTCATTTTTCTGGCGTGACGAAATCCGCGGACGTCGGCGACCGCGGCTTTGCCCAGGGGATTACCGTAGGTGACTACGACTCCGATGGATGGCCTGATTTGCTAGTAGCCAACGTCGGGCCGAATCGACTTTATCGCAACAATGGCGATGGGACCTTTTCGGATGTCACTGGTGCGAGCGGATTGAGTGGTGATGATTGGACAACCTCCGCGGCGATTGTCGATATTGATGGCGATACCCATGCGGACATTGTCGAAGTCGGTTATTGTGGCGGTGACTTTGTGTACGAGCACCTATGCATTGACCGTGAAGTGAATGCGCCGCGATCATGCTCACCGCTCGCATTTGAAGCGCAACCAGATCGTGTTTGGCGTGGCCTTGGCGATGGCAGCTTCGCCCGCGCCGATGGTTGGCTGGGGCCGCATGAAGCGGGACGTGGCTTCGGTTTGATTGCCGGCCAGCTTGATGACTCGCCCGGGATCGACCTCTACATCGCCAACGACATGACGGCGAATCACTATTGGACTCGGTCGCCTTCCCGAGAAGGTTCGTTTCAATTGTCCCAACAGGCGACTGTGCGCGGTTTGGCCGTGAATGAGCGATCGCTCTCTCAAGCTTCGATGGGAATCGCGGCGGCCGATGCTGACGGCGATGGCGACATTGATTTCCTGTTGACGCATTTCTTCGACGACCACAATACGTTTTACGAACAAGTCAGCGGAGGCATTTGGATGGACCGTTCCCGCGGAGTTGATTTGGCCCATCCATCCCAGGCCATGCTCGGCTACGGCACCCAGTGGATCGACTTTGACAATGATGGTTTGCACGAACTCTTTGTCGCCAATGGCGACATCGACGATTTTTCCTACAAGGGCCGTAGGTTTCGACAACCGGCTCAAGTGTTTCGTCGTCATCCCGAAGGTAATTACCGATTGCAACCGCCAGAATCGTTGGGGGAATACTTCACGCAAGACCATCTGGGGCGGGCGGTGGTAACACTGGATGCGAACCGCGACGGGCTCAACGACGTTTTGGTGACACACTTGTTTGAACCAGTATCGCTGTTGGAGAATCGTACTGGCGACGCGGGCGAATCGATCCGCTTCTTCCTTTGTAGCACCCGCTCGCAACGCGACGCGATCGGTTGTCGAGTCACGGTCGAGATCGGCGACCAGTCTCATACCGGATTCCTGCTCGCTGGCAACGGTTACCAGTGCTCGTGCGAACGTTCCATCCTCTTTGGGACCGGCATCGCGAAACAAGTTGATCGAGTGACGGTGGAATGGCCCGATGGTGATCGATCGCTATTTAACGCGATTTCGACAGGTGATGACTATCTCATCGTGCAGGGAGATGCGGATGCGTTCAAACTACCTCGACGCTAGACCATGGCTGGGGCTGGTTCTTGCCGGCGTCGCGATCATTGTGGGTTGTCATAGCGAAGATTCAGATTCGTCAGCGACGCGATCGCCCGAGTTAGCGCCCCTGCAACAGGCGGCAATGATGCTCGCACGGGGCCAATCTTCGGAGGCGCTCGCGATCGTCCAAAGGTCGTTGATTGAACAACCCGACGATGTCAAGGCGCTGCGGCTTGCCGCGGAAATCCATCAATCGTTGTCGCAGCCCTGTGAAGCTGCTGAACTATGGATGAAACTCGTGGACCTTGAACCGCACACGGCCGTGCCCACACTCGTTCGTGCGTTCGATTTACATTTGCGCTGCGGCGATTTTGCGGCGGCGGAATCCGACCTCGTTCACGCAATTGAACTCGATCCCGCCGACCCACAAACGCGACGACTACTTGCTCAGTTGCTCAACGCACAAGGCAGACGCTACGAGGCGAGCAAGCACGTCCGTGAATTGATTCGTTTAAAGGTGATCCAACCCATCGAATTGTTTAGTTTGGTCGATTTGTCGGGGCCATTTTCGCTCGTCACTTACGACGGCATCATCGACATGTCGCAAACGACCCTGTTTACACTCGGCGAAGCTCGGTTCTTGTACATCGCTCGACATCGCGAACCCAAGGAAGTTCTCGACTTGGTTGACCGAGTCATCCAAAAATTTCCTGACAATGCCGCCGCCGCCGCATTCCAAGGACGAGTGATTGCCGAGACTGATCAACGAGACAAGTTCGTCGCCTGGCTCGAGCGACTGCCGGCCGGAACGGAACAGCACCCGGAATACTGGAACGCGCTGGGCCATTATCTAGCGCTGGGTGGCCGTCACCGCGAAGCAATTCGAGCACTCGCCGAAGCGGTTCGACTTGATCCCACGGATCGCAGTTCGCTCAGGACCATGGTGACCTCGCTCGAGGAGCTCGGGGACGAACCCGCTGCGCTTCATGTGCGAAAACAGCTCGGGATACTTGATGACATCTTTCATACCGCGCGCAAGGCCGATGCGGATCGAGCGAATTGGATTTCGCAGAAACTCAATGACCTTGCGCGACCCTGGGAGTCGGCCGCGTGGCTGATGTATTCGGCGCAGCTAAGTGGCACGTTGCAACAACGTGTGGCGGAACTGGAACGTCGTGGGGCCGCGATTGCGGCTTGGGAACAGGGAGCCACTGTCGATCAAATCCGCGACGCGACCCTCAAGAAAATCGTCGAATTTGATGCGAAGAAATTCCCGCTTCCGGAACTTGAGGGAATCGCGAGCGAGGTGGTCGTCGCCCAGGAATCACCTTCGAATCGTATGTCATCGGCAATACGATTGAATGACGTCGCCGCAGATTCCGGCTTGGACACGCGACTGGTAAGTGGATTTCCCGTCGACGGAGGTGCATTTTATGCCCACCAGGTCAATGGCGGCGGGCTAGCCGTTTTGGACTACGACTTGGATGGACACAGCGACGTGTATGTTGTCCAGTCAGGAGGCAAGCCAAATGATCCCACTGGATCGACCGCGAACCAATTATATCGATTGTTAAGTGACCAGAAGTTTTTAGATGTGACTCGGTCAACCGAAACGGGGGATCGCAGCTTTGGCCAGGGCGTGTGCGCAGGCGATCTGAACCAAGATGGGTTCATCGATTTGCTGATTGCCAACATCGGCGCCAATGTCGTGCTACTCAATCAAGGCGATGGCACATTTCGCGACGCGAGTGATTTGCTCAGCGACAATCCAGATCGCTGGACCTCATGCATCGCGCTGGCCGACTTGGATGGAGACAACCTGCCCGAAATCGTCGAAGCGAACTACATCGACGACCCACTTGCATTCGAGGTCGCGTGCGAGGAGGACCACCTACCTTGTCAACCTCAGCGATTCATTCCATCAGCCGATCAACTCCATCGGTGCAAGCCCGATGGGACCTTCGTGCCTTGGTCGTTGGAGTCAACGTTTGAAGACAAACCAAAGTTCTCATTCGGGATCGTGATCTCGAATTTTGATCGTCACTTTGGAAATGACGTGTTTATCGCCAACGATGGCAACATGAATCACTACTGGACAAGCACCTCGGCGGGCAAGACGTCCGGTTCAAGGTTTGACGTGGTGGAAGCGGCGAGTGCTCGTGGTTGCGGCATCGGCCGCGGCGGCGAAAGCCAAGCATGCATGGGTGTTGCGTCGGGGGATCTCAATCGCGACGGAACACTCGATCTACACGTAACCAACTTTACGGGAGAGTCGGTCAATTTGTTTCTACAGACGCAATCTGGTTTCTTTACCGACGAAGCGAGGAAATTCGGACTGCATCAACCCTCGTTCGATGTGCTGGGATTCGGCACCCAAGCCGCCGACTTTGACAATGATGGCTGGCTCGACTTGGCTGTCGTCAATGGACATGTCTACGACGCTCGTAAACACAATATTGCGTACAAGATGCGACCGCAGATGTTTGCGGGCCAACCCGAAGGTTTCGGTCTCATCGAATCGCCCGAGATGGGCGCTTATTGGCAAGGCGAGCGATTGGGCCGCACGCTTGCCATGCTTGACTGGAACCGTGACGGGAGAGTCGACCTACTGGCCAATCACTTGGATGACCCGTTGGCATTGCTAGAAAATCAATCGCCGAGTCGCCAATGGTTGCAATTGGAATTGGTCGGTGTTGCCAGCGAGCGCGAGGCGATTGGAGCGGAAATTCGCGTTACCGCTGGCTCAGAGACCTTCACTGCGTGGCAAATCGGCGGAGATGGCTACATGTGCAGCAATGAATCCATGGTGCATTTCGGCTTGGGCGATTGCGATGTCATTGACTCCATCGAAATTCATTGGCCCAGCGGAATCCTTGAGCGGTTCGAAGACGTCGAACCCAATGCACGGTATTTAGCTATCGAAGGCGAGCAAAAGCTTGATCTTCGTTTTCAATCAGCAGGTAGCGCTGGTTAGGGACAATGTCGGCAAATCGCTGCTGTTTCCCGGATGGCCAATCGACCTGGACATGATCAATGGTTGTGTTGGATCCGATCCCTACATCCAGGAATGCTTCATTGCTACACAGAAAACCATCACCACCGACCATCCAACTGGTCCAGTGTTGGTCGCCACAGGTGACAGTCACCTTCGTTGCAATCGCATCGCGTTCGCCGGCAACTCCCACCAATTCGAATTGCGATGCGTTGCCACCCTCGCTACGGTTGTCAAGTAGCGCGACGGGGACGTCCAAGTGATTGCAAACGAGATCGGGTTTGGAATCTCGGTTCCAATCCAGCATCGCCATCGTGCGACCCAGCGTCAAACGGTTCCAGTAGTCACCACTGTCGTTGGTGGGGTCGACCAATTCAAATCCTGAAACGCTTCCCAAAAACAACTGTGCCTGCATGCGATACGGTTCGGCTGGGATACCTCGATCGATCAAGTGCCCATTGAGCACGGCTAAATCCAACCAACCATTTCTGTCAAAATCGATCGCTTGCGTGCCCCACGCCACCGTCTTTTTCGTCACCTCGTCCAATCCGCGATTGAGCGAGGAATGAACGAAGAAGCCATGATCACGTTGAAGATAAAGATCGGCCGGCTGGTCCCAAAAATTCGTGACGTGAAAATCGATGCGGTCGTTGCGGTCAAAGTCGCCAGAAGCAACCCCCATGCAGCCTTGACGCTGACCGAGCAGCCCTGTCGCACATCCCTGGATGAATGATTTTTCGACCATCTGAATCGGCCATTTCATCGATTGCGGTGAATCAGAGAGTTCGACCGATTGGCTTAGCCAGAAGAAATTTTCGATCGTATCGTTGGCAATGAACAGATCGTTTCCTTCTTCGCCGTCGATGTTCGCGATGATTGCCGCAAAGCCATAGCCCGGTTTGGCTCCACCGAACCAAAGTTCATCTGCTAAGTCAATTTTCCCGTTGGCGAGTATGGTCCACAGGCGATCTTTCGCGGATTGAAAACTACTCGGGTTGCAATGCGTGTTGTCGGAGGTGCAAGGAATTTGGAGCGCCGTCGCGTCATCGACGTAATTCACTTCCACGATCTCTGGCAACCCATCGCCGGTCAAATCTCCGCATGCGATTGAAGTGGTCCAGGCGGGGTCCTGATCAAATCCGGTAGTTTTCAAACGCGTAAAGGTCCCATCGCCTTGATTCATCAACACCTTATTGGTACCGATGTTGGCTACCACAAGATCGGCGAATCCATCTTGGTTCAGATCAGCGACGGCCACGCCTTGCCCATATCCGGTATCGCCGCTTCCAGTCGACTGGGTGACATCTCGGAATTGTTGGCCATCCAAATTCCTAAAGAGTTGATTGGGCAATGATCCGAAATCGTCAAACGCGTCACCACCACCCTGGGTCAGATAGAGGTCGGGCCAACCGTCCAGTTCCAAATCGATCACTCCGATTCCGCCCCCGGTTAGTTGGTGCAGTAGAACGCGATCATCGCTAGGGTCATCACCACTTTGATACTGGAACTTGAGTCCGCTAGTTGCCGCGACGTCCGTAAACTGGACCGACGCATCGGACGGACGTGTGTCCCGATTGTCGATGGGGTCGGGACTGTCATTTGCTGGACTCGCCGAGATCCTGGGCAACGGCCAACCCCGTGCGTCCAGTTCGCACGCAATGAAAGACTCGCTCATTTCCGATGTCGCTTTGGGAGCTTGAGTCTCAATGCCCGCCAATTTTTTCCAGGCAATCGCTTCCGAGTCTCGATGGAGCTCCGACATCAGTTCTGACATACGAAGTAGTTCGGCGACAGAACCTGGCCTTGTACCAAATCGGTGCGCCAATCGACTGGCTTCATCGAGCAAATCGAAACGTTTTCGCACGCGTTGGGCGGCATCTTTCTCGCCGAGTTGATCGAGCGACTGCGCCATTGCAAGATAGGAAAAGCGATCCGTCGGATCACGTTTCACCGCTTCGATAAAACATCGAACGGCTTCGCGGTGCTCCGCTTGTTCGCGTGACAGTATCCCCATCGCGTACCAATACTCGGGCTCCGAATCGATGCCGGTTGGAACGTTCGAGCTCCAACCCTTCAACCGCTCTTTGTCATGAAGGTCGGCGTACAGACGACCTTGAAATGCGGCGATTCCGGTCGACTGGGGAAATTTGGCGACTAATTTTTCGGTGAGTTCCAGCGCACTCGTCAAATCGCGATCATGCCGAAACACTTTTGCTTGCGACAAGGCAGCGGGAATCAATCGCTCGGAAAAATCCGGCTTTTCCTCCGTCGTATCGATGAACGGATCACCGTAAGTGTTCATGGCAAACAGTTCCCGTTCACGGATCGCGCCTACCGAAGCAAGGAACTGAAGATGTTTGGCCGCTGCGAGACGTCGTCCTTGGTTATTGAGTAGGGAGGCGAGTTGGCGATGAGCACGTAGGGCGGCCGGTAACGTCGCGTCGCCGCTCGTCAGTTCCAGAACTTTTCTCAACTGGGTTTCGGCCGATTCAAAATCATATTCGTCAGCAAACCATTTCGACGCTAAAAACAACGACTTAATTGCCGTGGTTTGATCTGTCGCTAGGTTCTCCACCATCATTTTTGCGGCCGTTGCTTTACGTCCTTCGGCAGCCTCGCAACGCGCCGCCAAGATGACCACTTGCGGGTTCGAACCGCTGGAGATTAGTAGCGGACGCAATTCTGCTTGGGCCGCTACCAAGTTGCCATCATCGAGGAAGTTCCGCACGGTCTGTATTGATTCGTCCAAGGACTTGCTTTGAGTTGCCGCAGTAGATTCGCGAAGCTGTTGGCGACGCGCCAGCTCGTCGACGCTAGGCCCGGCTTCGCGGCCCCCACAACCCGTCATGAGGAGCACGAGCAACAACGCACTGGTGTATTGAACGGTGTTACTAATCACGGGTGATTCCACATGACTTGAGCCATTTCGTCGCCTTCGACCAATAAATAGTCATGCCCGGCCCGCAATGAGCCAAAGCGATCCACTTTTCCGGATGGCCACTGCACCGCGACGTCGCTCACCTCGTCCGTCGTCGCGCATCCGATGACGACACGTCGCTGATTCGAAACCATGTATCCGTCTCCGGCCGTGAGCTGAGCCGAAAACTGCTGCGACCCGACAAGCGCCGTCACTCGAGCCCCAACCGCATCCCGGGGCGTTGAGACCGCTTTAAGTTCCAGCCCGATCGACCGGCCGGCATCGGACGTTTGGTTCATCAGCAACGCGGCTGGGTCGCCAACATGCGTGATGGCGACGTCGGTTCGGCCATCGCGATCGATATCGACGAGGGCGATGGCGCGGCCCAAGTACTCAGCCGAAAAATAGTCGCCAAGTGCGCTGCGATCCCACTCTGTCCAGCGACCGTCCGCGGTACGCGAAAAGAACTGGGGAGGCATGCGGTACGTCACATCGGGTCGATCCACGCGGTCGACGTGACCATTGGCAATGATCAATTCGAGATTGCCACGATTATCAAAATCCGACCACTGCGTACCGAAACCAAGGTATTTCATCGACGGTTCACTGAGCCCGACTTGGAAACTACGGTCGGCCCAAAATCCATCGGCGATTTGCTCGTAGTAAGTGTTGTAGTCGTCGGCAAAGTGAGTCATGAAAAAATCCAAATCACCATCGGAATCGGCATCACCTGCGGCAATTCCCATGGAAGCTTGAGAGCGAGAATTACCGCTCGTCCCCAAACCTCGAATGACACCTACGTCCGCCAATCGAAATGGCGACGCTTCGATTTGCGAAGCCCAGAGGTGGTTCACGGTCATGTCATTGGCGACAAGCACATCGATCCCCGGCGCCTCATCAATTTCACCCGCGACAATCCCGAGACCTCGACCCGGCGACGTCTGGTTCATCCACATGGATGTCGAATCCTCAAAGGTGCCATCGCCAACACCCTTCCAAACGCGATCAGGTTCCGCGTCAAAGACGAGCGGCGAGCAAGTCCCCAGGCCGAACTTATTTCGACATTCTCGTTCGTACGGCGTGTTACCCGCACAATAATTGACGTCGTACAAATCCAAAATCGCATCACCATCAAGATCGACCATGGCTACCGACGTCGTCCACTGCGAACCATCCAGTCCCGTGGAGTCGGACACATCCGTGAACGTGCCATCGCCATTGTTGCGATAGAGTCGGTTGCGGCCGATGTTGGCATCGAACAAGTCCGGAAATCCATCATCATTGTAATCACCGACGGCGATCCCTTGCCCAAAGCCGGTGTCTTGATAGTTCGATGGTTTGGTAACGTCCGTAAACATTCCATTCAAATTTCGGCTCAGTCGATTGGGTGACGAATCGTTGCCCAGCGCCGTGCCATCGAGTGTTGCCGCGGCCAGATCCGGCCATCCGTCCAGATCAAAATCGATGACGGCAACACCGCCCCCAACGCTTTCGTGAATCCAATAGCCGCCGGTCGAAGAGCTTGGAATCGACAGATGCATCCAACCACGTTGGATCGCTTCGTTGGAAAAGTTTATCGCCCCCACAGGAATCGCGATCGTCCCGTCTGGGCGTTTGGGGATGTTGACCGAATTGCTAGAGACGAGATCCCCAAGGTCGATCTTGGACTCGATTCGTGCGGTAGGTAACCTCCAGGGCGTGGTCACCGACAATTGCTCTCGAATCTCCATGTAGCGAGGTCGAAGATCCGCAAGTTTGTCTTTGGGAAGTGAGACGGCTAAACGCGCCCACGCTTCGCTTTCCCACACACGGCCCAGGCCGAGCATGGTGTCGGCAACTCGCATGCATGCGGCTTGCGACTGGCTACTACGTTCTAAATGGATTTTGAGGGCATCACGCATTGCCGAGAGTTTTGTCATCTCGGCAGCGATTTTTTCTGCGTCCTCCGAGCGTCCGATCTGATACAGCGATGTGATGAATTCCGCGTACACTTCGGGATGGCTCGAGGGGTCAAGCAGCAGCGACTGGTAGAATGCTCGACAAGCCAGATCGTGTTGGGCGGAGTGCTGGTGCAATCGCGCCATCACGATCCAGTACTCCGGCGATTGCTCCGCCGTGGCCGGGGCGTTGGCTTGCCAAGTTGCCAGGGCCGCAAAATCGCCGAGTTGAAATAAGCACTGTCCATAGAGTGCGTACGCAGGTTCGAACCCTGGATGCTGTTGCACGATCGGAGCCAATTGTTCGGCGGCACTGTTCCAATCGCCCCGGAGAGCAGCAAACGCCGCCAGCCCGAACCCAGGCCGCAGATCTCCGTCGGACAAGGCTAAGAATCGCTTGCAGGTCTCTTCATCGGGCTCCACTCGTTCGGGATCCGCCAACACCAAGAGCGACTCTTCGTCGCTTTGACCTCGTTGAATTAACCATTGCAGAGATGGTATGGCAGCTTCCGTAACCCCCACTGCAGCCGCGATCCCTGCCAAATCGAAACGCGGTTGCGGATCGTTAGGAAACACTTCGATCAAATCTTGAGTCACATCAATGGCATCGAACGGTCGTCCCGATCGAATCAAATGCTTGATGCGTTTGTCGAACAAACTGCGGGAAGGCGATGTCGAAGCCAACTGCGCCGCGCGATACATGGATTCGGCTTCGTCCGAAATGCCACGCGCGGCCGCAACGTCACCCAACAACTCCAATGCTCGGACATCATTTGGCTCGACCAACAAGTGCTTTCGCAATTGATCGTCGGCAACATCCCAGTCGCGGGCGTCAGTCGCTCGCAACGCGTTCGCAAAAAAAGCGAGATCCGACGTGGCGTCCAATGACTCTGCCGAAGCAGCATCCAGGGCTGGAGGAGGCGACGATTGATGACAGCCGCATTGGACCACCAAACTCAATACCGCCACACCAACAAAAGCTTTGAGGATCAGGAGATGAGCAAATACGTCGCAACGATCCAGCACAAAAATTCTTCAATCCGACAGAGTGGAGGGCACGGAAAATGGTTCGGTGGTCTCACCATTATAGGCATGTCATTTGGACGCGTCGCCGGCCCGACGCAAGTCGACCTCAAAAATAGTTGACTCGCCAGTTTCCTTCAGGGACACTTTCGGATCGAGGCTTATGAATATATCGATCGCACAAATGCCGGGTGGAAAACCTGGATCAGATCGTTGTAACGTAACTGCTTCTGCTCGCCAAACTTTTCCCCTCTCTCTCTGGACCAAGACCATGCCGCTGCGACATCTCGTGCTTTGTTTCCCAGTCTTTTTCAGCTGTGTCGGCTTAATGGGTTGTGGCGGTGACGCCGGTGGACCTGCAGTGATGCAAGAGCAACCCGCCTATACGGAGGCGGACGCGTCCGCAGCAGCTGATTACTCAAAAATGCAACAAGACAATCAGAAAAAAGGCTACGGCAGTTAATCACTTGCGAGACTTTATCATCTTGTTAATTCTGACCTTCTCGCTGGGCTGCCAGCGAGAAGACTCGGCATTGATATCGCGAGATGCGACCACCACCGAAATAGACACTCCATCGCTGCGCGGAACTCAGCCGGACGTCGGTTCGGTCCTTGAATCAGCCCGCCGGTCGTTGTCACAAGGCCTCTATCCACATGCGGCTCAGCAATTGCGTACGCTTCTCCTTCGCGAACCGGAGAACGCGGATGCATTGTTCCTTTTCGCCCAAACCAAGGCCGCGCAAGGGATGCTGCAAGAGGCAATCGACACGCTCGGCGCTATTCCGGCGACACACCCCGAATTGGGAATAACCGCGCTGGGTCAAGCTGCGGATTGGTTGATCCAAATCAACCAATACGACGCCGCGAAAGATCGCCTGAAGCAGATACTCCGCCAGAACAACGCCATCCCGATGGCGCACCGCCGACTGGCCCAATTGCTGAACAATCAAGGCCAGCGGATCGAAGCCGCTCCGCATCTGCGCGCCCTCGCACGACTGGGCGACGTCACGGAGGCAGAACTTTATGGCCTAGGGACTTTTAGCGATCCGTTTGTGCATGTGAATGCGCATCCCTATTCGCCCGAGATTGCTCCCAACCAGTTGACCCAAGCTCGAGTGCTGTACTACGACGGACGGCCCCGGTCCGCGTCGGCAATGGCGGAGCAGGTCCGCATCGAGCATCCTCAATCCGCGACGGCAGCCGCATTCGCACTCCGCATGGCGGCGGATTTGCAAGACGATGACTGGTTCACTCGATTGGCTTCGGGACTCCCAGACGACATTTCCAATCAACCCGAATACTGGTACGCGCTAGGAACATGGCACTTGCATCACGAGAAACTTGATGTCGCCACTCGATGTTTTCTGGAAGCCGTGACACGAGACGATACCGACCGATTTTCTTACTTGGGGTTAGCTCGCTCGCTCGAGAAACTGGAACACCTCACGGAATCCAAGCGAGCTTTGCATCGATTCACGCTGCTCGACGAAGCGGCGTTGATCAACGAAGCTCCCAAACGAACGCCAGCTCAACTCGCTCGAATGTCGCTGCTGTTGCGGCAACTCCATCGCCCGGCCGAGGCGATCGCTTGGGAGCGGTTAGCACAGCAAACGCCCAGCCCGAGCCATGACATTGACCCGGCGGTTCCCCCGTCTTGGCGGACATGTGGGCTAGCGCCCGATGAGTGGCCGCTTCCGAAACTCGCAGCGATCGCTCGTCCTGCCAATCCAAAAGCCCAGCAGCCCCAGAACGACAAAGCGGCAATCCAACTCGTGAATGTGGCTGAGAATGTTAGGCTGGATTTCCGATATCGGCCTCGGGCCGACGATGATCGAGAAGCACTGGTCATGCCCGAGACCAATGGTGGCGGTATCGCGGTAATCGATTACGACTTGGATGGTTGGCCCGATCTTTTTTTCAACCAAGGCGGTGGAGTTGCATTTGATCCGACCAGTTGTTTACCGAAGCAGCTCTTTCGAAACTTGGCCGGAAATAGCTATTTCGATGTGTCTTCCTACGCGGAATGCAATTCCCCGGGCTACGGCCAAGGCGTCGCGGTAGCGGACTTGAACCAAGATGGCTTCAAGGACCTCGTCGTGGCTAACATCGGATCGAATGATCTGTACATCAACCACGGCGATGGAACCTTTGCGAAGTCTCTGTTCGCTAAATCGGCGTCGAACGGAAACCAGTGGACGACATCCATCGTCTGTGGTGATCTCAGTGGTGACGGATTACCCGAGATCATTGAGATCAACTACATCGATGATCAACGATCACTCACGGCAGAATGCGTTGGCACCACTTCAACGCCACTGTGCAATCCCCAGCGGTATCAATCGGCGAAGGACAGGTTTTTGCTCAATGACGGCAAGGGTGGGTTCGAAGTCTGGAATGAGATTAATTCGCAAGTGCCTCCCGGGTATGGCTTCGCAGCGATCATCGCCAACTTCGACGGCAAGAACGGCAATGATCTGTTTGTCGCCAACGACACCAGCGGCAACCATTACTGGGTAAGCCAGCCCTCGACCAGAAGTGATGAAAAGTTCGACGTTTCCGAACGAGCAGAGCTTTTGGGATGCGCCCGTGGGCCGCACGGAATTTTTCAAAGCAGCATGGGCATTGCGGCGGGTGACTTTGATCGCAACGGATGGATCGACCTACAAGTCACCAACTACACGGATGAATCGTCGGACTTATTCATGCAGCAACCGAGCGGAATTTTTGCGAATCAGAGCTATCGCTATCGCTTGGATGAAGTTACGAGAACGCAGCTCGGCTGGGGAACGCAGGCTGTCGACTTTGATAGTGATGGATGGCTCGATTTCGCCATCGTCAATGGAAACCTTTACAACCACTCCAATGATGGCAGCCCGTACCGAATGGCACCGCAAGTCGTTCGCGGTGGCCCGCGCCAGTACATCGCCGTGGAACCCCAGTCGCTCGGCGATGACTATTGGTCGACGCCGACGCTCGGACGATGCATCGCTTCCATCGACTGGAATCGCGACGGGCAAGTCGACTTGGTTTCGACACATCTGGACGCGAAAGCGGCGCTGCTGGAAAACCAGTCGCGTGACGGTGGCGACGATCGCGTCCAGCCCCATTGGATTCAATTGGAACTCGTGGGAACACAAGGCGACCGAGACGCCGTCGGCGCGAAAGTCATCGTCCGCACCGAGAATGAAACACACTTCGCTTGGGTCACTGGCGGCGGCGGATACCTCTGCAGCAACGAAGCGATTATCACCGTTGGCCTGGGACGATCGTCGAAGATCGATCGAGTGGAAATCCAGTGGGATCCTGATCACCACACGCGGCTTGAGGCGGTCCCCGTCGACCGGCGTTACCTGGTCCTTCAAAACGAGCCCAATGCGATTCGCCGCGAGTTCCCTTGACCGCCCGACCGAGCCTGGAAATTAGTTCAGAATATTGTGGGGATTTTCATTGACTAGAGGCGTCTCCCACGGATACGTTCGTGGTTGTAACTCACGTTATGAGAAGGATACCGTGAACTTATCCCACCTTCTCGCCTATTCCCCCCCTCATATTCCGGAGGTGCCAAATGGAGATCTTTTCTCCGCGACGCAGGGCATTCACCCTGGTCGAACTGCTGGTGGTCATTGCCATCATCGGCGTGCTCGTCGGTTTGCTGCTGCCCGCCGTCCAGGCCGCACGCGAAGCCGCCCGGCGAATGAGTTGTAGCAACAACTTCAAGCAAATCGGCTTGGCCATGCACAACTATCATTCGGCATACGATCGTTTGCCGATGCAGAACGGTGGAACGTATGACTTCGGCCAAGGTGGCGACTTTCACAACCGATGGGATCTCAGTGCGTTCGTCGGGTTAACACCGTTCATTGAACAACAAGCGTTGTGGGAGCGGATCTCGAATCCTTTGGCCGTCAATCGCGACAACACTCCCAAGAACCCGCCGTTTGCGCCGATGGGTCCCGTGCCTTGGCACGAGAACTATCAACCTTGGTTGACGCAGGTTCCCGGCTATCGCTGCCCCAGCGATCCCACCGTTCCAACAGCCGGCCAAGTCGGTTTTATTAACTACGCCGTCTGCACCGGAGATGCGTTGTTCGAACAGCAGCACGGTGGGATGCAAGACAATGGCAACAGTGAGCCATCGGCGAACTGGGGCGAACAGGACAGTGGCAAGTGGGCGCGTGGCATGTTCCGTGCGCGACACTTCCTTGGGTTCCGTGATGTGCTGGACGGATTATCCAACACCATCGCGATGGGCGAAATGGTCGTCAACAATGGCACCCGTGAAATCGTGGGAGACATTCTTACCCTGGACCTTGCCGGAAACGGAGACGACGTGGTGACGCTTCCGCCCAACACCTGGGCGACCAATGGGTCAATCGATCCTGCGAGTCCGCTGTTTTATGCCGATACGGCGCCCGTCGATACGCGCACCGTCAATCACGGGCGTGGACGACGATGGCCCGATGGACGTCCCCAGTACACGACGTTCACCACCATTCGTCCGCCCAATAGTTACAACGTCGCTCGCTGGGAAGGTAACTTTGGCATTTTCAGCGCGGCGAGCCGACACCAAGGTGGCTGCCACGTGTTGATGGGCGACGGGGCGGTCAAGTTCATCACCGACTCGATCGAAGCCGGCAATCAAGGCATGTTGACCTACAGTCAATACAATCCGCGGCCTGGCAAACCCAGTCCCTACGGACTTTGGGGCAAACTCGGCACCAAAGCGTCCAAGGAGACGATCGAAGGTTTCTAGAGTTGATGCTTGACTTGGTGAAACATCCGGCGCGGGCGTGATCAAGAATCACGCTCGCGTTTTTTTGTGTCCTGTTGAATGGGCGAAAATTTCAAATGATTGGATTGGTCCGAGCCCATTCGCTGACTTGACGTGCTCGATGCCAGGGATAAAGCTTGCCTCATGGCCTAGCGGAAAATCGAGTCCACGTCGGGCTTCTTCCGATTGGCCCCTTCACGACTTTTTTGATGAGACCCCTGTTATGACGCGTTACCTGCTCGCCTGCACTTGTCTTTTCGCATGCCTTCTATGCCTTCCCGGATGTGGCGCAGGAAGCACCGAACCGGTATTCGAAGAATCGGCTGCCCAAACGCCGCAGGAAGTTGCGGCCGAGGAGGACTACATGAAACAAATGCAACAACAACAAACTGATACCTATGGAAAGTAACCCATGAGATCAGGAGTCATCGGAATGAGATCCTTTGCGGGTCGATTCCTTTGCTTTTCTGATGATTTTCGCTGAAAAAGTCAGGTTCAGCTCCAGGGAGAGGGGGGCACTTACTCTCTCAGAGCTGATCCTTTTTGCGTGCGCGCAATTGACCCTTCCCGGTACGGTCTTTATTATGACGTATTTGCCATGCGTCCGTCGTTGATGGGCGCATTGTTGTTTTGGAATTCCTTTCGGCCTTTTCTTTGGAGTGACTAATGCGTGGACTTTCTCCTCGACGGGGTGGCTTTACCCTCGTTGAGCTTCTTGTCGTGATCGCAATTATCGGCGTGCTCGTCGGATTGCTATTACCAGCGGTTCAAGCGGCGCGCGAAGCGGCGCGGCGTATGAGCTGTAGTAACAATTTCAAGCAGATCGGGTTGGCTTTGCACAACTACCACTCTGCATATGACAAATTGCCCATGAATCGAGGCGGGACGCCCGATGGCATTCCGAGTCTCGGTGGGGATATGTCAAACTATCACAGCCTAAGTTGGTTGGTTGGAATTCTCCCGTTCATTGAGCAGCAAGCGTTGTGGGAGAGGGTAAGCAATCCGCTCAATGTTAACCGCGATGGCAGTGTTAGAGCGACGCCCTTTCCGGCGATGGGTCCAAACCCTTGGACTGAGAACTATCAACCTTGGGTGACCCAGGTTCCTGGGTATCGCTGCCCTAGCGATCCGACTCAGCCATTTTCCAACCAAGTTGCCTTCAACAACTATTCAGCTTGTGCTGGTGATGCTTACTTTGAGCAACACCACGGCGGCGTCGATGATCAAGGCCGTCCGAGCGGCGACGGAACGTGGGGAGCCGCGGCCGGTACTCGCTGGGCGCGTGGTGCGTTCCACAATCGGCACTTTACCGGTTTCCGTGACATCTTGGACGGTTTGTCGAATACGATCGTAGCTGGCGAGAACATCGTGAGTGCGAACGATCGTTCCATTCGTACGATTCCCTATCGCGACAATACCAACAACATGGCACTGCCTCCCAATAACTGGGAAAAGTTCCAGGACCCCGCGAGCCCTCAGTTTTGGCTAACAACCGTTCCTGGCAATGCAACGCCAGGACTGGATGATCCGATCGCTCACGGTCGCGGTCGCCGATGGCCAGACGGACGTCCACAGTTTTCGCAGTTCCACACGGTTCGCCCGCCCAATAGTTACAGTGTTTTCCGAAACCACGGTGACTTTGGCTATGGTTCTGCATCCAGTTTGCACCAGGGTGGAGTCCATGTCTTGATGGGCGATGGTGCCGTGAAATTCGTGACCGACTCCATCGACGCTGGCAATCAGAGCCAAGTGCCTTATGGAAACCAGGACCCAACTTTTGGTGTTAATGGTGCCGGAAAGAAGAGTCCGTACGGTCTCTGGGGTGCCTTGGGTACCAAGGCGTCGAAAGAATCTGTCGAAGGTTTTTAGTCTTACAAGACTGAAATCCATTCGTTGAGACTAGACAATCGAGCGGGCGTGACCACCAATGGTCATGCCCGTTTTTTTATCGCTGACTCACCAGGTACGACTGTTCTCGTACGTCGTGATCTTGTCTTCGTGAATCAGCGTTTGCGCGATGTCATCGAGGCCGTGCAGCAGATTGTTCCGTCTGCTGGCGTCGACGTCGAAGGATCGTTCGAACCCACGACCGTCGCTCAGGGTTTGGTCCTCGAGGTTGACGGTCAATTGATACGGTGATTGCGATGCCGCTCGCTCGAACAACTCGTCGATATCCGCTTCGCTGAGCATGATCGGTAGCAACCCGTTCTTGAAACAATTGTTGAAGAAAATATCGGCGAACGAGGGTGCGATGACGCAGCGGAAGCCGTAGTCGTCAAGCGCCCAAACCGCGTGCTCTCGGCTGCTGCCGCTACCAAAGTTCTGGCGGGCCACCAAGATCGACGCGTGCTTGACGTCGATGCGATTGAGTTCGAAGTCAGGATTCGGAGTCGTGCCATCGTCGAGGAACCGCCAGTCAAAAAACAAGAACTGTCCAAACCCCGAGCGTTCAATTCGCTTTAGAAATTGCTTGGGGATGATCTGGTCGGTATCAACGTTGGCTCGATCGAGCGTGGCGACAACGCCGGTGTGAATGGTGAAGTTTTGCATCAGCGAAGTGGGTGTCAGGAGTCGGTGTTTGAATCGTGAAGGTGAGGCGGGGCTTAGGCCCGGTAGTTCCAGTCTCGAATATCCGTGAAATGGCCTTCGATCGCGGCTGCCGCAGCCATCGCGGGGCTGACCAAGTGCGTCCGTCCGCCCTTGCCTTGGCGACCTTCGAAGTTGCGATTACTCGTACTGGCGCAACGCTCGCCGGGCGAAAGCTTGTCGGGGTTCATTGCCAAACACATGCTGCAACCGGCCTCACGCCAGTCAAATCCGGCGTCACGAAACACGCTATCGAGCCCTTCGGCTTCGGCTTGGCGTTTCACTTGCCCGCTACCGGGAACAACCATCGCGTCAACTTTCCCATTGACCCGGTGGCCCTTGACGACTGCCGCGGCGGCTCGCAAGTCTTCGATGCGGGCGTTGGTGCATGATCCGATAAAGACGCGGTCGATCGACACATCCTGAAGTTTCGTCCTGGCCTTGAGCCCCATGTATTCGAGCGCCTGAGCGGTCGACTTCTGCTCCGTCGGATCACTGAAGTCCGAAGGATCGGGAACCGAATCGGTAACGCTCAACACTTGGCCGGGGTTCGTACCCCAAGTCACTTGCGGCTGGATGTCTTGGCCCTGGTAGGTGTTGCAGCGATCGTACACGGCACCTGGGTCGCTGGGGAGTTGTTTCCAGCGTTGGACCGCGGCGGCAAAATCCTGGGGCGACTCGGGCTTGCCGTGCAGATAGTCGAATGTGACTTGATCGGGAGCGATCATCCCTGCACGAGCACCGGCTTCGATGGACATATTGCACACCGTCATCCGCTCCTCCATCGTCAAGGCACGCACGCAGTCGCCGGTGTATTCCAGCACGTAACCGGTGCCGCCGGCGGTGCCGATTTGACCGATCAGATACAGAATCATGTCCTTGGCAGTGACACCTCGGGCGAGGGCACCGTCCACGCGAAGCTCGAAAGTCTTTGGTTTGAATTGGAGCAGCGTTTGAGTCGCCATCACATGTTCGACTTCGCTGGTGCCGATCCCGAAGGCGAGCGCCCCGAACGCGCCGTGCGTCGCCGTATGGCTGTCGCCGCACACGATCGTCATCCCCGGCTGGGTATAGCCATTCTCCGGGCCGATCACGTGGACAATCCCTTGGCGAACGTCGCCGATATCAAACAGGCGAACGCCGAATTCCTCACAGTTTTGGCGAAGAGTTTCGATTTGCAGGCGACTGATCGGATCCGCGATCGGCAGACTGCGATCGCTGGTGGGGACGTTGTGGTCGGGCGTCGCGATGGTTCGCTCCGGACGTCGGATGCGGCGATGATTCATCCGCAATCCTTCGAAGGCCTGGGGGCTCGTGACTTCGTGGACCAAATGCAGGTCGACGTAAAGGATCGCGGGGCCGGATGCATCCGCAAAAACTACGTGCTCGTCCCAGATTTTGTCGAGCAGGGTACGTGGTTGAGACATCGATGGGGGCCGCTTCAATAAAGCAGCTAGGTTGCTGGTGGAAGGAAAATGTCCTAAGTCCTGCCACTGTCAACTGTGACCGACGGAATGTCAACGGCCAAGGAGCCACGGAAACCACGTCCGCCCGCCACCGGACTACACCGGCTCTTCGATCGTATGGCGAGACTCGCGCCCTCGACCGGGCACAATTTTCGTCACGTTCACTTTGGTGCGACGAAGCTCTTCGATCTCCGCAGCCATCTGGGAAATCAGGTTCGCGATTTCGGTGCCGGCGGATTCGCCGACATGTACCATCAATGCCTTACGGGCGTTGTAGCTCAGTCCAGTGGTCTTCATCATGCGGGCTTCAAGTGGGGAATTGAACCAAGTTCTCAATTGCCGTTGCCATCGTTTTCGCCAAAGTTTCATCAACGGCGTACGACAGCAATACGCGGGCTGCGGCTCCAGAAACCGTGCTGGAACTTTGACAGTAGTGAACTGTAGGTTAATTAACGATCATTCGACCGTCACACTCTTGGCCAAATTTCTCGGCTTATCGACGTCACACCCACGCAGCAGCGCCACGTGGTATGCCAATAACTGCAGCGGTACAACCGTCACAATCGGCTGGAGGATCTCCGGTACATGGGGAACCATCACCACATCGTCGGCCAAAGTGCGTACTTGCGGGTCCTCGTGGCTGGCGATCGCGATCACGGGGCCTCCCCGGGCACGAACCTCTTCCATATTGGACATCACTTTATCGTAGGTCGTGCCATTGGGGACGATAAAGACGCTCGGCGTGGCCTCATCGACCAATGCGATCGGACCGTGCTTCATCTCCGCCGCCGGATACCCTTCGGCGTGGATGTAGCTGATTTCTTTGAGCTTCAACGCACCTTCCAGAGCGGTGGGGAAATTGTATTGTCGCCCCAGATACAGAACGTTGGTCGCGTCCACGTATTTCTTGGCCACGTCGCGAATCTGTTCCGCACACGCCAGAGCTTCTTGGACCGCACCAGGCAAGCAATGAAGTTCGTCAATGATGCGTCGTCCCGTCTCGTAACTCATATGACGCAGGCGACCAAAATACAGAGCCAACATCGCTAGCACACAACATTGGCTCGAGTACGCCTTGGTACTCGCCACGCCGATCTCGGGGCCGGCGTGCAAGTAAATTCCCCCGTCGGCCGCTTGGGCGTTCGAGCTGCCGACGACATTGCACAAGGCCAACGTGCGGTGCCCCTTGCGTTTCGTTTCTCGCAGGGCCGCGAGTGTGTCCGCCGTTTCACCGCTCTGGGTGATACCGAGCACCAGCGTGTTATTCTCGATCGGCGGATTACGATACCGCAACTCGCTGGCGTACTCGACACAGACGGGGATTCTCGCGAGTTCTTCGATCAGGTATTCACCGACGAGCGCGGAGTGCCAACTCGTCCCGCAGCCGGTAAGAATGATTCGCTCGACACTCCTCAATTGCTGGGGCGTCAAATTCAAGCCGCCAAACACCGCGGTGCCGTCCTGTTCATCCAGGCGGCCTCGCATGGCGTTTCTCAGCGATTCGGGTTGCTCATAGATTTCCTTGAGCATGTAGTGATCGAAGCCTTGCATGCTGACTTCGGTGCTGTCGACTTCCAGCGGACGTACGTCGACGCGGATCTTGCCCTGATCGCGATGTAGCACCGAAAAGCCGTCCGGTGTCATCACCGCGATTTGGTGGTCGGCTAAGTACACGATGCGATCGGTGCGACCGGCCAAGGGCGCCGCATCACTTGCCAAGAAATACTCGCCTCGCCCCACGCCGAGAACCAGCGGGCTTCCGAAACGTGCGGCAATCAACAAGTCCGGTCGATCCCGAAAAGCGATCGCAAGCCCGTAGGTTCCCCGCAACTGCGGTAGTGCACTTTGAACCGCGGCCAAGTAGCGGAGATTCGGCTGATCGGGGTCCAAGGGAGTTTGCTTGAGTCCCTCGGCAATCAAGTGAGCGACGACCTCGCTATCGGTCGCCGACTTGAACTTGTATCCCTTGGCGATCAACTCCTCCTTGAGGATTTGATAATTTTCGATGACGCCATTGTGAACGAGTACCAACTCGCCATCGCCGCCCGAATGTGGGTGAGCATTCTCTTCGGTCGCCGGTCCGTGGGTCGCCCAGCGGGTGTGTCCCATCCCGAGAATTCCCTGGGTGGGCGTCGCCCCGAGTCGCCGGGCCAAGGCGTCGATTCGTCCGACGGCCCGAGTGACATGAAAACCTTGGGCACCGTGAATCGCGATGCCGGCACTATCGTAGCCGCGATATTCCAGACGCCGCAGGCCTTCGAGCAGGTACGGGCCCGCGTCATCGCTACCGACGTATCCAACGATTCCGCACATGAGACTCTTTCGAAGCTAATGGGGCAAACATGCACTGCGATTGAAGAGCACCTATCGTAAGCGGACACCTCAATCGTTGACTAGACGATAACCCCCACGGATGCTCCTTCCACGGAAATCTGGCGAGTATTCCGCGGTGAATCAGCGATTGATTATGCGGCTTTTTTGGTGCCAACCGTAACCGATGGTTGAATCGTCCGCTGCTGCCAACGATCGCCATTGTGATGCAGAATCGTGCTGCCCACTCGAGTGATCCGTGCGACGAGCGACTGAACTTCCGGCGTGTCCCACTGCGGGTCGGGAAGCGATGCGATCACGAGGTCCGCGAAACCGACCGTTCGTGAGAACCGTGCCAGCCCCTGGGCCACCGGTTCCGGGAAGACCTGCGGACGAACCTCAATGCCGCGCATGCGGTGATGAAAGTCTTTCAACGTGATTGGTCCACCTACCATCTCGAATTGGTCGATCGCGGCGTAGCGGAGCACCTTGTCACCGGACACGGCCTGCAGCGATTGCATCACGGCCTCAGCCCTGCTGGCATCGCCGACTGCAATTTCGAGGATGGAGGTAGCTCCGGTCGCGATGGCTAGACGACAAATTTCTGCGTGGGCACCGCGCGTCACCACCTTGGGCTGGCGCCGTGGAACGACAGCAACCGGGGCTGCCGTCGCTGGCGTTTCTAGCATTGCCAATCGCACGCCCGGCTTTGTCGTCGGGTTACCGGCTTTCCGTGCTTTTTTGCCGCGCAAAGTGACGGCGGCTTGCTCCGTCACGGTCGCGACGGCTGATTTGGCGACATTTTGCGCAAGTGTCGATTTCGCCGATGATGCCGGCTTGTTGTTCGTCGGCTCCTGGTCGCTGGCGACCGCTGGGCATTCGGGTCCCTTCGCGGCTGCGGGTCGCCCGAGTAGCGAATTCCACAATTTGAGCAACGACATGTTCGATGAAACCCCGGTAGCAACGCGGAAGAGAGGTTGGGTTGTAACGGCTCCGACTGTTATGTCGTCCAAAATACGCCATTGAGTCGACTGGATCTTTTCCAGTTCCGGTTGGGTAATCCGCGCCCGAGTGTGCGATCTACGTTTGAGCACTTCGTTTCGATTCGAACCCCAGATCGATAGCACGCTCGTGACAGAGAAACCCGCCCGCCTACCGCACGATCTTCCACGGATCGACTTGGATGGCCCAGCCATCGAAATCTGTGAGCGTCGTCTGGCGCTATCGGCTAGCTTGGCCGGTGAATTGCTTTTAGAAACGCTTGGCATCGTCCCCGCACCTGTCGATATCCCCACACCCGTCGATATCCCCGCTCCATCGGCCGCGGGCCAGTGGATTGGTGTTCAATCGCAAAGTTTGACGTCATCGCCAGAGCTGGGAAACACACTTGAGTCCACCAGCGATGCCGCTTCGCAAACACCTGATTTGTTTGACCAAGCCGCCAAGCTCCGCGAAGCCTCGAGCACGCTCACCGGCCACGGCCAAACGGTCGCGGTGATTGATAGCGGCGTGGCATGGGATCATGTCGCGCTCGGAGGCGGCTTTGGCCCTGGATATCGTGTCGTCGGCGGTTGGGATTTTGCCGAGAACGATTCGAATCCGCACGATGATGGCCCCATGGGCTTTCACGGAACACACGTCGCCGGCACGCTCGCCGGAAGCACATCCAATTTTCGCGGCATCGTTCCCGAAGCCGACCTCGTGGCACTGCGAGTCTTTGACGATGCGGGTGTCGGGCAACTGCAGTGGATCGAGTCGGCGCTGCAATGGGTACACGCCAATCAAAACGCGTTCGACGCTCCCATCACGACCGTCAACCTCTCGATCGGCGCGGCGCTGACCCCGGAAAACTACGCCGAAGCCACGTCGATGCTCGAGGACGAATTACGGCTGCTGCGCGACGACGGCATCCTCGTGTTCGCAGCGTCCGGCAATCTGCAACAGGGTGGCTCGTTCACCAACGACCCGGTCCTTTACCCGGCATCGAGCGATTCGGTCGTCGCGGTCGCGTCCGTCGACGACTCTGGATCGCTCAGCACGTTTGCACAGCGCGAACAAGGAATCTTTGCCGCCCGCGGTGAATCGATTTCCAGCAGTGTGCCGGACCACGTCTTCGGCTGGGACGGCCGCGTCGATGACTTCGCCAGCTTGAGCGGAACCAGCATGGCAACACCGCAAATCGCGGGTGCATCGATGCTCGTTCGGCAAGCGATGATCGATCATGGGCTGACACCGAACGTGGACGACATTCTTGATCGGCTCGCTGAAACCAGCCAAGAAAAATTTGATGCCGAATCTCAAACGACTTATCGCGTCATCGATCTTGAGGCCGCCACACGTTTTTCAACCGACGATGGCTCGGTCGAGCAACCCGACGATGCTCCCGACACGACACCCTCGATCTTGCCGGGACGATTCGACGGCACCAACGATTCGGAAACGGTCACACTCGACTTGACCATCGGGGCCGTCCTACGCGTTGGCAACGCATCGTATCCACTTGATCTGGCCGGCGCGACTTCGCCGTTCGTGATCGATGCGAGTGGCGGCAGTGATTCGCTGGTGATCATCGGCTCGCGCAACTCCGAGTCGCTTATCTTGCATCCCGCCGACTCGGGCATCGCTAGCCAATTGACGAGCACCGTGGGTAGGTTCGAGTTGGGAGGTTTTGAGCAAGTCGATTTTCGTGGCGAAGGGGGATCGGATCGTACGACGCTTTATGATTCGCGTGGTGATGACATCCTGCAGTCCAATCCCGCCCGAGCGACCTTGTCCGGCGTCGGATTTCGTTTCGACGTCTCATCAGTTCCGCGAATCTATGTCCACGCCACCGCGGGAGGTGACGACGCCGCGTTCTTGCACGACTCCGCCGGCGACGATGCGCTTTCCGTGCGTCCTCAATTCACGAGTCTCACGGGCACCGATACCTTTCAACTCGCGTACGGTTTCGAACGAGTTTTCGCGTACGCAGAAGCCGGTGGAAACGACACCGCGGAACTATACGACTCCGATCGCGATGACACGATGAGCATTTCAGCCGACCGGGCGCTGATCAGCAGCGAGGGTTATCAAGTCAGCACGCGTGGCTTTGATTCGGTCATCGGTTACTCCAATGGTTCCGGCAACGACCTCGCCCGCATTTACGCTGATGAGGACCACAATCGCTGGGACACGACGCAGGACCTGGTGCAGTGGACTGGGCAAACCGGCAACGTCCGCATTGCCCGAGGATTTGAGCGAATCGAAGCGTTCGAAGCGTATCAGCCGATCGACCTTTCACTCCTTTCGATTCCGACGTGGCTCACCAATCCCAATCGCGACGTGATCCTGGACGGCCAATACGAAGCACACGCCACACGCCTTGTCTTTGAACGATTCGGACGCGACGAGTAAGGCGACAAGCGGCACGAGGCGGATACTCGCTCCCCGGCCGCACACTCGCTGGTGAACAAAACAATTTTGCAGAATCTTTGCTATTGACCTCAAGTTTGAGCCTGGCGCACAATCGCGGGTCGCTCGTGAAGGTTGGAGGTTCTTGAGGGAATCGCTCGCGTTTACGACATGGATGTGCGTTGAATCGAAATTTGCTTGGCATACGGTTCTCCCGCGACGGATCGCTCGGATTTGCTCAAAGCTAGCTTGCTGGAAACCAGCTCGTTAGAATGCTAGCGAGTTATCTGTCGCTCCCGGGAACCGACTTGTTCAGGTTGACCGATTCGTGGAGCGGTTCCTCTTTACAGGGAGTTGTCGTTTGTCCCTCTCCGTGGACTTCGACTTGAAAGAACGCGTGCGGACTGCCGTCGACATCGTCGATGTCATTGGCAGTCAGCTGGAATTGCGTCCGCAAGGCCGCAACTTCGTTGCCCGTTGTCCGTGGCACAATGACCGCCGCCCGTCGATGACGGTCAACCAAGAACGTCAAACTTGGAAGTGCTGGGTTTGCGACATCGGCGGCGATATCTTTAGCTTCGTCATGCAGCGAGACGGAATCGATTTTCCCACGGCACTACGACAACTCGCCGAACAAGCAGGGATTCCGATCGAGGAAGCACGCCGCGGCAAAGCCACTCAACCCGGCAGCCCGGATGATAAAGCAACCCTCTTCGCGGCATTGAAACTCGTCACCGACGCCTACGTGAGAGAATTGACACTTGGCTCGAGCAGCGACTGCCAAATCGCTCGTGAGTATCTCGCCGAGCGAGGCATCAACGACGAGAACCGAGAGCGATTCCAAATCGGTTTTGCTCCGGACCAGTGGTCGTTCGCCGTCGACTTGCTGAAAAAGAACTCCTTTAGCGCCGAAGTCGCCGAGGCCGCGGGGCTAGCGATCGATAAACAAACCGGCCGGGGTCATTACGATCGTTTTCGTGGACGGTTGATGTTTCCGATCCACGATTTGCAAAACCGGGTGATCTCGCTCGGCGGACGCGTGATTCCGAAAATCGCGGCTCGCAGTGGTGACGAGTCATCCGCCGGCGCCAAATACATCAACGGGCCCGAGACTCGAGTCTTTCGCAAATCTCACCAGCTTTACGGTCTGCAACTCGCTCGCGAAGCGATTCGCAAATCCGGCGAAGTGCTGGTCATGGAAGGCTACACCGATGTGGTCGCCGCACGACAAGCGGGCGTCGAGCACGCCGTCGCGGTGCTGGGTACGGCGCTCGGCGAAGAACACGTCAAAATTCTGAAACGATTTGCACAGCGCGTCGTCTTGGTGCTCGACGGCGATGAAGCGGGCAAGCGACGAGCCGACGAAGTACTCGAGTTGTTCATTCGTGCCGATGTTGATTTGCGGATTCTCACGCTGCCCAATAACAGTGACCCGGCGGAGTACCTGCAGGAGCACGGGCTGGAATCGTTTCATCGGCTCGTGGCCGAAGCTCCCGATGCGCTTGACCACAAGTTTGCGGGATTGACCGAGGGAGTCGACATCACGCGTGACACGCACCGGGTGACGACAGCGATCGACACCATGCTCGGGCTGTTGGCCAAAGCGCCGCGGGGCGACGGATTGCGAATCGATCAATTGATCGTTCGCTTGGCGCGAACGTTCGGCATTCCGAGTGATCGTTTGCATGATCGATTCGAAGCGCTTCGCAAGAAATCCACGCCACGTTTTGAACGTCGATCCAACTCCGCTCGCAAAGACCACACCGCCCTCGGTTTCGAAGCGGCACGAACACGAGACTTTGATCCCAACGATGCGTTTTCCGAAAGCGCCAATGAGGATTTCGGTGGCGCATACGGGAATGATGATTCGCGAGGTGACTCCTACTCGCACCAACACTCCGTCCGCGAGGCTAGCAATTCGCGGCCTGCGCGTTTGCCGGCGATATCGGGGATGGATCGACAATTGTTTGAAGTGCTGATCGAGTCACCCGAGATAGCTGGCATGGCGGTTGAAGCCATCGACCCCAATTGGCTCGATACGATCACTGCAAAAATGTTGCTTTCGGCGTATCAAGATTTGGATTTGGCCGGTCGCGAACTCGGAATCGATTCGTTACTATTGGCGATCGAAAATGAGTCGCTCAAAAATGTGGTTGTCACGTTGCAAGAGCGAGTGGCCGAGCGTGACGGCAAGATGATGGAATCGCCGGCGCAGCAATACGCTGCTTTAGTGACTCGTTATCGCGAACGAGAATGGGTTGTCGAAAAGACGCGACAAATTGCCATGCTCGAGTCAAGCACGATGGCTGAAGACGAAGAACTGGTTTTGCTGCAAGCGATCCTTGACGCAGAACGAACACGGCACAGCGGGACCACACCTCCCGCGTGATCGACGCTCCGATGGTCGGAGCGAAAAGGAATCTTTCAACCAAACACAATTTGCCGGGCATCCCGCTGCTCGGATCTTACATCCACCGCAACCGCACAGGAGACTTCTTCGCGATCGGATTGAATTCGAACGACGTTCGTAATGCGTCGCTTCGATTGGAATGAAATGGATATTCAAACGACCCTATGGGTAGCGTCAAAGAAGACGTGCCTGAAAATGGACATGAGGTTTTAAAATGCAATTGATGGATCAAGATCTCTCGCAACTGATCGCTCGTGGCAGCAAGAACGGATTCTTGACCTACGAAGAAGTCAACGCGTATCTGCCGGACGAAGATGTGAGTCCCGAAAAGCTTGACAAGCTACTTTTGGCGTTGGAACGCCGTGGAATTCGATTGATCGAAGCCACCGAGAAAAAGAAGATGCAACTCGCCGCGCGAACACCGGAGCCGAATGTCTCCGAAGCTCGTCGCACTCGCGACATGGACGACGCCGGATCGTTTGACGATGACGATGCCGACGATGTGCCATTGGTCGCCGCAAGCGACTTGCCCAAAGCGAGCGACGATCCGATCCGCATGTATTTGAGCCAGATGGCCGAGATCCCGTTGCTGTCACGCGAAGAAGAAATTTCGCTGGCCAAGAAGATCGAAATCACTCGCAAGCAGTTCCGCCGAATGTTGTTGGAAAGCGACTATGCGCTGCGATCCACCGTCGACACGCTCAAGCGGGTTCATCAAGGCGAATTGCCTTTCGATCGTACCATCAAGGTCTCACTCACCGAGCGATTGACGAAAGAACAAATTACGGCCCGCATGCCTCACAACTTGCGAACGCTCACGATCCTGATTGACCAGAACAAACACGACTTTGATATGCTCGTCCGTCGCAGCACATCACCACGACTCAAGGCCGAAGTGCGACGCCGCTTTATTCGCCGTCGTCGCAAAGCGTTGCAGATGGTCGAAGAGTTGTCGTTGCGAAGCCGCCGCGTCACTCCACTGCTCAAACAGCTCGAAGAGATTTCGGGTCGCATGAGCTTCATCCGCGCTCGACTCAACGAGCTCGGGCATGACGCGCTCAGCCGGGACGAGGCCGCTGACTTACGCCAAGAGCTTCGCGAGTTGATGCTCGTCACCCAGGAAAGCCCCACGAGCCTTGCCAATCGCGTCGCCCGCGCCCGCCGTTTCTTTGAAGAGTACGAAGCTACCAAACGCCAGCTATCCAGCGGTAACTTGCGATTGGTCGTTTCGATTGCCAAAAAGTATCGCAACCGTGGGCTGTCGTTCCTGGACTTGATCCAAGAAGGCAACACCGGATTGATGCGCGCGGTCGACAAGTACGAATACCGTCGCGGTTTCAAATTCAGCACTTACGCGACTTGGTGGATCCGTCAAGCCATCACCCGAGCGATCGCCGATCAAGCTCGCACGATCCGCATCCCAGTCCACATGATTGACGTACTCAGCAAGTTGCGCCAGGCACAAAAGCGATTGACGCAAGAGCTACGTCGCGAACCGACCTACGAAGAGATTTCGGAATCGACCGAGGTGCCGATCGAAGAAGTGCGTCGCGTGATGGACATCGGCCGTCACCCGGTCAGTCTCGATCGACCCGTGGGCGAGGGAGAGGACAGCAGCTTTGGCGAGTTCATCGAAGACACGAGCAACGAGAATCCAGTGCGGACCGCCGCCAGCGGCATGTTGCGAGGAAAGATTGACGAACTGTTGCAAACCCTGACCTACCGTGAGCGAGAGATCATTCGATTGCGGTACGGCTTGGTGGACGGATACAGCTACACGCTGGAAGAGTGCGGACGGATCTTTAAGGTCACCCGAGAACGAGTTCGCCAAATCGAGGCCAAAGCGGTCGCGAAGCTTCAAAGTCCCTCGCGCAGTGACCGTTTGGCCGCATTCGTGAAGGCCGCTTGACGCTCGCCCGCGGTGGGTCGATGTTGAACGGGTGGAGGCGGCGGATTTTACCGCCGCCGCCCGCGCGATCTCGTCCAGCATCCCTCCATCGGCCCGAGCGTCTATGTCCCGCGACACTTCCGTCGAAATCAGCGCCGAACTGCTTCGCTCGCTGCATCGAATCCATCGCCAACTGACTGACTTGCGAGGCCAGCTCGACCGTGGGCCACGACAAATCAAGGCGGGTGAGACGCTGGTCGCTGGGGCAGCCGCGGCGGTCGAGGCAATCAAGGACCAGCAAAAGAAGCATAAGATGGCGGCGGACGCCAAGCAGTTGACCCTCAAGGGGCGCGAAAATCGCGTCCTGGAGCTGCAAGGCAAACTGAACACCGCCGGCAGCAACAAAGAATTCAACCTGCTCAAGGACCAAATTGCTGCTGACGAACAAGCCAATGCGGTCTTGGCCGACGAGATTTTTGAGTCGCTGGAACAACTGGACGTCGTTGCGGAGCAGCTGATCGCCGCTCAAGCCGAACATGCAAAGCAACAATCCGACCACCAAGCCCGGTTGATTGAAATCAACGAGCGAATGACCCTGCTGGGCTCAGAGTTGGCGAGGGTCGAGAGCGAGTTGGCAGAGACCGAAAAACGAATTCCCGCAGCGGTCAAGAACGATTACCAACGTGTGGTCGATGCCAAGGGCGAAGAGGGCTTGGCACCGATCGATGGCGAATCTTGCGGCGGATGTTTCCAAACACTGACCACACAAATGCGAGATCGATTGCAACTTTCTCAACTCGTCCGATGCCCGAGTTGCAACGCGTTTCTTTATCTACCCGAAAATCGGCGAATGTAACCAACTACCCGGGCAATCTCGGTTGCCCTCGACTGAATCGAAAAAAATTTCGAGAATTCCAGCGGCGATCTCGATTCCCTTAATTCCTGCTTGGTGGCTGGCCAGCGGGTCTCGGGTCGCCAATATCCACCGTTGATTTTTTATGATCGTTCTCGGCATAGTCGGCTCCCCTGCGGGTGGCAAATCCACCGTTGCCGGGTTCTTAGCGGAGCTGGGTGGCACCTGGGTCAACGCCGATCTCATCGCTCGCGACGTATTGGAAACGGACCAAGTAGAATTGCAATTGGTCGACCACTTTGGCCCGGCAATCACGGGCGAGGGCGGTCGAATTGACCGCAAGCGATTGGCGTCTCGAGTATTCGGGGATGACGATTTGAGTCGTTCGTCTCTAATATACCTGGAGTCGGTCATCCACCCTCGAACTCGGGAGATTATCACCGGTCGGCTCCGTCAAACGTTCGTAACCAACCCTGACGGATCCATCGTGATACTCGACATCCCACTGCTGTTCGAAGCCGGCTGGGACCGATATTGCGACGAGATCGTTTGCGTTCGGTGCATGGAAGCGACTCGTCGAGAGCGCGTTAGGGCACGCGGCTGGAGCGACGAGGAACTGCGTCGTCGTGAAAAGAATCAGTGGCCGATCGCCGAAAAGCAACGATTGAGCACCAAGGTCATCCACAACGATGGCGAACTAGGTGAACTACGAAAACAACTGACGGATTGGCACTCATCGCATTTGACATCACGAGTTAGTCCTGGCCCCACCCTTCATACCAATTGTTAGGTCGATCACGTCGAACTCGAAACCAACCAAACCTCTCACTTTCCCTACCGGCTGGCCCCTACTGTGGCACCGACAGTCAACCAAACTTCGCGATCAAATCCCCACCGAAACGCTTTTCCTTTCCAGACCTTCCTTCTCTTTCGAACAACCGCCGTTTGTGGCGGGACATAGTGATGCAACCTAATCGTCCTTCGCGTCCGCGAGATAACAACAACGGCAATGGCTCCGGTCGCTCGAATGGGCCGCGCGAGTACCGTGATTATCGCCAAAACCAAAATCGAGCTCGACATCCGGACAAGGAAGTCGACGATCGAATCCGCGAGCTCGATGCCGAGCGAGACCCACTTTCGTTGCCTGAGGAGATCGTCAGCGAAGCGAACAAAGCGGGCCTGCGTGTTGGCATTCCCTCGGGCGCAGCACCGGACGGCCCCCAGCTGAACATCGCCCAGTTGCAACAAACCTCGCACGAAGAGCTGATGAAGCTCGCCAGCGACGAGGGAATTGACGAAGTGGAAGGGCTGGTCAAACAGGAATTGATTTTCCGCATCCTCAAAGCGCGTATGCGGGCCAACGGTCTGATGTACGGCGAGGGCACGCTGGAAATTCTTCCCGACGGTTTCGGATTCTTGCGAAGTGCCGAATACCACTATCTGTCCTGTCCCGACGACATCTATGTATCCCCGAGCCAGATTCGTCGCTTCGGGTTGCAAACCGGCAGCCACGTTGCTGGACAAATCCGCCCACCCAAAGAGAACGAGCGATATTTTGCGTTGCTCCGTATCGAAGCGATTAACCGCCACGATCCGATGCAGCGGCAGCAACAGGTTCCTTTTGACGAGCTGACTCCGTTGCATCCCAATAAGCGGATCATGATGGAGCATCGCAGCGACGAATACAGCACCCGGGTCGTCGACATGCTAACTCCGATCGGATTTGGCCAACGGGGACTGATCGTGAGCCCGCCACGCGCGGGAAAGACCGTGTTGATGCAGCAGCTCGCACGTGCGGTGCTGACGAATTATCCAGAGTCTTACGTCTTTGTCCTGTTGATCGACGAGCGTCCCGAAGAAGTCACGGACATGGAACGCGAGGTCCGCGGACCCCAGTGCGAGGTCATTAGCAGCACCTTTGATGAGCCTGCCCAGCGACACATCCAAGTCGCTCAGATGGTGATTGAAAAAGCCAAGCGAATGGTCGAATCGGGAACGGACGTTGTCATCTTTCTCGATTCAATCACACGGCTGGCGCGAGCCCACAACAGCGATGGGGAGACGACCGGAAAGTTGCTTTCCGGAGGCATCGATTCGGGTGCGTTGCAGAAGCCAAAAGCGCTCTTCGGTTCCGCACGCAAGGTCGAAGAGGGCGGATCACTCACGATTCTAGCCACGGCGCTCGTCGAAACGGGCAGCCGTATGGACGATGTGATTTTCGAAGAATTCAAGGGCACGGGGAATCTCGAAATCGTTTTGGATCGATCGCTCGTCGATCGCCGCGTTTGGCCCGCCATCGACATTTCCAGCAGCGGGACACGGCGCGAGGAGATGTTGATGGATCCGGAGGAGCATCGACGAATTTCGCTTCTGCGCCGCGCACTCAGTGAGTTGCCGCCCGCCGAGGCCATGGAAACGTTGCTCAAGCAATTGCGAAAGACACAGAACAATGTGGAGTTTTTGATGGGAGTCAAGGATGTCGATTGAGATCACCGGATTGGATGGAGAGCTACCCAAGGGGCGAATCGCCGTCGTCGCCAGTCGCTACAACACCAGCATTTGCAATGCGATGCTCGAAGCGGCGTTGGGAACGCTATCGGCCGCCGGTTTTGATGAGAGCAAAACGCCGGTGGTGCGAGTCCCAGGAGCTTGGGAGCTATCGCTTGGCGTTCGTCAAATGCTCGATCAACACGATGTGATTGCCGCGATCGCTCTGGGCGCCGTCATCCGCGGCGAAACCACTCATGACGAGCACATCAACCGAGCGGTCAGCCTGTCGCTGATGCAAATCGGCGTCGAGACGGGTCGGCCGATCGGTTTCGGTTTGCTCACCTGCAATACGCTTGAGCAAGCGATCAATCGCAGCGGTGGTGCGGTCGGAAACAAGGGTAACGAAGCGGCCGAAGCGGTCTTGGAGATGCTCCGAGTCGGCGAAAAAATTCGGCACCGCGGCGATCCGCTCGGCTTTCGTCACTAGCGGCTACGCCCCGGGGCGTGCCCTGCTTTGTCGCGGCGGATGAATCACGATTCAGGGCCACCAAGGCTGCTCCCGGGATCGGCGCTTTCGTGAGTGCCGCGTAGAATTCGGCCTGATGCTTCACCTTGATCTTTCTCTTGCCTGATTAATCGCCCATGTCCACTCGCCGTCGAGCCCGCGAGATCGTGCTGCAATTGTTGTACGAAGCGGACATCAATCCGAGTCGTGATGCCGAATCCGCGAGGGCCTTCATTCGCTCGCGGCTCCAAGGGCGCAAGGCGTTGACGGATTTCGCCAATGATCTGTTGGTGGGAACTCTCGAGCACCGCCGCGACATCGACAAGTTGCTTTCGAGGTTGGCGACTCATTGGACGTTGCCGCGGATGCCCGTCACCGACCGCAATGTGTTGCGTCTGGGTGCGTACGAAATTCTTTACAGCGAGACCCCGGGTCAAGTCGCGGTGAACGAAGCGATCCTGCTGTCCAAACGCTACGGGGACAAGAACAGCCCTCGTTTTGTCAACGGTGTTTTGGATCGGCTCTACAAAGAACATGCGGCGAAGACTACCTAGCACGAGATCGCTGGGGTTACGTGCTCGCCGAAGTTCAGTGCAGCAATCCGGCCGCGTCGGGCTGGGTGAGACGTCCCGTGATGTCACGGAGAATGACTTGTTCGAGTGACACGTCGCGTCCCAGTGGAATCCATCCCAGCGTTTGGGGTGTCGATTGGCTGGGATCAGCAGTCACGCCAGGAGCGCGAACGATCGTTCCGTCGTGACGAGTGGAACCGCTGAGTGAACTCTCGGTCGAATTCAAACTGCGGTCTGTGTCCTCCAAGTCCTTTTGGACGATCACCTCGATTTGATAGGCGGCGCCATAGGGACGAACCGTCACGATAGCGCGACGACGGATCGACTGCAACGTACTCTGCAGCCGTTCGAAGCCCGGCGTGCTGTCCTTGCGAAACGGTTCAAAAATTGACGCACCGACTTGGTACGTCGTCTCCAATCGCCCATCCAACACCAGCCCGTTTTTATTTTGGACAGGCTGCTCTCGGGCAATGCGAAAATAGTCGTCGACCGCATCAACTACCTGGGACCAAACAAAGTCGTCTTCACCGGGCGGCAATTCCAATGGATTGGGCATGTAGCTTTCCGGCGCCGCATTGTTGAGCCGGTACTTCAATTGCCCACATCCGACGCCGACTAGGATGACGCCTAGCAGCAGCAATGGCCATGCGGACACAACGCGAAATCGATTCCGCGTGTGGCCAAGTACGACGCAATCGTTGCACAGCGAACGAATCAACGGATCATCGTGGGAAACGTGTTTTGCGCCGTCACGGGTGCCGCGGACGACGCTGGGACCAGCACCGATGTCGGGAGCATCTTGGCTCCGGGAATGTCGTCTGGGAAGAGCGACCAAACGGGAACCCGGTCCCGCATCGATTCCATGACCTCCATTTGCGACTCGTTGATCTTTTGTTGCCGCAACTTGGATCGAATTTCATCTTGGACATCCGCCAGCGACGTGACACCCTCGTCTTCTCGCTCCAGCACTCGAACGATGTGCAACCCGTCGGCGTCTTCGATAACTTGACTCATCTTGTTTAGCGGCAGCAAGAAGATTTGGTCGTCGAGCACTTGCGACGCGAGCGATCCTTTCGCTGTCCAATCGTGCAGCCCACCATTACTGGCGAATGGCTCTTGGCTTTTCGCACGGGCCACCGCTTGTAAATTACCGCCATAAAGCGCCTCTCGGCCCATTTCCCAAATCATCGCGTTAGCAGCCTCTCGCGATGGCACTTTGGCGAACAACACAGAGAGCTGCTCCCACCGGGCTCGAGCATCATGCTGGTAGGCACCGAGGTGAGTTTGGTAATACTCGTTGATCTCGGCGAGGGTGACCGTGGGGTCTTTGTCCACTTTGCTGCGGATGTACATGTGGCCGAGCATTTGGTCGACAAACTCACGCTGGCGTGACGCCAACGAGCTTCCCTTTTCTTTGAGCAACCGATCGAGCTCGGTCAGTTCCTGGGTCTGGTACTGCTTTTTGAGTTCGGGGATCTCCGATTCAAAGAACAGTGCTCTCGCTTTGCTCGACATCATTTCGTCGGCGTCACGCCGCTTATCGGCGGATTGAGTCGCCACTTGATCGAGCAAGAACGACTCGCGCATCATCTTGTTCTGAATCGCCTGAGCGAGCGCCGCCCGCGTGAAGTTAACTCGGGCGTGGTAAATCTGGTCTTCCGGGACCTGCTGCTGAACTCGACTGAGCACCTCGGAAATGCGTGCTTCGACCTTGGGTGCCAATTCGCCTAACAAGATCGACGATTGGCCGACCACGGCAATCTTGGCCGCCGGGTCCGAAGGTAATTGAACCTCCGCCGCGCGGTCGATTTGCTCCCGTGTCGGAACTTCGGCGCGACTCCAGCCACCGGCTTGAACCAGCAAGACCGACGAGGCGAACAATAGCGTTTGAATGTATTGGCGCGGCATGCCTTGCCCTGCGACCCGGGGGGTAAAAGAGAGCGAAATCGACGGCCAATTCTTGACCAAACCGCTTGTAACGCGATTGCCGACTCGAAAGCAATACCAGCCGCGAGGGTCGGCCTCGGTCGCACTGATCCTTTGATCCCCGCTGGGCTAGCGGGTATAATTGAAGGGTCATCTCCGGATGGCCCCCGCCTTGCTGAACCTGCCGAATCGGTCGAGTCCCCGTGTGACTTGTCGAATCGGTCCCACCTGATACTCGTGAAATAAGCTGTTCCCCCATGCCCATGTGGCTGTGGGGCCGGCGATGAATGATCTCATGAAAGATTGCTTTCCCATATCTTTGCGGACGCGTCCACATGCGCTCATGCAATGCGTCGTTGTTTTCGCAGCGTGCATGGCCGTGGGAAGATTGTGGGCAGGCGACGCGGCCCCAGATGCCGAGCAGTCGATTCTCGAACGTGGTTCGGCCATCTACTCGGAGTCCTGCGCGTCCTGTCACGGAGCCGGTGGTGAGGGAGTAGCCGATGCCTATCCAGACGCTTTGATCGGAGATGCGACGATCGGAGAGTTGACGAGCCTGATCTCGGAAACGATGCCTGAGGAAGACCCTGATAGTTGCGTCGCCGCGGACGCGGCGGCCGTGGCTGCGTACATTCATCATGCGTTCTACAGCGAGGCGGCGCAAGTACGAAACCGACCGCCACGCATTGGGCTCGCGCGATTGACCGGCGAGCAACTGCGTCAAAGTTTGGCGGATTTGTACTCGCGAATTGATGGGGTCGCCTCACCGACGGACGAACGTGGATTGTCGGGTATCTACTTCAAAGGCGCCGGCTGGAAGGACGAGAATAAAAAAATCGAACGCAAAGACCCGGTCATCGAGTTTGACTTTGGGCATGACGGTCCGGGCGACGGTATCGAGGGCGACGACTTTTATATCCACTGGACCGGTGCGATCCGCGCGGACCAGAGCGGTCGCTACGAATTTGTTGTCCACAGCAGTAGTGCGTTCGAGTTCTACCTCGGTGATAACGATCGCATCCTGATCAACAATCGAGTGCAATCGGGCGATCAAACTGAATTTCGCGCCTCCATCCAATTAACTGGCGGACGAATCTATCCCGTTCGTCTTGAGTTGTTCCAACGAAAGCGAAAGACAGAACAGCCACCATCTTCGATTCGACTGGCGTGGGTTCCACCTCACGGGACCGAACATACGATTCCAACCGGAAATCTGTTACCTAATTGGAATCCGCCCGCGTACGCGTTGCAGACCAAACTGCCACCGGATGATCGTAGTTACGGATATGAACGCGGCATCGCGATTAACCGCGACTGGGATGAATCGACGACGGCGGCTGCAATCGAATTCGCCGACATCGCCATCAAGGAACTTTGGCCTCGCTACAAACGCAAGCACAAAAAAGACACCGACGAGAATCGTGCCAAGCTGCGTGGATTTTTGACCGACTTGGTCCACACCGCTTTCCGCGCCGAGCTCGATGAAGAGACTCGAAAGCGTCACATCGATGACCAACTCGACGCCGCCGATGACGACCAGCTCGCAATCAAACGGGCTCTGCTCTTGTCGCTCAAGTCGCCGCGTTTTCTTTACCCGCAACTCGACGTGAGCGAATCGGCCTCGGTTCGTGCTGCCAATCGTTTGGCGCTGACGTTGTTCGATTCGCTTCCGTCGGACCAGTGGCTGATTGATCGTTCGCGACGTGGACAACTGGACAATGCAAATCAAATACGCGAGGCAGCGACGCAAATGATGCGTGACGATCGCGCGCGTGGAAAAACGCGAGCGATGCTGCACGAGTGGCTCAATCTCGCTCACATGCCCGATATCTCCAAGGATGCCGAAGCGTTTCCGGGATTCGATGCGGACGTCGTGAACGATTTGCGATTGTCCATGGACGAATTCCTTGACGATGTCATCTGGAGTGAAACGAGTGATTTTCGACAATTAATTCAAGCCGACTGGACCTACACGACCGATCGTCTCGCGGACGTGTATGGCGACGCATGGAAACCGCGCGAGGGCGAAACCGGCACTATCAAACGAAGCGTAAGCGATCCCACGACCCGGCATGGAGTGCTCACGCATCCCTTGATGATGAGCGGATTGTCCTACTATGGCACCACGTCACCGATCCACCGGGGCGTGTTTCTGATTCGTCGAGTACTGGGGCGGACCCTGCGTCCACCGAATGCGGCATTTTCACCACTGAGCCCGGATTTGCATCCTGAACTAACCACTCGGGAGCGCGTGGAATTGCAGACTAGCCCGGAAAGTTGCCAGGTCTGTCACTCCAAGATCAATGCACTCGGCTTCGCACTCGAAAATTACGATGCGATCGGACGTTTTCGTGCGACCGAAAAGGACAAACCGATCAATGCGTCCGGAAACTACCTATCGCGCTCGGGCGACGATATCATGTTTAGTGGCGCGGCTGAGTTAGCCGATTATTTAGCATCGAGTGACGATTGCCATCGGGCGTTCGTGGCCCGAGCGTTCGAACATTTCGTCAAGCAGCCGATCGCGGCCTACGACCCGAACCAACTCGATCAACTCACCCATCATTTTCAAGAGTCCGGTTTTAACATCCGAAACCTGATCGTTGAGATCGCGGTCATCGCGGCTTCAGCGCCGCGTCAATCCAACCCACCTGCTTCATGAGCCAAGTCTCACTCACCTGCAACGGAAACGTACCCATGACAAGACTCAACTCACTCTCGCGTCGCGACTTCATCGCACGACTTGGCGTTAGTGCCGCTGCAGCGAATTTGATGTTCAATTTGCCAAGCCTTGGGTGGGCTGCCGAGACGCCCCGCAAAAAGCGACTCGTGATTATGTTTAGCCCCAACGGGGTGATCCCGGAGCACTTTTGGCCGGATGAACAAGGCCCCCTGGGTGACTTTAAGCGAATCCTGCAACCACTTGAACCGTTCAAGTCACAAACTCTGACATTGCACGGTGTGTGCGACAAGATCAAGGGCGACGGCGATGGACACATGCGAGGCATGGGTTGCCTGCTGACCGGCATCGAGTTGTTCCCCGGTGACATTCAGGGTGGCTCGGATACGCCCGCCGGTTGGTCCCAAGGCATTTCGATTGACCAATATCTCAAGAACCAATTGCAGGCCGATGTGGCGACGCAAACGCGTTTTGGGTCGCTCGAATTCGGCGTCATGGTCCCAAATCGTGCGGACACCTGGACCCGAATGTCCTATGCGGGGCCGAACCAACCACTTGCGCCGATCGATGACCCTTATCAAATGTTCGACAAGCTTTATGGTCAATCCAAGAACCGAGAGTTGCTCGCCAGCGTCCTGGATGATTTGACGGAAGACTTCAAAAAAATCGAGTCGATCGTCAGCGTCCAAGATCGCCGCATGTTGCAAGATCATGCGGATATGGTCCGCGAAGTGGAAAAGGAACTTCATCAAGAACTCAAACACGCGAGCGAGAAGGCCGCAATCGGTCACGCGATTCCCGACATGCCTTCGGGCGTCGAAGAAACCAATGACAACATGCCGCAAATCAGTCGCATGCAGATCGAGTTGATGGTCAACAGTTTTGCTGCCGACTTCAGCCGTATCGCGACGTTCCAAATCACCAACAGCGTCGGTGGTGCCAAGATGAAGTGGCTAGATATCAACGAAGGCCACCATGAATTGTCGCACGAACCGGACAGCAACGAGGCTGCGTACGAAAAACTGATCAAGATCAACACGTGGTATTGTGAACAAGTCGCTTACTTGGCAAAGCGATTGAGTGAAACGCCCGAACCCGGCGGTCAAGGTTCGCTGCTGGACAACACCACCATTCTTTGGACAAACGAACTCGGCAAAGGCAACTCGCACACGCTCAACGACATTCCTTTCGTCATGGTCGGCGGAGGGCTCGGCTTTAATACCGGGCGCGCCCTCAAGTTCGATCGTGTTCCTCACAATCGTTTCCTGATGAGCATTGCCGAAGCCATGGGACATCCGCAAGCGACCTTCGGCAACCCCGATTACTGCGCCGACGGCCCGCTCACGGGACTGATGGGTTAGAAATCTTTCACCTCTTCACCGAGTTCAACAAGAACACCGCGAAGTTCTTTCAGGTGCACTTTCGAGTTTTCGCTTGGCATCTTGTGCAAGCATGGCTGGCTCTGGAAGCTCACGGGCGTTCTCGTCGTCGCCATCTTTGCGCCAC
This sequence comes from Pirellulaceae bacterium, assembly GCA_041741195.1. Taxonomy (GTDB): domain Bacteria; phylum Planctomycetota; class Planctomycetia; order Pirellulales; family Pirellulaceae; genus JBBSJZ01. Next base: position 273,473 of record JBGSKM010000118.1, read on the forward strand.
GAGATGTCCAGACTGTTCGTGCTCGATCAGGTTGTTTTTGGAGGAATGCTTCCCGATCGAATTTGTCGCAACAGGTGGGCGACGCCAATTTCGTTGGCCCAGTGATCAAGGTAGTCATTGTCCACAAGGTCTCCCGAAACCGCCAGAATTCCAACGGAATCACTTAGCTGACGGTCCGATGGACTGATCGTGTACCACCGCAGCTTATGGAGGATCACGTCTTCGGGCGTCGCAAGAAATGCCGGTTGACCCAGGATCGTTACTGCTTGACGTCGAGTGAATCGCTTGATTTCGTAAGCATCACCGGCCAGCCGAAAGAAATCGATTTTCAGTGCCGACCGATTGTCCAGGGCGTTGAACTGGTACGGTGGCTTTAGCGCCGATCGCACGCTGATTTCTTGAATGAAGAAGTCATCGTCAAATAGTTTGACGATCGCGTTAACATCCTTGGAATCATACTGAAGAACGAAGTCGATATCGTTCGTCGAACGTGGAATGCCCCAGAAATTGCTGGCCATCGATCCGACCAACATGTAGTCGATCGACGACCGGTTTAGTCGCAGAAGGCAGTCGCGTAAGAGTTCTTGTTCAGTCATTCCCGCCCGCGTTCGATGCGGAACGGTAGGATTGACGCAACCGCTCACGGAGCTTTGCTTCGATCAGCTCGACCGACGCATCTGGAAATCGTGCGCGGATTCCATCTCTCGCAATTTCGCAAGACAACTCATGTAGATCCAGAGCGACAGAAAGTCTTTCCTGGCCACTCATTTGGCGGTAGCGCTGGATCTGTTGTTGGGTGATTTCAAAAGGTGTCATGTTGTCTTCCGCGACAGACGGGAAGCCTATCCCACTATTAGGCAACAGACGGCCAGATAGATTCATTAAAGCGCAGTCTATCAGGGCCTGCAGCGAATGAATACGATGGGGTTGGCCAACGTTTCCCCGCGTTTTTCGGGACACTAAAAGTTCTCGGACTAACTCCGTAACAGCGCTGGATGTGTTTCGAGACAGAGGGAACAGTGTGGTCCCGTTGGTGACGGTGGTGGACGCGGAACTTCGATCCACCTCGGTGGAGCCTTGTGCCTAGTTCTTCGATCAAAGTCTCACAAGTCTCACAAGTCTCTCGAGTGTCTCACCACGAGTGCCTGCGCGTCTTCGCGACCGAGGATCAATCCGTCGAGTTGAGCGGCGCGGAGTTGCTTGAGGATCTTGCTGAAGATCGGGCCTGGCTTGATGCCGAGTCGTTGTAGATCTTCGCCGCTGAGCAGGGGCGGTGGATCGAGCTTTTCAAGTGGCCATGACATTGCTTCTTGGCAGCGTTGAATACCCGCCAGTGGTATGTCGTTGGCTTGAGCAAACGCGTGGGCGGTCGCGAGAGCGATGTCGCGATCGCGATTGACGAGCAAGGGTTGCAATCGCGACCACGGCGATTCGGCCGCGTCGACAAAATCCCGCCAATGTTGCAGCGTAAATGCGATCGGACGCTGCTCATCGTTCGCAAGCTTCCAGCGATCGGCGATCGCCTTGAGCGACGCAGTGGCATCAGCGTGATCAAGCAACAGGGATGCGAGAGAGGTACAAAAGCGTTCGTGAACGGTCGTCGATTCCGATCGCTGTGCCAGACAATGCAATCTCGCAGCGACTTGTGCTTGATCGACATGCTCCCATTCCGCCAGCACGTGCTGGGCGAGCCCAGTTTGGCTGAGATGCTGTAATCCGATTGCCGCACGAGGCGCAGCGAGGACTCGCCGCATTTCTGCTCCAATGCGTTCGCCGCTGACGACGTGGATATCGCTCGCGTGATGCTGGATCGCGGCAAGTGTTGCTGGCTCGATGGTGATCTCGAGCGTGGTGGCAAAACGAACGGCGCGAAGCATTCTAAGTTTGTCTTCGCCGAAACGAGCCGGCGCGCTGCCGATGGTTCGAAGCACACCTCGATGCAAGTCCGATTGCCCGTCAACAAAGTCAATGACGCGTCGTTCCAGTGGGTCGTAGAACAGACCATTGATCGTGAAGTCACGGCGCAGCGCATCTTGCTCCGCGGAACCGAAGTGAACGCTATCGGGGCGACGACCATCGCTGTACTCGCCATCGCTACGAAACGTTGCCACTTCGGTGGGGACCAACGACGATCCAATGACCTGCGATTTCCCCCGGTCCGGTAGAACTCCGATCACGCCGAACGACGCGCCGAAGGCGAGCGTACGCTTCCGCCCAAAACAATCTCTCACCGCATCGGGTGTTGCATCCGTCGCGACGTCATAGTCCTTGGGTACCAGCCCCAGCAGTGCGTCACGCACACAACCACCGGCGAGATAGGCGATGAACCCTTGCTCGCGCAAGCGACTGATGATGCGAATGGACTCGGCCGCGGCATGGCTATCGAAGAACGGCAGGTCCGAGTTCATGGACGTCATGGGCTGATTTGGATCGCAAACGTCCCAGTTTAAATCGAGGGGAGCTGGTTTACCAGATTGCGATCGACGGACGCAAAACGTTAACGGCGGCGCAGCATCGCGATGATGCTTGCCATTTGTGCTGGAGTGAGTTTATTCTCGAAACCTTCCGGCATGATCGAGACGCCCGAGTCCTGGATCGTCTCCAAGTCCTTTCGCAGCAATTCGATTCGCCGTCCATCGGTCAGCCCCAGTTGGACACTGTGATCGCTTTGGCCAAGTACCACGCCGGAGAACACTTGGCCCGATGCTGTGATCACTTGGTATTGCCGATACTTGGGTTCGACATTCGCGCCTGGATCTAAGATCGCAGTCACCCACTGGCGGATGTCCCAATGCTTCAAATTCAAAAGCGACGGGCCAATCGCGGCTGTCTCATTACCCGCATTGGTGGACGCGGCCTCGTGACATACTCGACATGTTTCTTGGTAAAGACGTTCACCCTCGGCCAAACTTTGGGGCTCTGTCGACGTTAGGTCATTCATTTCTCGCACATAGCGATCGACCAGCTCGCGTCGCTCCCCTGGGGTAGGCTGTGACATCAGCCCTCCGACTGTTTTCATTACCCAATAGTCTTCGCAATTAGCAAGTTGACTCATCGTGGATGAATCAAGATCCGCTAGCCGCAAATCGCCGTCCACCATCGCCTGGACCAACTTGCGGGTCCACGACCGACGTTGCAAAAGTGTCGTCCCCGCGATGCGACGTTCGCTGGGTAACAAGCGGGGCCATGCGTCGAGCAACAGGTCGGCGGTTTCTTCGGCATTCACTCGATACGAAGCTGCGAGCGCCGCCTCCCTTACCGATCCCGGTTGTTCAATGCCGAGCATGTATCTCAAATCGTCGAGCTGGTCCGATTGGCTAACGAGCGGACTTCCCAGCAAGCGAGCAGCTCGGGCGCGAACGCTAATGACTTGATCATTGGCCCGAATGTCTCGCCGCGCCTGGTTGACGATCGCTTTTAGCAGTCGCTTTACCTTGGTGTCGTCCACCGATACCCGCGAAGCCGCGAGGACCAACATGAGCTGAGACGTCGACATCGATTTTGCATCCGCAGCAGTTTCGGAATCCCGTTGTCGGATCGATTGTTCTAACAATTCATGCTGTATCTCAGCGTCACACTGCGACCAAAGCGTCTGGACGCACTCCTCGCGAGCATTCAGCTCGACTTCACTCAGATCCGACAATGGCTGCTTATCAATGTGGACGAGAAACAGCGGCAACGTGAAGCCGGCTAGTCGATCACTCATCAGTGACAGTGCATCGATAGCCCAGCCTTGGCCGCCGTGAATCTCGATGACTCGTTCAAGCACATCCACCACGTCCGCTTCGTCCTTGGTGTCAAACATCAAAGTCGCGAGCGTTAACAGCAGTTCAAAATGGTACGCCTCGAGTGATTCCTCAGGATCAGCACGTGTTTGGCCCGATAACCTCGCTCGCGCAGATTCAAGAATTTGAGTGACACCGACGCTTGACTCCGCCGATGTTCGTTCCCTGGCTGCTGCGCGTAGTGTCCAAGCGGCGACGAGCAGATCGGGGTCGGCAAGCATCCCGTCCCAATCGTTCGAGGCTTCCCAGTCGCGAGCTAAGAGTGTTCCAAAAGCTTGCAGCCGGATATCGGAGCGTTGGTGATCTCGCATCAAACGACGTACGGGATCTTGAACCGCCGGTGAAGCTCGCCAAGCAATCTGCTGCATCGCCAAGTCACGCTTTGCTCCCATCGAGCTTTGAAGTCCCTTGATCAACTCGGGCTCAGTGGCCGACTTAAGTGATACCGGTGTGGCGGAGCGATCTTTCTTGCTGATTCGGTAAATGCGTCCCAAGTTTTCTCCCGCGCGGAGATCGACCTGTTGTTGCCACGCGTCCGGAATCCATTGCGGATGCTCGATCACTCGACGCGCCATATCAACGACCCAAACACTTCCATCGGGAGCCTCGATGGCTCGTACGGGGCGAAACCACGTATCGGAAGACGTTAACCAGTCCCGTTGATCAGCATCATCTTCAGCGAAGCGTTCGCCTCGCAGGGATTCATGGTCTGGTCGCAAATGAAAACGAGCGACCAAATTGTGCACTGGCTCGCACACCAGTGCCGTGTCAATCATGTCTTCGCCGAGACCGTCGCCACGTAAGATGATTGCCGAACATGCGCTCGTGAATCGGTCTTTGGCGAACAAATCGTTGAATCGATCGACCGTTCGGCTGGTCGGGTAAACCGGAGGTGCAACACCAGGATCAAGCACCAGACGTGTCGGTTGGACATTGCGGTTTCGGTCGCTGAGATGTCCACTATCGATTCGATAATGAAACAGTGGCAAACTATTGGAATTTCCGAACCAACGCCCGAAACGATCCCTTGATCGCACAAACTGCGTCGCGCCGGCGAGCCTTTCAATCTCTCCCGTATCCGGATTCCAGCGAACATCGGCGTGGTCCGCCGCAATGGTTTGACCGCTGCGATGGCTCTTCAACTCTTTCGTCGAGTCACCGGCTCCGAAGTACACGAATCCATCCAGTCCGTAGTCGAATCCGCTTGCCCGGTGTTGAGGATTGGCTTCACCAATCCCGGTCAACAACACCTCTCGCTCGTCAGCGCGATCATCGCCATCGGTGTCGCGTGCAAAGATCACATCGGGCGCGGCGATCACAATTACGCCGTCACGCCACGGCATTACGCTGGTTGGAAAGCTGAGTCCATCCATGAATACCGACGCCGAATCGAACTTGCCATCTCCGTCGGTGTCTCGCAAACGCTTCACTCTGCCGCCACTCTCATTGCCGGTGGGATAGTCGCCCATTTCGACCAGCCAAACGCTACCGTCGGCATCGAATGCAAGGTTGACGGGATCTTGCACAAGCGGCTCGGAAGCGACGAGCGACACCTCCATACCGTCGGGCACTCGTATTCTCCGCAGCGACTCCTTGGGCGACAGCGACTGCGATTCACTCACATCGGACTCCAGGATCTCACGTACTCGCCTAACGAGCAGATCTTCCGTACCACTCTGCCAACGACCCGGTTGAACGTAGAACAGCATCGATGCGTCGACTTCGTAACCGCCTTCGGCGCGCATTCGCTCACTCGCGACGTAGGCGAAACAATCGTCGCAGTAGGCCGCGACCCAAACTTCCGCTGGCGGGTGCATTCGTTTCAGCTCGGTTTCCAGTCGAATTTGATAGTCGACAACGACTTCCCCGCCCAGGAAAACGCATACCAGCGAATCGCCGAATTTCCACGTGTGCACGGGAGCTGGGTAGGACTCCGGCAGCCGTCCTTTGCTATCCCATATTTCCAACAACATCGTTGCCCAGTTGCGTTGCACCGGAGTCGATTTGTCAGCGGACTGGATTGCGACCAACTCGTCGCGGCTGGGAAGCTCTGCCGATAGACCGGCATAGCCGAACTTGGCAATGGGTGGACCGCCTACTCGTGAGAGACCTTGCCGATCGGTGACCTGTTGCACCGCTTGAGTCATTTCGTTGCCATGGGCCAACGCATCTTCGTAGCTTGTTCGAGGCTCGGGATTGGCGTCGCCGCCGCATCCGATCACTGGCAGAAAGACTGCGTTGGGGGAGTTGGCCTCGAGTTGACTTGCCGCCAACCCCGCCCAATCGCCAGTAAGCTCATTGAAATCGGGACCGAGCGTTGTGCAGTGGCATGCATACTGGAACATGGCGCCGAGCAGGTGACCATCGCTGTCCCGCGCCAGCAGCACTTTCACGCGACGATCGGTCGGCCCAGCGGGTGTGACACCGAAGCCATGCCACGTCCCGTCTTGGATCACGCGTCGGTTGACGGCAAAGTTGGCTTGGGATGTCCCCATGAACAAGTCAGCCGGTTGTCGGTTATCCAGCGCTTCACCGACACACTTGAGAACCTCTGTCTGAATCACTTCCGTGTAGGCGTCGAGATTTCTTTGTTGCTCCTCATTCATCGGTTGGCGAAACAGATTGCCGATCGCGCCGGAGGGGTGCGGAGTGGTGTGAGAATGCGTCGAGCTGACCACCAGTCTGGCTCGGTCAATACCGAAGTCGTCGCTGAGTCGCTTGGCGATCTTTGCGGTTTGATCTCCGGTGACCGCGAGACTCTCGATCGACACCAACACGCAGGTGCGGTCCCCGTCACCGATCGCCATGGCTCGTGTAAAAATCGAGTCTCGCACACGATCAAACACGTGATCTCGATGCGAATAGCCACTCAATCGAAGCGGAACCGTTGGAGTGATGTCGCGTTTCGAAAAACCAACAGCGACTTGCTCGACCGCGTCGGGTGTTTGTGCCCTCGCGACTGTCTCCACATCACCGCCCAACAATATCCCAATAAGACACACCAGCCGTGGGAGATTTCGCATCATCAAACACCAGTGGAATCCGGCTAGTGTTCTGGCAACTCCGCACCGCCATTGAACAATTCAGTGACATTCAGGTAGAGGAGATAGAACACCGGGATCAATAATAGCACAAGCACGGTAGCCAACATCAAACCGAATGCCAAACTCGCAGCCATCGGGATCAACAATTGAGCTTGGAAAGACTTTTCCATCAGCAACGGCAATAAACCAGCGATCGTTGTCAAACTCGTCAGCATGATCGGCCGGAAACGCCGTTCGCCAGCTTCCAGTAGCGCTTGGCGCGATGGCACACCGGCGCGGACGCGTGTATTGATGAAATCGATGAGTACGATCGAATCGTTGACCACGACTCCCGCGAGCGCGACCAACCCGAACATACTGAAGAGCGTCAACGGCAAACCGAGAAACGCATGTCCCCAAACCGCACCGATCATACCGAACGGGATGACGGCAAGGATCAACAGCGGTTGCATGTAGCTGCGGAACTGCAAGACCAACAGAACGAACATGCAAAGAATAGCCACCGCAAAGCCAACCATCAGGCTTCCCACCGATTCATTGCTCTGTTCGCGTTGACCTTCCCATCGCAGCTTCAATGCCGGATAGGCGGCCGTGAGCTTCGGTACAAACTCTCGCTGCAATTCGCTAATGATCAAGTCGGCATTGGCGGTCGTCTCATCCACATCTGCGGAAATCGTGATACTACGAAGTTGGTCGACGCGATTGATTTCCGAAAACCCACGCTTGGATTCGATCTCGGCCAGTTCCGTGATCGGCCGCTCGACACCATCGGCGGTACGAACGCGTAACTCACGGAAATCCACTAAGCTTCGTCGCTCTTCGGGCGGATAACGAACCATCAACTTTACCTCGTGGCGACCACGTTGGATCCGCATCACTTCGGCGCCGAAGTAGGAATTGCGAACGGTCTCGCCCAGTTCGGTCGGCGTCACCCCTGTCGCGAGCGCCTCGTCTTTGACCTTGAATTGGTACTCCCACTTTCCCGGAGTGTTGTCGTCGGATACGTCAAACACACCGGCAAACTCATTGAGCCGTTGTTTCACCGCTTCGGTGGCGGCTAGTAGTTGATCGACATTCTCGCTCGACGCAAGCAACTTGAATTCGATCGGCTTCCCGGCGGGTCCCACCGCGATACTTCCATAAGTAATCTTCTCGACGCCTGGAAACTCGCCCGCTTTCTCTCGCCAAAGCGATAGCACCTTGTCGCTATGGATATCACGAACCGTGGTGTCAAAGAGCTCCACAAAGATTTGGCCGACGTGAGACCCCGAGCCGCCTCGTCCCGCCATGGGACCGCCCATATTCGTGATGCCACCGACTTCGCGATACGTCAATCGCACCGGCCCGACCAAACTATCGTTTTCATGAGGATAAATCTCGGCAATGGGAGTACCGGTTGCGGCGCTTCTCGCCTCAGCCACTTCACGACTCACTTCGCGAATCGCCTCTTCCATCCGCCGCGTGACTCGGTCGGTTTCGGCCGCTGGGGTGCCATCCGGAAAGGTGATCGTGGCCTGCAAGTTATTGCTATCCGTTTTCGGAAATAAAATCGTGGTCACCACACCGCCTCGAACCATTCCGATGGTAATGAGAAACAGCATGATCGCCGTGGCGATCGGAATGAGGGGGTGAGATAAAGCGAAGTTCAACATTGGCATGTACACTCGACGACAAAACCAATCCATGGCGTTGGTCGCGTGGTCGCTCAGCCAAAAAAGGGCAATCCCGAATGGCCGAATCGGATACGTGAGCACCGAAATCAGCCGAAAGAAGCCAGTGTGCGAATGTGCTAGGTGGCAAGGCAACACGAACGTGCTCTCCAGCAACGAAATCACCAACATCGCGATCACTGCGAAGGGAATCACGGCCATGAATTTCCCCATCACGCCGGATACAAAGAACATTGGCGCGAAGGCGATGACGGTTGTCGTGACTGACGCGGCCACACTGGGCAACACTTCGCTGGCTCCGTCGGTCGCGGCATCGAGCATCGATTTGCCCATCTGGCGGTGAGCATAAATGTTTTCGCCGATGACGATCGCGTCATCCACGACGATCCCCAGCGCGATCAGGAACGAAAAGAGACTCAACATATTGAGCGTCTGGCCGCCCCAGCTCAAAGCCGCCCCGGCACCAAGGATGGCAATCGGGATTCCAAGCGCCACCCAAAACGCGAGGCGTGGTTCGAGAAACAGCGCGAGCACCAAAAACACAAGCAGCAATCCTGATGCACCGTTCCGAAGCAGCAGTGCCAAACGATCACGGACATCTGTGCTGGTGTCACCCCAGAGCACCAGGCGGTACCCTTCCGGCAAAGTGACGTCGGCGGCATATTGGCGAACCGCATCGACCAGTGCCAACAGGTCTTCGGTCTTGGTACGTTCCACGCTGACCACCATTGCCGGCTCGCCATTGATTTCGCTGGCGCTGGTGATGTCCTCGAATTCGTCGCGAACCGTGCCAAGATCTTCGACGGTCAAGACCACGCCGCCTTCTTGAGTGACAAGGGGCAGCTTTTCGATCTCCGCACCCACGCGTCCCTTGTTCATCGCTCGCAGCAAGATCTCTTGGCCTTCGGACTTCAATTGGCCGCCCGGAAGCTCGACGTTGCGTTGACGCAAAATCGTCGCCACGCGATCGAGCGACAGCCCATAACTTCGCAGGGTGGACTCTGGGATTTCCACGTCAATTTGGTAGGGTCGTGCACCCATGATCGATGCGGACGAAATGGCCGGAATTTGCAACAAATCGTCGCGAACTTTCTCCGTCACTTCGCGTAGCCGGAGCTCCGATTCTTGGGACATTTCGCGAGGCCCCACAATCCCGACGCGAATTGCCGCCTCGCGAAACGTGATCTGTTGAATCTGTGGATCTTCGGCAAGCACCGGAAAGCTCGGAATCCGATTCACTTCGCGATCAATTTCCGACATCACTTTCTGCACGTCTTGGACGTCACTTCGCAATTCGGCGAGCACATAACCGGAGCCTTCCTGCGCGATGGACGTCACCTTCTTGATGCCGTCGATCGAACGTATTGCTTCCTCAATCTTTTGACAGATGGCCTCTTCGGTATCGTTGGGCGTCGCCCCCGGATACGGCACTGTGACCATCACGACCTCTAGCTCAAATGCTGGGAACGTTTCACGTTGCATATTCCAAAGTGAAACGCCACCGATCAGCATCAGTGCCACCATCAACACATTCATTCCGGGTGCGTTGCCGATCGCCATCGCGATGAGTTGTTTCATCATTGAACTCCCACGGGTGCGCTGGGTTGGGACGCTGGTGATCTGGCAACCGATTCGTTGCCCCTGGGTTCTTCGTTCTCGGGCATTTGAGCTCGCGCGGGAACGAATTCGCTTTCGACACTACCCAGTGGGGAAACGACCACGAGCGAGCCCGCTTGGATTGTTCCATCGCGAACTTCGCATACCCATCGACGCGGCTTGTCGAGATCATTCGCTTCCAACGCGGTCGAAGTTGACGCGTCACCCAGTTCGATCTCGAGCGAGTCCACGGGTGTGATGCCACGACGGACGAGCACCTTGCCCGGCATCCACTTCGCTGGATCAAACGTTTCGCCAGGGGCAACCTGCGCCATCGCCGTGTCGTCATCGCCCGCTACTGCAACGCGATCCGTTTGGGATTCATTGCCAATGTCCAAAACGGTTTCGTCAGGCACGAATTGCCAAACTCGATTGCCAGGTTTGAGAGCCCGGGCGGGGATAACCACCAAGGGCGTTTTGGGGTGAATCAACAATTTGACACGGACAAACATGCCTCGAACGAGCGCCGTCGCGCCTGCCGTCTGCCGGAGTTCACCGGCCTCATCACGATAATGTTGGGGATCATCAACGACGACACGCACCGGAACCGTTCGCGTCTGGGGATCGACACCAATCCCGTTGTAGCTCAGCAAACGTCCGTTCCAGCGATACGTCAAACCACGACGACCGGAGACCTCATATTCGATCACCGCGGGTGTCTCCGGCAAATCGTAACCTCGTGTCGCCTCCGTGCTCGCGAGCGATGCCTGCTGGTCAAGCACCCAGTGCAATTGATCCATCCGCAAGCTTGTGGCAACCTCGACCTTGCTCGTGTCTTCCATCGTGACCATGGTGCTGCCACGAGAAACAAACGTGTTGAGTTCCGCATCCTCGTTGACGATCACGCCATCGATCGGCGCCGTAATTTCCGTTCGCTTTAAGTTGACTTCGGCCCCTTTTAGCTGCGTCGCCGCCAGACGTTCGGATGCCTCAAGACGAACGCGGCGTTTTTTGATCAGGTCAAGTTGGTTCTCGAAATTCAATTTCTGTTGTTGAGCTGTTAGCACGGCTCGGTTGGCTTGATCGATTTCCGCCTGGCTGGCGAACCCACTGGGAAGCGATTTGCGTCGGGCGAGCTCTCGCTCCTGCAGCTTCATGTCCTGGTCGGCAAGCTCCATCTGTCGCTTGGCATTGACCTCTTCTTGATCTAATTCACGAAGGGTCTGGTACTCCTGCTCTTGCAACCTAGTCAGCCGCTCAACTTCCAACTCATAGTCGGTTGGGTCAATCCGCATCAGCACCTGATCTTTTTTTACATACGAACCGGCTTCGCACTCCGGGGATTTAAAAATGATCTGCCCGGCAACTTCGGTGGCAACGCGCACCTCTCGAAAGGGAACCACCGTCCCATCGACGCGAAGCTGCAACTGTGCTCCGGTCGATTCGAGCGAATCGATGCGCTCGACACTCACGGCCGGAAGTGCGAGCAGACGTCCATCGCGACTCATATCCGCCGCAGGTCGTTGTTGCGGCTCGACCTTGCCGAGCGCCAAAATGACCATCGCACCCGAAATCAGTAATGCGACTGGGATTACCAGATTGAACAGCAGCGACCTCGTCCATCCGCCATCGTCGCGGCGTGACGTCGTTTTCACCGCCGCATCATCAACGATTTCATCGGCCGCGTATGGATTCGCGACGACATCGCTGGACGGTGGGGTCGATTGGTGCGAGCCCGTTGCAGCGTGCTCGGCAGGGGAAGATGTTGGCATGCGATGTTTACTCTGGTCGTCGATCAAAATGTTCGAGTTTGTACCGTAACGAGCGCCCCGACTCTGCAGCCGCAAGCATCACGCCGGCAATGTGCCGGCTGAGCGAATCGATATCGTAATGTTGCTGTCGCGATTCCTCGGGAACGAGAATCTGGACGACGCCCGCGCCAATGCGGTAGTAAAGACATTGCCCGACGACACTGAGTGCAAACTGTTCCAACTCGTGCCGCTGCACCAGGGCGTCCCCAGTGGCTATCTCGCCATCCTGCTCTACCGACTGGGCGGTGACCACGAGTCGAAAGATCTCCACCAATCGCTCAAATAGCGGACGAAACGACTCTTGAACGAGTTCGCCAAAAATTGCTGTCGGTTGCATCATCTCGCGCATCATCAATTGGCTTTCCCAACCGCGCGAATCACACGCCATCATCCGCGACAGCAATGTCCGAATGATTGAATGCAACATTCTCGCCGGGTCAGTGTCGCCCTCGGCCGGTGCCGGGAACTTCCGCTCTCGCAATTCGTGAATCTGGCGGATTACTTGGCGATACAAGCCCATCTTGTCGCCAAAGTAGTATCCGACCGAAGCAACGTTCACTTTCGCTTCACGGCAGATCTCTCGAACCGTCGCTCGATCGAATCCACGTCGAGCGAACACGGACCCGGCCGCAGCCAACAAACGACTCCGCGCATCATCGCCCCCGGACATTGGCTCCTCGCCAATGCCTGAACCAGCTAAATCGACCATGGATTGTTGCTCGTCGCTCATTTAAACAACTGTTTTAAACAAGCGTTTGGAATCTTTCAAGGCTGAATCCGGCGACAAAATGGGCGCTTTTGCCAGCCGTTCGATGGCTCGCGATTTGCTAGGACCCGGTAGCACCCAGCCATGCGGCGGGAGCGACTCAGCAATTCAGCTGGCCGCCGCACCTCTCTATTTAGCTACTGATAGGAAATCAACGATGTCCTTCATGACCACGCGTGACAATACCCAGCTTTACGTCAAGACTTGGGGAAGCGGCCGACCGATCGTGCTCATTCATGGCTGGCCACTAACGGCGGACAGTTGGGATGACATCGCAATGCCGCTCGCCGAAGCGGGCTTTCAAACCATCGCGTATGACCGCCGGGGATTCGGAAGATCCGCACAACCCTGGTCCGGATACGACTACGACACGTTGGCAGATGATTTGGCCGACATCATCCAAGGTCGAAACTTAAGCGATGTGACGCTCGTCGGCTTTTCGATGGGCGGAGGCGAGGTGGCTCGCTACATGAGCCGACACCAGGGTGCTCAGCTTCGATCGGCTGCACTCGTTTCGTCGGTCGTGCCCTACATGCTCCAGGCCAAAGACAATCCCGATGGCGTTCCGCAGAACATTTTTAATTCAATGGCGGAATCGATGTCCAATGACCGGCCGCACTTCTTCGCCTCGTTCTTTAAAGACTTTTACGGCGCTGGAATGTTGAGCACACCGGTCAGCGAGGAGTGGTTGCAGTGGACGTGTGCACTCGCGATGCAGGCTGGCTTGCGACCGACATTAGCTTGTGCGAACGCGTTCGCGACAACCGATTTCCGTCCCGACCTTATACATTTTAAAGTCCCCACGTTGGTGATCCACGGCACGAGCGACAAAACGGTCCCCATCGATGCGACGGCCCGTCCCGCGGCCAAGGCGATCAGCAGTGCAAAGCTCATCGAGTACGACGGCGCTCCGCATGGTCTATTCGCCACTCACAGAGAGCGATTGACGAGCGATCTGGTCGACTTTTGTCGTCAATGACTGAATTCTGATCGACCAGCCGACTGAAGCCTCGTGCCGCAACGTTGGTTGCGGCTGCATCGATCGTGATCGGCCGCGCAGTCCACACTGGTGCGAACAACCATCAAGACCGATCGCGTATAGCTTGCACGAGATCTGCTTTCCTCATCTTGCTTCGCCCCCCGATGTGCAGTTCCGCTGCCCGATTTCTAAGCTCGCGGACGGAGCGATCCTCCAGCGATGTATTGGGGTTTCCAGTGCCCTGGGTCGCTCGATTGGGCGTTCGCCCCTCTTCGCGTCGGTGCTTGTTGACCGTCCGCGCCGCAACCTCTTTCGCTTCTTCGGTGTTCGAACCGCGATCGAGTTGGCTCTCTTTGATGTGTTCGTATTGACGTTCGTCTTTATCGGTCCAAGTCGGCATTTTTGTTCTCCTAAAAACCAAACTGAGCGGACGCTGCTCACTAACCAAATTCGCCTGACAACTTTTCTTAGAAACGCGATTGCTGTGCCGAGTCGAATGAAATCAAGATCAACCGGTCCCTGGAAGGTTAACCAGTCCTTCGAACGGTCACACCGGCGCTGACCGAAACCAAACCCGGCATGTCGTTTGCGATTCACTCCGATTGCGAGTGAGCAACGGTACGTTGAACCCAGCAAGTTGAACGAACCCAGCACGTTAGACGCTGCTCAGTCGCTTTACGTTCTGTCCATCAATCAACTTTGGAGAATACGATGTTCCTGCATCGACCTGTTTTGTTAGCTTTGGCTGCTTGCACCTTGTGGCTCGGTCAGTCGATCACCAGTACTGCGGATGCACAAGTTCGCGTGTGGAGCGGCACTAGCACTCCCTACTACGGTAACCAGACAACGTACCGCAGTTATTCCAGCCCATCACGCGTTTACAGCTATAGCCAGCCGAGCTATTCCTACTCGCAACCGTACTACAACTCTTACTCGCAGCCCTATTACAACTCGTACACGACGCCGAGCCAGCGCTACTCGAGCGGCTATCGCGGGAACACCTACAGTTACCCGAACACTTATTACGGAAACACGTACGGTAACTACTACGGTCAACCGAACTACAATGGCGGGTTCTACTCATCGCCCTCACAGCAACGTGGAGCGAACGTTGGTGGTGCAATCGGCAGCGCGATCGGCGGGCAGCGGGGCGGCAACATTGGTGCCGCGATCGGCGCCGCGGTGCGTAGCCAGTAAGTGTGGAGAAAACTCATGGCATCCAATCTTCGCAAACACCAGCGTGTCCAATGGAACTACGCTGGTAATCAAGCCGAAGGGAAAATTGTCGAGAAATTTACCCAGCGAGTCACGATTACCATCAAAGGCACCGATGTGACACGCAATGCGACAGCGGATGAACCGTCTTATCTGATTCGGCAAGACGACGGCGATGAGGTGTTGAAGAGCGGTGATGAACTGTCCGCAGTCTGAAACTCCCATTGCTAATTGAACCCCAAACGATCGTCGTAGAAAACCATCGCGGGGACATGTGGACAAACCAATGCGCAGCAGCGGTGCGTCCTCGTGTCCCTTGCTCGGTTTGGGAGCAGCGAACGCGAGAATCCTACGTCTTTTCAATGCGAAACGGCGTGGAAGTCCGCAAACTTGCCGTGCGGTATCTTGACAGCGGGACGAGCTAGATCCATCCTCAAACATGTCCAACTTTACAATCGCGTTCCCCGCCTTGGACTGTCAACGAGCGTCTTCAACCCTGAGCGTGTGTTAATCTCCCATTTTGCTGTCACTTAGCTGGTGCGAAATCAGTTTCGCTTGTGAGCAGTAGGAAAATGGAGTGCGGGAAGAGGATGATGATCTGAAGTTGGCTTTTCCGATCCGATTAGAATTCCGTACTCGGAGTATATCTGTGACTCGATGGCCCCTTTCCACGCTTCCTAGCAACCGCCGATTGGCTTCATACGTGGCGACACTCATTGGGTGTTGGATATCATTCACCTCGATGGCGTCGGCGGCGACCGATCCAATGGACTGGCCGTCATGGCGGGGACCTCACCAGAACGGCGTTTCCCACGAGGTCGGCTTGATTGACGAGTTCGACCCCAAGGGTGGCGAGGGTAGCAACGTCGTTTGGAAGAGCGAGGAGGCGTCTGGTATTTCGACGCCCATCGTCATGAATGGTCGGCTGTTCACAATCGTCCGCGATTCACCCGGCACCTCCAACGACGCGGAGAAAGTAATTTGCTTGGACGCGGCTACGGGCAAGGTGTTGTGGGAGAACGTGTACAACGTCTTTCTCTCGGATGTCCCGGCCGAACGAGTCGGTTGGTCGCACGTCACTGGCGATCCAGAAACGAACCGTGTTTACGCGCTCGGGGCGTGCTGTCTATTGCAATGCATCGATGGCGAAACGGGAAAGACTCTGTGGCAACATTCGCTTAGCGAAGAGTTTGGCATGTTGAGCACCTATGGCGGTCGAACGAACACGCCCGTCTTGTTTGAAAACTTGATGATCATTAGTGGCGTGACTACCGGCTGGGACGAGACCGCTCGACCCGCACACCGATATTTGGCCTTCGACAAGAATGACGGCGAACTCGTGTGGCTTAATAGCACACGTCCGCTGCCAGAAGATACGACGTACAGCACCCCCGTGATTCAAGTGATCAATGGCGAACAAGTCATGATTGCCGGAGCCGGTGACGGAGAGGTTTATGCCATCCAGCCTCGGACTGGCAAAATTCTTTGGAAGCAACCGCTTTCGCGCCGCGGTGTGAACACATCGGTGGTGGTTTCACCTGAGGGCACTGTTTTCGCCTCCCACGGTGAAGAGAATCCGACGGGGACGATGATGGGTGCTGCCGTGCGGATCGACGGTGGTGCGGCGTCGCTCGAATCAGCATCGGCCGAGGTTTGGCGAACGGAACAATTGATCATTGGCAAGAGCTCGCCGTTGCTCGTCGATGGACGGTTGTACGTCGTCGAAGACTCAGGTGAACTTCACATGCTCAGTACGGAAACGGGCGAAGAAGTGGGGGAACCGGTGAAGCTCGGTACGACCATGCGAGGAAGCTTGGTATACGCCGATGGAAAGATCTATGGCTGTACCGCCAGCGGTATCTTCCACATCTTGGAGCCGACCGACGCTGGCTTGGAGTCGATCTTCAAGATTCGCTTGCCGCGAGGCCACGAGGCGGGCGGTTCCATCGTTGTCTCACACGGCCGACTTTATTTGCCGACAACGGGCGGCCTTTTCTGTTTGGCGAAGCCAGGCGTTGAACCAAAGCTTAGCGACGCGGCGACGTCGGCCGAGGAAGCACCTTCCGAGCAACCGCTCAGCGAAGACAGTGAATTGGCTCAATTGCAATTGATCCCCGCCGATGCGATCGTTGGTGCTGGCGAGGAGCTGAAAATGGAAGTTGTCGCCTTCAATTCGCATGGCCAGCGGCTGGAAGAACTTCCCAGCGATTTGAAGTTCGAAGTCGCGGGAGACGGCGGCACGATCGATGATCAGGGCGTCTTTCACGCCAGCGACTCAGGCGAACATGTTGCCGCGATCATCAGTGTCAAGTCGGGCAAAGCAGTCGGCAAATCACGACTGCGAGTCATCCCACCGCTACCATGGAAATTTGACTTCGCGGCGGGCGATGTGCCCATTACCTGGATCGGTGCTCGTTATCGACACGATGCCCGCACCGTCGACGGCGAACCGATGATGGTCAAGATCACCACGATTCCGAAGGGAACTCGGAGCCAGACTTGGATGGGACCCCCAGACCTGCATGACTACACCATCACAGCCGATGTCAAAGCGGCCGACGGCAACGTCAAGCTTCCCGATATCGGACTGATTGCCCAGCGGTACACGATGGACATGATGGGCGAGTCCCAGCAAATTCAAATTCGTACTTGGACGGCCCAATTGCGAATGGCGAAGAGCGTCCCATTCGATTGGCAAGCTGGCACCTGGTACACGCTAAAATTCAAAGCTGCTGTGGAGGACGGCGTAGCGGTCTTGCGTGCCAAAGCTTGGCCACGCGATCAACAGGAACCGAGCGAATGGAATCTCACCGCAACCGACGAATCGGCCAACACGATCGGAAGCCCCGGCTTGTTCGGCAATGCGACGAATGCCGAAATCTTCTATGACAACATCGCTGTCAGCAGCAACTAAGCAGCATCGACAGCGTCTCGCAGAATGAGCTAAACAACTCGGCGGCATTCCTTCGGTTGCACCGGAGGGATTTCGCTATTGCGACTCACCCCTAGCTGCTGAACCATTGCCATTGCCAAAGATCAGCTGCTGCCAGCTCGTGACACCGCAAGCGACATGAACCGAGTGATGTGAGCAATCGGCGGTGGCGGCGTCTGTTTACGGCTTCTGGGGTTCGGCATCCGCATGGTGGTCGAATTGCGGTTCAGGCAACCAGAAGCTGAGGATAAAGTTCGTCAGGTACAGAACAAAGGCGACGCCCCCGGCCACGTAGGCGACTTTGGTCGCCGGGCTACCGTCCATTGGCAGGACCAGCGCGAGCCAGTGCGTGACACCGGCAAAACAGGTCCCTAGCATGCGGCCGCCAATATTCGCGGCAAAACTTTCGCCCGTGCCCCGCAGGTGAAGCGGGTAGGCACCCGGAAGGTAGTTGCCCCAAAAACTGAACTGGGCCACTGTCAGTAACCCGGCGAAGAACATGCCGAATTCGAGATAGGCCAGGCTGGTGGTTCCTGCCCAGGCAAACACGACCGGCATGATGACCAATCCTGGGATCAAGAAGACTCGCAGCAATTGACGCCGCGAAACGATCATCACCGCCAACCCCGCTAGGATGAAACGGCCGATCAACCCGCCAATTTCTTGGGTCTTGGTCGCTTCGGTAGCTCTCGCCATTTCGATCGGTCCGGCGATCTTCCGCGACTCGGCCATCACCGCGCGCTTGATCTCTTCGTCGGTTTTTCCAGCCGCCGTCAGCTCGGCAACCAAAGTCGCTTGCTGGGCTTCACTGAACTTTTCGCTCGTGACCACTTGGATTTCTTCACGAACATCAGGCAACCCTGGGACGATTTGAGGCATCTGCTGGATCGCGCCAAACGCGGCGCCGAACGAGCACATGAACATCAACGTGGTCACAATCGTGGTGCGACGCAAATCAGGTGCAAACAGGGCAGCAACGCTCGGTCGCTTGAGTTGACCCGCTTGGCGTTTCTGTTGCCACACCGGCGACTCCGGCAAGAACGGACGAATCAAGATCAACGGGAGCGCGGGGATCAAACCGGACATCAACGTGTAGCGCCAATCGGCATGGCTGTTTTGGATTTCGCCGAGGAAGCTAAGGAAACTCGGCAACTCGATGGCGGGCAGGGAGACCGCCGGCAAAGTCAAACCGAACAACAGCGGAGCCGTTTCGCCACGGCTCCAGGCAGCAGCCACTCCTGCAGCGATCGCCACGAGGATCCCACCGAACGACGAGAACGCTTGAGTGAATCCCAGCACCTTTTCTCGCTGAACACGATTGGGAAACAATTCGGCCAACCACGCGATGGCGGCAACAAACTCCACACACACGCCGATAAACACCAGGCATCGACAAACGAGCAGCATGGTAAGGCTCGTCGAAAACCCGGCGACGAATGCGGACGCGGCGTAGAGCAAAATACTCCACGTCAAAACCAATCGTCGACCGAAGCGGTCCGTCAAATATCCGCCTAGCAGTCCAAAAATGCCTCCCGCAAAGGCAGGCACGTAGAACAACAATCCGATCCAGTAGGTGAATTCCGGAGTGCCAGGACGAATGTTTCCCAGCTCCAAGAGCGCGTTGCGAGCGATCAGCGGCAACATCAGTAATTCATAGATGTCGAATGCGAAACCGATCGCAGCCATGAAGCAGATCAACCACTGCACAGTTGACAATCCGGATTTCGGCTGCTCGTTGGCAGGCTTCGCGCCGCTGGTCATAGAATTCCAAAAGGTCAAAAGGTCGCAGGTGGGATAGGGGCCCTGAAGTATACTCGAATTCTTGAACCGCGGAACTCGCGCAGGCAACCACATTGCACGCGTGCGCCGCGGACGACCGGCGTCTATAATGGCCGCTCGATCATTTCGAGATTTGTCATTCGATTGCCGAGAGAGTCACTTGATTACGCACTTCCACAAGCCGCTGTCGCACACGGTTCTTCTCCTATCGGCGATCGTCGGTACCGGCTTGCTTGACGTAGCCAGCTTTTGTCATGAGGTGAGTGCGGCCGAGCCCGCATCGCCACTTGTTTACGAAGGCAGTGAAGGCCCCGGATTCGGCAAGCACATTGTCTTTCTTGCCGGAGACCACGAGTATCGCAGCGAGGAAATGCTTCCAGCGCTTGCGAGAATTCTCGCTAAGCGATACGGGTTTCGCTGCACCTGCCTATTCACGCTTGACCGCGATAGCGAGACCATCGTGCCTGGCAGCAGCAATATGCCTCACACGCAGGCGATCGACAGCGCGGACCTATTGATCTTGGGCTTGCGATTCCAGAACTTTCCCTCGGAACAGATGCAGCCGATGGTCAACTATCTCGCGCGAGGTGGGCCTGTGGTCGGGATCCGTACGAGCACTCACGCATTCAAGATTCCCAGCGATTCACCCTACGCAAAGTTCGACCATGAATCCAAGGACCCTGCGATGCTTGGAGGTTTCGGTCGCCAGATCCTTGGTGAGACGTGGGCTGGTCACTACGGAACCAATCACGTGATGAGCACGCGCATGGATATCGTTCCTGAATCGAAATCGCATCCGATCCTGCGTGGCGTGGATTCGATTTGGGTCGAAAGCGGTGGTTATTGGACCGCGCCGATCGAGGATGCGACGGTGTTGGCCATGACCCAACCACTGCAGGGCATGACACCGGACTCACCGCCCGCGAATGACAAACAACCATGTCCGGGTGTTTGGGTGCGAAGCTACCAATCCGCTAGCGGGAATGTCGGCCGAGTCTTCACGACGACTGCGGGCGCCTCCGAAGATCTCAAGAACGACGGGTTTCGGCGATTGATGATCAACGCATGCTTGTGGTCATCCGGTCTGGAGTCCGAAATCGTTGCCAACGCCAATATCGATTTTGTCGGTCCGTATCATCCGGCAACATTTTCCTTTGGCGGTCATCGCCAAGACGTTCGACCTAGCGAGCTTTCCGGTTGGGAGTCGCCGATCATGTCGCCGGACAAAATCGTCGCACCCCCGAGGCGGCGTCGATAGCAGGGCCCAAACTGATTCTCTTTCTATCCGCGAGGAGTCGTTTTCGTGATTCGTTGTCTATTCGTGTTCGCGTTGATTGGCAGTTGGTTACCCGCGTTGTTGGCTGAGTCGGAGCATCCCAACGTCGTTCTCGTACTTTGTGACGACATCCGCTGGAACGCGTTGTCGTGTGCCGGTCACCCCCATCTAAAAACACCCCACATCGATAAACTTGCCGATGAGGGACTGTTCTTTGAAAACATGTTTTGTACGACGAGTTTGTGCTCACCAAGCCGCGCATCCATCTTGAGCGGTTTGTACGCCCACTCCCACGGCGTTACTAATAATTTCACGGAGTATCCAGCAACACTTAGCAGTTTCCCTCGCCAGCTCCAAAACGCCGGTTACGAGACGGCGTACATTGGCAAGTGGCACATGGGCGAAGACAACGACGAGCCGCGTCCTGGGTTCGATCACTTTGTCACCCATCGGGGGCAAGGAAGCTATTTTGACACGGAGTTCAACACCAACGGGCAAGGCCGCAAAGTCGTACCAGGCTACTACACGACGGTGGTCACCGACATGGCGATCCAATGGCTGCAGAAACCGCGAGACAAACCGTTCGTCCTGATGATCGGGCAAAAGGCACCGCACAGCTTTTATTTTCCTGAGCCGAAATACGAACATTCATTCGACCACATCTCCGTCGACTATCCCCACTCGTCATTCATGCTCGATGACAAGCCGGACTGGATGAAACAGCGTTTATATACTTGGCACGGAATCTACGGACCCATTTTTGAATGGAGAAAAAAATTCCCCGACGACAAAGCCGAAGGCGTGATGGACTTCGAGCGAATGGTTCGTGCGTACTGGGGAACGATTTTGTCGGTGGACGACAGCGTGGGACGGCTTACCGAGTATCTCCGTAGCACTGACCAACTCGATCACACCATCTTTATCTTCATGGGCGACAACGGGCTACTCGAAGGTGAAAATGGGATGGTCGACAAACGGACGGCTCATGATGCGAGTTTGCGAGTGCCGATGCTAATCCGATATCCCAAGCTCACACCCAATGGCCCCAAGCGAATTCCCCAGCAAGTGTTGACCGTCGACGTGGCCCCCACGATCTTGGATTTATGTGGTGCCGAGCCGCTGAAAAATATTCATGGAGCGTCGATTCGTCCTTTGGCGTTGGGTGACGCGAGCGGTTGGCGAACATCGTGGCTCTATCACTACAACTACGAAAAGCAATTTCCCTATACGCCCAACATTCGGGCGATCCGGGGTGACCGGTGGAAATACATTCGCTATCCCCATGGTGACGGTGGCGAAGATCGACATCTGCCGGAACTTTACGATATGCAGAATGATCCCCAGGAACTTCACAATCTCAGCCAGATGCCCGAGCACCAATCGCTCGTCGCCCAGCTGCAACGAGAACTTGCGACGCTGATGACCGCGACCGGTATCACCGTCGACAAGATGCCACTTGATGAAGGAATCGGCACGGAGTTGCCCGATCAAAAGATCCGATAACCACTTTGTTGCCGCGAAGCGAGCAAACGGCAATCTCGAGTCCACTTTTCCCATCAAGGAGCCGGTCATCAGCCACGAAGCAATCAAACTCGCCAGCGGTGCGACGGTCCCGAGCGTCGGTTTGGGACTATGGAAAATCGATGATGACGCCGCCGCCGGTGTTGTCCAGTCAGCGATCGATCTTGGCTATCGACACCTTGATGCGGCCTGTGACTACGGCAACGAAGCGAATGTCGGCGAGGGAATTACGGCCGCCATCTCGTCGGGTAAGGTCAAGCGAGAGGAATTGTGGATCACGTCGAAACTTTGGAACACCTATCATCGCGGTGAACACGTGATGCCGGCGGTCAAGCGATCGCTCGCCGATTTGCGAATCGACTACTTGGATCTTTACTTGATCCACTTTCCCATTTCGTTGAAATACGTCCCCATCGACCAACGCTACCCGCCAGGCTGGTTTCACGAACCCAGTGCCGCCTTGCCGGTGATGAAGGCGGATCCGGTGCCGATCCGAGAAACGTGGGAAGCCATGCAAGAATTGGTCAAAGCCGGCTTGGTCCGCGAGATCGGCCTGAGCAATTTTGGAGTTTCATTGATCCGCGACGTGCTTTCGTACGCGTCGGTGTTGCCGGCGATGCTACAAATCGAATTGCACCCGTATCTGACGCAAGAAAAGTTGCTGCGATTTTGCCGCGAGTCCGGCATCGCGGTGACGGGATTTTCGCCGCTCGGAGCACAATCCTACTTTTCGCTCAACATGGCTCAAGCCGACGAAGCGGTCATCAAGCAGCCGCTGGTTCAATCCATCGCGGCCGGTCACCAGCGAACACCGGCGCAAGTCGTGTTGCGTTGGGGAATACAGCGTGGCACCGCGATTGTTCCCAAAACGAGTCGAATGGAACGACTTCGTGAAAACATCGCCTTGTTCGACTTTGAATTGACGAGCGAAGAGATGTCCGCGATTGGCGGATTGAATCGAAATCGCAGGTTCAATGACCCGGGCGACTTCGCCGAGTCCGCCTTCAACACGTTCTTTCCCATCTATGAATAGGCGGGGTTAGAACGTGTCAGGGTAGACCACCAACTCGATGCGTCGATTGACGGCACGCCCGGCTGCGGATTCGTTACTCGCGCGAGGATTATTGGTGCCCTGTGCGACGGTGAACAATTGCTGGGGCGGCATGCCGGCGCGTCGAGCCAACAGGTCTAGTACGGCAGCGGTTTGTGCCGACGCGAGCTGGTGACTTGTGCCGACTTGACCACCGTACATGGGCGCATTGTCAGTGTATCCCTCGATCGCAATCCGCTGGCGAGGAAAGATGCTGCGAAGCTGTGCCGCAATCGGATCCAGTACCAGCGCCGCTTGTGGTTGCAACTGCGCGGTGCCCGGTTGAAAGAGCTGGTCCGATGGCACCACGATGCGCAGCACGTCTCCGTCTTGCTCGACCGGGATGCCGCCAAGGTTGAGTCGCGATGCGAGTTGACTCAAGTTGGTGTTGGGCGTGATCGAAGCGTTGCCGCGAAGCTGGGTGGAGGCTTGGAATCCCTTCACTCGTGATTCAGCTTCTCGAGCGGCGATGGTTGCCGTCTCGAGTTTGGACGATGTATCGGCAAGTTGTTGACGAATCAGACCAAGTTCATCTCGATAGACTTGAGCTTGTTGCTCGCTTTGGGCGAGTTGGGTGTGAAGTTGGCGATTGTTGTCGTCAAGTAGTTGCACGCGGCGTCGTAGTTCCGCGACCTGGGCATCCACTGGGTTCACGGCGGTCGATGTCGGCATTTGCCAAGCCGCGCCGCCAGGAGCCGCAAAGTAGGGATTCTGGCTACATCCGCCGATAACCAAGCACGCCAACGACGCCAAGAGTGACGTCGTTCGTAGCCTAGCGATCATGGTCGTGGTGGCCAACATTGGCTGTGTTATCCCGGGGCTCAATCTCTGTCGACGGCTCGTTCACGATGGAGACCCGCCGGTAAAGCGGGCGCCGGGGAACGTCATTCCAGTCGGTCGAAGTGGACACTAGGAGTATGCCTCGCGGAAAATCAAGAGCATTTGCAAAAAAAGACTCAAGCCGGGATTCATCTTGAACTCTAGGACAGATCAGGCTTATAGAAGTACCTCGGAGTTTTACTGGATCGAGATGCGTTGGTTCCGAAAGGATTCGGATGACAATTCAACTACAGCAACTCGCGGCGATGGTCGGCGGGGTGGTGGTCGGCGATGGCGAGTTGGTCTGCCATGGCGCTAACCCGTTACAGGATGCGGAGTCCGGCGAGATCACGCTCGTGGACGATGTTCGTCGCGCCCACTTGCTAACACAGTCTCCCGCGGTCGCGGTGGTAACGCCGGCGGAGTTGGATGGCTGCGCGATTGCACAACTGGTTGTCCCATCACCTCATGCGGCCTTTTCAGCGATCGTCAAGCACTTTCGGCCTGCGGTTGATGCGTCGAGCATGCCCACGGGAGTTGATGCGACCGCAACGATTGCATCCAGCGCGAATCTACACACTTCGGTAGTCGTCGGTGCCGACGTCGTTATCGGCGAGCGTTGTCGCTTGATGCCGGGCGTCGTCGTGATGCCACGAGCGGTCATTGGCGATGATTGCGTCCTGTATCCCAATGTCACGATCTACGAACACACGCGACTCGGAAACCGCGTCATCATTCACGCCGGCTCGGTGATCGGCGCCCACGGCTTTGGCTATCGACAAGTGGCTGGCCAACATGTCCCCACCGCCCAGCTCGGTTATGTCCGCATCGATGATGACGTCGAGATGGGTGCCTGTGTCACCGTCGATCGAGGAACCTATGGTGCGACCCGCATCGGCGAGGGGACCAAGATCGACAATCAAGTCATGATCGCACACAACTGTCGCATCGGCCGCCACAATCTATTGTGCAGCCAAGTGGGTATCGCCGGAAGTTGTACGACCGGTGACTACGTCGTGCTGGCGGGACAGGTCGGATTGAAGGACCATATTCAGCTTGGTGATCGCGCCATTGTCGGTGCTCAAGCGGGTGTGATGGACAATTGCGATGGCGATCAAGTCTATCTCGGCTCTCCCGCGACCAACCAGCGCGACCAAATGCAGATCATGGCCGTGCAGCGACGATTGCCAGAGATGCGTCGCGAGCTCAAGGTGCTGCGTCGTGAGGTCGATGTGCTTCAACAAGAGCTCCAGCTCGGTCGTCGACGAGTCGCATGAGTATGCTACGAGGATATCGGCCGACCGTGGTCCAGTCGCGATTGCCAAGCGAGCGACCGACGCCGTTCGGTTTGCTTGCCGGTTGGGGCCGCTTTCCCGTCGAAGTCGCTGAATCACTTGTCCGCGATGGCCATTGCGTCTGCTGTTTGGCGATCTCGGGACATGCCAGCACCGATCTCGAGTCCATCTGCGACGACGTTCGCTGGCTCGGAGTGGGCAAGATCGGCGGTCACCTCAATTACTTTCGTCGATGCGGCGTCAAACGAGTGACGATGGCGGGCAAGTTATTCAAGGCTGACTTGCTCTACAGTGGGTCGCTGTGGTTGAGGCACTTTCCCGACTGGACGTGCATGAAAACGTTGGGCCCGCACTTGATCGGTCGACGACGTGACGCACGCGACGACAGCATGTTGCTTTCCATCACCGACGCTTACCATGCCGCAGGTCTGGAAATCTGTGCGGCAACCGATTTTGCACCGGAGTTACTCGTGAAGAACGGATTGTTGACGGGCACCGTCCCCAAAGAGAATTTGCGACGAGACATTGAGATCGGATGGCAAGTCGCTAAACAAATGGGTGCTCTGGATATCGGCCAAACGATCACCATCAAGGATGGTGTCGTTATCGCCGTCGAAGCGATCGAGGGTACCGATGCCTGTATCGAACGCACCGGCCAGCTATGCAAACGCGGCGGTTGGACACTCGTGAAGGTGAGCAAGCCTCAACAAGACATGCGCTTCGATGTTCCGACCATCGGCCCCCAAACGATTGAACGGGTGCGCGCCGCCGGTGGCGCCGCGATGGCGATCGAAGCCGACATGACGATCATGGTGGAGCGGGAACGTACCATCGAGCTCGCCAACCAATCCGGTATCACCATCATGGCGATGACCGATCCGATAAGACATTCTCTGCCTCAATCACCACTGCGTTTCGCGGGCTAAACGGCTGCGAATCCGACGTGGTGCCTGGGGGGCTGCCATCGGTTTTCGACTTGCCTCGTCGCGATCAACGACTGAGAATGGCGACCATGCAGCCAACCGCCCAAACGATCGCACCGGCAAAGCTCAATTTGTTTCTCGAGTTAATCGCCAAGCGACCAGATGGCTATCACGAGATCGATACAGTGATGGTACCGATCAATTGGACCGATTCGCTGCTTGTCCAACGGACGGACCGCTGCGGCGTTCAACTGAAACTTCAATGGTTGCCATCCGAAGCGATTCTTGCGGACCGACTGGGAGTCGCCCACGACACCGAGGCGAGATCCCGGCTGCTGGACATCCCCGTTGATACCCGGAATCTCGTCTGCCGAGCGCTAGAGCGATTTCTGCGAGTCACCGAGCTGCCCGGTGGCTTCGACTGTCACCTGCTCAAACAAATCCCCGCGGGAGCGGGAATGGGAGGGGCGAGTAGTAACGCGGCGTCGGCGCTGATGGCAGCAGCGAGTCTTGTGGAGCAAGCCAGACGTGCGGACGAACCGAGCCTAGATTCCGTGATTGATGAGCTAGCGGCGGATCTCGGTAGCGACGTCAATTTTTTTCTCGGACGTGAAAACTTATTGCCCCAGTCCGCTGCGGAGGCACCGCAGGTTCATAGGGAATTTCGGGCGGCTAGGGGAACGGGGCGAGGTGAGCAAATTGCGCCGATTGCGGTTAACACGACGTTTCATTTGGTCGCTGTCTTTCCCGGAACGATGCTTTCCACACCGCGTGTGTATGCAAACTCAAAAATCCCAGAACAGCCGATTTCGGCATGCGAATTGATACAAGCACTGCGATCGCAACATCGCGGCGAAGTATTTCGGCGTGGATTCAATCGATTGGTGGAACCGGCGGTGATGATCGAACCGAAAGTAAAAAAAACATTGCACGTGATGCAACATTCTGGCTTGCGAGCGTGTCAAATGACTGGAAGCGGTTCGGCATGTTTTGGTTTTGCCTTGTCGGCTCGTCACGCCCGACGCATTCAAATCAAGTTGACCGCACAATTAAGGCCTGGTGCGATTGTTCGCGCTTGTCGAACAATTCGTGTGCCCCTGGGAGCGGTTCTCCGGTAGAACATTACCCAGGCACTTATCGCGCTAGCCGGTTAGGGAGGGTCGGATCGTGGAGATCACAGAGATACGCATCAAGTTGATGGAGGAATCAGAAGACCGCTTGCGCGCTTTCTGTTCCATCACCATCGACAATAGTTTTGTCGTCCGAGATCTAAAGATCATCGACGGAACGAGCGGTCCGTTTGTCGCGATGCCCAGTCGCAAGTTAGCTGGCCATTGTCCGCGCTGTGGTTACAAGAATCATTTACGCGCTTCCTATTGCAACCACTGTGGCGCCAGGTTGAGTCCAAGTAACGAGGCTTCGTTCGACTCACCTCAAAAGCTCTATGCCGACGTGGCGCATCCGATCAATAGTGAATGTCGTGAGATGATCCAGAACGCGGTACTGGATGAGTTCGCCGCGGAACTCAACCGTGCCTCCCAGCCCGGTTATCGCTCGCGCTACGATGACGACTTTGACGACGAGTACGACGTCCAAGACGTTGCTCCGTCCCCAACCTACCACCGCAACGAAGCAGCCCTCGAACCGAACCGGCCACACTTTGGCGACGCTCCCAAACGCGAGTCGGTCAAACCGGACGACGAAGGATCCTTTGGCGAAGGTATTTTTTAGGTATGCTATTTCTGTCGCGGCGCTGGTGTAGCGCCAGCCATTGACTGAAGGTTTCGTAGATAGTCGCCTCATGAATGAAACCGGTTCGACTCGTCCGACTCAATCAGTCGCCAGGGGCATTCGGCCGCCACAGATCAGTCTCGCATTCATGCTCGGCGTGACGCTCATTTTTGCGGTGATGATGACGGCGAGCCTCGTCTATGGGTTGCGGGTCCCGGCGGTTCGTGAAGAATTGGGTTGGCTCAGCCCAGCTAGCTCTGGCGAATCGAGTCACTCGGCTCATCTGCGTTTCATCCTTTTCACACTCACCGCACCGTTGATTCTGGCGGGATTACTATCAACGCTGATGGCAGTGCTCAAGCGATTGTTCCATTAGAACCAACCGCGGTTTTGAAAGCCGCCGCTGCCACGTTTGCCGCCGCTTGAGCGACTCGGGCTACTCGCACGACGGTGACCCGCGTTTCGTGCGTGCTGGGATAGTGCGCCAGCCGCCGCATGCGCCATCGCGTTGATCAGAATCTGGGTCATCGGATGCTGAGCGACTTGAGCGATTTGATCCATGGTAGACGGTCCCCAACGTTGGGCGCGCCGGATTCGCGCCCACAGGTCATCCAAGCCTCGCGCATCATGAATTTGAGAAAGTTCGTCCTGGAGATCAAACGATCCGATGAACTGCGCGCGGGCGGAGTCGAATTGAGCGAGTCGGAATTGCTGGATCAACTGTCCGAGCCCTTCCAAATACGACTGCATCGCGTCCAGCGAATGACGCCGCTCGCGCGACAGGCTATCGAGTCGATCGATGCTGGAATCGATCCCCTGCAAGCGAGCAACGATCTGGTCGTCGGTGACCTCGTGCGTCGACTCGGCACGGCGCCGGAGATCTCGCGTCTCCAGTCGAGCGAGCATGGCGCGAAAGTTTTGAATCGCTTCGACGTAGTAGGGCCCACGACGATCGCTCAACTGGGTCAACTGTAATTGCAACGACTGCACCTCGTCACGCACCGTCGCAATCTGCTGGACTTTCTCGTCACGTCGTTTCGTCAGTTCGTTCACCGAAGCGATTACGGCGGGCAACCCAAACTGCTGGGCGACGCGATCACGTTTCGATTCGAGTTCATCGAGCACCGTCTCCAGTGCCGCTCGATCTTCCGCGATGATTTGCCTCATTTGCACGGGCGTCTCTTGGAGGAACTTGTAGCTTTGGCTCGCCTGGTGATAGTTCACGTACTTGGCGAGCATCCGGTCCATGCGTCGGGTGAAGCCGCGGTGTGTGTATTTGTCGGTTCCAAACCCGCGGTCGTGGAGATAGCGAAAGAGTGAGCTCTGGTCATACTCAGGCAATTTGCGGGCGGAGTCCTGTTCGATCTCCTGCAGATTCGCTTCGGCGCGTTCGACCGCAACTTCCGCCACGGCTGCGCGATCGGACAATTCCGCAAAGTGCGAGTCGGCCTGCAATTGCGACTCTATCTCCGACGAAACCGACTGTTGCTGTTCCGTCGCGGCATCCAGTTGCTCGTTGAGCTGGATCAGCTCTCGGTCCGCGGCAATCCGTTGCTGGTCGCGTTCACGGATGTCATTGCCGAGTCGACGTTCATGCTCCTCCTTGCGAGTGAGAACCGCAGCGATGTCTCGACGAAAATCGACCCAAGTCGACTGGATTGCTTCATGACTCAGCTCCGGAAGGTAATGTTCGGCCAGCGACATCAGCACGTCCGCTCGATCACCGCCGAGTGACTGGCGTTGTTGGAGCGCCGCGTTGATTTGCCCTCGTTCGATTTCCAATCGTGATTGGGCGCCGGCGTAGGCCGCCAATAGTTGGCGATGTAAAACTGGGCCGGAGATCGGCATGCGATTGAAACCTTCCGTCAAAATCAAATGGTCAAAGGGGCGACGTCGACGAGGATTATTTCCACTGGGTCAACGTCGAGGGCGATTTTACAACGGCGCCATCGAGCTGGATGGTCGGTTGCATTTCACCGCGTTGCTTGACCGCATAAACCGTTTCGTTGAGCACGCCATCGCTCTTGTCCGCGGCCAGTCGGCGATAAGCACTTTCGGAGATTTGCACAGCCCAGCGAGTCACCGTCTCCGGCTTGTCCGTTTCCGAGTTTCGTATTTGCCTGGAGATGACTTTTCCGTCCGACGTTCTCGCTTCGACAAAAACGTAGAATATCGACGGGCGATCTTGGAAGCTTCGCTCCAGTCCACTTTTGTCGTTCGTTCCCGCGACGATTCGAATTTCGTACTCTTCGGCTAACGTGGATGCGATTTCATCCAGCCGGTTGCGTGCTGCTAGTGCCTGAGTGACGTCCGAAGTCGAACGAATCTCGCCCTGCAATCGCTCCGCCATCTGGATCACTTCCACATCGTCTGTCATCGATCTGATTCGATCAAGAGTCGATGACGCTGACTCCACCTCGGCCGCGACGGCCCGCTGGGCGCGAAGCGTAGGCGAAAGTGGCGCGATTGGCGAAGCGAACAGAAACCACAGTGAGGCGGCGGCAAAGGCTGTCGCCGCCACTCCGGCCAAGATTCGTTTTCGCCATACCCAACAATGTGCGACGAAGCTTTTGAATCCTGGTTCAGGATCGGAATAAGTGTGCAATCGCGACAAGTATTGGTCGATTGCCGCATCGATCTCCGCCGCCGTTACTTTATCGCCCGACAATTGTGCGGTACGAAGCAGCTTTTGACGCAGCTCATTTCGGAAGTCGTCTCGACGAAACATCTCTTCCGCCGTCTCCCGCCGATCCCGCATTTCGCGGGCGACGTCCATCACCCTCAGCGTTTCTTCGAGCGTCAGATCTTGGCCAGGAAGTCGGATATCGCGAGCCGTTTGCATTGCGGAGGCGTTAGGCATCGGGGGTTGAATCCAAATCGAACGAACACGCACCAAAACAAAGTCTACGCAGAACCAGCAGCCTTGGTTGTCACCGCATTCTAGGCTGAAGACGGGTTTTGCCGAGGCGCCCAAGATTTGAAGATCGAATTGGCCGGGGCGTCGAGCGAACTTCCCGCCGGGCGGGCCGGACTTGGCCAGGACGATTGCAGCAACGCAACCGACGCGCTACGCTTGTAGCAGCGTCCCTACGTTTGATCCTCTCGACCTTTCATGCCCACACTTTGGAGAGTCCTTGCAGATGTCTGAGCAAGCTCAAGCTTCCGCCCCGCAGCCAAGTTCTGCTAACGCGACGACCACCGCCAATAGTTCTGATCGCGACATGACGTCGATGCGCAAGTACCTCGACCGCGCGCTGGAAACACTAAAAAAGTTTGGGGCCAATAGCACGAGCACGGCTCCCCAAGAGTTAATCAGCCTGCTCGAGAATGTCCGGTACGTGGACGAGTCCAAAGTCATCGCGATCGCGGAAGTCATCAAGCACATGAGTTCATTCAATGCGCTGGTGCGCGAGAACGTGGAAGCGATCGAAATCGGCAATCGTTACATGGACATTACTCAAATGTTCGACTCGGTTCGCGAAGACAGCAAGCGATTGATTGCCCAACTGGATGACGGAAAAATCAGTGGGACCGAAAAGGTATCGAACTGGTGGATGAAGATGCGACGTGGCACTCCATCGGATCGCTTCGAAAAGATCGTCGAGGTTTACTCGGATGTCGCCAAAGACACCAAGGAGGCGCTCAAGCGAGAGGAAGCGATCATGGAAGGTTACATTGATTTTCGCTTTGCGCTCAAGGAAGCCGAGGTGTTGGCTCGCGAACTGCTCGACACGCACGAGCCGACTTTGCAAGCAGCCAAGGATGGGCTTGCGAGTGCCCAAGGCGCGCTGGATACGTATGCCGGTACCGATCAAGGCGGAAAGAGCCAGCTGGAACTGCGTCGCGATGAAGCTCGCCAGAAATACGAGGACGAAGACGAGACCTACCAATTGCTCAAAGACATCGCCGAAAACTTGGAAGTCGGCTACGACGTCGGTGAGACATTAGTTTCCAAGCTGAAGCAGACACACGATGTCAAAGAGCGTGTGTTCCGTCGCGCTGTGACTTTCTTCACGACCAACGAGCACGTCTTTACCATCCTGGGCACCGTCTACACGAGCCAGCATGGACTGCACGAAGTAACGCAAGCGACGGAGGCAATGAAAGAGGGCGTCAACAAAGGTCTCGAAGACATCGCCACGCTCGGACGTGAACTCGAACGCGCGGCGCTAAAGGCTGGCTACGGCAGCACGATCAATCCCGAAAGCGTTCAAAAATTGGTGGACGCGATCAGCGGATTCCAAATCGAGTCGCTGCAATTGATCGCAGAACTTCGCAAAGAAAGCGAGGAAAGCACCAAGGCCATTCGCAAGAGCGTGGAAGAAGGCAAAAAGAAATACCAAGACACGCTCGCCAAACATGCTCGCGGTGAGCACATCGGCAGCTAACGCCGATCTCGCCGGTTCTACCGAACGTCGATGGGGAAGGACATCGGCGTTCCACCGCCACGGCGGTTCGGGCGGATTGAAGGCTCGGATGCGAGAATCTGCGTTCTTGAATTCTAAACGTTGTAAACAGCGCTCGACGAGCAACGCGTGGGGATCGACTAGGGTCGCTCGCGACGATTCGCCAACTGGCTCGCGACGGCTTCGATCGGAATGGGGATCCCACGAAGCTTTCCTTCAAGGACGATCGAACCGTTGACGACGCCCTGAAATCCCGCGACGATCATCCGGCCGCGTCGTGCCTTTTCGAGCAATACCATCAAGATGAGGCGATCGCCGGGCGTCACGACTCCACGAAATCGAACTTCATCGACTCCGCCAAAGCCGACCATGGCAGCGCCGAGCAAGTCGTGTTTTTGAGTGAAGTAACTGGAGAGTTGCGCGACGGCTTCGAGCATGATCACGCCGGGCATCAGGGGCATGCCGGGCATGTGACCACGAATCCAGAACTCATCATGCGTAACGTCCTTGTACGCGGCACACGCGTTTCGTTCGATGTCCTCGTAGAGGATCGCCGTCAATTGCTCCATCTCATAGCGCTGGGGATTGAGCTCCCGAATCGCCTCAATGTCGGCGATGGGGTGGTCAAGGTCCAGCAGCGCTGGATCGATGATGAAGTTGCTTTTCATCGATGAGAGAACCGTGGAGTCGGACGCTTAGGTCTTGATCTTACGTCGTTTGGCCTTGCGAGCTTTCGCGTTCGCCGGCCGCTGGCCGTGGTTGGCTTTCTTGATCTTATGGTGCGGTTTCGCCATCGTCTGGTCTGGTGATTGAAAGGGAATGAATGGGTAGGTGCGGATTCGAGCGAGGGAAAATAGCAGGTTTTTCGCGTCGATGGTAGTCTGAGCGAAATCAACCAGGTAATTCTTTGGCGTTAGCGGTAATATCGACCGGCGGGTTGCCCGGCAGGCGTGTTCAGCCCACCACGAGCATAAGGATCAAAATCGCTCGCCGACGACTGCGGTTGCGCCGAAAAATCGGCCCCGGAAAATGATTGCTCCGGCTGGGGCTGGGCGGCCGTATAGTATCCGCCCATCCGTACCGACGGAGGAACTGATGTCGCCATCGGGGCCGCCGACTGCAAATCTTGCTCAGGAATCGGGGTCGCGAGCAATTCTCGGGTGGCGCCGGCGGCGGGCGTATCAGGCAAACCGCTGGCGGCGAGTCGATTGGTCGTCCCGCCGTTATCCGTGGTCTCGCCCATTTTGCGACGGAGATACCAGCCGGCTTCTCCCTCGGCCCCCATTTGCTGGCGTGAGTTCGCTGCCAAGGCTTGAGCGGGTGGAGCTTCGGCGGCGGCAGCACCGCCATCAGCCAGCGAGTCGGATGAGGAAGGAGATGCTGGTGAGGCCGTGTTACCTGCTTTCACAAATCGCTCGACGGGGCCACTTCCCGCGGCAACCCAGCTGAGCCAATAGTCCTGGAGTTCGGCCAGCGAGTCGTATCCGTAATGCTCGCGAACGTTGTCGGTCCACGACGGATGCCGCATGTAGCCTTCGAGAAAACCGATGAACGCTTGCGGGCCCTGTTGGTCAATCAAAAATCGGCAAACCGAATATCCTTGGGCGTATAGCGGCAACACATCGTCGGGATATTCGGTCAACAAGAACATTCGGTTCATCGCAATCCCGCGTCGGGACGCCAAGAACTCGCGAAGTTTTGCTTCGTGCTTGCTGCGTTCGGCATCATGCTCGACCGTCGTGCAAATTCCCTCGTCCGCCCAGCGTGGGAGCGGTCGACCAAAGTGCGTCGCCAGCACGGTGTGAGTCACTTCGTGGGGCAACACGCTATCGAGAATTCTTTCGGGCGTGCCGACCACTTCCATTTGGAAATCCCGCACTGGTGCGCGATTGTAGGTGGTGACGCCTTGGGCCGGCATGTTTCCGGCAACCACGTTGACGGGGCAGGGGGTCGGCCACGGCGGGATTGGATTTCCAAGCCAATGGACTGCAAGGTCGCGTCGGTAACCTTCGGCTGCCTCGCCCACGGCCCTCGCCAATTCCGGCGTTGGAGCTTGGATCAAGAAATTCTGGGTGCGATAATTTGCACCGATCGCCGTCGTGGCGAAGGCGCACCATCCGACGGACATCGCGAAAAACAACGCGACTCCATGCAACTTTTTGCCGGCTTCCATGCCGATGTGACTCCTGCGAGAAAATCGTCCGTCTCATCCGTGGTGCGAAGTCTAGGGAAAAGCCCCCGCAAGCCGAAAGGTGAATCTTGTTCAATTTGATCTCGGGGGCGGCAGTCAGTAGGGGACGCCCACCGCTTGGCAGAGAAACATCATCAAGCTGCGCGCGGCCTTGATATCATCGACAACGCGAGCGACGACATCATCGGCAACCCATTGCGGCTCGGTCCATGCCGCCACAGCGATAAAGTCGATTCGTCTCAGATCGGCAATTTGCGGATGGTCTGAGGGATAGTCGCGAGGTGACGTCTTGAGTGATTCGCCAGCAAGTTCGTAGCGGCGGGCAAATTTTTTGTCGCTGGTCGCTTTGCGCCACGCTTTCGGGTCGGTGTCGATGGCTTGACGGATCGCCCCCAGCGCTTGCCGCTGCGGCCGCCAACATCCGCCAGCCGCAAACGTTTCGGTCGGGTCCAGATGTAGATAGATTCCGGGTGCGTGAATGTCGCCGCCGGCGAGATGCTTGAACGAGATTCCCACGTTGGTCTTGTACGGTGTCTTGTCCTTGGCAAAGCGGGTGTCGCGATAAATCCGCAAAATCGATCCTCCGCTGCGTTTGGGAACCACATTGAGCATCGGTGCGACACGTGCCAGGGGTTTCTCCAACTGCGCCACCAATTCGACGACCGGATCGAGCACCTCGGTTTGGTAACGCGACTTGTTGTCTTGAAACCACTCGCGTTGATTGTGCTGGCCTAACTCGCGAAGAAATTCGAACAATGCGGGCGAAAGTGGCGATTGGGTCATGTCAGGGATCGCGGGTGAGCAACGGGTCCAACGGTGACTGGTTATACTATCTCGGCCGAGCCAATGGATGGCGTCCGGCAGTTACCTTCCAGATCTCACGCGTCATCGGATTCGCATTTGTTCCCTCACGGTATGTTTCGCATTGTCGCGGCGTCGCCCGTCGTCGCGGTCGCCAATCCGATTGCCAATGCGGCGGCGTCGATCGATATGATCGAAGCGGCCAACGGCGCCGACGTGGTGCTGCTTCCCGAACTCGGATTGACGGGATACACATCGGGCGACCTATTCGCGTCCGATGCACTGCTCGCATCCGCCATGGACGCGCTCGAGGTGATCGCTCGGCACAGTCGCGATCACGAATCCATCGTCGTGGTGGGTTTGCCGATGTCGGTGGGTGATTCGCTCATGAACGTAGCGGCCCTCATCGCGTGTGGTCGCGTGCGTGGGATTGTGCCCAAGACTTACTTGCCGACCTACCGCGAGTTCTACGAGGGACGTCACTTTCGAGCCGCTCGAAAATCGGACCCTGCATCAATCGATCTGCATGGAATCGAGATTCCCTTTGGTACCGATCTGATTTTCCGATGGGGCGACGCGAAGATCGGGATTGAGATCTGTGAAGACCTGTGGACTCCGATCCCGCCGTCGAGCTGGGCTGCAGCGGCGGGCGCGAATGTGTTGTTGAATTTGTCGGCGAGTAACGAAACGATCGGCAAGGCGGCTTGGCGACGCGATCTCGTTCGCAGCCAATCCGGTCGCTGCATCGCCGCGTACGCTTACGCGTCCGCGGGCGGCGGTGAATCGACGTCAGACCTTGTTTTTGGCGGCCACTGTTTGATTGCTGAAAACGGTGCGATCTTGGACGAGTCGCGGCGCATTGGCGATGGCAAAACGCCGTTGCATTTTTACGAAACGAGCGTCGCTTGTGACATCGATCTCCAGCGCCTCGCTCATGACCGTCGTGTCGTCGGATCGTTCGACGATATCGAGGTGTCCCAGCACCAACCGTTTCGCGTGATCGATGTGGGGACGCTATTTTCGAGAAGTCGTTCGCAGCGTCCCGAATTGCTTCGCCGCATCGACGCCCATCCGTTCGTGCCCGATGCGTCGAGCGAGCTGGATGATCGATGTGCCGAAATCTTTGCGATACAAACGGCCGGCCTTGTCAAACGTTTGTCACGTATATCGGAATCCACACCGCTGGCGATCGGCATTTCTGGAGGCCTCGACAGCACGCTCGCGCTGCTGGTCGCGATTCGTGCCTGCGAAGCCATGGGTCGTTCCCCGTCGTGGATTCACGGCATCACGATGCCCGGCTTCGGCACGACCGAACACACGCGATCCAGCGCCGACCAATTGATCGAATTGACGGGTTTGACCGCGGAAACGATCGACATTCGGGCGTTGTGTTTGGACACTTTTCGAGCGATCAATCACTCGCCGCTCGGCATCGCGATCGATGAATCGACCACCGTGGATTCATTGCAAACATCGCTCCAACAAACGCATGACGAAGCTTCCGATCTAAAGTTCGAAAACGTTCAAGCACGCATTCGCACGATGATGCTGATGAGCCGCGGGTTTGTGCTCGGTACGGGCGACATGAGCGAACAAGCCCTGGGATGGTCGACATACAACGCCGACCATATGTCCATGTACAACGTCAATACGTCGATCCCCAAGACGTTGGTGAGGTTCCTCGTTCGCTTTGCCGCAGACCATTATTTTGATGGCAAGCTCCGAGATGTGCTGCACCGGATCGCGGACACACCTATCTCACCTGAATTGATGCCACCCAACGCCGCCGGTGAGCTTCGTCAAAGCACCGAAGCCGCCTTGGGTGAATACGAGTTGCATGATTTCTTTCTGTTTCATTTCATTCGCTACGGCGCGAGCTTTGAGAAGATCTTGTACTTGGCCCAACACGCCAAGTTCACGCGTGACTACGCATCTGCCGAGATCGAAACGACGCTGAAGCGGTTCATTCAACGTTTTTTTGTCAACCAATTCAAACGCAACTGTGTACCGGATGGTCCCAAAGTCGGCTCGGTGAGCTTGTCCCCACGCGGCGATTGGCGCATGCCCAGCGACGCGGATTCGACGGCGTTCCAACCACCGCACTAGCGACCAATCCGCAAAGGTGCCTAAATGCCCAGGAGCGGGACACCCAATGCTCCCGCCCACTGCGGATCGTAACTGCCCAAACGTTCCGCTGCATTTGGATTGATGGATCGACAAAGGCCCTGGAAACGGCTGACGTTGGGTGCTAGGACGCTTTCCACCCACGATCCCAGACGTTGTTTGGCGGAATCACCCGCGATCACAATGCCACGCGACGAATAGCCAAAGCTCGATGCGGTCGCTTCACTCGGTTCGGCAAGCTCCTGCACCAAAACGTCACACCAGCGATCCACGGCGATGGCGTCCGCACCCAGGGCAACGAGTCTCGCCGCATCATCCGCCGAAATCGAGCCCGGCACCAGCCAAAACGGAAACGCTTTTCTTTCCATCGAATCCAAGCATTTCCGAATGCGGCGAGTCTGCTGTGCGAGTTGCAAGGGCGCGAGCTGGGCTTGGTCGAGTCGCACAATGATTCCGTCCGGATGTCGTTGAAGGTCGTCGGTCGGTCGAAGCAGCCGTTGGATCTCATTGGCGACACGAAACGGCCCTACAGACACAAACACCGCGGCGGACGGTGCCAGCTTTCGAAGTTGTAGAATCTTGGAACCCAATTCATCAAGCGAGATCACGTCCGGAGGCATTGTGGTCGCTGGAACCCAGCTTCCGCCGGCCACGGGGGACGCATCGGTGGTCGCCTCCCATCGCTGAATCTGGTTCTGCGAAAAGACGTGCGCCCCCGACTCGTCTCGACTAATCGCCAATCGTAGATCGATGATCGAACAGTGATCAAAGTCGTCGGCGATCAAACCATATCGCTCGGGACGATACGGCAAGATTCGCGATTCGCGGTCGGTCGATGCTAAGTTCAGAAATGCCGAGTGGCCACCGGGGGCCGCCAAATCACGACTCAGCGCCGACACGGTGACTCCCGTGTTTGCAACCGACGCCGCCAGCGCATCTGCGGTTTCGACCGTTAGCAGGTGCCACGGCGGATCAAACCAAAATAGCGG
The DNA here is from genome assembly GCA_041741195.1 of Pirellulaceae bacterium. Classification (GTDB taxonomy): domain Bacteria; phylum Planctomycetota; class Planctomycetia; order Pirellulales; family Pirellulaceae; genus JBBSJZ01. The sequence continues at coordinate 312,216 of JBGSKM010000118.1, forward strand.
AGTCGGAAGTTGAACAGGCGACATCCCAGGTCGCTCGATTGCATAGAACGTCGCCGGCGGCGCGAGTCCACGCCAACCCTGGTCGATCGATGGCGGCAATAAGCAAAGCGGCGAAAGCGAATCTCTCATCTGGACTATCGCCAATTAGGATTGATCTCACCACGTCGCGCCTCTTCGGCTTGAAGCATGGCGATGGGGACGATGCGTCGGAACTCGGTCGCGTCGCCACGAATCGAGGCATTGATTAAAAGCAGTCCGAGCCGAAGTTGTTCGCGTTTTCTCAGCGGTGCCTCCGTGACGCCCGCAGCAAGGCTCGCCGCCTGACCGCGGATGAACACGTTCACGTTATTCATCGCGTCTCCGAGATGGTGTCCCGCGTCACCGCCGATCACGATCATGCCTCCGATCGCGCCCACGCCGGTCTCGTCACCCACGTCACCCTTGACGAAAATTCCACCACCACGCATCGCGGCACCGCATCGTGGCCCCGCCCAACCGTAGATCGCCAGCGTTCCACCGACCATGGCCGCACCGGCACCGGTGCCCGCATTTTGTCGTACTCGAATCGAACCACTTCGCATGCCTTCGCCCACTCCGTGACCGGCAGAACCCGACAATCGCACGTCACACCGTGAATTGAAAGCGAATGCGTAATCTCCGACGTCGCCGTCGACATGCAAGACAATGCTATGGTCCAGCCGCATCAGCGCACCGTGCTGACCACGCGCGCCGGAAATATGAACCTGGGGCCAAGTCGCATCCGTCGGCACCGGCGGAATCTCCGCGATGGACTCGCGAAGCTCGGCCTCCGACAAATCGGCCATCGACAAGTAATATTCGATGACCTCCAGTTCTTTGGCCGCGGTTGGATTGGCCGACGTTGAAGATGGATTGGCCGAAGCTGACGACGCCCCCTGCGACGATCTCCCAGCCTGGACCGGTGAAGCCGATTTGCGTGGATCGACGGGTGGCTTGGAAGTCATGAGTTGAAGCGAAACATTGCCAGCGAATACAAGAACGGTTCCCCATTATACGGCGGCTACGACCGCACGGACGATCGATTCCATTTTATCCGCTGCCGCCAAACCCGCCTGGAGCACTTCTTCGTGATTCGCTCCCACAAACTCATCCGGCCGGGCTACGTTGCTAACCATCGACAAGGCGATCACCCTCATTCCTAGCTTTCTCGCCGCGAGAACTTCGGGAACGGTACTCATTCCGACCACATCGGTCCCTATGCGACGCATCATCCGGTACTCGGCCCGCGTCTCGTAACAGGGACCGAGCGTCGCCAAATAGGTCCCCTCATACGCAACAAAATCATGCTCGCGAGCGCACGCCATCGCGACCATGGCGAGTTCGCGGTCGAAGCAGTCGTCACCGCGCCGTGCTACTTCGAGCCCAAGATGACCGAGTCCCTCATGACCGCGACCCTCGCGATCCATCGCCAGCCACCGACTGCAGCCACGCATCCAATCGATACAGTCGCGGATGATCACAATGTCGCCCACCTGCAACTTTGGATTGACTCCGCCCGCGGCATTGCTCGCGATCAACACGTTCGCCCCAAGTTCACTCATCACCCGCACGGGGAACGCAACTTCATCGTTGCTGTGGCCTTCGTAGCGATGCAATCGGCCGGCCATGGCAACGACGGTTTTCTCACCCAGCGTACCGACAATCAATTCACCGCGATGACCACCAGCCGTTGAATCAGAAAAACCCGGGACTTCACAAAATCGAATCGATACCGCCCGCTCGATTTTATCAGCCAACGAACCGAGCCCGCTGCCAAGAATCACTGCCACCTGGGGTCGAGTGGCAATTCGAGACCGCAAAAAATCGACGGCGTTTTGAAGCATCATCATGTCCATCTACGCGATTCGGACTTTGCCCGATTCAGCGACAATGCCGCGGACGAGAGTGCGCAGTCTTGGTTCGGCGGCATTGGCAATCGCGATGATTTCTTCCACGTTGGCGGGCTTGAGGGCATCCGGCAAGCACATGTCGGTCACGACGCTCAAACCAATGACCTTCATGCCGCAGTGAACGGCGACAATCGTTTCCGGGACCGTGCTCATTCCCACGACATCGGCGCCGATCATTCGCAAGAACCGGTACTCCGCGCGAGTCTCGAGATTCGGACCGGCTACCGCGACGAACACACCCTTGTGGGCGGTGATGTCCTCTCGGCGAGCGATCGCCAACGTGCGGTCCACCCAGAACTGGCTATAGGGTTCGCACATGTCTGGGAAACGGGGGCCAAGCCGATCGTCGTTGACACCAATTAGCGGATTGTCACCGAGCAAGTTGATCTGGTCTTCGATGACCATAATGTCGCCACTGTGATAGTACGGGTTCAATCCTCCGCAGGCGTTGCTAACGACCAGCAATTCGGCACCGAGTTCCTTGAACACCCGCACGGGCAGCGTGATTTGTTTCAGCGGGTAGCCCTCGTACATGTGAAAGCGACCTTCCATCGCGATCACGGGCACCCCTGAAAGCGTCCCACACACCAGTCGTCCGCGGTGTCCCGTCGCGGTGGACTGGGGGAAGTGCGGGATATCGCCATACTCGATACTCGCCGCGACATCGATATCGCCTACGAGTCCTCCTAAACCGGTCCCGAGAATGATTCCGACTTTGGGTGGCGTCTTGAAGTGTTCGCGAACTGTGGCGCAGGCATCTTGAATCTTGTCGTAAAGGTCGAGCATGGTTGAGGCTTGAGTAGATTGGGCGCGAATGAAGAACCTTGACCCATGCTACGTTACCGACTGGGCCTCCGCGAAGGATGGCAAAATCAGTTAACATCCGTCAAGCATCCATCGAATCTTTCTCGTCATTTCCGTTTCGTGCCATGTCGACTCCGTCACCCGAAATATTCGAAAAACTGGCCTCGTTTTATCTCGGTCGCGAGTACGACTTGGGTCGCCGCGAATTGCTTGACAATTTGCTGATGTATGACGCCAAGGACCTCTGCACCCACGCGATGTGCGTCGGCATGACGGGAAGCGGAAAGACAGGCCTCTGCTTGGCACTGCTCGAAGAAGCCGCGATCGACGGAATCCCAGCGATCTGTGTGGACCCCAAGGGAGATTTGGGGAATCTGTTGCTCAGCTTTCCGAATTTAAAACCCTCGGATTTCAAGCCATGGCTCGAAGAGAGCGAGGCAAGACGCAAGGGAATGGAGTTGGATGCGTACGCGGAAAAGACAGCGGCGACTTGGAAATCGGGACTCGCTTCCTGGGGCCAATCTGCGGAGCGAATCCAAAAATTTCGTGATTCCGTCGACATCGCGATCTACACCCCGGGAAGCAACATCGGATTGCCGCTGACGGTGCTAAAAAGCTTCGACGCGCCACCTCCAGAATTGCTGGATGATACCGATGCGATGCGCGAGAGAATCACGGGCGCCGCGTCTGGGTTGTTAACCTTGATGGGCATCGAAGCCGATCCGCTGCTCTCGCGCGAACATATCCTGATTTCTTCCATTCTCGATCATTGCTGGCGTGAAAACAGGAATGTCACCATTGGCGATTTGATCCGATTGATCCAATCACCGCCGATCGATCGAGTCGGCGTGTTGGATTTGGAGACATTCATGCCGGCGTCCGATCGGGTCAAGATCGCGATGCAACTCAACAATTTGTTGGCGTCACCCGCGTTCTCCAGTTGGCTCGACGGTGAACCGCTTTCGATCAAAAAGCTTCTTTACACCGACACGGGCAAACCACGATTGAGCATTTTGTCAATCGCGCACTTGTCCGATACCGAGCGAATGTTTTTTGTCACGATCTTGCTCAACGAACTCGTCGCCTGGATGCGGACGCAAAGTGGCACCAGTTCGCTGCGGGCGATGTTTTACATGGACGAAGTCTATGGATACTTTCCACCGAGTGCGAAGCCACCGAGCAAGCCACCCATGTTGACGTTGCTCAAGCAAGCTCGCGCGTTTGGGCTGGGAATCACCCTGGCGACCCAGAACCCGGTGGATTTGGATTACAAGGGTCTCTCGAACATCGGCACATGGTTTTTGGGACGACTACAAACCGAGCGAGACAAGGCTCGCGTGCTCGAAGGACTGGAGGGAGCGGCGATCCAGCAGGGACAAAAATTCGATCGCGGAGTCATGGAGCAAATGCTCGCGTCGCTCGGTAATCGCGTGTTTCTGATGAATAACGTTCATGACAACGCCCCCACCGTCTTTCAATCTCGTTGGGCCATGTCGTTCTTGGCGGGACCATTGGCGCGGTCGCAAATCAGCAACTTGATGGCGGATCGAAAGTCACCAACTAAGAACACAAACGCAGAGGGCAACGTACCGGTTGCCAGCGAAACGCCAAGTCACCAGCCCACCAAGCCGTCACGGCCGGTAGCCCCCAGCGGCGTCACTGAACGATTTGCCGTCCCGATCAAGCCGTCGCCCGAAGGTGGCAAATTCATTTATCGTCCCGCCATTCTTGCGGAAGCGTCGATGCACTACGTCCGCAGCGGCGCCGGCGTGGACCAATGGTTGGATACAAAGCGCCTCGTCCGCTGCGACGGTCCCATTGCCACCGATCTCTGGGAAAGCAGCACCGAAGTCGACGAGTGGTTTGAATTGGATGACACTCCCCACGAGAACTTCTCGTTCGTGGACTTACCCACGCCGCTACGAAGCTCTGCGAATTTCAAATCCTACGAAAAGCAATTCAAGGATTACCTGTATCGCCACCAACCGATGCAACTGTACCGAAGCACGCTGCTCAAACAGTACGCCCCAGCGGGCTGCGACGAAGTCGAGGCGCGATTGCATTTTGAAACGCTCGCTCGCGAAGCACGTGATGCTGCGACCGAAAAAATTCGGGACAAGTTTGCCGCCAAGATGAAGTCACTTGACGCCAAACTGCGAGCTGCCCAGGCAAAACACGAAAATGAAAAGTCCGAGGCCCAACAGGCTTGGATTGCTCCCGCAATTTCATTCGCCGGAACCGTGTTGGGAGCTTTTGTCGGACGCAAGACGACCAGCCGGGCCAACATGACTCGGATGGAGTCCGCGGTTCGTGGCGTGGGCACTGCCTCTAAACGGCGCGACGATGTTCGCCGCGCGGAGGAAACGCTCATCGATCTCGCGAACGAATTGACGGAACTCGATGCCGAATTGAAAGACGAGCTCAATGCCCTCTCGAAACAATACGATGTCCAGAACTTGGAACTAGAGATTACCACCGTGCCGCCGCGCAAGGGTGATCTCAAAACTTCGCCGCCATTGATCGTGTGGCTGCCCTGGCATATCGATCCCAACGGCATCGCCACTGCATTGACGTAGCCGTCACGGTGGTCAGTAGTGCGGCGAAACGTATTCGACTAGCGGCGCCGCGCGATGACAAAGAAACCACCGGCACGCCATCGTTTTTCCATTGGGAAATCCAAGACACGTGATCCATCCAGCGAAATCGCCAGCGTCTTGTCGATCGTCCAACCGCTCGAGTTTAGGTCGGCGTGAATCTCAGGTCGCGAGAATCGATGCAAGAACATTCGACTCAAACCGCGATACTCGTAAACGGAGTCTCCAAAGTCTTGATCGCGTCGTATCCATGACGCCCAGCGCGACTTGGCAAGCGCGCGGAGACCGCCAGGTTCCCACAACGCTGCCCAGCGATGATGCACGTGAACGACCAACGTCCCGCCCGGTCGCACAATTCGACTGGCATGCTTGAGCACGCGTTGGCGATTTTCGCGACCCTGGATCATCCCCAGGCTACTAAACATGCACACCGCGTGATCCGCACATGCGTCGGCGATGCATCCGAGTTCCACCAAGTTCGCGCGCACGGGCAACAGCCACTCATTGCGATTAACGGTGATGGCCTTTTCCACGCACAACTCCAGCATCCGTTGACTCAAATCAACCCCGATCACGCCGTGACCGCGATGCAGTAACTCGATGGCGATGCGGCCATTGCCACACCCCAGGTCCAAAATCCAGGAGTTTTTCGATCCGTCGTCCAGTGGGAGCTCACGGGCAACGACCCGTTGATCCAATCGGCACAGCGGCGTATCGGCCACAAAAGCGTCGTAATGGTCAGCGATCGACCGCTGATGGACGTAATCCCACGTCCCGGGTGCCACTCCGGGTGGCCGTCGCCATGACGGAGGACGCGGGTCGAGCGGTGCGTCGGGCCGGAGGTTGGCCGGGGGCTGGTTCAATTTCGCCTCATCTTCCTATAATCTCGACTCGCGAGCACCGCAGGTGGCATCACTCGCATCACTTGAGCATCGTCTAATTTTGTGGCACCTTTGTACGCTCTGTTAGGCTGGCCAGGCACTTCCCATGTGGAAGGTCCTCGGACGACCTAGCGGATCACCGTCAGGAGAAGAACTTACTGTGGCTATTCGCGTTGGTATTAATGGTTTCGGTCGAATTGGTCGGATGGTCTTTCGTGCGTCCGTGGCTCGACAGGACATCGAAGTCGTTGCGATCAACGATTTGTTGGACGTCGACTACCAAGCTTACATGCTGAAGTACGACTCCGTGCACGGCCCATTCAAGGGCGAAGTTTCGACCAAGGGCGGCCACCTCGTCGTCAACGGAAAAGAAATCCGCATCACCGCGGAGCGTGACCCCTCGAACCTCAAGTGGGGTGATGTCGGTGCCGATATTGTGGTCGAGTCCACGGGCTTTTTCTTGACCCAAGAATCCGCATCGGGCCACGTTGCCGCCGGATGCAAAAAGGTCGTGATGTCAGCACCCCCTAAAGACGACACGCCGATGTTCGTCATGGGTGTGAACTGCGACACCTACGCGGGTCAACAATATGTCTCGAACGCTTCGTGCACGACGAACTGTCTGGCGCCGCTTGCCAAGGTGCTGCATGATAACTTCGGAATCAAACGTGGTTTGATGACCACGGTTCACGCGACCACAGCAACTCAAAAGACCGTCGATGGCCCCTCGGCCAAAGATTGGCGAGGCGGTCGCGGAATTTTGGAAAACATCATTCCATCGAGCACAGGTGCTGCCAAAGCAGTCGGCAAGGTCATTCCCGCCCTCAATGGCAAACTCACCGGAATGGCATTCCGCGTGCCGACGTCCGACGTCTCGGTCGTGGACTTGACCGCCGAGCTCGAGAAGGAAGCTAGCTACGATGACATTTGCAAAGTCATGAAGGCAGCCTCCGAGGGCAAGATGAAGGGAATCATGGGTTACACCGAGGACGATGTGGTGTCGACCGATTTCCGCACCGACCCACGCACCTCGATTTTCGACGCCAAAGCCGGCATCCAACTCGACAAGACCTTTGTCAAACTCGTCGCCTGGTACGACAACGAGTGGGGCTACTCCAACAAAGTCTGTGACTTGGTCGCCAAGATCGGCTAGCTTCCAGCACTGAAACGCGAATATCAATGAAAGGCCCAGCTCAACGCTGGGCCTTTTTTCGTGGCTATCAACTGTAGCCATATCGAGGCGAGACTGAGCCCCAATCAACTGATCCGAGGACTACGATTCCTCCGGAGCAAGGGACTCCGCATCTGTGACTGTGGCATCCGATTCCTCGACGGAGTCTTCCTCCGACGCAACCCCGCTGGTCGATTCCTCACTCGCTTTCGCGGCTTTCCTTGCTTCACGACGGGCCACGTGCTCAGCCGCCATTTGCTCGAGCGTCATGACTTGCTCGGGGAATTCCCGCTTGAATTGCTTGACGTAAAGCGACTCAATGAACTCCGGCAACGGCAACTTCCACGGTTGATCCTTGGTGTTGGCGTACTTCGGAAAATTCTTGGGGCTCAAACCCAATTCGCGAGCCATCTGGATGTGTGCATCGGACAACCGAAACTTCTTACGCGCGTCGATCCAGGGAAAGTACTTGTGCGGGATGCGTTGTTTTTTCTTGGCCACGAGTCTTGGGTGCAATCAATCTTGAGCAGGAACAGGTTTGATATAGGAACAGTTTACCCCAATGTAATCTGCCACGGCATTCTCGTCAGTTCAGCTGCCAAGGATCTGTGTGAGGGACTAGCAGAAACCGTTCCAATGAAGATTGAGTTGACCCTTACGGCAACTCAGGTTCCGGGGTAAACGTGACGTTGGCGAAAACGTCGGCGAGTAACAGCCTAGCGTTGATCGCCGGCAGCTCGATCACACTGTCCATTCCCACGTACACCTGTCGACGAAACGTCGTGCCGTCACGGTGGTACGCGGTCACTGCAGCTTGCGTATGCTCAACGAGCAGATATGCCGAAAGGGTGGGAATCGTCTGGTACAGTTCGAGTTTCTCGCCTTCGTCGGTTCGACGAGTGCTTTGCGAAAGCACTTCCACCACCACGGTAGGCTTGTCTTGAAACACGTCATCCTGCACGTTGTCGCCGCAAACGACCGATACATCCGGGTAATCGAATCGTGTCCGCGTCTTCGTTTCCACTTTCAGCTTGCTGTCGGAGTTCAACACGCGATAGGGACTACTCTTTAGTTGCGTCCCCAGTTCGATAAGCACATTACTGGCGATCAAGTTATGCGCGAACCGACCGCCGACCATGGCATAGACCATCCCGTCGACGTACTCGTGTTTTCGCTGGGCGAGTTCTTCACCCGCCAAGTAGGCTTCGACCGAAATAGGAGCCAAATGCTCAGCCGCTGATCCATTCATCGCTCAACTTCAACCCGCGTGAGATTTGCTACGTGAGATTTGCCATGCGTTCCATTCTATCAATTGCACTCGCGTGCGTGAAATGCTGTTCGTGACGTATCGCAAGCCACATCAAATGCAAACGGCTCGAAGGAGAAGTCCTTCGAGCCGTTTGCGTTAATTCAACGATCGGATACAGGTTTACGGCCTAATCTTGTCCACCGCCAAACATGCTATCCAGCGCGTCGCTCGCGGGTTCCGCGGCCGGCCTTTCCGGAGCCGCGGGACGTTCTTCACTGCCGGCCAGTAATGGGAAGCTCTCTTCCAGACTCGATACGGGGGCGGCTGCCAACTCTTCCAAAGCTTCGCGGCGATAATTGACTTCCGCTTCTTGGAAAATTCGGAAACCGGTACCGGCGGGAATCAAGTGGCCGAGAATGACGTTCTCTTTCAATCCGACGAGCTTGTCGACCTTGCCGGCAAGTGCAGCTTCCGTGAGCACCTTGGTCGTTTCTTGGAACGACGCGGCACTGATGAAACTGTTCGATTGAACGGCCGCCTTAGTGATCCCCAGCAACTGGGTACTCGCGGTGGCACTCTTTGGCTTCTTGCCTTTAGCCGGTGTTCCTCCGAGTGCTTCGATTTGAGCATTGGTTTGCTCGAACGCTTCACGCGGAACAATCGTGCCGACGGTGTAGTCACTATCACCGGCATCGGAGATCTTGACACAAGTCCCCAATTGCACATTGGACTTTCGGAAGTGGAAACGATCCATCACGGAGCCTGGCAACAGGTTGGTATCGCCAGAGCTTTCGATCTTCACCTTCCGAAGCATTCGGGCGATGATGATTTCACAGTGCTTGTCGTTGATCTCGACACGCTGGCTACGATACACCTGTTGGATTTCGTGCAGCAAATACTGCTGGACAGCTTCTTCACCACTGACTCGCAAGATGTCGTGCGGGACGAGCGGGCCATCGACGAGCCCTTGTCCGGCCTTGACGATGTCGCCGGTGTGAACCAGGAAGTGCTTGCCGTGCGGCACGAGGTGCTCACGTTCGATACCCGACTCGCTGCGCACAATGATCGTTCGCTTGCCACGCTTTTTCTCGGTGAGCAACTCGACCACGCCATCGACTTCCGCGATCACCGCAGGGTCCTTCGGCTTACGTGCTTCGAAGATCTCCGTGATCCGAGGCAGACCGCCGGTGATGTCCGACACGCCGCCGGTAACCCGCGGCATTTCCGCGAGCACGGTGCCCGGGGTAATCGCGGTGCCTTCTTTGACCATGATCATGGCCCGCTCCGGCAGGTATTGGACGTCAAGCGCCTTGCCCTCAGCATCCTCCACCACAATTTGCGGGTGCAAATCACCCTTGTGGTCGACGATCATCATCCGGATGTTTCCGGACGTCTCACGTTCTTGACGCATCGTTTCGCCTTCGACGACGTCTTCGAAGCGAATCTTGCCGTCGACTTCCGACAAAATCGGAATCGAGTACGGGTTCCACTCGCACAATACCTGGCCTTCGACGACCTTGTCGCCTTCTTCGACCATTAGCATCGCACCCGTCGGGATCTCGTAGGCTTCGATTTCACGGCCGCGATCATCGACCAAGGTCAATTCGCCGTTTCGGTTGAGAACGACGTTCCGTCCGTCCGTATTGCGAACGGCACGGATCCGAGTCAGACGCACTTCGCCCGAACGTTTGGCCTTGATGTCCGACTCTTCGACTTGCTTGCTTACCGAACCGCCGATGTGGAAGGTACGCATGGTGAGCTGGGTTCCCGGTTCACCGATGCTTTGGGCAGCGATAATTCCGACCGCCATCCCCTCTTCGACCATTGCCCCGGTCGACATATCCATGCCGTAACAGCGACGGCAAACACCGAGGGGCGCGTCACAGGTCATCGGTGTCCGAACTTGGATCTTTTCCAAGCCCATCGCTTCGATCTTGCGGGCGATTTCCGGCGTGATCATCTGGCTTTCCGCGACAATCACTTCGTCGGTCACCGGGTTCACGATCGATTGACGGCTGACGCGACCGTTGATCGAGTCGGCCAAACGCAATTCGACCTTCTCGCCACGATACACGACACCCTTCGTGATCCCTTGGGTCGTCCCACAGTCGTCCATGGTGATGACGACGTTCTGGGCCACGTCGGCAAGCTTCCGCGTCAGATAACCGGAGTCGGCGGTCTTGAGCGCGGTATCGGCCAAGCCCTTTCGAGCACCGTGCGTCGACGAGAAATACTCCAGTACCGAAAGACCTTCGCGGAAGTTAGCTTTGATCGGAGTTTCAATGATCTCGCCGGTCGGCTTGGCCATCAAACCACGCATACCGGCAAGCTGGCGGATCTGTTCGATACCACCTCGAGCACCGGAGTGCGCCATCAAGAACACCGGGTTGATATACCAGCCTCCCTCTCGAATATCGTTCTCCATCGCGTTCATCATGTCCGTCGTGATCGCTTCACGGCAGTGAGTCCACGCATCAAGAACTTGGTTGTAACGCTCACCACCGGACATCACGCCGCGGTCATAGTTCTTTTTGTGCTTCATGACCTCCTTCTCGGCTTCGCGAATGTACTTCTGCTTGGTGTCCGGAGTGACCAAGTCATCGGTCGCAAAGGACAAGCCTGAGCGGGTCGATTCACGGAAACCCATTTGCATCATGTCGTCGAGCAAATGGATCGTGGCACGACGTCCGAGACGTTGGTAACAATCGCTGATCGCGCCGGCCAAGTCGCTACTTCGCATCGCTCGGTTGTAGAAATCCATCCCGTTGGGAAGCATCTCATTGAACCGCACGCGTCCGGGAGTCGTTTCGATCACGGCACCGTACTTACCCGTGTCATCGTCCGTCTTGAGTTTTTGGAACTTCGGCAGGCGGACCTTGATCTTGGCGTGCAAGTCGACGACGCCGAGCGCGAACGCCATATCGACTTCGTCGTATCCGGAGAACGTCATGCCTTCGCCCTTGCGCCCGGGCAGCTCAACGGTCGTGTAATAGCAACCCATGACGACGTCCTGAGACGGACTCATGATCGGCTTGCCGTTGCTGGGTGCGAACACGTTATTCGTGCTCATCATCAACGTGTGCGCCTCGACTTGAGCTTCGATCGAAAGCGGCAAGTGGACCGCCATCTGGTCACCGTCAAAGTCCGCATTGAAGCCTTTGCAAACGAGCGGGTGCAGGTGAATCGCGTTGCCTTCGACCAAGGTCGGCTCGAATGCTTGAATCCCCATGCGGTGCAGCGTCGGGGCACGGTTGAGCAGCACCGGGTGATTCTTGATCACTTGCTCGAGGATATCCCACACCTCTTCGTCTTTGCGCTCGAGCATCTTCTTGGCGGATTTAATCGTGTCGGCGTGTCCGAGCTCTTTCAAACGACGGATGATGAACGGTTGATACAACTCCAAGGCAATCTTCTTGGGCAATCCGCACTGGTGCAGCTTCAAACGCGGCCCGACGACGATCACGCTTCGAGCCGAATAATCGACACGTTTCCCGAGCAAGTTCTCGCGGAACCGACCCTGCTTGCCCTTGATCATGTCAGTGAGCGACTTGAGCGGGCGGTTGCTGGAACCGAGCACGGGTCGTTTGCAGCGATTGTTGTCAAACAGCGCGTCGACGGACTGCTGCAACATTCGCTTCTCGTTACGAATGATGACTTCAGGGGCGTTCAGATCGACCAGCTTGCGCAGCCGGTTGTTCCGGTTGATGATCCGACGGTACAGGTCATTCAAATCGCTGGTGGCAAAATTGCCGCTGTCAAGCAAGACGAGCGGTCGCAAGTCCGGCGGAATCACCGGGATCACATCCAACACCATCCACTCGGGACGATTGTCACTGTCACGAATCGACTCCACGATCTTCAGTCGATTGATGAGGTCCTTCTTCTTTTGCTTGCTACCGGTTTCGGCCAAGTCCACGCGGAGCTGCTCGGAAAGCTGGACAAGGTCCAATTTGTTGAGCAACTTGCGAACGGCTTCGGCGCCCATATCCGCTTCGAAGGTGCCCTCACCGTATTGCGCTCGCGCCGCGCGATACTCTTCTTCGGTCAGCAGTTGCTGGTCTTCGAGATCGGTCGTTCCCTTGTCGACCACGACGTAGTCTTGGAAGTAGATGACCTTCTCGAGCGAGCTGGTTTTCATCGCGAGCAAGTTGCCCAGTCGCGACGGCATGGCCTTGAAGAACCAAATGTGGACCACGGGCGCGGCCAATTCGATGTGCCCCATGCGTTTGCGGCGAACGCGGCTGTGCGTCACCTTAACACCACATCGGTCACAGATCATGCCCTTGTACTTCATCCCACGGTACTTGCCGCAGGCGCACTCCCAGTCCTTTTCAGGCCCGAAAATACGTTCACAGAACAAACCATCTTTTTCGGGGCGATAGGTTCGGTAGTTGATGGTTTCTGGTTTCTTGACTTCGCCAAAGGACCAGCTCTTGATGTCCTGGGGACGGGCAAGAGAGATCTTTACCGAGGCGTAATCGTTGATACGGTCGTAATTGCTAGTTTCGCCAATCGACATGGAGAGCTCCTGGAGGTTGACGCACGGGGGCGTCGACGGAGACGGCATTTTGAACGGTAAATGAGCGGCAATCGAAACCCGATTGCCGCGAAAATTTCCAAACCGCGGTAGGGCCCGTCACGGGCGATCCAACCGCGTGCAAACTCGTCGCCGTTAGATCTGGCGTTTTTCGAGCTGCATATTGAGCGCCAAGCCACGAATCTCGTTGGTGAGCACGTCAAAACTAGCTGGTGTGCCGGCTTCGAGCGTGTTCTCTCCCTTGACCATCGATTCGTAAATCTTTGTGCGGCCTTCGACGTCGTCGCTCTTGACCGTGAGCAGCTCCTGCAAGATGTACGCGGCTCCATACGCTTCCAGAGCCCAGACTTCCATCTCGCCGAATCGTTGGCCACCGAAACGAGCCTTGCCACCCAAGGGTTGCTGGGTAATAAGCGAGTAGGGGCCAGTACTTCGGGCGTGAACTTTGTCGTCGACCAAGTGGTGCAACTTCAACATGTAGATGAAGCCCACCGTCGTCTCTTGCTCGCACGGTTCACCGGTACGACCGTCGGTCAACCGAATCTTTCCGTGTGCGGGCAATCCCGCATCGGCCAGACATTGGTTGATGTCTTCTTCGGTCGCCCCGTCGAACACGGGAGTAATCGCTTGGAAGCCGAGCTTGGCGCCCGCCCATCCCAAGTGAGTCTCGAGAATCTGGCCGACGTTCATCCGGCTGGGAACACCAAGCGGGTTGAGCATGATTTGCAGTGGCGTGCCATCGGGAAGCATCGGCATGTCTTCGATCGGCAGGATCTTGGCAATCACCCCCTTGTTCCCGTGGCGTCCGGCCATCTTGTCACCAACGCTGATCACGCGCTTGGTCGCGATGTAAACCTTCACCATCTGCAATACACCGCTGCGAAGTTCATCGCCGCGTTTCATGCTGTTGAGCTTGCGGTCGCGAGCATCAATCGCTGCTTCGACGTTCTCCCACTGTTGCTTGTAAACCTTCTCGACTTCCGCCTTCTTGGCATCGGTTTTGACCTGGTCCAAGATGTGGTCGATACGGAAGCTCACGGCCCGCTCGGCGACAAATTTTGGATCTTGCCCATCGGCCAATGGAGTGCCGGTAGCATCTTTCAACTTCACGCCGGCGGCGGCTTCGAGGTCACGCACGAACGATTCGAACGTACTCGCGATTTCCGCATTGCCCTCGCCCTCGGCCCCCTTGAGCTCCTTCTCGAACGCCTTGCGCTCGTCTTCCGAAAGACTCATGCGTCGCGAAAACTTCTGGGCTTCGATCACGATACCTTCGATCCCCGACGGGACTTCCAGCGAATCATTCTTGACGTCTTCGCCAGCACGACCAAAGATCGCGTGCAGCAACTTTTCTTCGGGCGTCAGCTCGGTCTTGCTCTTGGGGCTGACTTTGCCGACGAGGATGTCGCCGGGTTTGACGAACGTTCCGACTTGGACAATCCCGCTGTCGTCCAGATTGCGGAGGGCCTTTTCCGAAACGTTGGGGATGTCGCGAGTGAACTCTTCACGACCCAACTTGGTCTCGCGAATTTCGACGTCAAAGTCTTCGATGTGGATCGACGTGTAGGTATCGTTCCGCACCAGTTCTTCGCTGATGATGATCGCATCTTCGTAGTTGTAACCGTCGAACGACATGAAGCCGACGAGCACATTTCGGCCGAGCGCCAACTCACCCAATCGGGTCGCTGCACCGTCCGCGATGATCTGGCCCTGCTCCACCTTGTCGCCGACATTGATGATCGGCTTTTGATTTTGGCAAGTCCGTTCGTTGAGCCCTTGATACTTTTTCAAGTCGTAGTGGTCGCTTCCGATTTCGATCCGAGTCGAATCCGCGTAAGTGACTTTTCCGGCACGCTTTGCACGCACCACCATCGCGCTGTTTTTGGCGACTTCGCGTTCCATTCCCGTGCCAACGATCGGCGGTTCGGCAACGAGCAACGGAACGGCTTGCCGCTGCATGTTGCTACCCATGAGCGCGCGGTTAGCGTCATCGTGCTCCAAGAACGGAATCAAACCCGCGGAGACACCGACCATCTGGCTCGGCGCCACGTCCATGTAGTGAACTTGGTCGGGCAACACGATTTCAAAGTCGCTACGAAACCGAGCGATCATGTTCGGACCAGACACCAGCGCACCGTCTTTGACTTCGGTATCGGCGGGCGCCACGTACGACTCGCTTTCTTCGTCCGCACGCAGCCACACCGTCTCGCTCGTTACCTTGCCGTCTTTGATCTTGCGATACGGGGTGACAAGAAAACCATAGTCATCGACACCAGCGTAAATCGCCAGTGAACTGATCAATCCGATGTTCGTACCTTCGGGCGTCTCGATCGGACAGATTCGACCATAGTGCGAAATGTGAACGTCTCGCACTTCGAAACCGGCTCGTTTGCGGTTCAAGCCTCCAGGCCCCAGGGCCGACAAGCGGCGCTCGTGCGTCAACTGGCTCAGCGGATTTGTCTGGTCGACGACCTGGGACAACTCACCTCGCCCGAAGAAATAATCGATCGCCGCGGAAACGCTCTTGGGGTTGATCAACGAGCGAGGCGTCATGTCCTGCGCATCCTTGATGCTCATTCGCTCCTGGACCGTCCGGCGCAGTTTCAAGAAGCCCTTGCGAAGCTCTTCGCACGCCAACTCGTCGATCGTCCGCAACCGACGATTGCCGAGGTGGTCAATGTCGTCGATCTCAGCTCCGCTTTCTGAATCGAACAGATCGATTAGATAGCGGATCGTCGCGATCATGTCGTCCGGACGAAGCGTCATCACCTCTTCGCTGATTTGTTGGCCGAGTTTTCGGTTCAAGCGGAAACGACCGACCTTACCCAAACGATAGCGATTCTCGTCGTAGAACTTTTCGTTGAATAACGTCTTCGCCTTCTCCAATTGCGGCGGATTACCCGGACGCAATCGCTGGTAAATTCGCAACAGCGCCTCTTCATGGCTCGCCGTATTGTCTTCCATCAACGTATTGAAGATCAACGGAATCTTCGGCGGCTCCATGCAATCAACGCTCTTAACACCGGAGGTGCAAATCGTCTCGGAGACTTCTTTGGTGATCTTGTGCCCGGCTTCAACGATAATTTCACCCGCGCGGTCGCTGCCGCTGGGGTAGACAACGTCGTCAACCGCGATCTTGCCTTCGATGGTCGACGCCGACTTACCGCCGGAAATCTTGACCGACTTGGTCTCGTAGAATGCCGCCAACAAATCTGCGTCGGTCGAATACTTCGGGTCCATCGCCCGCAGCAGCGTCGTCGCAGCAAACTTGCCGCTCTGGTCAATCCGCACCGTCAACGAGTCCTTCTTGGTGACGTTGACCTCAATCCATGAACCACGCTCCGGGATCACCCGAGCGCTGGGCAACTTTCGATCGGTGGTCGTGTCCTGTTCGAGGACAAAGTCCACGCCGGGGCTACGGTGCAATTGGCTCACCACGACGCGTTCGGCGCCATTAATGATAAATTCACCGCCTCCCAACATAATGGGAAGATCGCCCAAGTACACTTCTTCCTCGAGTGGCTCTTCGCGATTGAGTCGCAACCAAATCCGCAGCGGCCGACCATAGGTCAATCGCAACTGGCGGCATTCGGGACTGGTGTACCGCGGCTTGCCGAGCTCGTAGTACAAATACTCCAGCGTCGTGTTACCGTCGTAACTGGCGATCGGAAATATTTCGCGAAGAACACTTTCGAGCCCTTGGTTCTTGCGATGACGTGGGTCCGCATCCTCCTGGAGGAAGGCTGCGTATGAAATCGTCTGCAATGCGGTCAGGTCGGGCAACTCGAACGAGTTTAAACCTGTTCCGAAGTGACGGATTTTCGTGGGCTGGAGGCGACGCTGGGTCGTGGTTGCCATCGTTGGGGAGAGCTCCTTCACAAGCCGGTTAGTTCTGGCCGCGACATGTCGATACGTTCAGCGCGAACCGTCAGACTGCTCTGAAAAAACAGACTGAGGAGCCAAGAAACTGCCATAATCCGCTGTGGTCGTGCTAACACCAAGCGGTCTCGTAAGGCAAAGGGGAACGCGGGAACGGAATATCGGGCCGATTGAATCACGCTCGAAATTACCAGATTCATG
The DNA here is from genome assembly GCA_041741195.1 of Pirellulaceae bacterium. Taxonomy (GTDB): domain Bacteria; phylum Planctomycetota; class Planctomycetia; order Pirellulales; family Pirellulaceae; genus JBBSJZ01. Next base: position 329,460 of record JBGSKM010000118.1, read on the forward strand.
CCGCGAGCGAAAGGGCAAGCAGGCGAATCTGGCGCGAATAATGCTCCTTGCCCCACCTTTCCCTTCCTCCGGCCCCCTCAGAGCGGCACAAGCCATTCAACACCAACGACTTACGCAGGGCATTGATCCGCGTTATCGCCGCCTCGGTCACCACGCGTGAGCGAACTTCAACTTGCATCGATCGAGCTCAGCAAGCAAACTGGCCTGGACAGCGGACCACTCCAGACGACGCTGGATCACCTCGCCCTCTCCTCTGGGACGCCGCCGACATCCTTCATGAATCAATCGCCCGCGCCCCAGGTCGACGTGGTGATGGCATGCTACAACGCCATGCCCTACCTTCCCGATGCCGTCCAATCGGTTCTCCACCAGACCTATTCCAACTTTTCTTTGATCGTTGTCGATGACGGATCGACGGACGCGTCTCCCGGCTATCTGCACGAAGTGGCTTGCGCGGACCCTCGGGTGAAGCTCGCACGGCAGGCCAACCAGGGCCAGCAAGCGGCGGCCAACCATGGCATCCGCTTAGGTCAAGCAAAATACATCGTCCGGATGGATGCCGATGACGTCGCTTCATTGGATCGGTTGCGTTTGCAGGTGGAGTTCATGGATAGCCATCCGGATATCGGGCTCTCCGGTGGCCAGCTAACCCGAATGGGCTCCCAGAAGCACGGCTTGAAATCTAATTTGCCACTTGGCCATGACGAGATTGTGGCCGGCTTGCTCAAAAATCACCACACGATGTGCAACGGCACCACCATCATGCGACGCGAACTCTTTGAGCAAGTGGGCGGTTATTGGGAGCACAACATCTCCGAGGATTGGGACCTGTTCCTGCGGATTGCCGAGATATCACGGTTGGCGAACCAGGATTTCTCATTTCTTGCCTATCGACTCCACACCGGCAGCGTGAACGGTCGACGCATCGTCGAATCTCAATTACATAATGAGTTCGCTGCAGAACGCTATCGACGACGCCAAGCCAAGTTGGCGGAGATCAGCTTTGAAGAGTTTTTTGAACAGCATCGCGGATCCCGATGGCCATGGTCGTGGCAATTCTACCTCGATGCGCAATCGATTGGCCAATATCGCCAAGCGGTCGCAGAGATCTACAGCGGCAAGCCCCTGAGTGGCTACTCGCGACTCGGACTTTCGATGCTGATGTCACCCACCCGAACGCTTCGCCGCGTTGGCAACATGCTAACGCGATAGTCGCCAAATTATCGAACCTCGATGGCCTTGGGTGTCATCGCCGTGTGAACCGGATGACGGGGCACGATCAAGTGAACGTGATCGCGACCTCCAGCGGGAATTATGACGGAGGCGGACGAAACAACGCTTGCGAGTTGAGGAAAACTGCCGTCGGAGGTTACGACGACACTACTCGGATGTTGTTTCAAATGCGCGGTCAATGCATCGACGTCGCCATCGTCAATCTCGACCAAGTGTTGGCTCGGGACCAACAATTCTGCGCCGTACGATTCTTGGCCAAAGTAAACCACGGGAACCGATTGATCATGACCGCTCGCCGTGACCGCATCCAGCAGGATCGACCGTGACCGAGCGATCTCGGGTACAAGACCGCTGAACACCAAGCCCACGACCGTGGCCGAAACCGCCGCGGTACCTCCCCAACCGATCAATGACGAAGTGACCTCGCGCTTCCAAAGGACAGCCAATACGACGGCAGCCGTAATCCATCCGAGAACCGCAGCCATGCTCGTCCATGGGATTTCGACTTGCAGTTGTAAAATCACCATCGCCACGATGCCACCGACGGCAATCATCGTCGCACTGGCACGCCGCGGGAAAGATTCAAGATAAGTCGCAATGCGGCTTTGCATCGTTGGCCGGATGACGCAGTGCTGGATCATGCTCCCCAGCAACAAGCTAACCAACGGAAACGCGGGCAATATATACGTGGCGAGTTTGCAGCTCGAAAGCGAAAAGAACCCGACGATCCACATCGAGCTCAGCACCAAAAATCCGAGGTCTTGGGTACGATGAGCGCGATAAGCTTCACCTCGTCCGAACACGTAGACCCCCAGCACTGGGACGAGTAGCGATGCGGGGAACATTGCCGCCATCATCACAGGAACATAGAACCAAAACGGCTGAACGTGGTTGAATCCGCCAGCGAACCGCGAAAAATTGTGCTTGAGAAAAAAGTAATTGATGAATTCGGGATTGGCTTGTGAAACCGCGACGAACCATGGCGCGGCCATCAGCGACACAATGCCCATCATCACTGCCAAGTGACCCACTCGCAACTGCGGTTTCTCTGCCGATATCCAGCGGAATGCCACCAGTGGCGGTAGGCATAGCACCATGGCCACGGGACCTTTGCACAGCATACCCAAGCCGCAAGCGATCGATGCGGCGATCCACCATCGCCATTGAAAGCGACCACTCGCGATCGCGAGATAGCTGCAAAGGAAACAAGCCGTCGTACAGCAGGTCAGTAGCGAGTCCATGATCACGAATCGACCGGCCAAGACGAAGCCACCGCAAAGTAGCAGTGCTAACGAACCGCACCATGCGGCGGTGCTACCGACAACTCGCTTGCCAACCGCGAATGTCAGGATCACGGTCAGCAGTGATGCGACGACGGTCGGCAGTCGAGCCGCCCATTCATTCATGCCAAACATCGACATGCTCATGGCAGTGAGCCAGTACAGAAGTGGTGGCTTGTCCAAATAGGGGTCGCCGTTCAACGTCGGCGTCACATAATCCCCGGTTTGAACCATCTCCATCGCGATTTGGACGTATCGCGATTCGTCCGGTTCAATCAGCGGATAGGAAATATTGGGGAATAATAGGCCACAACCGATGATGGCCAAAAGTATCAAAGCGAACCATTGATTTTGAACCAGCCTACCCAGCGTGCCGAACCGCAACACGCCAACCGCGGGTTTGGTGATCGAGGCATCAAGCTCGTGGTAACCCTCCGCAATCACTTTCGTACTCAGTGATCGCTGGGGAAACAGGATCATGTTCCACCAAAACCGCAAGATCGCACCCAACACCGGAATCGTGTGCATCGCCGACACCGTGCTCTCGCCTGCCGCCCGGGTCCGGTGAGTCACACCGACTTCGACGATCGAGCGGTCTTGCAATCGAGCCTTGGTGAGCACTTCGCTATTAACGAAGAATCCTTTCGTTTCAATGGAGATATTCTGAATCACCTCGCGACGAAAGACCTTCATCGCACAATCGATGTCACGAACCCCTGTGCCAAGCAACGTCTGGACAATGGTGTTATAAACTCGCGAGTAAACCTTCCGAATCCACGGATCCTGGCGATCGATCCGGTAGCCGCACACGATGTCATAGTCACGTGCCAAGAACATCAATCGATCGAGTTCGTTGAGATCGAACTGGCAATCGGCATCACTAAAGGAAACTAAGTCCATTCGGGCTTCGCGAAACCCGCGGGCAAGCGCCGCGCCATATCCCAAATTTCCGGGCTGACTCAATAACCGAACCGAGCTCCTGCACAATGCCTCTTGTTTGACAATCATGGCGGTGTCGTCGGTACATCCGTCATCGACGACGAGGATCTCGTACTCGCTGGTCAATCGGGACAGGGCTTCATCGGCCTCGCGAATCGATTGGCCGATCGATTCGGCTTCGTTCAGCGCCGGCAAGATCAGCGTGAGTGTCGGCAACTGGTGAAGCCGATTGAGACCGTTGAGTTGGGGAGCATCCATGCTGTGTGTTCTCGAGTACAAATCGCCGCTGTCCTAAGGCATTTGACTTCATATCAGAGACTCCCCCCGCAACACAACGTTAATACTAAACTTTCAGGAACTCGCGCTAGTTTGGGTTTTCCTCTGGCGGCACCGCATGAATTGTCCAGTAAATCTCTTCGTCAAACCATTCGCCACCGTCGTCTCGCACGTGGACAACAAGTCGAAGTTGATCGACGGGGCGCAGCCCGGGTGCCCTCAATCGAACTCGAGTCCCCACGTCGCTCGCATGCTCGACGAGGTGAACTGACGTAAACTCAAGCGGTTCCGTCCCAGGCTTGTCGCTGCTGGGAGCGTACTGGTCCGAACCATAGTTGCCCGTCCAGTGGTAGTTCCATTGCTCGGCGACGTACGAAGAGATCTCTGCCGCGGAGTCCGAATCCAATTTGAAATTGAAATCGAGCTCCAATCCGTCGAAAACGATGCGAGCACCAGTAATCATGCGTGGCGCCACGCCGGTGAATCGGACTCGTTGCACACCACCGTCGGCTAACCCCGCACGGCCACCACCGTTCCAACCCTGAAGCCCTGTGACGTAGACTTGCCCGTCCGACGGATTGACGCTGCCTCGCATGATTCCCGTTGAAAAATCGTAAGGCAGTTTCACAATCGCCGCTTGGGATATTCCATCAATATCTTGGATCATCAAATACGACATCCACCCTTTGCCAAAACTCGTGTGCAACAGATGCCCCGCGAGCGGCCCAAAACGTGGGTCGTCTACCCAAAGTTGTCCGCCGGACGAGTTATCGAACTCTTGCGGCATCCAAACGAGCGGCTTCTCGAATGACTCTGGCGCCACCACCTGGCGGATGTCGATCGCGCCACCATCGGGAGCCCACCTCGGCGGCGATGCATACGTGGGCACCCAGCCGTAAAACGCGTCTTGCTTGACCAGACTGATCTTCGATGCCGGAATCCACTGGCCCTGGTTGTCGCTGACAGTGATGAGTCCGCCCGGCAGACTGCCCAATCCGTTGGGTGAACGAAAGCCCGTGCACACGACTTCGCGAGTTTTGCCATCGGGCGAGATTTTCCACACTGCCCCGGGTAACGCAAAGTTGGCGCCGTGACCACTTTTGGCATAGTAAAAATTGCCTGCGTCATCCGTCTGTAAATCAAAGTTGAAGGCGTGAAAATTGGTGGAGACGTCCGTATCGGCACTGAGGCTCTCGTAAAAGTCGGCTTCGTCGTCGCCGTTGAAATCGTGCAAACGCACAAGCCGGTCTTTGCAAGTCAAAACCACTTGATCGCCAACGACTTTCAATCCGAACGGTTCGTACAACCCGCTTGCGAATCGCTTCCAAGTCAAATCGAGTAAGTCGTCGTCGATACCCGAGACAATCCACACATCACCGCCATGCGTCGCGAGTGCCATTCGCCCGTCAGCAAAAAAGTCGATTGCCGAAGTGCGGAACCATGTGTTCCAGGGTGTTGAGGTCGGCAGCGATATCGTGTCGATGGCGTAACCGCTCTTTTCAAGCCCCAGGTAGCCCACCGTGTGAATCGGTTGGGGCCATCGAGTTACACCGCCAAGTTTCGCGTCGCCGAGATCGCTTGCGACCGACGCTTGCATGCGAGACCGTGTTTGCGATCTCCACTCACGCAGCGACGACGCTTCGTTTCCGACACCCACAGCCACACTTAGCTTCCTGGGCTTATCATCCGCTGGAATAACCACCCGCAGTCGACCTTCCGTCGCCTGACGAAGCTGCACGCCCTCCATGTCGCCGAAAAGTTCGGTGGCGACGAAGTGACCCGCACCCTTTGCATCACTTGATGCAAACGCCAATTCATCGTTGATTTCAAAATCCGCTCCCTCCGGGTTGCCGCATGCGACGAACGTTAGCGGTCGACCAGGTCCAATCTCCAACTGATGCACCAACGTCGTCGATCCGATCGACTCGACTCGGTGCAGCAACTCACGCTGGTCAATTCCGTAACTCAACACCACATCGTCGTTGAACAAAAAGTACCCGTGATAGTCCATCCACTTTTCGGGCAACGGTCCTCGTGGCAAAAGCCCTTCTCGTGAATAGTCCAACGACCCATCGTGACCCCATTTCCAAGCCGCGATTGGCGGGATCGATTCACCGACCGGATTTGCCGTGCCTTCGCCTCGCGGTCTTATGTGCTGGGTCTCACTCAAGTCCAGAAACCCGCCGGTCCAAACATCGGCTAAGTCCATGGTGTGCAAATTGAACGCGACAGTCATTTCGCCAAACGGAATACTTAGCACGCTGGGAATATCGGTTCGCAATTGCGACACCAGTGCCGGTCCAAAGTCGCGATCGACCACTTCGACACGCATGCCGTTCTCCGTACCCTCGGGTAACGCCGCGAGATACTTTTTGTCGACCTTGAAGTAATCGGGATTGCGATCCTTCATGAATGCTTCGCGAATGTAGTGAACCACTTGGTAACGTTGGTGCGGCGTCAGATAGGACATCGGTGCCATCAGCCCGTTACCCTTGGTCAATGTCATGAACATGCGATAGGGATCGGATCCGTATTTCAACTTTTGGGTACCGAAGGCACGCGAGGTCGCTAACGAGGGTGTGCTTCCATCGACTCCATGGCAATTCGAGCAATCGCCATGAAACAGCTTTTCGCCGGCTTCAAAATCGCGCCTCTTCATCCCGCTGATGATCCCACGGTGATCGAGATTCGCCGAATCATCTTTGACCGCGAGCGCCGCTGGAGACGGACGCAATCGCTTTGCCGCTGCGTCGCCGCCATGCGCCACCTCCCTCACGTACGCGACCAGATCCAAAAACTCCCCCTGGGACTTCATGCTTCCTGTCAGTCCCTCGGGCATCATCGACTGGGGATTTTTTTGTATCAAGTCAATCTCTGCGCGGCTCAGCTCAAACTCTTCATCGAGCGACTGTGAGCGTCTCAATGTGATGGACTCGGCGTCTTGTCGAACCATCAACCCCACATGGGTTTGACCATCGGTCGTAACGACGGAATAGGTCTCGTATCCGGCTCGAATGTGCTTGGACGGCCGCAGCAATGCGTCCACGACGTACTCGCCGGTGATCTCGCTACCCAGCGATGCGAGATTGGGACCCAAGGGCGATGGTTCGTCGCCACTGGCATGACAACCGACGCAATTGGCGGCTGACTTAAAGAAGACTACCGCGCCGCGAGAGGCGTCCCCGCGAAGAGTCGCTTGTTCGGCGAGATAACTAGCGGACTCCGACTCGAGTTGCTGACTCAGCGGAATCGCTTGGCGAATGGGCTCCGCGCCGAACAAACTCCCCAAATGTACGCACGTCCAAAACATCAACGCGCAACGCAATGCCAATGAAAGTGTGGCTGGCATAATCACTTACGTGGGGGTGAGACGAATCCGATCGGCAAACGCGTTCGGGCTCGCTAGGGATGGGCGGGTGTCGGAGCCCATTGAACATCAAACGAAACGCCCGAACAACCGTTTTTCTCACCTCTCGCTTCACATCCAGTTCATTGCTTGTCGCGGTTCCGCGATCGGGCAAAGCGATCGGCTAGGCGATTCGAACGAGCGACTTTCCAAGATTTTCGCCGTCGAACAGTCCGATGAACGCCTGGGGTGCGTTCTCGAGCCCTTCGGTCACCGTCTCCTCCCAGACCACTTTTTCGGACTTGATGTACGACGACATCTCACGCAAAAACTCGTCCCGGTCGGCCATGTGGTCGCGAACGATGAACCCTTGCAAGCGAATGCGTTTGGAGATGACTTTGAATAGATTCCTCGGCGCTGACGGCGGTTCAGTTGCGTTGTAGGTCGAAATCATTCCGCACTCGACGCAACAACCAAAATCCTTCATGTGGTCGATCGCCGCCTCCAAGTGCTCACCGCCCACATTGTCAAAGTACAGGTCGATACCTTCGGGTGCCGCTTTCGCGAGCGACTGGGTCAAGTCGTCCGTGTCGTTATAATTGATCACTTCGTCGACGTTGGCTCGCTCGCGAAGCCATTTGATTTTATTCGATTTGCCGGCGCTACCGATCACGCGGCAATCGAGCACCTTGGCAAGTTGACAGACGACCGAGCCCACGGCGCCGGATGCTGCGGACACGAACACGGTGCTGTGAGTTTTTAAATTGGCGATGCGTTTGAGTCCGACCCAGGCGGTCATGCCCGTCATTCCCAAGACGCCCAAATGGGCCTGAACGGGAGCAAGCTCTGGATCAATGGAAGTCACACCCTCGCCACTGGATTTCCAATAGTCGCGCCAACCATGATTGGCCAGCACAACATCACCCACCGAGAACTGATCGCTTCTCGAATTCACGACCTTGCCAATGCAACCCCCTTCCAGCGGCGCATCGATTTCAAATGGGGGCACGTAACTATCGCCTTCTTTCATCCGGCCGCGCATGTACGGGTCGACCGACATCCACTCATTCTTGACAAGAAACTCGCCCTGGGCCAGCGGAACAATCTCAACGCTTTCGAGACGAAAATTTTCTTTCGCCGGAACACCCTGGGGCCGTGACTCCAGAACGATTTGGCGGCAGGTGATTGGTTTGTTTTCTGTCGCAGTGGACATTCGCGTTGCTCCGTAACGGTTCGACATGACATGCCAGTCACCGACCGTTACCGAGATAGACCTGGCATGTTGGCCACCATCACCGTGACCACGCGTCCTCCTTACCCCCACATGCAACTGCTGCGCCGACAAACGAGAGACCGGTTTCAGCAACTGCCCAGATTTGGGTGTCGGTGGTGGGAACATCGAAATCAACGGCGTTTGGTCCTTCAAGTCACCGGGAGATTTTGGCTGGCCTCTTTATTCCCCCTTTGCTTAGTCCTTGATCGTAACAAATGATCTAATAGTCCAACGTTCAATGCAGCGCGTGGAATGGACAAGTAACAATGAGCGACGAAGAATCGATCCCTTTCCCACTTTTCTTCGCCTCTATTCCCTTTGTACTCTTCTTCCCCTTTTACTCGCCGTTAAACCTTGTGCCTGACGACGCAATCGAGTTTGTTGGTACCGTGATGATTGACTGATATCATGTCAAGTCCCTTCGGCAACGGGTATCTGGGGTTGGCAAAACCTTGAAACCTACTTGCCGCCCAACAAAACATAAGGCAAATCACCTTCAAATACTTTCTGCAACGGCTTACGCCATTCTTCGCTCGCAGGAAGAACGTCAAAATCATGGTATACTTCGCCGTCGATTCGCCATACGAACTTAGCTTCATAGATATTTTCTATGATTCCCGCATTTGACGTCCGATCAACTGCAGAAATTTCGGCTGGAACATAAATTCCGCCCTGCCTTTTCCAAGTGGTTCTAACCTCGCTGAGCAACCGTCGCGATCTTTCTGTGCCGCCATCATCGACCTTTAGCGCGTAAAATGCAGCACGGCTTGGCATGAATCCAGCAGATTTCTCGAGCACGGCATGAGCCTCAATCGTTAAATCCTGAGTCGAATTAAATAGCCACCTGCATATTAAATTCCCTTTTTTGTCGTAGTTCGCAGCTTGTAGTTTCGATTTCTCGCTGGTGCTAAACAGTTCGACACAGTCCACATTTGACGCTCGAGAAAACCTGCTTGCAAAGTCAAACGAATCGCGAATTGGATGCAATTCAACAGCATGGGGTTGATAGCTCCCGTCCACTGCCGAAAGTTCAGATACTTTCGCTTTCGGGTGGCCTTCACGAAAGTGTACTTTGCCGTCACGGCGCAAGACCTGGAGCCAGGACTGAACCTTATCACCCAGATTTGTAGCTCCTTCACGTGTCGATGCATAGTACTTAAGGTTCTTGGATCTATCGCTCGCAGCAACAAACAACGTAACTATTCAGCCTGTTGAAATCGATCTTGGCTGAAACGGTGAAATTGGTTCTGTTGACGCGATCATGGATGAATCGCAGTCCACAGCCGTCGCCGACCCGTCAGTCGATACCAGTCTACTGGATAAGCTGCTCCAT
>JBGSKM010000119.1:0-46178 GCA_041741195.1 Pirellulaceae bacterium
AAAGATCCGTCGTAGCTGGGATCTTTGACAAGATCCACTACTCTGGTGAAGGAATGCCTCGAGCTTTCGTTCGACGTATTAGTTCAGCTTTCTTGATCGCCCGCGGGAATCGCCGCGGGATCCATCCACATCGCTCCCCAGGCATGACCATCAGGATCCAACATGTCTCGCGTATACATGAAACCAAGATCTTGCACGGGGTTGAAATCGGCTTCTCCGCCATTTTCGGCTGCCGATTGATTCATGGCGTCGACCGCCTCGCGGCTGTCGCAGGAAAGCGACAACATCATTTCGCTTGAGGTTTTGGGTGGAATTGGACGGCTCGTGAAGCTCCGCCATTTTGCGTGCGTCATCAACATAACTTTGATCGTCTCGCTCCAAACCATGCACGCCACCGTGTCGTCCGTGAACTGTGGATTATTCTCAAAGCCGATGGCCCTGTAGAAGGCCATCGACACCGTGAGATCTTTGACGGGTAGACTAATAAAGATCATTCGAGACATTCTGGGGCTTCTTTCATTCGCGGTTGTCGGCCGTCAGGCCATCGGTGGACGATCGGCGCTAGATTCCAGCCCGATTGGACCGGGCTATGCTCGCACTTGAGCATTGGTCGAATGAAATGAAGCCAAATCGACAAGCGAAGTATTGGAACTTGTTAATGATCCGACTGAAGATGGATTTCTGACAAGATCCACGACGTTAACTCGCGAAACCCGGTTAGTTGATCTTCGGTGCGGGTGGATCGGATTCGAATGGTCCGAAACTCGTATACGTTTCGAGCCCGCTCTTGACCTCGGACCAGGGAAGTATCTCGGTCTGCCACACGGTTCGGTCGCGATGGGTAGCGACAAATTGGACACTGTTCATCCGCGCCAATGCGAAATGCCATTGCCAGTCGTTTTGGTGTTTGCGCGCCTCGAGTAACAGGAAAACTTCCGGGTCTGTGCCCTGTACAAAAGCAAACAGGCCACCGTCGAGCACTTGCGATTCGTCATTGCCATATCTAGCGAGTGGCTGGGCCAGGAGTCGCAATTCACCGGTCTTGCCATCTCGATCGGTCCTGCGAACTTGAAATTTACGCGCCATCGAGCGTGCTTGTCGCAATCGGACGATCGCTGAATCCGCGACCGCGGGCGCACCGGAAACGAGCGTGAAGGATACTCCCGCTTGCTCGGTCGACCATACGTTTTGTCCATCACGGCTGCCCACGATCCGCTGGGTGGATAACGATTGGAATTCATGCGATCCGTGAGTGAACGGCGAATACCACTGCAAGAAAGATCCGACCACTTCGGGTCGACCTTGGCGCGTCCAAAAATAGACGTTGCCATAGATCTCGCCCGCCTCCGGATTGGACCAACGCAGCACCGAATCGGGGGCAAATGCTAAAGATTCCTTGGCCCCGCCGGCTTGGCGAAATTCATATAACCGTGCGGCGCCCGTCGTGATTTCCAGCGCCTCGTCAACGCGCTCATCGCCGTTCGGCTCCTGGGCATGAATGGACCGGCCACTGGATAGCAGCCCCAGCGCCATCATCGTCACCGCCGCCGCGAATCCCAATCGGAAAACGTCCCATCGATTCATGCTCGTGCTGGAATGCATCACCCAATACTCCACCATGTCACTGCCGCTAACTACCGCGTGAAATCGTCCACACGCAACCAAGCCTAACACCCGGCGCATCACCAAACAAGACATAATGTCTACGCAGCGATGGATACTTCAATCGGGATCTTCGAGCCGTTGGCGAGCTTCGTTGGCCCAGGGACTGTTGGGCGCACCATCGAGAAAACGTTGCCAGTAGTATTTGGCTTCGACGCGTCGATCCAGTTGGTCAAGTGTTTGCGCGAGACTGTAATGCACATCGGGGTAGTCATCGTGCAGTGACAAGGCACCTTGGAACGCTGCGATCGCCAATTCCAATCGCCCCGTTTCGGCCAACACATTCCCCAACGTCCCGCGGGCTTCGACGAATTCCGGATCGAGCTCGACGGCCATGAAGTAGCGTTCGCGCGCGGCCGCTATTTCACCGTTGCGATAGAGCAATTCGCCGAGCTGGAAACAGATGTCCGCGCGGGGCCCATCGCGCGCGAGTATCGCGTGAAAACAATCGATCGCGGCATCGTATTCGCCTGCGTCCTCGGCATCATGCGCTGCATCCAACAGGGCATCTTCACCCGTCGGTTGCTCATACGGTGGAAACTCTGTCGACTCACGCAAGGTGATTGGCAACGTCGCCGGCGAGATAAACTCGGTCGCATGAGCTTCGCCAGCGGTCGATTCCAAGGCGTCAAAATCGATCCGCAACTGGCCACTGGGCTCGATCAGCCCTTCGCCCTGGCGCAACAGAACATGTTTGCCTTCGACCAGCACATTCAATTGATCCAGCGGCCGCCGCAGATCGGGAAGATACTCGACCAATTCGACCAAGCGACGCTCGATCGCTTGGGGGCTCGCCCCGGCCGCGACCCACTGCGCCAGCCGCCGGGCCGTGGCGACTTCGGAAAAATCGAAGTAGGGCAACCGATGAAGGGTTCGCACGGGCGTGATCAAACCCAGACGTTGCCAGCGACGCACGACTCGCACCGAGACATTAAGCAAGTGGGCTAACATCGCGGGTGTGTAATATCTCCGGACAGAGTGTTCCAGTTCGACCAAGCCGAGCCGGTGCCAAAGTTCCGTTTCATGAACGATTTCGACGCGACCTGCGGCTGCCGCGTCTCGCAGTTCCGGTGTGACCCATTCCGCTTCGGCGACCGGCGATTCTTCGGCACCGATGACCACCCAATCGATCTCGGCGTCGTGTCGATCGACGACAATGGCGGCGTAGGAACGCAACAGGTTGGTGGCTTCGCGGTGATTCATCCCGCCGAAACGGCCTACTAAAGCGATTCGTTTTGCAGCGACGGGCGAATCCGGTTCGGTCGCGAGCGACTCCTCGAGCGACTCATCAATCGGATGGTCACCGTCGGCGTTTGCTTCGTCCAATTCGTCGTATTCAGCGGGGCTCTCCACATCGTCCATGAGCTGATTCTACGTGACACGTGGGGTTCAATTCTATGCCCGTACAGTGCCCGTTGGCGGCGAGATTCGAAGGGGGCAAAACTTGGACGAGTCACGTGAACTCGTTCACTGGTGCTTGTGTCTGATCGAGTTGCGAGTCATTCTCGGTGCTTCGCTTGCGAGTGAGTGGGGTGATCGCTGGCTGAGTCTTTGTTGACACGGCTGGAGGAAAGTCCGGGCTCCGTAGGGCAGGATGGTCGATAACGTCGACCGGCCGCGAGGTCAGGGAAAGTGCAACAGAAAGCAAACCGCCGAACGGTTCATCGAAAGACGGACGCGTGGTAAGGGTGAAACGGTGCGGTAAGAGCGCACCAGCGGCGCAGGTGACTGCGTCGGCTCGGTAAACCCCATCCGGAGCTAGACCAAACAGGGTGAACGTTCGGTGCGAAAGCATCGGGCTCGAAGCGGCCCGCTTCGATTGACATCCGGGTAGGTCGCAGTGGAGGCGGCGAGCAATCGTCGTGCACAGATAAATGGTCACCATCGAGGCAACCCCTCGGTACAGAACCCGGCTTACAAACTCACTCGCAAGCGTTTTGAAGCGCGCATGTTGGTGTGCAGCCTTTAGGCGCCGACCGAGCAAGGATGTTGGGGGATCGTTGCGCTTTGGCGGCTAAAGCCTGCACACCAGCGCATGTGGGTGTGCAGCCTTTAGGCGCCGACGGAGCAAGTGTGGTGGGAGTTTGTTGCTCTTGGGCGGCTAAAGCCTGCACACCAGCGCATGTTGGTGTGCAGCCTTTAGGCGCCGACCGAGCAAGTGTGGTGGGAGTTTGTTGCTCTTGGGCGGCTAAAGCCTGCACACCAGCGCATGTTGGTGTCCAGCCTTTAGGCGCCGACCGAGCAAGTGTGGTGGGGGATCGTTGCTCTTTGGCGGCTAAAGCCTGCACACCAGCGCATGTTGGTGTGCAGCCTTTAGGCGATGACAGAGTGAGTGTGGTGGGGGATCGTTGCGCTTTGGCGGCTAAAGCCTGCACACCAGCGCATGTGGGTGTGCAGCCTTTAGGCGATGACCGAGCAAGTGTGTGGGGCGATGGTCGCTGCTTTTAGACGGTGGCTTTGGGATATGAGCCTAAGACATCGACTCGTTGCGATCGCTTGCTGAGCGTTTCGATTGCCGCGGCGACGTTTTTGTCCGCTTGATGGCCCGTCAGCTCGATGAAGAACACGTATTCGTTGATCCGATCGGGAATCGGAAACGACTCGATGAACGTCAAATTCAATTGCGCCTTTTTAAAGATCGTCATTGAATCGGCGAGTGCTCCGGGTTCGTGATTCACTTGGAACATAATCGCGGTCTTGTCGTCACCGGTTGGCGCCAGCTGTTCGCGGCCAAGGACTGCGAAACGGGTAAAGTTATGCGGATTGTCTTCGATGTTCGCGTCGATCACATCCAAACTGTACTCGCGGCCCGCTTCGATACTCGCGATTGCGGCGGCACCAGGTTTCTCGGCGGCGATTTGTGCTGCCGCCGTGGTGCTGCTCATGTCGACTAGCTTTGCCTGTGGCACATTGTTGGCCAGCCAATTGCGGCACTGCGAGAGCGCCTGGGGCTTGCTGTAAACTTCGACGATGCGTTCCCGCGGAGTTCTCGACAGCAGGTTGTGGTGAATCGGCAGCACGACTTCACCGCACACGTGCATCTTGCGACGAATGAACATACTCAACGTGTCGACGATCCGCCCGTCGGTGCTGTTTTCGATCGGCACCAGACCCGCGATGGCTTCGTTGCGTGTCACGGCCTCGAACACGGCTGCGATCGAGGCGACTGGGGCGAACGCGGCGGCCTCGCCAAAGTACTTGATGGCGGCCAAGTGCGTGTAGCTGTATTGCGGCCCGAGGTAGGCGACTCGCATGCGATGCATGTTCGCCAAACAAGCGCTCGCCACGTGCTTGAGGATCGCTTGCATTGCCGCAGTGGAGACTTGGCCCGTGCTGGCCTGTACCATTTGCCGAGCGCGCGTGGTGGCTTCGAACATACTGGTCACGACACCGGCCTGGATCGTTGCATGCGACAGCTCCGCGCGCTGCTGGACGATTCGGATCAATTCTCGGTCAAGTGCTTCGATTTGCTCATGCGGGCTGGGTCGACGACTCGACGGCGATTTTCGCGAGGTCGCAGTCGTTTTTTTGCTCGAGCGAGATGGCGATGCGGGTGCGGATTTTGACGCTTTGCTCGCCGCTTGTCGGCGTACGGATTTCGCCATTTGCATTGACCGCAAGGAAAGGAGGAATGGAGAGTCGTGGAGGGACGCAATTGCCGCAGCATTGTGCGCCGAAAGTCGGCGCCGGTGATAGCCGCCTGTCAAAATGACATAACGCCAAGTGGCGACAATAATGCCTTTGCCTGGTAGCCCCGGTTTTGACAGTCCACGGCGCTCGGAGCCAAATATTTTTTGACGCAATTGATCAAATTGCAGGCGATTTGTGGACTGCCACGCAATTGGCAGCACCGTCCCTATCGTCACTGGCACGGCCTTTGCCAAAGTACAGATTCACCCCAGCATGGCTGACTAAACGACAACAAAACAACCTCACATTGCCTCTCCGAACACAAGGAAACGAAACCATGGCTCAAGGTGAAAAGATTATTGGCATCGACCTCGGCACCACCAACAGCGTGGTTGCGATCATGGAAGGTAGCGAGCCGAAGGTGATTCCCAACGCGGAAGGCAATCGGTTGACGCCGAGCGTGGTCGCGTTCACGGACAAAGATGACTCGATCGTCGGCGAACCTGCGCGTCGCCAAGCGGTCACCAACCCCAAACGGACGATCTATTCGGCCAAGCGTTTTATGGGTCGACGACATAGCGAAGTCGAATCCGAAGAAAAGATGGTTCCCTACGGCGTAACGGGATCGGCGAACGAGTATGTCAAAATTCAAGTAGGCGACAAACAATACACGCCACAAGAAATCTCCGCCAAAGTCCTTCGCAAGCTCAAAGAGTCGGCGGAGTCGTACTTAGGTCACAAAGTCAACAAGGCGGTAATCACCGTTCCGGCATACTTCAACGACGCCCAGCGCCAAGCGACCAAGGACGCTGGTTTGATCGCGGGCTTGGAAGTCGCTCGGATCATCAACGAACCGACCGCGGCGGCGCTGGCTTATGGTTTGGACAAGAAGAAGGATGAAAAGATCATCGTCTTTGACTTGGGTGGCGGTACGTTCGACGTTTCGGTGTTAGAAGTTGCCGATAGCGGTGACGATGAACAAGAAAGCCGCGTCTTTCAAGTCATCAGCACGTCGGGCGACACGCACCTTGGTGGTGACGATTTCGACGAAGCGCTCATTCACTACGTCGCGTCGGAATTCAAGAAAGACACCGCGATCGATCTTCGCAACGATCCGATGGCGCTGCAGCGATTGCAGGAAGCTTGCGAGAAGGCGAAGAAAGAGCTCAGCACGTTGCCGGAAACCGATATCAACTTGCCGTTCATCACGATGGACGCCAGCGGTCCCAAGCACTTGACGATGAAGATCACTCGTAGCAAGTTCGAAGAGCTGATCGATGCGCTCGTCGAACGATGCCGTGGTCCAGTCTTGCAAGCGCTCAAGGACGCCGGCATGAAGCCGTCGGAAATCGACGAGATCGTGTTGGTCGGTGGTAGCACGCGAGTGCCCAAGGTACGCGAAGTCGTCAAGCAAATCTTTGGCAAGGAACCTCACCAAGGTGTGAATCCGGACGAAGTTGTCGCCGTGGGTGCTGCGATCCAAGCGAGTGTGCTCGCCGGTGACCGTACCGATGTGCTGCTGCTGGACGTCGCGCCGCTGACGCTTGGTATCGAAACCGAAGGCGGCGTGATGACGGCGCTGGTGGAGCGTAACACGACGATTCCGGTCGAGAAAAAGAACGTCTTCAGCACGGCGGCGGATAACCAAACCGCGGTGACCGTTCGCGTGTTCCAAGGCGAACGCAAAATGGCGTCGCATAACCGGCTGCTCGGCGAGTTCAACCTCGAAGGCATTCCGCCACAACCGCGTGGAGTACCACAAATCGAAGTGAAATTCGATATCGACCAGAACGGGATCGTGAACGTCTCGGCCAAAGAACTGAAAACGGGCAAAGAAGCCTCCGTTCAAATCAAGGAAGCCGGCGCGCTGAAGGAAGACGAGATCGAACAAATGCGGAAGGACGCCGAAGCGAACGCCGAAGCCGACCGTCGCGAGTTCGAATTGGTCGAAGCTCGGAACAAGGCCAACCAGCAAGTTTATCAACTCGAAAAGTTGATGAAGGAGAATGACGAGAAGCTGAGCGAGTCGGACAAAGAGCCGATGAACAAGGCGATCGAGAAGGTCAAGAAGGCAGCCGAGGGTACCGATACGGCGGCGATCAAACAAGCGACGGACGAACTCGACTCGGCGTCACAAGCGTTTAGCAAAGTGCTTTACGAAAAGACGAGTGCCGATTCGACGTCAGGTGCGTCGGCGGGCCCGGCCGGTGCCGCGGCAGCCGATAGCGATGACGATGCGATCGACGCCGACTTCGAAGTCAAGGATTAACGACTGATCTCAAAACCCTGAGCCGCCGGCGCTAGCCGCGGGCCTCGCGATGGTTTTCCGATACGTCGCATGTCGGTCTGCACGAATCGTCGTGCAAGCCAGCGATCGATTCACCCTCCCGCGGCGATCGCGGGAGGGTTTTGTTTGCTAAGTTTTTTTGAGATAGGGATGCCGGAACGGCGTCGCGGACGCTCCTTGTTGCCGGCCTACATGTTGCTGGACGACACTTCACTCGACTTTGTGTTGCCGGCCTACTGGATGGGCAAGAATCATGGCTTTTCGATTTGATAAACTGACGAACAAGGCTCAAGGGCTGGTGGCCCAGACGCAAAGTCTTGCGGCCTCCGCGGGCAACCCCGAGATGGACCCGCTGCATTTGCTCGGCGCGATGCTCAACGAGAGCGATGGACTGACCATTCCGCTGCTCGAAAAGTTGAAGGTCAACGTCAACCAATTGCGCGGAACCGTCGCGAGCGAGTCGGACAAGCTGCCCAAGGTTTCCGGCGGCCGACAAGCAGGGGTTGGCCCGTCGCTGCAAAAAGTCTTTGACGCTGCCGCGACGGCAGCCGAATCTCTCAAAGACGAATTCGTGAGCACCGAACACTTGTTGCTCGGCATCGCCAAAGCCGATAGCAAGGCCAAGAATCTACTCAAATTGGCCGGCGTGACGAGCGACGATGTGCTCAAGGCGATGGCAGAGATCCGCGGGTCGGCGCGAGTGACGGACCAGAATGCGGAAGATACCTACCAGGCGCTGGCGAAGTATGGGATTGATCTGACGGCACTTGCCGCGCAAGGAAAACTCGACCCCGTTATCGGTCGCGATGACGAGATCCGCCGAGTTATTCAGGTGCTATCGCGTCGGACCAAGAACAACCCCGTCCTGATCGGTCAACCGGGTGTGGGTAAGACGGCGATCGCCGAAGGGCTGGCGATTCGCATTTTCGATGGCGATGTACCGCAAAGCTTGAAGCAAAAGAAAGTCATCTCGCTCGACATGGGTGCGCTCGTCGCCGGAGCAAAGTTCCGCGGGGACTTCGAAGAACGGCTCAAGTCGGTACTTCGCGAAGTCAAAGACGCGGCCGGTCAAGTCATCTTGTTCATCGACGAATTGCACCTTGTCGTGGGCGCGGGCAAGGCGGAAGGGTCCGCCGACGCGGCGAATTTGCTCAAGCCCGAACTTGCACGCGGCGTGCTGCGTTGCATCGGCGCGACGACGCTGGACGAATACCGCACCAACATCGAAAAAGATGCGGCGCTGGAACGTCGTTTCCAGCCGGTCTATGTCGGCGAGCCGTCGGTCGAAGACACGATCGCGATCTTGCGCGGGCTCAAGTCACGCTACGAATCTCACCACGGCGTCAAGGTCACGGACAGCGCGATCGTGGCTGCCGCAACGCTCTCCAACCGCTACATCGCCGATCGTTTCTTGCCGGACAAGGCGATCGATTTGATCGATGAAGCGTCGAGCCGCTTGGCGATGGAAAAGGAAAGTGTTCCTGAGCCGATCGACCAATTGCAACGACGCTTGCGTCAACTCGAACTCGCGCATCGCCAACTCGTTGACGAAGAAGAATCGTCGGCGATCGAGAAACGCGAGGAGATCGAAGACGAAATGGAGTCGCTCAAGCAAGAGCTGGCCAGCTTGCGCGAGCAGTGGGAAGCGGAGAAGATGGGACTCGACGATGTGCAAGGGATTCGCAAAGAGGCGGAACAGTTGCAACATCGGTTCGCGACGCTCGATGCGGAAGCTAAACAGCTTCAATTGCGAGGCCAGAGTCCCGAAGCGACTTATAGCGAGATGTTGCAAGTTCAATCGCGACAACGCGAGCTCGAGGCGAGATTGGTCGAACTCGAACAGCGCGATGGCGAAAAAACTCCCGCGGAAACCGATAAGGGCGACAAGCGACGATTGCTCCGCAAAGAAGTGACCGAAGATGAAATCGCGGAAGTCGTTAGCCATTGGACCGGCGTTCCCGTTAGCCGCATGATGGAAACCGAGCGAGCGAAGTTGTTGGTGATGGAAGAACGATTGCACGGTCGTGTGATCGGCCAAAACGAAGCTGTCGCGGCAGTTTCCGATGCAGTTCGCCGCAGCCGTAGCGGGTTGCAAGATCCGAGCCGACCGATCGGTTCGTTCTTGTTCCTTGGCCCCACCGGGGTCGGCAAGACGGAGCTTTGCAAGGCGCTGGCGCAAGTCATGTTTGATGATGAGGGGGCCATGGTTCGCATCGACATGAGCGAATTCATGGAGCGACACAGTGTCTCGCGATTGATCGGCGCACCTCCTGGATATGTCGGGTATGAAGAGGGCGGCAAGTTGACCGAAGCGGTGCGACGCCGACCCTACGCCGTGATCTTGCTGGATGAAATGGAAAAGGCACACCCGGATGTGTTCAACATTCTCTTGCAAGTACTCGATGATGGTCGGTTAACCGACGGCCATGGTCGCACCGTCGACTTTAGCAACACCGTCGTGGCGATGACGAGCAACGTCGGTAGCCAAGTCATCCAGCGTGTGAACTCCGAGGGCGGTGACGAAGAGGAGATGAGGAACGCCGTGCAAGAAGCGCTGAGGGCGCGATTCCTGCCCGAGTTTCTGAACCGAATCGACGACATCGTTATTTTTCATCCGCTCAACCGCGACGAGATTCGTCACATCGTTCAATTGCAGCTCAATGGGCTCGCGAAACGTCTGGACGACAACGGACTCAAGCTTGTCGTCAGCGACGCGGCCATCGATCGCATCGCGGACGCTGGCTACGATCCGATGTACGGGGCACGACCGCTCAAGCGTGTGATCCAAAACGAGATTCAAAACCCGCTGGCCACGTCGCTGCTCAGGAATTCGTATCCAGAGGGCAGCACCGTGCATGTCGACTATCGCGGCGATCAATTCGTGTTCAGTGCTTAGCGATGGACATCGCGTCCTCACGCGGTGACTTCGCTTCGCAGCGGTTGGCCTTGGATTCCCGCGATCAGGTTTTCGGCGGCGATCCTGGCCATCGCATCGCGGCTGTCGTCGGTCGCACTACCGATGTGGGGCAAGATCACGCATTGAGGTAAACCCACCAGCGGATGCGTTGGCGGCAGTGGTTCCGGGGAGGTAACGTCTAGTCCGGCGGCGCGAATGCGCCCGGCTTGCAGTGCTTCGGCAAGCGCTGCTTGGTCGATGACGCCGCCGCGAGCAGTATTCACGAGAACACTCGTGGGTTTCATCCTCGCGAAGGCACTTGCGCCAAACATCTTTTCCGTTTCGGGATTCAAGTCCGTGTGAATGGACACAAAATCACTGTGCGCCAGCAACGTGTCCAGTTCGACTCGGGTCGCGTCGAGTTCAATATCGACGTCGGGTTTGGGGGACCGCGAGGTGTAGATGACTCGCATTTCCCAGCCGCGTGCCAATCGACGCGCGGTCGCCAATCCGATGCGTCCCATACCGACGATCCCCAGCGTGCGTCCACGCAAATCAGCGCCGATCAATCCGGTCGGCTCCCACGTTTGCCAAGTGCCATCGATCACTTGCTGTGACGATTCTTTCAATCGTCGCGCGGCGGCGAGCAACAGCGCGACGGCGATATCAGCGGTCGCATCGGTCAAAACGTCTGGCGTGTTACCAACCCGTATTCCGCGGCGATTGGCCTCGGCGACGTCGATGTTGTTGTAGCCGACCGCAAAGTTGCTGATCACACGCAAGCCTGGCCCCGCGGCGTCCATCACTTCCGCGTCGATCGTATCGCTTAGCAGCGTCAACAACCCCGCGCATCCGCCGCTGTGCTGCAACAACTCGTCGCGCGAAGGTGGCAAACGTGCTGGCCATAAATCCACCGAACATTTTTCGCGGACAAGCTCCAGCCCGACAGCCGGAATTTCGCGGGTTACAAAGACTTTGGGACGATTCATTCGTGCAAATCCTCGCCGAACGTGCTCGACTTCGGCTTCGCGTGGGAGGGAAAAACGGGCATAATAGCATGCAGTGACGATTCCACTCCGATTGGCCCCAGTCAAATGACGTTACCGCGAGTTCGTTCTACCATGAGCTTCGATCAACTGTTTCGTAAGACATTCCCGCTTCATGCCGTCATCGCGGTCGCGGGGATTTGCTGTTTTGCCATCGCCAGTGGAAGCTTTGTCTCCATCGGGATCGCCCAAGAAGCTGGCGCCACCCAAGAACAACAGCCGATCGAAAACGAAAACGCTGACGAGAAGGCTGCTGACGAAACCAGCGCCGAGAAAGCTGACAAGCCGACTGAGGCTGAGACGCCGAAATCGGATTCGCCGAAGGCCGACGCTGGACAAGCGGATTTGGACGAAGCTGTCATCAAGCGAATTGATGCGGAAACCGTCCAGCAGCTCGAAGCCGTTGCGGCGCTGCTCAAATCCGCATTGGCCAAGGGGCTTGGCGACGAGAATTTGGCGTTCGCCAACCAGATGCTCGGTTCGGTGCTACTGCAACGTGGCCAAGAATTGGCCGGCGGAATGATGCAGGCGCGAGGTCGCCGCCAAATGCAGATGAAAAACGACGCACTGGAAAGCCTCAATGACGCCGTCAAGTACGACCCGACGTTGGTCGAAGCGTACCTGATGATCGCGCGGCTCAATATGTTGCCCGAAGGCGACGTTGCCGCGATCAAAGAAGCGACGACGAAAGCGATCGAGTTGCTCAAGGACGAACCGGTCGAGCAGAGTGCCGCGTATGTGTTGCGTGCGTTGACCCAGCCGAATGATGAGGACAAGCTCGCCGACCTTGAGCAAGCGGTAAAGATCGATCCGAATAACCTGGAAGCGATGCAAGCCCGCGCGGGGCTGCGTCTACAAAATGGCGACGTCGACGGAGCGCTCGAAGACTTGGAAGCTTTGTTGAGCAAAGATCCGACCAACCAAACGGTGGCTCAGGCTGCGGTGGACCAGTTGGTCAAGCTGGATCGGCTGAAAGACGCGATCGACTTGGTCACCAAGACTTTGCAAGCCAAACCGAACGAGGGTCTGTATCGGTTGCGTGGGATCTTGTACCAGCAAGAGGGACGCGACGAAGAGGCGCTGGCGGACTTTAACAAGGCGCTCGCGATGCAGCCCAAGGATCCGCTGTCGCTGTTGCTACGTTCGCAATCGTCGCTGGCTCGCGGTGACATCAACGCTGCAAAACGAGATTTAAAAAGCGCGATCGATATCGCACCGCAAGTCGCTGACGTTGACCAAGCCATTTTCCTTCGCTGTTTAATCGCCATGGACGAGAAACGGATGGCGGATGCGATCAACGATATGAAGCTGCTGGTCTCGCGTGACCCCGAAAACGTATCGCGTCAATTGCAGCTCGCGAACTTGTACTCGCAAGACGATCGGCCGCGAATGGCGATCGAGACGTTGTCGGCGGTGCTGGATCGCGATCCCAAGAACGTCGCTATCCTGCGATCCCGAGCCGATGCGTGGCTAAGCGTCGGCGACCACGCCGAAGCGATCAAGGATTACGAACAAGCACTCGCGGCTGCGGAAAAGGACGATCCCGAGAATTCTGGATTGCTCAACAATCTTGCGTGGGTGCTTGCGACCAGTCCCCAAGACGGTATTCGCGACGGCAAACGATCGATCGAACTCGGCGAACGGGCTGCAAAGTCGACGGACTTCAAAGAAGCTCACATTCTGAGTACGCTGGCGGCCGGTTATGCCGAAGCGGGCGACTTTGAAAAAGCGATCGAGTGGAGTACCAAGGCCGTCGAACTCGCCGAAGCGTCCATCGAAAGCGGCGATAAGACACGCGAAGAAGCCCAAGTCGACCAGTTGCAAGAAGAGCTCGAAAGCTACAAAAAGGGCGAGCCGTGGCGCGAGAAACAAGAAGTCGAAGAAAACAAAGTGCCGATTCTCGCTCCCGAAGATTTGATTGATACCTGAGGTTCGCTTACGAGCGCGACGCGGCATTCGGCGACTCGCCGACCAACCCTGTAATTTTTCAAGAGATCCATGTTCAAACCAGCGAAGTTAGCGCTCGAAGACGGCACGGTTTACGCGGGCCAATCCTTTGGTGCCGATGGCGAAGTCGACGGCGAAGTCGTCTTCAACACCGCCATGACCGGTTACCAGGAGATTTTGACGGACCCCAGTTATCGCGGACAAATCGTCACGATGACGTACCCCGAGATTGGTAACTACGGCGTCAACGAAATTGATGTGGAGCATCGGGTTCCATCGTTGGCCGGTTTTGTGGTCCGTGAAACCAGCCGCATCCACAGCAACTATCGCGCTGGCGGTGCGCTCGGCGACTACCTTCGCCAACATAATATCGTCGCGATCGCCGGCATTGACACGCGCTCGCTGGTCCGTCGCATTCGAAACCTCGGTGCAATGCGTGGAGTATTGTCGTCCACTGACCTTTCCGATGAATCGCTCATCGCCAAGGCCAAGGCGGCTCCAGGGCTTGTCGGTCGTGACTTGGTTCGTGAAGTGATGGCCAAGGGTACGACCACTTGGGAGCATCCGCTGGACGACTGGACCCAGGCGATGCTGCCCAAGAGCGAAGCCGGCAAGTCGGTACGCCATGTCGTGTGCATGGACTTTGGCATGAAATGGAACATCCCCCGTCACTTCCATTCGCGCGGGAATCGCGTCACCGTGGTGCCTGGCGACATGACGGCGAGCGACATCATGTCGCTGGAACCCGATGGCGTGTTTTTGTCCAACGGACCGGGCGACCCCGAACCGCTCGAATACGCCCATCGTTCGATTTCGGAATTGATCGGACAAGTTCCCGTGTTCGGCATCTGTCTCGGTCACCAATTGTTGTCGCTCGCTTGTGGCGCAAAGACGTTCAAGCTCAAGTTCGGACATCGCGGCGTGAACCAACCGGTGTTGGATTTGACGACGGGCAAAGTCGAAATCACGACTCAAAACCACGGTTTCGCCGTCGAAGAAAAGTCGTTGCCTGATTGCTTGGAGATCACTCACCGTAACTTGAATGATGACACGGTCGCCGGAGTTCGGCACCGCGAAGCCGACGCATTCAGCGTTCAATATCACCCCGAAGCCGCTTCGGGGCCGCACGATAGTCATTACTTGTTCGAAACATTCCAAGCGCGTTTGGATGCCGCCAAAGTCTGATCGATCCGAGGTGACGACGAATCCTTACCAGCCACCGTTGTTGGCCGAACCGGTATCCAGCGCGGATGCGTGCCGAGTTACGGCCGGCCGTCGAAAGACGCCCCGAAGCTGGTTGGATCGGGCGATTCTATTCTTCGTTTCCCTCGCCACAGGTTTGCAGGGCACCTTCGCTTGGTTGCTGATCGGTCGAGGCACGATCGATTCCTACGTCGGTGCGTTGTTTTTCGTCAATGTCCCGATTCTGTTGGTGTGGAACATCCAACTGTCGCGACTCCGCCGCGTCGGTATCGCGTATGGACTTGTAGCCGCAGCGTGCCAAATGGTGATACTGTTGATCATGATCTCCATTGGACTCTACAACGATCCAGTCATTGCCATCAATCTTGGCGTGGCGTCGGTCTATGGAGTGCTGGCAATTGCGTGTCACTTTGCGTACCGCCGAGTGAACGCGTCACTTTGAATCCCGGTGGCCGTGCATCCATGCGACGTCGACGAATCGCTTTCTTGACCATGGACTCGTTGGACGGATTCGTCGCCTACGATCATCTGGCCGTCGTACCGCTCAATCAACTGGGATGGGACGTCGTCGAAGTATCTTGGCGGTCAACGACCACGAATTGGGACGACTTCGCCGCCGTCGTGATACGGACTCCGTGGGACTATCACCACGACGTCGACGCGTTTCTGCACGTGCTCGAGCAGATCGATCGCTCCAGCGCGACGCTCATCAATTCGCTCGAAATCGTTCGCTGGAATATCGACAAAACCTACCTACGACAGATCGAATCCGCCGGTGTGCGAATCGTCCCGACGGTTTGGCGGGAATCGCCGACAGCCGAGTGTCTTTGCCAAGCGATGGATCAATTCGGCAGTGACGAGTTGGTGATCAAGCCGACCATCGGCGCCGGTGCCCGCGACACATTTCGCTGGCGACGTGAGAGCGACGATGAATCTACCCAGCAAATTTTGTATTGCTACCAACATCGGCTGGCGATGATCCAGCCGTTCTTGTCGAGCGTGGTCGAGATCGGCGAATGGTCCCTGTTTTATTTTGGCGGCCAATACAGCCATACGATTTTGAAGACGCCCAAGGCCGGCGATTTTCGCGTCCAAGAGGAATACGGTAGCCGGTTGAAGGCGGTGGATCCGACGCCGGAACAGCTCGCGGTTGCTCAAAACGCATTGGCCGTGATCACGAAACCACTCGTCTATGCCCGAGTGGATATCGTCGACGTTGCCATCAACGAGCCTGCGGTCATCGAGCTGGAGTTGATCGAACCGTCGCTCTATTTTCCGTACGATTCCCAGTCGCCACGCCGCTTCGCCCGAGCGCTCGATGATGCGCTTCATTCGCTGCTAGCGGAACGCAATCCAACTTAATAGATCGTTTGAGTGGCGAATTGACGCGTTGGAGGGCATCAAGACGCGGTCAATTCCGCTTGGACGGCGGTCAAAACAATTTTCGGGAAATTCTTGGCGAGATCTTGGTAACGCTTGGCGAATCTGTGCGCAAGGCTTGATAGATGAACCATCCTTCACCGCCTGCGGAGTTCCATGATGACAATCCAAGAATGCGAGATTCGGGATAATCGCTTTATTCAAAACATTCGATCGGTGCTCGTGGTGCACGACCAGCTTCGTGACCACGCTGCCAAGATCCTGGTGACGATCGAAAACGCATCGGTCGTCGTTCGTGGCCAACTGCCATCCAGCGAACTGAAGGGCGAAGTGGTGGCATCGATTCGCCGCGCCGGAGTTCTCAGCCGCGTGTGTGATCTGGTCCAAGTTCGATGACCCTGATTCCTGCGACGTGCTTGGTCGGACAACCGCCGATCAACCCACTTGGACAGCTCGTCGCTGGTGTCGTCGGCGATACGCGATTCCACCGGCAATCATTGCGAACATCGTCATGCTGCTCGGTTCCGGAACCGCAGTCGCGTTGATGACGCCCACGCCCAAACCCTCACCGAGCCGAAAATCGAATCCGCCGCTTCCTGATGTAAGCCAATTGTCGTAGATGGGATTGCCCAGGCTGTCAGTGAACGAACCGTTCCCGGGGATGTCAAACATTCGCACGTATTGGATGCTGTTCAAGTTGACTTGTCCGCTGCGCACCAGCGGATCGTCGATCAGGCTCGCGAGGTCAAATGGTGTGCCAATCCCAGAGGCGTGTTTGCCGGCTAAGTTGAAGACGTTGGTAACGTCAAAGGCGGAGAAGGCGCTGCCGAAACCTCCGGGCAGGGCGCCCGAGTTGAGATAGATGCTGGGAAAGCGAGCGAACTCAGACCCGTTGGACGAGACATCGACGTAGGCAAACTCAGCGAACAATCCTGGAGAGCCCGTGTCGGTTTGTCCGAACGCAAACCCGTTCTCGAAGATGGCAAAGTCGGCTCCGACTCCATCGCGAATGCCCGTCGGAAACTGCACGGTTAGGAATCCCGGCGACATGCCTCCAGCGATCTGAGCGGCATCGAGGTCACCCAGGCTATTGATGCTTCCGGTTTGATTGATCGTCGTGCTGCCGCGCGGAGCCAATATCGTTCGCGACTCGTCGATCACGTTGGCCCATTGGACGAAGCGGGAATCGGTAAACGCGATTCCACCGTCAATCGAGTTCGATGTATCGGTCGGACCAGAATAGATTCCGCCATCGACGGTTGAGGAAACGAGCATCATCAGCATGACCAGTGTTGCACCCAGCGTTGTCTTCATCAACGAAACTCCAGCGAATACCCCGTGACAAGATCCGTGCCGACGCACTCAGCTCGCGTATCTTCATCGCACCGACGTTCGTCAAATGAACGAACGACCCGTCGAATCAAATCGCAACGAAACGGCGAAAGCAGGAATTGTTAGCGGGCAAAGTTTGAAATCATCCAGCGCGCAATCATCGATCACACACTGCAACGTTCGCCTCAAACCAAGAAGGCACCAAAACGTCTCGTTCAAGGTAGGTCTTCTGACTCACCATCTTTTCCGATCGCTCACAGCCTTCTCATTCGCTTGATCGGCGAACAATGGCTCTTTCTTAGAAAGGAGCGACGGATGCAACTCGACGAGTTGCGGATGGCACACAGCGGCCGGACCGTCCCGGAATTTCACCGGAGTTCCCTGTTCACTCACCCAGTAGAAACCGGGTGAGTCACCTTGAACGGAGCCAATGATTGACTGGCATCGTCTCGTTGTCAACCGGCGAGCGGCCAGTTCCACGAACGAGCGATTCTCAGTCTCGGCTCAACCCTTCGCTTGGCCAAGGTTCTTTGCGACTTGGTTCCAGTTCACTAATTTCCAGAACGCGGCCACATAATCCGTGCGACGGTTTTGATAATTCAGATAGTACGCGTGCTCCCAAACGTCGATGCCCAACAGCGGCGTTTTTCCTTGCGAAAGCGGACTGTCTTGGTTCGGTGTCGACAGCACTTCGAGACCATCTTTGCCATGGGCCAGCCACGCCCAGCCGCTACCGAACTGAGTCGCCGCCGCTTGGTTGAACGCTTGCTGCATGGAATCGAGTGAACCAAATTTCGACTCGATCATCGAGGCGAGTTCACCCTGGGGTGACGCGTTCGATCCGGCGGGCTGCATCACTTTCCAAAAGAACGTGTGGTTGGCATGACCGCCGCCATTGTTTCGAACCGCTGTGCGGATCGACTCGGGAACCTGGTCCAAGTTCGCGATCAACTGTTCCACCGACTTGCCCGCCAGCCCGGTCTGGCCAGCGACAGCAGCATTGAGTTTGTCCACGTACCCTTGATGGTGTTTGGTGTGGTGAATCGTCATCGTTTTTTCGTCGATGATCGGAGCCAACGCGTCATAAGCGTACGGCAGCGGGGGTAACGCGTAGGGACCAGTCGCTGGAGTCTGGGCGAGAGCCGTTGTTGTACCGACCGATGCGAGTGCGGTCGTCGCAGCGATCGCCGACGAGGTCATCAAGAACTGGCGTCGCCCGACATTGGTGGATCGATCAGTGTTTTTCTTTGAAACGTTCATGGCTAGGTTGTCTTCAGGTGGGGATAAAACGATCGCCGAAAAGCGAATTCACGGGGCACAATTGTAACACGCCTCGGACCTGCGTCGTTGCACGGCGGTTTGCGGTGGTGACGCTGTTGTAGAGATCAATTGTGTCGAACGGTTGTGCTAACATTGAAAGGCTTCGCGATCGACCACGACTGTCGTACATTCAACTCCTCTGGCAACCTGAGCAAGAGTCCGGGGACGACGAGTTGGTTGATGCGTGACCGATGATCTACGACTAAGGTGAAATGTGACGATGAAAATGACGATGCGTTTGCTGGTGGCGGTGATAATTTCCGTGGTCACCAATGCGAATTCCCAAGCCAATGAAGCCCAGCGGCGAAACGTGCTGTTCATCGCTACCGACGACTTTCGAAATGATCTCGCCGCGTACGGGCACCCGCTGGTGAAGACCCCCAATCTTGATCGACTCGCCAGTCGCAGTATGCGTTTTGATCGGGCATATTGCCAGCAAGCACTCTGCAATCCGTCTCGTGCTTCAATGATGCTCGGTCGACGTCCCGACTCGCTTCAAATTTGGAATTTGACCAAGCATTATCGCGATGGCGATGCGCCGGTGGTCACGCTGCCCCAACACTTTCGCGACAACGGTTACTTTACGCGTGGCATTGGCAAGCTGTTTCACAATTGGAAAGATCCGGCACAAAGCGATCCGAGTTCGTGGAGCGTGGCGGAACAGATGCATATCGGCACTCACGGCGAAGACGTTGCGATCGTCGACGGCCCGCTGCCACCTAACCTCGCCACGAATCGCAAATGCGAATGTCGCGATGTTCCCGACGAGTCGTATTACGACGGACGCATCGCTTCGATGGCTGTCGGGGCGCTTCGCGATGTCGCATCGGGCGACAAGCCATTTTTTCTGGGCGTCGGATTTTGGAAGCCGCATTCACCCTTCAATGCACCCAAGAAGTATTGGGATCTCTACCAGCGAAACCAGATGACGATGCCCAATCCCGCCGCTTGGCCCGAAAACGCTCCGCGCATCGCGTGGCACAACAGTCGCGAGTTACTGGGCAATGGCGGTGTCGCGATTCCCGCCGACGAGGCCCTCGAAATACGACATGGGTACTTGGCAAACATCAGCTATCTGGATGCCCAAATCGGCCGTGTGCTCGATGAGCTCGATCGACTGGACTTGACCGACAACACGATCGTCGTATTCCTCAGCGATCATGGATACCATCTGGGCGAGCAAACACTGTGGGCGAAAACATCCAACTTTGAACTCGACGCGCGCGTGCCGCTGATGATCGCAACCCCAGACCGCTTGACCAGTCGTTCGACATCGGCACTGGTCGAGCTATTGGATTTGTTTCCGACGCTGGTGGAGCTGTGTGGTTTGCCTAAGCCTCGGGGGTTGGATGGAATCAGCTTGGTTCCCGTGCTCGATGAGTCATCCGATCACATTCGACCCGCGGCGTTGACCCAGCATCCACGTCCTGCCTACTACCAGGGCGCTCCCGAGGCGATGGGGTATTCCGTTCGCACGCCCATCATTCGCTACGCCGAATGGCGGGATTGGGAATCCGGAAGCGCCGTAGCCCGTGAGTTGTACGACCATCGCATCGATCCACAAGAGACACGAAACGTGGTGGACGATCCCGAGTATGCCGATGAACTGCAAAGTGGAATCGCGGCGCTGGAAAGTTTCCGACCCCTCGTTCACCCCGGCTGGACGCCCGTTCTCCGGCCTGCACCGACCCGAAAATCTTCGCGTCCTAAGTAGTCCTCGCAAGCTAAGCGGCATGATCGCGGCGTGGCGTTCGGGGTCATTACACCATTGAGTGAGTTCTGAGGTTCGCGTTACTTACTCAGCGAGATGAGCTTCGGTGGCACTGGCGTCGATGCGGATCAGGTGATCGCGCAGAGGAGGAAAAACATCGCCGTCCACGCTCTTCAAACGCAAATCCTCCGTCGAACGTCGCGGCATATGGCAGTCGACGCAGTTCTCGGCAAAGTTGACGCCTTCGTGCGGAAAGAAGCCGCAATCGCTTTCGCTTTCGTGACAGGTCATGCATCGTTTGGAAAACAGCGTTTGGTTGCCACGTTCGTTATGGTGCGGGTCATGGCAATCGATGCACGTCATCTGTGATTGCTGAAAGCAGACACTTTGTGACAATCGAGTCAATTGATTGCTGGTGTGAACACTGTTTTTCATGCCGTCTTCGTCGTCCGGTGGTTGGTAGTGTTGTTCTAGCCGGTCGCCGGGCCGGAAACTCAAGGCATCGCCCTTCAGACCCCGGGAGCCTCCGTGGCATTGCCCACAGACTTCCATTTGAGCTTGTCGCGGCAGGTCAGCAGGGTTGGTGATACTGACCGCTTCGCGAGCGACTCGGTTGTCACGATGGAAATCGACGTGCTCTTTGGCCGGTCCGTGACATCGTTCACAGGTCACGCCCAAGATCAATGAATCCGGGGTGTAACGGTTTGTCTTGCCGCGGAAATCGAAATACGTCATGTGGCAATCCAGGCATCGCTGGGGAATCGGCCGGGCGTACGCGGCGTCCCCGTCAATGTAACCGGGGCTATTGATCCATTGATTGCCATCGGTAATGTGCGTCACGTTGTGTTGATACAGACCGTCACCGTGCCAATACAGATACGTCTGAGCCATCTTCGATGATCCCATGATGATTTCCATCGGGACCTCAAAGCTCCAGTCAAAGAAATGCACGCGTTGTAGAAACTCGTCTCCACGACGAATCATCTCAAAGGACACGTTGGGGTCCGAGGTCTGAAACGTGTTTGAACCGGCCTCAAAGCTTCCATCGATCGTCGACTCATTCACCGGCCGACTTGTCTTGTAGTGCCCCGTCGCGAGAAACGACTGATACTTGTCGCGGTGACACTCTTGGCATTGCTGGGGACCAACGAATCCGGGATTGTCGTGTCGTGGTTGGTGGTCGTCACTTTTCGCCGGAAACTCGCCGGGCTGGAACGGGATTTCGACACCGCCGCCGTCCTGGTACTTGCCAACGAACCAAATGTTCTCTTCGGAAATCCAGTTCACGACCATGTCTGGTGGCGGTCCAGTTGCGGCCGAGACTTCCGTTTCGTTATCGCTTCGCTGCTGTTGCGCTTTCATCAGGTCACGAACCAATTCATCGTCGCTTTCCGATTGGAGCACGACGTAGCCAAACCAGGCGACGACCGCGCCGATCGAAATGAGTGCGAACCAGCGTTTGTAATTCAAGGTCTCATGTCCTGCGGCGAAGTCCCGTTAGCTAAACTCGATGGAACCGAGCAAGCTGGAAACGACAAGCTTTGGATCCGCATCGGTTAGCCAATAGTTTACCGTAACCAGGCGTCGTTTTAAGTGCTGTGCGGGCAACGGCATCCCAATCTTGGGGTACAAGTTCAATTGTCGCTCGTCTGGATGGCAAGGCGTCGCCAGGAAGCGAGTTGCACTAAAAAGAGCGTGACGACATACTCTTAATTGAGTCTCCCAGGGGGAAGGACGACTCGTGTGCTCGAATCGACTTGCCGGGCGCGTCGTGATTTCGTTTGTCGCGTGAATCCCCCACAGCATCGGAGCGACGATTTGGACAGTATGCGCGGATGAATGAAGCAGTCATCGGTTTGAGTGTCGTCATCGGGCTGGTCGGTGGCGCGTTTCTTTGGTGGCTCAAACGCTCGATCCTCGCTGCGCTCCTGGTACCCATCGTCGTAGTGGCCTTTGTCGCGATAGCGCTGCCGCCGCCTGTCGTCCCGGTCATGCCACGGACAAAGGCCATTGAGTCGGAACCAGTGGCGCCTGAAGTCCAGGAAGACGTACCGACCGCAACCAAGCTTGCGGCATTTCGTCCGATTGAGGTTGCCGATCGTGGTTATGTCGCTTCGGATGCGTGCCTCGAGTGCCACCCCCAGCAGCACGCGACGTGGTTCGCGTCGTATCATCGAACGATGACTCAAGTGGCCAAGCCCGAGGTGATCTTGGGCGACTTTGACGATGTGAAGCTATCGCAAAATGGACGTGACTATCACTTGCGGCAAGTTGATGACGTGTGCTGGGTCGAACTGCTCGATCCAGCGGCTATGCCGGGAACGGCCGAAGCGTCACAACGCGTTCAACGCCCCATCGTGATGACAACTGGTTCGCATCACATGCAAGCCTATTGGTTTCCCGTCGGCGTGCGACGTACGTTGGCCATCCTTCCGTTTGTGTATCTGAATGAAACCCAAGAGTGGATTCCGAGGTCGGCTGCTTTTTTGAATCCGACGGATGATTCCGTTTCGCATGAGATTGGACGCTGGAATGCTGATTGCAGTAAATGTCATTCCACGCACCCTCAAGAGCGTGAAGTGACGGGCGGCGAGTGGGACACGCGAGCGGCCGAGTTCGGAATTAGCTGCGAAGCATGTCACGGGCCGGGCCAGCAACACGTCGCGTATCATCGAGGCTCACTGGCCAGTCGGCAAACGGCCGCCTCGCCGTCCGTAGATCCGATCGTGAATCCCGAAAACCTCTCGCATGTGCGATCTTCGCAAATCTGTGGCCAATGTCACGCGGTCCTGACGCTGAAAGGCGACGCGGACAAAATCAACATGGAAGGCATTACGTTTCAACCGGGCACCGATTTGCGCCAGACCTACGACGTCTGGCAACTTCACAGTCCCCAGATGAAGGAGCTGCTGAAGAACCAGTCGATGCACGAGCGCGTGGTTAGCACCAATCGAGGTACGTACTATGCCGACGGCGTCGTGCGAGTGTCGGGTCGCGAATACACTTCGTTGGAACAGTCCGCTTGTTTCCAACGCGGTGAGATGGGATGTCTGACATGCCATCAACTTCACCAATCGGCCGACGACACTCGCAATGAGAAGGATTGGGCCAATGACCAGTTGAAACCGAGCTCGCTTGGGAACGATGCCTGTGTCCAGTGCCACGACGAGCAACAGTACTCGACCGCGCACACCCATCACCTGGCCGATTCGTCGGGATCGAATTGTTACAACTGCCACATGCCACATACGGCTTATGGCCTGCTGAAAGCGATCCGCAATCACACCATCAGCTCCCCGGACTTGAAGCGAGAATTAGCGGTCGACCGTCCCAACGCGTGCAACCAATGCCACTTGGACAAGCCACTGAAATGGACAGCTGGCCATTTGAAGGACTGGTACTCGATCGATGAACCGGAGTTGGACGATGAGCAATCGGAGATCGCTGCATCCATTTTAGCGCTGTTAAAAGGGAACGCCGCCAATCGTGCGATGGCGGCATGGACGATGGGCTGGCCAGAAGCTCAAGCGGTGTCCGGCAACGATTGGCAATCGATTTACTTGGCTCAACTATTGAACGATCCTTATTTAGCCGTTCGCATGATCGCGCGACGTTCGTTGCAAACGTTGCCCGAGCTAGCAGACTTGAAGATAGAGCCCCTGGGAACCGACTCCGAGCGAGGCGATGCGATACTGTCGATTGTCGCTCGCTGGGACAAAGATCCACACGCTGCCAATCCGGCCTTGCTGCTTGGTCCGAACAATGTGGTCAAGACCAATCGGATCGACGCGATCATGAAACAGCGCGACGATACACCGATGAAGCTGACCGAGTAAACGCGAAGGTCCCGTCGAACAAGCGACGGTCGGCCGCACCGGGCAAATCATCGCTGGCGTTTGCGATATTTGTTCGGGTTGTCGCTCTTGCCAGTGATCTCGTACAGAAACTGGCTCGGAATCGTCGGGCGTTCCTTTCCCCACTTGCGGCGCGTCAATGCCATCGAAAGCGTCAATTTTTCCTGGGCGCGGGTGATGCCGACGTAGCACAAGCGACGTTCTTCGGCGATCGCTTCCTCGTCCTCCGATTTCACACTGCGGCTGTGCGGAAGCAACCCTTCCTCCATCCCCACCATGTAAACCACAGGAAACTCGAGTCCTTTGGCGGCATGCAGCGTTAACAACCAAACGGCGTTCTTAGCGGCAAGTTTGTCTTTCTCACTGCCCATTTCTTTTCCGCCCAGCGCGATTTCGCCTAGGAAGCCCGTCAAGTCACCCTTGGCTTCGCTATCTTGATACGCGGCCAGAGCGTTCGCGACTTCGCCAATCGACGCAATGCGAGCTTCGCGTTCTTCGGGTTGATCGTACAACCGTGTTAATTCGGATGTGTAGGCGGTGCGTGACATCAGGGTCTCGTAGGCGGCTGTCAGCGATTCATTCGCCGCCCGTTGTCGCACGTCATCAGCGATCGATGCTAGATCCGCAATTCCTTGACGCGCCGCTGCGGGCAGGTCAGCGATCGCGGCAGGGTTTCGCATCACTTGCCAAATGGGAACGCCGCGTTCGACCGCTCGCTGCATCAACAGCCCCACGGTCTTGGTGCTCAATCCGCGTGCGGGAGTGTTGATGATCCGCAGCAGCGAAATCTCATCGTCGGGTTGCTCGATCCATTTCAAGTACGCGATCACGTCGCGGACTTCGCGTCGATCAAAAAACGATTGGCTACCGAGCATCACATACGGAACTTTGGCCTTGCGCAATTCGGTCTCAAACAATCGCGGTTGCTCGTTGGTGCGGAACAAAATCGCGATATGCTTGGGTTGGATATGTTCCCGTTCGATCATGTGCGCAATTTCGCTGACGACCAGCTTGCTCTCGGCGATCTCGTCTTTGTGCTGGAGAATCCGGGGTCGCGGCCCATCCGGCCGGCTCGGTTTGAGTACTTTTTCGTGTCGTTTGGTGTTGTAGCCGATCAATTGGTTGGCCATCGAAAGGATCGCGCCCGTCGAGCGATAATTGTCTTCGAGCCAAACGATGGTGGCATCGGGCCAATCTTGATTGAAATTCAAGATGTGTGAAACGTCGGCGCCACGCCAGGCGTAAATCGATTGATCGTCGTCGCCCACGACGCACAAGTTGCGATGTCGCAGCGTCAAATGTTTGGTGATTCGATACTGGCTTCCGTTGGTGTCTTGGTATTCATCGACGAGCACGTGATCGTACATCGCGGCTTCCTCGTCACGGATCGCCGGATGTTCATCGAAAAGCAATTCGGTGTTGAGCAACAAGTCGTCAAAGTCCATGGCACCGCGGGCTTTGAGCGCGTCTTGATAACGTCGGTAGCCGGCTGCGGCGAAATGTTCTTTGTCGGTACCGGCGACATACGCGGCTCGATCAGGACGAATTGACGCGTTTTTCCAGTTGCTGATGATGTTCAGCAAGTCCGCGGGTTTGAGCGCCGTGTTAGGTAATCGCAGCTCGCGCAACACACCGCGTGCGAGTGATTCTTGATCGCTACGATCATAAATCGTGTACTTGGCCGGATAGCCCAGCGCCTTGGCATGACGCCGCAAGATTCGGACGCATTGGGCGTGAAAGGTGCTGATCGCCGGTTTGGGCGGTGCCGGTTCGCCACGTCGCGGCCGGCGCATGCGATGGTGGCCGAGCAGCTCGCCGACGCGTTCTTGCATCTCGCCGGCGGCCTTGTTGGTAAACGTGACCGCAAGAATTCGATCGGGGGCGATGCCATGGCGAATCAGGTTCGCGATCCGGAACGTGACCACGCGCGTCTTGCCGGTGCCCGCGCCAGCAAGCACCAGCATCGGCCCCGATAACGTCGCGACCGCCTTGGCTTGCGGCGGATTCAAGCCATGGTTGGCCGGTAGGGTGGATGAAGACATCAGCGAGCAGCAAGCAGCGAACAGAACACGAACGAGCAAGACATTGTCAAACTAAGTTTTCTATTCACTGCGGGCCATCCAACGAAAACTCCGTTCTTCACCGAAAACTCCCTTCTTCATAAACCACGACGACTCTTCGCCGACCAAGTCGATCCTAGCGCAACGAATCGCGATTGATCACTGGATTAGCAGTCCCCTGGAACGTCAGAACCATCGGGCCCGATTGCGGGCGTCCGCTGGCGACCGCCGTCTTGTCGAACGGCATTCTGTAGCAAGCGTAGTTTCCGGTCGCGGTATCGAGAACATAGACGACGCTCGACGCGAGCGGAGCTTGATTGGAACGTGGAAAGTCGGCGAACCCGGTGACCATCAAATACGATCCACCCTTGCCACCGGCACCGAGCGCGTCAGCCACGTTGACCTGGAACTGGGCCATCACTTGCATCATTCGGGGGTACAGCACAGAGCACTGGAGTATTCCCGAATTGTGATCGAGCACAAAAACGCCTTCCGCTTCGTCACCCATCGGGCCTGTCGCGATCGAATACTTTTCGCTCGAAACGGCCGCCGACGCGTTCACCAGCGGAAAGTCACCCGCCAGTGCAGGGGCCGCATTTGGATTGGCCGGGTTGTCCACCGACGCTTGTCCCGCGAAATACGCGGCGGCGCCGATGGCGGCGATCGTCAGCAGTGCCCAACCCAGAAGCAATCCGCGTCCCAGTCCACCACAGCACGATGGTGTCAATTGATTGGTGGGCACGTCGGCGGTCGGCAGGTCAGCTGAAAATGACGTTGGCATCGTTTTGAGACTCCCAGAATTGGATAGAACTAGCAAGGTTGCGTCCGCTGGCCCCGCCGGCGAACAGGTCGACATTCCGCGGGCACGATCGCGGTCCACGGGTACCCCGAATTGTACGCAGCCGCACTGAACTTTACGATTGCCGTTTCACAGTTTCTCTCATCGGTATTCGCAGGCAGCAAAAATGGGCATCAACGCACCACTGAATCGCAAACTTCGCATGGGCCTTGTCGGTGGCGGCCAAGGATCATTCATCGGACGCGTCCACTCCATCGCCGCTTGTTTGGATAATCGAGCCGTGGTTGTCGCCGGGGCACTCTCGAGTAACCCCGAGCGAGCCAAAGCGTCGGCGCCCGATTATGGCATCGAAGAATCGCGTGCTTACGGCAGCTACGAAGCATTGATCGACGCGGAGAGCAAGTTGCCGTCGGAGGAACGCATCGATTTTATCAGCGTCACGACACCCAATCACACACACTTTGAGATCGCTCGCGCCGCTGTCGAAGCTGGGTTCAATGTGATTTGTGATAAACCGATGACTTTCGATTTGAAGCAGGCTGAAGAATTACAGAAGACGGTGGAGCTGAATGATGTCGTCTTTGCGGTTTCGCACAACTACACCGGATATCCGCTCGTGCGACAAGCTCGCGAGATGATCCTGGGCGGTGAACTCGGTGAGATCAACGCGATTCGTGCCCAGTACATCCAGGGTTGGTTGCGTGATCCGCTCGAAGCCGAAGATCAAAAACAAGCTGCTTGGCGAACGGACCCGACCAAGAGTGGTGCTGCCGGAGCGTTCGGTGATATCGCCACTCACGCTTATAATCTCGGTCGTTACATGACCGGCTTGTTGCCAGACTCAGTTTCATGCAGCTTGAAGACGTTTGTGGCTGGACGCAAACTCGATGACTATGGAACGGCCGTGATCCGGTACGAAAACGGTGGTTTGGGAACCGTCACGGCATCGCAAATCAGCCACGGACGCGAGAACGATGTGGAAATCGAAATCGACGGCACCAAGGGTTCGCTCAAGTGGCGACAGGAAAACCCGAATGAGATGATCGTTCGACAAAACGGCAAACCGCACCAGATCTACACGCGGGATCCCAATGCGCCGTTCATGAACGCTTCGGGCGCCGGTGCGTGCCGCTTGCCTAGCGGCCACCCCGAAGCGTTTTTCGAAGCGTTCGCGAACATCTATGCATCCGCCTTTGACGATATGGTCAAACGCGCCGAAGGCGGAACGATCGAGCGCAAGAACACGATCTATCCGAACATTTACGATGGCGTCGAAGGCATGTACTTCATCCAACAATGTGTCGATAGCAGCAAACAGGACGCCAAATGGTTGCCGCTCAAACACGCCGCGGCACGATCCTAACTTGCACGGTCCGCTGGCGCACGAGTCTCCTGCGACCGATCCGTCATTCATGAATCTCAACCGCTCTATCGCAGTCATCATTCCGGCGGCCGGTAGCGGTCGCCGATTCGGATCGTCGCATAACAAATTGTTCGCCACATTGGCCGGTAAACCGATGTGGCTTCACAGCGTCGAAAAGCTGATCGCGCGACCCGAAGTCGCCTGCGTCATTCTTGCTGTTTCGGCGGAGGATGAGGCACAATTCAACGAACAACTGCATGCCTTCGCGATCGCCGGAAAAGTTCGCGTTTGCCTCGGAGGAGACCAACGAAGTGACAGCGTTGCGGCGGCACTCGCATCATTGGATGACGACGAGTCGATTCGCTTCGTGGCGGTTCACGACGCAGCCAGACCGCTGGTTAAGCCCGTGGACCTGAGTGCCGTCTTCGATGCCGCCGCGACCAGCGGTGCCGCGATTTTGGCGAGCCCCGTCACAGGCACGGTCAAGAAACGGCATTCCGAATCGCAAACCACGACCGTTGATCGACGTGAACTTTGGATCGCCCTGACTCCTCAGGTTTTTCGCATCGATCTGTTACGCTCCGCCTACGCTCGACATCGCGGTCGCCCCGCAACGGACGACGCGGAACTGGTCGAGCGATCGGGACACCCCGTCGCCATCGTTCCAGGATCGGCCGACAATCTGAAAATCACCTTCCCCGAAGATCTCGCGATCGCTGAAGCCATTCTGAAACAACATGACCAATCACCAAAATCTGATCGATGAACTTCGCTGGCGAGGACTGATCGCTCAAACGACCGACGAAGCCGGTTTGACGAAACTACTCGGCGAAAGCCAGCAGACGGTCTACATCGGTTTTGACCCGACAGCGTCGAGCTTGCATGTCGGAAGCTTGATGCAATTGATGATGCTGCGTCGATTCCAACGAGCCGGTCATCGGCCTATCGCATTGGTCGGTGGCGCCACCGGGATGATTGGTGACCCGAGTGGAAAGAGCGAAGAACGCAACCTCTTGTCGCCCGAACAACTGCAGGCCAACGTCGATGGCGTTGCTGCTCAAATGCGTCAATTCCTCGACTTCGATGGCAAAAATGCCGCACTGCTATTGAATAATTTTGACTGGATGAGCGGCTACAGCTATCTCGCATTCTTGCGTGACGTCGGCAAGAGCTTTCCCGTCGGCGCGATGATGGGCAAGGAATCGGTACGTTCGCGTTTGGAGAGCGAAGCGGGGCTGAGTTACACCGAGTTCTCGTACATGTTGTTGCAAGCGTACGATTTTGTGTACCTTGCTAAAGAACACGGTTGCCGAATCCAAGCCGGTGGCAGCGACCAGTGGGGAAACATCACCGCCGGCATCGATCTGGGCCGTCGCATGATCGGCACCCAGCTCTTTGGCTTGACCGCACCGCTTCTCACCACGAGTGACGGTCGCAAAATGGGCAAGACCGAACAGGGTGCGATTTGGTTGGATCCCGAGCGTACGAGTCCCTACGCGTTTTTTCAGTATTGGATCAACGTCGCCGATGATGACGTGATGCGTTGTATCGCGTACCTGACCGAGATCGATCGAGACGAGTACGACGCGCTCGCCGAGCAGACAAAAACTAATTCAGGTGCACGCGCAGCACAAAAGCGGTTGGCGCAGTGGATGACGCAGTTGGTCCATGGCGAATCGGGCCTTGAATCGGCGAACCGAGCCACCGAGATTTTCTTTGGCGGCGAGATCGATGCGGCCAGCGATGCACAATTGTCCGAGATTTTCACGGACGTCCCGAGTTCCGAGCTCGAGCGATCATGTCTCGCTGGCGAGGGACTATGGATCGTCGAGGCGTTACAGAAAACGGGACTTGCGAAGTCCAGTAGTGAAGCGAGGCGAGCGATCCAAGATGGTGGGGTTTACGTCAACAACCGCCGCGTCGATGACGTCAATCGCCGGCTCAGTGAAGCGGACTTGGCGAGCGAAACCGTGATGGTGTTGCGCAAGGGAAAGCGAAACTACGCGCTGCTGCGTTTCCAACTGATATCCTAACGTAAGCCGGATCTTCGTAGGCCGGATCAAGGAGCGTCAGCGACGCCGATCCGGCAGGTGTGATTCACCGAAGGTTCCTGCCGGATTTTCGCAAAACCTCAATCCGGCCTACAGTAGGCCGGATCAAGGAGCGACAGCGACGCCGATCCGGCAGTGTTATAACGCGGGTTATTACCGGATCAGCGCAAAGCCTTGATCAGGCCTACGTGCCTACCTATCAATGTGACGATGCGTTGGCGGCCTCGACCAGGTTGCTCGGGTATCGATAGAACCGTGGATCGAAAATGTCATCGGTGGTGAACCACAAGCTACCATCGGGCCGCCGATACATCTTTTCCATCTCTTGCTTGCTGAGCGGTCGAGCACCGACGCGACCGAACACGGCGATTTGATTGCCACTCTCATCGACCGCTCGGTCGCGGTCCATACCTCGGCTGATTGCCAACGCGTGTCCTTCCTTGGGCAACTTGTACGTCGCCACCAGGAACGGCATCGGCCGCGGGCTGAATCCGTCGTTGCCTGGCACTTCCGGACTGGTCAATTGGATCACTCGCAATCCGTTCTTGCCGTCGGCCACATACGCAAACTGGCTGACGTTGGTGATCCCCAGTTGAACATCGTGCGCATCGTTGATGCATCCGCCTGGGTTGTAAATCTGGTCGACACAAGCGGCCAACGGATTTTCGATGTCTAGAATGGCCAGACCGTTTTTTCCAGCGGCGACATAGGCGTAGGTGCGGCCCACATACAGTCCGTGCGCATCTTCCAAGTCGACATGATGCACGACATGGGGATGAGCCAGGTCCGTCATATCAAGCACTTTGACGCCGTGATGATCGGTCACGAACCCGTAGCGGAATTGCGCCGCCATGGCGTGAGGATGATCCAGATGCTCGTGGCCGAGAACGCTGGTGATTCGCGGCTTGGTGGGATCATTCAAGTCGACAACGGCAAGCCCCGCGTCGCAGCAGATGTAGGCGTAGGTACCAACGATCGTGATCGACTCGGCGCCCTTGAGCAGTCCGCTGGGGTTGAACGTGAGGGCACGCTCGAGAAAATTATTGAGCGGATTGCCATCGAGCAATGTTCCCGCGCCAACGAGGATCAAGCCTTCCTCGCGATCGGTCACATAAATGTACGCGTATAACGGGTGCACCGCCGACTCTTCGTTGGTCGGATCCTGTAATCGCGTTGGATCCGGAGCGATGGTGGTCGGCGCGGCGACGCCGGTGGCGAACTTGGTCCGCACATAAAAACGCTGGCCCAGTGGCGATACCGGCGCCGTCGTGATTCGCTCGCTGAATGCCTTGTCGTCGATAAACGCGATATCAAAGATCCGCAAACCGCCTTCACCACAAGCGGCGTAAAGGTACTCGCCGCGGTGTTGCAAATCGAGCACTTCGGGTTTGCGATATCGCAGCGACAAAGTTTCCAAGATGTCGCGGCCGGGGTGCTCATGCGCGTGCTCGAGCTTTCGTTCGTGCTCCAAATGCTCTTTGTAATTTTCGGGGTACGCGAGACGATGCAGCGACGATCCGATGACGGCTTGCGGCTCCGTCTCCTCCGTCACGACGACGCCCTCGAAGCCGTGTTCGCCGGCCGCGACCCAACAGTACTTGCCGATAAAGTTGGTAAAGCCCGTGCCTTGCATCAACAACTGAGCCATGATCGCATTGTTGTCTTCGTTGCCGGACAAGTGACAATCGGTGCAGCTTTTGGTTTCGTAGACGCCCGACAGTCCATGATTCGCTTCGTTGCTCCAACCGGGTCCACCGCGAACGGTGTGCGGCACATTGGTACTGAACGCGATACCGCTCATCCCATCGCCAGAAATCGTTTGCTGTTGGATATAGATCGCCTCGCGATTGGCGTTGTAGCTGGTCACGTGAATCGCACAACTGCTTCGCGCGGGGCCGATGCGATTTCCCGTCACGTTGCCGTCACGGGCGAGCATGAACACATCGTCGCGTAGTGTTTGAAAGTTGTAGCTCGTCCGGTTTCGCGTCACGTCGCCGTTGTTATGCAATTCAGGCGATTTAATGTTTGCTTTCTGGGGCAAATGGCAACCGAAACAACTCGGATTCCACGAGCTGTGGCATGCGATGCAGGACATGTTTTCGTTGCGGTGGGCACAACCGAGCAACTCTTCCTTCGTCGTTCCGCCCCACGTCAACGCACCGTCGGCGTCCATCCGCACGCTCTTGGCCGCATGGGACCGCGGGTTGTAATCGGGATGATCGGGACGAACCGTGTCGGCCGTTTGAGTGACTTCCCACGAGAGACCTGGTTCGACCGTGCTTCGTTGGATCAGTTTTGGTTTTTGGCCCGGCTCGCGTACGATTTCGAAACGTGGTTGGTCAAACGTGGTGCGCAGAAGCAACAGATTCGTACCGGATTGTCCGTTGGCGAATTGCGGCGCCGCCGGCCCACTGGTTGGCAATCGCGGAGGTTGATTCGCGTTGAGTTGGTTTTCGACTTTCTCGATCAACGACTCTTCCGCAGTCCCGTGACAATCGACGCACTGGATCTCAATTGCCGCGCGAACTTCGTTGTAAAGTTTTGTGTTGCCGTGACTGTCTTGGTAGTAGTGACAATCGGTGCAATGCATCCCCTTTTCCATGTGGATATCCATCATGTGCACGGGAGCATCGGGTCGACATTTTCCGTCCTGTTGTTCTTGCGCAGTCGGTGGCGCGACGGCGGCTTGAAGATTCGACGACGAGACCTGGGAAACGGCGTCATGCTTCCAATCGAGCATGTTCCCGCGGCGGTCCTTTTTGAAGACTGCGCGAAATACCCAGCCGTGTCCGTGAAAGTCGCCAAACTGTGTGTGTCGTAGATGCGGATTCAAATCGCTGACGTTCTTCAGAAACTCCGGTTCGCTCCAATTGCCGCGTGCCGCCGCTTCGTTGGGATTGAACTCGGTAGCGCGGATGTAGTCTTCGGCGGTTAAGTGCTTTTGCTCCTTCGGGTACATCATTTCGCCGTCGGTTTCGTTGTCCCACCACATGTATCCGAGGTACGTGTTGAGCACGTTCGTTCCTGGGTGAATGTGGCACACCATGCACTGGCTAGTGGGCAATCGCAGTTCGAACTTGTGTTGAATCGGGTGTCCCGGCTGATCTTTGCGAATGGTGGGATCGATGTACTTGACCCATTCATCCGTCTCGCTCGCCGCGGTGCCACCGTTGCCGTATTTAGCTAAGAAGCCGCTGGCCACTTTGCTGCGATCGTTCGCGTACAGTACGTGACATGCGCTGCACCCGCTGCTTCGATAATCGCCGGGGTGATCATTCGTCCCAAGAAAGTTGAGTGTGGGGTCGAGCAATCGTGTTTTTGCGAGTCCGATGAACACGGGATCGGTTCGGTTTTCGGTACCGAAGCCTCGATTGGAAAGCC
This sequence comes from Pirellulaceae bacterium, assembly GCA_041741195.1. Classification (GTDB taxonomy): domain Bacteria; phylum Planctomycetota; class Planctomycetia; order Pirellulales; family Pirellulaceae; genus JBBSJZ01. The sequence goes on from JBGSKM010000119.1 coordinate 33,923, forward strand.
GTTCACGGGGACGACCGGGTTCTTCCAGACGTTCGGGGATTCCGACTTCGGCGCGGAATCGACCACCGCGTTCAAAGATTCGCAGCGTGTTTCCCGGCTGGCTAATTTGATAGGGTGCTAACGGTCCCAGGAACGGCAGCACGCCCTTGTTTCGAGTCTCTTCGGGAGTCGGAAGCGGAACCGTTTGCAGGACCTGGGGGGCGCCATTCATGCTGTACGATTCGCCGTAGCGAGAATACTTTTCGTCGGTACCACCGTTGTTGTACAGAGCGGCGCCCCACAGCATGCATCCGTGAGTCATCATGCTCTTTCGAAGCTGCAGAACCTCGTTGGCGTGGCATTGACCGCAGGCGATGTGCGCGACGCGCAAGTCGCCGGGGTTCATGAATCGGATGAATTCGGGTTTCTCGTGGTTGAGCAACGTGTAACTGCGCACCGGGTTGGCGCTGTCTTTCCACGCGGGTGCGAACGCGGGCCAAACGTGAGCTTGGGCGATGTCGACGGTGCCCGCGTTTCCACCATGGCAATCCGTGCATCCGATTTGGATGGAGTTGATCGGATGCATGTGGCCGACGTCGGTGTGACAGTGGATACAGCCTTCGCTCTTGGCGTGCGCGTCACCGGCGGTTTGACGCATCATGTCGACGTGCCGCAAGTCCTCGGGGATCGGATACGACGCGTTGTCGGCGACACCGAGACGTCGCGCCAAATCCCAAGGGTCATCGCCACGTTGGCCGACATCCGTCTCGCTTGCGCCGGACGGGCCAGTGCCGTGGTAGCGAGCGTTGCCGGTTTGGTAAGCACCGATCGCCGGCAGCGGGATTTTTTCAGGTGGGGGTGCGAATGGAACTTGGATCGGCGCCGAGGGTTCGTTGTAAACCACGCCTTGCACCGGTGACGCTGTCGCAGTGGGATGATTGGTATCGGCGCCCGTGGTTGGCGACGGCACCTGTTCATTCGCGCGAAGTGCTGCGTCGAGACGCGAGATGCGTTCGCGTGGTGATTGAGCGAACGCGTCGCTGGCAATGCCATTCGTGAGAAGGCACGAAACAAGACCCAATACCAGCCTCGTCGGACCGTTGGCGATTCGTGTCATGAGCGTCGGCAATGAACAGGTGGGAGAGCGTGGTTTAGTATTCAAGGACCACTTCGAGGAATCCCGCAACAGGGTTGTCGGTTTTTCCTTGAAGTGTTTGGAACAAGTCCTCGAAACCCTCACCAGCAATCAATGTCGCCAAGCCACCGATGAACAAAATGTTGTTGTTCTGCAGCGGCCGATACTCCATCCCGGTGCTAATGTCCGTCCCGATAAAGCTGCGAACCTTATCAACGAACAAATAGGTTTCAAGCACATTCGTTTCGTCAAACCAGATTGTGTTGACGTTATTGATGCTTTTAAGCCGGGGGGTGAGGTCCGCGTCAAGACCAAGATTGAAAAGATGCAGCCCTGGGTTCACAAAATTCGTTTGGCCCTGGAATTTGCTCTGACGCATACTCGGGTTCAAACTCAACCGATTGGTGACTTCGGTACCGAAAACACGAATGCCTTGGCGGCCCCAGTAGCTGAATTCATTGCCCGCAAAGTTCGGGTTGGGCAAAATCGCGTCAAAGCCCGTTGCTTTGCTATCATTGATATCTTCGTCGCCCGAGTTGTAAAAGTAGGATGTTCGAAAACGAACCCAGTCTCGGTCGTATGACAATTCTAGAGCGGCCATGTAGGCGCTGATATCGACGCGTCGGCCGGCGAGCGGATTGAGTGTGTCGCGTCCGAATGCGTAATAAAACGCGCTGCTGATGTTGACGCGTTCGATGTGTCCGTTGGACGCGGCGCCAAAATAGTGCGAGCGAACATCATGCGGCTGGGCGACGCCCACGGGATCGGGGCGGACGAGAAAGTTGTTCTTGTCGAACTCAACCGAGGCTTGGTCGTGATTGTCGTGATACGACACAGTCACGTTGTTGCCGGGATAGAGGAAATCTTGGCGATAGTAGTTGGCGATCCAAGTGTTTTGGTGCCGGTCGTCTTGGATAATATTGAGCAGACTGTTGGTGTCTTTCTCGGTTTGGTCAAACCACATCACATTGAACTGGTCGCGGTTGCTGTGACGGGTACCAAACAGTCGCACCGCTCGATTGATGTCCGCAAAAATAAATCCGCGAAAGTCGCTGACGAAAAGTTGGCTGCCCGCGCGGACGGACGCGAAGTCGTAGTTGGGACTCAAGTCCGACAACTTCGCTTCGGCAAACCATTCTTCCATCGAAAAGTCTTGCCGAAACCGACTCGTTCCTTCCAGCACGCTCGGGTTGACCACGCCCAGTTCGCCCGCGTTCAGGCTGTTCATGTTGTAGACAAAGTTCGCCTTGACGCGCCAATCGGCGGGCTTGAACGACGTGTTGCCATGAAACAGATCGATGGCGAACGAGTCGTATTGTGCGAACACGAATTGGTTCGGATTGCCAAAGAACTCGGCGCTACCGGGGTTACGCGACGCTTCGAAGGGCGTCGTCGGTGTCGGCAATTGGCGGCCTTCGAACAAATTCAAAGACTTGGCGGTCAATCTCAAAAAGGTGTGCTGGCCCATGATCGGGTAGTCACCCTTGAGCACGTTTTGGTTGTACGGATCCCACCAAGCACCTTCGACGCCCGGGTAATCATCCATGATCGGATGACCCTTGCCGTACCGATCCGACTCGGCGAACCCGATCCGCCAGCGATCTTCCAGCGGCACAAAATGGTCACTCGTTTGGCACTCGCTGGGCAACACACTGCTGGGACCGGTAAAGCCGTACGGATAGCCGCGAGGCGCTCGGGCGAGTGGATACAACGTGTGGTCTTCGCCCGCGGTCGCGTAGGGCAAGCGGTTTTCGGGTTGCAACGCGTCGCGAAGCACTTCGGGTCGCACCAGTCCCTCGTCGAGCAGTCGCATTTCGTCTTCGCTAGGACGAATGCCATCGATCAATTGGGCGAGCGTCGGCCCCAGTTCGTCATCATCTTGGATTGCGGCTTCGCTGGCTTGGGCCAGTTGAGCATGCCGCTCATAGAAACTCATCCCTTCGGACTGGTTCACATCGGGAAGATTCACGTCTGGGCCGAGCTGGATCAACTCGCTGAGTTTGCGGGTTTGCGTGTCGCCAGTTTGGCCCCAGCTCGTTTCAGCAAGCAACCCGAACGCAACCAGGCAGCCGATGGCGGCAGCGACGCGATGTGAGCGGATTGTTGTGGGCAACATGGACGTATTCAACCATCGGGATTGTCCGAACCCCAAGTCGCTCGAGCAGCGATGCAATCAGCAAGACTAGGGGTGTTTCCGGTAATATCGGTTTGGGGGGCTATTACCATGCGATCGATTGTCCGGATTATGCCGGTTTTTCGTGGATTCTTCCGCGAAAGCGGCGCGACAGCTCGTCAAAAAGGGTTGTTTAAGTAGGATAGAAAGACCCCGCCCGTTGGGCGTCTTGTTTTGGTCAATGGAACGACTCGGGCTCGAGCGGTCGGACGGTCGAGTTAATTCATTGCGCAGGGTGTCGCTTGGTGCCACCCGAAACCCACACTTCGCTGAAAATGTGCGGCGAAGGATTCTTGAGATTGTTGTGAGTACGGTTGATGAAACGTCGGATCTTAAGAGCAGAAAGTCTGGAACGACGCCAATTGTTGGCCGGCGATATCATGTCGATGCACAACGCGATTCGACCGACCGACGTCAATGATGACGGCCATGTCACCGCGACCGACGCGCTGGCCGTCATCAACTACATCAACCAAGATGAATTGTTGCAGGGCGGCGAAGGTGAATCGCCCGTCGCCCCCGTGCTCGCCGACGTCGATGCCAATGGGTTTGTGACCGCGGTGGACGCGTTGATGGTGATCAACGAATTGAATCTCGAGGGTGAGTTCTTTGACTCCGCGACTGGGTTGCCGGACCCGATCGACTTTGCCGCCTTTGCCAAGTCAGCGTCGGTCGACAGCGACGGCATCAAAGCGGTAGGCGAGTTTGCCGCGGTGTTCAATGCCTCTGAGAAACTGGGCCCCCAAAACCTGTTGACCACCACTGATGTCAACACCTTGCTGACTCGCGCGTCGCAGGCATCCAAGAGCAGTGATGCGATCATCGCGGTGGTAGATCGTAGCGGTCGGATACTTGGTGTCCGCGTGGAGCAGGGAGTGCTGGATACCTTCCACGGTCGCGACAAAGAGTTGGCGTTCGCCATTGACGGTGCGGTCGCGAAGGCACGGACGGCAGCGTTCTTTGCCAGCAACGAGGCGCCGCTGACAAGCCGCACGATTCGAAACATCAGCCAATCGACCATGACCCAGCGCGAAGTCGAATCGTCGCCGGTTGAGGTTGACCCGATGTATCGGGGCCCCGGGTTCGTGGCACCGATCGGTGTCGGCGGACACTTTCCACCGCAAGTCCCATTCACGCCCCAAGTCGATTTGTTCGCCATCGAACATCAAAGTCGTGATAGCCAGATTGCTGCGGGTGCAGATGCGATCAAGGGAACCGCCGATGACTTTGCCTTGACGACTCGATTCAACGTCGATCCAGCCGTCGTGCCCAAGAATGCGGAAACGTTCTTCCAAACGTGGCCCGAGGCTTACGGCATTCAAACCGAAACCCACTTTGACAGCCAATCGCGCGGGATCGGCACACTTCCCGGTGGAATACCGCTTTATAAACAAGTCACTCGAGCCGATGGGACGCCCATCTTGTCCCCGGTCAGCGCCTCGATCAATCTCGTCGGCGGCATCGGCGTATTCTTTCCAGGCGAAGACGGCTACGCCACTCACGAGCAAGGATTTGTCAACGGCGTCGGACAAAGCGAATCGGCTCGCACCAATGCGTCTCGTGTGCTCGAGGCCGAGTTCATCGCATTCATTGCCGCGGCCGGCGGTGGAATGAAAGGACCTGAGGCGTTTGTCCGCGACTTGACCGAGTTCAATAAGAAACTCGCACCATTGCCAAACTTTGCACTACCGACCGGACGAATCGATTTGGTCGGTATCACGCTCGAAGTGTTTGGCCCCAACCCGACACAGCAATTCCCGATTCCGGGTGTGGATCGTCTGATTTCGGTGGGCCGATCGCTCGGTCAAGGGGCGGTTAGTGGTGAACTTGTCGACGTGAAGCAGCCTGACTTAGTCGGCGATCCGGGAATCAAGTTGCTTGACGGGCAAGCGGTCCCGCAAGAGTGGTTGGTGGCGCCGCACGACTCCAAGTTTGCTGGCGGTTTGAGTGCCGAGCAAGTTCAAACGATCATCGACAACGGTGTCGCCGAAGCAAAATTAACTCGTGCTGCGATTCGCTTGAACATCGACGCCGGTTTCCGCCCAGGTGCCCGAACAGCGATGGTGCTGGCGGTTGCCGACCTGGATGGTGAGATCCTCGGTTTGTATCGAATGCCGGATGCGACGATCTTTTCGATTGATGTGGCGGTCGCCAAGGCGCGCAACACGGCATACTACGCCGACCCCGCGGATATCCAAGACATTGATCGAATCGATTTCAATGGCGACGGAGTTTTTGGTGCAACGACAACGGACCTCGCCAATAAGAATGGCGACACCGTACCGGAAGGAACCGCATTGACCAATCGCACGTTCCGTTTTGTCGTCGAGCCGCGATACCCGACGGGAATTGAGTTGCCCGCGGGCGCCGCAAACGGTTTGGTCAACGACCCCAACGTTGATCTGTGCGACCAAAAACAATCGGTGTGCCAGATGGTCGGTCCGCAAAGTATCTTGCGTTTGCCAGGCATCAATCCGTTGACGGGCGAAAACTTGGTGAATGCTCAACCGCTCGACTTTGACGTGTACGGGTCCACCGACACGCCCAGCTTCCTTGCGTTTTCGGCGTTCAATCCGCAGCGAAACTTTCGCGACCCGGGTGACGCCAATGTCAAAATCGCTGGAACCAATGATTTCCAACCGCTGGCGAATCAAAACGGCGTGGTGTTCTTTCCGGGTAGCAGTTCGTTGTATTTGAATAACGACCCCTCGCGACTGGTGGGTGGCTTCGGCGTCAGCGGTGACGGAGTCGACCAGGACGACGTGGTCACGGTGGCGGGCCAACTCGGCTTTGCTGCCCCGGCCAGCGTCCGAGCGGATACCTTCATCGTCGGCGGAGTGCGATTGCCCTACCAGAAATTCAATCGCAATCCACAAGGTGCGTAAACGCGATCACCTGGATGTCGTTTCGCGTCGATGTCGTTGTGGTGGATTGACCCTATCGCTCGTAGTTCAATTGGTGGTTCATCTCGTTCTGGCTCGGAACCAACGGTAAATCTCGATCATCAATTGTATCGCCATGTAGATCGCGACAACGATGCCAGCGCGGGGCACGCCGTAGGTCATGCCGACGTCGCCGTAGCGCCGGTCCCCTAGTGGTTGTTCGGGTGAACCGGGCAAGTATCGAATATTGACGATCGAGTCCATGTGTGGCGCATCGAAGAAGTCCATTCGCTCCATGATGACCTCGTGCGGTTGTGAGTTTTCATCCAGGTATCGCAAATGAAACTGGTCTCCGAACGGCGCCGGAGGCGGAGGAATCACCGCAATCACGGTCGCCGGAGTATCGGGAGCCCTATTCCACTTGAGTTGCAGGTCGATGGCACTCCAGACGATCATCCCCGGCGCGATCATCAAAGACACCTTCAATGACGCGCGGACTAACTTAGCTCGTGGCGACTCCTCGACTGCAATTTTCCCGGATCGTTTGGGAATCCTGCCCAGTTCGGACATCGTCTTTTGCGCCACATTCCAAGTGCCAGTACCAAACTTGGGCGCGTACTCTGGTTGGGTTACGTGCAGCTCCACGATTTTGCTTTCGCGAAGCGTGAATCCAAGTCCTAGAGACGGTATCCAGAGCGTCCCACGACGCAGCGATTCGGCATCGCCGGTCACTTTGACCTCGGAGTTGCGATCAAGGTTCAATTCCAATTCGCGTTGGGAAGCTTCGTCGTACGCGCTACACCAAAGTGTTTCGTGATCAGCGCACTTGAATAGCCGAACCGCTTTGTGAATCGGTTTGCCGAGTATGTCCCAGTTGGCGAAACACACCTGGGGATTTGCGATATCGATGCGTCGTAGAACTTGAGAACCGTCGTCGGCAAATACGAGCGTCAATGATAGCGACGCAATACGCAGTAAGGTTTCGTGTCCTTGAGGATCAAAACTCGTTTGGATTCCAAAGGCTTGGAGCGATTCGAGCACTTGTCGTCTGGTTGCACCCAGCGTCAACGGCCCCACGCCCTCACCGATGTTGACTTGCCATAGACTCGGATTGACCACTTGCCACGACCTCTCACCAACGCCGCTACTTTGATTGCTGTTTGACACTACACTCGCGAAATCGTCCCGCGTTCTGCGGGCGAGTGATCTGCCTTAGGACTTGGCCAATTGGCGCAGCAAATCGATGCCTCGGCGGAGCATGTCGTCCGATGCGGCAAAGCTGATTCGGAAGTGCGTGTCGCGGCTGCTAAAGATATTGCCGGGGATGATGAGCAGGCCGTGCTGGATCGCTTTTTCGACGAAGGCGGCGCCACTGGCCATCGGCGCTTTGGGAAAGACATAAAACGCACCACCCGGCTTGGCGATCTCGTAGTGATCGGCCAGTCCATTGACGATTAGATCACGTTTGGTTCGATACGCTTGGATGTGTTCATCGAGTGTGATGTCCAGCGCCGACAGCGCCGCCCACTGGAATGGTTGTGGGGCACAAACGAACGAGTACTGCTGGATTTTCAACATCGTACGAATGATCTCGCTGGGACCATGAACGTATCCCACTCGCCAACCCGTCATCGCGTGACTCTTGCTAAAGCCATCAATCACGATGGTTTGATCGTTGAACGATGCCGGCGAAACGAACGGATCGTCATACATAAACCGGCTGTAGATTTCGTCGGATATCAGCGCGATGTTGTGTTCCGCGGCCAGTTTCGCGACCGCTTGCAATTCGTCGTGCGTCGCCGTCACTCCGGTCGGATTCGCCGGACTGTTGACGAGGATTAACTTCGTTTTTGGCGTGATCGCGGCTGCAATCTTGTCGACATCGAGCCGGAAATCGGGATACGAATCGACCGTCACGGGGACTCCGCCGCACAGCTTGACCAGCGCCGGATACATCACGAAATAGGGATCCAAAAAGATCACTTCATCGCCCGGGTTCACCATCGATAGCATCGTCAACACCAAACCGCCACTGGTGCCGCTGCTGATAAAAACATCGCGATCCGCATGCCCGAACCGCTGCTGGACGTCCTTCAAAATCGCTTCACGCAGCGGAGCGATTCCTTGGGTCGGCGAATACGCGTTCTTGCCACGACGGATCGAATCGATCGCTGCTTCCTGGATCGCTTCCGGAACATCAAAATCCGGCTGTCCGATCGACAAGTTGACGGGATCTTTGAGCTTGGCCGCTAAGTCGAATACTTTGCGTATACCGCTGGAGTCAAACGTGGTGGTGCGATCAGCGATCCAAGGATGCATCTTGATTATTCGTTCGAGTGGTTAGAAATTGAAAGGGTCGACAGGGGAATCGGGCTCGCGGCAGTTTACCCGTGTCCATGAACGGGCTAAAGTCCGCTCTCGAAATCGTCGGGCTTTGGGAATCATTCAAGCGATGGCTGAGACGCGAATTATCGAGCCGGTAGTGCGAATATGTGCGGTGATCAGCCGACACGCTACGGCGATTGACTGGGCCACGCAAAGGCTGGCGGAGCATTGGGGCGGGCTTGCGCTACGTGCGGATCCGATTCCGTTCGAAGCCAACGGGTTTTACACCTCGACCATGGGTGAGGGGCTCAGCAAAGTGCTCGTCATGCTCGCGGGATTTGTTGATCCGGGCGGGCTGGCGGATTGGAAACACCAAGCGATCGATTGGGAAAACGAGTACGCTGCGGACCACGATCATACGGAACCGCGTCCGTTAAATTTGGATCCCGGGTACGTGACGCAAGCGAAATTCGTTTTGGCGACCACCAAGGACCGCGATCATCGGATCTACTTGCATCGCGGCATGTTTGCGGAGGTCACTTTGAATTACGTCGGAAAACAGTGGGTGCATCACCGTTGGACGTACCCGAGTTATCGATTAGCCGAAGTGGCGCAGTTTTCGCAAGTGTGTCGCGATCACTTACGAGAACATTTGCAGGCCATCGATGGATTCCGTGTTGTAAAACGATGACGTTTACCCGCCAAGTTGAGCCTGAGATGATGGACGACCCCGCGCTGGCGGAGTCGGAGCACCGCCGCGCACTGCGAGGATTGGCGAGATTGAATCGCATCAGCGGGGTGTGCAGTGCGATGTACCGCCGATTGTTGCCTTATGCTCGCGCCGCACGAGGACGACCGCTGCGAGTGTTGGATGTCGCCAGCGGCCGCGCAGACGTGCCGATCGGTTGGGCCACTCGTGCCCGTCGCGATCGCTTGCCCATCCAAATCACGACGATTGACGTCAGCTCCTTTGCCATCGACGAACAACGGTCTGCGGCCGATTCAGCGGGAATCGAGCTGCGAGCCATCCAACGAGACTGTTTGCGAGATCCATTGCCCAGCGGTTTCGACGTCGTCACCTGCTCTCTGTTCATGCACCACTTGGACGACCATCAAGTCATCCGGTTGTTGCAAAACATGCAATCCGCCGCGGGCCGAGCGATGATCGTTTGCGATCTCGAACGTACGCGATTGAATCTATGCTTGGTCGGCGCAGTCGCTCGGGGCGTTTCACGCTCCGTGGTGGTGCATCATGACGCGATCGCCAGCGTCCGGGGAGCCTACACGCGCGATGAGTTCCGTGAACTTGCTGAAGCGGCGCTATTGCGACCCGTGGAGTGTCATCGCCTTGTCCCGTGCCGATTCATCATGACCGTCGACGAACTCGTGGTGCCCATTCGAGTCCCCGCGTTCGCCTAGAATCGCGTTTTGATTCTTTCGTTGTGGAACGAAATTGGCTTCAAAGGCGCCCACCCTCTGGGCCGCCCAATTAAACATGCATCTCCCCCCGGATGGGCCGTGTGTGCACGCATTTAGGCGGAAGTCGAGCGTAGAGTCTCGACGAAAGGGCGCCGGCAAGTGCATACTTGGCTGGCTCGCGCTGGGTCGCAGTGCACATTCGTCAATCAACATAGCGTCGGTCGGGGCCATCCTGGGCGATGGAACACATCGTCAGGAAATCTGGATGACAGCAACAATATTGGGTCTCGGCATCGCCGCCCCTCGGCACAACATTGATATTCGTACCGCTGCGAAGTACGCCAGTTTGGTGTCGTGCGAAGACGAATCTCAATCACGCAAGCTCGAAGCGCTGTTTCGACGCAGCGGTGTGCAGACCCGCGGAAGCGTATTGTTCGAACAGGATGCGGAGTTCGGCGTCACCACTCAAACTTTTTATCAACCGGCGGTGGGAACGGACGATCGAGGTCCGAGTACAAGCTTGCGAGGTGACCGTTTCGCGATCGAGGCGCCGATATTGGGGCTGGCGTCGGCCAGCAAGGCACTCCAGCAATCGGGTTTGTCGCCGGACCAAATCACGCATTTGGTGACGGTAAGTTGCACCGGATTCAGTGCACCTGGAATCGACATCGCCTTGATCGATGGACTCGAATTGCCCAAGACGACTGAGCGGGTTCAAGTCGGCTTCATGGGTTGCCACGGTAGTATCAATGGGATGAGAGCGGTGCGGGGCTTAGTTGCCGCTGACCCGTCGGCGAAAGTGTTGATGACGAGCGTGGAGCTTTGCAGTTTGCATTACCAATACGGTTTTGACGCCGATCGCATTGTCTCCGGAGCCCTCTTTGCCGACGGAAGTGGTTCACTAGTTGTTGCGAACATCGATGACCATTCGCACGCCAGCAATGGTAAATCGCCGTCCACGAACGGACATTCCAATGGCTCCGCAATTCATCATGCCAAGTCGCTCGGAGCAATCGCAGCGACGGGTTCGTATTTGATTCCCGACAGCCGCGACGCGATGACATGGCGAATTGGTGACAACGGCTACGAGATGACACTCGCGGCGACCGTCCCGGGATTGATCGAGAGCGGATTGCGCCAGTACTTGATTGAGTTTCTGGGTAAGCATGGCGAGACGATCGACTCGATTGGCGGCTGGGCGGTGCACCCAGGCGGAGCTCGGATTTTGACAGCGGTCGAGTCATCGCTGGAATTCGACAAGTCAGTGTTGTCCGTATCGCGGGACGTGTTAGCCGCACATGGAAACATGTCGAGCGCGACGATGCTGTTCATCTTGAGCCAGTTTGCGGCGATCGGTCGTCCCAAGCCCTGGCTGATGCTCGGTTTCGGTCCAGGTTTGGAAATCGAAGTCGCACTCATTCGTTAGCGTCGCGCTGGTGTGCAGGCTTTAGCCGCCCAAACGCAACAATTCTTTGGTAGCACTTGCTCGTACGGCGCCTGAAGGCTGGACACCAACATGCGCTGGTGTGCAGGCTTTAGCCGCCCAACCGCAATATTTTTTGAAGCCCCTTGCTCGTACGGCGCCTGAAGGCTGGACACCAACATGCGCTGGTGTGCAGGCTTTAGCCGCCCAAACGCAACAATTCTTTGGTAGCACTTGCTCGAACGGCGCCTGAAGGCTGGACACCAACATGCGCTGGGGTTTATTGGGCGAAAACCCTACACCTCCGCTCGCAGTCTCGGAAGCCAGCCGCGGTAGTCGGATTTTTTCTGCGAAAGCTGTAAGGCTTTCCATACACACAATATCGAACCAGAACTGCGGCCTCGACCCTGTTCTACTGGCGCGGCTTTTGCGTTAATCCGGTGCGGTAGTATGGTGCCCGAGTTCCCAAGCCCTCATTACACCCAGCAACGGAGAGACATTGAGATGACCATTACCAAACTGAGCCTAGGTTTTTTGATGACCGTGTGTATTGCCGCCGTCGGTTGCGATGAAGCCCAGTACGAAAACGCGGTCGATGATTACAACGAAGAAGTAGTCGAACGAAACGAGGACGTTTCAGAGATGAATGCAGACGGCGTCGTGACGTCGAACGAATTGGAAGAAGTCGAAGACCAGAATGAAGACGTCTTGGAAGCCGCAGGTGAAGTTGCTGAGCAAAGCGGCGATCTGATTGAAGCCAAAACTGACTGATATGCCGACATGAGATTTTCCTTGGATGCGTTGTTGCGCGGCTAAAGCCTGCACACCAGCGCATGTTGGTGTGCAGCCTTTAGGCGACGACCGAGCAACTGGCTTCGAAAAGCCGTTGCGCTTGGGCGGCTAAAGCCTGCACACCAGCG
>JBGSKM010000120.1:0-31173 GCA_041741195.1 Pirellulaceae bacterium
AGACGCCTTGCTTTCGAATGATGAATTCGAAGCGATCCAAAGGCGACACTTCGGTAAGAAGCATGATCCCAAAGCAATGGAAGCCGCTCAGAAGACTTTGGTGGGTTGCCTTGAAGCAATCGAGGCTTTCAAGCTAATCACGAAAATTGATCGAATGTGTCTCGCTACCCCTGACGACTGCGAGAGGTTTCAACACAAGGCACTAACGTTGCCTGTTTCATGGCGGCGACAAAAGATTGCAGATTCGTCAACCGATAGCAAAAAACAGAGTGCCACTGGTGAGGTTCCCGAAATAAACCTACTGAGTCCGAATACAATTTTAAAGTGGTCAACGGCACTCCAAGCCGCATTCGAACGAGCCAATCGAAACGCTGGGAAGAAATGCGTGCGGGGCATCGTACCAGAACACAAATTGCTGCAACAAAATCCTTGGTCACAATTCACTTGGATTGATGGAACGACCAAGGCAATTCGTCACTTTGACGCCAACGAACTTGTTTCCCTAATCGATTGGTTTGAAACACGTTGGGCGGGGCTTACCTTTGCCCCTGCCTACTTGAAGGTAATGCTCTGGTCATGGGCGAGGCGAAGCGAAGTCAGCAGTCTGAAGTGGACCGATGAACGTTCGCTTCTATCGGAGACACATTTTAAGTCGATTGGAAAGAGGAATGTGACTAAATGGTTTCGCATTCCAAACGTCTTACGACAAGACCTGGAAAACCTTCGATGCGAAAGCGATTTTGTATTCGGTGACTATTCACGACAACTAATCGATTTTTATCGTCAGCGAGAGGATTTTTCGGCATCGAGTCAAGTGCGTGCGGATTTCTCTCCCATCAACTTGGGAGAATGGATGTACCGACGCATAGCCGAATGGTCGAAGGACAGTCCAAAAGGTTCGGCGTACCTTCATGTCTTTCGCAAGACGGGTTTGCAACTCGCTTTGTCAGGCGAACACCAAATATCCGATGTGGCCAAGGACGCCAGCATTACGTCCGGTGTCATGGAGGCAAGTTACGCACAAGAGTTCGATGAAGAGCTTTGGCGAAAAAGCAACCGAACGTACCGCCGAATCCGGGCGAGCCTGACCCAAGAGGTCGCCGTTCGCTACGGCTACGACGATTCGGAGCGTGAACGGCTCCTCGAAGAACTGGACTTAGCGAGAATGAAGCTCGATTGGGAGAAGGTATCTCAGCTTGCCAAGCAAATCGATCTTCTAAGCCAAGAGACTAGCTAAATTCACTTTCCTGTGAAATCCTGTGAAAAGTACTTCAACGGTCGATGCCCACTGTTCACAAGAAATGAAAAAAGCCCGCAATTTGCAGGCTTTTTGAGTACACCCGGAGGGATTCGAACCCCCAACCCTCGGTTCCGAAGACCGATGCTCTATCCAATTGAGCTACGGATGCGTTTGGTTTGTCGCATTGTATCGGCATTTCGGCGGTTGGCTACAGGTGACTTCGAGCATGATCGCGGCAGCCCCGCAGCAGCGTGGTTTCGCCTTGCCGAGGGCACCGGCTAGTTCGTGCGGGATCCTCGGCCCGCGACGTACAAGACTGCCCCGAGGAGAATCGTGACGATCGCAGCGACGCCCTGCACAGGTTCTCTTGCTGCGGCCAGGGAGGCTGTAACGGCGGTTCCCACGATGAAAACGATCGGTGATAAGGGATACAGCGGTATTCGCTTGGCAGACGTTCGCTGCGCGGGCAGGAAAATTAGCGAGCAAGTAAGTGCCGCAGTGACTGAGAGAGTGAATCCGAGATAGGAGAGGAGTGATTGAATGGAAGTGATCGCGATGACGACGATGGCGAGTGCTCCCTGGAGAAGTACGGTCGAACGAGTCGGGCGCCCCGCTGCGGAAAACATGGCCGGCAAAAATCCGTCCTGGGCCATCTTGGCGTACACACGTGGGCCGGCCATCGTCATCGCAGAAACGCTGCTAGCAAGCGATAAGACGATGATGGTACGAACCCAAAAAACGAAGGTCGATCCGCCGAGCGATTCAGCCGCGATGGCCGCCACATCTTCCTGGCCCTGAATCATTGACTGGGACGGGACCAACACAAAGATCGAGTTGAGCAGTAGGTAAACGAACGTGACGAGTCCCGTTCCCGCCAAGATTCCTCTGGGAACATTGCGGCTTGGGTCGCGGACTTCACTGGCCATATAAATTGCCGCGTTGAACCCACAGTAGCTGAGCGAGATCCACATGAGGGCCGTGGAGAACTTAAGGGCACCGGGCCACGGCGCGTGAGATGCTTCGCGATAACCCGTCCATGCGTCGGGGAACTTGGACAACGCGACGATAGCAAATCCAGCGATCAGTACGAGTTTAAGAAGCACCACGAGTCGCTGGACACCGTCGGCGAGCCCGGTGCGAATGAGATTCATGGCGATACAGACGAGTACCAGTGAAATCGCGATCGACTTTGGCGGCAAAGTCGCGAGTGTCATAGGCAGCATCGGCACCAAGTATGCTTCGCATGTTTTGGCCGCGAGTGCGATGGCACCGGTGAATCCGGCAAGCAGCGATACCCAGCCTGCCATCAGCCCCGCGACGGGATGAAAGGCTCTCGCGAGAAAAAGGTACTCTCCGCCGGATTCAGTGAACTGCGTCGAGAGCGCGGCGTAAACCGTGGCACCACAAAAGGCAATCACGCCACCTACGATCCATGCCAACAAGACCCATCCTGCAGATCCGAGGTCGGCAATCAGATAGCCGCTGGATACATAGACTCCCGCACCGATCATGCTTGCGGCGACGATCGCGGTCGTCGACGTCAACCCTAACCCTGCCGGAGCGACGTCGTCCGATGGGATCGTATCGGTCGACGAGCTCACTCGGTCGTCGCCGTTTCGCGATGAAATTCGAGAAAGTAGTTTTCCTGAAGCAGTTCGATGTCACGCTCGGCGGCGAGCTTGAATCCGGCTTGTTGCATCTCGTCAATCACCGTCTGCTTGCCAGCACGCACGTGGTCGAGAACCCATTCACGCGATACGCCAGGGACTCGCTCAAAGTCCACCACGAAAACTCGCCCGTCGGCACGCAGGGCTTGGTGAAGCGAAGCGAGCGTTTGAGCTGGATACTCGATGTGGTGATAAACGTCACAGATGAACGCGGCGTCAATCGATGCCGGTGGCAGCGAGACAGACCGATCGGTGCAAATCACGGGAGTGATTCGCGACAGTGATTGATCTTGTATGCTTTGGGCGACGTGCTGGATGAATCGCGGCGCGATGTCGATCGCGAAGACCCATCCGTTATCACCGACGGCACCGGCAAGCAGCGGCACAAAGAGTCCCGTGCCGGTACCGACGTCGGCGACGCGATCACCGGGTTGAAGATTCATGTGGCGTAAGATGTCTTCGCGAGCTTGAAAAATTTCGCGGCTTTCAACCTCGAAACGCTGAACCCAACTCTCGACGTCGAGTTGCGGGTCCAAGAATGAATCGTTCAATCCCGGTTTTGCTGGCGCGTCCTGGGCCAATGCACGTTGGCCCAGCGTGTGAGCGCCGAGCAGCGCGATACCGCAGATCGTCAAGTAACACTGCAATGCAAATCTCACCATGATTACTCGGCCTTGGCAGTCGGGAACTCGGCACTCAGTCGACGGACTCGAATGTTCCGATAGGCGACTTCGTCACCGTGATCTTGCAAGCAGATGTGTCCCGAACCGGCGGCACCAAACCCGGGGAACTTCGCGAATTTGCTTTTCGCTAGCTTGTCGTTCCAGTCGTCGCTGCCGATCGTGTAAGTGAAGTACTCGACGCCGTTGACAATATGTTTGCATTGCTCGGGTGAGATGACGATTCGCAGTTGGTTCCATTGACCGGCTGGCTTTGTCGCGTCCTTCTCGCTGGAGTAAAACTGGTACAGCCAGCCACACTTTTGCGGGTCATGCCCAGCGACATTGTCTTGGATCTGGATTTCAGGTCCCGAGTACCAGGGTGGCCCGTCTTGCTCGACGACGTGATACATCACGCCGCTGTTTCCGCTCGGCGAGATGCGAAACTCGAGTTCCAATTCAAACGCGCCAAACTTTTCTTTGGTGATGATATCGCCGGCGCCCTTCTTCGCCTTGACGATGGCACCATCGCGAACTTCCCAGCCATCGCTGAGTTGCTCCTTGTTGTAGTTGCGCCACGCATCGGTGCTGGTACCGTCAAACAGCGTTTCCCACTCTGAACTTGCTGCTGCCGGAGTCGATGTGGCATCGTCGGCCGACACGGAGTTAAGTGCCAAACTCATCAAGGCGACAGCCACCAGCGGGAAAATCCAGGATTGATTCATCAGAGGCTCGGGGAGGAAAGTTAAAAGGAGCGGACGTCGAACGACGTCCCGTCGGTTCTGGGGTTTCGGCAACCGGGATAGTGTAATCGATCCAGTGGAGCGATTCATGTCTCGGCTGGGCGATTGCTGCCGATGGAGCTAGACTGTTAGTCAGTAGGGACCGTAGCTCAATGGTTAGAGCAGGGGACTTGATCGAGCCAGCCTAAATAGCGTGTTCACCAGACGAGCCGCTGCATGGTTGGACTCAAACGGGTTGCTGTGACTTTTGGCGATTGATCGCCGAGGGTGACAGTAGAATTTGTCAAATTCGGGGAAGGCTAAGTCAGCACGTCTGGGTATTCAGTTTTGAACGCCCAGCCGGAGCGATAGGCTAATCCCGAGCCAAGCCGTGCCAGGCGACCCCGCTTGGTGCGGAAGGTGTAGAGACTAGACGGCAAACTCGTAAAGAGAAGGGATAGTCCAGACCACCAACTCGAAAGGGGCGGCGAAAGCCGAAGTGGTACGCATAATCCCTTGGTTGCAGGTTCGAATCCTGCCGGTCCTACTTTGTTGCCCTCGTTGATCGCCGGAGAATGATTGACTGCCGGAAACGTGGTTGATTTCCGAAGTAACGGTGTCAGGACGATTTGGCGCGTCGGCGCTGTGTTCTCGTGTATCGCCGAAGCACTTCGTCGCGATCGCTGATCTCACGATCGCGTGCCAGGCAAGCCAAATCCCAGGCCTGTTCCTCTCCGTATTTGTTCCAAGAAAAATTGATTTTTCGACGCTGCCCGTCTGCATCGGTCCACGAAGCACAGTAGGCCCAATATTCACAGTTGGGGTATCGGCTGTCGGCCGAGTAAGCCACGTACACCCCGACTTTTCCGGATTCATTGCGGTTCGTGAGTTTGCCTTTGGTCGAGTGAGAGGCAGGCCCAAGTTGGTCGCACAGTTCGGCGTAGCGGGCATCGGCGGCCTGTCTTGCTTTGCGAATTCCGCCGCACCGAGCCACGGAAAAGAACTCATTGATGCGTTTGCCGTTACGGCTGATGCGGACCATGAATCCGTCGCCGGACCCACCCTGGCCACGACTGAATCGCGTTATTCCAGTGGAGACAGTTTTGGTTTCCATCGAGTGAAACTCCTGCGAGTGGACGACGCTCAAGCACCTACATCTGGCGTCGAAATACCTGTGGTTGCACCAGAGCGTAGACGCAACTGGCAATCTAGCTGCGAAACTGACCTCCATCAAGCGACCGAGGCTAGTTCGCGCACGCGCGCAACTTCGATATCAAGTGGCGCAGTGCTGCGGAAAGGGTCTGAGCGAAAGGTGACGTTTCTCGCTATCCTCGAGAGAGTGATCGATTTGGCGACCCTTTGTCCCGCAATTCCTGGGGGCGGGCATTGGCGACGAAAAATGGTAGGATTGACCCGCTGACCGGGCGCTGGCGCGAGGGGATTTCAGCCATCCGCTGCGAAGGGCTTGAAAGGCGTTAAGCAGACAACCTTGAATTGATGAAAGCGATCGACGAAACATGAGTGACGGAAAAGTTCGTGGCAAAGTCCACTTGATCGAAGAAACGAAGACTTTTGGGGCGAAGGGGTTTCGCAAGCGATTGGTGGTGCTGGAGCAGGACAAGGGTAGTTTCGTGAACTTTGTGCCCGTCGAATTCACTCGCGATGACTGCGATAGCGTCGATGAAATGAGCGAGGGCCAAGAAGTCGAGATCACGTTTCGATTGAGTGGGCGTCGGTGGCAGAAGGACCCTCAAAGCGACGTCAAATTCTTTCTCAATGCCGAAGCGGTCTCATTCACCGTCCTCGATGGCGACGAAGATGGGCCTCGTCGATCGAAGGGTTCGGGCGATCCCAATGACGCATTCCACGAAGCTGGCGAAGACGACGCCCCCTTTTAATGATCGTGGGTTGACGGCAATCGCCGAAAGCAGCCTGAATCAAACCAGCCGAATAACGCACGGTCGAGATCGTTCGCCCTGCGAGTGAGAGATGGTTTGACTTGCAATGTCATGCTGTGGGGCACACCATAATTTGCCAACAGCAACTTCGTTTGTTGGTAGACAAGTTCGTTGATGATTCGGGGTGCGTGAGTCGGGTCAGTGAGTTGATCCAAGGCAGACTCGGAAATCGACTCGTCGCCAAGATAGAGCAGCAATTCGGGCTTGGATTCCAATAATCCTTGAATCCTTTTCAAGTCCAGATTGCATCCGGCAAGATTAAGAAGCTTCAAGGATTGGTTTCGTAGAAGCATGTCGAATTTAGCATCCGAGATCTCATGATCCGAGTAGTTCAAATGCTCGAGCTCGTGATCCAGAAGGATGGTGCTGAATACGGTATCGGGACAGTCGACCCCGGCTACTTCCAATTCGTTCAATTGTTCCATTTGCGCTATTCGGTTCAGTGCGTCATGGCTGAGCGGCACAAAGTTTAACGATAGTCGGCGCATGCTTTCGACTCCCTGTAGCCACTCGATCGTCCCCACATCAACGTCGGTATCGCTAAAGTTAGCCTCGCGCAGAAGCTTTATTTTTCGGTAGTGCTTCGTCACACTGTCGTCGATATCCGCACCAGGAAGCACCAAGGAAGTCAACTCGAGGAACCCGCCAATGTTTTTCAGCGTTTCCTTCGTGACCGATGGATAGGCCAGCATCAGTCGATCCAACGACTGGCAATACAACACGGCATTGAGCACCGAGTCATTAACGTACGGTCCACCGGCGGCGAACCACCGTAGATCTCTCAGACCGGAAATCTTTGCTTCGGATGGCCAGGGTGCTTCGAGCCCAAGTCCCGTGAGCTGGGGTGCATTGCTCACCTCGAAGTCGTTGATGGGGCAGGACACGTGAATTTGCATGTCCAATTGTGGCAAGCTCTTCAGGCATACTCGCTTGACTTTGTGAAGCGGACGAGCATGAAAGGAAGTCAAAATCGGACGATGCGTCAGTGTCAATTCCTCCACGTCGCTGATGTCGAGGTCGACCACTTCGATTTTAGGAAACTTGACTAGCAACCAATCTAGATCGGCCGAGGAGGCAAGGCATGCCCCGGCCACCAATGACTGGAGGTCTTTTAAACCTTCCAGTTGCTGGAGCTGCGAGAATGAAATACGAGAGTCACGAAAACTTAGGTTTCGAATCCGATGGTTGCGAGTCAGCGGATCAAGGTGCACGCCCGTGAAATCGAGTCCCTCGAAATCAACGGTGGGCGGTCCATTGCATTTGGAAATATCATTGATGATTCGTTGAGTTCGGTCCAATCGGTTCGCGATCCGTGGCTCATCGTAGGAATCCGAGTAACGGCCCTCAGCAATCGACAATTGACGAAGGGAGGGTGCGTCCAGGATATGGATCGATTCAAGATCGTTCGCGTACACCCCCAGGTGTCGCAGGCTCGGAACGCTTTGCACGTCCACCTTGGCGAACCACGTCTGGTGCGGTAGTCCATCAATCGACGCGCCCATAAAAGAGAGCAGATCGATGTCCTCGGAAATATCTTGAAACCGTGGAAGGTTCCTGGCCACCAATTCATACTTCTGGACGCGGTCGATAATCAATCGACGCAAGTTTTGGCAGTTGTTGAGCCCTAGTCGAATAGGATGGGGCGAAAGCGTTACCGACGGATCGGAAACTCCAACCGTATGAACTGCTGGCCACCCCTCTAAATCCAATTGATCCTCGTTGCCATTGGCACGTCGCGGAAGATACAGTTGACGAACGCTATCTTTCCAAGAAGGTTCGCCGAGCTCAGACAGTCGGAGGGGCGTCTGTATCAGGTTCACCACCTTCAATCGGTTAAGATTGTCAAAGGATCGTAGCATCACTCCATCGAGATTGGTCCTCGCGAGACTCAGCTCTTCAAGGTTGTGCAAACGCCCAATGTCAATGACGTCACTCGAAGTCAATTCCATTGAATCGAGATGCAATAGGCAGAAAAACTCCCTCGCACGAAGTTCTTGGAGTTGATTTGAGTTGATTGAACCGCCGAGGACTCGTAGCCCGGTCAACGTATCGAGATGGACCACACTCGTTAGCAACTGCTCGCTCGGATGATGCAAGTTCACCACTCGGACTCGCGTAAAAAAGTGAGTCACAAAGCGAGGGATTTTAGATTTGATGATGGCTGGCACTTGGCAGCTGATAAAACAATTTCCGTCGCGAATGGCGAGTTTCATCAATCGGTGGTGATGCTCCGTGGTCTTATAGAGGCTGACGCCCACCAGCACCGTCGGTAGCAGGAAAGCGCCAGCGACGCATCCGTCAAAAGCCAATTGCTTGAGCGTGGTGAACTGCGGTTTGCTCGCGAGTCGGTATCGCCAACGTGAAACGAAGTAAACAGCCGCCACCAATGCAATCGTGGCCAAGATGTTCCAGTAGAGGTTGCCCTTGGACCAGATCGCCATCGACTCCGAGTGAGTATCGATGTGCTTGACATAAAACGTCCAGGGGAATCCCGCTTGAACGGGACGTCGCTCGCCAAGTTGTCCAAACCATCGAAATTCGACGGAGGATTGGCTAATCCAACCTCCGGCAAGATCGGTGTAGAGATAGGGTAGATTGAAAAGGATGAGTACGAGTGCGGCGAGGCTTGCGAACACGACCGCCGCCCAATGTGCCTTGCGACTTATCGTCGGATGCTCATCCAGTCCGTGACCGTACCAAGTCCCGCCAGCATTGGGCTCGGAAATATCGAGCTCAGTAGGCTCGTGTTGTTCATGTGCGCCCATGTTTGGTTTCTCCGTGCGAGAAATCCACTCTAGCGGCGTGCGATTCCCCCATCAAGCAATGTTTCGCTTTGGGAGATGAACTTTGCGGAATTACGGAAAGCTCGGCGATTGAACGCCGATGAAGCTAATGCGGATGCGGTCACCAGACCCCAGCACCGGTGAGCTGGGTCGTGACCGTACCTTCCCAATTGCGATTTGCTGCCGGCGACGCGGGACTGGGGTGCAGGATTCGAACGATTTGACAATGGTGCGATGTTGATTGTGCCGCTTTCGCCAATGCAGACTCCGCATACGCCCCCACGCCGACAGCAAACTTGCAGCGACTGGCGACGAGCGCCGCGTTTAAATGCGAATCGCAGACCGATTCAATCTCGGCTCGCTCGAGTTTGGTCAGTTTGTCAGGGGTCCTATTTTTGCCGGATGCTTCCATGAATACGAGTGGGCAGTAATTGAGCACCAATGCGTGACGAAAGAACTTGTTGGCTGTTCCGTAGTACTTGTGGAACAGCCCCCACAATCGTCGGCCACTGACTTCACTTCGACAGCACTCGAACCCATTGATCGGGCGTTTGGGATGTTCAGGATGGGGACGCGACACGGGGTTGTTGATTTCCAGCCAGTCGCGAACCGCACTGACCTCACCAAATGGGACGCCGGTTTGTGCCATCCCCCAAGGCCCGGGATTCATTCCGAGAAACAACACCTCGATCCCCTTGTCGTTGGCTCGCTCCAAGTACGACTGGTGAGATTGCCAAGCATATCGAAGTGGGTTGTAGACGTGCGTTACCGGAGCCGCGATCGATATCGTGTCCACGTCGTCAGCCAATCGTTTGGCGGCACCGATGAGTTCGCGCCGTACCGATACGACCGCGTCAGCGGGCCCACGTGCTGTACGTTTCATGACAAACGTTGTTTCTCGATAAGGCTCGGCTCGATATCGCTACCACTTGTCTGCGTCAATATCATGATTTTTTGCCATATTTTGCGGCTCAGGCCGGTGGTAAGTTGTTCGACTTCGCTGACCGTGGCGACCGCCACCGGGTCATCAAATTTGCGTACGTAAAGTGCAGCAATCTTTCCCGTCAATGAGAGCATTTCGCTGCAATAGTCGAGGTACCGATTCAGTTGCAACGGAGTCATCACCTGTTTTGGCGAGTTGTCGGTTCCCTGCCACGTACGGAACATGCGTTCGGGGTCCTTGGTGAGTTGGTGCATGTCGATAATATGTGCGATCGACCGCAACTCGTGAATCGCGATCAACGCACGTCGCCGTTTGATCCTGGTTTCCAAACTCACGAGAAAAAAGATCGCAGCACCGACCAGGAAAGTGAGACTGGCCGCGGCTTCCATGGTTTGCAAAAAATTCGCCACTCCCATTGGCTCTTTGTCCGGCCCGATGCGGAACATCATCACGATCGCGACTAGCGCGAGGATCAAGCAGCAAGCGAGAAGATAGCCGGAAACCCGAATCCAAACGATGGGACGTCCAATGCTCGATGAACGCTGAGACGCCCGCCGAGCAATCTGAAGAAGTTCACCGCAGAGTGTAGCGAGACCGGACGAGGGAAATCGCTCGCTGATCCGTCGCTGCAGCTTGGCGATGGTCTCGATGACATGGTCATCCCGCAGGAGCAAGCTCACGTTATCCGCATGCGGGCTCGAATCCGACTTCATTCGTGGATCTCAGGTAGGTCAATGGATGGGCGATGAAGATTGCCTCCATCGATTTGGCGTCACTGTACCGCGCGGTTTGCTGGAACGTGAATCCAGCGTCCCGGTCGAACACGGACGCACAAGTCCATTGCCGTTCCACTGGCCCGATCGTTAGACCGCAGAATATTCTTCAATGGCTTCGCGAAGCACGTCGGTCGGTGGAGATTGCTGGGTCCACGTCGACAGACATCGACTCAACATGCCAACTTGAATGTCGTCGTCGGCAACGACTCGATAGCCTTGGTCGGCAAGCGATTCAGGAATCAGTTTCTGACGCGACAGATCAATGACGAGTGTCGAATGATCATGGCGAGGCCACTCTTCATACCGGAGTTGTGGGTTTTGCGAGGGTAAAATGGCGATCAAGTCGATCTGGTCCGCCGATTCAGGCTCGAACGTCACTTGTTCGCTCGCTGTCGTCAAAGGGGCCAGCAGATCGAGTAGGACATTTTCTCCGTCGCCGACGCGCGACCATCGCACCACCGAACGACCTCGCGTGGAAAAATGATCTCTCGCAAAACTCAATAGCCACTCGGCGGCGGCGTGCGATCCCGACCAAACTGGGTCGATGCGGGTGTTCGGGGTCGACGGTGCGCGGTACAGAAAATCGAATGGGGCAGCGGGGTTGTCAGGTGATGCGGCGTCCGGCGGCGGATCGGCGGCGTCCAGGGGGCCTTGTAGGCCGGGGGCAACATTCCGGTGATGACGAATCCACTCCATGCCGGCATTCGCGAGGTTTTCGTCGATCAAGACACCTTCGACGCCGAGCACCTGCAGACCATCGAGTGCCACGGACAAGTTCGCTGGCAGGACATTGAATGAAAGAACTCGCCAGTCAAGTTGCATCGACGATAGAGCGCGTTGGAGTGCAAACTGGGCCGCGTTACCTGCAATAGGATTGCCAAGCACCGCGATAACCGGTTCAGTGGTACGATCCATCGTGAGATTACTTCCATTGTCGGCGCACTGGTGGACCCGATGACCCGCAAACTTTCAATGCGACTGAGCGTCTCGGCGAAATGAACTTAAGAGTTGGACGATGGACTGGGCTGACGATTTTAACCTGTTTGGCAATTTTCACTGCAGCGAGTCTGGTAAAATTGTCACGCACCGGCGGTGATGGCGACAGCGTCCTGTTGCTCGCGCATCATCTCGGAGTCGGATTGGTCTACGGTTTGGTCAGTCAATGTGCTTGGATGGCGGGTTGTATTGATCGACAACCCCGACGATGGAGCGCAGCCATGGCCATCACTGTCGTGGGCGCGGTTCTCATGGCGATACACATTGGGACCCGATCGACGCAGTTCGTCGCAAGCAACCGCCTAGTCGACTTTCTTCAGCAACTAGCGCATTTGTCGGGCGTGGTGATCGCGCAATCAGTGCTTTTCTACTTCCTAGGAATTGTAACTTGGAGACACCGGGGTGTCATCCGGCCAAATTCTCGACCTGCTCAATTCTCGGTCTTGCACCTCGTCGTTTTGACGCTGGCGGTGGCCGTGTTGTTGGCAATTGCGATGCGTTACCCAACGCCCATCCACGCCTCGCGATATTGGGCCGTCTGGCTCGGCATTTGGATTGGGATGCCGACAATCGCCGCGGCAGGGGCTCGCGCGTCGACCGATCCCAGTTGGTGGCGACGCACTTTGGCGGTCATCGTATGCATTTTTTTAGCCGGGGCAGCAGCATTGACCCTGGTCGCTATAGATCGAGTGAGCCACGAAACGTTGACGCTCGATCAAGAACGTTTCATTTGGCAGGGATACGGTACACTGATCTTTGCATTCGCAGCCTGTTGCCTCGCACTTCCGCTGGCTGGCCGCGTCGATCAACAGCTTTTTCTGGGCCGGCAACCGTCAGATCCCAGGATTGACTAGAATGAGTCGGAAATTGGCACATTGACTGCTCATCTGGTCAGCGATTACTGAAATTCCCTTCTCGGAGATAGACAAACATGAAACGTTTTTACTGGATTGCCACGCTCGCCATTTGTGTTGCTTTCGGATCGACGGCAGTCGCTCAAACATCGGCCGCGCCCAAGTCGGACAGTCACGCCCATGAACATTCCGAAATGGAGCTCCCAACTTTCGGAGTCGCGGTCGTCCGGCCGACCAAAGATAGCAAGGTCAGTGGAATGTTGCGTCTGACGCAGAAAGGTGAAGAGCTGCGGATCATGGGTAAAATCAACAATCTCTCGCCAGGCGAACATGGATTTCACGTACACTCATTCGGCGACCTGAGGGGCACCGATGGTACCGCGACAGGCGGCCACTATGACGCCCACGGGCACAAGCACGGCGCACCTGGGGCGGAAAGTCATGCCGGAGACCTCGGTAATATCACCGCCGACGAGAACGGGGTGGCAACGGTCGATATCAGTACGACTCATACGAAGTTGCACTTCATCTTGGGTCGTGCGTTCGTCGTTCATGCGGGCAAAGACGATTTGACGAGCCAGCCATCGGGTGACGCGGGTGGCCGCGTTGCGACGGGCGTCATCGGAATCGGAAACCCTGACTTCAAAATGGGCGCTAAAAAGTAGTACCCACTGGCGAGAATGACATAAACTGACGCGGTGGATCGTTGATGCGATCCACCGCTTTTTTTTGCCGGCGTGGCAACCCTGCCACCGGTCGCACGTCAATGAGATGTCGGTCATGCTCACTCGTTATCTGCACCCGCTGGGTGTCGCCGGATGTTTTTTTATCGCTGGATGCTGTGCTGTCACGGCAACGCTTACCACCGTCGCAGCGGAGCCCTCTTCGTTCGATTTGAAGTTGCGTTTCGAACGAGAGTCCGTCGATGGGTCGGACCACTATGAATCAATGGTTCGTGGTGAAACCTGGGTTGCCTCGCAGACGGCGATCATCGTGTGCGATATGTGGGATTCACATCACTGTTACAACGCGGTTCAACGAGAGAAGGAATTTGCTCCACGGCTCAACTCGGTGGTTTCGCAGGTGAGGCACTGGGGAGGCATCGTGATTCACAGCCCCAGCGGTTGCATGGACGCGTATGCCAATCATCCCGCTCGCAAGCGAGCGATGTCCGTACCAGCGTCGCCGTCCTATCCCGATCAGATTGAGAGTTGGTGTTACAAAATAGCTTCGGAAGAGAACGTCGAGTACCCGATCGACCAAAGCGACGGAGGCGAGGACGACACACCGGAGGAAAAGGCGAATTGGGAGCGTCAGCTTCGTTTCGAAGGGCGTGACGTCAAACAACCGTGGAAAAAGCAAATCGACATGATTCAAGTCGATGCGAATCACGACTACATCAGCGATTCCGGAAAAGAGATCTGGAATATCATCCAGAACCACGGCGCTACGAACGTCATCCTCTCCGGAGTTCACACCAACATGTGCGTGCTCGGTCGTCCGTTTGGACTGAGACGAATGGCTTCCGCCGGAATAAATGTCGTGTTAATTCGAGACTTGACGGACACGATGTACAATCCGCTTGCAAAGCCCTATGTCAGCCACTTCGAGGGGACCGATTTGATCATTCGTTATATCGAACGACACATTTGCCCGACGATCACCAGCGATCAATTGATCGGCGGATCTCCATTTCGATTCGCTGGAGATCTTCGATCGCAATGACGACGCGCGTCGGTTCCTAGTAAGCCCTAGGTTAGCGAGCGTGTTGCTGCAGCATTCGAAGCAGATCGTCGCTCGGCTGAGTGACTGTCAGCACGCGGCCTCCGGATTGTGGACTCTGGCGGTCACGCATGATGACAATGATCTCCGTGTCGCTTGGCGCAGGTGACGTGATTGATGTGGGCGCCGAATCCCACGAGACGTTCGCCACCGATGAAGGCTCCATCGTCATGCCCGCTGGGGCGACTGGGTCAAGACTCGCCAGTCGTTCGCCGGCTGGTGTGGCGCCGCCATTGGTCTGATACAGCGACGTTAATTTGGCACGATCAAGTTGCCAATAGACGCTACCCGGACCGGCGTAGATGCCCACGTCACCTTTGTAGTCCGCCGCGTTGCAGACGCCGATCAGCCGTCCTTGATCGTCAAACAATCCACCACCGCTGCGGCCATCGATCGGTGCACCGGCAATTTCCAAATTGGAAACGCCGAGATGTTGATTGTACTTGTCGATGCCCGTGATTCGAGTGTCACGTCGTGAGGGATCATCACCGCGATCGCAACCAAAACTGAACGCCGGTTGCCCGTTCTGTACTTTCACGCTCGCCGGAAGAACTTGGACGGGTTCGATGGGAGCGGGCGGACGAATTGCCACCAAGGCGATATCGCGATCGGTGGCTTCATAGTCGATCAATTGACCGATGACGGTCTTCACCTCACCCGCGATGAACAGGTCGACTTCGATCTTGCCTTCGCCCTTGGTGTCGCGGAAAAGGTGGCCGCAAGTCAGCACCAACGCTTCCTCGCCGTGCGTGTCGATGATCGTCCCTGTGCCTGCACCGTAACCGTGTCCATCAAAAATGCGGAGTCTCACCGTCGCGGCTTGCGCACGTTGCACGGCGTCGGCAACGGACATGCTCGGCATCGGTTCGCTCAGTGGAGCGACGACTGCGGGGTTCGACGGTCGATTCGGATTCGCTAATTGGCTCTCGAGTGAACCGAATTGGCCAGCGGTGGTGATGGGAGCGAGGCGTGTTTGAGGTGCCGAAAAATCGGGTTGGCGAGAATCGGTGCCGGTTTGCACGAGGGGGCCGTGAGCCGAAACTTCCAGAGCATCACGAAGTTCTTGCGAAGTGCGAGTGCCTACCAGGCGGGTGAGTTCCTTGCCGCCGCTCATCACCACGAAAGTCGGTGTCTGCCGAATGCCGTAGCGCGATGCCAATTGGGGTTCGCTGCCCACATCGACGTGCCGAACCGGTACGCCCCCGTTTTCGAGTTCAGCCAAAACCGGCTGCATCGCACGACAGGGCCCGCAATGATCCGAGGTGAAATTGATGAGGATGGCGTCGGACGCGAGTGCGGCAGGACCGCTAAGAATCGAGACAGCAATCACCAACGCGAATGCTGCGAATGAATTCGCCTTCATCAGGGACGTCCCTCCATGGACCGTTCGAATCGAAGTCGGACCCGCCTACCGGCGACAGCATCCTGCGTCACCAGCGTGAACCGAGCGGATCGAATCGTGCTCGATTCTTACGCCGGGCTGCAAGGTCAATGAACAACGGTGGGCGCCGAACTTGAGTCTTTTTTGAGTTTCACGCGTCTTTTGGGTGAATTCGCGATTCCCCACCGATTTCCTTTGTGATGTCGCGATGCATTCCCGTCGTCGTTTTTGACGAGGCCCGTTACAATCCCGTCTCAGGAAACTCAACCACTCGGATCTCAAGCTGCAATGACGCGTCGAATTCTCGTAACCAGTGCCCTTCCCTACGCCAATGGACCGATCCACATCGGTCACTTGGTCGAGTACATCCAGACGGACATTTGGGTCCGGTTCCAGCGACTGGTGGGCAATCGGTGCGTCTACGTTTGCGCCGACGACACGCACGGCACCGCGATCATGATTCGCGCTCGCAATGAAGGACGCACCGAAGAGGAGTTGATCGCCGATATGAGTCTGGCGCACCAGCGTGACTTCGCTGGATTCGGGATCGAGTTTGACAATTATGGAAGCACTCACAGTGACGAGAACCGTGAATTGTGCGGTGAGTTCTGGAAATCCATCCGCCAATCCGGGATGGTGGCGGAGCGAATGATCCAGCAGCTCTACGACCCTGAAGCCAAAACGTTCTTGGCGGATCGATTCGTTCGTGGGACCTGCCCCAATTGCAAGGCGGCCAACCAGCCTGGCGACAATTGCGGCAAGTGTGGACACACCTATAGCCCTGCCGAATTGATTAATCCGGTCAGCACTCTGAGCGGCGCCACGCCGGAAATGAAGGAAGCGAAGCACCTGTTCATCGAGCTGGAAAAACAACATGACTTTCTCGCCAATTGGGTTTCGACCAGTGGTGCGCTGCAAAGTGAAACGGCGAACTATTTGAAGGGACACTTTCTATCGAACGAATTGCGAGACTGGGACGTTAGCCGCCCCGCTCCGTATTTCGGGTTCGAGATCCCAGACGCTCCGGGTAACTATTGGTACGTATGGTTCGATGCGCCCATCGGCTACATCGCCAGCACGAAACAGTGGTGCGAGGCGAATTCCGAAAGCTTGGCCGATTGGTGGAAGAGCGACGATTGCGAAATTCACCACTTCATCGGCAAAGACATCACCTACTTCCATACGCTGTTCTGGCCAGGCATGTTGCATACCGCCGGGTACTCGTTGCCGACCAAGGTTCACATTCACGGGTTTCTCACCGTGGCGGGCGAGAAGATGAGCAAGTCGGTGGGAACACTCGTATCGGCCGAGAAGTATCTCGAATATTGCGACCCCAGTCACTTGCGATACTTTTACGCGACGAAGCTCAATCCTCGGGTCGAAGATATCGACTTGGGACTCGCCGAATTTGTGGACAAAGTCAACGCGGATCTTGTCGGCAAGGTCGTCAACTTGGCGAGCCGAGTGGGCAAGTTCGCATCCGCTTGTGGACTGAGCGATACGTATCCTGACGATGGCGGGCTGTTTCAATCCGCTGCCGCCAAGGGCGAAGAGATCGCGGCAGCCTACGAAGCGGGCGACTTCGCGCGGGCGACACGCCTAATCATGGAGATCGCCGATGCATCCAATCCGTTCGTCGAACACTCCAAGCCGTGGGAGATGAAAAAAGACCCGGCGCGGGCCGACGAGCTGCGAGATGTGTGTACGGTCGCGCTCAATCTGTTTCGCCAACTCTCGATCTACTTGGCACCCGTGCTACCAAAGCTTGCCGAAAGCTGCGGCGAATTGCTCGGCGATCCGATCGTTTCCTGGTCGCAAAGCCAGACACCCTTACTCGGTCGCCCGGTGGCACCGTTTCAACGAATGATGGACCGTATTCAACAAGAAGATTTAGAACGCATGATCGAAGAAAGCAAGAATGACGTAGACGTTCCCGCTGGCCCCACGTTCTCCGATAGCGACCAACCGCTCAAGGACGAACCGTTGGCACCCGAAATCTCCATCGATGATTTCGCCAAGGTCGATCTACGTGTCGCACGCGTGCTCAGTGCCGAGCACGTACCCGAAGCGAACAAACTGCTGAAGTTGACATTGAGTTTGGGCGGCAACGAAACTCGCCAAGTGTTCGCTGGCATCAAAGCAGCCTACGAACCGGAAAAGTTGGTCGGCCGCTTGGTCGTCATGGTGGCCAATTTGCAGCCGCGGAAGATGCGATTCGGGTTGAGCGAAGGCATGGTCACCGCCGCAGGGCCCGGGGGCGCCGAAGTGTTCATTCTCGGTGTCGATGAAGGTGCACAGCCGGGACAACGGGTCCACTAGTCGCTGAGTCCACTAGTCGTTGCCGCCTACGGACGATGTCACTTGTGTGTGATGAATCGTGATGCGGTGGTGTGAACTTCGATTCAATCGAGTTGTCTCTAGTTGCCGGAGAACAATTCGATGGGACCGAAGCAACGATTGATCACGACCGCATGGTGCGCCATCACGATGGCCGCCACCGCAATCGTCTCGCATGGTCATTTGGTGATGCGCGAGATCATGACGCGTTGGCCGAACGAAGATTCATGGGAAGGACGATTCGAGAACGCGATCTACACGCAGGGTGGGCTAGTGTTGTTGGGAAGTCTTTTCGTCGGCAGTGTGCTGTTGATTCGCGGCTATCTCGCGCGAGTCAAAGAGGAAGAGTTGCTGCGACGTGAACTTGCCCAGCGCGAGCGGCACGAACGTGCGGCAGCCCAGCGGCACGACGCATTGATGGACTCGCTGGCGAGACTTTCCGGCGGGACCGAGCCAAAAAAATCGTTGCCCTCTGGCGTCAAACCCAGGTAGCGTTTCGGAGGGCATCGCTGGCCTACCGGGTCACTCGCTTTTTGCTGGCCATCGCGACGCCTGAGATGACGTTGATGGAGCTTACCCTAATGCTCCTGGGGTGGCTGCTACGTCGAGGACCGCCAAGCGTGGACCTTCCGTAGCGTCCGCTGACAAACACCAAGAGCCCGCAAACCAATCGTGTTGCGGGCTCTTGAATGTCATCAAAGATGTCCCAAAGTACCGAAGGAGGGGCTCGAACCCACACGTCCTTGCGGGCACTGGATTTTTGAGTCCAGTCAATCAGCATTGGAACTGGCTTGGCAAATCAACGCAAACCCTGCATTTTGCTTGGAAAACGCCCAGCTCACATTTAACTAAGGATGTATCAGTTTGGAGCCAGGATTGGCAATCCTGCCACTGATTTTTCAAACTGGAACCTTCTTTCACCGAGCGGCAATATCTCGACCGAGTGCTCTATGCGTCCTCAAATCACCGAGTAAATAGGACCGCAAGTCGAAGTTTTGTGCCACCACTCCTGCTTGGTTCTCGCTCTTCAGTTGTCCCCACTTAAAGGCATTTGGTCTGACAGGCAGCAGGTGCTTCCGTGTTTCTTCGACGATCGTGGCGAAGCCATCTTTTCAGATCAATTAAGTAGGTGGTTGCTTTTCAGATTTGTACCAATCGCAATTGAACGCCGCGAATGACTGCACCTGTGCGGGATGTGACGTCGAGTTTGCTGATGATGTTGATGAGGTGCGTCTTGACGGTGCCGACGCGGATCTTGAGACGCTTGGCGATCTCTTTGTTTGACAATCCCATCGCGAGGTACTGCAGGATTTCGAGCTCGCGCTTGGTGAGAGTGGTGTTGCGGACGTTGTTGGCGAGTCGGTCAGTTGTTTCAGAGCAATAGTAAACGCGACCTTCGTGGACTTCGTGGATGGCGTGTAAAAGTTCGACAGGTCCGACATTGCGGTTGAGAATTCCGGTTACGCCGGTATGAACGCATTGAACAAGTTCAAAATCGGTTGAAGCGGCAGTGAACACGACGGTCTTGGCTGCCTCGAAGTGTGTTTGGTCGGGTTTGCTTAGAAAGTCGTGTCCGGATTCGACGTTGTACAGGTCGCGAATCATGACGTCGGGAGTTGCTTCTTTGATCGCTTCGCTCGCATCGGTGATCCTCGCCGCCTCGCCGACCACCGTCAGTCTCTTGTTCGATGATATGCAGTTCACAACGCCAAAGCGAAACAACTCCTGGTCGCTGATGACAAAAACTCGGGCAAAGGACATACGCGGAATCTGCGGCACGAGATACTTGGAAGCGAGATTTGACGATGTCGAGACTACAACTGCCCCGGCAAGCGGGACCGAATCCCGTCGAGACGGCCGCTGTTCCTGCATTTAGGCGCCTAGGTTTCAACAGTCCCGAGTAAATTACGCAAAAGCCCCGGAGTGCGTTGTCATTTGGATGACAATCGGCGTGCGGCGTGTAGGAATTCCGCGGGGCTTCGTTTTGCGGCTCGGTTGGACTGTCGTCGTTGAGAAACAAGAACCGCGAAATGCGTCAGTAAGGAGCGACACGCTCATCGCGTCTCAAAGTCGTGTATCTATTCATTAAGCCTGACAGCGAAGACGCAATCCTCGCTTGGATACGACAACTCGACAAAACGAACTTGCTCCAATTTCCTACAATCTACCGAGACCCCGGCGCGAAACTCGCGAAACGTTTCGGAATCCCCGATGGCTATCGATTTCATGGACAGAACGTCCATTATCCAGCGATGGTTGTTCTCGACGGAGACGGTCAAGAACTGTTTCGATACGTTGGCAAGAACAACAGCGATCGAATGGCCAAGGATGACTTTGTGAAGAAGCTCGAAGCGATGACTGCGAAGAAGTCGGCATGTTCGAGAGTAACTATTGACAGCCCCTTGAGTCGCGAAAGTTCGTGATGTCGCCTTGAGAGAATGAAAAATGCAATCGTCAGCCGAACCAGAACAAGCATCGCCAGGCAACTCTCGATTGGTCTCATTCGTCGGCGGTGACGTCGGCGAGTGGCTTGTCACCATGTGCTGCGCTGTGATGGGTGAACCATTGAAACCCGTGAATCGCATAGCGATCCATTCCGATGGCGGTGCAGTGTCTTTGACGACCGGTTCGCAGTGGATACTTCGCGGTGTGACCAGCAACGAACGCTACGCGACTCGAATCGAGAAAGAGCAACTTATTGCAAAACAAGTGGCCATCGGACGCGTCGAAGCAAATCGAGCAGCATTGATTCCGATTCGCAAAAATGCTGATTGGTGGTCAATGACGCAGGACGAACGAAGAGCGATTTTTGAGGAGCAATCGCACCATACCGCAATTGGCCTAAAATACCTACCTGGAATCGCGAGACGATTGCACCATTGCCGTGATCTCGACACAGCGGCACCATTCGACTTCATCACGCTTTTTGACTACTGCGACGCGGACGCAACGGCCTTTGAAGATTTGGTGTCCGCGCTTCGAGAAACCGAAGAGTGGAAGTACGTCGATCGTGAATTCGACGTTCGGATGATTCGCGAGTGACTCAATTTCAAATCTTATTTCCCCCGAGTTAAGGAAACTATTAGAAACTTGGGAAGAGTACTTTGCAGTAACCTTGGATTTTTTCCACCACTCCCGGTTGTCGTCGCTCGGCCGAAAACCGTATCGCGATAAGGGTCGTATCGTCGTCGCTGAGCCATCGCGTGGAGTGCTCGCTGACAAGGCGGTTTAGCTCTCGGCCAAACTGCGATACTGAATCAGTTCGCGGTATTTGCTCGACGATCTTCAGAAGCCCTGCTTCGCCGAGCAAATGATCGGACGCGTCACAACATTCCGTATAAGCATCGGTGTAGAGCAGCAGCCAGTCTCCGGGTTCAATCTTGATGACGAAATGTTCGTAGGACGTTGACCGATCCAGCCCCAATGGAAAATTGTCGCCTTGCCCCGTAGCGGTCGTCGGCTCATCCAAAAACGCCCAGCTATTTCGTGACTGTTGATAGAACAGCGGTCGCGGATGTCCTGCGTTGGTCAACAACAGCGTTGATTTATGGCTGAGGTAAGTCGCAACGATTGCGGTCGCGAAGCCGTCTTTTGTTTCCAGTTCCGTGAACTCGCGGTTCAACTCAACAACCAAGCGATTCTGCTTCTTCGCGTTCATAAACTTTCGCAGCAAGTCTCTTAGCTTCTTGGACGTTTCACTGACACGATCACCGTGCCCCGCAACGTCAGCCAACACAATCCGCGTCACGATTCCGCCTACACAGAGCGAAAGGTAATGCACATCACCGCCTTGCTTGTCACCTTGATACGGTCTACTGAAAACCCAAGCGTGAATACCTGGCGACGTCACGTTCTTTTCGACGAAACGATATCCGTTCCAAATCTCCATGCAATGCAACTCGTGAACTCGCTGCGATTCCTGGTTCATCTCTTGAGATTCGGTCTGCATATTTTCGCCTCGAAAGGTTGAGAAAAGTTGACGGTTGGGCGTGACGAAATCAGCCAGCGATGGCCTGCAATCCGTCCATGTCGAGCAAGCACAAGAACGATCTTGTGTAATCGATCAATTGTTGATCTCGAAAGCTGCTTAGGACGGCCGAAACCGCTGGCCGTGCGGCAACAATCAGTTCAGCAAAGTCTTCGTGAGTGAGTCGAATGTCCAATTGGTGTCCGTGTCCACAACGTGATCCTGAGAAGCACAACAAGTCGATCAAGGCCGTTGCAACGCGAGCTCGAAGCGGTGAAATAAGTTGCCATTGCAATCGGCGATCGAGTGACTGGAGCTGGGTCGCAAATGTGCTCATCAAAAGGGAACGAAACGCGTAGTCTAAATCGGCGTGATCCTGCAGTTCTGTCCGCGACAACTCAAGGATTCGAGTGGCTCCGTTAGAAATCGCTTGTTCGTTCTGATTGAATAATCCCGTTTGAAAAGGCATGTCGCCAAACATCGCTCCGGGACCAAGCAACATGCGAGTTACTCGTTTACCGTCCATCTGCAGGTAGGTCAGTTTTACAAAGCCGCGGGCCACCACGAAGGTCTTACCCAATTCCCGTTGACTGTAAATCAGCGACTGGTGTTTGAATCGCATTTTGACAGCCGACGGCAGGGACGATGCCCCGGCGATCATTTCGTCTGCCAGGTCTGTTTCGATTTGCACAGTGTTCAATGCCTCAATCCTTGACGGAGTTCGCTTCGCAAAGTCACCGTGACGGCGAGCACTGGTTTGACGCCGGGAAATTGAGGGTTCTTACGGTCGGAGCTTTTCTTTCCTGAAAAAGTAAGGTTTCGCAAATCGGCCGCGTCAAAGAGAATTGGCACGCAATCTCAATCGGCCGAAGTTGTAATGCCCAATGTCGATAAGACGCGTGACCGTGGCTAACGGAGATGAAGATGAATAACGAAGTAACTCCAGAGCGGCTGTTCAAAAACCGTCGCCGCTGGATGCGTGCTGCTGCAATCGCAGTCAGTTTGCCAGTTACAGCGGTTGCGTATCGACGCTTCAATCCAGTCGTTCTCGACGTGCTCCCGCAGCCGCCGTTGGAACATTTTATCGAAACGCAACTGTCGTGGAATCGCCGTCGCGAGCTGGGGTTCGAGGCAAATGAAGGCGAGTCTTCTATGTACGACATCACGCATCTCAACAACTTCCAAGAGTTCTCCAGCGATCCGCTGCAGGTTGTCGAGAAGTCCAAGAATTTTCTAACCGGCGGATGGACAATCGAAGTCGGTGGATTGGTGGAGCGTCCGCAGACGTTTTCAATCGACGAAATCCGAGCGACGTTTCCAGCCGAAGAACGTGTGTACCGAATGCGATGCGTCGAGGCTTGGTCGATGGTGATTCCCTGGGCAGGCTTTCCTCTGGCCGCCTTGCTTGAAAATGTTCGTCCAATGTCGCAGGCAAAATTCGTCGCGTTTGAAACGCTAAAGGATCGCACTCGGTTTCCCAAT
Source organism: Pirellulaceae bacterium (assembly GCA_041741195.1). Classification (GTDB taxonomy): domain Bacteria; phylum Planctomycetota; class Planctomycetia; order Pirellulales; family Pirellulaceae; genus JBBSJZ01. The sequence continues at coordinate 23,548 of JBGSKM010000120.1, forward strand.
CAAGTGCCAGGCGAATTGCAATGGCCTTACCGAGAAGGATTGCGAATCGATGAGGCGACGCATCCATTGACGCTGGTCGCAACGGGACTTTACCGGAGACAATTGCCACCTGGAAACGGAGCACCGATTCGTCTCGTCGTGCCATGGAAGTATGGATTCAAGAGCATCAAGTCAATTGTCAAAATTGAACTTGTTGCCGAGCGCCCGGCGACCGCATGGAACCAAGCGGCGGCTCACGAGAACGGGTTTTACGCCAACGTCAATCCAACAGTCGATCACCCTCGGTGGAGCCAAGCGACCGAACGCCGCATTGGCGAACTATTCCGGCGCGAAACACTGAAGTTCAACGGCTATGAAAAGCAGGTCGAGCATTTGTACAAAGGGATGGACCTGAATGTCGATTACTAAGAAACCTGCCACGCGATCACGCACGCGAGTAAAGCCAGTTGGAATCACATTTCCCGAATGGTTCGTGGTTCTCAATGGTTGCTTGCCACTACTGATGCTGGCCTACGATGCGCGGTTTCATCGACTTGGGCCTGATCCAACTCATAACGCACTCCACACGACCGGAACGATTGCGGTATTTCTCTTGGTCGGGACGCTTGCGGTCACGCCGATTCAAAGACTGTCCGGTTGGAAAGGTATCGTGCTTTACCGAAGATCACTGGGCTTGGTCGCGTTTCTTTACGCTGCGCTGCACATTGGGATCTATGTGGCTCACGATCAGGCCGGAAATTTTACAGTCGCTTGGAATGAAATCGTCACCCGACGATACCTGCAAGTTGGTGCTATCGCATTCTTACTCTTAGTGCCGCTGGCACTGACTTCGACGCCAGCCATGATCAAAAGGTTGGGCTTTCGGCGTTGGAAAGCCATTCACCGATTCGGCTACTTCGCGACCGGATTGGCTATCATGCACCAGTACTTGCAATCTAAAGCGGATGTGACCGTGCCGGTCATTTTCGCAATCGCCATTTCGCTAGTGTTGGCGTATCGACTGATTTCAACTGCTTGTTGCAATCAAAGCGGGCAGACCACTAATTGATTTCACGCAGCGCGATAATCAGTGCTTCGTATTCATCATTGCAGCATTTGCACTGCTCTAGATGGACTCGGACGGCTTCCAGGGCCTCGGGCACTTCCGCACCGTCTAAGTCCGCTTGGGCGAACTGGTCCATTAGCTCAAGACATCCATCGCAGCCGAGGCTGTCGTTCTTGGTCGTGACAGTCAGCTTGATCAGGTTCGAGATTTGTTGATGAGTAAGTTTCATGATTGGTTGTCCTAAACAAACGCTTCCAAGACATCGTCGCTGGTGAATCCTGCACGCGCGAAACCATCTTTCAGTTTCACTCTCGCATCATGGATCAGTTTGTAAACAGCGTTACGGTTCATATTCAATTGAGTTGCGATCGCGTCAGTGGCAAAGTCGGAAAGAAAGGCTCGCGTCACAAGCCGTTGTTTATCTGTCAATTCCGTATCGATCAGATGCTGGAGCACAGCAAGGATTTCGCCTTGCGACTCGGCATGGGAAACGGTTGACTCGGTATCGACCGCAATCTCAATCGAGTAACCGTCATCAGTGTTGAACGCCTCCATCGAAACGTCTTGGTAATACTTCCGCCTGAGGGCACTGATTCCCATTCTAGTTGCCACCGTCATCGCCCACGTAGTGAACTTACTTCGCTCTTCAAATTTATCGAGCGACGAGAGGATTCTAATGAGTGCATCTTGAACAACATCTTCGGCATTGAACGGTTGGCCGTAGCGATTGTTCAGAGACTTGCTCAAACCTCGCAACAAAATCTCACGAAGCTCGGTAATCGCTTCGTCGCGCACCGCACCCTCCGCTTTGATTCGTAAGTAAAGTGAGTCATCATCGATCATGTTTAAACCCGCAATCAATTCCGGTGCATAGTCAAGAATTCCAAGTGATGAGCTGTTCGACATTCTTTGTAAGTGACTTGCGGAACACAACCTTGTCAACTCCCGGCGCATAAAACTCTCGTATGCGAGCTTCGGCTTGGAAGCCATTGTCCGCGTAGAACTTTCGAACATAGCCGAAGTCATCGATAATGACATCAAAGAACTCTTCGTATGTGAGATCTTCCAATGCCGCAGGATGCACCAGTCCAACGTCGTTGACGACTCCGTCGATCTGTGTTGGCTGCGTCAATTGCTTGATCGCGCCACTCGTCGCGACCGAGTCAGCTACGTCGACGGCAACAAACTCCGCGGGAATCAATTCCTTCTGCATCGTGCGAGAGTTAGCTATGACCTTATGACCGGCGACATCGAGGCGCCGCACCGTTGCCAGCCCGATCCCTTTCGTACCACCGGTCACGATGAAAGTTCGCTTGCTCATGACAAGTTCTTTGAGACTGCAAGAACGTCTTTGGGTTCGCTCCGCTTCGTGTAATCAAAATCGGCATTGATCCAAGCAATTATCCCATCTTGACGCAAGACAAATGTCGCGGGAATAGGAAGCGTTTCGCCTTCACCGCCGTTGAAGTCGGATAACTTGACGCCGAACGCATCGTGCAACTCCGCCATCCCGGCAGGCTCGCGGTAGGCAACTCCGAACTGCCGAGCGACATGACTGCCGACATCATTGAGCACGGGAAAACCAAGCGCATTGTTGCTTTGCACGTTGCTGCTGTGATCGGGCGATTGCGGTGAGATCGCGACAAGCGAAGCACCGGAGGCTTTCAAGTCATCTAGGTGTTGTTGGAATCGACTCAAATGCAGGTTGCAGTAAGGACACCACTCCCCGCGGTACAACACGACGACAACCGGTCCTTCACTAAGCAGACGCGATAGCGTGACCGATCGACCGTCAGCGTCGGGCAACGTAAAGTCGCCAATGTTCTCGCCGACGGTCTTGATTTGGGAAAGGATGTCAGCGGCAATCGCAGCTTCGATATCCGCTTTCGCAGGACGAACTTGCTCGGCAGTCAAAACTTCGGTTGTAAAGTAGTCAGCGACTGCCGATAGCGTTTCTGCGATCGGTCGACCGGCATTTAGAGTTGCGATGCGAGCGACTTCGCCCTGAATGTCGCTTCCGGTGGGCGGTGCTTGAGTAGTCATTTTATTTCTTTCGTTGAGTTTGAATGCAAAAGGCGCTGAGACAGAAACGTCAATCCGATCCACTCGTCATGAATCGGCTTGTTCGAAGATGTCTCAGATCGCTGGGGCGGCAGGGAAATCGACCGGTACTTCGGTGATGTTGTGCAAGTAATTGGTGATGATCTTGTCGCCAATCGCGATGACGATATCGACCACGTTCTCTTGCGTGAAACCGGCATCGAGCAATTCACCGCGTTCGGAATCAAACACCTTGCCACGATTCTCGGCTGCGGATTTGACGAAGCGAGCAAGCAGATCCGTTTGAGTGTCAAAGCTCGCATGACCGCGACGCAGTTCAATTACTTGTTCATCGGTGAAGCCCTTTAGCTTGCCCAAGACCGTATGAGCCGCCAGGCAATACTTGCACTCGTTGACTTGGCTGACGACTAAGTTGATGACTTCGCGTTGTTTGGCCGAGAGAGACGTTTTGCGATACTGCAGCGTCAAGTAATCGCCCAGTGCCGTCTCGCTGTGAGCGAGCGTGGCGTAAAGGTTGGGAACCATCCCAAGACCCTTCTTGAGCTGGTCAAAAATGCCTTGGTTAGTGGGGGAAACGGACTCCCGGGCCGGAACGGTGAAAGCGGTAACATTTGTGGACATCAAACTATCTCGAAAGTGCGTTTAAGAAACTGAGAACACACCTCAGACGCCGCCACGATTGCTGCGCTTACGAAAGAATTCTCCTCCCCCCTTTCGGATTTTCAAATTAGCCGCTCTGGCCCACAATATCGAAATGCCATCGGAGTCCGACTATCTACGGGGACGGAAAAGTGACTGAAATCACCCTTGTCCAAGAACGCCCTCGCATTGAGCAGCTATTCGCTCCTTAAGAGCAATTGATCGGCAGAGACTTCGCCGCTTATCGCAACCATGTTTATCGCACCATCACTTACGCGATGCACTTTCTGGGCAACTCGCCAGAACACGAACCGATGGTCGAGACGACGTTCGTCTATCACGACATCGGACTGTGGACCGATCATGAACTCGCCTACTTAGAACCTTCCGAAGCGGTCGCAATGGCGGACAATGAAAAGTATGGCTGGGGTCTGGATGCTGAAACGCTACGCGGTGCGATTCACTGGCACCACAAGATATTCCACTATCAGGGTCCGCACCAGAAAGTGATCGAGGCATCCCGGAAAGCCGACTGGATCGACGCCACCAAGGGCATGGTTCGGAAAGGCATGAGCAAAAGCAATATCGCGAAAGTTGAAGCCGCGTTCCCCACCCTGGGATTCCATGACGCGTTAATGCGACTTGCCAAAGAATACGGCGGCTCGACGATATCGGCGGGCTGAAAGTTACTTGGGGGATCGTCAAGTGGTAGCGAGTTCCGCCTCGTCAACGCCTTGGTAGCGGCTTCAAACAGTTTCAAATCTCACGAAGTTCGGCGATTCGCTTTGTGTGCTTCTTGCCCCAGTCGCATAGTGGCGTTAGTGCCACTTTCAACGAGCGTCCGAAAGCGGTGAGCGAGTATTCGACCTTGGGCGGCACTTCTTGAAAGTCCTTTCGATTAACCACGCCATCGGATTCGAGTTCTCGTAGTTGTTGGATCAGCACTTTTTCGCTGATGCCGGTTACTCGACGCTTCAATTCGCCGAACCTTTGCGGTTCATCGAGATGCCAAAGGATTAGAACCTTCCACTTCCCGCCAATCACACGGAGCGCTGCTTCGACACCGCATCGAAAACGTACTTCTGTCATCCGGGTCCAACTTCTTGAAAACTTAACAATAACACTTACCGCCAGGTTAGTACTTGTCCATTGGTGCGTACAGCCTAGGATGCTTAGCGACTACCGGAAAGAGTTTTTCATTGAAAAGAAGTGCTAGCAATTGAAAACACCAGCTTGTTTGATTGTGGGTTACGGACCGGGCGTTGGGCATGGCATTGCAATCGCGTTTGGAAATGCGGGGTACGACCCGATCGTCGCGTCTCGCAACCCGGATAAATACGCCGCGTCCGTTTCCGAATTGTCGAAACAGGGCATTACGGTCAAATCGATCGAAATGGATACGGCTGACACGGCGTCGCTCCGGAAGGCGATTGAGTCAGAGTGCGAGACGTCGGATGTTCAAGTATTGGTTTACAACGCCGTCGTGCCGACGTTGGTGAAGCCGACGCAGCTCGATGCCGAACAACTCGCGAGCGACTTCGGAGTCAATGTCATCGGTGCGCTCGCGGCCACACGGGCTGTCTTGCCGAACATGACCAAGCACGGCGAGGGCTGCGTGTTGTTCACTGGCGGCGGATGGGCACATGATCCGTGGGACATGGCAGCTTCACCGAGCATCGGGAATGCGGGCCTTCGTAGTTTGACGATGACTTTGTCGCAAGAATTGTCCGAGTCGCCAGTTCGCTTCGGGTTGGTCTCTATCACGGGACAGGTCGTGGCTGGAACCGCGTTTGACCCCGCGAAGATTCGAGCCGCGTTCCTGGCTCTTGCTACGCGACCTAACGAAGGATATGAAACCGAAATAATGTTCACGGGTGAATGAGTCGAATTCGCTTCATAGTTTTCCTGAGTTTATAACGATAGGATTGTGGGATTCAAGAAATGAATACTCCCCACCTTTTCATCAGCAACGATGCGTCCAGCGGCAAGCCAAGGCTTGAAAATGGCTCGAAGAAGCCGATCGCAGACGCTTCCATCTTGGATGCGTATTCGATAGCCGTGATTGGCGTCGTCGATGCCGTTTCTCAGGCGGTAATCAGCGTCGTCGGTCGCGGCAAAGAAGCTCGACTCGGTTCCGGATCTGGGTTCATCATCTCTGCCGACGGCTACGCGATCACGAACAGTCACGTCATCGCGGGTCGGTCAACCCTGATTGTCGAAACATCCGACGGCGACCGTGTCGATGCGGTGGTGGTGGGTGACGATCCAGCACCTGACATCGGTCTATTGAAACTGAAGTCCGACGAGTTGCCTGTCGCCGAATTCGGTGATTCAGAGTCGCTGCGTGTCGGACAGCTCGTCATTGCGATGGGCAGCCCGCTCGGTTTGCAATCGACCGTCTCGACAGGCGTTGTGAGTGCGCTGGGCCGTTCGATGCGTGGCCAAGATGGTCGCTTGATCGAGAACATCATTCAGCACGCGGCTCCGATCAATCCCGGCAACAGCGGCGGACCGCTGGTCGATTCACGCAGCCAAGTTGTCGGCGTCAACACCGCAATCATCGCGGCAGCGCAAGGAATCGGCTTCGCGGTCCCCAGTTCGACCGTTCGGTGGGTCGCTACCGAGCTGCTGGCCAGTGGCCGGGTCAAGCGTCGCCAGCTCGGTATCGCGGTTACGTCCTGCCGATTGAACCGTGCGACCATTCAGCGGTTTGATTTGCTTTCAGAACAAGCGATTGAGGTATTGGGCGTGTTGCGAGGCAGCGTGTCTGAGCAATGCGGACTTGCTTCTGGTGATATCATTTTCGCTGTCAACGAGCGAATCGTTGCCAACGTCGATGACGTCCATCGGTTGCTGATGGCGATCCCCGGAGAGATCCCGATTGTCGTTTCGGTTTTGCGCGGCGATCGAAACGTAGACGTTTCCATACGATAGCAATCTGTACCTTCGTTGAAAGTGAACTGAGTCTTGACAACTCGCTCCATTGAAACCACCGCGTTTCCTGAGTTTGACGACCAACAATTGGAAGCGATCGCTAAGCTGGCGGAGCTGGTTTCCTTTGAGCGCGAGGACCTGTTGATCTCACATGGGCAAAAGAATTATCCGTTTTATGTGATCAAGTCGGGCACGGTAAGCATCGTTGAACGCGATGGCGAGCTGGAAACACCGATTGCGACGCATGGGCCAGGTAGTTTTTCAGGCGACGTCGATATGCTCACCGGACGTTCGTCGATGTTTACCGCCGTCGCAAACGAACCCGTCGAAGCGTATCGATTGTGCGGCGAGCGATTGAAGCGTCTGTTGAATGAAGCTCCTGAAGTGAGCGAGATTTTGCTGGACGCTTTTCAGATGCGTCGAAAGCTGGTCGCCGATATGCCATTCATGGGCGTGCGAATCATTGGACAATCCAATTCAGCCGAGACATCACGGTTGCGTGAATTCTTCTATAAGAATCACGTTCCTCACACATTCTTTGAAGCGACACACAATGACGGTCGCGAACAGTTAGCAAAACTAGATGCGGACGATCTGGAACTGCCGGTCGTGCGTTGTAACGGAACCACCGTCGGAAATCCGTCGCTGGCTGAAATTGCAAACTGCATCGGTATCAATCGCGAGGTCGAACAGCAGCTTTTTGATTTGGTCATCGTGGGGTCGGGACCGTCGGGTTTAGCTGCGGCCGTTTATGCCGCGTCCGAAGGGATCAAGACTCTCGTCATCGATCGAATCGGACCGGGCGGACAAGCGGGTAGCAGTTCCAAAATCGAAAACTTTATCGGCTTCCCGTCGGGACTCAGCGGGAACGACTTGGCGAATCGTGGCTATTTGCAGGCCTTAAAATTCGGTGCCAGTTTCATCGCGCCGATTTCGGTGAAAGCGAT
>JBGSKM010000121.1:0-25900 GCA_041741195.1 Pirellulaceae bacterium
TTGCATCGACACCAATCGTTCTGCCTTTGAGAAGACCTTTGTCGCTAGCGGCTTTGAGGATCATTTCGAAAGCGAACTGATGAATCTCCATCGGCAAGCGTTCGCGCGTCAACGAGAGCGTGCTGTGATCGGGAGTTGACTATCCCGGTGCGTAACCCAGGAACCGAGCTAACGATCGGCTGTCGTCGCAGCGCCACGCAATACCGCGTTGCGATGATATATCCTCAAAGTAACCGATGAAGATCATCCGGAAGTAGACGCCCGGTGGCAGCCCTTTGCGTCCGGTCGTCTGATAGAACGGTTCGACGGCCTTTTCAAGCTTGCCATCAAAATCAATTTCATTGAGCAACTGATTGAGCCGATCGTAGAACGCGTTTCTCGGTCCATTGCCGAGTTTATCCGCAGCGACCCAGAATGTATCCTGTTGTTGCCGTTTTCGTTTTCCAAGTGCCATCGCGATGCCTCCAAGCATGTTGAAATCAAGATATCGCGAAAACGACGAAAATCAACGCGCTGCTAGGTCAACTGTTCTGTGCTCACGAAAACTCCTATCGCCATCGGAGGACGTGCTCAGCGGCGAGCTGTTAACGATAGAACAGGTGCGTCGAGCAACGGACGTCGTGATTGCCACCAGCGGTCTGAGTCGACGAGACCGCGACCGCAAACTGGCCCACGAAGCGAAGAGACAACAGTACTACGCACGTCGCAACGCTGCGGCCGCGAGGTCACACCAGAAAACCTGCCGCAAGCGACTCAAAGAACTTGGAATCGACCTCGACAAAATCAAGTACATCGCAGTTTCATGAATCAACAACTAGACTATTGAATGCCATAGTTGTCGCTGTCCAGCTAGCCATCCGACTCCAGCGTTTTGTTGATTGCCAAGACTCAATCATCTCGTCCTGGTTCGCGGGAAACTACGGCTTAACTCGCGGAAGCCGCTAGTTCCTCAAAAGAATCTACGATCGCCGAAAGGAGTTCAACGAGGTGGTTTGAAATGCTATTCAAAAGTTGGAGCGAAAACACTCCATAACTATCCGCGTGAGCGGACGCCGTTGTGAGCTGGCTAGCAAAGAAGATGGTGACCAAAACTTCTCTCATGTATGCACCAACTGCATCCGAACTTGGATTAGTAGGGCGAAAAAGAGTTGCCAACAAGTTGTTAGGCAAGTTCGCTGCAAACGCTGTATCTGATATTCCAATTGCTCGACTGAACGCCAAAGCTTTTTTATGGATGTTGTCTGGCGTCGATCCCGATGCGAACCGCATTAAAACCCCAACAATTGAATCGATGTTCCTCGCGCTCGGACGATACCCTATCCTGCTTAACTTCGACTGAGAAGCTTCAACGCAATCCAGAAACATAGCCATCGTCAATTTACGATTGTTCTTCTCTAGATCACTGAAGTCATTTATAGCTTGTATAAATGCGTTGCCAGACTGAGGGTTTGCATCGTGCTCGCGCTTCATGAGTGCACAAGCGATCGCATTGAAGTCGTAAAGTAGCATCGAAATAGCATTCGAGTCGACTTCAGGCGACTTAAGATTCCCGTCAGCTGACCATGACAGATCTACAATGGGAACATTGACGCACGTCCCTCCGATATCTGGGTACCAATTCGGCAAGTCTGCAGGTGACGAAACCAGAGGCAAATGAAACTTTGACTTGCTCAAAACAACAATGGCGAGCTTACCAATAGAAGCTTCCATGCTTTCGATTTCCACTCGGCATTCAGATATGACTCGCGTGACATCCGATTGAAGAGCATTAGCATTGGCAAAAAGATCAGTAGCCTTCAGTTCGAACACGACAACAGTCGAGTCCGAAAATTGTTCGCGAAGCTGGTTTGCAAAAGCCCCTCGACCCGAGGGAATCTCGTACCAAAAAATGACAATACTGGCATCAATGGAAGCCGCTTTGCGAATCACGTTTTCTGCGAGTCTTTCTGATTCAATAGCCATCTAGCCGAAGCCCTCAAAAACTAAGAAGTAGAGACGGAATTTGCAATTCGAGCAATAAGTGGAACGCGTGGAGAAACGATCCCCTCTTTCATAGCCAGAAAATTGCCGTCAATTGCATTGTTCATTAAATCATTCGAATTCAAGTCAAGCTGACTCAGTCCACGGGTTTTGAAGATCAGTCCGAAATCAACCTCGCTACAGGTCATCTCGCTATTTCCTCTAGCCAGTTCATTCATCATGTCGTGTACTGCATAGAGCCAAGGTTGCGAATGCATGGTGCTTGGAGAAAGGTAGCCCTCTACCATCTTGCGGAAAAACGCATAGTACTTGCTCCGACGCAAATGGCTTGCCGTCAAGCAATGCCCCGCATATCTTTGGAAATCTTCGGCGGATAACGTGGCATTCAACGGCCAGTTTTCTTCGTTGATTAAGTAAGCTAGGAAGTCACGGAGCATCGATACTGTCAAATAGGGATGGCCATGTGTCTCTGCAAACACACTGTCAGCAAAGCTCAAGTCAAAAGGGACATGAAACGTCAGTGTTTTTTGAAGTAGATCACAAAACTCATTTGCCTGATTGGAATGATCGTGTTCGAATAAAGGAAATGCTTCGTGTTGAACCAATGGACTAAACTGATTTTGCTCCATCAAGATAAAGTGGGCATCGGGGCGTTGTCCGAGCAAGACGAGTAAATTCGATTGCGCAAACTCTACAAGCTGATTCAATAATGGCTGTACGACCGCTATTTGAAGCAACCGATTGTTTTTGGATTTTAGGTCCAGCAACTCAAAAAGCGTTTCATATTCATCAATGACCAAAACAAGGTTCTTCAAAGCTGATTTGGGAATTGCTGCGTACTGCTGAAAGAACGCTGATAGGAAGTCTTTTGGAAGCCGCTCGGATCCTAAAGATTCCCGTACTCGATCATAGAGGAAGTTTGAATACTCTTCTTGATCGGTGAACTGACAAGTTTGAAACACGACGTCAATTGCGTCGCTTTCGCGAGCAAGACGAACGCAGCTCGTTGTCTTCCCGCTCCGGCGCATACTGGTCCAAAGGCGGATTCCAGAGCGGCTGTTTATCGAAGGGATAAGTTGTCGGACACTCGGTCTGTCAACGTAGAATCGCTGAGGAACGCGAGCTTGCTCTAGAGGGAACTCTTCCGCGTAATTGAAACGCAAGACAACCGCGATTGAATCGCCCCCAGATGCAAGGCTTGACGTATAGCTCTTAACGATACTAGCAATCTGCTCAATCTGCTCCGATGATTGACTAGTCGCTGTGTTTGATGTGTTAACGACGCGCTCTCTGAGGGCAGCATGCTCGTCGACCAAAGGTATCATCAATTCACTTAATGGAGCAAGAATTACCGCAGCGTCACGATTGAGTTGCTGTTCAAGCTCACCGAACGAAAGTAGTTCCGGATTTAGGTATGTTACAACGCGTATTGAGCGGGTTGCGCCACTGAGGACCGGAAAAACCAGTTCGACAGCAATGCTTTGCACACGACTATCCCATGTTGTCGAGCGAATGATGTAGAAGTCGTTTTCAGCTGGCGTCAATAGTCGATCGAGTGATTCGCAGAGCGGCAGCAAATACTCGCGCGCTCTTTGCAACATTGAAGATGTACCGATGACGGGTTCGAGTTTTTTCAGGCTAGTACCTGTCATCAAACCGACATACGATCGCCAAGTCTCGATTCGTTGCAATACAGACGCACCATTGTCTGAACCAAACGAGCAGCGGGAGAATCCCTCAATCACGCCGGCGATTATCGATGAACAAAGTTGACGGTTGATCTCAGCGGCGCTAGCAAGTCTCGTAATACTTAAACGCTCTAAATTCTCCTGAAAAGGTAGGTCAAGGAAGCTCACCAGTCCTCGCGCAGCCAAATTCTGTTTACTTTCCTCCGAATAGCTTTCTGACTTAAAATTGTATCCTTTGTCGAAAATCTCCTTCGCATGGCGGCCAAACTCTTCACGCACGACGTCTAGCAGCATTGCTCGTGTAGTGCGATCTTTCCAATCAGATGTTGCGACTTCGAACATCTCCGCGACATATTTCTTGTACGAAGTTGACCAATCGAAGATGTTGTAATCGCTCAAATTCACAAGTTGCTCTCGAAGTCGCTGCCGAAAACCCGACGCAACAGAATGGCTGTTGTTTCCACGCCCTGCGGCAAACTGATTACGTCTTCCTTCTATGACAGCTAACAGGCTAGCCTCGCGCTTTCGTTGAAACTTGCTTGCGATTTTTTCCAGATCTGCCGCTAGGTTGGCAAACTGTGCGGCACTCAGTGAATAAACAAGGGATTCCAGGCAGTCATACGCTTTAGAATGATGCCCAATCCTTAAATACTCCTCAGCCTTTTCGAATTCGTCAGTTAATGCAGACATTTCGCTAAGCCATTTTGCTTATCCAAGATCGCCGAATTAATTAGCAGCTTCCCCGGGCGGCAAGTCTACCAGAGTCACAATCGGCTGGCGACTAGCTACACCGCATATTTTGCGGTATCGATGCGCCGCAATCGAAAGACTCCAACGACGACAAACCGCAGGACCAATGAATTGATCACCGGTCCTGCTTAAACAGGACTCACGATGCGGTTCCATCACGAATCGTGCTTTCCTGAATCCGTTCCGTTCAGACTGACTCGGTCGAGACCGAGGTACAGCCGCGCGTTGCCGTTCTTGGCCAGTTCACGCAGCGTTTCGCGTTCGGCCAGTCGCAGCAGTGCCGGGTGGCCTTCCAGTGCCTCGGCTGCCTTGACGCGCTCCGCGTAGCCTCCCAGCCATCAAGATTCGTGCAAGCCAGTAGTAGATCCAGCGGTATTTGAATGTGACATCTAAATTTTATGCGCATCTGCGCTACGTATAGGTGACGGGGCAATTTAGCCATCGATGTTATGCCTCCTTGGTTTCGTCGCACAAGACGAGCGGCTAACCAGCAACGCTAGGTTTGGCATTTGCCACCAATGTTTTGGCAGGTCGCTGATTGCAGTTGCGCTACGTGCACAGCCTCATGCGGTCATCCCTCATGAGACATTCTCGTTCCCCTCAAGCCTCGATCGACGCTCGCTAGGGTGATTTGATCGAGGCTTTCAGTTTGTCTCGCCTCGGCTTCTGCCAGGGCGGTTCCTTTCACCAAGGACCGCCCGTGCAGGGACGGTCCGCACTCACGGAGCGTCCCATGGTCGCTGTTACAACAAGACAGAAGCAAACTCAACGCGAAAACTGGCAAGAGGAGTTTTTAACGATGTTACCAACCATCCAGCGGCAAGCTCGAAATGCGTTCCGAAAGCTGGACGCCGAAGCACGGGAAGATGCCGTGACGGAAGTCGTTGCAAACGCCACGTGTGCGTACAAACGACTGCACGAGCGAAACGAATTGCAACGGGCCTTCGCGACCGCGTTGGCAAAGTTTGCGATTAAAAGTTACTGGAGTGGTCGCCGCTGCGGGACGTCGCAGTGTTCGCACGACATGTATTCGTCAAAAGCGAAACAGGCGGCGGGGTATGAAATGCACTCGCTCGGTGCTCCCGGCGATCAGGTAGGAGAATGGATGGAATGCTTGATCGACAATCGAGTTACCTCGGTCCCCAATCAAGTTGCCTTCCGCCTCGACTTTCCAAGATGGCTCGATGAACAATCGTGTCGTGATCGTCGCATCGCGGAGCGTCTGTCGCTTGGCTATTCCACGAGTGAAATCGCGAGCGAATTCAAAATCTCGGCGGGGCGCATATCGCAATTGCGGCGACAACTCGCGGACTCTTGGTACGAGTTCATCAGCCTCACTTTGCGATCATCGTCGGCCGATGATGCGGATCCAGCACTGATGTAACTCATCTCAGAGTGATCAGAAACCGTGCCGGATCAAGTGACGCTTCGTCGGACCGAAAGAGGCCGTCACTGCTGCCGTACTTCTAGCTCTTCATCGCCAAAGTGAAGTGGCGATCAATCCTACAGGTGCATCGATCGTCGATGCACGCGTTGTTCAAGGTTCTCGGTGTCCGGCTCGTCGCTGGACATCCCTCAATTCATGATCTCTGGAGACTTAACCATCAGCCCAATACTTAGCTGCGAATTTACCGCAAAACAACACGCTATTGCACTATACGTTCGCCCCAATGGCTCACGCGCCAGCCCGATTGGCAACCACGAGCGACGAAGGACGTGTCGAACGGCAACCGGATCGCGTCACATCAATCGGCGGACGCTACGTCGACAACGTTCGCAAACGCGACGTCCTCTCGCGGGCATCGATCGACAACGAGGTGCGTCGCGATGCTGATTTCCGCACTCGTCCCAGTCCCCCTAACAACGAGATTCAATCAATGGAAAGCAAACACCAGCAAACTGCATTCGATGAACTCAAGACGCTGATTGCCAAGCTTGCAGCAAGACGATGGCATCGACTGCAAGTCGAGAATCAACTCGCGTCGAAACAACAACCAAACTCAAAGGAAACCCCATGCACCACAACCGATTTCGGTTCAACCACGAGCGATCATGCACCTCAAACAAACCAAGTTCACTTTACCAAACCAACGGACACAAAATGAAGCTTGTACACAAGCCACTCGGCACGGCGTTGTTCACGCAACTTTGCAACTCGTTACAACTCAGTAGCCAACTCGTCGATGCACCGATGCGGAGTGTCGACACCTACCTCGCTCAAATGAATCGGTTGGGACTTTTCAATCGGTCGATCGTGGTTGGCCCTATCGTCATCCGTCGCTCGTACGGTGTCGACGGGCGAAGCGACTCGGGAGAGTTCATCCAAGCTGCCGTGACAACTGACCATGGCACGGCAGCGGTCTTCTGGGATTCCGAGGACTACGTCGAGCTGAAGAGCAGCCATGACTTCGAGGCCGAAGCGTGGTCACGGGTCCGTCCGCTTCGCGAATGCCCACCTGCGATTCGATCGATGGTATGGCCACACTTGGATTCACTCCTGGTGCGACTAATCGCACAGTGCGACTTGACCCGGGCGAGCTGAAGCTCAATTGTTTCTCACGGATCGCATCGATCGGTCCGGTTGAATCTAGGCGTCAGCAACGCACCAGTATATGTGCCGCTCAACCCATCGCTGAAGGGATCGTCAGGTCGGACCTGGCGATCTCCCCCCACTGTTTTTTGCCATCCCTCTGGGGGGATCGGCGCAGAGTTGTAAATCGCTTGCGCGAGCACCTAAAGTCACGCCACATCCAAGACTGGACAGGCAAGTCATTTGTTGGAAAGGACTTACAGTAATTTTGCGGTTGGTCAACACTGTTTCTGGAATTGGAAAACGTTCACGAATTTGGCGGATTTCGGAAAATCCGTAAAATCCCAGGGTACGTGAATTTAGTCCCCGGAGTGCTGAAACATGACTGAGCAAGATACAGAGCTAATCGACATTCGGAGCAACGAGTTCCACGAGCTGATGATATCGGCTGATTGCAGCGGCCGCAGCTTGGCCGAGAAAACGATTCGTTGGCTTCGGCCGTGGTGGATTCAAAAAGGACTGCCCGTTCGTGAGGGCACCGACTTTCCGATTATGAGTACGGACATGCTATGCCACGCCAGTGCCGTCACCTCCATCTGGATGTGGGAGCACGCTGGACTCCATCGATTAGCCTCACCTCACATCCACACATCTGACTTTGCACTTCAACATTTCGTCGATCGAGTGATGTCTGCTGACGTCAATCAATATATGAGCGATGAAGGTAAGCAATTGTTCGCGGCGGTATCGGCTTTTGAACGTGAACTTTTAGTCCCGATTTCGATCGGACAAGTTGGTATTGCGTCAAGCATGGCGATGGTCATCGACGCTCCGGAACCAAACGGGTTGGACTTACTGGCGGAGTTATTACTTGAGTTCAGCGATTCGATCGGGAACACGGTAGACGCACTCAAAAAAGAGGCGAACTGACATGACAGTGCGAGCCAAAGGTCGAGCCATCTTTTATGGTCGCCGGAGCAGCGATCAACAAGAAAACAGTCTGGAGTCTCAAGTCAACTGGGCGATTCAAGCTGCGGCGAACGAGAATATTTCGCTCGCGATCAGTCGCGATCTTCTCGATCGAGTTAAGGCATCCAGCCAGTCACATGACGGTGATCTGTACCTAGACGATGCGATATCGGGATCAATCAACCAGCGTGCCGGATTAACCGCATGCCTCCAAAAGGCGCTGGCGGATCGCTCGGTCTCACACATCTTCGTTCACAAGCGAGATCGCCTTGCCCGTCCCGACAACCCGTCGGAAGCAGCATCGCAAGAATTTAAGCTTTCTCAAGCTGGCATCACAATAGTCTTTAGCGACGCGCGAGTTGAGCCTACCAAAGATGGCCAGGCTGATATCGCACAAATCATTACCGCAACGATTGAGTACCACCGCAGTGGCCAATTCCTACAGGATTTGAGCAAGCGAATTCTTGACGTCCAGAAAATCTTGGCGAAGCAAGGATTCAGCACTGGAGGTCGCGCGCCGTACGGATTTGGACGATTCCTCAAGTCCCCAAATGGGGAGCTGACGTCACTACCTGAAGGCCGGCGAGTCAAACAGACTGGACACCACGTTGTTCATCTGCCGGTGGATTCGGAGAAGATCGCAGTTTGGATTTCTATGCTAGAAATGCGAGAACAGGGTCTTGGACTCAAGCGAATTTCCAACCAATTGAACCAGCTAGGGATACCAAGTCCAGACGCAGGGCGTGTTCGTACCGATAAGGGTGTACGGCATCGCGTCAGCGGAACGTGGAATCCTAATACGGTCAAAGAGCTTTGTCAGAATCCGATTATTGTCGGCCTGCTACAGCACGGTACTCGCTCCGAAGGTAAGCATCGTCGTTGCACACCGGATGGCAGCCGCCCCTTGAACGACGAGGAACGCAATGGTGACCGGGTTGTGACCGTAATCAATCCAGTCGAGGAGCGTATCCGAGTCGAGGCTGCCTTTGCCCCCCAGTTCTCGCCCGAACGATTTGAAGCGATACAGAACAAAGTTAACGTACGTTCTCAGTCCCAGCGAGGAGTAAGGCGAGCAAGCGATCCATCGAAGTATCCGCTCTCGACGCGAGTGATCGACTTAACCGATGGCTGCGGTTCGATCATGTATGGTGTCACCCATCGAACTACAAAAGCTCGGAAGCCTATCGACACCCCGTATTACACGTGCGGCCGATACATGAAGTTACAGCAATGCTCGCACAACAGGGTTGATGGTGAGCGACTCTTGGAGCTGGTCTTGCGGTCAATCAAGCACATGGTTCGGAGAACGGGAACGAGATCCGAATTGACACAGCGGTTAATTGACATCGCCTCTCGCAAGAGTCCGGCTGATCCTCATCAAGATCAATTACGAACCTTGCTCGCGAATCAAGCCACCAACTTGGAGCGAGAACGGATTGAGATCGGCAGGAAGCTCTCCGTCGAATCGGATCCGATTCTGTCGGACATTTTTCGGTCGGAGTTCACGTCGAAGGGACAACAACTGGAGACGATTCAGGCTGAGCTCTGTTCACTAGCGCAAAAGAAAAACACGACGTCCGATAGCCCCGAGACGCAAGTACAAAGCGCACTAGAACTCCTGGACAAGCTAGAACGCTTGGCCACAGTGCCCGAGGCGAGAACTCGATTACTCGAAGTCCTTAATCAACTAGGGATTTGGGTCGGGCTCGATTTCAGAGAGGTCAAATGGGGCAAGCGGAGTGTCCGCAAGGTTCGCTCGGGAATCATTTCGATCGGTCGGGGCACGCTACCGATCAATACCCATGGTCGTGATAACTGCGACCCCAACCAACCAGAGGGTGACTGCGGATGTTCCGCAGGCCCGAAGATAGCCACCACAGATCGCATCGAAACGCCGGGTGACGGCGATGCGAAATCTGGGGAAAACATGGCACAAGTCACCCGGGAAGGTGACTCGTTAACCATGGTGAATCGGGGCGACAGGATTTGAACCTGCGACCTCTGCGTCCCGAACGCAGCGCTCTACCAAGCTGAGCCACGCCCCGATGTGCCTTTATGGTGCTTGGTCGCGGGACAGGCGTCAATGCCAGCTTGCAGGACTACAGCAAGCGACCATCGAGCAGCTCAAAGCGCTTCTGCATCGCCGCTGACAGGCTCTCGCTATGGGTGACGGTGATCAGGATTGCACCCATCTCGGACTGCAGTCTTAACAGGAGTTCTGTGATGCCATCGGCGGTGCGGCGGTCAAGGTTGCCCGTGGGTTCGTCGGCCAGGATCAGTGTTGGCTGCATCAGCAATGCTCGGGCAATCGCCACTCGCTCGCGCTCGCCCCCGGAGAGCTCGGCGGGTCGGTGGCCTAAACGATTCGCCAATCCCACCGACTCCAGGAGTGACGCAGCCCGCTCGGCTTGTTCTTGCGTCGGCCGACCGGTCGCAAGTGTGGGGATCAGAACGTTTTCTAGAACCGTTAACTGCGGCAGCAAGTGGTGATCTTGGAAGACAAAGCCGATCCGCTGGTTCCGAAAACGCGCCAAGTCGCCTTCGCTGAGTTGGAACGGATCTTGATTGTCGATTAGCACCGAACCGGAGTCAGGTGAATCGAGTGTGCCGAGAATCTGTAGCAGCGTACTTTTTCCGCTTCCACTCGGCCCCACGATCGCCGCCGATTCGCCGCGGGCGAGCGACATGGAGATCTCGCGGAGCACCATGAGCGGTTCGTCCGCGGTCGGAAACGACTTCGAAAGATTCGAGACGACGAGAGGATTCGCGTCGGCGGGTTCGGCAGTTTGCATTCTTACGTTTCCAGGTGTTCGACCATTGCCAGCGAGCCGAGGCCATAAAACGAGTACTCAACGTCGGCTTGTTCATCCAACGCAAAACCGTGAAAGCCTCCTGCCGGCGTTTGCATCGATTCAGCATACCTTTTGGCGGCTCGTAGGTTGACGAGTGATGTCGATTCCAAATCACGCAGCGTGGTGAGGGCCGTGAACGTGCTCAATACATCGGCAAATGGAATTCGCGTATTGGCGGTGAAGCCACCTTCATCGGCTTGCATGTCAGCCAAAAATTCGGCTGTGACGGCGTGTTCGCTGGGGACGAGGAGTCCGAGCGATTGGAGGGTTCCGATTGCGGCCGCGGTCGGATTCACGCCAGCGCGTTTGGCGGCGCGGATCTCCAGAAACCCGCCTTCGCAATGTTGTTGGGATCGCAGAAATTCGACGATCCGTTCGCGGTTCGGGATTTGGATCTCGATCAGCTCAAAACAAAGTGTCGTGAGAAATGTTTGGTAAGTACTTCCCGCGTGGCCTTCGGGCGTCTTGGCAAAACCGCCGTCGTCGGTCCGAAGCGAATTGAGGAGCTCGGCAACGTTCGATCGCCAGGTTGTATCCTGGTCCGCGATCACCACTTCGCCCGCGGCCAATTCGCAGACGGCGGCGGCAAAGATCAGTGATATGAGATCGACCATCGATTGTCGCGTCGTCAATCGGCTTCGCAAGAATGCGGCCGCAGGTCCGAAGACGCTTGGCTGGACCGAGTCGAGGATCCACAGTGATCTCAATGCGAAAGCGGTGTAGTAAGGATCGCTCTCGCCTTCGCGGCCCGCGAAACCCCCGTCGGGATGCTGGGCCGCGGCGATCCAACGAGCGTGCGTCTGTCGTAGCGTTGGTTCAAGTCGAGACGCACCATCAGCCAAGCGGAGAGTCAGCGACTGTAAGTACGAGAGCTTCACGGACGGAGCTTCATCATTGCAATCAAGCGGTGCCGCGGGGGTCAAAGTACTGCGGCTCGTTGCCCGGTTTCCACTTGATATTGCATCCCAACGACGGCTTCTGGTCGGCGGTGGGATGTCGCCGCACAAGCACTTCATCGATAGCCGCTCGTAGATCGATCCCGGTGACGGGTGTATCCGATTTGGGGCGACTCGAATCGAGCTGGCCTCGATACGCAAGTTTCATATCGGAGTCGAACAGGAAGAAATCCGGAGTGCAGGCTGCATGGTAGGCCATCGCGACGCTTTGATCTTCGTCAAAGAGATACGGGAAGTTATATCCCTGTTCGGCCTTCTCTTTAGACATCGCCTCGGGCGAGTCGTCTGGGTATGCGACAGCGTCGTTGCTGTTGATGCCGACAATTCCCACACCGTGTTGCATGTACTCATCGGTCAACAATTTTAATTGAGCAGCAATGTGTTTCACGAAGGGGCAATGGTTGCACATGAAGATTACCAGTAGCGCCTTGCGTCCGTTGAAGTCGCTCAGCGACACGACGTTGCCGTCTGTATCGGGGAGCGAGAAATTGGGCGCGGGCGTTCCCAGAGGTAGCATGGTGCTTGCGGTTCGTACCATTTCAGTTCGCTTTAGGGGTTGGAGGAAGATTGGCGAAACGTGGCAATTGGCTCAGGCGTTCGCTTTCAATCGATTGAGCAGCCGGCCGGGGCTTCCCATCGCGTTGTAGCCACCATCGACGTGCAAGATTTCGCCGGTGATCCCTTCGCTCATACTGCTCAATAGAAATGCGCCGGCTTTGCCGACTTCGTCGTGGCTAACGTTTCGTCCCAGGGGCGCCATGTGTTCGTAGAGCTCCAGCATCTCTTCCACGCCCGCGGCTCGACCGGCCAAGGTGCGAATCGGACCTGCGGAGAGGGCGTTTACGCGTACGCCTTGGGGTCCCATATCAAAGGCCAGATACCGCACCGTCGCATCCAAGGCGGCCTTACAGATCCCCATGACGTTGTAACCGGGGACACATTTTTCGCCGCCGAAATAAGTCATCGTGGCGATCGCACCGCCGGGATTGAGTATCTCTTTTGCGGCAGCCGTCACACCAATCAGCGTATAGACGCTGACATCCATTGCTAATTTGAACCCCTCTCGACTCGTGTAGACAGTGTCTCGTGAAAGATCGTCTCGATCGGCGAAGGCGATCGAGTGCAAGACGAAGTCAATTTTCCCAAAAGTTTCCTCAGTGTGCTGAAAAACACTGCGGATATCTTCATCCTTTTGCGCATCCATGGGGATGAGGAACTTGGCGTTCTCATGCTTATCGGTCAGTTGGGCGACCCGTCGACGGTTGCGTTGACGCTCATCGTCCGGTCGATCGGGTAAGTGGGTAAAGCCGCACTCGCCACCGTTATTCATGATTTCTTGGGCGATTGCCCAGGCGATCGAGTGATCGTTGGCGACACCGAGGATGAGACCCTTTTTTCCACTGAATTGCATTTCTGGTTCTTTCTTCCATTACTTCCAAAACGACACTTCGCCGACTGATTTCTGACGAGATCTCCCAACATACCCAAGCCATGACAGGAGCCCAAGGGATGCCGGGGCGGGTCAATTCTGGCTTTCTGGGAGCTTTGGGCGTTTTCCCAGGGCACGTCGGCGAAGCCAATCGGACTCGAGTGGCAGCAACAACTTTCCATGATGACAGAAGCTGAAAACGACATGGAGTTCAAACAAATCACCGCCGACGACGTTCCCGAGTTGCACCTCGCGCTGGATCTGTTGCGAGGAATCGATGATGCCGCTTCTCGCGATCGGTTTTTACAGTCGGTCATGCCCCAGGTTTTACGGATGTTTGGCGGGAGTTGCGGAGGCGTCGTCAGCCAGCACGATGGCAGTTGGGTAATCGAGTATTGGCTCGGCGAGCGGATGCGAGTTCCGGAGTCGCTCGTGAGCGAAGCGTTGGACCGCAATTCGACTCAATTCGATGCCGGATGGTTGGCCGCGCCGTTGGCTGCTGGCGATTCGTCCTCGAGTCACGAGCGGGACTCCAATCAACGTCCGACCGCCGTGGTAATACGGGTCGAGCGGATGGACCGGGACGCGACGAGAGAACTGCAAAAGGACTCCGGCCGATTGCAGCGGAGTGTCGGTTTGCTGGCCAGCGCGTTGCAGCGGATCGAAGAAAGCGAACGCGATACTCGACGGATCGAGCAATTGTCGTCAGTGCTCCAGGCTGCGGCGCAGTGGCAAATGCTCGATGACGACAAGGCCTTGCTCGAGCGAATCGCGGCGACAGCGATCAAGCTGTTGCACTGCGAGCGAGCGAGCATTTTTCTTTGGGACCGTCGACGTGGAAAACTCATCGGTCGGCCTGCCGTCGGAGTGGCGGATGGGCATCTCGAAGTGGACGACAATGTCGGTATCGTCGGCGAAGTTTTGCGCAGCGGTGAAACAAGGCTTTGGAACTCCGGCAGTGATGACTCGACGCGAGTGAATCGCCGCGTCGATCAATCCCTTTCGTTCGAAACACGTTCGCTGGTCGCGGTACCGTTGCGTGGCCGACGAGACGAGTTGATTGGGGTCTTTGAGGCAATCAATCGTGTCTCGGGAGATGGAATCGCTGGTGATCGAAGAAACGATGGGTTTGATGAAATGGACGCACGTCTGCTGACGGATCTTGCGACGCACGCCGCGGTTGCGATCGAGTCCCAACGGACACGACGTTCGTTGACAGAAGCCAATGATCGACTCATTCATGACGCAGCCGCATCGACACCGCTGGTTGGTAATGACCCCAGCATTTCGTCGCTTCGGCTCAATGCCCAAAAGGTCGCCGGCACGGATCTTACCGTGCTAGTTCTGGGGGCTAATGGTACCGGCAAGGAAGTGCTCGCGCGACAAATTCACTATGAAAGCAAGCGACGCAGCGGACCGTTCATTGCCGTGAACTGTGCGGCACTCGTGGAATCGCTGCTTGAAAGTGAGCTGTTCGGTCACGAGAAAGGTGCGTTCACGGACGCCCAACAGACGCGGGTCGGAAAATTCGAATTGGCCACCGGCGGCACTTTGTTTCTGGATGAAATCGGTGACATGAGTCCGGGTGGTCAAGCAAAGCTGCTGCGTGTGCTCGAAGAGAAAGTCGTCGTGCGAGTGGGCGGATCAATGCCTATTCCGGTTGACGTGCGAGTCATCGCGGCGACCAATCAACCACTCGAGCAACTGATCTCTCAGAAGCGATTTCGCGAAGACCTGTTCTTTCGGTTGAGCGTGGTGTCGTTGACGCTGCCGCCGCTTCGCGCCCGAGGCAACGACGTACTCGTCTTGGCGGACCATTTCCTCACTCAGTTTTCTTACGAGATTGGGCGTACCAAGCCAACGCTCGATGGTGATGCCAAGCAGACGCTGCTAACCCACCCGTGGCCAGGCAATATTCGGGAACTTCGCAATACGATGGAACGAGTATGCTATCTCTGTAGTGACGACATCATTCGCCCCGAAGACCTGATGTTGATCGGTCCCATTAGTGTCCGCCAGGAAACCACGTCGTCGATCGGAGACGTCGCCAGCTTTGATCCGACGCTGAGCGAGTCGACTCGGCAATTCCAGGTCGGACACATTGATCGCGCGATCGCCGTTTGTCGTGGTAACATGACCGATGCGGCCGCACGACTTGGTTTGCACCGATCCAACCTGTATCGAAAGATGCGTCAATTGGGGATGCCAACCTCGGGCGATTCCGGGGAAGCGTCGAGCGATTCGGCGGACGATATGGATGATTCTTCTCTGATGGACGGGAGCGTGTAGCTCCGCTCGATCGCGTCAATCAGACTCACGGCATAGCACGCCAGCCGATTCGGCCGGTGGACAACGTCATGGCCGGTGGTACAAAAGGATGACGAGCGGGATTTTCCCGTGTGATTCCAACCATCCATGATCCGCCGGCGATGAACTACACACCGCAACCGACTCGACAAAAGTTCGGACAACTTCATTGCTATCTGGTGGACGGGGGCGCGAAGCCGACGATTCCCGTGGTGGTTTGTCACGGATACGGTGCCCCCGGCAGCGATCTCGTGGGATTGGCGAGTGAATGGATTGACAATCTTGGCGAGTCCGGCAAGCGATTTCGTTTTGTCTTTCCCATCGCTCCGATCGACCTTGGGCCCATGGGGATGCCCGGCGGGCGAGCATGGTGGCCGATCAATATGGCCCAGTTAGCTGCCAAGGTCGACGCCAATCGATTCGAGGATTTGCATTCCCTGGAGCCGGAGGGGATCGAGTCGGCAAGGCGCTTGCTGACTGACGCGATCGCGGAAATCCAAAGCGGCCTCGCCGCACCGGTCGAGAGGCTCGTCCTTGGCGGTTTTTCTCAAGGCGCGATGTTAGCGATGGATACGTCGCTGCGAGGTTTAACAGCTCCGCCCGAATTGCTGCTTCTGTTCTCCGGGACGTTGGTGTGTAAATCGCAGTGGCAAGCGAACTTCGCTAAGCTCGGAAAGACGACGGTGTTCCAGTCGCATGGGACTCGCGATCCCATCCTGCCGTATACTAGTGCGGTGGCTCTGCGAGATTTGCTTGGTGCGGCAAACATAGGAGTTCAATTTCATTCGTTCGACGGCCCTCACACCATTGATGCTGGGACGCTCGACAAGACAACGGAGTTGTTGAAGGACCTCGTATGAAAAATACCATTGCCAGCCGCCGTCCCGCTGATGACGAAACGACTCACGACTACCACCGTCAATTGATCACTGGCGTGGAAGGCGACTGCGTATTGCATGCAATGCAGCAGCAACAAACGTGGTTGTGCGATCTCGCAAGCAGTTTGAGTACTGAGCAAGTCGATCGAGTTCATGCCCCCTACACGTGGACGGTTAGGCAGGTGTTCGAACACTGCGCCAATGCCGAGAGAGTTTTCGGCTATCGAATGCTCCGCTTCGCCGCGGGAGATTTGACCGACTTATCAAGCTGGGACGAGAACCATTACGCTGACGTTCGGTTTGGGCTAGGGAACTTCGGCCATTTGGTGACGGAGATGGGGATGCTTCGTCAGTCCAACATGCTGTTGCTCAAGCGATTGGTACCGGCCGCTTGGGACAATCGTGGAACGGTCGACGGACATCCGTTAACGGTTCGCGCGATCGCTTGGATTTCCGCCGGACACCTGCGGCATCACCTGCGAATCATTGAGTCGCGGATAGGAATGTGAACCGTGGTTGTGACCGGGCAAGTTTTCGATACCGACAGCAATTGAAACTCCCAGGAGCAAGGCCGCGGTCAACTTGCCTCGGTCGTGGTCATGAAACGACACTTCGGGTAACAGGTCCGCGAGCGCTATTCCGATAAAGAAACCTGCCGATACCGCCAGCCCCCAACCCAACATCGCCGAGCCTGGTGCGAAATTGGTCGCGCCGAAATAGAACAACCCGGCCCCCACGGGACATGCCAGCGAAAACGATAGGTTCACTGCATTTTGAGCGATCGTCGACCAACGTTGTTTGCTCATCACCGAAGTGATTGCAAAGGCATCGAGTGGTTTGTGCAGGGCGATGGCGAGGAACGTCCCCAGGCCAGCGAGCCCCAGCCAGGTACCGTGGCGCGAGTCCGCGATAACGCTACTGGCCAAGGCGACACCGTCGACGAGAGTGTGAAGCATCAACCCGAAGAACAAACCCAACCAACTCACGCCCTTGGTCGGATGCTCGGCCGAGTGATTATGAGGATGCACGTGGGAATGGTCATGGTCGTGGCCACTATGGTCGTGATCATGGCCACCATGGTCCTGATCATGCCCGGACGCATGGTCATGAGCGTGCTCGATTTCACCACTGGAGATGATTTCGGGACCGACATGATCGTGAGTGTGGAACAATCGAATCAAGAGAAACATGACGATCAAGCCGGCCAGCGCGCCCATGCCCATCTTTGAGCTGGATTGCAGCGCATCGCTCGCATGTGGCAACAAGTGCATCATTGCAATGCCCAGCATCAAGCCACCCACGCCGCTCATCAGGAGCTGGGTCCTCAGGTGCGTCATCCGCACCATTCTCGGAAGCTGGCCGCCGGACACCGATGCTGTCACAATCAGCACGCAATAGAGCAGCAGCAGTGATCCGGGAAAGAACATAAAAGCAAGGTGGTCACGAGAGCGAGGCGGTTCCCTGGTCTCGTAGAATACGTGAACGCAATCCAATTGCACATGGGTCGCACGGCCGTGCTCGGTACCGGCCGGCGGAAGCGAGCATTTGACGGTTCACCGGCCGAATTCGACAATTTTCGCTGGCCGATTGGCTCACTGAAATTGGTTTACTGGATCATCCAAGTTGACACATCCTTGCTCGCGACCCAGGGTGTTACGGTGGCGTTGAATTCTGCAAAGTGTGGGGTCTCGCGGTGCGCGGCAAAGGCGGCTGCGTCATCGTACGTCTCGTAAAGGAACACTTCATTGGGACGATCGTCGTCGAAGCAGACATCGAACTGGTGGCAAGCTGCCTCTTTCTCCAGCGAGTTCTTGGCTTGCAACTTAACGACGCGGCGAAAGTCAGTGACGTGTTCTTGATGGATCGTGAATCGAACCGCAACAGCGAATGTAGGTTGTGACATCAATGGAAACTCAGTTGAGAAATAGAGTGGCGAGTTACGGACGTTGATCGTTTGGCATTGTCGCCACGATGACTATGGTGGCGAGTCCGGAAACCGTTTTTGCAATTCAACACATTGGTCATTGTTCAAGTACCGCGTTGACTCGTTTCGCAATAGCAGAAATAGCTTGGCGGTTTCTTCGAGTTCTTCCGCTGCTTCCACGGCCGCTTCGATCGAACGAGCGGAGATGACGGGACCATGATTCGCTAGGAGCAAAGAGCAGGTGGATGCGGCACGTCGCTCGACTTCGACCGCCAGATCCAAGTCACCGGGCGGAAAGTAGCGGACCAGCTTGCAGGTGCCGACCCGCATGCGGTAGTAAGCGGTGATCGGCGGCAACACGTTCTCCGCATCCATGTTCGCTAAGCATGAAACGGCGACCGAATAAGTGCTGTGCAAATGCACAATCGCCGAGTCATTCTCACGCAAAACGGATTTTTCGCGGGCCCGGTACATCGCCAAATGCAAGAAGGCTTCCTTGGACGGTTGGTCGCCGGAGAGGTGCGTCCCGTCGAAACCAATTTTTGAGATCCGATCGGGATCCAATCGACCGAGCGAACCACCGGTGGGTGTGATAAGAATTCCGTCGGGCACGCGGACGCTTAGGTTTCCTGTGCTGCCGTGGGTGAATCTGCGCTCGAACAGAGATCGGCCTTGCAAGGTGATCGCTTCGCGCAGCTCGCGTTCACTTCGGTCGACTGGCTCTTGTTTCATCGATCGTTGAGTTCTAGCGCGTCGAGAAAGAATCGTTCACCGCCAAAGTTACCGCTCTTGAGAACCAACGCCAGGGGCGGACCAGAAGCCGGATAAACCCATGGCACGCCGGCACAGATTTCACGACCGATACGAATGGACTGAATGCCAAGGCCACCAATGACACTGCCCGACGTTTCGCCACCGGCAACAACGAGCCGGAGGATGCCACGAGCAACCAAGTGTTGCCCCAAATTGCTGAGAAACTCTTCTGCACGTTGGGCCGACATCTCGCGTCCGAAGTCGGCATGAATCTCGGCAAGCTGTCCGGGCTCCGCCGAAGTCGAGATGGCGATCGCGGGCGAGCTCGCATTGACACTTACCCACTGCATGACCTCGCTCAGATAGGTCTTATCGTCAATGATTCGTCTCATCTCCAACGACAACCATGGGAATCGCTGGCCAAATACGGCCAGTTGGTTCAATGTCGCCATCGAACAACTTCCCGCCAACACGGCTGCAGGTCCCGCCGGTTGGACGCTCTGGTGATCGATCGGATGCTCGTGAACGTAGCCTCGACGGACATAGGTATCCGCAAGGTATCCGGCGATGGCCGAACCTCCGGTGACAAGCCGATCGTCCGCCACCACTTCAGCGATTCGCTCCAGATCGTGATTCTCGATCGCGTCCGTCACCACGAGTTCGTCGAGCCCGTCCAGTCGCTGGCGAACCTGAGAGGGGGATCCCTGCAACGCATCGTGCCGTAGCAAGGAAACGTGGCCTTCGGATTGAGCTCCTAGGACGCGAATCAAATTGGCATCCGTCATCGGAGTGAGTGGATGATGCTGCATCCCACATTCGTTGAGAAGGGCGTCACCCACGAACAGATGTCCGCGATACACGGTGCGCTGGTTCTCCGGGAACGCCGGACAAAAGATCGTTTGTTGGACGTTGAGCTCGCGCGACAAAGCCTCGGCGACCGGACCGATATTTCCCGTCGGAGTCGAGTCGAAAGTGCTGCAGTATTTGAAAAAGAACCTCGACGCCCTTTGGGATTCCAGAAAGCGACACGCTTGAACACACCGCATGATCGCGTCGCTTGAAGTGATCGAACGCGTCTTCAAGGCAATCACGAGCGCATCACATTCCGGTAGAAGCCCTGGGTTTTCGGGGATGCCAAAGCTTTGAATGACGCTCATTCCGGACTTGGCAATCATGCTCGCTAAGTCGGTAGCGCCGGTGTAGTCATCGGCGATACATCCCATGAACAGCCGATTCATGATTCATCCTTTGCAAAACCTAGTGGCACACCGGATCGTATATCCCGGGTCACACGCGCATCGCCAACGCGTGCGATCGCTCGGACGGGACAGCCATCGCCGCCGACCACGCATAGCGGCAACGCGATGAACTCGAACGATGGCACGTGAATTTTGTCCAAATTGGCCAGCCCCTCGACAATCACGATTCCGGCGCGCAGCAGAATGGTATGGACTTCGGTCAGCTCCGCGATATTGTTCACATCGGCCACCGAAGGCGGCTCCACGCCTATCAATCGCACTTCATGGCGGACCAGCCAATGCGCCAGCTCAGCGGAGATTCGCGGAAGAGCGTTGCGGTACTCATCCGTGCCGAAACGTCGGTGCCAGTCCGTCCGCAAGATTAAGCGTTGGCTCGGAATCATACCGCCCAGCGCTGCGACAATCCGCTGAGACGTCAACAACTCACGCGGTTGCACCGGAGTCAAGTCGACAAGGGTCGCCGGTCCCACGCATGCATCCAGATGCAATTGTTCCATCGACAAACCACGGTTCAAGAAATGCCGCGGCGCATCCATGTGCGTACCGCTGTGCGAATAGAGTTTGAGCGTCGTGGCATTCCATCCGTGCGAGGCAATGGTTTTCGCAGTTTCGACGTTTGCCCCGGGCAATTGATCGTTGATGGGCAACGTAAGATCGATGATATCGCAGCCGCCGCGTTGCCACCGAGCAGGAGTATCCCACGATGCACTCTGATAGATTTGTTGGACGACCTGCAGTGTTTTCGCGTACTCGTCGATCGATGTCTCGCAGGGATGTTCATCGCGGAGATAGCCGACAAAATGCCGCTGGGCCGCGAGCACACAGTCCCCCGCGAAGCCAGCGTCACGATGATGATAGGGGTGGGCGACGGGATCGTCACCGAGTCGCTTGATGGTGATACCACCGTCATCGTCGAGCCAAATGGAACCGCCGCTCGCGTCGATGCAAAGATTGCCGAACGTGTAGCGAGGATTATTGGCTGTCGATTCATTGTATCGACTCGCGTCCCAAACTCCGATCGCACCACTTTCAAAGTCGAACATCACCACCCCGGCGTCCTCGCCGAGAATCTCTTCGTTTCGACGCCGCAGAATCGCATGGGCGCCGCGAATTTCACCGGCCAAATACCGGAACGTATCCACGAAATGGACTCCGGTCTCGTGAACCAATAAACGCGGCATGGTGCGAAAGTAGGGTTGCCGCGCCAGGTAAGCGTCCTTTTGCCAACCATCACCCATCCGAGTTTTCAACGAAATTTGGTGCACGCGATCGCCGATCACTCCATCGTCGAGCAACCGTTTGATCTCTCGATACCACGGCTGAAATCGAAAGTTCTCATGCACCATCAATTTCACGCCGCCGGCTCGGACGCGGTCAATGATCAAGTTCGACGTCTCGACATCCGAAGCCAGTGGTTTTTGGCAAATCATTGCGCGGCCCGCTTCGATCGACGTTTCAATCAATGCGAGATGACTCGAAGGTGGAGTCGCTATGTCGACAAAGTCAATCTCCAGTTCCCGGATTGATTTTGGGGCATCGGTTGAAACTCGTGAGATCGCGAATTTAGTCGCTGCTCGTTCCGCCTTCGCCAAGTCCAAATCACAGATCGCAATGATTTCGACACCGTCGATTCGGGACCAAGCATCCAGGTGGAAGTCGCTAAAGTACCCGGCTCCGATGACGAGTCCCCGTAGCTTCCGCGGTGATGATTCGGAGGTGTTGCTCACGTTGATTCGTTTCCTGCGATCCTTTCCGAGATCATTGTGCGATTCGGATCAATCATTTTCCAACTGAGGATTGCCATGGCATTCAGCGTCGCGGCCACATAAAAAAATGGCTCATCCGATCCCGTCCATTGTGCAAGGTAAGGGAATGCCAACGCGGTGACGAACGAACCGATGTTTCCCGCCATGTTCATGGTGCCGCTCACCAACCCCGATTGGCGACCGCCGATATCGATGCAAGCGTTCCAGGAGGGCGAGAGCGTCATGTCAGCTCCGAAAATACTCAGGCTAAACCAAATTGACGAGGCGAGCGCCGATTGAGCATTGACGCTGGCAACAAGCCCGATGGCGGCAAGCGTAAAACCGACCATCGCGGGCAAGCGTCGCGACGCAACGATTCCCCGCCGACGATAGATTTGATCCATCCAATAACCGCTCGTCCAGTTTCCGATCGCACCAGCGATGAGCGGTCCACTCGCGTAGAGACTCGCTTCCCAACCGGAAAGTTCAAACCGTTTTTGCAGCGATGGAAAGAGCCACGTCAGACAAAAGAAGAAAGCAAAGTTGGAGGCAAAGTACTGGCCGCACAGCAACCAAAGGTTTCGAGACTTCAACACGTCCATCAATCTCATGTTCCCGGATTCACGGAGAACGTCGGACGTCGTCGGGGGCTCATCGCGGGAGGGCATACGATCCTGGTCGATGGTCGATACAGAAACCGACGGCTCGTCTCGAAAATACAGGTACCACAGTCCCGCCCAAACGAATCCGACGATCATCAGGGCAACAAAGGTCCCACGCCACGAGAGTTGATCGATCAAGATTGCCATCATTGGCAACGAGAACGCGGCACCCAGACGTGAGCCGGAAAAATTGATCCCTTGGACAAGACCTCGCTCACTCGTGGGGATCCAAGCGTAGACGGCCCTCGCGATCGATGGAAACGCACCCGCCTCGCCTGCGCCGAACAACAATCGCACGACAAACATCGACACAAAACCGCTCGCGACTGCGGTCAGTCCGGTAAAGGAGCTCCACAGCGTGACAATCGTCGCAAGCACTCGCCGCGCGCCGTACCTGTCGACCAACCATCCACTTGGAGTCTGCAATAGCGCATAGCCAAGTGCAAATGCCGAGAAGACATATCCCATCTGGTTGTCGCTCAGCGCTAGGTCGGTTTGGATTTCTGTTTTCGCGACGGAGATGCAAATGCGATCGACGTAAAGCAGGATCGTCAGCCCGAACGTTGCCAGAACAAAGAAATAGCGTTTGGGCATGGGATCGCATCATTGCGGCGATAAGATAAGTGACGCAATCTCGCGTCGTCGTTTCCCTGGGATTCTAAATGTCCCTTCAATTGTACATGGTCGCGACGGTGGCAAGCGAGCGGTGTTCATTCCAGCGCCATCAGGATCCAAGGATTTTGACATTCATGCCCGAAGGCCACAAAACCCATTGGCTCGCACAGCAGCACGAACGCAGTTTCGCCGGCGAGTCGCTGTGGATCACGAGTCCCCAGGGCCGTTTCTTGGCCGATGCCAAACGTGTCAATCGCAAACGACTGAATCACGTGATCGCGGTCGGGAAACAATTGTTTTACGAGTTCGAAAACGATCTCGTCGTGCAGGTGCATTTGGGACGCTACGGGAAGTTCACCGAATTGCCATCGCCACCGCCAAAGCCCAAGGGTTTGGTACGGATGCGAATGCGTGGGGAATCGACAACATGGGATTTGAACGGTCCCACGATATGCCGAGTCATCGACTGCGTCGCGCGTGATCGCATCATCGCAGGCCTCGGCCCTGACCCGTTGGCGGGCGCAAAGAAGTCCGACGTTTGGAAGCGTGTTCGATCCTCCAATCGTCCGATCGGGACGATCCTGTTAGATCAAGCGATGATTGCCGGCGTGGGAAACATCTTTCGAGCCGAAGTGCTTTTCGAAGCGGGCGTGGATCCCAACACACGTTGCAGCGACTTGACATCGGCACAGTTCGGCGCCATTTGGAAGTCACTCGTGCGGATGATGAAAACGGGGCTAAAATTCGGACGCATCATCGCTGTGACCGCCAAGGAAGCCGGACAACCCCTGGCCAAGATCCACGGGCCCGATCGCTTTCGCGTCTACGGCAAGCGGGTTTGTCCCCGCTGTGAGAATCAGATCGAGGCAACCAAGATCGCCTCGCGAACCATGTATTGGTGCAAGGCGTGTCAATCGGCGACGGTGCGGTAATTGAGTCCGCTACAGCGTCAATAGGTTGCGATACATGTTGATCGCTGCGGGGCCGACGAGGACGACAAAGATGCCGGGGAAAATGAACAGCACCAGCGGGAAAATCATCTTCACCGCTGTCTTGGCTGCTTTCTCTTCTGCCATTTGACGGCGTTTGGTCCGCATCGAATCGCTTTGCACGCGAAGCGCGGTGGCGATGCTCGAGCCGAACTTGTCGGCTTGGATCAAGATCGACGCCAATTGTTTGAGGTCATCGACACCGCTGCGAAATCCTAAGGCTTGAAGCACCTCGCTCCGTGCACGACCTAGCTGGAGTTGTTGGTTCGCGATTCCGAATTCTTCGCCGATCGACGGGTGACTCTTTTTCATCTCGTCCGCCACTTTGCGAAGCGCTTGGTCCATCCCAAGTCCAGCTTCGACGCAAACGACCATCAAGTCCAGGGCATCGGGAAGTCCCAGGAAGATTTTCATTTTTCGCGCCTTGGCGAGTTGTCCCAACAATAGTTTGGGCAACATGAAGCCCGCGATGACGCCGATCGCTACTTTCATGACCATGGCTTGGGTCAATCCGTTCGCGATCAGCCCGAACACGCCACCGAAGAACAATCCAACGGCCGTCAGAATCAATTGCAAGCCCTTGAAAACGATCGGGGCATTCTCGCGGCGGAAACCAGCATTCATCAGTTGTTCACGGAGCTCGCCCATTTCCTTCTCCGTACCCTTAACGGTATCGGCGAGGGGATTGGTCGCGCGCTCGAGCATCGCAGTGATCGCGGCGTTCTTCTTGACTTGTTTGCTGGATGGATCACTGTTCTCATCGGTCCGACTTCGTCCACGGTCGCGAAGCGAATCCAGTCGTGACTCGGCGCGGGGTTTGTTGTCGCCCGACACGCGACCGAGCACCAACCACGTCACCGCGGATACGGCAAGGAATATGGCGATCGCAGTCAACAAGACGGGGCTGGGCATGGCCAACGCGAACATGAATGAGTGAATCATCGGAAACGGTCCTGAGTTCGAAAGGGGCCAGTCCCCTTGCATGGTTCGATGGTCGATAGAAGGGCGAAACTAAACTTTGATCGTGATGATTTTCTTGATCACGAGTGCTCCGAGCACTTGGCTCACGAGTGCCGCGCACAGCAAGTAGCGGCCGATCTCATCCGTAAACAACATCATCACGTATTCATAGTTCAGCTTGAGCATCACGAGGAACAACACGGGCGGCAGCGCCAAAAGCACCGCACCGCTCATGCGGCCTTCGCCAGTGAGCGCTTGGATTTGGCCCAAGAGTTGGAGTCGTTCTCGAACGATGTGACTGATCTTGTCAAGGATTTCGGCCAAGTCGCCGCCCGTCTGACGCTGCAAAATCACTGCGGTGGCGAAGAAACGAAGGTCCATGTTGGGAACTCGCTTGGCCATTTCTTCGATCGCTTCGTCGAGGGGAATGCCGAAGTTCTGTTCCTCAAATGCGCGTTGGAATTCGGGTGCGAGAGGCTCGGCCATTTCCGAGCCGACGAGTCCAAAACCTGCAGCGAGCGAGTGTCCCGCACGCAGTGAACGCCCGAGCAATTCGAGTGCTTCGGGCATCTGGCGTCCGAACTTTGCGAGGCGTCGACTCCGCGTGAACATCAACCAAGCGATCGGGATGCCGGTCAGTAAGGCGCCGAAGAC
>JBGSKM010000122.1:0-64326 GCA_041741195.1 Pirellulaceae bacterium
ATGTCAGTGCTTCGCACCCTGCGTGTGCGAGGCCACCAGCCATTGGATACAATCCTTTCATCGCTTGCCGAATACTCAACAACCGGTCTTCTCCCGCCGCTCCCACCCAAAAGCAAGACAGCAGGCTGAATAGTTACGAATTACTAAATGCACTCAATTTTATCCACAGGAACTTCAATGCCATCCCATTCACTCTATCGATCTGATCGGGCGAAAAAGAATCGCGTTTTCCCGACCATCACGTTCGTCGCCATTTCGCTTTGTTGTACCACTGCAATCGCTGAGGATTGGGTGACGCTGTTCGGTGGCAACAACCTCGACGGCTGGAAAGCGTCTCGCGACAACGCGCAATTTGCGATTGCCGATGGAGTCATCATTGGCACAAGTTCCAGTCAGACTCAGTTTCTGCACACGGTCGAAACGTATGGCGATTTCGAACTCGAACTGGAAGTCAAACTTCACGACACCGATCTGAACTCAGGCATCCAGATCCGTACGAGTCTCACTCGTACAAACGAAAAAGGTCAATCGAGGGATTCGATCCATGGTCCTCAGGTCGACCTTGGAAGATCTCCGGGGCGCAGCGGGCACATCTTTAATCAGGGGAATGGTGCTTGGATCACGCCGGAAAAAGACCTAACACGCAACGAACTGATGGCGGACGGGCAGTGGAACAAGCTACGTGTGTTGGCCGTTGGCCCGCGTATTCAAACCTGGATCAATGGCAAACAGGTTGCGGATATCAGGGACGACGAAGCCTACGCCAAGTACCCCACGGGCGTGATCGCACTGCAGGTACACGGTGTCAAAAATTTACCGGAGAAAGCACGCCATGTTTCGTTTCGATCGATCCGAGTTCGCAAAATCGAATCCACTAGGTAATCCGAATCCCGACAGTTCCTTCACGAGACTAGGGACATGGCACGACGTTCGGTCGCTTTTGCTTTCGGGCGCGGGTATCGCAAGTGCATTCGTGTTGAACGAACGAGGCTCGATTGATCGAATGTCCGACGGCCACTAGTAAAAAAGCAATCAACTAGCATCGAGACATTCGCAATCCTTAGCGTTTTTCGCGATGGTGACGGTAGGGGTTGAATAGCAGGTAGTTGAGGTGCCGGTACAGGTCACTGCCGCTGAGCAAATCCGCGTGCTTCCCCTCGCCGGCGAGCCGAGGCCCGTTGAGCAAGACGACTCGATCGGCGCTTCGAAGTGTTTGCAATCGACGCGGTAATATGATTACCAACGTACCGGACCTAACGAGTTTTTGCAGTGCAGCCAAGCAAGGGTCTTCGGCGATTGGTTCTGCCGATGGCGATGGTTCCATTGCCAAGACGATCGGTGGGCGGTGGACGACAGCGCGGGCGACTGCCATCGCGTAGGTCGTTTCCCTAGGAAGCGTGGTGTCATCGGCGGCAAGCACTGTGTTGAGTCCTTCCGGAAGCCGCTGCAACCGTTCGTAGGCGCCGACTTGTTCGAGCGCGTCAACAATGTCGTCCGTCGAGATCGCGGAGTCACCGCCCTGCAGATTCTCGAGCACGGTCCCGTCCCAGATAGGCCCTGACGGCTCGATCCACATCACGTTTCTTGCCAGCGCCTGCGGATGCACCTCGAGCAACTTAATTCCATCGATCAGGACGCCGCCTTCGGTGGGCCGGCCAAAACCCATGAGCAGTTCCGCGAGCGCCCGAGTCGAAACGGTTTCGGTGCCCATGAGCGCCACCATCGTGCCGCGTGTCAACTTCAGGCTCAGATGGCTGAGGATCGGATCTTCGGCGGAGTCACCCAGTGTGACGTCGCGGATCTCCACGCTGTCGCGAAGTCCGGCCAGACCGACACGCTGTTCGCTCGGCGCGAGTTCTTCGCTACGACGTAGATATTGATACACAGCATCGCTCGCCTGGCCAGCACGATTCAGTTGGGACGCGAGGCTAAGGAGCCGACCGGCCGAGATGACTGCGCCCGTCAATGAAAGCCCAAGCACCAGCGCGGCGGGAACACTCAACCCCCTATCAACTCCAAACAGATTGACACCCAAACCCAGCACCATCACCGCAATGGCTGCCGAAGCGGCGAGAAACAACAAGGGCCAAATACGTCCACTCTGGTGGTCCTCGTTGGCCAAGCGACGGTAAAGCTGCTCCAGTTCGACGCCGAACGAACGGTCGGCTAGCCCCTGCGATTGCAGTCGCGCCAACAGCGGCGCCTGGCCGACGAGCTCGGCCATTCGCCGTCGTGTTCTCGGTACCTCCCACTGCACCAAGTCTTCTTCGTCGGTATCGTGCAGCCATCGATAGAGCTGCCACATCAGAACGCAACTAACCACCGCCAGCAGAGCTAGCCAGACGTTGACAAGCAGTGCGACCACCAAACAGCCGGCAAGCATGATCGCACTTCGCGGAATGCTACGGAACCACAGCGAAAGGCCCGCTTGCAAGGTCGGGAAGTCTTCGCCAATCAATTTGTCGGCGCGTACGTGCTGCGCAGCAGCCCCTTCCAACTCCGCCCGACGAACGCTTTGCTTGAGCACTCGCGTGTGAAGCGATCGGACGACTTCGCGGGCCCGCGAGTCGGCGGCTCGGCGATGCAACCAAACCGCTAAACAAAAGACGGTCGATACCAACAGCGTCACGATCACCAACTCGGCAAGCTGGACCAACGGGGGTTGGCGGATGAATTGCTCGCCGACCGGGACGGTCAAGTTGGTACCCAGCCGCACAAGACTGGTGTTGAGCCCCTGGTCCTTGGAATCCAACACAGAAGCGATGAGTCCAACGAGCACCACGAGGACGGGGATTAACAGGCCGGAGAGGGCCGCCCAGAAGGTGCTGAGAATCGAGCCACGCGATTCCGGTTCGCGACGAGGTTCCGATAGTGTGCTGATTCGATTCAACCTGCGATGCTCCGAAAATCACGGTGTAGTTCATTGAAAAGTCGGCTACTCAATCGAAGAGCCGACCCTCGCAATGAAACACCATCGCAGCATCGATTGCCACCTCGGCTAGGCGAGATCGCGATCCTCGAAGAGCAGCATCGCGAGCATCCAGACCGCGACGATGAAACAAACAAGATAATTGAAAGCGCCGGCCAGGTAGATAAGCGGGATCGGATTTCCCGCATCCACCGCGCTTTGGACGTTAAAAACATTCAAATTGGGGACAATGACGGCGATCAGCTTACCCACAAACCCCACCAACGCGTTATTTCCTTCGGTCGATGCAACCAATGGTGACGTCAAATTGCCGATCACGTAAACGACAAAACACGTGATGAAGTTGGCGAGCAGCGGCAAACGCGTCGCGAGCGCCACAGCAATCGCTCCAATCGCCATGGTCTCCATGAAATACAACCCAAGCACTGGGATGGTGGTCATGATTTCCTCATGGCCGACTTGCCAAACCGGGGTCGCTTTGCTGGTCTCACGAGCGTCGTAGATTGGTTTGTAGCTCATCACGACGAGCAACACGGTGGCGATAATGACAAATAACACGAACACGGCCAACATGATTCCCGCGTACTTGCCGAGAACGAACGACCGGCGACTGACGGGCTTGCTCAACACGGTCAAAGCGGTGCGCCCTTCGATCTCGTCGCTGACGGTGGTCCCGGCACTCCATACCGCCTGCAACATTCCGAGCACCATGATCAGCGTCACGCCACTGTCCTTGAGCAAGCGAATGTCATCACCGAGTGTGTTGAATGGATAAATCCCGAACAGCAGCACGCCGAACAAGCCAATCCCCAGCAGCAGTAAATACAGGGGCTGGGCCATCTCATTCTTGGCTGTCGAAAGCGCCAATGCCCAAACACGCGGAGCCGCTTGCCGAAACGCCATCAGCGCCGTCATCATCAAGAAAAACACGGTTGCCGTGCTCACGATCGATGCGGCCTCAGGCACTTGCGGAAGCGTCTTGAAGGTAAACACGACCCGAGCCGGGTCGATCTCAAGATTGCTGATGTGCAGCAACTTTGAATTCGAAGGAATGGGCGGCGTGTCTCGGTCTTCGTACCTGTAGTTCAACGCATCGCCTGCGTTGACACGAAACGGGACACGGGTCAATTTTTCGCGATCGCCGGTCTCCGCGAGCAACACGGTTCGGTCGCTCTCGATCGTTAACTCGGCGACATTGCGTAGGTTGTATTCCAAGTTGGCGGCGACAAACGGCGCTTCGCTTTGATCCACATCCGCGGGCGTCCCCGGAATGGTGACAACTTCCACTCGAGTGCCATCGCCGACCAAGTTGACCGCGGGAACCGATTCCAAAATCGTTTGGTAGTCGTCCACGATTGGGGTCGAGGCCAATCCGAGCACCGCAAACGCTCCGGCCGTTGACAACAAATAGGGAGTCACGCCTTCGCCGAGCATTGCCAACCACTCGACTCGTGTGCGATGCCACATCCCATAGACCAAACCAAAGCCGCCGATCAAACCGATCGCCACGAGCGGCATATAAAGCGTGCCGCTATGCGGGACATCCGCTGGCACGTACAGCACGCTCAAGGCAACGGCTAAAATTGCACCAATCACCAGCGACGCGGTGACTCCTCGACGAGAATCATCGGCAAGATGTCCAAGCGTTGGGACAAAGGAGAGCAACGCCAGCACGCCATACATCACCAAGGTGATCAACGCGCCAAGCACCAGCCCCACAGAAAGTACCCAAATGGGGGTAAGCCAGACTGGTAGCCACGTCATTACCTGGCCAATCAACAGCCCGCCGGGGAGCAGCCCATCGGTTGTCGTTGCAATGCAATCCAATGCGTTCATTCAAGTTGATTCTTGGAGAAGACAGCAATTTGTAAAAAAGACAGAGATAAAGGCGGCTTTCCGCGGGTCAATGCATGGGGAATTATCCGCCAGCCGTCTGCTACGCACGGATTGGCTAAATGGTTTGCTATCCCCGGGCACAATCGCCAGGAAGCAGTGACTGCTGGGGGGTTAGCGGGGCGAGCGGCTCGCGTTCAATCCCGAGCCGCCCCTAGCAAAATAGGTTTCGGCGTAGGAACTAGGCTTCGGCGTAGAGGGAAAACTGGTCTCTCATTGCCTGGGGGATCGCTACTTTCTCGAGTCCGCCTGTGGGCGTGAGCCGACAAGCGACAGCGGTAAGCGACCCGTCGGCGACGAGCTGGGGTACCTGCTGGGCAGCATCGATACCGATCGGGTCTCGAAGAAACCGGAACCGGTACTGAATGCTACTAGAGCCGATCCGAGCCACGCTGACTTCGATGCGCAGGATGTCTTCGAATCGGGCGGCGGCTTTATAGTCGCACGACGCAGCGACTCGTGGCCAAGTAAGCGTCGAGTGGCCGTCATGGTTCCGCGGCAAAATCTCGATCTTGAGGGAGCGGAGCAGCTCATGCTCCGCCGCCTCCATCATCGGAAAAAATGCTGAGAAATGAACAATACCAGCCGCATCGGTATCACGAAACTCGACGCGGCGTGTGGTCGTGAACAGCATTTTTCAACCAGCCAATCAGGCTCGAGGGCGATTATTCGCCGACGTATGGCATGAGCGCCATGAATCGAGCTCGCTTCACCGCCGCTGTAACGGCGTGTTGGCTTGCGGCCGTACAACCGCTCTTGCGACGACCCACGATCTTGCCGTGGCGATTGACCATCTTCTTCAGCAGCTCGATGTCTTTGTAATCGACATACATCGGCCGAGGTCGGTGGCCATCGACGAAGATTGGATCCTTCTTTTTGGTACGTGATCGAACCCGCGATCGTTTGCGGGCTCGACTCCGGGTGCTCATCGGACGCGGGGGCATTTCGGACTCAGGGAAAACCAGGAACCTTTGAATTGGACGGCCCGAGAGTATGTCGATCCGAGGGCGAGTTGGCAAGCCCGAAAGATCGTGATTTGCCCTTTCGTTTTGAGCAAACCTT
This sequence comes from Pirellulaceae bacterium, assembly GCA_041741195.1. GTDB lineage: Bacteria > Planctomycetota > Planctomycetia > Pirellulales > Pirellulaceae > JBBSJZ01. The sequence goes on from JBGSKM010000122.1 coordinate 5,885, forward strand.
TGCCATATTTCTAAATAGCGGGACTAGGGCAAATAATCGGGCATGCCGATTGCTGTTCGCCGAAGCGCGAACTGTCCGCGCATCGGCGCCTCCCGAATAGATAATGGTTACGAACTAACTACCCAGACCAATAGAAGCGTCGGCTTCACTCCGCCCGGGCTCTCCCGTGTTTTGACGCGACTCGTTCGTCGTGTCCCCGAGGCGGTCGTCGCCAGCCGATCGCAACCGTTTTGCTGCAAAAGCGTTTAGGTGAAATCAGTATGAGTCTTGCGAACACCAGAAACATCGGTATCAGCGCCCACATCGACTCGGGCAAAACCACGCTGAGCGAACGGATTCTGTTCTATACCGGGCGAATCCATAAGATCGAAGAAGTCAAAGGCGGCGGCGACGGCGCCACGATGGACCATATGGAGCTCGAAAAAGAGCGGGGGATCACCATCACCAGCGCCGCCACGAGCGTCGAATGGACCAACAAGCAGATTGACAAAGCTTTCAAAATCAATCTGATCGATACGCCCGGACACGTCGACTTTACCGTCGAGGTCGAGCGTAGCTTGCGCGTCCTCGATGCGGCGGTGCTCGTATTGTGCAGTGTCGGTGGCGTGCAAAGCCAGTCGATCACCGTGGACCGGCAAATGAAGCGTTATCAAATTCCACGCTTGGCGTTCATCAACAAGATGGACCGCACCGGCGCCAACCCGACGCGCGTTGTGAAACAGGTTCGAGAAAAGCTTGGCGCCGATGCGTTCTTGATGCAGATCCCCATCGGCATCGAAGACAACTTCCGCGGTGTCGTTGACTTGATCGAAATGAAAGCGCTCGGCTTCGAAGGCAACGACGGCGAAATCGTCGTCGAGTCAGAAATCCCTGCGGATTTGCAAGACGAAGCCGAAGAAGCTCGCGCCGCGATGCTCGAAGCATTGTCGATGTACAGCGACTCGATGATGGAGTTGATGCTGAGCGAAGAAGAAGTCCCCAAGGACCTGATTTACAAGGTGACCCGCGACGCGGTGCTTGCTGGGGCGACTCCCGTCTATCTGGGCAGCGCGTTCAAGGACAAAGGCGTCCAGCCGCTACTCGATGCGGTGACTCGCTATCTGCCTAGCCCGCTCGATCGAGAAGTTCGCGGCAAAGACCCCAAGGACGAAACTCGCAAGGTGGAGCTAATGCCCGATCCGGAGAAGCCATTTGTGGGAATGGCTTTCAAGATCGTGGAAGACCCGTTTGGCCAATTGACGTTCATGCGAATTTACCAAGGTAAAGTCGCCAAGGGCGAGACATATGTCAATCAACGTACCGGTCGCAAAGAGCGATTCAGCCGCATTGTGCGGATGCACGCCAATAAGCGAGAAGAAATCGACAACGCCTCGGCGGGCGATATCGTTGCGATCATGGGCATCGATTCGGCTAGCGGTGATACGTATGCCGCCGAACGAGATTATGCGACGCTGGAGTCGATGTTCATTGCCGAACCTGTGATCAAAGTCTCGGTGAGTCCCGCGAGCCGCGCGGATGCCGACAAAATGGCTAAGGCACTTCAACGTTTCCGCAAAGAGGACCCGACGTTCCGCGTCGTCACCGACGAAGAAACGAACGAAATTCTCATCAGCGGCATGGGCGAGCTTCACTTGGACGTGTACGTCGAACGGATGCGTCGTGAGTACGGCGTCGAAGTCACCGTCGGTGCGCCGAAGGTTAGTTACCGCGAGAGCCCGACAAAAATGGTCGAGTTCGATTACAAGCACAAGAAACAGTCCGGTGGTTCGGGCCAATTCGCTCACATCAAGGGAACGCTTTCGCCAATCGAAAACGCCAGCGAAGACAGCTTCGAGTTCGAGGAAAAAATCGTCGGTGGACGAATTCCGAAGCAGTTCATCGCACCGGTTGAAAAAGGATTCCGCGATAGCCTCTCGAAGGGACCAGTGGCTGAATTCCCGGTCGTGGGAACTCGGATCGAGTTGCTCGACGGCAGCTACCACGACGTCGACTCAAGTGAGCGGGCGTTCTATATCTGTGCCCAAGGATGTTTCCGCGAGTACTTCAAGCAAGCGAGCCCCGTGTTGCTTGAGCCGATCATGAACGTCGAAATCGAATGTCCCGAGTCGTACCAAGGTACCGTCGTCGGCGATGTGATTACTCGCCGTGGATTGATCACGAACACGGACATCAACGAAGCTATCAGCATCATCAAGGCGGAGGTGCCGCTCGCGGAGACGTTTGGTTATGCGACCGACCTTCGCAGCATGACCCAGGGTCAGGGAACGTTCACGATGGAACTGGCGACCTACCGCCAGACTCCACCGCACATTCAAGAGCAGATCATCGAAGAGAAGAAGAAACAGCAACTCGTCGGGGCCAAATAGCCCAAGTCGAATTCTCTCAACGAACCAATCAGCCAATCCGGCGACCGCTAATCCGGTCGCCGGATTTTTTTTGATGCGATTGACGAAAAAAACTCGACGCGGTGAACCGCATCGAGCTTCGTGTATCGACATCCAAGCAAAGCGGGACGATGGCGACTTGGCTCGCCGTCAACCGCTTTGCCATGTTACTTGTCCTTAGGCATGATCACCGCGTCGATCACGTGAATGATTCCGTTGCTGCACATGATGTCGGTCTTTACCACTTTGGCTTGATCGATCATGACGGCGCCGTCTTTCTGGGTGATCGTGATTTCGCTGCCTTCCAGAGTTTTAGCCGAATCCAATTGGGTCACTTTGGCGGCGGGAACCTTGCCCGAAATCACATGGTACTTGAGGATTGAAGCAAGTTTTTCCTTGTTTTCTGGTTTGAGCAGAGACTCGACGGTGCCCTTGGGAAGCTTTTCAAAGGCTTCGTCGGTCGGTGCCAAGACGGTGAACGGACCCTCACCGCTGAGAGCTTCGGCCAAGCCGGCTGCCTTGACGGCTGCTACCAACGTGTTGAATTTCCCGGCGCTGACGGCGGTTTCGACAATGGTCTTTTCAGCAGTGGCTGCCGGTGCTTGAGCCAGCGAAACTGCTGGAACGAGCAACAAAGCGGAGAGAGAAAGAATGAGCGTCTTCATCGGTAAACTCCTGGTGCACGCTGGGTCGCGTGCAAACGTGTGGTGGTGGGCGAAGAGGCTTGTACGCTGGCCGTACACCGGACAGCATCACTCTCACCCTTGCTTCTGACTTCGATGGGACTGTAGGGAGCCGACAAGCAACGAAATCAAATTAATTTTTCTGGGGGACTTTTCTGGCTCAGCGGAACCCGCCGCTATGCGGTGGGTTTTAAACTATAGAGCGAATCCTGGTGCATTGTCCGGTTTCGACCCTGTCTTCTCTACGAAAGTAAGCTTCATGAAACGACTGAATTTTTTAACCCAGCCATTGGCATTGGTATTTGTCGCGGTGTTCGCGACAAGTGTGTTTGCTCAAGAGGAACGTGGCGGTCGAGGCCGCGGCGGTTTTGGCGGTCCTGGCGGCGGTCGACCCGGTGGATTTGGTGGCGATCCCATTATCGGATTGTTGGCAGTCGAGCCCGTTCGTGAAGAGATCGAGATGATGCCCGACCAAGTCGAAGCCCTCACGAAACTACGTGAACAATCGACGAGCGGCCGCGACGGAAATTTTGATTTCCGATCGGCCAGCGAGGAGGAGCGAACTAAGTTTTTTGCTGACTTGCAAAAACGCCAGAAGGAATTGCGAGAAAAGCTTGACGAAGTTCTGCTTCCCGAACAGCTCGAGCGATTGGAAGAAATTTCGCTGCAAACCCGCGGCACGATGGCGCTGATGGATCCAGAAATCGCGGCCAAGTTGAACATCACCGAAGAGCAAAAAGCAAAGTTTGAAGAGATCCGCAATAAAAGCGGCGAACGCATGCGAGAAGTGTTCGGCTCGGGTGATCGTGACAAGATGCGAGAAGAAATGGCAAAAGTCCGCAAAGAATCGGACGACGCTAGTCTGGCCGTTTTGACTGCGGAACAACGCAAGCAGTTTGACGAAATGAAGGGCGAGCCGTTCGAAATGCCTGAAGGTACCTTTGGTGGCTTCGGTGGTGGTCGCGGCGGATTCGGCGGCCCTGGCGGAGGCCCTGGCGGACCCGGCGGTGGCGGACGACCTGGTGGAGACGGCGGATCGCGACGTCGACCACCGGCGGAATAGTCAATCGACGACCGCGTGACGATTTCGAATTCGGCTAGCGACTTCAGCGCTCTGTCGCACCGATAGGGGCGAGTCTCGAAAGGGACTCGCCCCGTTTTTTTTGCGACACGCCCAAATTGCCGCGCCGCGGATTGGTGAGGCCAGGCTCTTGATTCCAAGGGTGCTGTCATCGACTGGTTTCACGCACCCAAGTTGAATTCCGTGTTAACCGAGCTGTACGATGTTACGGACATATTTCATGGCAAGCTGGCTTGCATTTCCCACACTTTTGGCATCGGTGGTCTCCGGCCAGGACGTGTTCGAATCCCAGCCACCATTCGCGTCCGATTCGACACCTATGCTCGAAACACCTTGGAATGTTCCTTTGAAAACAGCCGGTGGCGCCCAGTTGTGGACGGATCACATTTGGCGCCAGGGATATCGTATCCAGCAAAATGTAGTCACGAAGCATTGGCGATTGATCGATTCCCAGGACATTCGCCGCGCTTGGGGATCCAAAGCCCATTGCCTCGCAAACCTCGACGAGCGCACGTCCAAAACCGCGGACGCGGATTTACCGACGCATCATGTCATTCTCTTGCATGGACTGATGCGAACGAGTCATTCGATGAGTGGGCTGGCGAAATCGCTCGAGGCTACGGGGAACTACCAAGTCGTCTCGCTGAGCTACGCGAGCTCTCGAGCATCGATTGCCGATCATGCCGCGGCAGTGCGAGAGGTGATCGAAAATTTGCCTGACGGTGCGACATTCAGCTTTGTTGGGCACAGCATGGGTAACATCGTCATTCGTTGCATGATTGGCGATATTCAACGCGACGGTGATCCGCACCAGATCCTTCCGCGTTGCAAAGCGATGGTCATGCTCGGTCCGCCCAACCAAGGAGCGTCCATCGCCCGAGCACTTGCACCCACCAAGGTATTTGGTTGGGTCACAGGACCTGGGGGAATGGAACTGGGACGCAATTGGGACGATATTCGAAATCGGCTGGCAACGCCGTCTTTTCCGTTCTTGATCGTTGCCGGTGAGACCCAAGTTGCTGGCATCGAGAATCCGCTCGTCGATGGAAAAAGCGATTTTGTCGTAAGCCTGGAAGAAGCCACGTTGGAGGGGGCTGAACGCGTGGAAACCGTACCGATTTTGCATTCGTTCTTGATGAGCGATCCCTGTTGTATCGAAAAAACGGTGCAGTACTTAGAGTCGAAACGCCCCGTCAAAATGGCTAGTCAGTAGCTGGTCGTCGTCGATCAAGCTCCTGGCTGACCGCGACGAAGCTGAGTGCGTCGTTTTGGGATCGACAGTATTCAAGAATCGTTTCGTAGGCTCGTGCCAAATCAGCATCCGGTGGCAGATGGCCGGCGATCTCAATGAGCAACGGCGTCAACCGCTGGGTTGGGATATCTCTTGGGACGAGTTCGATGATCGTGTCGATCGCTTGAAGTGGTCGTCCGACGCGATCCAGCAGATCTACATAGGTCTCGATGGCCGCGGTTCCATGTTCACTCGTGTCGATGCTCCGTGCCCGACGTTCAAAGAATTTGAGACCCGCATCCACCTCCCGGCCGAGGAGCGTTGCGTAGAACGTGGCATAGGCGGGATAGAAATCGACGAATGGCTCATCCCCCGGGTACTGAAATTGATGCGACAAGCGACGACCGTATTGAGTCAATTCCCACGCTTTCTGTAACAGCTCTGGCTCGTCGAGCACCGATGCGATTCGTACGGTCGATGCGAGATGGGTGGTATCGAGGTGGTATCCTCCGTCTTGTAAAATCCATCTTCGCTTGTCGATCATGTCGAATAGCGATTCGCTCTCATCGGCTGGCGATTCTTGACGAACGATATCGCTACGGATGAGCGTATCGAGCTCGCGGTAGAGGTGGTTTAACAGCACGCGAGCCGCCGCTTGCCGATCCTTGCGACGTCGCGTCGCGAGCGATTGCTCGTAGATCGTAATGCTATTGCACGTGCCCTGGTGATCAACGATCGCTTGATATCCGCGTTCGATATCAATGCCTTCGTGCAATAAGACTTGAACCATATCGTCGTAGTTGTCGTCGGTGATCGCAACGTCCGAAAGCAAGCGGCGAGCCAAAGAAGTATCCGCAGTGGGCCGCAAGTACATCCATCCCTCGCGAATTCGTCCATCTTCGATCAGCATCGTTCCTGCTTCGCGACAAGCATTGAGCAATCCGTCTTCGAGTTGTCGATCCATGGCGTCGGTTCGAAGCTCATCATCGTCGCTCGACAAAAGCGGTAACTCGAGTTTGTAGCGTACTTGCATTTTGAGAGCTTCGAAAAGCTCCATTGGCAAACGCTCGTGGCGGTAGTGATCAACCATCGAAGCGAGCATCGATTGGGTATCACCGCGAAATTGAGAAATCGCCTCCAGAATCTTCGATTGTGAATTCGCGGGATCAGAAACATTACGGTCGGTCAAAGACATCTAGTCACTCGGTAGAAGAATCAACGTTAGAATCCAGGCCAGCAGTTCGCGTCTCAGCATAAGCTCGTAGTCGGTCAACCAGCACACCCAACTCACGAGCCGCCTCAGGGATGTGCGTTTGGCAGTGCTCGGTCACATCGGCGAGTGGCCCCAGCAATTGATCGCATTGTTGGCTCATTTCGATGGACCATGTTTTGGCCAGACGTTCTTTTTCCTGGCACATCCGAAGCCGTCGCTCCAGCACGATCACACGCTGGGCAGCTTCGGTTGCAGGTGGCGCTTGTCCCGGGCGAATTTGGGATCTCAATCGCGAAAGGTTATCTTTGGCTTCCGAGAGGGCCCGCTCGGCCAACTGAGTTTGGTGTCGCCAGTATGCCGGCCGCTCGGATTGAAAATAGGCATCGATGCGATGAACGGCCGTGCGAATCTCTTGAGCGGAATTGTTCCAATTCGACGCCAAATTGATTAGCGCCAGCCGAAATTCGGCCAGGCACTCGATGTCTCGTACATTGCTCGTCGACATAATCGCTAACGCCCGAGATAGGCGTCGATCTGTTCCGCTTTACGAACCAGATAAGGAATGTGTGTCTCAGTGGTCTGAACCAGCCGTGTCAACTGTCGCATTTGTTCGGTGAATTCTTGTGCAAACTTTCGCTGTTGCTCATCACGCCAAGTTTGCTCCAGCTGGTTCATCTGTGCGGCAAGCGCCGTGCTGCGAACTTTCATTTCTTCAACGAAGCGGTGCAAATGGCCAGCGAACTGACGTAACTGTTCGGGGTCGACAACGGCTTGACTCATGATGACTTGACCAGTTCCTGTTCGGCTTGGGCGAGATGTTGTCGATAACGTTCAAGGGTCATGGTGGTCCCAAGTCGCTCCGCGATCTCGCACAACAAACGCAGTGCAATGATGCGAATCCGTAGCGGTGCGGGAAGGACGCGGCGCATTGATGCCGCTCGCAACTTTGGCATCGCATCGAGGTCCTTGCCCATCGCGATGAGCGACCGTGCAACCAGCAAATTGGCCTGCGGCGAATAGTCGTCGGTATCAATGATCGTTTGCAGCTCTTCGATCGTCGCTTCGAACATGCCGGAATCGAACATGGCTTCGGCCAGGACCAGATGAAGATGTCTCTGCTGTGGGTCACGAGCCAGCCTTGCCCGGCATACTTCCATTCGCCGACACGACCAATCGGTCTGGCTGCGCTGCAACGCTTGGGTCACTTCGGGGGTGCTGAGGCGACTCGCCAGATCGGTGACCTCACGCAACTGTTGGCGAGATCGGGCGAGCGTCGCTTCTTCCATTTCCCAAGTCAAACGCTCCTCGGACGGGAAGATTTGGGTGGCTTGCTGCAAGACCCGCTTGGCATCGATGGGCCGATCTTCGCTACGGTAAAGTCGCGACAATTCCAAGAACGCATCAAGGTCAGTCGGTCGCAGCTTCAGGTGTTGCTCGAGTTCTTGGCGTCTCTCCAGTCGGACTTTGGGCGTTTCAGCAACTGGGTCAGGGTTCGGCGCGGCTGCGTTCTTTCGCAGTAGTTCGTCGGGACGCACCGGCCGCCAACGTCCGCCTTGCATCGGTCCCAATACCTCCGTCGGTGAGCGAGCCGAATCCGACGCCGCCGTCTTGGCGGAGTCGACGGACACCGATTGCTCCAGCAAACTCGACTCGATCGGCGGAGGGATCGGCGATTCGGATGCGGAGTCCATCAACAACTACTCGGTAAATCTGTGAACCAAACGAGAGTCCCATTGTGTCCCGAACCGGGCCAAAGGGCAAATGGACGTTCTTTCCCGCTATGCCACGGACTGGTAAAGCCGCCGCGTGATGTTCTCATCCAAGGGCACCGGATTGAAGGTACCGGTCCATTGCTGCAACGCGTCCTGGGCGAGCTCATTGATACCGGTGCTGGATATCGACAATTCACTCATCGTCGTCGCGAGTCCAGCCTCACGCAGCCATTGGATCACTCGATCGGCCAACCGCTCCGGCGCCGAGTCCGCTGTCGCCGCAGGCTCGATCTCTCTCCATAGTTCGGCGTACCACTCGCCATGAACGCTTCCATTGAGCCGAATGACCGCTGGCAACATCAATCCCACGGCTTGCCCATGCACAACATCGTGACGTGCCGTCAATGGGTTTGCGGTTGCGTGCGCCGCGCCCAACATCGACGTTTCGATCGCCATTCCGGCAAAACAAGAACCCAACTGCATTTGTGATCGCGCCTCCAAGTCATTGGGATTTTCTAGCACTCGAGAGAAGCCGCGAGCTAGCATGCCGAACGCGCGGCGGCTGTACGTCGCACTCATCGGGTTGCGGCGTTTGCTCACGTAAGTTTCGATCGCATGCGAGATCGCATCGATCCCGGTCAGCGCGGTCACACGCCGTGGTTGAGTGACGGTGAGGTTGGGGTCCAGTATCGCAACACGACATGCGGCGCGGGGATCGCCGCAAGCCATCTTCACGTGCGTTTTGGCATCACTGATCAAGGCAAACGATTGAGCCTCGCTACCGGTCCCAGCCGTCGTCGGGATCGCAATCATCGGTAACATATCCGCGGTCGCTTTTCCAACCCCGTGATAATCATGGATGGTGCCGCCGCACGAGTAAACAAAGTTGATGCCTTTACAGCAGTCCATGCTGCTGCCACCACCGAGACCGACGAGCAAATCCGGTTGAAAGCTCGCAGCCACACGAACACCCTCATCGACCATGGCGGACGTGGGGTTCTCGGCGAAATCGTGGAACGAAGCGACTTCGATCCCGATGTCCGTCAGTACTCGCTGTGCCTTTCCAAAATGTCCGGCCTCGATCAGACCGTGATCGCTTACCAGCAACACTCGACGCGGCTGAAATTCCGCAGCGATCTCACCCAATCGGCCTATCGAACCTTCGCCGAACACAAACCGAGTTCGAGATTGATAATCAAATGGCTGCATACTTCACGTGAGCGGGAGGGGACGGCGGCACGGATCGCCATGGCAGGAAAAACGACCCTGTCGAGCTTAAGTCGAATCGCCCGGCGTCACAATGCGTCCAGGTTTGCCGCCCACTTTGATTCCCGCGGCCATCGTCTCGCAGTCACGCAAATCGAAATTCGATTTCGGAGCTACGCGAACTCGCCAGCCGCTCGGTCGCGAGAAAAGTCGGCCGATTCGGCCTGGTCGTCAAGCGTCACGTTCAATTCGCTGGCAAGATTCTTCAGGTGGGCATCAAAACGGCGGCTGAGACAAAGTTCCATCGTCGTGCCGTTTTCGTCACAGATTTCGATGCGGTGCATTACCCAGCCTCGACGGAGCATGGGTTTCGTGGCGGAAGCGATTGGATGCGATAGCGGCGCACGCCACCAATTGGCCTCGCGGAGTTCCCAACCCTCTCCATCAACTTCTCGTACCAGCTTCAAACGACTCTGGCAGAAAATGGCCCGAGCGCGTTCTTGGGGAACACTATCAACTCGGGTCTCCGTGGTGTCCCGAATCCTCGCCACAAACTTGCGATAATCGGATCGAGCACCATCGTGCGATAAAAACGCACACGTCGGCTAATCCACCGCAACACAATCGCCGCCATCACCAACAAGATCAAGTTCACCAGCGTTGCCAGCGTGGGGCTGAACGCATACAGCGCCATCAAACCAGCACACAAGGTTTTGTTGAGCACTTCGAAACAAGCATCGAGAAACGGGATCGGCGTTAACCACACGAGAAACTCGAAGAAGAATTTCACACTGTTGATGACCAAAACATTGATCACCATCGCGATCGAGAGCAGCGTGCTCGCAGAAAAGCTCACGATGCCAAGTTGCACCATGGCGACCTGATCCGCTGGATTGTCGTCCGATTCCATCGACGAAATCACTTTCACGACCAACAGGATCACGATGACGCTGTAGGTTTCCAGTCGATCAACCGCTTGTGCGAATGGCTTGCTAACTTTGGTAAACCGCGGCGCACTGGTGAGCAGCGTGAGCCCCAGGAACACAAAAAACAGGGTCGGGTTTTGGAGTGGGCCGGCGGAGCCCAACAGCGCGTTGTCCGTGATGGACGATGGCCCCCAAAGAGCCAACCCCGAAAGGCACGTGATCCCAAAGAATGGCGAGAGGGCGACGGGGGCGAGAGGGCCAAGCCAATCCGCAACGTGCGACGATTCGATCCATCCGCTGGCGGCGATGACGTCTTTCGTATCGAACTCATCGGTCTCAAGCGCTTTGGACACTCGATTCGCGTTCTCTAGTTCGGACGCTGAGTCGGCCGGAGGACTCTGTACCGTGATAACCACCGAATTGGAGGAATCAAGCAAGAGACAAACCGTTGCGATCACCATCGCAATCCATCGCAAGCCGATCATCGAGTGCACTGAGTCCCTCAGGGAGACAGGGGGTAGTTTTGCTTCGTCGATATTCCACATCGGCTTGACGAGGGGACTTCCGATGGGTCTGCAAGTGTACCAAAGTGCATTTCGTTCGACGACCAGACCACCCCTGCCTTCGCGCGCATGAGGGCGACCTCGATTGACGCACAGGTGCAATTCGTGCCGTTTACTTTTTGCCCAGTGGCCCAGTGACTCGATCATTCCCATTGGGAATTCGAGGGATCCGCCATGGCCAATTTACCCGAGGCTTGGGTTCCGCGGGATGAAACTACTTTGCAAAGCAACTCACCGTTCCCGACTGCCGTCACCACAAGCGCGCGGCGAATAGCCCTCTATTTGCAGCGGCGTTTAAAAACCCAACCTCGGCTGGGGCTCAGAGGCCTGACAAAAAGCGTGCCACCGGCGTCGGGTAATACCTTGCGACTCCCAAAAAAGCAGCGATGTTACCCGGCCGACGGAATGGTACGGGGGTTGCTCGGTTGAGGGTATTCAATATCCATTTCTACGCCATTTCCTCGGAGCAACCGATGTGCTCGGAGCAATCAGATGACAAACATTTCGAAGCGAGATCGTTTAGCAAATTGCTCTCATCACTTGACGGCGCTCAATGACAGCCAGTTCAGCGTGCAGGGCCTTCCCTCGCGTCACATCGTCTACGCCCCCGGATTAGACGGCACTGGCAAGCTTATCCGATGCCAATCACGGCTTCTCGACCATTTCCAAATGGATTGTGTGTCATATCCAAAAGATTTGGAACATGACTACGATTCATTGGTAGACAAAGTTGTGAAGACAGTGAGTCGCAAAACGAATCACGGCGTCATTATTGTTGGTGAGTCTTTTGGCGGCGGCGTGGCGCTACATGTTGCATTGCGTAGGCCTGACCTTGTCAGCGGATTGGTCTTGATCAATACGTTCGCCTACTACCCTAAACGATGGTTGGTCCGATTGATTTTGCGTTTGCGACCAGCCCTGCCATCGGGACCCCTACCGAAGTGGACGCGTGTCTTTCGTGAACCGCTGTTGTTTTCACACGATATGCCGCGAGATCGCCGAAAATGGTGGTTCCATCAAGTTCGCGATGTCCGTAACGATCATTGCATGCATCGAATGAAATTGATCGAGAGTTTGGATCTGCGCGAAAAACTTCAGAAAATCACTTTACCTACGCTCGTGATTGTCTCACCCGATGATCGCGTCGTACCGCCAAGTTGTGGTCAAGAGCTTGCGGAACACATACCGAACGCTTCCTTGGTCGAACTTGCCGGCGGGCATACCGTCTTGTCGCATCCCCGACATGACTTTTGCCGAGTCATTTCCAAGAAGCTACCTGCGTGATTAGCGGGTTGCCGTGAGGAATCGATGTTCGCGAGCACCGCTCATGTTGGATGAGCGGTGCTGAACTAAATCGGTGATTGGGCGGAGAGGTTTACGAATCGATCTCGACGCGTTCGCCTTGCTTATCACGACAATCCATTTCCAGGTGCTCGGGGAATAGCCCTTCACTACCGAGGATTTGCACGATCATGTTGCCGGCGTCTTCGAGTTCCATCACGTGGCGACGTTTCTTGTTGTTGAGATGTGCAGCGACGTTATCGTTCACTCGCACGGTCACACGCGTGATGTGTTCATTCTTGACGGCAAGTGCCAGCATTCGCACGACTTCGATCGACATGCTTTCGGCGGTCTTTACCAAGCCGCGTCCTTCACAGCACGGGCAATCCTGGTAGATGCTGCGCTTCAGGCTTGGGCGGATCCGTTGCCGCGTCATCTCGATCAAACCGAACGGGCTCGTGCGGAGGATTTTGGTTCTCGCTCGGTCCTTGGCCATCGCGTCACGCAAGGTTCGCTCGACTTTGCGGCGATGAGTCTCTTTGCGCATGTCGATAAAGTCATTGACAATGACGCCACCAAGATCGCGAAGACGCAATTGCCTGGCGATCTCTTTGGCCGCCGCCATGTTCAAACGAAACGCATTTTCTTCGGCGGAATCGTTCCCGCGAAACGAGCCGCTGTTGACATCGATGGCGACGAGAGCTTCGGTCGGATCGATCACAATCGAACCGCCGCCGGGCAGCGGCACGTGACGCTGGTTGATGCGAACGATTTCTTCTTCGAGTTTGTATTTGTGGAACAGCGGTTCGCGACCGTCGTAAAACTTCAATCGCTCAACGACGTGGGGCATGACCATTTTGAGGAAGTCCCGAGCCTTTTCGAACGATTCCTTCTCGTCGATCAAAATCTGGTCGATGTCGTCGCTGTAGATGTCTCGAATCGTACGAATGATGAGGTCGCTTTCTTCGTAAAGCTCACCAGGCTCCGGTTGGGATTTCAATCGTCGCACGATCGCTTTCCAAAGACGCAGTAGGTACTCCATGTCTCGTTGGAGTTCGTCTTCGCTCAATCCGGCGCCAGCGGTACGAACGATGAATCCGAGGCCCTTGGGTGGATTGCACGCGAGCAAGCATTTACGCAGTCGACGTCGATCGTCGTCGTCTTCGATCTTGCGACTCACCCCGACGCGTCCAAGTGCGGGCATGAGCACGAGGTAACGTCCGGGGATCGAGATATAGGTGCTCAGCGTCGGCCCCTTGGTACCAATGCCTTCTTTGATGACTTGCACCAGGACTTCGTCACCGCGGCGAAGGATGTCTTGGATCGGTGGTTTGACGCGGGGGCGTCCGCCCTTGAAGGCGCGTTTGTTGCCTCGCCCGGTGTCGCGGGCGCGTTGGGCAGCAGCCTCAGCCTGTTCGTCGCTTTCCCGCATGATTTCTTCGGGGTCATAACCTCCTTGGCGAAAATACTGGGGTTCGACGTCGCTGATATGCAAAAAGCCGTTACGTCCCACGCCAAAGTCGACAAAGGCGGCTTGGATGCTGGGTTCAAGGTTGACGATGCGGCCGCGGTAGATGTTGCCGGCGTAGGCCTCGACGCTTTTGCGTTCGATATAAAGTTCTTCGAGCTTGCGATCCTCGAGGACTGCGATGCGGCTCTCTTCGGGCTGCAGCACGTTGATCAACATTTCACGTTTCATAAGATGAGCACCTGGTTCATTGTGGGTACCGGCCGGGTTAGGGCCAGCGTGGTGGTGACCAGCGGTCGATTTTGTCATTTCCATCAGGAGTCGCCGCTTAGCCTTGTGTGATTGATGGCGAAGCAAAGTCGCTTCGCAAATGGACTCGCGTCCGAGTGATGGTGGCACCATGAGTGGGCCAGTCACTGAGACCGAGAAGAACGAGTAAGTCATCGGGCCGAATCGACGCTTGGTCGCGAGCGACCAGCGTGAATCGCAAACCCGTACCATCGACGTCGAGCGTCGGGATTTCGGTCCCCACGTCGGTTGAGATGGTTTTCTTTTTGCGTGAAAAACTCACGACTTTTTCGGTGCGCAATCGCTCGATCGCAGCTCGCGCGGCCAAAAGATCCGCCGACTCTGGAACACTCACGACGTAGTCGCTCCGTTCCAAGACGGCCTTGGGACAATTCTCAGCAAGCTTCCGCACGCTCGCGAACGAAAGTCCCGGTTGCTCGTCCGCGATCAACCGGCCGAGTAGTACGTCTTCATCCAATTCTTCGCTGAGTTCGAGCTCAGCAACTTCATCGAGCCCGATGATTCCCAATGCGAGTGCCGATGGGAATGCCATACGCGGGCGACGGTGAAAACCTTGGCTCATCGATAGCGGAAGCGCCGCGCGTCGCGCCATACGCTCCCACAAACGAATGAGGTCCGTATGACCGATCCACCGCAACAAGCCCGTCTTGGCAAACCGAATGCGATAGCGAATCCGCAGCGTGGGAGCGCTGGAGACGTTCGCTTCGTTTTCAAAGACGGTTTCGATCACGATGGAAAGGAAGACCTGCGGACAAGAAAAAAAGGTCGTGGAATTAGTTCACAATCAGCTCGGGGACGAGGTCGGCCAGCCGATCCAGTAAATATAAGTCGACATCACGCGCGGCTTCCAGCTTCATCACTCGAGCCGAAATCTCTTGGCATTGAGCAATCGTGACGCTACGGATCGCCTTCTTGATTTTCGGTAAAGCGGATGGCGGAACACTGAGGTGCCGAACCCCCAAACCCAATAGCAACAATGCTCGGCCAGGATTGCTACTCATCTCACCGCAGACGGCGATCGGAGTGTCGTTCGCATCCGCCACATGCACGCTTTGCCGAATCAGCCGTAGCACCGCGGGGTCACTCGATTGATAGAGATCGGCGACGTATTCGTTGCTGCGATCGACCGCAAGCGTGTACTGGGCCAAGTCATTCGTACCGATGCTGAAAAAGTCCACTTCGCGGACGAAGTGATCGAGCATCACCACCGCCGCAGGCACTTCGACCATCATGCCGACGGGGATATCCGATCGGTAAGGAATGCCGGCTTCGGCGAGGTCTTCAGCCACCACATTGAGCAGCATGCGGGCTTGGCGAAGTTCAGCAATCGTCGTGATCAACGGGAACATCACGCGGACGTCACCATGCACTGCCGCTCGCAAAATCGCGCGGAGCTGTGGACGAAACAGATCCAAGTTCCGCAGTGACAATCGGATGCTACGCAGCCCCAAGAAAGGATTGTGTTCATTCTCGGCCAGTGGTCGGTGCCCCATCTTATCGGCGCCGAGATCCAACGTTCGAATGACCACCGGCCGGCCGCCCATCTCGCGCACCACTTGGCTGTACGCGGCGTAGTGATCTTCTTCGGTGGGCTCGACTTCACTGGACAAGTATAAAAACTCGGTCCGATACAGTCCGATTCCGTCGGCACCACGCTCCAAGCAAGCCTTGGTTTCATGTGGGAATTCGATGTTAGCGCTGAGTCGAATCCGCACCCCGTCCGCGGTCTCCGCCGGCAGATCTCGTAATTCCGCAAGTCGCGCGGCGAGCGAATTTCGCTGTTCGAGTCGTTGTTCGTAGCTGCGAATCGTTTCTTCATCGGGATCGATGATGACACGGCCGCGATCGCCATCGACGATTACCCGAGCGTAACTCGTGATGCTGTCCATGAAGGGGCCGATGCCAACGACCGCGGGCAACTCCAGCCCTTTGGCGACGATGGCGGTGTGCCCGCCAGCGCCGCCGGTTTCGGTACAGAAGCCTCGAACGTAACGACGATCCAAGTTCGCGGTCTCGCTGGGCGTCAGCATATGCGAGAGGACAATCACCGGCTCGGACAATTCCGAAAGCGGTTGTCGCGTGACCGCGCCGAGTTCGAGCAGCAGTTGTTTTTCGATATCGATCACGTCTTCGGCGCGATCGGCGAGCAGTGGATTGTCGAGCTTCCGCAGCGCCGCGGCGTACTGGTGAAGCACTTGGCTAACGGCGTAGGCCGCCGATTGGTGCTGGTGGCGGATGCGTTTTCCCAACTCGGCATGCAGCCGCGGGTCATGAAGCATTTGCAATTGCGCGGCGAAAATGTCGCCTGTTTGCTCACCGGCAACGGCTGACGTCTCTAGTCGGCTCGTTTCCAAACACTGAGAAACGGCGTCCACCGCTTGACGCAAACGAGTGAACTCACCCGCCGATTCATTGACGGGGACTTGGCATCGGGGAATGCGATAGCCGTCAGCATCCAGCACGAGGGCTGGGCCGATCGCGACTCCCGGAGAGACAGGAATACCTTGCAGTTCGACCATCGGTGGCCGACGCACCTGACCTTACGCCGGGATCGACGTAAAGGGATCCATCGGTAGTGTTCGTTGTGGAGGGGGCTGGTTATCGATCGACAACCGGATTAGCGGCGTCCTCGATCTCGTTCATTTCGTGAAAGCCCGCCTCAAAAAGTTCGACCACTGCGGCGAGAGCCTCTTCGGCGTCGCTACCACAGGCCGAGACCTCAAGTTCAGTGCCTTGGGTGGCACCGAGCGTCAACAACGACAGGATGCTATTGCAATCCACCCATTGACCGTCCTTGCAGATCTTCAGCGTCGACTCAAATCGGACCGCCAAGCGGACCAGCATGTCTGCTGGCCTCAAGTGCAATCCCTGGGGATTGCGAACGGTCACCATTCGATTGGAGGGGGCGTTACTCATTAGCCAGAAACAAATTGGTTGTCGTCGGCTTCTTGCAACAGTTGCTGTACATCATCGGCCGTCTTGCTCTGTTTGAGAAAGCGACAGAATGTTTCGTCACGCAGTTGGCGTGAAATATTTTCGAGGGCTCGCAGGTGATCGCCGGGGCGTTCTGGAGGGCTAATCAACAGGAAGAACAGCTGGACCCGTTCGCCATCAAGCGAATCGAAATCGACGCCCGCGTCGCTGACGCCAACGGTTCCGACGAGCTTTTGAACGCTCGGGTGCTTGGTGTGCGGTACGGCGACGCCGCGACCGATCCCGGTACTACCGAGCTCTTCTCGCTTCATGATCGCGCCAACAATGTCTTCACGTTGTTCGGCATCGATTTGGCCAGCATCCAACAGGGACTGGACCAATTCTTGGATCACGCCTTCTTTGGTCGTGGCTTGCAAGTCAGCCTGAATGGCACCAGTTTGGATGAAATCAGCAAACTTCATTTCTATACGGTTCCTAGTCGGTTAAAGGCATACGCGTGCGAAACTGGACGGGATCAATCCTCGTCCGAGACCGCGGGCGTATCCATGTGTTTATGTCCGGTAGCTCGATGGCCGGTTTTCTTTTCTTTGAGCCGACGCAACTGCTGTTCGATCTTGGGGATGGCTAGGTCGAGGGCAGCGATCACGGTCGTCGCATTCGCCTTGGCCACGCTGTCGTCGGCATGTTCCGCCGAAACGCAGATTTCGACACTGGGGTTGTCCAAATGCTCGAGGTCGATAGTGACCTCGATTGCATTGATGCGATCGTAGAGGCGTCGAAGTTTTTCAACCTTCTGCTCGACAATCTCGTGATCGCCGTTTTGGAGGCTGCCATGACGCGCCGAAACACTCACCTGCATCGTTGTAACTCTCGCTCCAGAAATCTAATCCGTCGTTTCTTATTCCAATTCGCCGCCCGCGAGTGATGTCTCACGCAACTCAAAGTCGGTCACCTAGCCCCAGAATGGGACAAGGTTGTCACCTCGAATGCGGTCGAGATCCGCGTCATGGCGAACTGCTCAATCACCCAGCATACGCGACAAAGGCCTCCAGGAATAGCGATCCTTTTTCGCGAACTGTTCATAAACGCTCGCTCGACCCTTGGCGACCCACCAAAGGGCCGGAAATCACCGGCGGTGTCGCCCTCACTCGACTTTTTCGGTACGGACCTTGCTAGCGACCCCTTGTCCCCGTGGAACAGAGGGCCGCCCTGTGGTACCTTAGCCAGTACAGAATTCCCTGCCTCCAACACCCAACTAACCCCCACCAACGTTCTATGGCCCGGAAGGTCGTCAGTCGTAAGGCAAAGGCCGCGGAGATTGAAGCTGCCGAGAAGCTCAGCGCCGCAAAGCCCAAGAAAAAAGCCACTAAACGCAAGACCAAGAAAGCGGCCGCGGACGTGCGGATGAAGCTTTACTGGGGTGTGTTCTCGCAAAATCTCAAACGCGTGGCCGTGTTCGAATTCGATCAGAAGTCCGAAGCGGAAAAGCGAGCCGAAGAACTCGGCAAGGGTGGAAAATCACCTCACTTCGTCCAAAAAGTCAAGGAAGAGCTGAAACTTGAGTGATCAGTCGCTGAGAGATTTGCTCCCAGCTTCAACGCTTCGTGCGAGATAGTATCGTGATGATTCGTCGTATAGCTCGCTTGAATTTCGGTGGCGTCTTTGTCCTCATCGGTTTGCTCGGGGGAATGCTCATCGTGGCAACCAGTGTGACTCGCGTGGACGCCCAAGACTCCCCAGAGACGCTCCGAGCGACCTTCGAAAAAAAGGTTTTTGCAAACCAAAGTGCTGATGCAACCGACTTGAACTATCGGCTGTTCCGGCCCCAAAATGTCGTACCCGGCCAATCGTATCCGCTCGTCGTGTTCCTGCACGGTGCCGGGGAACGGGGGAGCGATAATCAAGCCCAACTGAAGCACAGCGTCCACGAATTTGTTCGACCCGAGCGGCAGCAGAAATATCCTTGTTTCGTGATCGCTCCCCAGTGCCCCAAAGATGCCAAATGGGTCGAAATCGACTGGAGCCAGAAAAGTGGCGAGGGCAGTTTTGATACGGCGACATCGCCCATTGTTGACTCTGTTGTTCAATTGATCGACGTCATGCTCGACTCCGAGCCCATCGATTCGGCTCGCGTGTACTTTGCTGGCCTATCCATGGGTGGTTATGGAAGCTGGTATGCCGCAGCAAAATGGCCCCAAAAGATAGCGGCTGTGATCCCGGTTTGCGGCGGCGGCGACCCCTCGTGGGCGGATCGCTACAATGGCGTCGCGATATGGGCATTGCATGGACAAGTGGATCGCGCCGTACCAGTCGTACGAAGTCGAGAAATGGTTTCGGCAATCGCCAGAGTTGGCCATGCTCCGGAAGTTCGCTACACCGAGTATCCTGGGGTCGATCACGATAGCTGGACTCAAACATTTGTTCGTGATGATGTTTTCGCGTGGTTGTTTGCGCAGCACCGCTAGACATCCGGTGGCTAAACGCGGTTCTAGGGGCTAACGAACGCATGACGATCCATTCATCGCGCCCAAGTTCGCTGCCTGCGCTGCCAAGTGATTCTGCACTGCTCAGAGTGCCTGCCGAATGGGAGCCGCAATCCGCAATCTGGCTTGCCTGGCCACACAATCGCGATACTTGGCCCAACCACTTTGATGCGATTCCAAAGGTCTTTGCCCAATTTGCACGTCAGATCGCTGAATCGACCCCGGTGCGTATTCTTGCTTCGCACGACGATGGCTTGAGAGCGGAAAAGCTGATTGGGACCAACCGCAACGTGACGATGGTCGAGATCCCTACCAACGATTGTTGGATTCGCGACTTCGGTCCCTCCTTTGTCCGCGACGTGGATAGCGGTCGCACGCACGGCGTCGATTGGCGATTCAATGCCTGGGGCGGCAAATATCCGCCCTGGGACGATGACGACGCAGCCGCACGAAAAATGTGCGACTGGGCCGGCATCGCATGCCTTGCGGACCCGTTATGCGTCGAAGGCGGGGCCCTAGAAACCGATGGTCTGGGCCGGTTGCTCACGACACCCGATTGCGTTGCCACCGACACTCGCAATCCGGGAATCACCATCAATGAAGTATCGCAGCGGTTTCATGATCGCTTGGGAATCACTGAAATCGTCTGGCTCGACGGTGGCGGACTTGAGGGAGATGATACCGACGGGCATATCGACCAACTTGCTCGCTTCGTTGATACGCGCAATGTAGTTGTGGCGGTTTGTGACGACCCGGATGACCCCAATCATGAGCCGCTTGAATCCAACTATCGCCAGTTGAAGCTTTGGGGATCGAACACCAGCCCCTCGGTCCAAATCCATCGGCTACCGATTCCTCCACGGCGGTCCGTGGGTGGCCAGCGAGTCCCGGAGAGCTACTGTAACTTTCTGATGCTAGGCACTTCGCGAATTTTGGTGCCAACGTTCGGCTCGCCCGACCGAGATGATTTCGCGATCGGAAAAATCAGGGAGCTGCGCACTGGCGCCGAAGTCGTTCCCATTGATTGTCGAGATCTCATCTGGGGGCTGGGCGCTTTGCACTGCGCCAGCCGCGATCAACCTGCCTAAGAAAAGAATGTCGACGTAACACTTTCAAATTCTTGACGCTGTGCACTTGGTGAGGCTCCTGGGCGAGCCGCAATCAACCAGCTGGACGCATGAGAAATGGTTATGTCCGAATTGAGCGAACTATTGGTATTGGCCGCGATTGGCGCGATCGTGGGATTTGTCTTTGTGAAGATCGCGCCGCGTCACGCACAACAGTATTCGACGTGGTGCCAAAGCGACCGCAGCCTGCCGCTTCATCTCCTGAGCACTATTTTCTTTGGCAGCGCCTACGTGGTGGCCATCTCGCAGGGCGACTTATTCCAAATGTGCATCGGCGCAGCCATGACATTGACTGGCGTTCTAGCTTCCTATTTGATTTGGCGCAAGCGATGCGCAGTCGCCGGGTTCACACGCTGAATCGATTTGCCCCAAACGCTACCAGCGATGCTCCGGGCGATCGAGTATCTCGCGGAGTAGAATCGCTTGCTGGATACCGCCGGGTGTGCGTAGCATTCCGATTAGGTCATCAGCTAAATTGCCCGAGGATGCGTAATTCGAGGCGGGCGATCCGTGTTGCGGCTGTTGCAACTTTGCGAACCGAGCAGCGACTTGGGCCGCTTCGGCTTCAGCGGCCGCCTTTGCCGCAGCGATCCGTTTGCGCTGCATGGCATAGGGATCCTCCTCCACGAGTTCGTCGATAGCGATGGCAGCGATCGGAATGTCATCGTCGTCTTCGTCTTGCGGAGCTCTCGTCTTTCGCTCGGCTTGGCGGTTGGAATACTCCGGTCGCGAGCGAGCGGGAGAAGGCGTTGCTGCCTGCGCGGGCGGCAGACTGGCTTGGCGACGCTGTGCCGCTCGACGTAGGAAATCTTCGAGGTCGCCCGACATGGGTAGAATACTTTGCTAGTGTCAAGAAACTATTTGTTGGTGTAACCATCGTTGCTGACAACTCTGGATTGCGTCGAAAGTGATTTTCGCATTTCCGTGTCGGCACTGATATTTTGCAGCTTGTAGTAATCCAGAATATTGAGATTGCCGCTGCGAAAGGCTTCCGCCATCGCCATCGGGACGGCGGCCTGGGCGTTCACCAATTGTGCTCGACTCTGTTCGATTCGAGCTTGCATTTCCTGTTCAGCGGCGACCGCCGAAGCGCGTTTGTTTTCCGCCCTCGCCCGTGCAACTTGGGTATCCGCCTCGGCTTGGTCGGCTTGCAAACGTGCCCCGATATTCGCTCCGACGTCAATGTCGGCGATATCAATGGACACAATCTCAAAGGCGGTCTGAGAATCGAGTCGACGCGCGAGAACCGCTTTGCTAATCACATCGGGGTTTTCGAGAACCGCTTTGTGGCTGTCCGCACTACCGATCGCGCTGACGATCCCTTCGCCCACTCGCGCGATGATCGTTTCTTCCGTGGCACCGCCGATCAATTGCTGCAAGTTCGCTCGAACGGTCACCCGCGCTTTGACTTTGAGCTGGATACCGTCTTTGGCGACTGCATCGAGCGACGGCTTCGCGGATCCACGGGGCGGGCAATCGATGACTTTGGGATAGACGCTCGTTTGCACCGACTCCAAAACGTCCCGTCCGGCGAGATCGATTGCCGTCGCTTCACGGAAAGTTAATGAGATCGTTTTGGCTTTCTTGGCCGCGATCAACGCGCGAATCACCTGTTGGACATTGCCGCCCGCCAGATAGTGCGCCTCGAGCGCTTCGCTGGTGAGTTCGGGATCAACAAGCCCAGCTTGGCTGGCCATGATCTTGCTGCGGACGATCGAACGCGCGTTGACTTTGCGGAACGTCATTCCAATCAAATTAAAGATCGAAACGTTCGATTGGGTGAGTTGGGATTGAATCCAAAGCCCAAAGTAACTCGCAAATACGAACAACAAGATCAGGAAAAAGCCAAAGATGACTAGTGCCGCGATCAAGGCGGTCAGCGTCGTGCCGGAAACTTGCATGGCAAGCAGGCTCGAGGTGTGTGGTATCAAAGATTCAATCATCATCGATGCAATTCCCAATCTTTTTCGGCCGATCCTGGCGTTCTGGTTCAGACCCCAATTTCACGGCCGCGTCCTGCGGTGTCAAGCAAGCGACCTTTCCGCCCGCGGCGTTCTCATGGCCGGATGCCAAGATCGCTTAGAAAATGGTAGCGTCTAGCCACACCAGCCCCCGTTCGCCCAACCAATTCGTCGATTCACGTGTTTCGTCAATTAAAACGCCGACTTCCGCTCATCGCTGCTGTCGCGGGCTTGATGGTCGCAATTGCCGCCTATGTGTTTGGGTTACCGCTGCTGCAATCAGTTTGGCATCGGCACTACCACTACGGCGAGTTGATCCTACCGCGATTGATCGACGTGACCGTGTTTTTGTGGCTGTTTTGGGTTGGCTCGTCGGTGGGCAGCTTTCTCAATGTGGTCGCTTGGCGGATGCCCCGAGGCGAATCGATCAACGGCCGTTCCTATTGTCCGCGCTGCCAATCGCGGCTCGCGGCGAGGGACAACTTTCCCGTGTTTGGTTGGCTGGCACTGGGCGGTCGTTGTCGCACCTGTCGATTGCCCATCTCGGCACGCTACCCTATTGTCGAAGCAATCGTGGGGACCTGTATCACCGCCGTTGGCCTAAGCGAGCTGTACCGCATCAGCCTTCCTTTAAATGGCACCTCAGCGTTCGGGGGTCCGGTTTGGGCACCCATCATCTCTCGCGACGAAATCGGCTTGCTGCTATTTCATGTCGTTGCGCTCAGTACCAGTTTCGCGGTGGGGTTGATTCGTTTCGACAATCAACGACTACCATATCGATTGATCTGCTTTTCGTTAGCGGTTACATCGATCCCGATCTTGTTGATTCCGTCGCTTGCCATCGTGTCATGGCAAGTCTCATGGCCCATGGACTCTCGTCTCGCCGACGACCAACTGGGAGCGATCGTGCGAGTGCTCTGTTCCATGGTGGGCGCCGCCTTTTTTGCGAGAACCCTGTCACGCGGCCTATGCCCCAGTGCGGATCCAAAACTCGACCCGCTGGGCAGTGGAACGGCCCGCCTGTTAGACCTCGTGGTGCTCCTGAGCATCCCAGCGATCATCGTGGGTTGGCAATCGCTTCCCGCGGTCATTGTCACCGCATCGTTGCTTGCGACATTGGTTCGCCGCATGACGTCGCGACCAGCGCTGGAATCACTCGCGATCGCGATCCCGCTAGCGATGACGATCCAACTTGCGGCCTGGCGTCAACTTCATCATTCGGGATACTGGCCCAGCATCGATGCATCGCCGTGGACCATTCTCGCTTGGTCGGCGGCCGCATTGACGGTCCCATTTTGGCTGAGTGATTCCGCGGCACCCGAATCGGCAAGTGACGAGGAAGTCAATGACGATATCGACAAGGTCGCGACAGAACCATCTAATCCGACGCAGGTCGACGATCCGCCAAATGCCTAGTCGACCCACCGCCTGTTGCATCGTTGCATCACATCGGATCCGCACATCGCCGTAATGCATGCCGACTTCTCGAGCGAAATAGCTGACACGGGGACCTCGAGTGAGGTAAAATCAGGGTGACTTCAGTCAAGATTCCTGCAGAATAGGCTCACCATGTTCCGCACGTCGTTTTCTACTTTGGCAATCGTTTCATTTTCCATCCTCGGCTCGCTGCCCTTTCATGCCGCGTTTGCACAGGATGCCGCGCCGCCTGTTGCGACAAAGTCGACGGAAGTCGGTGACGCGAGCGACGCCGACCAAGTCACGCGGTTGGCCGAATACCTCAACGGATGCAAGTTCGTTGGCAAGTTCACCGTGGATGGCCAAGACAACGCGAAAACCGAAGAGTACACGATTTCCAAGTGTGAGAAGCTACCCGAGCAGGACATGTATCGATTGACCGCACGGATCAAATACGGTGATGTCGATTCGGAGTTGCCGCTGGACCTGCCGATTCGATGGTCTGCCAACACACCCGTCATTACGTTGGACAACTTCTGGATCCCCGCGATGGGCACGTTCTCGGCTCGAGTGCTGTTGCATGGCGACCGCTATGCGGGAACATGGCAACACGGCGAGAAGGGCGGACACATGTTCGGCAAGATCGTAAAGCTGGAACCGTAGTCCACCATGAATGTTCAAACTCGTTGGCTGGCGGCGGTACTGGTAACGGTCCTTCACGCGAATCACGTCCGATCAACGGATGTCGAGTTCAGCCGTGACATTCGTGCTGTTCTTTCGGACAAGTGTTTTCTCTGTCACGGGCCTGACGAAGAAAATCGGCGGGGCGATTTGCGATTGGATATTCGAGACTCGGCAATCGACGCCGGTGTGCTCAGCCCCGGCAAAGCGGACGCGAGTGAAGTGATCGCTCGCATCACCTCGACCGATCCCGATGTCGTGATGCCACCACCATCCACGGGAAAGGCGGTGACCGCGGATGAGATCGAACATTTTAAAAAGTGGATTGCCGACGGTGCTCACTACGATCAACACTGGGCATTCGTGCCGCCGAGTCGACCCGAACTTCCGCAAGTCAGTAATCCGTCGTGGTGCCTCACTCCGATCGATTTTTTTGTGCTCCACCGATTGGATCGAGAAAAACTTTCGCCGGCAAAACCAGCCGACGAGGCAACGCTGATACGGCGTCTGCATTTGGACCTGATCGGTTTGCCGCCGAGTCCGCAACAGATCGATACTTGGTCGCGAAGTGAGGAGCCGGATGCGATCTCGCGTCTGGTCGACGAGCTCCTGCGATCAAAACACTTTGGTGAACGCTGGGCACGATGGTGGTTGGACGCCGCTCGGTACAGCGATAGCGACGGTTACGAGAAAGACAAACAGCGGGAAGTTTGGTTTTATCGCGATTGGGTCACGTCGGCGATGAATTCTGACATGCCGTATGACGAGTTTATCGTCCAACAAATCGCGGGCGACTTGTTGCCCGGGGCCGGACAAGCGGAACGCGTCGCCACCGGTTTTCTTCGCAACTCGATGGTGAACGAAGAAGGCGGTGCGGACCCCGAGCAATTTCGTATCGAAGGCATGTTCGATCGAATGGACGCCATTGGTAAAGCCATCCTTGGTATTACGACACAGTGTGCCCAGTGCCACACGCACAAATACGATCCGCTGACTCATGAAGACTACTACCGTATGTTTGCGGCGCTCAATGATTTTCATGAAGCGATCGTGACCGTGTACACGCCCGATGAGCTGAACGAGCGGCAAGCGATCTTGGACAAAATCTCCGCCGCCGAAGATGAGCTACAGCAACACTTGCCAAATTGGGAGTCACAAACTCAAGAGTGGCTTGCGACCGTTGCCCATCAGCCCCAATGGACCACGATGGTCGCCGAAGAGCTTCCCTTCGAAGGTCAAAAATTTCGGTTGCTCGATGATGGTTCCATCCTTAGTGAAAGCTATGCGCCGACCAAGATGGACAATTCATTCCCCTGTGTTGTCCAGCCCGGAACGATCACCGCAGTGCGATTGGATGCGCTGACGCATCCGCAACTTCCACATGGAGGTCCCGGTCGTTCAATCGACGGAACCGGAGCGCTAACCGAGTTCGAGATCAGCGCCGCACCACAAAGCGATCCATCGAAGAAAACGGTTCTCGAGATCGCGAGCGCCGTTGCGGACGTCAACCCCGATCGATCGATGCTGCCGTCCGCGTATCGTGAACGCGATGCCGACAAGGATACGCGAGTCACCGGCGGGATCGAAATGGCGATTGATGGCGACCATCAAACAGCCTGGACGACCGACAATGGCCCTGGACGGCGAAACCAGGATCGTCATGCCGTGTTCACGCTCAAATCACCGCTGATTGTAACCGAGCCCACGATTTTGACGGTCCGCATGGTGATGAAACATGGCGGATGGAATTCAGACGACAACCAAAACTATCTCATTGGTCGCTACAAGTTTTCGGTGACCGACCACCCGAGTCCTGTGGATGGGTTTGTCCCTCGAGAAATTGAAGACCTGGTCCAGCATTCCTGGAACGAACTCGATCCTGTCGACCAGAAAAAGGTCTTTGGTTACTGGAGAACCACGCGTGACGACTTCGAATCGGTCAATCGGGACATCGAGAAATGGTGGTCGGCGCATCCGGTCGGTACGAGTCAATTAGCGGTCCAAGCCCGAACGAAGCCACGTCAAACATTTGTGATGTTGCGTGGTGATTTTCTTAAACGCGGCGACCAGGTCACACCGGGTGCCCCTGAGTTTCTTCATCCGTTCCCGCCAACGGACGAACCCGATCGGCTGCGATTGGCACGATGGATGGTAGACGATCAATCTCCGACCACGGCGCGGGCAATCGTGAATCGGATTTGGCAAGCGTACTTTGGCCGAGGACTCGTCACCACGCCCGAAGATCTCGGTTTTCAATCACCGCCGCCATCGCATCCAGAACTGCTCGACTGGCTCGCGGTCGAACTGATGGAAAACGACTGGAGCCTTCAACACATTCATCGTTTGATCGTTCGTTCGGCGGTCTACCGCCAATGTTCGGAAGTGACTCCAGCCATGCTCGAGCGAGACCGATACAACGAATTGCTTGCGCGAGGTGCACGCTTCCGCGTCGATGCGGAGTTGGTACGCGACAGCGCGCTGGCGATCAGTGGGCTGCTTTGCGACAGGATCGGCGGACCGAGCGTGTACCCACCAGCCCCGAGTTTTCTATTCGAGCCGCCCGCGAGTTACGGGCCGAAGATTTGGAAAACGGATCAGGGTGACGACCAATATCGTCGCTCCTTGTACGTGCACAGCTACCGCAGCACGGCGTATCCACCCACTCAAGTTTTTGATGCGCCCAAGGGAGATGCGGCCTGCGTTCGCCGCGAACGAAGCAACACGCCGCTTCAAGCACTCGTGATGCTGAACGAACCGCAATTGGTCGAGTGCGCGAGGGCCATGGCACAACGAATCTTGCGTGAAGCCCCGTTGCCAGACGACGAGTCGAGGATTCGATACGCACACCGCTTGGCGACAGGGCGCGAACCGGACGATACAGAGCTCTCAATACTGACGAGGACTGTTTCACAGCAGCGCGAACGAGTTGCCGCGGGCGAAGTGGAGATCGAATCGCTCGTCGGTGTGGCACCCTCGCTGTTCAAACAGTTGACGGGCGAAGCGGCAAGTGACACGGTTCCCTGGATTGTGCTGTCGCGAGTGCTGCTCAATCTCGATGAAACGATCACCAAGGACTAAGCAACCATGAATTCAATCGCACGTCGTTGGTTCCTTGAGCAATGTGGGATCGGTCTCGGGAGCGTGGCGCTGGCAAGTTTGTTGGCCGGCGCTCCAGTGTCGGCAGCCCCCACCGCTGACAATCCACCCAGCGATCCGCTAGTGCCGAAAAAACCGCATTTTCCTGCTCGAGTGAAGAACGTCATTTTGCTCTTCATGGGAGGCGGGCCGAGCCAGTTTGAGTTGTTCGATTACAAGCCGACGCTCGACAAGCTCGACGGAACTCTTCCGCCGCCAGAATTACTCGACGGTTACCGGGCCGCATTCATCAATCCCAATTCAAAGTTACTCGGGCCCAAGTTTAAGTTTTCCAAGCACGGGGAATCGGGTATCGAGATCTCGGAGTTGCTACCGCACACGGCAAAAATCGTCGACGATCTTTGTATCATTCGATCGATGACCACGGATGCATTCAACCACGCTCCGGCCCAATTGATGATGAGCACGGGCTCTCAGCAATTCGGACGCCCGAGTATGGGCGCGTGGGTCACTTACGGGCTCGGTTGCGAGTCCCGCGACCTGCCAGCGTTCATTGTCCTCAATAGCGGCAAGAAAGGCCCCAGCGCGGGAAGTGGCAATTGGAATAGCGGTTTTCTACCAACGATTCACAGCGGCGTGGAATTTCGAAGCAGCGGTGATCCCGTTCTCTATCTTTCCAATCCGGCAGGTGTCGACCGCTTGATGCAGCGCCAGACACTCGATGCCGTCAATGAACTCAATCGTCATCGACTCGACCAAGTGGGCGATCCGGAAATCGCGACGCGGGTAGCGTCCTACGAGATGGCATTCCGAATGCAACAGAGCGCGCCGGAAGTGATGTCGACCCAGGATGAACCCGCGCACGTCCTGGAATCCTACGGTATCAAACCTGGAGAATCGTCGTTCGCCAACAATTGTTTATTGGCGCGACGGTTGGTCGAGCGTGGCGTTCGGTTTGTGCAATTGTTTCACGAATCGTGGGACCAGCACGGCGGGCTCAAGAAAGACTTGGCTAAGAACTGCGAGGACACCGATCGCGCGTGTGCTGCCTTGGTACAAGATCTCAAACAGCAAGGATTGCTCGACGAGACGCTGGTGATCTGGGGCGGCGAATTCGGACGCACGCCGATGGTTCAAGGCGGCAATGACGGTCGCGATCATCATCCAAACTCGTTTACGATGTGGATGGCTGGTGGAGGATTGAAAACTGGTTTGGTGTACGGGTCGACCGACGAACTTGGGTTCAACGTCGCGGAAAATCCTGTCCATGTACATGACTTGCACGCCACCATCATGCATTTACTCGGGTTCGATCATAAACGATTGACGGTTCGCTTTCAGGGACGGGACTACCGCCTGACCGACGTTCATGGCAACGTCGTCAATGCAATCCTCGCGTGATGAATGACTGCACCCCGATCAAGGCCGATTCTCGAGTGTCAAACGGACAGCTTTCAAAATGACTCATTTGATTCCGGTGATTGTCTTACTGGCAATGCCTGCTTTCTCGTCAGTCGTCTTGGCGGAGTCCGCCATCGATTTTTCTCGCGATGTCTACCCAATTCTGCGTAGATCTTGTTTCGAATGTCATGGCAACGACAAACAAGAGTCGGGATTGCGGCTCGACGACAAGTCCGCAGTGTTTGAATCGATGGTCATTCATGCTGGGCGGCCGGACTCGAGTGAATTGGTGCGCCGCATCGAATTCCCACGCGGACACGACGAAGTAATGCCATCGATCGGCGATCTGCTGAGCCCTCGTGAGATCAGCGCGATCCGGCGGTGG
Source organism: Pirellulaceae bacterium (assembly GCA_041741195.1). GTDB lineage: Bacteria > Planctomycetota > Planctomycetia > Pirellulales > Pirellulaceae > JBBSJZ01. Next base: position 35,426 of record JBGSKM010000122.1, read on the forward strand.
ATCGCCGCGGGTGCCCCTTGGCCCGATGATTTTGTGGAGCCGCCTCATTGGGCGTACGTAGCCCCGTTCGACACCCCGGCGCCAGAGGTGTCCGATCCGAATTGGTGTCGAAATCCCATCGATCGATTTGTGCTCGCTCGGCTCGATGAACTCGATCTGGACCCGTCGCGTCCTGCCGACGATGCAGTACTGCTCCGGCGATTGCATTTGGACTTGGTCGGATTGCCTCCGACGCTTGCAGAAGTTCAAGCCTTTGAAGCGGATCAATCGCACGACCCGATCGAGCGAGTGGTGGATGATCTGCTCGCGCGGCCCCAGTTTGGCGAACGATGGGCGCGGCCCTGGTTGGATGTGGCGCGCTACGCTGACTCGCACGGATTCCAGCGGGATGATTTTCGCGACCTTTGGGCTTATCGCGACTGGGTCATCGGAGCATTCAACCAGGATATGCCTTTCGATCAATTCACGATCGAACAACTCGCGGGCGACTTGCTTCCCAATCCGACAGAGTCGCAACTCATCGCGACGGGATTTCATCGCTGTGCCCCAACGAATGTCGAAGCCGGTTCGCTGCCCGAGGAGACCCGCATTGAGCAGGTAATCGATCGAGTCAACACAACCGCCGCAGTCTGGCTTGGCTCGACGCTCGAGTGTGCCCAGTGTCATGATCACAAATACGACCCCTTCACATCCGCCGACTACTACCGCTTTCTCGCGTTTTTTAACAACACCGAACTCGAAGCCGACCGGGTCAATCCGAAGCAACCCAGTTCGATCGCCTTCAAGGGGCCTTCGATTCCGCTTTCGAGCGATACGTTGGATCACCAGCGTCGCGAGTTGCAGGAGATTCGAAACAGCCTCGATCTTGCTCGGCAAGCTCGCCGCGTTGAGTTGCAATCGGATCTTGCCGCGTGGGCAACCAAATTGGCAGAGCAAGTTCAATACTCGCCTCGTGAGCATGTCATTGACGTCGAATCATTTGAGTCTCGCGGTAACACAGACACGTATGAACTGCGAGACGACGGTGCAATCTTGTTGGTCGGTAGCGATCCTCCCGCGACAGATACTTATGTAGTTGATGGCAAGATCTCGGTGCCGAGCCTGAGTGCTATTCGACTAGATTGTCTGACGGACCCCAGCTTGCCCGGCAATGGGCCGGGACGCGGAAGTCCCATGAGCGCGAACTTTGTGCTGAACGATTTTGCGGTCGCGATGGTCATTCCCGATGGATCCGAAACGAAGTTGACGTTCGCATCAGCCAGGGCGGATTTTTCTCAGAACCGCTGGGACGTCATGGGCGCCATCGATGACGTTAAAAAATCTGGCTGGGCGATCGCCCCTCAATTCGGCAAGCCTCATTGGGCCACCTTCGTATTGGAACAACCCATCGACGCCCCTGCAGGAATTCACTTGCGTTTTCGACTCAGTCAACAGTTTGGCAACGCCCGCAACATTGGTTGTTTTAAACTGTCCGGGATCACCGGTGATGTCGGTGCCGAAAGCATACCCACCCAAGTCGCGGAAATCGTCACGATGCCCGCCGACTCATGGACCAACGAACACCGTGGTGTTTTGATTGATCATCGTGAATTGACGGACGGCAATTCCCAGTCGATCCAGAGTGAATTGCTGGCCAACACACAATCATTGGCGAACCTGGCACCGGACACCACGCAAGTCATGGTCGAGTTGAAGACCCCGCGACCCGCGTATGTCTTTATGCGAGGCGACTATCGCACACCGGGCGAATCCGTCACGGCCGCCACGCCTGGATTTTTGCACCGCGGTCCCCAGGCGAATGCATCCCGGTCACCGCTGGATCGACTCGATCTCGCGCGTTGGCTCGTCGATCCCGCGAATCCGCTGGTGGCTCGGGCAGCGGTCAATCGATACTGGTTGGAGCTATTCGGTGACGGACTCGTTCGCACACCGGAAGACTTCGGTCTCAAGGGCGATTCACCAACTCATCCGGAACTCCTTGACTGGATGGCGGTCGACTTGGTTCGAAATGGCTGGTCGGTCAAACGTCTGCTCAAGACCATCGTGACGTCATCGACCTACCAGCAATCGTCAGCCATGAGTGACAAGCTTCGCCAACTTGACGACCAGAATCGATTGCTGGCTCGCGGCCCGCGCGTGCGAATGGATGCCGAGATGATTCGCGACAACTCGCTCGCGGTATCCGACTTACTTTCGCGAAGGTTGTTCGGGCCGCCGATTCGTCCCTATCAACCCCCGGGAATCTGGTCCAAAGTCGGTGGCCAGAATTACTCGTACGAAGTGAGTCCCGGTGGCGACGCGTATCGTCGTGGCGTGTATGTGGTGATCAAGCGGGGAGCACCGTATCCAAGCTTTGTCAATTTCGACGCCGACAATCGATTCACCTGCACCGTCCAGCGATCACGGAGCAACACACCCTTGCAAGCGCTCACGCTGCTCAACGATCCGGTGTATGTGGAAGTGGCCAAAGCAGTTGCCATTCGCGCGGCTCGGAATGCCAAGCACCAGTCGTTGAATTCGACAATCACGGACGAATTGCGTCGCACCGTTGCGAGAGCCCCTAGTTCGTCCGAAGTCGCCGCACTCGCATCGCTGTACGATGCGAGCATTGAATCGATTCGGAAAAACCCCGAGCGAGCCAAACAATTGGCAAGCGATGTTCTTTTACCCGCCGAAGTGAGCGAGAGCGAGTTTGCCGCCTGGTACAGCGTTGCCACCGTCATCCTGAACTTGCACGAAACAATCACGAAAGAGTAATCCGATGGCGTTTGAGGATTTGCCAGTGAACCGCCGACTGTTCGGACAGACGGCAGCGATTAGTCTCAGCTCGATCGCGCTTGCCCACTTGCTTCGACCGACGATCGCAAGTGCGGAATCGAATCTGCATCCGCTTGCCTCTCGCCAGCCGCATTTTGCGGCGCGAGCCAAGCACGTCATTTATTTGCACATGATCGGAGCGCCCTCACAACTGGATTTGTTCGATCACAAACCCGAGTTAACGAAATGGCATGGCGAACCCTGCCCACCCGAGGTAACCGCCGGCCGCGACTTCGCGTTCATCGGAAAAACATCGACGCTCGCGGCTTCACCATGGAAATTTGATCGCCATGGCGAATCGGGACAGACGATGTCCGAATTGCTGCCTCATTTGGCAACCGTCTCCGACGAGCTCGCCATCATTCGTTCGATGCATACCGACGAGATCAATCATGCTCCGGCGCAAATGTTCTTGCACAGCGGATTCGGCCGCGGTGGTCGTCCGAGTCTTGGATCTTGGGTGACGTATGGACTGGGTAGCGAGAACGAAGATCTTCCCGCGTACGTGGTGCTGCTCAGTGGGCCTGCCGGTGGTGCAGGTACGAGTCTTTGGTCGACAGGATTCTTGCCGAGCGTCTACCAAGGGATTCAATTCCGATCATCCGGTGATCCGGTCTTGTTCCTTTCCAGCCCCGAAGGCCACGCAGCGGACGATCGACGCCGGGTCCTCGATACACTCGGACAACTCAATGAAAAGCACTTCGCCGAAACCGGCGACCCCGAGATTTCGACCCGTATCGCGCAGTACGAAATGGCGTTTCGCATGCAATCATCGGTTCCCGATTTGATGACGATCGACGGCGAGGACGCGCAAACCCTCGCAATGTATGGTGCCAAACCGGGAAGTGCTTCGTTCGCTAACAATTGCTTATTGGCGCGACGGCTGGTCGAGCGAGGCGTGCGGATGGTCGAGCTATACGATTCGGATTGGGATCATCACGGCGGACTCAAGACCCGATTGCCGGCGAAATGCAAAGACGTTGATCAATCGATGGCAGCACTGATCAAAGACTTGCGACAGCGGGACTTGCTCAAAGATACGCTCATAATCTGGGGATCCGAGTTTGGTCGAACTCCTCTCAGCCAAGGCAGTGCGACGCGTGATCAGGGCGCCCCAGGTCGGGACCACCACAAGGATGCTTACACCATGTGGTTAGCCGGCGGCGGGATTCGCGGCGGATCGAGTCATGGAATGACGGACGACTTCGGTATGGACATCGCCGAAAATGGCGCGCACGTGCATGACTTGAACGCGACCGTTCTGCACTTGCTAGGACTGGATCACCAGCGGCTAACCTACCGTTACCAAGGGCGCGAGTTTCGGCTTACCGATGTGCATGGAAACGTTGTCAACGAGATACTTGCGTGAACAAGCTGACCATTTGGGTTGACGCCGACGCTGTGCCCACGGATGTCAAACACGTCGTGTTTCGAGCTGCCAAACGTTTGGGGATTGAGACGATCCTGGTGGCGAATCGATTGCTCGACACGCCCGCCGACTCGCCGATGGTGCGATCGGTCCAAGTGCGAGATGGTGCCGACCAAGCGGATCGCTACATCGTCGCACAGAGTCATCCTGGCGATCTCGCGATTACCGCCGACCTGCCACTGGCCGGCCTACTCGTCGAAAAAGGACTGATGGTGATCGATCCCCGCGGTGACGAATACTCTCCTAATAATATTGCCGCTCGACTGTCGATGCGCAATTTCATGGACGACTTGCGAGGTGGTGGCTTAGTCACCGGCGGCAGTGCGCCCTTCGGTGATCAAGACAAAAAGGCGTTCGCGGCAACTTTCGATCGCTTGCTCACGAAAGCGGTCCGACGCTCTGCCAACGCAGGTCCGCCGGAGAGTTCTGCCCAGCCCTGAAACGCCGACTTTCCCGCGAAACGTGGCTGGGTTGATTCACTTCTGGCGAAAGCAAAAATTCTTTTCGGGTTTGTAATTCGGCCGTGAACATGCGGGAATGGATGCGAAAACTGCCCTAGTCGCGACATTTCGCCCACTACCCAGTGTCATTGTGATCACGGGCCGATATGACGTTCTTGATGGCCGGGGCATGCAATGTGCAATGGCCCCCTGCAACGTCCAATTCCCATGGACTTGTGCGCCGCAGGTGTAAAATCAATTCGGCGAAAGTACGATGAATCAAAGCATCGGCCGCCAAAACTTTACAACTTCGGCAAGCGATCCACATTGGTCATTGCATTGCAGATTAGCAACAACCACTTGAGTCGAACAACCTAAACGATCGGGGAGCTTTTCATATGTCCCGCCTTGTCCAACTTGCATTCGCAACCTTCACCACCCTTACGCTTTGCGCGAGTCATCTGGCATATGCTCAAGAGGTAGAACCGGAGAGCGACATCAAAGTGTTGTTCGATGGCGAGAGTCTTGAACATTGGATTGGTGATTCGAAATTCTGGCGTGTAGAAAACGGCGAAATCGTCGGTGAAACGACCGAGGACAACCGACCCGATAAGAACACTTTTTTGGTTCATCAAGATGGTGATTTCGATGACTTTGATTTGACCTTCAAGTACCAAGTGACGGGTTACAATTCGGGGATTCAATACCGTAGTGAAGATATGGGTGGGTACATCGTCAAAGGTTATCAAGCCGATTTTGAAGCGCAGTGCCACAAATCGGAGCATGGCAACATCGATAAGTATTCGGGAATGTTTTTCGAAGAGAACGGTCGGAAATTCATGGCCCAGCGTGGTCAGGCAGTGATCATTCGATCCAACGTCGATAATCCCAAGAAGCCCGCGATCGAAGTCGTTGGTTCACTCGGCGATCCGATCGCGTTGGAGAAAGCGATCCACCGCGACGATTGGAATGAGATGCGAGTCATCGCCCGCGGCTACACCTTCACTCACATCATCAATGGTCGCGTCATGAGCTTTTCGATGGATGAGGATATTGCCGTACGCAAGGCAAGCGGAAAATTTGCATTTCAACTGCACTCCGGTCCGCCAATGAAGATCCGCATCAAAGATGTCCAAGTTCGCGAGCTGAACTGAACAGTCCGGCCGCCCCGACGGAATCCCGCGAAAACGTCGAGTCACGCTCCGCTCGATTGCTTGTCAATCTTTCTTAGTTGGCACAGTCGCCCGGGCCTGCCTAGCCCCCTTGTTTTGCCGAGTCGCATGTGACAAACACATGAGTGTTTGGACAACCCGACTCTTGGCAAAACAGCGTGTTTACGATGACTCGACCGCAATCTTCTCGGCGTCAGTCCTTCTCCCGGTTGCTGGTCCAGGCCGGTTCGCTCTTCGCGGGTGAACGACCGCCCAGTCGTAAACCACGACGTCGTCTTGCTCTGGAGTCACTCGAGGGGCGACGGGTGCTGGCCGTCGCGGTGGACCTGGCGTCGATCCAAGGGACAATCACCAACAACGGGGCGAACGTTAGCGGGGCGAACGTCCAACTTTATCGTGACAACGGCGATGGTGTATTCAATCTCGCGACCGATAGCTCCGAATCCACAGCGACCACCAATTCGTCCGGCTTGTATCAATTTCCTCGCGTAACTGCGGGGTCATATTTTGTACTCCAGCCACCACAAACGGTCGGCGGACGTTCGCTACCGCAGCAGGTTTCGCCGCTGATACCAATCAATGCGACGTCGGTTCAGGGCCAAATCATTGACACCATTGACGGGTTCAACACGGCGAGCCAAACCGTCTCCGACACGACGAACGATGGCGTACCGGTCGTCAGTAGTGTCGCGGCGCCACAGGTCATCGGCGGCGAGCGTGATTTGTTCGTCAACAAGACCAGCGCGACCGGGTCGATTCAACTCAGCGTCAACGACGCGTTGCTTCCTGATTTACTTTCGTTCGATTCCGCACAACTCGGTGACGGTCAACGACGTATCTCGTGGGATGGTCCTGACGGGACGGCGCTAACGATTGATGATACCGGACTCGGTGGATTGGATTTGACACAATCCGGCGCCGCCGCTGGCGTGCGTCTGCAAGTCGGGGCCGACCGTGCCGGTGGTACGGCAATCATCCGCATCTATTCGAGCGATGGGGTACCGGGCACGGCGACTCGCTTTAGCACCGCTTCGCTCAACATTCCCGACACCGGCGGGACTCCATCCTCCGCAGAGTTCCTTCCCTTCACGTCGTTCGTCGACGGAGGCGGGGGCGCAGCAGCGCTGACAAGCGTGGGTGCGATAGAGCTGGAAATAAGTGGAAGCGCGAATGTCAATGGAACGGTCGAGCTCGTCGGTACGATCGGACCTACGACCTTTACTCAAGATTTCGCGAACACCGAGAGCACGGATCTGAGTCTGACAAAAACCGTTAGCAACTCGACGCCATCCACGGGCCAGAACGTGACGTTCACTATAACCGTCACCAACGCCGGACCAAGTGGCGCGACGAGTGTTCAAGTTCGTGACTCGCTTCCGCCCGGGCTAGGATTCGTGAGCAGTGTCGCCACTCAAGGTAGCTACGACGATGCAACGGGAACCTGGAATGTCGGCAGCATCGCGAATGCGGCGAATGCGACGTTGACAATCGTTGCGAGCGTCAACGCCGCTAGCACGATCACCAACACGGCCGAGGTTAGCCAAGTCGATCAAGCGGACCCGGACAGTACACCGGGGAACAATGTTGCCGGCGAAGATGACCAGGCAAGCGTCGTGATCTCGCCGCAAATCGTCGACATTTCGCTGGCCAAAACCATCGACAATTCGATCCCCAACCTGGGCCAAAACGTCACCTTTGTAGTCACCGCGACAAATGCGGGCCCCAACACAGCCACGGGTGTTGTGGTCCGTGATCTGCTCCCCACGGGGATGACGTTGGTGACGGCGACTGCATCCCAGGGCAGCTACAACACAACAACCGGACTTTGGACCGTGGGAAGCATTGCCGCCGGCGCCAGCCCGTTACCGTCGCTCACCATCGTCGCGACGGTAAACTCGACGGGACCACGCACCAACACGGCGGAGGTATTCGCTATCGACCAAACCGACGTCGATAGTGTCCCGAACAACAACGTCGCCAGCGAAGACGATCAAGCGAGCGTCACGTTCGATACACCGATTTCGGACTTGTCACTCACCAAAACGACCAGCAACGCCCGGCCCAATATTGGCGAAGCATTCAGCTTTACCATCACGCTTGCCAACGCGGGTCCCGCGAATGCGAGTGGAGTCACCGTTTCCGATTTACTTCCCGCCGGTGTTACGTTTGTTTCATCAACGGTCAGCGAAGGTAGCTACGATGCGGCGTCCGGAATTTGGAACGTCGGCAATGTTCCGGTCGGAGCGACGCCGACGTTGACAATCAACGCGCAACTCAACCGCGCCGGTCTCTCGACGAACACGGCATTCATTACCTCGTCAGATCAGTTCGATCCGGATAGCACACCCGGTAACAACGTTGCCACCGAAGACGACCAACAGACGGTTTCCGTGTCACCGCGTACGATCGACCTGTCGCTATCAAAATCCGTCGACGTGACTCGTCCCAATGTCGGTCAAAATGTTGTCTTCACGATCATTGCTGTGAATGCTGGACCCGACTTGGCTACGGGTGTGGTCGTTTCCGATCAACTTCCGGTCGGCTTGTCCTTCGTATCCGCCAGCGCACTAACCGGCTCTTACGACCCGTTAACGGGGCTTTGGACGATCGGTGACGTGGCAGTCGGCGCGACGCCATCGCTCGAGATCACCGCTCAATTTACCGCTGGCGCAAATGTTACCAACGTGGCCCAAGTCAACGCGGCCAACGAATTCGACAGCGATAGCACGCCGGGGAACAGCGCGGCAATCGAAGACGACCAAGCGAGTGCGACCATCACGCCGGCGCTAGCGGATCTGTCGCTGACAAAAACGGCTAGCAACTTAGCGCCCAATGTGGGTGATACGGTTACCTTCACGATCACTGCCACCAATGCTGGCCCCGATCTCGCGACCGGCGTCAATGTTCGCGATCTCATCCCGCCGGAAACAACATTGATTTCGGCGACTGCGAATCTTGGCACTTATGACCAGACCACAGGCATTTGGAACATCGGCAACGTTTCCACGGCCGTTCCGGCGGTACTCACGATTCAGGTGCGTACCCAATCGACGAACTTAGTCACGAACACCGCGGAAATCATCGCCTCCGATCAACTCGATCCCGATTCGACACCGAACAACAATGTCGCGAGCGAAGACGACCAGGCGACCGCCACACTGCAAGCCCAGCAGATTGATCTGTCGCTTACCAAGACGATCGATAACGCACGCCCCAATTTGGACGACCAAGTGACGTTCGTTCTTACCGTCGCCAACTCGGGCCCGTCACAGGCCACCGGTGTCGTCGTGACGGACGTCCTGCCGCCGGGATTGGTGCTTGTATCGAGTACGCCAAGCCAAGGAAGTTTCAACACCACCACGGGTGAATGGTCCGTCGGTTCACTCGCTCCCAATGGCAGTGCAACGCTGTCACTCGTCGCTCGTGTGACGACTCTGGGCGAGAGAATAAACACCGCACAAGTGACCGCGGCGAACCAAGTCGATGTGGACTCGACCCCCAATAACAACGTCGCGACCGAAGACGATCAAGCGAGCGTGGTGCTTACCGTCCCCGTCGCCGACTTGTCCGTGACAAAAACAGTGAATAACGAACGTCCCAATCTCGATGAGATCGTTACCTTTCGAGTGACGATCAACAACGCGGGGCCCGATACCGCGACGGGAGTTCGCGTTACCGATGTCCTGCCCAGCGGCATGGCGTTTGTCTCGACGAGTTTGAGCGCGGGCGGCTACGATGCCGCCACCGGGATTTGGAATATCGGCTCGCTCTCGGCCACCTCGACAGAAACACTCGACATCCTCGCTCGCGTTGAAACACAGGGCGCGAAAACGAATACGGCTCGCGTTACGGCGGCCAACGAAGCGGATCCCGATTCGACCGCAGGTAACAACGTGCCCGGCGAAGATGATCAAGATCAAGTGACGATCACGCCGCAACAAGTCGACTTATCGCTTACCAAGGCGTCGAGCGTGACGCGTCCGAGTCTGGGCGAGGACGTGGACTTCATCATCACCCTCACGAACGCCGGGCCCGACAACGCGACCGGCGTGACGGTCACGGATCTCTTGCCACCTGGGCTCAGTTTTGTCGCGAGTACGGCAACCGTAGGCACCTATGATCCAATCTCGGGGGTTTGGAGTGTCGGATCGCTCGCGTCGCTAGGCAATGCGACGTTGACGATTACCGCACGGGTCGAATCGGCGGGCGTTAAAACAAACGTCGCGGAAGTTACCACGGCCGACCAATTTGATATCGATAGCACGCCAGGTAACAACGTTGCGACCGAAGACGATTTCGCCTCCGTGGCGGTGACGCCCGCGAGCGCGGACTTGTCACTTGAAAAAACGGTAAGTACGTCGACGCCCAACGTGGGTTCCCAAGTAACGTTCACATTGACCGTCCGCAATGCGGGTCCGGATGCCGCAAGCAATGTCGTCGTGGCTGATCCATTGCCCAGTGGTTTGTCGCTCGTTAGCTTCGATCCCAGCGTCGGTAGTTTCGATCCGAGCACTGGAACTTGGACCATTGCGACGATCGCAGTCGGTGCGAATGCAACACTCGAATTGGTCGCCACGGTCGACACGCTCAATGACAAAACCAACATCGCTGAGATCACTTCGTCGAGCCAGTTAGACCCTGACAGCACTCCCGGCAACTTTGCTTCTGACGAGGACGACATTGCTAGTGTGACTCTCAGTCCTCAACTCGTCGATTTGGCGCTCGCGAAGTCGATCGATGACCCGGTACCCAACGTCGGTGACACCGTCGAGTACACACTCACACTCAGCAACGCGGGACCGTCGACAGCCACCGGTGTGATTGTCACCGACCAACTTTCGAGCGGCACCACGTTTGTGAGCTCGACACCGAGCCAAGGGACGTACAACGCGACCACGGGGGTTTGGACAGTCGGAACTGTTCCGCCGGGCGCCACACCCACGCTACTCATTCGAGCCATCGTCCTGAACGTACGTCGCGGCACTAACACCGCCGAGATTTCGGCTGCCGACCAAACTGACATCGACAGCATCCCAGGAAACGCAAGTGTGACGGAGGACGACTATGCCGAAGTCGAGTTCGTGACGCAAACAGCCGACTTGTCACTCACCAAAAGCGTGGACAACTCGTCGCCGGATCGGGGCGAAAACGTGACTTTCACAATTAACCTCACCAATTCCGGCCCCAACGCCGCGACGAACGTCGACGTGCGAGACCGGCTTCCCGCGGGGCTGCAATTCGTTTCCGCTTCGCCAAGTGTAGGTACGTACGATTCCACTAGCGGACTGTGGACGATCGCGAGCATCAACAATGGCGATCAAGCCACTCTGGTGATTGTTGCGTTAGTGACATCGGGAGCCGCAGCAACCAATCGTGCCGAAGTCGTCGCAAGACGCCAGTTCGATCCCGATAGTACTCCAGGGAACATGGTTGACGGTGAAGACGATATGGCTAGTGTCACGCTCACTCCGAACGTCGTCGACATTTCGGTGAGTGCGAGCGTCGACAATAATGCGCCGCTCGTGGGCGACTCAGTCGCTATCACAATCAACACATGCAACGCTGGCCCGAGCGACGCGACCGGAGTCGTGGTGAGTGCGCCCATACCAGAGGGGCTGTCGCTGGTTTCCGCCGTCCCGTCGCAGGGAACGTATGACCCAGCGACGGGGACATGGACGGTAGGCCCGATCGCCGCTGGCGCCGATACACAACTCGTACTGAATACGGTTGTCGACGTCCGCGGCATCAAACAGTTGCCGATTGAAGTTGTTGCGGTTGATCAGTTCGATATCGACAGCACTCCGAACAACAATGTCGCCACCGAAGACGATCAAACCACACTCGTGATCCAAGCACCGCGATTGTTGTCCAAGCGATTGTTCTTGTCACGCTAGGCGTTGGTCACGACGTCAGACGAATCCGCGACGTTCACCCAAACGTGAACGTGGGGCGCGCCTCGATAGTGCCAGACGAATGCGGGGCCTTCGAGTCGCCAATTGTCCCAGACACCGTCGTTGCCCAGATCGTGGTCTGCGTAAAACGCCAAATGGCACGCGTCCAAACCGCCTTGCGCTTTCAAGCACGCCATCACTTCGTCCCGATCCGAACTACGGTACATTTCGACGAGCGTTTGCAAGACCTTCTGCAAATGTTCGCGTTGGTCCACCGACATTTCCGTCACCGGAATTCCCGATTGGTCGGAGCTCTTACCGCGGAAACCGACAGCTTGCTCGCGGGGCGTTTTAGGAACCAGGGCCATTTTTTGCTGACGCCCATCGAGCATCTTGTACAGATCGTTGGCGGCGACGGCTTGGTGCCAAAACACATTGTCGGTATGGTTCGGGTTTTCATCGAACTCTGGTGCATGGCCGTAGAAAATTGGGCCGCCGAATGCCACATGGTCCGCTGAGTTGCCGTCACAACGAAGCGTCATGTGACGTCCCGTCATCACGAGTTCAAACTTGCCATCGCCGGGCTTGCCAAAGATCGCGATCGATTGTTCGTGACCGAATCCACCAGCATCGTCCTCGAGTTGTTTGTAGTACCGCTCGTGCCACGATGGATCGATGATTGACTCGAACACTTTGGTGATCAAGTCGCGTTGATCGTCGTTGTAGAAATCGGAGATGATCTCCTTGTCGGTGATGTTCCAATTATTCGCAACGAAGGTTCTCAGCAAGCCGCGTTTTTTGTCTTGGTGGTCCCAGTCGAAACAGACCGCTTGCTTCTGTTTCTCGCTGAGTGAATCGTAAAGCAGTTTGGTCATCGACTCCGCCGTTGCCGCCGGCGCCGTTTCGGCAAATCCGCTGCCCGGAAGCAACAGCGAACCAGCGCCCATTGCTGCGGACGCAGCGACCGCCGAACCCAAGAAATCTCGACGGTTGATACCCGATTGTTCTCGCATTGTTTCTACCCTTAACGTGCCATAGCGAACTCAGAACCACCCCTTCAGTGTACCGTCTCTCGAGACGTGGCACCCAATTCGAGTCATTTTTTCGCTCGCTACGGCAATAACGATAGCAATACGCAGTGCAGCATCAGTCTTCGGGACGCTCTCCGGCCTCGGCCATCTTGACGAGCTTGGGATCGAATCGTGCGACGGTTTCGACAAGATCTTGCTGGGACGCCATCACCTCGTCGATGTCCTTATACGCCATGGGAACTTCATCAAGCCCCGCCGACATCAGGGTGACTCCTCGTTCGTCAAGAAAACGCTGGACATCCTTCCATTTGAATTTAGTCTTGGCGGACGTGCGACTCATCTTACGACCGGCTCCGTGCGAAGCGCTGAGTAACGATGCTTCGACTCCTCGACCGCGGACCACGTAACCGGGGGTTCCCATGGAGCCTGGGATGATCCCCAGCACACCGCGGCCCGCCGGAGTCGCTCCCTTGCGATGCACGATTAGCTCTTGGCCACCATGTGTTTCTTTCCAGGCAAAGTTGTGATGATTTTCGAGATCGAGCAGCACTTCGACTCCGAGGTGACGAGCGATTTCGCGGTGGATGCAGGCGTGGTTCGCCGCCGCATAGTCGCCCATCAAGTTCATGGCAGCCCAGTATTCGGCGCCCGCATCACTGTCGAGATCGAGCCAAGCCAAGTTCACAAGCTCCCGAGGCAACTCAGGATGCGAGTGTTTAGCCAAGCGACTGTAGTGGTCACACACGGCCGCACCGGTCCCGCGCGAGCCACTGTGGCTGAGCAACGCCAAATGAACTCCCGCTTCGAGTCCAAGGTCGTCGTGATCCAATGTGAGCGTACCAAATTCGACAAAATGATTGCCACTACCGCTTGTCCCGAGTTGTTTCCATGCCTTGTCGCGGTTTTGTTGGGTGATTGGCGAAATGGACCAATCCGCATCCATCACTTCGTGCTCGCGTGGTTTGCGAAACGCCGCTCCGACGCCGAACTGCGTTTCTCGCTGGATCGCTCCACGCAGCAAATCGATCTTGTTTTCGAGTGCGTTGGCTGGCATATCCAAAACGGTCAACTTCATCCGACAGGCGATGTCGACTCCAACCGCGTAAGGAATGACACAGTCCTTGGTAGCCAAGACACCACCGATCGGAAGCCCGTAGCCTAGATGCGCATCGGGCATGAGTGCCCCCGCGATCGTCACCGGCAACTTACATGCATCCGCCATTTGCTGCACGGCGCCGGCTTCGAGACCATCGCCCCATTGTTTCCATGGCGCCGCAGTCTCACGACCGATGTAACGAGCCTGAGCCAGAAATATTCCGCTCAACGACGACGCCAAGCTTCCCCACAATTCGTGCTCGAAGAAATTCGACGGATCCGCGACGACCGCCGAAATGTGCTGGCGCAACTCTGGTTGACGCATCCCACGTGACGCCGCGACTTTCACGGCTTCCATCGCCGCCTGCATCGCTTCACCTTTAGGGATTCCCAAATTGTTGAGTTCTCGAGCTTTCATCGACTTCTTGTTCCTTTTTGATTCGCATTCACCAGTGACAAGAATTCCTTCGGCTGAGTTCACAATTTCATTCGACGAACGGTCCCGTAGATTCCCAACGCTGAGAACGCGCGATGACTCAGCTACGATCGGCAGCACCAACGCCGAACTGCTTTCTCATAGAGGTTGATCCCTTGGGCAAATTGTTCCAGGCTGATCCATTCGTCAGAGGTGTGCGCCTGGGCGATATCGCCGGGCCCACAGACGACGAGCTGTTTCAGTTCGGTGAATTGGCCTCCGTCCGTGCTGTAGCAAACGGTTTGTGGTTTGCATTGAGCTAATTCGCACATGGTTCGTATGCATGCCGCATCGGCATCTACCCAAACATGTCCTCCTCCGTCGTATCGTTTGAATTCCAGACCGAACTCCTCGGCCTTTTGCCTCGCGATCTCGATCAAGTCTTCGCCGTCGATGTCGGGCATCGTTCTTAAACTGACCCAAGCGTCGCTTCGTGCCGGCGTGATGTTGATGGCGGTCGACCGGTCGCTGACTCCAAAGTTCCACGATAACGTCGGCGGATCAAAGCGAAGATCGTGATAGCTGGATTCACTTCGCGTACGCTCTTCGAGGTCGGCCAATACAGCAAGCATTGGCACCATCGCGATGTTGGCATTCACTCCGTGCGACGTACTACTGTGGGCCGCTCGCCCGCGGCTTGTAATTTTGAATCCGGTGATGCCCTTGTGCGCGTGAACCACGCCCAGATTGGTTGGCTCGCCAATGATCCCGATCGGCTTCGCTTGCGCTAGTTCGCGGTACGCGGCGGAGTGCTTTACCAATTGCTTGGCGCCGGCGAATCCAGTTTCCTCGTCAGCGGTGCAGACAAACCATAGTGGTGACTCTTGGTCGTTGACTTTGATTCTTGACACGGCTGTGAGCATCGCGACGAGCGAACCCTTCATGTCACACGCACCGCGACCGTACACTCGATCGCTGGTCACCACCGCTTTGAAAGGGTCACCTCCGGGTCCCGCCCAATCCACGGCGGGAACCACGTCACTGTGACAGAAGTATGCGAGCCCGCCGTGCGTGTTGGGACCACAGGAATACATCGGCCCGCGGTGCGCAACGAGATTGACTTTCGTTTGCCCGCCGTGGTCAGTGTACTCGGTTCGTTCAACCGTGAACTTAAGCGAGACAAGAAGCTCATTGATGCAGTCCGATATTTCAACGTTGCTAAGTGAACTCGTTGAATTCATCGCGATCAGTCGCTGCAATGTTTCGAGAGACTGCGCCGCGTCGATGGAAAGTGTATTCAAGTTTCGGTCGATACAATTGGTTGAGTATTTGATGGTTTCCGCGCACCAATTTGGATGCTAGGTCGTCAACGCAACATCACGTGTTGCTCGCACGGCTTGCGCGAATCATTCGTTTTGACTCGCTTCGTCCTTAAAGACGCTTTGGATTGCTGCGATCAGTTGGTCTCGGTCCGCACCTTCGATCTCGGCGTCGATCGCTTGTAGCCATTGGATCGCTTGTTCTCGATAGGGCGGAGTGGCAACTGGCGTGATCGACTGATAGGCTGCCTTGGCCGCATCGGCCGTCGCTTCCCCCGGCATCACTTGAAAGCTTGCCAATTTGTGCGCGAGGACCAAGGGCAATTCGTTGAGCGAAAACGAACGACTTTTCGCATCGTATCGAATGGTCAATTTATCGACGCCCGTTTCAACGATGATCACCGAGAATCCTTCGGCGACATCGAACGTGTTGCCGATCGCGAGCCCTTGAATGGCTCGTTCGATTCCACCACGATAGTACGTCGCCAAATCGGCTAACTGGTACAGCCCTTGTGCACTCGATCGTTGCTCTTGGGTTTTCGCAGCATCGAGTGCTTTTTCCGCTAGCGATTTCATCGTGGACCACTCAGCCGATCGAATCGCATCCTGCGTTTGCGCAATCATGTCATCGGCCGCTTTGACTTGCATCTCATCGGGTGCAGAGTCCGTGGGCATGGGCATCTCGGTGGGCGCGGGCATCGCCGTCATTTCTGGCTCGGCCCCATTGGCTGGTACCGACTCAGGCATCTCAAAATTCGACCCATCGGAAGTTGTCGTCATCGAATCGTCGAGGTCATTCTGGATCGACGATGCTAGCGACGGATCGTTGTCCTTGGAACGTCCGAGGCGACCCATCACGGGATCGCGTTCGATTCGCTTTGCCGGTGTACTTGCTGGTGGTCGCGGCCGCGTCACTTGGACGCCCCCGTCGGTTTGCGGTTGGCCAGCAGAAATCTTAAGGCTTCCGTCGCCGGTTTGGATGGCGAGCGATCCTGGCCCCAACACCAAGTAATACGTCAATCCAACGATACAAAACGTCAATCCCATCGCGACAACGCTGAACAGCAACATCGGCAGGGACGACTTGCGACGACGGAGACTGGCGGGCGCGGTCTTCAGCGTCGGCGCCGCAATCACCGGTTTGATCGAGTCGACGGACAGTGATTCTACGGATGGATCGTTCATCGTCACAGGCATCGCGGGCTCCGCCGGCGAGAGTGGATTTGCATTGGGAAGCAATCCAGCGAGCGGATCGGGCGTCGCAGCTTCCTTGGTGGACGACGCGGACGCGTCAAAATCGTCGTCCCCGAAGTCATCGAAAACGTCGTCGTCAGCGATGGTCACGATTCCAAACCTAGCGTCCAGCTCCGCCTTCTTTTGCGGATCCGCAAGAACAACTCTCGCTTGCTGGGCCAGTTGGGCCGCTTGATTCCAGACGTTCGGATCGGTCTGGGAGCGAACTTCTCTCAGCCGCTGGATGGTCGAATCGACCGCGGACTGAATTTGTCCAGCATCCTGTTCCCCCTCTGGCAAACCAAAAATTTGGTAGGCATGGGGTTGGCGAACATGGTCGGGAAGATTCAGCAGCTTTCGGACGCTGTCGGCGGACATGGAAATCGGCTCTCGAGTCGGACGATTCAATGCGTGGAAGATTCGGGTCGTGCATTACAGCTTAACCTGCACCGATCCACCCAGCGTCTTCCGATGGAACGAGGGTGAACAACTTCACTGCTGGATGGGTGTTTCTCGCTGCGGTGTTCCAGTCAGCCCCAATAGACCCCGACAAACAAGACTCGGTTCAATACGGTGGCGGCACTTGAGCTGCGATGAAATGATCTTAGCGTCGCCGCCGGTTACTAGAACCTCAATTTTAAGCGATGCCGGCACGAGTCCTGAATAATGCTCGACCAAACGATCGATCCCCGCGGCGACATTGGTAAGTACACCGAGCCGGATGGCGTCGAGCGTGTTCCGGCCAGGAGTGGCGATCGCTTGATCATCACCCCATTCCAAGTCCGGAAGCGCATCGGTTCCGGTTGCTAACGACTTGGTTTGCAAACGCAGCCCTGGCATGATCGCGCCACCACAATAAAATCCCTTGGGGTCGATCCAGTCCACCGTTATGGCAGACCCCGCATCGATGACGACGAGCGGCGGCGAAGAAATCTGGACTGCGGCGGCGGCGCCCACCAAACGGTCAATCCCGACTCGATCTGGGAATTCAACATCCACGACAATTGGCAGGTCGTGCCGCGTCACCAATCGAATCTCAGCGTCGGCAAGTTGGTTGCGAACGGTCTCGCTCAATCGCGCCGCCGCGCCACGGTGGACACTTGCGATTCGCCACTGAGTGGTGCCGCATGGCGTGTGATCGCGAACCCACTGCACCGCCATCTCGGCCCATTCGGCTCGATCGATGCGAAATGATCGGCTGAGGTTCGCGGAACCGACTGGCGCGCCGATCGGGTCGATACCGACGACAAGCTTGGCAGCAGAATTACCGACATCGACCGCAATCACGCAAGCGTTCACCGAGTCGGCTCGCTCGTCGGTGACACGGTGGGCGGTGTCGCGTCGAAATCCTTGGCTTGGGTTTCGCGAGAAAGCGTCGCGGTGGGGCCGGCCAAGTGCGGTGGAACTCGGCGGGGCCGAGCCGCGCTGGTGCGCTCATCATCCACGGGACGCAAGCTCGGCGACTCCACCCCGGCTTCGCCCATCGCTTGGCGACGCACCGTCACGCGGGCCATGATCTCCTCGACGAGCTCGCTCAGCCCTTCGCCTGTCATGGCACTGATGCGGCGGACATCTCGCCCAGTGGCTGACCGCAGCGCATCCGCAACCGCATCCGCTTCGGGTAGTTCGTTCTTGGTCACAACCAAGATCTCGTCGCGGTCACCCAGCGACGCGTCATATTCGATCAGCTCTTCGCGGATCGTGTTGTAGTTCTCCAGCGGATCGGTTTGGTCCATCGGGGCCGGTTCGATCAAATGAACCAACAACCCTGCTCGCTCGACGTGGCGAAGAAACTCGTGCCCCAGGCCGACACCCTCACTTGCCCCTTCGATCAAACCGGGGATATCCGCGACGACGAATGACCGATCCATCGAAACATCTACGATGCCAAGGTTCGGGTGTTTCGTCGTGAAGGGATAGTCGGCGATTTCGGGTCGTGCGCTGCTGATTCGACTCAGCAACGTGCTTTTGCCGGCATTCGGTTTGCCAATCAGCCCGACGTCGGCAATCGACTTGAGTTCCAAAATCACCTGGCGGATCTCGCCCGTCTCGCCGTTGGAATGTTCCCGCGGGGCGCGATTGGTGCTGGTCTTGAAATGAGTATTGCCGCGACCTCCCTTGCCGCCGCGGGCCACAACAAACTCGTCGCCGGGTTTGACCAAGTCACGAATGACAAAGCCGTGCTCGGCGTCGATGACAGCCGTTCCGGGCGGAACATACAGTCGTAAATCGCGAGCGTCTCGTCCGTGGCATCCCGACCCCTCGCCGGGCTGGCCTTTGGGCGCGTGATAGAATTTGCGGTTGGCAAAAGCGGCCAGACTGTTCACGCCGGTTCGAGCTTCCAGAATGATGCTCGAACCGTCCCCGCCATCGCCCCCGTCGGGACCGCCTTTCGCGACATACTTCTCGCGACGAAAACTGGTGCAGCCATCGCCACCTTTGCCAGCGTGAAGTTCAATTTGGACGCGATCGACGAACATGAGCTAGAAATCGGGTATCAGGAGACTGGCATCTGGAAGACACGTCGAGATGGATCAAACCGAATCGGCGCCACCCCACTTGTCGATACCGTTCATAAAAAAACGAACGGCTGGCTCGATTCTATCGAGCCAGCCGCCGAGAGAAAGCGTGAATTTAGAAAGCCCTAGGCTTGCAAGGCGTCGACGTTGATTCGTCGGCCTTCGCGATCAAACCGGACTTTGCCCGGGATCAGCGCGTAAATTGTGTAATCGTTGCCCATGCCAACACCATGGCCGGGGTGCCACTTGGTGCCAACTTGGCGTACGAGAATATTGCCGGCAATGACAGACTCGCCGCCGAATTTTTTGATGCCACGACGCTGCGCGTTGCTGTCGCGACCGTTTCGGCTGCTGCCTTGACCTTTCTTATGTGCCATGACTGACGATTAATCGATGTGGGAGGTGATGCTGGTTTCTGGAGAACCGCACAAGTTAGCGGAACACCCATTGGTAATCAAGGCGTTGTTCCAGCCCATATTGCGTCAAAATCTTCTTCAGTTCCTTTTCATCCCTGTAGGCCGGGACGCCAAATCGAATCAAATCATCGGTTTGGTTCATCGTGTCGCCAGGGCGGTAGAAATTGAGCTCCAGGGCCTTTCGACGATAGGGGGAATCCGACGCAATGCCGTCTTGCTCAAACGCATTGGTCAATCCGAACACGCTGACCGAGAAAAAATCGAGCTCTGGATCGACGTCCTCCCAAGTGGCCAGCCCCCATACGCCCGGGGCCGCATCGTCGCTGCTGTAGGGGATATTGATGCGAGATATCTCGACCGTATTGTGAAGCGGAGCGGTAATCCGTTCGCGAATCGCAATCCGGCTCTTCGCCGTCGGCAGGACGCGATCGACAAACTCCTTGCTCGTGACGTGGTCTCGGATTTTCAGCATTGGAAAGAATTTTCGAGACTGGTAGCTGACCGATTCAATGCGACTGTAGATCGGCAAGCCACCGATTTCATCGGCCGCCGGTCGCAGATCACCGCCTCGATACCGGACTCGGTAAACCATGTACCAAATCAGCTTCCGCTGCATACGACCGTCCGCCCTGGGCACGTCAATGTAAATTTGGCGAAGCGGCTTGAACGAAAACTCGAACGAGTAGATTTCACGACGCAAAATCACTTGCTTGGCCATCTCCGCCAACGTGCGACTTCGTGGATCATAGTGCGGTCCGTTGTCAGGGAAATCCGCTCCACTCCAATTGATTTCGGGGTACGAGTCCAATAGCCCGTCGAGCGTCAACGGTCCTTCAAAGGTTTCCTTCGGATCGGGCGCTGGTGGAATCACCGTCACCACCCCGGGTGCGAACGCGGTCTGCTGG
Organism: Pirellulaceae bacterium; assembly: GCA_041741195.1. Taxonomy (GTDB): domain Bacteria; phylum Planctomycetota; class Planctomycetia; order Pirellulales; family Pirellulaceae; genus JBBSJZ01. The sequence continues at coordinate 56,108 of JBGSKM010000122.1, forward strand.
GACGAGGACGGATCCTTTCGTGCCACTTCATCCTGGGCGGAAGCCGAGGCCAGTCCAACCAGCGAAAGCCCCACGAGGCAGAGCATCGAACGAATCATGAGGCGCTGAGTTGTCATAGCGAAACCGTCGAATGTGTCGGTTGAGGTAGTGAGTGATTCGCTAGGAGCTCACGCCCCCCAGCGAGTGTTGCTTAGCGCCGATCCGTGCTGCGACGGAGATCGCTAGCTGATTGTACGCGATCAGACTTTTTGACGTTCATTTTATCGTCGCTGGCTTGAGCTGAACTTTTGGGAGCCGACGATTCGGGCGTCGAATGGTCGGGTGTCAGGAGTCGCAGAGAGTTTGCCAGCTGCACATCACTGCCGGCAAAGGCCTCGATACTCGGGCCATCCATCGTGAACGTCGCGAGTAGCCGTCGACCGCTGTCGTCAGAAAAATGCATCATGACCCACTGGATCGGGACACCTTGAACCGCGCCGGCGGCGGTCACGCGCAGCACGCGCAGCCCCGAATCGCTGACCCGTTCATCAGCCTCAATGAGCTGAGTCATTTGCTTGCCAAGCGTCCGGGTCACGTCCGACTGAAACGCTTCCATCGTCCATTGCGTCCCCGCCTTGAGATCGGCTAATGGCCGCAAATCGCACTGCGCAATGCTGCGGTCATTGTCAATCATCCGCATCATCGATGATCCTGGGACGTCATTCATCATCCGCCAACGACGGTCCATCAACGTGGTGACGCCGAGCTCTTTGCTCGTGATTTCGATGTACAACCGATCGGCCGGGATCGGCGACGTGATGGCAAGCGGCACCGGCTGCACCGGTAAAGCCACCGGCCGCTGGAGCGGCTGACGAACCATCTTGATGGTCGCCGATATATCGAACCCTGGCTCCGCCTTGCCGATCTCACGCGTCTCGTGGACGGCCATCGCTAACCAAGTACAGTTTCCGATCTTGCGATCAAACGTCAATTTGCCAACGACACGAACCACGGTGGGGACCCCATCCGCCGATCCCGATATTTTGCCGCGGAGTTGGATTTTCGCCGCTTCGGCGGAGATCTCCATGACCTCACCCAGCACATCGGACTCTTCGATCGAAGCCAAGTTCAGCAGGGACACCAATGCTTGGCGATCGACCTCGTACTTCTGACCCGCGACAACCGCGACTTGTGGCAGTACACGATCGACCATGACGCTCGACGTCGGTACCCGCAGCAGATCGACCTCTTGTTGCGTCAGATAATCGTTGACCGCGTAAATTGTCTCCGGCAAGACATCTCGACGGACGACCGCATGCTTGACGGACTCACGTAAAGTTTGCGTTTGCTCCGTTCGGTCCAAACGACTCGAGCTTTTCGCTTCGTGGTAGTAGCGCTCGCTCGTCGTCACTTCGGTTCGCTGGTCCGCGGCACTGGGGCGACGAAATCGCTCTTCGTAATCGAACACCGCGCTGCTCTTGACCGGCAGCTTGGTTTCGCTCTTGCGAGAAACGAGCGGATTGCTGGGAACATTGACGTTGCCCTCGAGATCCATTTCCATGCGCACACGATACAAATCACGCTCAAGATTCGGGATCAACTGGACTGCACCCTCGGCAGCCCCCGCCCGTTTCGACGATACCAGAAGCCCAGCGCTCGCGAGCGAGAGCACGCCGGCTCCGGAGAGGGATTGGGCCAACCAGTGACGACGATTCAACATGACTTCGGCTCGGTGGTTTCAACTCGTGTTGGACTGCGGCGTCGTGACCCGGAAACGACCTGGCCGCGCAGCAGCGGAAACTTCACTCGTTTCTGTTCATCGGCCATTTCGCCATGGCTGATTCAACACAAATTCGGCAGGACTTGCGAAATCAGTACGCCCGCTTGGCCAGCCCCAGAGGGCCTCTGCCAACGTCACGCCGGCGGCCTATGTCGCCTTGCCATGGAGACACAAAATTGGCAATTGACATCTCAATTTGCGACATGGTTGCCGTCATCTCGATTAGAAAAGGTTCACATTCCTTGAAAATTGTGCATTTCGGTCGGACGCTTGGTTTATTGAGTGCTACGCGGCGGCCCTCGATATTTTGGGCTAAGTCCAGATCAGCAAACGCTTTAATGCGGACGTCGCCGGGATGTCCGATCGGATTTTGTGGTTTTGGCCCCGTATTCCTAGTAGTCGTGCTAGTCAGTTAGTTGAACTGTCGTGGAAGTCAGACTCTTGACAGGTCGGTTACAACGCGAAGTGATTCGCGGTCAACAAGTGCCAAATGCAAGAAACGACAACGTTTGGGTGAACTTCCGGGGACACTAACTTGTCGAAAGGGTGGAACGACTTGCTCGTTTCACGCGTATTGAGATTGAGGGTGATCGACAAGGAGTCGATGACCTTTCGCAACTTGTCGTGGGGCATTCATTGAAGCCGAACTTTTGGCTGAGATGCTTACCGACGGCGGCGAAGAACCCTGTCATCTTCCTATGGATAGGTAGATACCTGGGCAACACCGGTAATGTGCCGAGCGACCCGCCGAGGTCGCATGGAACCAAAGATCGGCTACGTTATCAGCACTGGGAGCGAGTGGCGATGCACGACGAATATCGCGACGAAAAGATTAAGGACCTCCGAGATCAATTGACTCGGTTTGCGCCAAAAACGAAAAAGATCGAACAAGCCGATCTGGCCGAGAAGCTCTATTCCGAGCTCGAGGAAGATCGTCCGTACGCGTTCGACTATGTCTGCTTTCGAATCACCAACTATCGACCGGAGGCGCCGAGTCGACACAGTTTGCCAGCGGAAACGCTCAAGCACGACCTGCGGTTATTGATCGAAGATTTGATCGATTCTGCGGATATCGCGATCGAGGAGATGTCGGAACCCGTTCACACGGTTGACGAGCTGAGCAAAATGTTCAACGTCTCGACCAAGACGATCAGCCGCTGGCGAGACTCAGGACTCGTTAGCCGCCGGTTTCTGTTCGGGGGGCGCAAGCGAGTCGGATTTCTCCACAGCAGTGTGGAGCGTTTCGTCGCTAGCAATCGTGAAAAGATTCGTCGTGGAGAGCGGTTCAGCCAGCTTACCGATGACGAGAAGAGCGAAATGATCGAACGCGCTCGTCAACTTGTGGAATCGGGTTCGAGTTTGTCCGAGGTCACTCGACAACTTGCCGCACAGATGAACCGTAGTCCCGAAACCGTTCGCTACACACTCAAGAACTTTGACGCCGATCACATGTCCGTCGCAATTTTCCCGAGCCATCGCGGAACGCTGACCGAAGATGACAAGCGAGCGATCTATCGGTTGCACGATCACGGTGCCACCGTTTCGCAGCTTTGCAAGCGATTCAATCGCAACCGCACCAGCATCCAGCGAATTCTGCTGGACATGCGGATGCAGCGAATCGAGGAGTTGCCTCTCGACTACATCTACAACGAAGACTTCGAGAACACGTCGCGCGAGCCGGAATACTTGGGCTCGGGTCCAGAACCCGCCAGCTCGCCTCGCAAGGTGCGAGTCCCTGGCGATCTGCCGAGTTACCTAGCGGCGCTTTACGATGTCGCCCTGCTCACCCGCGAGCAGGAGTATCATCTGTTTCGCAAAATGAATTATCTCAAGCACAAGGCCAGCCGGTTGCGTGAGGAGCTTGCGAAGACCAAGGGCCCCCGTGGGGCGATGATGGACGAGATTGACAAGCTCTACGAGCAGGTCGTGCGTACCAAGAACCAAATCGTCCAAAGTAATTTGCGTTTGGTGGTCTCGATCGCAAAAAGGCACGTAGCGAGCTCCGACGATTTCTTCTCACTGGTGAGTGACGGCAACATGTCGCTGATCCGTGCGGTGGAAAAATTTGATTACTCGCGGGGGAACAAGTTCAGCACCTATGCGTCGTGGGCGATCATGAAGAACTTTGCACGGACGATTCCGACGGAGTTCAAGCATCGCGATCGGTTCCGCACGACCACCGAGGAGTTGTTCCTCGCTCGCCAAGACGAACGGCTCGACCCGTATGTCGAAGAAACGGTGCAGCGACGTCGCCAACGAGAATTGTCCAAGATCCTCAATCGCCTCGACGAACGTGAGCAAAAGATCATTTCGGCTCGCTTTGGATTGACCCGCGGCACCGAGCCGTTGACGTTGAAAGAGGTTGGCGAGGAGATGGGCGTGACCAAAGAACGTATTCGCCAACTCGAGGCCCGGGCGCTGGTGAAGCTCCGCGAAGCCGCCGACGAAGCGAAGATCGACGTGGAGCTGGGGTCGTAGTCGCGAAAGGCCGCTCCAGGCCTGCACGATCGCGCCGCATCTGCTAATTTTAGCCCTTCCTACAAATCACAATCCGTGGAAGGGCGCTTGGCCATATGCAGACTCGAACTCTTGGCGACACCGGTCTGGAGCTATCCATTCTTTCCTTCGGCGCCTCGTCCATCGGCGCCGAGTTTCGCGCGATCGATGTCGACGATGCCCTTCGCTGCGTCAACGTCGCTCTGGACCGTGGCATGAATTTCATCGATACCGCGGCCTATTACGGGCGAGGGATGAGCGAAATCATGCTCGGTCGAGTGCTGCCGACATTGAATCGCGACTCTTACTTTCTCAGCACCAAACTCGGACGGTACGCTCCCCAGCACTTCGACTTTAGCGCCCGGCGGGTTGCGGAGAGTATCGACATCTCGCTCGAACGGATGAAGATCGACTACGTTGACATGGTCTTTTGTCACGACATTGAGTTTGTCGACATCAACCAAGTCATCGACGAAACGATTCCTGCGCTGCAGAAACAGGTTGCCCAGGGAAAAGTTCGGTTCGTTGGTGTCAGCGGTTATCCAATGAAGATCTATACCGAGATGCTCAAGCGATCCGAGCTCGATGTGGTGCTGACTTACAACCACTACACGCTGCAAAACGATATGGCCCTGCGGCTGGTAGAACCTTGCCGGGAAAGTGGCGTCGGGCTGATCAATGCAGCACCCTTCTCCGCGCGTTTGCTTTCGGACGCACCGCTCCCGGCATGGCACAAGGCGCCGCCGCACGTGCGTGAGGTCGCCACCAAGGCGGCACAGCATTGTCGCGAAGCCGGTTCGGATATCGCGAAAATCGCTCTGCAGTACGCAGTTGCTAACCCCGACTTTGCAAGCTGTGTGACTGGCTCGGCAAACCCCGAGCGTGTCTCGCAGTGGTGCGACTGGATCGAAGAGCCGATGGACGAGACATTGGTCGCCGAGGTCAAAGCGATCCTTCAACCGATCCACAATTGGGTTTACTGCGAAGGACGGCCCGAGAACAACGATCCCGAAGCGCTCGCGCAAGCGAATGCGTCGTAGTAAGCAATCTAGCCGAGATGAAAGTTGTTCGATCATGAAGTCCTGTGTCACTATTAGCCTCGTTGACGAAGCACGTGGCGGACCCTTTGTGTTGTGGGATGACCTCGAGACGTCGATACGGTACGCGGCCGAACTCGGTTTCGATGCCGTCGAGATATTTCCGCCCGGGCCGGAGGAAATTGATCCTGCGGGGTTGAAGCGAATGCTCGCTGAGTACGGCGTGAAATTGGCTGCCGTCGGCACCGGAGCCGGTTGGGTGAAACACCAACTGCAACTCGCCGACCCGAATCCCGGTCGTCGTAAGGCCGCGATGGACTTTGTCGTGTCCATCATCGATCTCGCGGGCCCTTTGGGGGCAAGTGCGATCATCGGATCAATGCAGGGACGCAGCGGTGGCGAAGTGACGGCGACCGCCGCCAAGGACTACTTGCGAATAGCGCTGGAGCAAGGTGGACAGGCTGCCGCCAAGCACGGCGTGCCGCTCATTTATGAACCGCTCAATCGTTATGAGACGAACCAGTGCAATCGGCTTGGTGATGGAGTTACGATGTTGGAAGCGCTGCAGACTGACAATGTTGTGCTATTGGCAGACCTGTTTCACATGAATATCGAAGAGGACGACATGGCGCAGTCGTTGATCACGGCGGGACGTCATATCGGGCACGTGCACTTTGTCGACAGCAACCGTCGGCCTGTCGGTAATGGGCACCTGGATTTCAAGGCGGTGATCGATGCGCTTCACCAAATCAAGTACACCGGATACCTCTCCGCGGAAGCATACGCCTGGCCCGATTCGCACGCCGCCGCTCGCCAAACCAAGCGGGCCTACGATTACTGGGTCCATTGTTAGTCGCGATCCCGATGCCGCGTACCGTTTTGTTGCGATGGCGTGGCTGTCAACCCTCGTGACAGTTCTAGTCATCGTCGCCGATCCTTGGGAAGTCGCGATCCAGCCTACGCTCACCCATTGGTCGACCTGGATGATGATCGCCACGGAAGCTGCTTCGATCCCATTCATCGGATTGTCCATCTGCCTCTGTTCTCACGGTTCCGCCCGCCGAGCAGCATGGCTGATCGCTTACACCAGCAGCCTGGCGGTTCCCGCATTGATGTTGGCCGACGCATTCGCATGGCATTGGATTGGCGAACATTTACTATCGCAAACCATGTGGATCGTCGGCAGCGAAAAAGCCGATGGTTTGGCGGGGCACATCAGTATGAATGTTGCCCGGGGGATCGGTCAGTTAGCGATCACGGCGACCGCTTGTGTGGCCGCCATCGTCTTTGCTTCGCGAGTCATCGGACGTATGTGGGCGTCAAAGCTGCGATGGCTATCCCCTCGGGGAGTCTATGCTGCGAGTCTGTTGTTGCTGCTGATCGCTTCCGTTCAGGGGCTTTACCACCGACTCGATTTCAAAGCGTCGATACTTCGCACGCCATTCCAACATCCCTGGAGTTCGCTCGGGCTTGTGCGATGGAGACCTCCATCCGAGAACGTCGCTTCGCAAGACCACAGCACCATCCCCAGCTTTGCCGAATCGGTGCAATCAAGACTTACGGGACAACGGTTGCTAACCGTGAATTTTCGTAGTTCACCGGCAAGACGTCCGGACATTTTGATTGTGATCGTTGAATCATTTCGATCCGAACTCATTCATACCGAAGCGATGCCGCAGTTGACCGAGTTGGCCAGCCGATCACTGGATTGCCGCGCACATTTTTCAGGCGGCAACGCGACAAGCCACGGGATATTTAGCCTCGTCAATGGCGTTGAAGCCATTTGGCATGACACGCCGCTGCGATACAGCCCGCTGCTAAATCGGTTGCTTCGTCAATCTGGATACGAGCTAGGCTTCTTCGGCGGACACGACGATTGGCGCAAATTTCAAATGGATGGATACATCAGCTCCGAGCAATTCGATCAATTTGAAATCGCTCCGTCTCGCGGGCTCGCGTCAGATCGACGAGCGACGCAACTTGCAGCCAGCTTTTTACAGCGACAGTTTCAAGAGGATCGCCCACCCAGACTGGCGATGCTGTATCTGTACGCGACGCACGCTCCCTACGCGAGCTATGTCGATGATCAAGTGTTTCACCCAGCGGCCGATGATCGATTCATCATCCCTTATACCGTCGCATCACGCGATGAGGTTTGGAATCGCTACCAGAACAGCGCACGCACGATTGATCGGTTGGTTGCCCCGCTATTGCAATCGGACCGAATTGTCATTGTGACTGGCGATCACGGCGAATCGTTCTTGGAAGACGCAACGATCGGTCACGGTATTCGCATGTCGCGATTCCAAAATATGACGTCGGCGATCTTCTATGCACCTGGTATCACCCCTCGAATGATCAATGAGCCGACAATGCATGCGGATTTGCTTCCGACACTGATCGCCTCGCTAGACCTCCAGGTCAACGACGAGCGGGTTTTCGATGGCGTTGACCTAATTGCTGCCCATGCCAACGAGCTCCAAGGCCGTGTGTTTGCCACGCGGGACTATCTTCATGACCACGTTGCATTGGTCGGCCCCTGGACCCTGCGGCCTGACCAGCCGTTCGCGTACACGGCTTCCGTTTCGCTGAAAAGTCTCCACGCTCGCCCACTCCAGGCGATCGATCACACCGGGAAAGCAATCGATTCCCTCGATTCCGCCGCTTTTGATCGATGGCTATCTGCACGGTTCGGAGGGGACGAGTTGATTGACCAGCGAGTCGAAGCAGCCCGTGTCGACAAAAGCGAGTTCACCAGCCCTTGACGATTGCCAAAGTCGCTTGGTAACTTCGTCCCCAAATCGCTACCTAGTCCACCGGATCAGCATCATTTCCGACGGACGGACTTCAGCGGCTGCCTCATACCAAGGCAAAAAAAGGGGGATTAGCTCAGTTGGGAGAGCGCTTGCATGGCATGCAAGAGGTCA
>JBGSKM010000123.1:0-23036 GCA_041741195.1 Pirellulaceae bacterium
GACCGGAAGCTTGACGCTCCCCGAGCCGGCATTCCACCCTCAGCAGTACGCGGTTTGGTCGGTCGACGGTTCCAAGGCGATATTCCTAGGATACAGGAGTCGCGAGAATGCAAAGCACGTCGCACACCAGATCCTCGCGGTCGGCGCTAGTCCCGTGGTCGCTTCGCCATACCTGCCCGGCAATCACGACTGGGACGGTATGCAAACGGCGAACCTTGGTGGTTCGGTTCGGCAGGCGAACTCGAGTACCGAGACTCTGGAGACCAAACTGAGTCGGCGGCCATCGTGCTGATCCGGTCACTCGCGAGTTCGGAGTTAACAACCTTCTTCATCTTCTACATACATCCTGTACTGCGGCCTTCGTCGCTGAGCAAGATTTCATCTAATATTGAGATCGTGAATTTTCCGAATCAGTGAACGTGCATTTGGAACTGCTGTCATCACCTGCACAATGAACAGAATGTCCAGCGGTTTCAGCCTACTCCAGGTGCCGCTGTTCACGGCGGATAACGTCAACAACTCGCAAAGGCACTAGCATGCACCCATCTGCAATCGTCGTAACAAAGTTTAAAGGCAAAACACAGATGTGGCGCTACGATACCGCTTACGAACTAATGGACGGATCGTCATGGCGGCTTGACTGTGCTGAGGATGCCAGGCAGCAACACATGGAAGATTCCGTCAAGGAGCGTCGGTCATGGGGCAATATAAGTCAACCAATGGCGTGGCTCTTCAGAACCAAAGACCGTTTCTATCTCATGATTGACACGATGGGGCGCAAACGCCAAGTCGTTCCCGTCCATCTCCCAGATCCTGATCGATACTACGCTGCCAAACCCGCTAAACGAAGTAACAGTATGAGCTCGTGAGGGCTTGTTGGGGACGCGTTCGATTACTCTCACCTGCACTATTTACGTCATTAGTGCGGATTGCCGAGTTCCGTGTAGCTGCCAATGTGACGATGAGGGCACGATGAAGTATCGATCGGGAAGCGACGTCGCCACGAATCCTGCCAGCGAATGGATCGAGAGAGCGAAAGCGTGGTCCATGGCTCCCCGTCATACCTGCTCAAGCTCAAGGCCCCCCCAAACCGGCTCGCTTGGAGGCGGGCGTGGGTATACAATCCACAATCACCCTTCGTCGCTGAGTCGCACCGGCTCCGCGGCCTAGTTCAACAGCGTTTTATCGTTCTTCCTCAATCAGCGTGCGATTCCATTTACGTGACATCGCCCGCAGAGTGACGCAACCGTGCCATCGCTTGTCAATTCGTGTAATCCGCTTCACTCTTGGGCGACGTAGCCGGTTCACGGAGGGAACCTGGAAGCACAGGTGGGAACTTTTTGTATACCAAAACGGCGTATCGATTCCCAAGTGATTTCCTGCCCGGAAACGCTTTTCCCCGCATTGCCGGGCTCTCGCTTCGCCAAAAGTGTTTGGGTTTGGGGCGGGTATTTTTCGAAACAAGATTGTGAACTAACTGACGCTGGTGCTTTGACCGTGCAAATCGCATAGATTGCACTTACAGCAATTTTTTGCTTGCGCAAAGTCCCATCCATTGCAGGAGTCGTTCCCGATGCGCACTCGTTTTTCGCACCGTGCGTTGGTTCTGAGGCGGAAGAATTCGAAGCGTCGGCGTAGGCTTGAATTGCTCGAATACCGCGAAATGTTAGCTGCCAACTTAAGCGTGTTGGGCTTTGATGCCCCAACCGCAGCCTTGGTTGGTAACGGGGAGCAGATCTCTGTTTCTTGGACGGTGAAGAACACAGGTGATACCGCGGCATCCCATGGTTGGAATGACGGGCTTTATTTCTCTGACGACGCTGTGTTCGATCCGCTGATTGACCAGCGATTTGATTTCGTGATCGATCCGGCAGTTGTACCGCTCGATGCAGGGAATGAGTACACCATTGACCTGAGTACTGTGGTGGTACCAGAGAGCGAGCCAGGAAATCGTTTCATCATTTTGGTGGCCGACGATCAACAGACGCTGGGCGATCCCGACTTCACGGATAACGTCTTCGTGCTGCCGATCGAGTTAAATGAACCGGACGTCGACCTGAGCGTCGCGAACTTGAGACTCAACGGTCTGAACTTCACCACGCCTCCTTATCAGACCGTCGCAGGCGAGCCGTTCGTGGTTGACTTCTTAATTACGAGCGTTGGCACGGACTGGCCCGGCGCTTATCGTAGCGAAAGTTTGTATCTGTCGACCGATAGCGAGCTTGATTTCGATGATCTTCTCATCAGCGATTTCTATACGGACGAAATCGGACCGCAGCACCACTGGGTTTCTGTTCCCAGCGACACACCCGCGGGCGATTACTTTCTGATCGTTGAAACGAACAGCAACTTTGTTCAGTCGGAAGTGGACTATGAGAACAACACGGCGCCGGTTGCGATGCACGTTGCGGACGAGGGACCGGAGTTTGCGACGACGTCCGAAAACTTGCCCACAATCGCAGTCATTGGTTCCTTGGTCAGTTTCGACTACCTGGTAACCAACACTGGCTCTGCGACGGCTCCGATGATTTTGGAAGATATCTTCGGCGAAGGTGGCGGCGCAACCGGTTTTGACGCTATCTACCTTTCCAGCAGTCCCGTTTTCGATCCCTATGATGATGCGAACTTGGCGGTCGAGCAGACAACGGTTTATACCGGGGACCAGTTTCCCTTGGCGGTCGGCAGCAGTTACACGGCTAGTGTCAGTTTTGCGCCGTCAGGAGTGGCGGCGGGAGATTACTACTTGCACATCGTGCCGGATGCCTTTGGTTATCAGCCGCTGATCAATCGTGTGGGAGCGGTGCTTTCGTCGCCGATTACACTGACCGCGTCTGACTTGGCGGTCACCATTGCAACATCAGTCAGTACGGCAATCCTGGGCAGTGTGCTGGATGTCAACTACACGGTGTCCAATGTCGGAACGGAGGTCGCTGGGCAGCAATACACTTACGACAGTGTCTACTTTTCAGACGACGACGTGCTGGATCCAGCAGACGATCTGTATTTGCATACGGAATATGTAGACAGCGAATTTCCATTGGCGCCTTCGGAGTCTTATTCCCGCACGGTACAGGTAGATTTGTCCCAAGGACATCCGGGCAACCACTACCTGCTGGTCGTGGCCGATGGTGGCAATGGCCTTTCGGAGGCAAACGAAGATAACAACGTGTTTGCGTTGCCGATCGAATTCTTCGCCCCCGACTTGAGCGTCACGGAATTCTTCGCACCCTCGGAGGCAATTCTGGGAGACACAATCACGGTCGATTGGACGGTGCTCAACGACAGCGACGTAGACGCACCTGCGGGCAGTCGATTCGATCGGTTTTACCTATCGGATGATGATCAATTTGATCCTCTGCTTGACTCTTGGATAGCGAATGTCGATGTCGGTTCCCAATTTCCGCTAGCCGGACATGACATGTATTCGCAAACAGCCGATATTCGGCTGTCGTCCGGATCGATAACGAACCACTATTTGATTGTGGTCGCGGACGGCTTTGATCAGCAGCCTGAGTCGGACGAATTCAATAATGCGTTGGCTATTCCAATCACATTGACGGCGCCGGACCTGATTGTCACGCAACTCAATCCACTTGGCAATTTATCCCCCGGCGCGCCGTATTCGGTGGACTACAGCGTGATGAACCAGTCCGGCACCACGGCGCTGGGCGACTGGTACGATGCACTGTATTTGTCGCCCAATCCAACGCTCGACGCAGCAGCGATTCAGATCGATTATCAACTCCAGATCGCGCCTGGCGACACTTACGATGGCAGCTTTTTCGGGGTTCTGCCGCTGGTCGCTCCCGGTACCTATTACTTGATCGCCAAAGTCAATGACTTTGGTCTGCCCGAGACAGACACGACCAACAACACGCTCTCCGTGACGGTAACCATCGGCGCGCCCGATCTCACAGTCACCGACTTTTCGGGTCCAAGCACGGCCACACTGGGCACCAGCATTGTGGTCAGCTACACCGTGCTGAACGATTCGATACTGGCCACCACCGCCACCGGCTGGAGCGATCGTTTTTTTCTCTCAGTCGATGAGACCTTCGATCCGGCGGTCGACGTACCCGTCGATTCGGAATACTTCAATAACTCGCCCGTGCTGGGGCCCAACGGCAGCCACACCACGTCGTCGACCGTTTCCCTGTTCGCCGGCGACGCAACCATGCAGTACTTGATTGTGGTGGCGGACGGCTACGACGATCAGCCTGAACTCCGTGAAGACAACAACACTCGCGCAATTCCCATTACGCTCACCGGTCCCGACCTGGTGATTGGACAGGTCTTATCGTCCCCGGCGAGCGCGTTTTTGTCGGGCGACGTATTCCTTTCTTGGCAGGGACAGAACATTGGGCCGTTGGCCACGTCGTCGACGTTTTGGTCAGACTACGTGTACCTGTCGGATGACATGACCTTTAGTCCCGGCACCGATCTGTATGTCGGTTCGGCATTTCGCTCTGGCGCCGGAACACTCGATGCCAACGGCACCTACACGCTGAGTGTGACGGGCCACATTCCGGTCAATGCTGGCGTCGGCGACAAGTATCTGCTGTTCGTCGCCGATGGGAGTTACAGCCAGGCGGAACTGAATGAGAATAATAACGTTGTGGCGGTCGGCATCCAGATCATGCTGCCGGATGTCAACCTGCGCCCGATCAATCCAGTCATACCGTCAACGGTGAATCGACAGTCGACGTTCACGATCAATTACGACATTGCGAATCAGGGAACGCAATCCACTACAGCTACGAGTTGGTTGGACGGTATTTACCTGAGCACGGACATGGTTTTGGGCGGCGACACGTTCTTGTCGTTCAAGAGTATTTCCACCGGTCTGCCGATCGCCGGAGGCAGTTCGCTGCCCGTCAGCACCAGCGTCACGCTGCCCGCTTCGGTGGCCGCGGGAAACTACTACCTGCTGATCCGAACCGACGGCGGTAATGCTCAGGCGGAAACCAACAACGGTGATAATGTGCTGGTCGTGCCGATTCAGGTGACGGCGGAGCTTCCTGACCTGGTCGTGATGTCCCAGACCGCGCCGGCCGCGACGCACCCCGGGCAACGCATTGATGTCTCTTGGACGGTCAGGAATCAAGGAGTCGGTGCGGCCGAATCCAACTGGACCGATCGCGTGTATTTGTCGCCAACGCCTAGGCTTACTGCCGCGAGCCGACTGATCGCTTCGCAAAGCATTGATGCCGAAACACCACTTGCGACAAACGGTATCTATACGATCAACAAGTCGAATATCCTAGTTCCCAGCAATTTGTCGCCGGGTGGCTATTTTGTGTTGATCGTTACGGACTCCAACGCTGCACAGGTAGAATCGGACGAGTCAAACAACCTGCAGTCGGCATCGATTGTTGTCGACGCCTCGGACGTGGTCGTGCTTGACGCTCACGCCCCGGCAACGGTTTTCGTCAACCAGTCTTTTGGCGTCGATTGGACGGTCAAGAACATCGGACCGGTCTCGACGGAAGGTGCCTTCGGCTTCGGACTTTATATCTCCGACGATGCAACTCTGGACGTGTCGGACTCATTTTTGTTCTTGACGACCAATAGCGTGCTGGCCGCGGGCGCCACGGGATTCCGCAGCAGCAATACGACGCTTGGCATCCAGTACGTCGGCGATAAGTTTCTATTGTTTGTGACCGATCCCTCGAACAATCTTGGTGAAATCGACGACAGCAACAACACCCTTGCTGTTCCCGTGAGCGTTGTGGGTGCCGACCTGCGCGTCGACACGGTAACCACGGGGCAGTCGAGCGCACTGATTGGCGACACAATCACGATAGACTGGACCGTGCAAAACTTGGGGCCGGCCGTCACCGACAAGTTGTGGGTCGATCAGATCTACTTCTCAAGCGACACGCTGCTAGATGCCAGCGATCTGTTTCTCGGTTCGAGGCCGGGAGATGCGCAGCTGGCCGTGAACGGATCGTATGCGGCTTCGACAACCGTCCAAATTCCGGGCAATGCTGGTTTGGTGCCCGGCGACTACTATGTGCTTGTTCTTACAAACGGCACGATCAGCCAGAGCGAGGTCAATTTTGCGAATAACTTGGGCGTTTCAGAGCTGCTCTACCTCGATTTGCCAGCCATACCCGACTTGCAGGTGATCGGCAACGGCGCGCCGGCAAGCGTTTCTCTTGGCGAGGCGATCGCATTGACGTGGACCGTGCAGAACAACGGCAACGGAGACGCCCTGGCCGACTGGATCGACCGCGTGTACATCTCCAGCGATATGACCCTGGATGTCGGGGACACGCTTCTGGCGCAGGAAACGATCGCTGCGCAGACGCCGCTGACCGTAGGCATGGGCTATCCAATCACTAAGACCGTGGTGGTGCCGGCGACTGAGACAGGCAGTCGATACCTGCTGTTCGTCGCCGACGCTTCCGCCGAACAAATCGAAAGCAACGAAGCGAATAATATTGCCGCAAGGCCCGTGGACGTGCTGGGGGTTGACCTGGTTGTCGATTCGGTGGTGCCTGCGGTTTCGACGGTGCGATTTGGTGAGACGATCGATCTCACCTACACCGTTCGCAATGCGGCCAACGGCACCGCGACTCAGGATTGGAACGATCGGATCTATCTGTCGGCGAATTCAGTTTTCGATGCGTCGGATGTGGAATTGATTGACTTTTCGGTTGCCAGCGAATCACCCTTGGGGCCCGACGGCACGTACACGCGCACTGTCTCGGTACCCATCTTCGTGATCTTGAGCGAGTCGCGAGCGCCGGGCAATTATCGCCTGCTCGTGAAAACAGATGACGATTTTATCGAGGGAGGTCAACAACCCGAAATCGACGAGGCGAACAACACCGGTGTCTCAGGCTTGATTACGCTCGCTCCGCCGTTGCTGCCTGACTTGCAGGTTGCGCAGATTCTTGGCCCGACCGAAGGTCGTCAGGGGCAGTCTTTCAATTTGCACTGGATTCTCGCGAACGAGGGAACCGCAGCCGCAGTGGGTCCCTGGACCGATCTCATTTACCTGTCAACCGACCCCGTATTGTCGACAGATTCCGATCAGATTCTTGGCAGCTTCGCATTTTTTGGCTCGCTGGCACCTGGCGAACAGGTCGAGCGTGCGCAATCGATTGTGTTCCCCGAGACACTGGGCGAATACTACTTGTTCGTCGTCACCGACGCAAACGGGAACGTGTACGAAGGGGCGAATGAGACGAACAATGTCGCGATGTCCGAGACGTTTCCTGTCCTGACGGCGCCACGGCCTGATCTGGTCATTTCCAACATCAACGTTCCGACCGCAGCGGTGCTCACCGGCCAGACGATTGCCATCACCTACACCGTGACGAACGTGGGTGACGCACCGACCAGCGCCCCCTATTGGCAGGACGTTGTCTTCATCGATAGGGATCCGGCTGTCGATTTCAATACTGGCGACCAGGGGCTGGGTGTCTATCTGTTCGACAATTTTGTGCCGGTTCCTGCTGTCCTTGTGCCGAATGCGGCCTACCTGAACCCGAACGAAAGCTATACGCAAACCGTCGAGATCACGCTGCGCGAGGATTTGATCGGAATCTGGTATGCCTATGTGGTTGCGGACGGCATTCCCACGAGTGCCGCATTCAATGCTGGTCGAGTTGTCGAACATGCCGGTGAAAACAATCTGTCGCGCAGCGTCGGATTCAATGTTGCATTGGCACCGCCACCCGATTTGAAGACGACGGTGGTTGCGCCGGCGATAACATTTTCGGGACAGCCGCTCGATCTTTCTTGGACGGTGACAAATGATGGCGACGGTCGTACAGCATCGTCTGCCTGGACAGACTCGGTCTACCTCTCCACCAACCATCAACTCGACGCGGCCGACCAATTGCTGGGTGAGTTTCCGCACGATGGCTCGCTCAACCCGGGCGATTTTTACACGGTCTCAGGCAACGTTACTCTGCCGATTGGTATCGCGGGGGACTATTACTTCCTTGTCCAAACCGATTCAAAGAAACAGATCTACGAGCACGTGTTCGAGGACAACAATGTCGGTTCAGATGCAACGCAAATCAACCTGACGCCGCCGCCCGACTTGGAAGTCAGTCTTGTGAATGCTCCTGCGGCAGTGCTGGCCGGTCACTCGATGGTGGTATCCTATCAAGTCACCAACAACGGTTCGACAGCGACGCCCACCAATCTGTGGACCGACGCAGTTTATCTCTCGACAGACGCGTCGTTCGACCCGCTGACGGATGAACGCATCGGCGAGTTTACGCACTTCGGGACGCTGGACGTCGGCGGTTCGTACAATAACACCATCAATGCCATATTGCCCGATGGCATCTCAGGCGATTTCTACGTCTTTGTGCGCACCGATGACGCCCATGTTGTCTTCGAACTGAACAACACGAACAATGCCGCCAGCAATCCTCAGCCAGTTGCGGTGACGTCACGACCGGCGGACTTGTATCTCGAAACATTCGCTGCACCGTCGCAAGTTACGGCGGGCATCCCGTTCCTGGCAACCTGGACCGTTCGGAACATCGGGCTTGGTGACAGTGCCGTCGATCGTTGGACCGATAAGATCTATCTCTCTTTCGATTCCCTCGTGGGCGACGACATCTTGTTATCGAGTACGTCGCATCGAGGCCTGATGCAAGTCGGGGAGGTCTACACCCAGAGCGCTGTCGTCGTGGTACCGCTGCAATTCGCAGCGAATGACTACAGGATCTACGTTCGCACGGACGCAGCCATGACTGTCGACGAAGACGGGAGTGCGGCGACCGAAACTGGGCCGGGCGGCACTGTTTTCGAGGGCACTCTCGAGGCCAACAACAATTCACTCTTGCGGCCTTTGGGTGTGTTGCGACAGACGTCGGACCTGGTTGTGCAATCGGTCGTCGCGCCGGTGACGGCCTTGACGGGACAGACGGTAACCGTGTCCTGGACCGTGGCCAATGTTGGAGCGATCGACACGCCGAATGCCTACTGGCTCGACGATGTCTATCTTTCACCCGACGATACGATTGGCGACGCCAACGACATCTTCCTCGGCAGCAGGTTGCACTCGGCTCCCTTGAACGCGAATGCGAATTACTCGCAATCGCTGGACGTCGTTGTTCCCCAAAGTCTTATCGCAGGCAACTACCGATTCGTGGTCCGAGCCGATCGCCCGTCCACTCCTCCTGGATCGGACCCAAAGTTAGCAAACCTCGTGTTGGAAGATGTTGAGAGCAACAACAGTCGACTGGCGGGGATTACGCAGGTTTCCGAATCGCCGGTACCGGACCTCGCCGTGACGATGGTCGACGCGCCGCCGGTGGCCTACAGCGGTCGGGAGTTGTCGGTGACCTGGGCCGTTGCCAACCAAGGCGCAGACACTGAAGAAGATTGGGTCGATTCGGTCTACCTGTCGCTTGACCAGATTTTTGATCCAGCGGATCGGCCGCTCGGTTCGGTCGCTCGAATGGGCGGACTCTTGTCCGGCGACGTCTACACCCAGACGGCGTCGTTGCCGATTCCGGCTGGAGTTGCCGGGACGTTTTATGTGTTTGTCTTTAGCGACAGTACCAAACGAGTTTTTGAGCGAGGGGCGGAGTCCAACAACATCGGCTTGCACCCGCTTGCCGTTTCGATACGGCTTGCGGCACCAATTGATCTGGTCGCGGGGGAAATCATCGTCCCCGTCAATGCCACGCCGGGCCAAAACGCGAGTGTGACATACACGGTTTACAACGACGGTTCGTTTTCAGCCATTGGTGGCTGGGAAGACAGGCTCTACTTGTCGGCCGATACGACCTGGGATATCGGTGACCATCCGTTTGCACGCATCACACACAGCGATGACGTTGCGGCGGGTGGCTCGTACAGCGAAACGGTCACGGCACCGCTGCCGGGACTGCTGCCTGGGAGTTACTACCTGATCATTCGCTCCGATATTCGGAACCAGGTAGTCGAAACCGATGAAAGCAATAATCTTGCGGCCTCCATCGATCAGACCATCATCGACGTCCCCGCGCTGACGCTGGGCGTCGCGTCCACAGGGAAGCTGCAGCCGGCGGCGAGCGTCTTTTACAAAGTCGAGGTTGGCGCCGATTCGACGCTGCGGATCGCGCTCAATAGCAGTTCAAATACGGCCGTCAACGAATTGCTTGTCAGCTTTGGGCACATCCCCGACCGCTCCAATTTCGACTTTGCATTCCGCACGCCGTATAGTCCGGACCAGGAAATTGTCATCCCGCGGACACAAGCGGGTACCTATTACATCCTGGCGCAGTGCACGAGCGATCCATCCGGCGCGTCTCCCTTCAGTCTGTTGGCAGAGATCCTTCCTTTTTCGATTCGCAGCGTCGCACCCGCGAGCGTGGGAAATAGCGGCCCTGTGACGCTGCAGATTACGGGAGCCAAATTCGATCACTCGTCGGCATTCCAATTGGTCGACGCAAATGGAGGTCTGTACCTCCCGACGCGTCTGTTTGTTGCCGATGCCGCGACCGCCTATGCCACTTTCGATCTCACCGGAGCGGCACCAGGCAGCTATGCCGTCCACGGCACCGGTGCGCTGGGCGAAGTTTCGCAGCTAGATGTTGCGATTACGGTTGACGTCGGGCTTTCCGGCGTGTTCGAGGTAGAAATCCTTTCGCCCGACCGGTTCATTTATCAGCGTCCAGGCCAGTTGCATGTCGGTTATGTCAACAGCGGAGGCTCCGATTTGATTGCGCCGCTGGTAATCGTCAAGAGCATTACCGACACGCCATTTGGCCTAGCGCCGGAAACGATTGGGGCCGGTCCGTTGGTGCAGGCGCTGGCGATCAGTTTCGACGGTCCGGCGGGTGTGCTGCGTCCAGGCACCGTCAATGAGATTCCGCTCTACTTGTTGGCGACAACCCAACCTCGAGCAGATTTCACCGTGGAGTATATCACGGCCGATTCCACGGAAACTCTGAATTGGGACTCAATCGAATCTCAAATACGTCCGGCAAACGTGTCGGCCGAAGACTGGGATGCTGCCTTCGCACGGATTCGAGCTCGCGTGGGCGACACGTGGGGTGGGCTGGTGCGTGCTTTGGCTGAAGTCGCAACGTTGCTTTCGGAACGTGGCGAACGGGTCTACGACCCCGGCGAGTTGTTTGGATTCCTTTACGACCAGGAAGCCGGCGTCAATAACTCGGTCATCGACGGTCGCGTTTTGCTCGACGAGACGGGCGCACCGCTTGCAAACGTGCGGGTCTGGGCAGACTTCGTCGACCCCAACGCAGTCGACCCCTTTATCGACGGTGATTACACCCAGGTTCGTGACTACGCCGAAGGTGAAATCGTCTTCCTGCGCCACACCATGACCGACGCCAACGGTGAGTTCCGCTTTACCGACTTGCGGCCCGGTTCTTACAAGCTTTACGTCACGGGCTACGTTCCCACCGAACTCCCTGACTACATGGTGTCACACGCTGAGGACGTGTACGGCGTAGAAGTGCGCGTGACGCCGTCTCCAGACGAAGGAGTTCCGGATGAGGTCGTCGAAGAAGTAACGAGCATCGACGTGCAGCCGGTGCTAGCGCTCGACAGCACCGGACGGACGCACATCGTTTGGGAACATGAAAACATGCTTTGGCACGCCGTGAACGATGGTTCGGGCTGGATCAACGCGGCGCCGATTCCAAGTACAAATCAGGCGATCGACGCGAGGTTTGTCATCGGACACAACCTGATCGATGGCGTTTCCGAAGGACTGCTGGTCAGCTGGATCGCCGGCTTGGACAACGAGACGGAGATCTACTACGTCGTCGGACGGCTTTCGGACTCAGGCGAGTACGAGTGGTCCGCTCCGGTTCAGGTTACGCATAACGAAGTGAAGGACCATAGTTTCGACGTGGTGATTGACGATGATGGTCGGCCGCTGTTCGTCTGGGATAAATCGTTGGTCGACGAAACCGGGACGGACGACGACGACACGTACTTCAAGTTTTTGTCAATCGTTGCGCCTGAGTTCCTCAGTCAGTTGTCGAACGAATCGATCACGCTCTCCGCTGATGACCTTGCTTTGGCCGAAGCCTTGATGTCCAGCCAGGATGAAGCGGATTCGTTCGACGCCGCTGCGGGAGATTCGGTGCGACTGCGATTCGCCATCCGCGATGTCTTTACCATTCCGCTACCGGGTATTGGCAGTTCACCGTCGGTGACCGTACGCGGCGAGGCCTTTGCCAAGAAAACGTGTGAAGAGATCGTCGGCAACATCAGCTTAGACGGCTTAATCAAGTTGGATGATGAAAACGAAGCCCTGATCAAGGGCGGCATCCGCGGTCGGCTCGCCAATGACCAAGGGGGCGAACCATGCGATTGCGACGGTGAATACAAACCCAAAGACGCGTCATTCTCCATCACAGGTGGACTGAACCAGTTTATCGACGTCATTCAGATCCTCCCGCAGATTCCGCCACCTGTTAAAGCGATCCTCAAAGACAAGCTCAAGGCGGGTTTGCGCATCGAACATCGGTTGGAAGGTCGCGGCACGTGGTTTCCCAGCGATGAGGAGAAAGATTGGGCTCGAAAGCCCGATGAATTTAGCATTCGATATGCCGTCACCGGCGGTCTGCAAACCTCAGTCGACGTTCCGTTGGGATGGTTCGGTGCATTGAAAGGTGTCACGCGATATACGGTGGGGCCCTTCGCCTACGTTTGGAATTCGAACAATCCGTCGGGATTGACCGTCGAGGATCTCGATGAATTGCAATTCTGCGTCTTCATTCGTCTCGATCCGAAGCTGAACATCTTCAAATCGGAATTATTGCCCGATGACATCAAGAAGAAGTCGCTCGGCTTCTACGTCGATCTCAACAAGTGCTGGCGAGCGGGCGACATCCTGGGCTTTGATGAGCAAATGTTTTCCGCGTCGGATGTAATGGCCGGCCTCGAAGGCTTTGATGAAGTGACCGTGGGTTTGCGTGAGGTGTTGCCCGGCTCGTTGACGGACTATTCCGACGCCGACGGTACGGATGCTGTTCTCGGCACGCTTGACGATATGCCCGACGGCCCCGTCTCGCTGACGAAAGCAGAGGACGGGACGATCTATGCCGCGTGGGCCAACCAGGACGGCGTGACAACGTGGCGTAACGTCGGCGGCGCTTGGGAATCGATTGGAATCATTCCTGATACGGTCGATCTGGCCAACGAGAATGTCAAGCTACAGACCGATGGTAGTGGACGCGTGATGGCCGTGTGGAGTATCGCGGACTACAGCGCCGCAGGTTTGAGCGAAACCAGCACGGCGGAGGAGATCTTCGCAGCCCTCACGCAAGGGGGCGATCTCGTTTACGCAACATTCGATGCAGCGACGGGCACGTGGAGTTCGCCTTCTGAGTTGGCTAGCCAGGCAGGTAAGGAATACAACCTCACGATCGGCCGTGATACCGCGGGCAACCTCGTCGCAAGCTGGCTGACAAGTTCGCTTCCCAGTGAACTGCCGACGCTGTACGTCACGACTTGGGACCACGCCAGCGGTGCCTGGAGCGCGGTACAGGCGCTGCGGACAGCGGCCATTCTCGATACGACGGCGGTGACAACGATTGCTGGGCAACCGGTTCTGGTTTGGTCCGAAGACACCAGCCAGCCCGGGACTCGTGACGGCGACGCGGACATTATGTCTTCGATGTTTGTCAACGGCGCGTGGACTTCCCCCGATACTTTCACTTACACGCTCACCGCCGGGACTGCCGCCGCGTCCGCCGTCACTGCGACCACAGCGTCAACGACCGACGAATTCTCTGCTGCAGAAGGTGATCGCGATTGGTTTAAAGTCGACGGCCCGCTGACTCCCGATCCCGACTGTTGCGACTCCGACGATTGCAGCGACAACGACAATCCCAAGCCGCCTCCCAATCCACCAAGTGGCCCACCGGGCACGCCCGGAGGTGCACCAGTCGTCAACAGTCATGACCCAAATGACATCCGTGGTCCCGAAGGCTTTGCGGAGGAACGCTGGTACGCGCAACGTCCACTGAACTATGACGTGTTATTCGAAAACTTGGTCGATGCGACCGCTGACGCTCAGAAAGTTGTGATCCAGGAACAGCTTGACGAAGATCTCGATTTCCGCACGTTCCGCTTCGGCGATTTCGGCTGGGGCAGCGAGTCCTTTTCGGTCCCCGCGAATGCGTCATTCCTCAGCCAGCGGATTGACTTGCGTGAAACTCGCGGCTTCTTCGTTGACGTGACCGGTTCGATCGACGTGACTCAGGGACTAGTGACCTGGACGATCACGACGATCGATCCCGATACAGGCGAACTTCCAAGCGACGGTTCTGGATTCCTACCCCCAGACATCGACAACTTGATCGGTGAAGGTTTCGTTTCCTATTCGGTGCAGGCCAAGCCGAACGCGGCGACAGGCACCACAATCGATGCGCAGGCGTCCATCACGTTTGAGCCCAACGCGCCGATCGATACGCCCGTTTGGACCAACACGCTCGATCTGGATCAGCCAACCAGTTCCGTGATGCCGCTGACCGCCGACGCGGTTGACAACGTCTTCCCAGTCGCCTGGAGTGGCAGCGATCCCGAAGGCGGTTCGGGGCTGGCTTCTTTCGACATTTACGTCTCGATCAACGGCGGGGCGTACTTGCCCTGGCTGAGCAATACGACACTGCGGCAATCGTTGTATATCGGTGTCGCCGGTGCAGCGTATCAATTCTTCAGTGTCGCCCGTGACAACGCCGGAAATGTCGAAGCCCTGCCGAGCGTGCCGGATGCAGTCACCGCCGTACCGGGATTACCGGGCATCCTTGTCACGCCGACATCCGGTCTGGAGACGACCGAGGCCGGATCCACGGCCAGCTTCAGCATCGTGTTGGCAAGCCGGCCGACGGCTCTTGTTACGATCGACGTTGCCTCCAGTCGTCCTACGGAAGGCACCGCTTCGGTCGCCAGTGTCACATTCACACCCGATAACTTCGACACTCCTCAGACCGTAACGGTTACGGGAAGAAACGATTTCATTGACGACGGGGATCAGGCTTACAGCCTCATGCTCGGGCCGGTCACCAGCAGCGATGCGGATTACATCGGAATTGATCCCGATGATGTGCAGCTTGTTAACTCGGATGACGACTCGTTCGGAGTGCAGATCGTTCCGACCAGCGGCAGTACGGACGAGAACGGCACGTCCAGCTTCACGGTCGTACTTACCAGCGAACCGACGGCCAATGTTGTGCTTCCGATACAGGCTGTGCCGCCCGGGCTCGTGAGCGTCTCTCAGAGCGGCCTGACCTTCACGTCACTTGATTGGAATCTACCGCAAACTGTCGTATTGACCGGGCTATATGACTTTGTCGATACGGGTGACAGGAGCTACACCATATCGATTGGTCCGGCGACAAGCGAGGACAGTCTGTACAACGACTTTAATCCGAGCGATGTCGTCGGCACCTTGGTTGACATCGATATCGCAGGTATCAGCGTGTCGGCCGCGACAACTTTGATGACGGATGAAAACGGTCGGACCGACTCATTCTCCGTGGTGCTGACAAGCATGCCGACGTCGGACGTAAGGATCTCGATCGCATCTTCGGATGACAACGAGGCCAGCGTCTCGGTCGTGGAACTGGTCTTTACCGTGGCCAACTGGAATGTCGCTCAAACGGTGACCGTTACCGGTAAGAATGATGATCTTCAGGACGGCGATGTTCCTTACACTGTGATCATTGGTGCCGCGATCAGCGACGATGCCATTTACTCTGGCCGTGACCCTGACGATCTGATGGCGATCAATGCCGACAATGACGTCGCGGGGTTCGACGTCAGGCCGCGAACCGGACTCGTCACAACGGAAGCCGGCGGAAAGGTGCAATTCACAGTCGCCTTGCTGACTGCGCCTTTGTCGACCGTTACGTTGCCTATCGCCAGCCTCGACCCAGGCGAAGGCACGCCCGATCAAACCATGCTGACCTTCACTCCCGAGAATTGGAACGTTGCTCAAATCGTCGAGGTCACCGGCGCAAACGATAACGTTGACGATGATGACCAAGTCTATTCAATTCTACTCGGTCCCGGCGTCAGCGCTGATCCTGACTATAACGCACTGGCCGCCGGTACCGTTTCACTGATCAACCGTGACGACGATACGGCTGGCGTTGCGGTGAGCTTGCTAGGTCCCGCGCAAACCAACGAAAACGGTGGCGCGACCACGATTTACTTGGCATTAACGTCGCAGCCGACGGCGGACGTGCGGATTGAGCTGGCTTCGTCTCGACCCTCCGAAGGTTCACTCGTCACCAGCAGCGTTCTCTTCACACCTAGTAACTGGTTCACGACGCAACAAATCCAGGTAACCGGTGTGAATGACGAGTTCGTTGATGGCTCGCAAAACTATTCGGTGCAGTTCGGCCCGATCACGAGCAGCGACAGCAAGTACGCCGCGCTGATCGTCCCCGAAGTGCCACTGCAGAATCTAGACAACGACGTGGCGGGTGCGGTCGTCACACCTGCCGGTGGTCTGACGACAAGCGAGGCTGGCGGTGGTGGTAGTTCCTTCACTGTTGCACTTACCGCACAACCGCAACACGACGTGCTGGTTCCCATCAGCAGCAGTCATCCCACTCGCGTCAACACTTCCGTGACGAGCCTGTTGTTTACGACTGCGAATTGGCAGACTCCTCAAACTGTCATCGTGACTGGCGTGCGCGACTATGTCGATGCACCGGACTTGCCCTTCGAAATCCAGATCGGAGCCTTCATTAGCTTGGATGAGAGCTTTGCCGGAATCGATCCTGACGATTTGACGGGAACGCTTGTGGATGTCGACACGTCGGGCGTTCAGATCATGCCGACGATGGGTCTGGTCACTACGGAATCGGGCGGAACGGCCAGTTTTTCAGTGGTGCTGACCAGCAAACCGACGGCACCTGTGACGATTTCCGTCGCCAGCAGCGATCCAGCTGAGGGTCAGGTATCGTCGGCGGTGTTGACCTTTGCAATCGATGCGTGGAATGTTCCCAAGTTGGTCACAATCACGGGTGTCGATGACTTGTTGGATGACGGTAACAAGTTGTACCAGATCAATCTGGGGCCAAGCATGAGCGCGGACGCAAAGTATGACGGACTGCTGCTCAATTCCGTTTCGGTTGCCTCCCTCGATGACGGATTGCATCCTGGCGATTCAACACCGCCAACGGTCGCGTCTCAACTGATTCAAAATGGTTTGACCCAGCGATCCTTCGTCGATTTGATTTCGATCACATTTAGTGATTTGGTCAATCTTGATGAACTCATCGGCGGTGGTGCCATCACCACGGCGATGACGTTGACAAATCTGGGACTGGATCCGAACTTGGGGATACGAACCTCCGTGCCAATTGATGTGGGACAGTTTTCTTCGAGCGTCGACGCAATCACAGGTCAATCGATTCTGACTTGGTCGCTCAATCATTTCGGCACCGGGAAAGCCTCGTTGGCCGACGGAATGTATGAGTTGCGGCTGATGGGCGACCAGTTCAAAGACGCGGCGGGCAACCCGCTGGATGGCGCTGGTTTGGGCCTTCCCTCGTCCAACTACGTGTTGTACTTCCACCGTTTGGAAGGTGACGCCAACGGCGACATGCAGGTGATGCAGAACCCAGACGAAGAGATTGTGAAGGCCGCGTTGAACAGGCGGCCCGGTCAACCCGGATACAATCCCAACGCCGATTTGGATCGGGACAACGTGATTACAACTCGCGATCGGCTAGTTGTTTTGCGGAATACAGGAAGATCGATTGAGCCGTTGATCGCATCCGGCAGCAGTCTGTCGCAAGCGATTCTCGCCACCCCTTCGAGCGTAACGGACAAGGGCTTGCAGGCCTGGACCGAGACCGTCTCGGCGGTGCTCGTCGGTCGCGGCGATGCCGATTGGATCAAGTTCGTAGCGCCGGCATCGGGAACGCTTTCCGTTCAGGCAACGGCGACGAATGCGATAGGATCGCTTGAAACACAGATTCTTGTCATGCAATCCTTGGTCGATGGCAATGTCCATCCAGCAATCATCGAATCGGCGATTGGCACGGAGCAGATTATCACGGCGGTCGCCGGACGCGAATACTATTTCCGCATCCAGAGCAGCGCTGGCGATGTGGAATCGGAACTTGCTTACAACGCACGCATCGAGCTCAAGGTCTTTGATGATTATCTTCCCTTGGCAGGACTCGACGTGGCGCGTGCGGACTTCGGGGTACGAGGATCCGGCTACTCTATCGCCATCATTGATACCGGCATCGACTATACGCAACCGGCCTTGGCCGGACGTGTCATCAAGGGTCCCGACTTCGGCGACAACGACTCCGATCCGATGGACACAGTGGGCCACGGAACACACGTCGCTGGTATTGCTGGGAGTGCGGATGATTACGTACCTGGCGTTGCGTCGGATGCCAACCTGATCGCCATCAAGATCACGCACGATGGAAGTTTGACGACAAGCCTGGCGAACATTCTCAAGGCGTTGCAATGGGTGATCGACCACCGAGCGATGTACAACATTGCTGCGGTCAACTTGTCCTTCGGAGGCGGCAACGCGCCCAAGGGAACGGTCGTCGCCGCCTTGGAACCGCTCTATCAGGAACTGGCGCGGCAGGGCGTCTTTGTCGCGGTGGCCGCTGGCAATGGCGGGGCTAGCTATGCGACAACTGGCCTGAACCTTCTGGCTACAAGCACGGCCGTCGCTGCTATCGGCGCCGTCTGGGATAGCAATGCGGGCAGCGTGGCCTTCGCCAGCGGAGCGCGAGATTACCAGACCGCGCCAGACCAGATCGCCTCGTTCTCGCAACGTGCCGCTGGCCTGGATCTGCTTGCGCCCGGCGGTGACATTCGCAACCTGGCACTGAATTCGGGTCTGGTGGTGCGAAGCGGAACTTCCATGGCAACGCCACTGGTCGCCGGTGCCGCCGTGCTGATGCGTCAGCTCGCCGACAATTTGGGCCTGGTACTTTCCCCACAGCAAATTCTCGAGCTTCTGGAGACCAGCGGCCAAACCATTCTTGATGCCGATCTGGGAAGCGACAATGTCTTGCACACCAACCTTATGTTTTCGCGCATCAACGTTGGTGCCGCGCTGCAATCGTTAACTACCCAGGGACACACAGCGAATTCCACCCTCGAAATTGCCGCGAGTAGTCAGGACAACGTGCAGCAAGTTGAAATGCTGGCAGAGGTTTTCGGTATTTTCACGGGGGTCGGCAGCAACGTCGAAGCTCCGTCGGCTAATTCGCAAACGACGGTGACGCCACAGCCATCACCTCTGCCCACCACCGGGGAATCGCGGCGATTGCCTGACGATTGGGCGGATGTTGCCGACCGGTTCTTCGCCTTCACCGTTGGGCGGGCACGCTGGGAATCCTCTCGCCGCGATGGGGCGGTGGCGACTCGGCCCGGCATGCCGGATTCCTGGCAATCGGATGGGTCCGGAAGGCGTGCGACGCCCACGCAGTGCCTCGGGGCGGCCGAACTTGATGCCGATGAACTCCAACGAAGGCTTCACGAAGAGGTATTTGCCAACCTGTTTGCCGCGGACAATGACGATCTAACGAAGTCGCAGACCCGCGAGCTAACTTCGAGGCAGTTTGGGACTTGAATTATAGAATAGTGCAATTAATCTGCATTGGCGATTTTGACCGCATATTTCGGCCTGTCCATGAGTGCCGAACGAAAGAGACGAGGAGAGTTCGATGACTTGGCAACGCGCGATTTCATTAGTTTGGGTCCTACTTGTCGCATCAAGCAGTCAAGCTGGTGTGATGTTAACATTCGATGGTCTGCCGACCTCCTTCACGCCCGGCGATAGCTTTACCTTCTCGGTCAAGCTCACTGGTGCGCAGGGGCTGGCCTCATACGACATCCCGCTGGTGCTCTCGGCAGCCTCCGGTACACCGGAAGTCGATTTTGGTTTCGATCCGGTTCCTACCGCCGCACCGGCCAACTACGTATTCCCTTCCGACCTATTCTTTTTCGCGATCGCGTTTCCGCAGGGGGCAGAGGATCACCTCGCGATCAGCGACTTTAACTTCGACTCAGGCTTTAATCTTGTTGGTGTGGATACCGTTGCGGGGGTAAACGATGTGTTGGCGGTTGTGAGCGTTACCACTACAACCGGAGTCACAGGCCCATTGACGATCTCGATAGATGAATCGTTCTTGCAACTGGATAACGTCGATTTAGATCCGATTCCCGATTTCGCGGACGTGTTGGCCAACCTTCCCGCGACAACCATCACGCAATCGCAACAAGCCACCGTTCCAGAACCTGCCTCCCTACTCGTATGGAGCCTGGGTGCCGCTGGGCTCACGGTGATTTCCCGCAGACGCTGCAAACGCGACAGCAGTTCGGCTGGCGACGCCTCCGCGTCGTCGTAAACCTTCGATCTGGTCGCGTCGTTGTGCCTCAATCGTGCAAGGCAAGCCAAGAATAATGGTGCCACGAATCTGCACGAATCGCCACGAATGAAATCTCCGCACCCAACACAGTATTCGGGCAGATTGGTGTGATGCGTGGCAGAAGCGGATCACAGGAATGAGCGAAACGGATCCGTGTACGCAGGCGGTCGCAGGTCTGCGACGCCCTTCGGGGTCGAGATTCATGGCGGGTGCGCAACCGTCGGTTTGGCTGCGCCACCGACGGCTACCCTCTTGGACCTCTTCGAGGTCGTAAGTACCCCTTAGTTTCGAGTAGATGGACAAACTAGCGGTTTGTGTATTTGACATGCGTGTGTGCGACGGAGATCCACCACGAAGTGGTGAAAGAGGGCAGTCGTGGGACGCGCAGCGCTCCCACGCGGAGGCCCAGGATGCTGTCGCGGCGCGTCGGGGAGTTCCCGGTACGGGGTGGCGACGCGCAGTTCCTGGCGGTGTCGCTCCAGCTCCCGCAGCGGCTCACCCGGTACGAGCCCGTCGCCGCACCAATTGGATCGTCCTGTCCGCTTTCGCTGTCCGGCCTGATCAAAAGCGTTGAGCTGCGCCCACACGTCACTTCGTCGCGACCATAAAAGATGGGAGCATGTTCGATGTCGGACGTCTCCAATCCACGGTACGGTTCTTCGGTCCAGGTTAAGTTTTCCACCGATGGGCTATGCGTCCACGAGGGCAATCAGGGGTGCACACGGAGACATCTGAGCCATCGCGTCAAGGCCGTTGAGTGAGTTTTGGCATTTTGTTGTTTCCGGTTTAGACGCAAGTTTTCCACCGATAGGCTATGCGTCCACGAGGGCAATCAGGGGTGATTTCGAAGCACGCAGACGATCGATATAGCGGGCCTCGTCGTACGGAACTCGGTCTTGCCAACAGCGGTAAATGATTCGCTGCCACTTGTACGCTAGCGCTCGCTTGGCCATTTGCGTTGACTTGATCACCAATTTCCCTTCTCAAGTTCAATGCTGTCGAATGACAAAGCCGTGAACGTGCGAACTGGCAAACGTTTGACGGGCGGGGAGTCCCGCCTGGGAGGGCGATTCTTGCCGCCACTCCCCAGTGCGAGGCGTCTGTCCTTCAACTCATGACAGATGAGCAGTGCACTGTTTACGTAAATAGTGCAGCGGACGTTCGCTCGCAACGGCGTATGACGTGATCCAAGTAGATGCGACGGAAGCACCGCTCGACCTTGGTACGAAGTCCGTGACAAGGTCAACACAGTCACCCCTCATCCACTCCGACTCAATCGTCCAATGCATGCGACTGTCCATCTTACTCAGCTAAACTGAGCTGGTCGTCCGAGGGTTGACATCAATAGAAACCGCATACGCTAGCGGTCACCCGCGAAGCGGCAAAGTTCAACGTCCGATCTATGCACCCGAAACCAGATGCATAGATCGCAATTCGTTCGGCTTCCATCGCGGGACACAATCCCCGTCAAGGGGGAAGGATTCACAATGCTGCAGGTTAGCGGGGTCAGCCGGAAAGCGGTGGTATTGGTCCTGGCCCTATACATGTTCGGAACGGGCCCGACCTCGGCATGCAGCATTTTTGTTCTAACTGATGGCCGGCGGGTTCTGTTCTGCAATAACGAGGACTGGTCCAACCACAAAACCGGGATCTGGTTCGTCCCGGGCGCGTCCGGGCGTCATGGCTGCGTCTACGTCGGCTTCGACAATGGCTGGGCTCAAGGCGGACTTAACACGGAAGGCCTCGCCTTTGATTGGGTGGCCGGCTTCAATGAAAAATGGGAGCCGGATCCGACGAAGGCAACGGCGAATGGCAACCCGGCTCAACGCATGCTCGAAACCTGCTCGACCGTGGATGAGGCCATTGGCTTTTTCAAAGAGTACCATGAGCCCTCCTTCTCTTCCGGGAAGATGCTGGTTGTCGATCGCATCGGGACTTCCGCGGTCATCGGTGCCAAGGATGGCCGTCTCGACGCCGTGAAGCTGAAGCAGTCGCGCGGCCTCGGCCTGGGGTTCGGGATGCGCGGCGACTTCGCGGCGAAGATGGTGGCGAAGGAACCGCAGGCGACGCCAACCAACGCCGCCAGTATCTTGAAGGAAGCGAGGCAGCAAGGTGCGTACGCGACTAAGTACTCAAATGTGTTCGACCTGAAGTCTGGCGAGATCTTCTTGTTCCAGTTTCCGGGCCAAGACAATGTAGTGGAACTCAAGTTGGCCGACGAACTGAACAAGGGAGCGCACTACTACGACATCCCCGAAATTCGCAAACAGCTCAGTCAAAAACTGAAACCGCTCACTGAGCAGATGAAGACAAATTGATGCCGCGGAATGCGACTGCTGATTGGAGACAGGGTCAACGGAGATTGTCTTTGTACGCCGAACCATCGCATGCACGTGCGTACTGGAAATAGTTTGAAGACGAACGGGTGCGAATCCCGTCTGGGTAATCGCTAGCGCCGAGCCCAGTATCGAGTGTTGCAGCGCGGTCTGGTAACAGGCCCGTTGAAGCGTACACAGAAAGGTAGTGAGGGTGAAAGGCACAGGCTGGTCTGCCTGGCCCTGAACGGTATTGAGCTCCGAAATGTTGGTTTGTTGGATCCTGCCCAAGGTTTGTGCATGCTGGAAGGCAATACTTTCGCTGGCGTTACATCGCGAGCCAGTGAAAGAGACCCGGAGTCGA
>JBGSKM010000124.1:0-30325 GCA_041741195.1 Pirellulaceae bacterium
ATGTCAGTGCTTCGCACCCTGCGTGTGCGAGGCCACCAGCCATTGGATACAATCCTTTCATCGCTTGCCGAATACTCAACAACCGGTCTTCTCCCGCCGCTCCCACCCAAAAGCAAGACAGCAGGCTGAATAGTTACTAAATTTCTTTTGCCCCATTCTACCTTGTCTTGGCTTCTGCGAGAAGAAATCCAATTTGAATCACCTTCAGCGGATCGGGCGACACCCGGATTTGATCGTCGCAATTGCATTCTCATCCATCGTCCATCGTCCTCCGTCGGTGCCTTTGTGCCTCCATGAGAGCCCATCGCGCGACCAATTGTGTACTGAACGGCCCTCACGGAGGCGGGAGGGCCGAACGCGTGTTGATCGATGGCGGTAGGTAGTCTTTAAACGCCTGCTAATTTCTGCAGCATGGACTTACTCGTGAGTGATGGCTGCATCGGGTCGGCTCCGAGGGTTCCAACGATCTCGTCTTCGTAGCTTGGCGATTCGGCCGCGGCTCGCATCTTGCGAACATACTCGAGTCGATCGTTGATCCCCAATTCATCTTCGTTGTACAGATGATGACGCTGGTCCAAATGATCCAGCAACCGTTTTTCGAACGCTTTCCAATGTTCGATGTCGCGTTCCTTTTTGGCACGCAAACGGCGACGATACCAATCGCTGGCGAGCAACGATTCTCGTGTGAACATCTGGCGTACTTCGGGGTCGTTGATCGTTTTGCCTTCGTAATCACCGGTGGCCATGATGCTCAGCAGCGCTTGCAGCGGCGGACACGCCAGTTCGTAGCTGCCATCATCAAAGTACCGCTGGGCGACCCGTTGTTGGGCTTCGGCAATGTGCAGAATCCCATCGGCGTAGGAATCCGGGTCCTGCAACTCTGGCTTGAGAATCTCTTTCGTGAAAACTTTACCGGGGTTATCGAACACACGTGCCAAGTAAGAACGAACGAATTTGGCTGTCATGCGATAACCCAATCGACTCGCCGGAATCATCACGCCGTTGTGCTCAAAGTCATCGACTTTCTCGAGCATCCGCTTTTTGATCATCGTGCGAGGATCGCGTTCGTCCGGTCCCATACGGCACCAAACTTCAGGAATCAAAATGGAGATGTCGTGACCGACTTCGAATCGCGATCCCACGTGACCGGCAGGCGTACTGAACCCGCCCAATTCCGTCAGGATCATCGACACGATCGTCGAATTCATATCGATCGATGGGACGAGCGCATTGAACGGCCCCTTGGTCAGTGCACCTTCGCTGCCAGCGCCCGTCGTACTCGGGCTCTTGCCGGTCAATGAGCACACGTAATCCATGATCAACTCGGGAAGCTCTTGATAGTGCAGCGGTGAATACACGGCGAGCGAACGGAATCCGGCGGCCAGATCAGGCGGATTGTTGCGACGGCCGCCGAGCACTGCACCGACCGGCGCGTACACGGGATCATCCGCCGCCAAGCATCGCGTCAATTGCATCCCGCGCATCGCGACGTAAGTGTCACGGGAGTTGACCATGTCCGGACGATCTTGCAGATAACGCGGGTTCTTGGTCGGCTTGCCGTCCACGATGCGTGGATGTGCGGAGCTGACGACAAAGCCATCGTTGCATTTGGCGGCCCGCTCGATCAACGATCTCATCGGGTCACTAAACTGGTCAAATTCGATTTCGTCATCGACAAGCTTGCGAGCGTCGTCGTTTGATAGTGGCGCAAAATTGCTAATGAAGTTTCCTGGACGTGACAAATCCCATTCCGTTTGCTTGTCCAAGCCACGGTGCACCGCGTCGTCGGGACGCTGGAATAGTCGGAACTCACAGTTCTCGACAAATTTGTAACTGTGCGCCGGCAGGACACCGCTACCGACATTGGCAAGTCGATCCGCGGGCACGACGACGCTGGCCGTGATGTCGTCTTCGCGTTGCACTTTGGCGGCCGCGATAAAATCTTGCCGCAACTTGAACGTACGCCATCGAGCGCCATCCAATCCGACTCGCAAGTAGGTGCCCACGAGGGAACGATCGCCTAGCTTGAGTTCGTGACCGGGCGATCCGTTGACAATGTCGACGCCAAAGTGCTGACGCCAATCCGCTTCCATGCCCGGGCGGATGAATCGCTTGATGATCAACGCCATCGCGTACACGTGATCCGGTAGCGCCTTGAGCCACTCGTTGTATTCTTCGGTGTAATCGGGCGAAGCGGTCAACAATTGAATCACGCTGCCGATACTGCGTCGGGGATCGAGCAGGCTGCGGCTCGCGCGCTCGGAGTAGTCTGGCTTGTCGGCAAAGTCGGGGTGCCAACGATCTTGGTACGAACGCGTGAACAGCTCATCGAGTTTATCGAAGTCGTCCTTGATGTCCTTCACAAAGATCGGCCCGTACAGCATGTAGTCTCGCAAGCTCTTGCTGATTTCGCTCTTGCCGCCACCGGATACCGTGCACGGCTTGTGGCACAACACACCTTCGCCGACGGTTCCCACGAGTCGCCACGAGGGGGCGGCGGGGTGTTTTTCCAAGCGGATTTTGTATCCGCTTGGCGCGATATAAACCTTGTTGGACGATAGCGCAATCCGTTGCTCGGTGGTTCCTTTCATCCATTTGACACAGCGTTCGTCCAGGGTGACGTGCGCGTCATCGGGAATGTAGATGACGTGATCATCGAAGCGATCGATCCCATAGCCTTCGGGCTGCACATCGATGAACGACGCGTAATCGCGAGCGACATCGTCGAACGTGCGCCCGTTGTATCGGCGGCTGTTGACGCGAAAATCTTCGCCCAGTGAGTACGACGCGAACGCGAGAGCGCCGCCAGCGTGCTCTTCTTCGACGCCACCCATCAAGTTGGCGGCAAAGCTGATTTGCGTTTTGACTTCTTTTTTGCAATACCCGTAATAGTTGTCGGCGATGATCGTCACCATCACACCGCTGTCGTCACGGCAAGCGAGTTTGAACGCGTTGCCATTGTTGTAGAGTTCCGATTCGCTCTTCCAACACATCGAATCAGCACGTTGACGCTCGGTCGCATCTTCGTAATGCGGCAAGCCCAGCGACTTTTTCGTCAACGTGGTGAGGTGAGTGGCCAAAATCACGCACCCGGTATGGCCGCTCCACGATTTTGCATCCAGCCCCGCGTCGTTGGCGGAGATCAATGCGTCGCCAGCATTGCCGAATATCGATTCGACGAAATCGAGGTTGCTGACAAGCGAACCAGGAGCAAAGAACCGAGTCTCGAGCGATTTGGCTTCGCAGTACCCAGGAACTTCGGGACACACGAGCGGCCGCAGCAACAGAGATACCCAGGTGCGAGCGGGTTTGATCGAGGCGCTCGTGTACGGCAGCACCATTAAATTGTCGGGCGGGCACATCGCGGCGCGAAACAGTCGAACAAAGACGCTCTTGGGAACCACGCGTTTGTCACCGGGGATCGGCAATCCGCCCGAGACCACGTGGAAGGTGCCTTCAGTCGTACGTCGATCGCTCGCGGGATTGTTAAGAACTCCGTTGGCACATCGATAGGAGCTGAGCAATTCGTTTTCGAACTTCTGTCCCGCGACCGGCAAACTTAATTCGCGCGCCATGCCGTGGCGATCGAGCGTTAGCGTCCGGCCCGGCAATCGCAGCGGCTCGTCACCAAGACAATCGCCGAAGTAGCGATTCAAGAACGATTCGATTCGCGAGTCGATCGGTGCACGGTGCTCGGCAAGCAAACGATTCTTTTCGCGGAGGCTATCCAGCATCCCCGAGCTGAACGCCGCTAACGAATGATCCGTCGTGTCTTCCTGGGGCGGCAATAGCCCGGCGGACGCGAGTTGCAAAGCGATGTAGCTGCGCAGGTGTTCGCGTTCGTTTTTATCCGTCGCGAATTCTTGGTCCCATCCGAGTGCTCGTTGCAGGTCCGTGTGGTTTCGAATCAGCGACATGGCGAATATTTCCTTCGATGTGAGCTAAGTAAAAATGCCGTTCTCGTCGGGCGACATCAACCCACGAGACTCTTGATCCGAGTGAGCTGGTCCGTGATCCGAGTGAGCCGGTCTCTCGGCGCCAGGGAGGGCCCTCCCTAGTCGGTTGTGCGTGGTACCGGGGTAACTTACCAAATTCGCATGGAGTCTTTCCTCAGCCAACGAGAAATTGAATCGAGTGTGTTGGTGCGTACTCCGCTAGCCGGTTATCATGGGTCAACAGTCTGCCACAAGAAAACCTGAAGGAATCCATATTCATGCGATCTCGCGTATCACTACCACCCCAGAATCTCACTGCGGCGTCGGCGCTGGCGTTCATGCTCGCCGCCGCGATGTCATTTTCGACGTCGCTCGCTCAAGACGCGCCCAAGCTACGTGGCCTCGGTGTCACTCCCGCGGACCGATTCTCGGTGCTGCCGGGCTTCAAAGTGGAATTGGTCCACGAAGTCCCCGCACCGACCGAGGGCTCTTGGGTCAGCTTGACGATTGACCCGCAAGGACGCCTGATCGCATGCGACCAAGACGGCGGACTGTTTCGCGTCGATGTCTCGGGCGAGCAAGCCAAAGTAGAAAAGTTGAGCATCGATATTATCGGCGCTCAGGGTTTGTTGTACGCGTTCGATTCGCTGTACGCCAACTTGAATACGCCCAAGCATCCGTCGGGCATTTGGCGATTGACCGACACGGACGGCGATGACCAATTCGACAAGAAAGAACATTTGGTGCCGATGAACCCAGGCGGCGAACACGGACCGCATGCCATGATCGTTTCGCCCGACGGAGAACGGATACTGTTCTGTGCCGGCAACAACACCGTGCTGCCCGACAACATCGTGCGCAGCCGCGTTCCTCAAAATTGGAGCGAAGATCACCTGCTCGGCCGAATGCCCGATGCTCGTGGTCACAACGCGGATCGACTCGCACCCGGCGGTTTCGTCGCTTCGATGAAACCCGATGGCAGCGACTTGGAACTCGTCGCAACCGGGTTCCGCAACGAGTATGACATCGCACTGAATCGGGACAACGAATTGTTCGCGTTCGATGCGGACATGGAGTGGGATTTGGGAACACCGTGGTACCGACCGACGCGGGTGAATCATGTGATCAGCGGCGCAGAATTCGGCTGGCGAAACGGCACTGGCAAGTGGCCCGCGTATTATCCCGACTCGTTCGGCGCGGCCGTCAACATCGGTCCTGGTTCGCCCACAGGAATCGCTTTCGGCTATGGCACGAACTTTCCCCCGAAGTACCAAAACGCGTTGTTCATTTCGGATTGGAGCTACGGAAATATCTATGCGGTTCACTTGACCGAAGACGGCGCCTCGTACTCGGGCAGCTACGAAACGTTCACCACCGCAGCCCCCTTGCCGGTGACCGATCTGGTCGTTCGCGAACAAGACGGCATGTTGTACTTCACGATCGGTGGCCGTGGAACGCAATCCGGCTTGTACCGCATTCGCTACGTTGGCGACACCAAGGCGGAAAGCGTCGCTGGCGAGAGTTCCGACGAAGCC
The DNA here is from genome assembly GCA_041741195.1 of Pirellulaceae bacterium. Classification (GTDB taxonomy): domain Bacteria; phylum Planctomycetota; class Planctomycetia; order Pirellulales; family Pirellulaceae; genus JBBSJZ01. Next base: position 5,471 of record JBGSKM010000124.1, read on the forward strand.
GACAAGCTGCGATCGCTTCGTCACCAGCTCGAAGACCAACATTTGGCCAGCCCCAGCGACGCCAATGTCCAATTGGCGCTGGAAAATCTATCCAGTAACGATCGCGCGATCGCATTCGCAGCCCGCATTCTGCTGGAGCACCAGCCCGTGGAGTCTTGGATCGGCAAGATTGCCGATCTCGGTTCGGCACAGGCAAAAACGCTGGCCGTCGTCGCCTTGGCCCGCAATGGAAAACCCGAGAACCGCGAGTTGGCGATGAGCACGCTGGGTTCGATCCAGTGGTCGCGATTAAACCCCCAAGGCCAACTCGATCTGCTTCGTGCACTTGCACTGGTGTCGCTGCGTTTGGGAGCGCCCGGCGACGACGAGGCGAAACAGTTGGGACAGAGCTTTGTCGAGTATTTTCCGTCGAGTGACAATCGCGTGAATCGTGAGTTGGCGCAGTGGTTGGTGTATTTGAAGTACCCGCCGGCGACCAAGTTGGTCATCGATGAAATGGTGTCCGCACCAAGCCAAGAAGACCAATTGCACTACGCCATGACGCTTCGTGGTACCACCAAGGGATGGAAGCCGGAGCTTCGACGAGCGTATTTGAATTGGTTCAATGAGATCCAATCGTCGCGCGGCGGCATGTCGTTCGGTGGGTTCATCGAGAACATCAAAAAGGAACACGTCGCATCGCTCAGCGACCAAGCGAAAGAGCGTTTCGCCGATGTCATCAATCCACCGAAGTCCGACGTGGAAGCCAAGCCGGAAATTCGACGTCCGTTCGTGAAAGAGTGGACCGTGGAGGAGCTGGTGCCCGTCGTATCGAACGAGAAACGTGTGCCGAATTTCGAACGCGGTAAGGAAATGTTTGCTGCGGCACAGTGTTACAAATGCCACCGCATGGGCATCCAGGGTGGCATTCTTGGCCCCGAATTGACGAGCGCGGGAGGAAAATTCAACCCGCATGATTTGTTGGTGTCGATCATCGAACCGAGCAAGGTGATCAGCGACCAATACGGGGCGACTCAGTTCTTGACAGAAGACGGCAAAGTTGTCGTGGGACGCGTCGTCAACATGCACGGCAAGAACTTGTCCGTAATGACGAACATGCTCGATCCATCCTCACTCGTGAATGTGGATCGCGATTCGATCGAAGAAGCCTCGCCGACGACGATGAGCATGATGCCCAAGGGCCTCGTCGACACGCTCAACCAAGAAGAGATTGCCGACTTGGTCGCCTACTTGCGAGCCGGCGGGAATGAGTCGAGCCCGATCTACACAGGCGCTCCCGGAAAGAAGTTGGGTGCTCCCGGCAAGAAATTGGGTGCGTCAGAATCGGATTCCGCGTCACTGGACCAACCGTGGATCGAGTATCCCGGTGGCCAGGGAAGTGGCCCCGGCAAGGACATCGGCTTGGGTAAGCACGTCGTGCTCGTCGGCGGCGATGAAGAGTACCGCAGCGAAGAGTCGCTGCCCCAGCTAGCCAAGATCCTGTCGTCCCATTTTGGCTTTCAAACCACGGTGCTGTTTTCCATCAATCCGAAAACCGGCGAGATCAATCCCGACGAACTCGGCAACATTCCAAATTTGGAATCGCTCGATCATGCGGATTTGATGATCATTGCGAGCCGAATGCGAAAGTTGCCCGATGATCAAATGAAGCACCTTGTCGACTACATCGAAGCCGGCAAGCCGATCGTGGCATTGCGCACCGCGACGCATGCGTTCGCTGCCCGGGAGGGTTCCAAGTACAACCGATATGGTTTCCAAAATTCGAGCACCGACTACGAGGGCGGCTTCGGACGCCAAGTGCTGGGCGAGACTTGGATTGCACACCATGGCAAACACAAATCCGAAGCCACACGCGGGATCATTGCCGACGCCGATCATCCGATCGTCCGCGGGATCGAGCCTGGCAAGATCTTCGGACCGTCGGATGTCTACGCCGTGCGATTGCCGTTGCCCGGGGACAGTCATCCCGTGGTGCTCGGGGCGGTGGTGAAAGGCATGTCTTACGACGATCCGGCCGTCACCGACAAGCGAAACGATCCGATGATGCCAGTCGCTTGGACGCGGACGCACAAGGGCGGGCGTATCTTCACCACGACGATGGGCGCCGCGACTGATTTGCCCTACGAAGGCACGCGGCGAATGATCGTCAACGGTGCCCTGTGGGCACTGGGTCTGGAAGACACCATCACCGCAGATCTCGATGTTTCGATCGTCGGTGAATACCAACCGACTCCCTTTGGCTTCGGTACCTTTGTCAAAGGTAAGAAGCCGAGCGATTATCGCTGAGTGCGACTGGGCCGACTGAGTTGACCAAGTCAACTCAGTGGCCGTCGAGCGCGGTTATCGGCCGCTGTTGAATCCGGGACGCTGTTGGAACGTCGCGTTGGGATAAGTGATCGAACCGTCCGGATTGCGAACTGGTTGCGACGGGACATTCGAGGGTGTCGCTGGTGCGGTCGATGCCGCAGGTGGAGCGGGTTGCTTGTCGCTGACGAGTGTCCAACGTTTGCCATTGAGTCCCGTATTCGGATTCCAAACGACATTGGGAACGAACAAGATCGATTGGACGCTTTGTCCGTTGATCGCGGCCGTGCCCCATTCGGTTTCGACGGTCACCAGCTTGACGTCGGTTGCACCGGTGATCGAGTCACCATTGAGCATCACGACGGTGGTCGATGCGTCGTCGGCGGAAGCGAATCGAATCCCCGCGACTTCGGAGAGCGGAATGTTCGCGGTACCGAACGAAGTTTGCATGTCCAGGCTGGTGATGTCCGTCAGCGTGCCGACGATTTCGGTGCTGGATAGCAAGTCCACGGTCACGCTCAGCGGTCGAACCTTGGGGGTCGCATCCTTCACCGGCTCGGCCGAAGGATACTTGGCTTCAACGGCTTCGGCTGGCGCATCACCTTCGGCCGTGGCTGGGCTTTCGGCAGCACTGGGAGTGTCGGCGTTTTCTTGCGCCGAAACCTGAGGCATGAAGGACGCGGTGGCAAGCGCGAACGCAAGTGCACTGCTGGTCAATAACTTTTTCATCGAGTCGTGATTCCTATGTTGTCGTGTAACAGAAGCGAGGGATTACAAGGTTTGGATGTCGAATTCACATACCGAAGCGGAGAAAACTAGCCAGGCGTACTTTCGCCGAGCGAAAGCGGACCATGGTTAACGTCGACATCATTGGCATATGCCTGCGGCGAAGCAAGCTTCGATGGGTATCAACCTAGTTCGCCCAGCGGAGATCGCACCGCCGGGTAGCCTATCGTCGCTGAAACTTTCCACACCCCCGCGGCTGATTCGTTACAAGCGGCACAACCGGGACCGCTGGCACAGGTTCGAACCGACAGGCCTCGGACCGCCGCGAGCGACAGGCAAAGTCCATGAAAAAACCACCGTGAGCCGCACTGTGCTCACGATGGTTGAATTCAACATTCTGCCGCCGATGGATTCCGACGGCTCAAGCCGACTGGCAGCCGACCAAGACTACTGGCAACCGCAAGGCGATGCGAGTGGTGCGCCGCAACCGGCACATCCCGATGACATCGCGGGAGCCGCGACGGATGGACCGCAATCGAATCCGGCACCCATGCTGCTGCCCATGCTGGACCCAGCCGATGCACAACAAGGTGTCGACGTTTCTTCGACCAAGCGAGGCACCATCTTACACACTTGAACGGTCTCTTCCTTGGTCACGGTCACTGGGACCGTCACCGTGTACTCTTCGACTTCTTCTTCCGCGACGCGGTCGTAACGGGTCGTCGTGTACGTTTCCATGGTGTACTCAGGCACGTTGTAGGTGTATGAGACTTCCTTGGTGCGTTCTTCGGTGCGATACGTGACGAACGGTACTGTTTCCGTCTTGGTGACGTTCGTGTAGGTCAACTCTTTGCGCGTCCGAGTGCGAGTCTCGTCGTTGTACTGGACGACTTTGCGCATGCGAGTTTGCTCTTGATCCACATACACGACCGACTTTTTGGTACCGGTGCGAGTCTCGGTGCGATAAGCCAATCGTGTGCACTCGAATGGCACTTGCGTCGTTTGCTGTTCATAAACGGTGTAGTTGATCACTTCGCTGCGCGAGCTGCTCGTGGTCACGGGAACGGTTTCCGTTTGAACGTTCGGCACCCAAACTTTCTTGGTCATCGTCGTCATCGCACAGCTAGCTGCCGGAGCCGTAGCGTAGCTCATCGACGGTCCAGCACCACAGCCGCTGGCCGAGCCGCAACCGGATGCTGCGACGCCGCAACCACCACAACTCGAGCAAGACGAGCAACCACCACCGCGGTGGAACAATCGTCCGTGACCAGCACAGCTTCCGCATGCCGATGCACTGCCGCAACCACCGACGGAACTGCCGTAGCTCGATCCGGACGATCCACAACCACTGCTAGCCACCATCGGCGCCGCAGCGACTTCGACGACCTGTTCTTCCCAGTGTCCGTAGTCCTTGGTCACCGTTTGCATCGTCGTTTGCGGAACGCAAATTTGCACGGTGCGTTGCTTGGTGACTGGAACCGCGTTGACGACGGTTTGCATCTTTTGCTCCGTCACCGGATAGGGAATGCTCACGTTGTACGTGAATTCTTCGTCCTGCAATTGTGCGACTTTGACCGTGTAGGTCTCAGGAACTTCGACGATCACTGGGACGCGAACCGTGTACTCTTCCGCAACTTCGTTCCAAACCGGAACCGACTCCGTCACTTCGACGGACTTTTCACCCTTTTCAGGAACCAGTACCGAATAAGTGATGGTCTTGGTTTCTGTCTTGGGAACATTGACCACCTTGCTACGGTACTTTTCCTCGGTCACGGGAACCGTCTTGTAGACGGTCTTGGTGCGGTAGCGAGTTTCCGTGGTGCTTTCTGTCACACAAACGGCGCGAGTCTCCGTGACATACTTTGGTTCCAAAATGACTTTGTAGGTCGTCATCGGCTCACAGAAATCACCGCCGCTGACCACGGACGCAGCCACATTGGACGATCCAAGCACACTGCCCGAACTCATCAAGCTCGAACCACAATCGACGCTCGATCCGCCGGAATAGACGACGGATCCACCACATCCGCCAGCACACCCGGAGCCGACCGACACGCTTCCGCATGGGTCACTGCATCCGCCGCACGGTACGCAGTCACCCGCGTGACTGGCCGCGACTAACGCTAACGTCGCAAGCGACCCCAGCGAAAAACGTCCAAAACTCTTCACAGTTGCAATCCTCAGGAGGGAAATCTTGGGCAGGAGTGGGGGTGCAATGTTGAATCCCCCCGACATAGAAATACATTGACGATGATAAATGGGCGTCGAATCGTTACAAGCGGCGAATGCGAAAAAAGCGTCCCAGGCTGTTCAATTTGCGCACATTCCACAATCGTCACATGCTATTTAACGCGAATATTTGAACGCAGCCACGCATTTGATGTAATGGAATTTTCAGAAAAAAGTTCTTAAGATTTGACCCGACTGACGCGGCAGAGCCAAACGCAATCACAATTCCGTTATTAACCTCGATCCCATCGCGGAACCTCGGTTCAATCGCGACCGCGATCTGCAAGGGTGCCCGATGCCACTTGCGGACGAATCCCCGCGGCTGTGCAGGCCGCACCGAGTGCATCCAAATCACTTGGGGATTGAATTGATACACTGCCCCGCTCTACCCTCACGATTCACGCTTTCTCATGACTCGATCTGGTACTCCGAAATTGCTCCGATCCACCCTGATCATGACCGGTTGTTTGACGGTGTTATTCGCCACACTCGCTCTCAACGGAGTCGTTTGGCCCCAGCCTGCGGCGGCCCAGGAGTCGCTGGAAGTGATCCCGGGTGAACCGCTGGTCGCGCGGGTCGAAATGAAGTTGACAGATGGCGAAGGCGTCAACAACACGATCGAAAAGGGCGACTTGTTGACGGTGGTTGAGGAGCGTGAGAAAGACTATGTGATTGTGACCCACGACGGAGTCAAGGGTGCGGTCGACAAAGTCAACGCGCTCAAGATTGCTGAGTCGGGCGACGTTTACACGGACTTGATCAAAGAACACCCCGAAGAAGGTCGTTATTACACGCTCCGCGCATCAAGCTGGTGGGCGCTGGGCAAAGCCGACAAGGCGAAAGAGGATTTTGATAAAGCGATCGAACTGGGCTACACCGAGGCGCACGCGTATGCGAGTCGCGGATTGTTTCTCGCATCCAGTGGTGAGTTCGACCAAGCGATCGAGGATTACAACAAGGCGCTGGAGTTGGATCCCGCGGACACATCGCCGCTGATCAATCGAGCGGCAGCGCGGATGAATCAAAGGAAGTTTGATGAAGCGATCGCGGACTACAGCACGGTTATCGAGAAAAAACAGGAAGCGAAACAAGACACGAAACTGATTTTGAACCAACGTGCCATCGCCTACAAAGCCGCTGGGAAACCCGACGATGCCATCGGCGACTTCGACGCGATCTTGACGATCGATCCGAAAGATTTCAACGCCGTCATGGGTCGTGGTTACATCCACTTTCAAAAAGCGGAGCACGAAGATGCGGTCAAGGATTTTGCTCGCGCGATCGAATTGAAACCCGAAGATCCGGTGGCTCGCAACAACCGCGGTTACAACTTGTTCCAACTCGGCAAGCACGAGGAGGCGCTGGACGACTACAACGAGGCACTCGCCCTGTCGCCCAAATATGGACTGGCGCTACAAAACCGCGCATGGCTGTTGGCGACGACGCCGAACGAGAAGCTGCGTAACGCCGAGCTCGCGGTCGAGTCGGCTCGGGCCGCGTGTGATTTGTCCAAGTACGAGAACGTCAGCGACGTGTCCTCGCTGGCCGCGTCTTTGGCAGCCGCGGGCAAGTTCGACGAAGCGGTGGGCTGGCAAGAAAAGGTCGTCAAAATGGTCGGCGAAAACTACAAAGAATTCGCCGAGAAGACGCTGCAGCGATACCAAGACGAGAAACCGTTTGCGACAGATCCAGACGCAGCCAACGAGAAAGAAAAGGCTGCCGAGCAAGCGAAGAAGCAGCCGAGCAAGAAGTAGGCTGGGAAGTAACAACGGCATTCGAATCAACCCTGATTGAATTGCAACGTCATCGGACGTCGAGTCTCAGTGGCCTGAGATTTGCTTGAAGGACCCGAAAAGCCGCGATTTCCGCGGAGCATTTCGAGGATTTCATGCCGTATTCGACTGGGCAATTCACTTTGCGGTTACTCGTTTCAGGCGTGATTGGTTTCACCGCCGTCTCGATGCTGGGTACTACCGGCTGCGACGACACCGGGAACGATCCAGCCATCGGTGCAACCAACACAGTTGGCGGTGCTGGGGCAGCTGCCGCGCCCGTCCCCGAAGTCGATGCGGCCGAAGCGGTGGTCCAGCCGACGACGGACTATCGCGTGTTCACCGGTCGCACCTCCGCAGTGAACTCGGTCGAAATTCGAGCCCGCGTGAGTGGCTATCTCCTGGCAACACCCACCTCTGTCACGTCTCAAAAAATCCAGCCGTCGCATCCGGCCGCATCGGCTCGCGAGCAAATCGATGATGCGAAGTTGCCGACGGTGACAGTCAACGAAGGCTCGATGGTCGACGTCGGCACGTTGTTGTTCTTGATCGATCCCGAGCCCTACCAGTTGGCGTTGTCGCAAGCCGAAGGGAATCTGCAATCGGCTCGGGCGCTGCTCAAGCAAAACGAACAAGACTTGAGCCGTGCGAGAGAATTGTTCAACAAGAATGCGATCAGCCAAGCGGAATTGGACCAAGCGAACGCCACGACCTCGCAAACTCAAGGACAAATCGCGAGCCTCGTTGCCGCTGTCGAGACAGCAAAATTGAATCTCAATTTCACTCGCGTCCGATCGCCGATCGAAGGATTGCTTGGCCAGACACAGGTGACGATCGGCAATTTAATTGCGGCCGACTCAATGCCACTGACGACCGTCGTTTCGATCGATCCGATCTTTGTCGAGTTCGATGTCGACGAGCAATCGCTGCTCGACTATCGCGGCCGATTGCAGAAAGGGGAAGTCAAGAGCGCCCGCAATTCGCGCATCGAAGTTCGCTTGGGACTCGCGTCCGACCCCGATTTCCCATTCCAAGGCGTGATCGATTTTGTGGACAACCGCACGGATCCCCAAACCGGCAACACGCGGATACGCGCAAGTTTTGAAAACCCTGACGGGAAACTTTCGCCTGGGTTGTTCGCGCGTGTCCGAGTTCCATTCACCGCGTCCTATGAGGGTGTGTTTGTGCCGACATCGGCGCTTGGCATGGACCAACAGGGACGGTTCGTGATGGTAATCAAAGATGGACGAGTCGAACGTCGAGCCGTCGCCGCCGGCACCGTGGATGGAGACATGACCGTGATTCGCGAGGGACTCAGTGACGGTGAAGTCGTAGTGACATCGGGATTGCAAAAGATCCGCCCGGGCGGCGAAGTCACGATTTCTCAGCCGGTTGCGAAGGATGAACCAGCGGTAGATGAACCAGCGGAAGATACATCCACGGTGACCGCGCCGGAGACCGGCCAAGTGGCGAGCCCGACAGAAGAGCAGCCACAACCGTGATCTCGAATTTCTTCATCAATCGCCCTGTCGCAGCCAACGTCATCGCACTGCTGACGATCATCTTGGGCGTCGTCGGCTTGTTGTTTCTACCCGTCGAACAGTATCCGAGCATCACGCCGCCAACGATCCAGGTGACGGCGACGTATCCCGGTGCGAATGCGCAAGTGATGATCGACACGGTCGCGGCTCCGCTGGAGCAACAAATCAACGGCGTCGAGAACATGCTTTACATGTCGTCGACGTCCTCGTCCAACGGCAGCTATGCGTTGACGGTGACCTTTGACGTTGGCACGGATTTGGAAGACGCTCAAGTCCTGGTGCAAAACCGCGTTGCCCTGGCTGAACCGTTTTTGCCAGCGGAAGTGCGGCAACAGGGCGTGTCGGTCAGAAAGCGATCGACAAATATTCTGCTCGTCGTTTCGCTGACTTCGCCCGACAAGACCTTTGATAGTTTGTTTCTATCCAACTACGCGACGTTGCGGCTGAGCGATGAACTGAGTCGCGTCGATGGTGTCGGCGAAGTGACGGTCAGCGGAAGTGGCGCGTACAGCATGCGCATTTGGGCGGACCCAACCAAACTGGACGCCCGCGGGCTAACGTTTCAGGACTTGCTGTTTCAATTGCGCCAACAAAACGTCCAAGTCGCCGCGGGTCAAATCGCTCAACCACCACTGGATAGTCCTCAAGCGTTTCAATACACCGTTACGGCGGCGGGCCGGTTGACGGAGCCGGAACAGTTCGAAGAGATCGTTGTCAAAGTGGCGGACGACGGAAGTCTTGTCTATTTGCGCGACGTCGCGCGAGTCGAAATGGGGGCACAGACGTACGATACGTTTGCACAAAAGGGCGGCGTGGACTCGGCGAGCGTGCTGATCTACCAAGCTCCCGGTGCGAACGCGCTGGACGTGGCCGATCGAGTTCGAGAACGCGTCCAGTCGCTGGCGACCGCGTTTCCCGAAGGAATGCAGTGGGATATCCCGTTTGATACCACAATTTTTGTGTCATCGGCCATCACCGAAGTCTACAAAACGTTGTTCGAAGCCGGCGTGTTGGTGTTGGTTGTCATCTTGGTGTTCCTCCAAGATTGGCGAGCGGTGTTGATCCCAGCGACAACGGTTCCCGTGACGATCATCGGCGCGTTTGCCGTGATGCCACTGCTCGGTTTCTCGATCAACTTGTTGACCCTGTTCGGATTAGTGCTTGCCATTGGGATCGTTGTCGATGATGCGATCGTGATCGTCGAGAACGCGGCGCATCATATCGAACGTGGCGAAGCGCCCAAGGAAGCGACCGTCCGCGCGATGCGCGAAGTGACCGGCCCCGTCATCGGGATCACCGCAGTCCTGATGGCCGTGTTCGTACCGACGACATTCTTGCCGGGGATCACCGGTCAACTGTATCGCCAATTCGCGTTGACGATTGCCGCCACCGCACTGCTGAGCGCCGTCAATGCGCTGACGCTCAAACCGGCCCAGTGCGCACTGTGGCTGCGACCGGCCAAAGAAAAGAAGTTCTTTCTCTCGCGTTGGTTCAATACCGTCTTTGGCTGGATCGAGTCGGGTTACGTGTGGTGCGTTCGCGGACTGCTCCGCGGATGGCCTGTCGTCCTGCTCACGTTTGCGATCACTTTGGGCGGCACCGCGTGGTGGTACTCGCGCGTGCCCACGGGATTCCTGCCGACAGAAGACCAAGGTTACTTGATCGTCGCGATCCAATTGCCCGATGCCGCGTCTCAAAATCGAACGAAGTTGGTGATCGAGCAAGTCAACGGGATCCTCCAGGAGCAACCAGGCGTCGAAACTTGGTTCACACTCGGCGGCACGTCGATTTTGGAAGGTAGCCAGTCGTCCAACGCGGCGACGGTGTTCATCCGAATGACGGACTGGGAGGAGCGAACGACACCGGAGTTGCAGCAGGGCCCGATGATCGGCCAGTTGACGCAGAAACTTGGCGGGATCAAAGACGCGTTCATTCTCGTGATTCCACCGCCAGCGATCCAGGGGCTCGGTACCGCTGGCGGCTTCGAAATGCAAGTCGAAGATCGCGGTGGAACTGGCTTGGACAATTTACAAGTTACCGTCAACCAATTGGTCGCCGAAGCAAACCAGCAACCGGAACTGCAACGAGTGAGCACGACTTACCGAGCCGGCGTTCCACAATTGTTCGCCGATATCGATCGTCCTAAGGCGATGAGCATGCAGGTCCCGGTCAACGACGTATTCACGACCCTGCAAACCGCGTTAGGATCATCCTACGTCAACGATTTCAACAAGTTTGGCCGTACCTATCGCGTCTCACTGCAAGCCGACTCGCCGTACCGAGACAGCATCGATGACATACGACGTTTAAACGTTCGCAATGCCGATGGCGACATGGTGTCGCTGGGAAGTATCGTCGAAATCGACGAGTCGTTCGGGCCGCAAATCATTCGTCGCTTTAACTTGTATCCTGCCGCCGCGATCACGGGTTCTGCAGCCGCCGGTCAAAGCTCTGGCGAGGCGCTGCAAATCATGGAACAGCTCGCCCGCCGAATTTTTACCGACGCAATTGGATACGACTGGAGCGGCATTTCGCTGCAAGAAAGCCAAACCAAGGGCGAAGAAGTCTACATCTTTGGTCTTGCCGTGCTCTTGGTTTACTTGGTGCTGGCGTTCCTTTACGAAAGCTGGGTGCTACCTTTGGCCGTGATCCTCGTCGTTCCACTCGGTCTGCTCGGCACCGTCGCGGCGATCTCTTGGTTCGGGATGGACAATAACGTCTATGTCCAAATCGGAGTCGTGCTGATTATTGCGCTAGCAAGTAAGAACGCGATCTTGATTGTCGAATTCGCGCGAGATCTAAGACTTCAAGGCAAGCCGATTCGCGAGGCGGCCACCGAAGCGGCTCGAATGCGATTCCGCCCGATCTTGATGACTTCATTTGCATTCATTCTGGGTGTATTGCCGCTGGTCTTTGCCACGGGAGCCGCGGCCGCGAGTCGTCGCTCGCTTGGCACCGCGGTTTGTGGCGGCATGATCACCTCGACGGTCTTGGCAGTGTTCTTTACGCCCGTATTCTACGTCGTATTCCAGTGGCTCAGCGAAGTGAGAACCAAGCCAAAACCTAGCGGCGAGTCAACCACAGCCGCGTAGTCGTGTTCACGCTGGGTGATCTCAGTACGCAAAGGGTTGGCAGCACTGTCACAGCCATTGGTTCATCTGCTTGGATTGCAGCGCGGCGACGGCTTCGCGCACCCGCTCTTCGGCGTGTTTGGGCGCGACGAGAGTGGCGTCGGGTGTTTGTACGATGATCATGTCTTGCACATCAATGGTCACGACCATGTGTCCCGATTGTGAGTGCACGATCGTTCCACGCGTGTCGATACCGATGTGATTGCCGACCACGGTGTTGCCATCCGCATCGGGAGCGTGCAAACGCGCCAATGATTGCCAACTGCCCACATCGTCCCAATCGTAGGGAGCTTCGATGACGACCACGTTGGGATACTTTTCCATCACGGCATAGTCAATCGATTTGCCGACGATCGCCGCGAACTCGGATTGAAACGTCGCGTCGAAATTGGGAGTCCCGATCGCATTTCCGATTTTGTCAAGATGGGCATGCATCGCCGGTTCGTACTGCGCCAGCGCATCCAGAATCGTTTTGGCTCGCCAGACGAAGATGCCGCTGTTCCAAAAGAACGTACCGGCTTGGACATAGGCCTTGGCGGTTTCCAAATTCGGCTTTTCGCGAAACTGTTGAACACCTGAAACCGACAGCGGCTGTTTCGGATCATTCGCCTTCGACTTGATCGCATCGCCCGCTTGGATGTAGCCGAACGATTCCGCCGGATAGCTCGGACGGATTCCAAACGTCACGATTCGCGTCGGGTCTTCGTCGATCAACGCTTCGGCAATCGAGATCGCGCGGCGGAACTCCGCATGATCCTTGATAACGTGATCACTGGGCATCACCACCATCGTCGCGTCGGGATCATCGGCGGCCACCAGCGCCGCGGCCAATCCAATACAGGGCGCGGTGTCACGCTTGCACGGTTCACCGACAATGTTTTGCTTCGGCAAGTCCGGCAATTGTTCCGCGATCGGATCGCAAAGTGTCTGGGCTGTGATCACCCGTTGACGCTGCGGAGGCACCAAATCACCGAGCCGGTCCAGGGTCGCTTGGATCATCGATCGATCCCCCGACAGACATAGCAATTGCTTGGGTCGCCGCTGCCGGCTGGCGGGCCAAAATCGTGTGCCGCTACCGCCCGCCATAATCACTGCATGAAGCATGGAAACATCGCTCAATCAGGTGAAAGACCCGTGTGATAGGCACCACCGAAAAAATGGTCAAGGCCGAGATCCGCCATCCTGGACCGCATTTGGGCTAGTTTTTGGGTAGCCAAACAATTATGTTTGGTAAGCCGTAAAGATTGCATCGGCGTGGTTTTCGGCGGCGACAGTCGTCGGGGCCAGTGAAATTCCCTTACCATGGAAGTGCCCAAATACCTTGAATTCAGCTCCTTGGCGTGACCGCAGTCGCGTCTTATCCAGTCGCGGATCGCAGTGGCTTTCGCATTGGTTGATGATCGTTTTGGCGATGTTGTGGACGGTGCTCGTGCTCGTCGGCTGTAACTCGCGGTCCAGCTCGGCACCGCGGAATTCCGATGGCAGCCCCGTGTCGGCAGGCGCCAAGCTCGAGGTCGTCGTGACGACGGGAATGGTTCGCGATCTCGTTGACTCGCTATTGGACGACGATATTCGCGTGACAGCGATCATGGGGCCCGGCGTCGACCCGCACTTGCACCAACCGACTCGAACCGATGCGGTGCGCATCTCGGGCGCCGACTTAGTTGTCTACAACGGGTTGCATCTCGAAGGGCGGCTTGGCGAGGTGCTTGAGAGTCGTGCCAAATTCGGCAAGCCGACGATCGCGGTCGGTGACCAACTGGATCCAGATCAGCTGCTCGATGCCGACGCCGGTTTGCATGATCCGCATATCTGGATGGATGTCGCGCTGTGGGCGGAGGCGGCCAATGGGGTTGCTCGCGAATTGATCCAGTGGCAACCCGGTCGCGCGGAGTCGATCGAGAAAGCTCGTCGTCGTTTGAATGCACAACTAACGGCGCTGGACCAGTGGAGCGAACAAACGCTGGCGACGATTCCCGACAGCCAACGTGTGCTGATCACCGCGCACGATGCGTTCCGTTATTTTGGTCGCCGTTACAATCTCGAAGTGCACGGCGTTCAAGGGATCTCGACGATGAGCGAAGCCGCGATTAGTGACGCGAATCGATTGGTCGATTTAATTGTTACCCGGCACGTCCCCGCAGTGTTTTTTGAAACCAGCGTCTCGCAGCGGCAAGTCAAGGCGATCGTCGAAGGCGCACGCCAACGCGGCATGACCGTATCAAGCGACGCGACGCTGTACAGCGACTCGCTGGGCGCCGAAGCCTCCGAAGCGGGTACGTACCTGGGGATGATTCAAGCGAACGTGCGTACGATTGCCAACGCACTCGGCGGTCAAACGGTTCCGTTCGAGCTGCCCGAGGAAGCGCTGGAGAGTGATCTCGAGAGTGATGCTGTGGCGCGCGAAGTGACCACGGAAGGTCGACTCGGTGAGTCCTCGTGAGCTCGCTCGCGTCTGCAATCGCGACGGTCCCACCGCTTCGTGGCGTCGACGTGACGATCGCCTATCGCCAATCGATTGTGCTCAGCGGTATCAACTTCGAAACACCCGCGGGAACTCTTACCGCGATCGTTGGCCCCAATGGTGCCGGAAAAAGCACGCTGATCAAAGCGAGTCTGGGGCTGATCGAACCAGTATCCGGTCACTTTGAATTTTTCGGCAAGGGCTTTCGCGAAGCGAGCGGGCGGATCAGTTATGTGCCCCAGCGAACCACGGTCGACTGGGAATTTCCCGTCACGGCGCTGGATGTCGTTTGCATGGGCTTGTATCGCAAAATTGGCTGGTTTCGACCCGTCGCTCGGCGACATCGCGAACAGGCGATCGAGGCACTCGCGAGCGTCGGAATGCAGGACTTGGCGGGTCGCCAAATCAGTCAATTGTCCGGCGGCCAACAACAGCGAGTGTTCTTGGCGCGTTCGCTGGTCCAGGGCGCCGAGTTATTCCTCATGGACGAGCCGCTCGCCGGTGTCGATGCGGCCACCGAAGCGACCATCATCGACTCGCTGCGACAACTGCGCGACGACGGCAAGACGGCAATGGTGGTGCACCACGACTTGGATACCGTGACCGAGTACTTTGATCGCGTGTTGTTGCTCAATAGAACCGTGATCGCCGAAGGTCCCGCCAAGGAAGTGATGACGCCGGCGCTGCTCAAGAAAGCGTACGGTGGTAAGCTACTGCTCTTCTGAGTTTGTACTTCCCCTAAACCAGCCGCCGGGAACACTCATGTCCACGTCAACGTTCTTGGTCGCATCACACGTCGCCGTGCACACGACCCCCTTCGGTGACGCGTGGTCGATGTGGACGGAACATGGGTTAGCGAAGTTGTCGTTTGAACCCGCACGATTGGCGGGGATGTCGGACGACGACTCGCGCGAGTTACGATCCGAAGCGGACCAGCTCGATCGATTGCTAGTCGCCTACTTTCGTCATGGACGAGAATCATTCGCCGATGTCCGCGTGGATCTCCGGCACGTCACTCCGTTTGGCGAGCGAGTCTACGCGGCGTGCCGTGCGATCGAGCCGGGCCAAACCATGACCTACGGCGAATTGGCGACGATCGCCGGAAGTGCCGGTGCAAGTCGCGCTGTCGGATCGGCGATGGCACGAAACCGTGTTCCCATCGTTGTGCCGTGTCACCGAGTTGTCGGCGCCAGTGGTCGACTCGGCGGATTTAGCGCCCCCGGCGGCCTAGCCACCAAACAAACATTGCTGGACCTCGAACGAACATCCCCAGCCAAGCCAGCCACGCGATCGCCGCGATAACCAGCGTCTTTGCCAGCCAGCGCGGTCGGTAGTCGAACTCGACCTCCCAATCACCCTCCGGGACGACGACGCCTTGAGCCAAGTGATCAACGTTGTGGACGGTTGCGACAGTTGTCATGCCGCTTGGAACCGATCGCAGCGTCGCATGCCAATGCCCATCCTGCAGCACGCTTCGTGTCACTAGCACCGAGCGATCGGTCGTAATTCGCAGTCGCATCGACTCGGGGCCAGCATCAATCACACTAGCGCTCGGGGTTTCGCGATTGGTCATTTCCGTGTCGGGCGTTTCCGTTATCTCGCCCATGGCAATCGCATCCGACGAAAAGACCGTGGGAATCGCCTCGTGACCGTGCTCCGATAACTCACCGAGCCAACGGGCCAAGTCCGCACGAACATGATCGCTGGGCGGTCGTTGATTCCAAGTCGTGTGGATCTCGAAGGGTTCACTTGTCTCTGCGTCGACGGTGAATTCGACTTCACCGCGTTGACTTGGTTGGCCAGAAACTTGAACTGTCTCGCTGGACGACTTCGCGACCACCACACCATCGACGTCAAGCCAGTGGCGAATGCGGTTCCACAGTTCGGCCTGCTCGCGCAGATCCATGTTGCGCGTCGTGTCGCCGATCGCTTGCCAAAAACGTGTCGCCGCGTTGCTGCGTATCGACGTCATGTTATTCAAGACGGCTTGGCGATCGGCCAGATGCCATCGGCCGAACCAGCTTGCTTGCTGGGTCGCTTCCACTTCGACGAATCGCGTGTCGCTGGTTTCACGTCGCCAAACGCTGGGGAAACCCCTGCCATCGATGGTGCGTAACCACCGCGTCGGGATCATCGGTGGCGCATGCGCTGCGAGAGTTATCGCAATGCTGGACTGATCGGCGACGGCGATCCAGCGGTTGGCGGCCCAACTCAATTCGACGGTCGTAATCAAAATAACCACGGCCGCAAACCGAATTCGCTTTAGCGTCGTGGTGCGAACACGCATCGCCAGTGCGAGCAACATGATAACGACGATCGTGTGAACGAGCGATCCGCGAACTTGGGTGATCGCATCATCGATATCCATAGCCCCCCAAAACCGGTCGGACGGAAGCCGCTGCGGAAATTGCCATTGGTATTGAATCCAGTAGCTGGCAAGCAGCGCGATCGCACAGGCACTTGCCACCGCAATCAAAGCGCGGCGTGGCGCTCGCGACTTTGGGCACATCAATCGATCGAGATAAAGCGCCGTGATGATGCTGGTCGCTAGCGCCAAAAACGGCAACCACTTCGCCGGGTATCGAAACGACGCGTATCCGGGCAAAAAATGATACAGCCACCATGACACGCCGCCGGCCGCCGGATCAATCGCTCCCGCGCCATCCCAGCACTGGTAGACAAACCAACCGACACCAAAACTTCCGCATGCCGCCAGCGCCGCCAGTGCGGCAACGAAATGCCAACGTCCTCGCATGAACGTGACACTAACCAATAGTGCCAGCAGCGATATCAATCCCGCGTAAAGACTGGGGGTCCAAACGCGTCCGTCCATCGGTATCCAAACACTCCACCGTCGGTACTGCGGGAATAAATCGCCGAACGCATTCGGCGTGACCAATTCGAGCAAGTGCCATGGCGGTAACGAGTACGAAAACGATTCGTATTGCTGCGAGCTTGGCGAGGGCGGCGACCAGAGGGATGTCGGCTCGTCGTTGAGAACTCGGTAGCTTTGTCGACTCCATGAGATCGACGCGGCGAGTTGCGGTAGCGTCAACAAACTGGCAAAGACTCCGGCGATCACCAGCGACAACAAGAGGGACGTCGCTTGTCGCTCACCGCGGATGACTCGCTGGTACACGAGCACCATTGCAACGACCAGGGTCGCATGCAGCGCCGTTTGTGGATCGCCACCAAGCACCATCATTGCCAGTGACAGCGCGACGATACTGACGCGGCGAACAGGCTCCATCGATCGTTTGCCCAAGCAGGCACCAAGAACCAATGGCATCCAAGCCGCCGCGACCAAGAACGGCGGGTTGGTGTAAAGGAAGACGACGCTTCCGGACAACGGGTAGACGACGCCCGCAAGACGCGAGCTGATTCGCGAAGCCCCACACCATCGTGCCGCGATCCAGGCGGTCAGCGAGGCCAACACGAGATGGATGACAACGTACCAACCGAGCAGCGTCGCCGAATTCAATGGCAACGAAAACAAAACGTAGCGAACTGGATAGAGCACCGCCGTCGTGGTTTCACCGATCAGCGGTATCCCCGTCTGGTCGAGTGGATTCCAAAGCGGCAATCGATCGCTCGCACATCGCTCGGACACATAGTCGTACAGCGGCGTGTAAAAATGACTGACGTCGCGAAACGCCAACCGCGATTCGCCCGCCAGCACGCTGAAGAACAACCCCACGATGGCCAAGGGAGCGGCCAGCCGCGTCAATGCTAGGGTCACTCGCCGTTCGTCGGAATAAAATGGAGCCGACGAGTTCATTGCACGCGTGTTAGTGGAACGCCATCGCAAAAAGTCAACAACCATGAGCCGACGGCGCTAGCCGCGGGCCTTTCAATGGTTTCTTGAAGTTCAATCTCAACCCGAAAATTTACTGCCGGATCGACGTCGCTGACGCTCCTTGATCCGGCCTACCACCGAAAACCGACGGCGTAATCCGATCGATGGTTCTCAAATAGGTTCCAATACCACAACCTTTCTTGCAAGCCGTCCCTAGCTGAACTCCCAGAATCTCCGACCCGTGACTTATCGAGGCGCCGTGACGATCCCGGCACGCGATTGCTGGCGCAACGAATCCGCTCGCTCGATCACCTGCTGTGGTGCCTGGACCTCTTTGGGAACCAATTCGACGTCGATAATCCGCTCGTCTCGCAACTCGCCCGGCCAAAGTGTTTCGGAAATAAAGTCCAGCCCAGGGTACTCGTACCAGGGAGGATTGATGCGTCGGCGAATGGTCTCAGTCCGAAACCCATCTTTCTCGATGCGAAATTCTCGAGTGGCGTAAAAGACAAAAGGACTCGCTGCTGGCGAGGTCCCAATCACTTGATTGTCGACCGATACGGTCGCTCCCGGTGGATTGGTACGCACCGTCATCCTGCGTCGTACGCAACCGCTGAACGCCAATAGCGCCACCGCGACCAGCAAGCACCATTGTCGGTAATCGGTTTTCAGTTTCACGACCAAAGCTTCGATCCATCGAAGGGACAGGTGATACCGCTTCACACATCCGGGTGCATAACAAACCGTTAGCGAGCCAGTCCAGCCCACTCACTGATTCGACCAGAACAGGGTGCGGTCAGGGGCCAGCCCCCGAGCCCCCGAGATTTTCTTGGCATGACGAAGGGTGTTCAATGATGTTTTGTTGTCGTGACCGTGAACTTCACCTTTCCTGGAATTGCTCAGTGAACCTGCGCGTTCCGAAGGGCCGCATCCTCTCGCCGGTGCTTCGCCAGACGCGAACGGAAGTAGACTATCTTGAAAACATCGAAGCGGTGATTGGGCTCGATCCGGATGCGGGCTATCGGCTGATTGCAGACAACTTGAATACGCACAGCAGTTGAACTACGGGATCGGTCCAGGAGGCAGGTTGCTGTTTAAGTACCGGTTCAGGAGCCCATACAAGTGCAGACTCGTCGCTTTGCCCTCGTTAATGGAATGACTGCGGTTCGGGTACGTCATCATCGTGAAGGGTTTATTCAACTCGATGAGACGATTGACCAACTTCTCCATTCCTTGCACATGGCAATTGTCGTCACCAGTCCCATGAACGATGAGCAGGTTTCCGTCCAGCCCTTCGGCGTGGGTTATCGGTGAACCGTTCTCGTAGTCATCTGCGTTCTCGTGCGGTAAACCCATGTAGCGTTCTTGATAGATCGTGTCGTAAAGCCGCATGTCAGGCACGGACGCGATGGACATGCCAGTGCGGTACAGTTCGGGGTATCGAAACAGCAAATTGAGTGTCATCGAACCGCCGCCACTCCAACCCCAAACACCAACACGTGTTTCGTCGAAGTAGGGACGCTTCAACAGCTCGCGTGCGGCAGCCGATTGCTCCTCCGACGCGAGCGTTCCGACGCGCCGATAGGCCGCCTTTCTCCAATCACGCCCCCGCGGTGCGGGAGTACCTCGGTTGTCGACACACGCCACGGCGTAACCTTGCTGAGCGAGCAAGAGATGCCAAAGGAACTTCTTGTCACCCCAGCGATCCAATACGGCTTGTCCCGCCGGTTCGCCGTAGACGTAGAAAACAAGTGGATACTTTTCCTGTGCGTCAAAGTCGAAGGGTTTCATTAGCCATCCGTCCAGCTTCACACCGCCACCAATTTCGACGCGAAAGAACTCGGTTGGTGACTGCGAAAGTGCTTGCACCGACTCTCGAAGCCGCTCATTCGCAACGAGCGTCTCGCGAACCTCGTGATCGGGGAGTGATACGAGTTCCAAGATCGGCGGCGAAGCAAACGACGAGTATGTGTGAACCGCCAATTGAGCTTCCGGAGACATCTCATAGTCATGCCATCCTGCAACGTCGGCTGGGGTCAGTCGTGTGGGCACGCCGCCACCACCAAGCGAAACGCTGTACAAATACTGTTGGGTTGGGTTATCCGGCGAAGCGAGAAAAAAGACGCGATCAGACTCCTCATCAATGCGAAGCACACGGATCACGTCAAATTCGCCCTTGGTAATTTGGCGTACGGTCTTCCCATCACGCGACACAACGTAAAGATGACGCCATCCGTCTCGTTCGCTTGTCCACGCGAACGAATTTCCGTCATCCATCCAAACCAAGTCTTCATCCGGAAGATCGACCCAAGCCGAGTCTCGCTCCGTCAATACGGTTTGAACCTTGCCGGTCGCCACGTCGGCAAGCATTACGTCCACAGCGTTTTGGAGTCGGTTGGCTCGTTGCACCCAAAGTTCTTTGGAGTTTGAGTCCCACTGCATTCGCGGAATGTAGAAATCGTTCTTGGTATCTCCAGGAATATCGACCCATTTCGTCGAAGCACCCGGCGCAGACACGACACCAAGTCGACATTGCGAATTTTGCTCACCGGTTTTTGGGTAAGCGTACGTCTTTAGAATCGGGTACTTCGCGGTCGTGTTATCGACGAGTGTGAATTCGTTGACACCGTCGGTATTCACTTGCCAGTAAGCGATTTGCTCACCATTTGGACTCCATCGCCAACCGTCTCGACAGCCAAACTCCTCCTCGTACACCCAGTCGAATGTTCCGTTGATGACATGATTCGAGCCGTCATGGGTAAGCCGCACTCGGTCGCCACCGCTAATTGACTCGACGAAGAGATCATGGTTGTGAACATATCCGACACGAGAGCCGTCCGGAGACAACTTTGCAAACATCAGTGTCGACGGTTCGGCACTACCTCCGACTCGCGAAAGAGTCCCTGTGGAACGGCGATAGATCCAATAGTCGCCGCGTGTGTTTTGTCGCCATACTTTCACTGAGTTTGTATAGATCAGCGCTACGTCGAGATCAGACGAAAGTTCGTACTGCTCAATCGCTAGAGGTTGTTCAATGCCAGCAGGGACTAGCAACTCCGCAGCAACGAGAACCTCGCGAGTTCCGTCCATGTCAACTCGGACGATGTCAGTCGCACTTTTCTTGGAATCGCCCGAAGACTCCGATCTTTCTAACGTCGTGTAACTCCCGGAATGAAGCCACCGGATTCTCGGTACCCTTTCGCCGGAGAACTCGTTTGAATCAAAGATCCGCGAGAGACTCAACTTTGCTGGATCTGCGGCATGGTTTGCCGAAGTGATCTTGTCTGGATCGCTCCAGCGTTTTTCCAAAATTGCGAAAATTCGTGGATCATGCTTGGCAAGTTGATTGCGGTTGAAGGGAAAGAAATCGTTCGTACTGAAGAAAGCTTCGCTGCACTCGGCGAAGTACTCCATCGGATTCGTGATCGCGTAAGCTCGAACATTGGCTGATCGTCCGTCCCCAAATCGCTGCTCAACGACATCGTATAGACCGTCCGCTTTGGCTGCTTCATACGCCTGCTTGATGGCGTCGTTTTGGAAACCGTTCGGCAAAACTCGGTCGTGGTAGGCATGAGCTAGTTCGTGCAACGCGAAGTTGGGCATCCGTTGGCACTCGCGCTCGAAAATCCGAACGTTGGTAAATTCTACGGCTTTCGCCATCGCCGGGTTGCGATGGTTGTCGCTGAGCCACTTCGCACCGGGATGATATTCCGCCCTCGGCGTGACGTCGGGATACTCAGGGGAGAACCAAAGAGGAACCTTGCGTAGCTCAGTGACTGCATTGGACGGAACGACTCGTTCGATTTCCTTGAGCTGGATCGTCAACAGTTCCAAGGCTCGATCGATCGCCAGTTTATCGCCCTTCATAAGGTCGTTATTGACATGAACGGTCCACCCCTGGATGTCGCTTGTCGTATGCGCGGCCGCAACCGGCGCCTCACCGGTTGCCCGAACGGCTTCGGCCAACTGCGCAAGAATCAGGGACAAGAAACACTCGGCGACAATCATTGATTTCATAAAGCGATTTTCCTCGGTCCGTGCGACTTTCTAAGGCTGCAGATAGGATACTTGGTTCACTTGCGAGCGTTCTCGACAGACACCACTTTATTGACTTCAGCGCCGCGACTCTCTCGCTTACGCCTCGGGTTGTGATGCCGCATCAAGTCGTTCTCACAGCACTAGATGTGATCGCTACCGTACGACTTACCCGGCCAGTCACTCCACCAGTCTTGAAAGAGTTTCAACTGTTTTTCCGCGAAGCGTTTTTGGCTCAATGAGAGCTGATCGGTTTCGTTGAAGTGCAAGGTATATTCGGACTCGCCAAGAAGAACGAGAAGATATTTGTAGTAAAGCACGAGGTCGGGTCCTTCATCAAATCGCGACAATTCCGCGAGTCCGTCATCGAGCTCCAATGCCCACCGTTTTGCCTCTGCGTCACCGGCAACAGCCAAGTTACAAAGTGCGACGAGGTGCAGCACTGCTCGGGGCAAGCAATTGCCAATTCCGGTAATCGCGCCGACCGCTCCGCAACGGATGAATCCGTGACACACTTGCGTATCCACGCCGACCATCAAGAGGACATCGCTGTCGGCATGAGTAATGTGCTCCGCAGCGTAACTCAACGCGTCCGCTCCGCCGAACTCTTTGAATCCAACCAGATTCGGAAATTCACGACGAAGGTCGAAAAACAAATCGGCCTTTGTCTCGAAACCGTAATAAGGACTGTTGTAGATCACCGCTGGGAGATCCGGTGCGGCCGATAGCACGGCAGCGAAGTGCGCGCGTTGAGCCGCGGGCGAAGTTCCACGGGACAAAACACGTGGAATGACCATGAGACCCTTGGCCCCCACGCTTTGTGCGGCCGCGGCATGCGATGCTGCCAACGCCGTATTCTGGGCTCCGGTACCAACGATCACCGGTATTCCAGCTTCCACTAGCTCGCGAACTCCCTTTTGGCGGTCTTCGTCCGACAGCAGTGGCCAATCGCCCATTGATCCGCAATAAACGACGCCGCGCATGCCCGCGTCGAGCAGCGACTGTGCCTTTGTGACCAAAGCAGAGAAGTTCGGCGTGCGGTCAGCATGACACGGTGTCATCAGTGCCGGGACACAGCCCTGGAAGATATCTGAATTCATCGAGATCCTTATCCAAATGCTTGATTGCTTTTAGATTCTGGCTAGCCCGTTAGCGATGGCACATTCACGTGACGTCGACAACGCGTGGACCAAGCACCTCAAATCGCGGCTCAATGCCTAGTCCCGGATTGGCGCTGGTCGACATGAAACCGTCTTGCCGTTGCGGCGCACCCGCAGCCGTACTGACCGTCACGTAGCTATTGAAATCCGTGCTGGTGAAACGAAATTCCTCCGGAGTACTGTGAGCGAGGTGAGCGATCGCCGCAGTCGTGATGTCGCCTCCCCAGCTATCCTCCAACGTCATCGCGATCCCCATGCTGACGCAAAGGTCACGAGCCTGTTTTGTTCTCGTCAAACCACCAAATTTACTGATTTTTAAATTGACGACGTCCATGGCTAGATCTGCCTTGGCTCGCAACAGCATGTCGAGGCTGTCGATGTTCTCGTCGAGCACAAACGGATGATCGGTTTGGCGACGCACAGCGAGACACTCTTCATAGCTCAGGCAAGGCTGTTCAATGTAAACGTCAATGTCTCGGACTGCGCGGACCACCCGCATCGCTTCGTGCTGAGTCCATCCGGTGTTCGCGTCCGCGACAAGACGATCCGTTGGCTTGAGCATCGCGCGCACAGCTCGAATTCGCTCGATATCAGTATCCGGATCGCCACCGACCTTGAGTTGAAAACGAGTGTATCCAGCAGACTGATAACCAGCGACCTTTTGTGCCATTTCATCAGGCGACTCTTGCGAGATGGCACGATATAGTTGCACGCTCTCGCCGAAGCGGCCTCCCATGAGCACACACACCGGCAAACCCGTGGCTTGTCCGAGAATGTCCCAACATGCGATGTCGATCCCAGACTTGACGTAGGGGTGGCCCTTGAGTGCCGCGTCCATGCGTTGGTTCAACTTCATCAACTCGCGTGGATCGAATCCGATCAGATGCGGTCCGAGCTCGCGAAGACCTGAGCGCACACCCTCGGCATAGGCGGGAAGATAGAATGGCCCGAGCGGGCAAACCTCACCGTAGCCGCTGATCCCAGAATCCGTTTCCACACCGACGATGGTGCTGTCAAATACCGACACGGATTTTCCGCCCGACCATTTGTAACTTCCCTCGTGCAGCGGTAATTCAACGCGATGTGCAAAAATTCGAGTTATTTTCATCGTGAGTTACTCCTGGCCGGCGTTTGCATCATCGTGCTGGCCGCTTGCCAGAGTTCACGTCCGTTGCCGTACCGCACCTCATCTTTCTTGAGCCCACAATGATACCTGGAGAACCGGTGCCGTGACCTGGCCCACCCACTCACTCGGTCAATAAAATCTACAAAGCTTGGTGATGACTCTTTCCGCCTCAGTGTTGAAGTGGAAACGTGGCAAAAACCACGAGCAAGCCCAACCCAACTCAATACGTTCACCGACGAATTGCTCATGACAGCGAAAAACTGATGTCACGACTGTCTAGAGTGCCAAGCTCCTCGCCTCTTGCCGGTTGAACAAAAGGGGAAGGTTGAGTTGAACAAAAGGGGAAGGGGGTAGATTTGGTTGAACAAAAGGGGAAGGGTGGTTGAACAAAAGGGGAAGGGTGGTTGAACAAAAGGGGAAGGGTGGTTGAACAAAAGGGGAAGGGTGGTTGAACAAAAGGGGAAGGGGGTAGTTGAACAAAAGAGTTGAACAAAAGAGTTGAACAAAAGAGTTGAACAAAAGAGTTGAACAAAAGAGTTGAACAAAAGAGTTGAACAAAAGAGTTGAACAA
>JBGSKM010000125.1:0-17808 GCA_041741195.1 Pirellulaceae bacterium
ATGTCAGTGCTTCGCACCCTGCGTGTGCGAGGCCACCAGCCATTGGATACAATCCTTTCATCGCTTGCCGAATACTCAACAACCGGTCTTCTCCCGCCGCTCCCACCCAAAAGCAAGACAGCAGGCTGAATAGTTACTAAACGGGGAGTCTTCCCACTCATAGAACCCATTCGGTTTTATCGAGATTGGCATTGTTGAATAGCGCTTCGATCAGACGGCCGGCGCGAACGAGTCAGACCAAACCGATTGACCTGGCTCGCGGACTTCGTGTGCAGCACGTCCAACGATGGGCGTGACCTTGTGAGGCGAACGCTCCCTGTACTTAGTTCCGGTTTCTTTCACGACGAGGCAGTATACCAAATGTGACTCGGAAGAAAGCTAGTACGAGGCGAGGGCAACTGCGGTGAGGTGACAGACCGTGGGGACGAAGCTTGCAAAGATGATCGGTAAGCCAACAAAGAATCGTCGCTGGACATCTTCAAGCCAAGACCCGCTAGGTGACAAAAGACGCGAAAGGACCGAGCAAGTTCGTTTTGTCGACACCTCGCGAACGAACCGTCGCCGTATGGCGATCTCCTAGCGGCGTTGGCGCCGATCCAAAGGCTTGAGTTGGCGTGGCAACACGACGATTTAAAACTCGTGCTCAGCCGCCGGATGCGGACCCGCATGTCCGGTGGTGTGGAATAGTGGCAATCAGACTACGGTATGATCCGCAATTACTAGAGGTTGGAAATAGTGCAACAATCGACCTCACTTTCAATGAACGCGTTTCAACGGGCACGCTTACTGTCACCGCGGTGCCAGAGCCCTCTACTGCTGCCTTTCTAGCTGTTGCGACATTAGGCTTGGTAAGCCGGCGGCGGTATTTGCGAATTTGACGTCTTTCAAAGATCGGAGAAGCTGCACGCAACTCCCATTGGCAGCAACTTAGTCTCTCTCGCTCGGCACAACGGCGTATCTGTATGCCTGTGCGCCGGCGAATCCGTTCCCGTAGAACCGCAGGTCGGTTTCGCTAGGTCTAGCGAGGCATCGCATTCGGAACCACCTGACAGAATTGCCTCGCGAAATCTTCTCGAAATTCTGTCCCAGCGCTGACTAACCGACGTAGCTTTGAGTTGCGATTCAATCGCCTCGCTTGTCTAGTCAACTTCTCCACTACCATTAGGACGCCGCAAAAATCAGATGCAAACCGATCTTGTTGCGTTTCGATTCAGCAGACCGATCTCTCTCGATGCTGATCATGCTCGCAGTTCCTAGCCTTTTCGTAATGGCGAATTCAACGAAGGCAAACGACGCCTCGGCCGTCGTTGTCGTGCGAATCGAAGAAGACTGGGAAATGAAGCTCATTGAGCCGGCTCCGGACAACAGCTCGCCGCAAGTGACGTTTTTCACCTATCCCAACGAGGACGATGCGGATCTTTATTTCCAGACTCAAATGAACTACGCGGCCGAAAGCGATTTTTCGGGTGGTGGATTTCATGTCGCCGCGGTCCATTCGGATGCCTACTTGGACCAAGCTCGTAGCGGAAACCGTCAGGGACTAAGCACCGATACTGACACCATCGTTTGGACGAAAGTCATGGCCGTCTTCAATGGCAAGTTAGTGTTCGCAATCAAGGACGGTCACTGCACGGACTGGGGTAGCTTTGGCGGCCCTGAATACTTGGTTGAGATGCCACTAGATGGCAACGAGAATTTGGGCAGGTATCGATGGGAGCAGAGTTTGGATGCGATTGACATCGGATTTGGTGCAAATCGAGTCGAGTCGATCGAGTTGAGAAACGTTCGTATTTATTACAGCAATGGCCAGATCGAGACGCTCGACGTCAACCGCCACTACGCTCCCTGATCAATTCAATTGCCTTGAACGCATCGAGACAGTTTACATCTACGGTATTTAATCGCAAGGATTCAACATGTGCTTTTTACGACGACTGTCGCGCCAGCTTGCATCTTCGCAGCGTAGATTGGCACGGCAAAATGCGGGTCTTGACCGACGCGGTAGTGTCACTGTCTTAGGATTGATACTTCTTACGTCTTTAATAGCCTTGGTGGCAGTCTCACTGGATCTTGGATACATCTCAATCTCAAACGCTGAATTACGAAGAACTGCTGACGCGTCCGCGATGGCAGCCTGCTGGGAGCTATACGACCAGCAGAACGAATGGCAATCATCGGATGTCCCTGAGCAGACCATTCGTGCCGCGGCAGCGAACATGGCGTCCATGAACCTGGTCGGCCATCAACCACCCGCGATTGGATCTTCTGCAGACGACTTTGTAATTGGTCACTACCAAGTTGGAGGAGGGGGCGTTTTTACTAGCTCGATCGCCAATGGTGCCAATGCAGTTCGTGTTCGGCTAGCGCGTCAATCCGCTGTGAACGGTGAGCTACCATTGTTCTTTGGTGCGATCACCGGACGTAATTCGCAAGCATTGGAGGCACAAGCAGTCGCTGCGATGCTGAATTCGATCGCCGGCTTTTACATTCCCGGCACTGACAATGAGACGATTGACATTCTTCCCATTGCGCTAGACTTAGAGACCTGGCTAAATGTGGTTGCTGGTAACACAACCGACAACTTTCAGTGCCAGTCAGGAAATGTTTCCAATGGAAATGACGGTATGTATGAATGCAATCTTTATCCACAGGGGACTGGCTCTCCTGGCAATCGTGGTACGGTGGACATCGGTGGAGCAAACAATAGTACCGCGGATCTGTCGCGACAAATCTTGAACGGAATTTCCCGGCAGGACTTGGTTGATTTAGGCAAGCCCTTGGTGTTTGACGAAGATGGAATTCTGGAGCTCAACGGAGACACGGGAATAAGTGCTGGAATTAAAGATGAGCTCGCGGCCATCATCGGCCAAAAACGAATCATACCCATCTATACGAGTGTTGCCGGAAACGGCAACAACGCAACCTACCGAATCGTTCGTTTGGAAGGTGTTCAGATACTCGATGTGAAGCTGACCGGGCCCAAGAACGGCAAACGAGTCATTGTCCAACCTGCAAAAATGATTGCCCGCAACGCTATCTTGGGAACCGAAGCGACCCAGTCCAGCAGCTATCTCGTCACTCCCGTCATGTTAGTTGAGTAACCAGTATGAACGACCAAAATGACAAATGCGTTTCAACTCGCGATCGCGGGCGGTCACCCAGGTCGCTAGCTCGTAATCGCGTGGCCGTTGCTGCCGTCGAGTTTGCAGTCATAGCGCCGATCATGATGCTGTTCACCTTCGGGCTGATCGAAGTTGGCAGGCTGATGATGGTTAAAAACCAGGCGGTGCAGGCCACACGAGAGGGTGCTCGCTTAGCCGTACGCCCTACCGCTGATTCGGCCTCCGTGATCGAGCGTGTCAACGAGACGCTTCATTCCCTTGCGATCTTCAACGCCGTGGTAGAAATTGAACCCGAGGTTTTGGCCTCTGCAACGCCAGGTTCATTTGTGACAGTGCGAGTTCGAATCGATCCATCAACCGTTAGCTGGGTTCCGGACTTTATGGACAACTCTATTCCGAATCTGGTGGTTGAAACTGTGATGCGGCGAGAGTCGACGGAGTAAGTGTGTCTCGAACCGCAGTAAATTTGAGGATGAAAAGCCGCCCTCGCGACCCAGTGAACGGTTGTCACTTGCCTTCCTGCACTTGAAACAAGCGTTCAACTGACGGCCTATTCTTAGCGCTGTCGTTATTCGCATTCTGAGATTTCAAATCATGGCTTCGCACGCAAGTCGTTGCTGAATCGATCGGCTTAGCCGATTTTACTCGCCTCATTCTCAGCGGCTCGCCAGATTTTCAGCTCGACTCTGGAAACCAGCGAAGACGAACCCTGTATCGCGTACTAGGCTTTGGGCGACATGCGGTTTCATCTTCACTAACATGTGCGTTTCGTATGTTTGCCAGTTCTATTCACACAACTTGCTCATTGGATCGAGACAGGCGACGCGGGGCAGCTATTGTAGAACTTGCGGTTTGTCTTCCGATTTTAGTAACGATTTTGCTGGCGACCGTGGAGTCGTGCGTCATGTTGCAACTCAAGCAGAACATGGCGATTGCGGCGTATGAGGGCGCAAGAATCGGGATCTTGCCCGGCAGCAATTCGGAGGCTGTGAATGTTCAGTGTCAAATGTTAATCGAAGATCGAGGAATCCACGCGTGCACGGTTTCGATTGATCCCGAAGTCATCTCTACGATGAATGTGGGCGAACCATTGACAGTTACCCTGACGGCTAACTGTACAGCTAACTCCGTATTCGGCGGAATCTTTTACGAAGACAAACTGATCACGGAATCTGTGGTGATGTTAACCGAGTGACCGACATTCAGCTCCACACCGAGATCCCAATCGCCATGACAATAGAAACAGATAATCGCATTCGTCGCCAGCGACTTGGTGCGACACTCGTTGCAGTCGTACTTTTTCTGCCGGTGCTTTTAGTGCTTGCAGCAATGGTGATCAACTTGGCATACATTCAAGTGATCGATTCAAAGGTACAGATTGTCGTTGACGCCGCGACGCGAGCGGCCGGCCGCGCCTATGTTGAAACTGGAAGTGAATCGGACGCGCTAGCGGCGGCCCAGCTTTTGGCAGACCTTAATCCAGTCGACTCGATAATTATCCCATTTGAGTCAAACGATTTGGAATTTGGTGTAAGTCAACGCAGTACAAAAAACAAAGCTTATGTCTTTACGGAGGCCGAGAATGGGAACGCAGTACGATTGACCACGAACGCATTTGCCAACGGTGCTGGTACCGGCTTGCAAACGTTTTTTCCAGGGCTGCTATCAAGTGTCGGTATACGTCCACACTGTACAGCGACAAATACGCAAACTACTTTAGACGTCGCCGTCATTGTCGACCGTAGTGGTTCGATGGCCTTCGCTGCAAACGAGCCTAGCGGTTGGGGGAAGCCGGCGGCGGCGGCTTTTGGATGGACATTCGGAAATCCAGTACCGCCGAATAGTCGTTGGTTGGACCTGGTCTCTGCGGTTGACGGCTTTTGCAACGAGTTGTCTGCAACCGCCAAAATCGAGAAAGTGGCTCTAGTTAGCTACTCGGATAATGTGACATCCGACGTTGATCTGACGAATGATTACTCGGAAATTGCAGACGCGAACAATGCAATTTCGTCAACGTTCAACGGTGGAAGGACGAACGTCGGAGGAGGAATCATGCAGGGATTGCTCAACGTGACGGATCCGAGATATTGCCGCCCCTGGGCAAATAACGCATTGGTTCTCATGAGCGATGGAATCCACAACACGGGGACCGATCCGCTAGCTGCCGCGGCACAGGCAGCAAGTCAAAAGATTCCCGTGTATACGGTGAGTTTTAGTGATGAAGCTGATCAGGCTCTCATGCGTCAAATAGCCGACATGACCGGTGGCACTCATTACCATGCCGTTGACGCGGCTGAGCTCAACGAAGCCTTTCGAAATATCGCTCGACGGCTTCCAGGAATGTTAACCGAGTAGGAGCAATTTATGGCAGGCAAGAACTTTAAAAAAGTAATTCGCAAGCGAGCTGGCGCGGCCGCGGTCGAGTTCGCGATTGCCATGAGTGTGTTGCTACTCGTCGTGTTCGCATCTATCGAACTAGTTCGATTAAGTATGCTGAAGCATTCGATTGAACATGCTTCCTATCTGTCGGCACGCAAGGGGATCATTGTCGGTGCGAATGTTGCATCGGTCATCGAAGCCGCCAATGACCATCTCAGCGTCATGGGCGTGTCAAATGCAACCGTGACCGTTAATCCTAGCAAAATCGATGATAGCACACAGATTGTCGAAGTCGCCATTGCGGTACCCGTCTCAGGAAACTCCTGGGTCTCGCCGGTCTATTTCAAGGGTAGCATCACGGGCAGGTCGCGAATGTTGGCGGAAAGAGCCGCTGCTCAGATGTCCAATGTGGCGCCTTGACGTCGCTAAGTGGTCATTCAACACCAGTTTTCAGATCCCGAAATACTGAACTGAAAGCATTCAGCCAGTTCCAGTCATCTGTGATAATAGGGCGGACTAACGCCACCGGCCGCAGGAAGCAGACAGCCGTTCGCTTGGCTGAGGCTCCTCATACGAGCGTCAGCATGATAACTTTGGCCACACAGGATTAAGCAGGGGCATACGCGTCAAGAATCCGAGGGGCACAAGGATCCGCGCAGCCCACCCCTGCTCTCGAATTGGTTTTCGCTGCTGCACCGAAAGAAAAGGGCGAGTGGATATAAAAGCGTAGGCGTCGATCAGGTTGGTTGCCCCCAGCCTCGTGCTCTCCGCCTACGCAAACAACGGCGTTCTTCGCCGCACGCTATAAATGCCGCTTTACTCTCATCGACGACGAGGCGCTAATCGAGTCGATTGTTGTCCATCGTGTTGGAGACAGACCGGACCGGTTCGAACCGAGAAAGATCAAGCAGCCTCATCGAAAACAACATGACTACTTGCACGTTCACCGCCACGAAGCGAAACGTCAGATCCTGGCAGGACTTAGGAAATAACTACGTGCCATTCAAGTCGGCCGCCGGAGCAGGTTCCTGCCCGCCGTCTCGGACGTTATCTGACCAAGGAAACGCCCTCCTTGATCACTTTGGGTCGGCAGGTCGAGGCTACGAAGGCTAGGAATCGTACGAGAGACGCACTTGCCCACTACGCCGTCATACTCGCGTCCAATCCAACAGACTCCCGACGTTTGTTTAAAGGCGAGAATCCGAATTTGCGACAGAAATAGATTTTGAGCCTTGCAGGTCGTTAATTCAACTTTGGGTGGAATGAGACGTCCTTCTTCTGGAAAAGGTCCCGCGTCCGGTGTACCGGCTTCGTCGTTTTTCCACCCGATTCGTCTATCCCTAAGAATCGTTGTTGGCTATCATCAAGAGTGAAATGTGAATTTCTCTAGACGACGATGCTAATGAACCGGTTTGTTTCACTACTGCTGATTCCTATGTTCATGCTGGGGCACGTTTTGCCTCATTCGCATGTCGGGGGCAGTATTGTGGAACCAAACGGTCACTCACTTCGTCCGCATATTCACCTATCTTCCGATCATCATCATCACCACGATGATGTTGACGACCACGAGCATCGTCAGGCTGGTGATCAAGCTGACGCGGAGCATTCTCAGACTGCGGTAGCAGCTTCGCTTTCAGTTCCAATCGACCACGATTCTGATGCGGTCTACTTGGCAGCTGCGAATTGGACGGCAAGTCGCACGATTGTGACAACACAAGCCGATTCGGCGACTTTGGATTGGACAACGCTTGCTCCATTGGTTGATCGCGATTCATGCCCAGGCTGTCTGATCGGCCATCAGCCGGACCGATACGCAGGTCTACCGATCTACCTTCGCACGGCTTCTCTACGGCTGTAGCGGACACGCATCACCGATGCTCGGCGTTCTAGACGCTGTGTTTCGGCATCGGTGATCTTCTCAATGTGACTTTTAATTTGAGGCTCCTCCGTCGCTTGCGCTTGCGCGCTTGTTTCGGTGCTGCGCCTAGGTCATTGCGTGCCATTTCTATCGGGAATTTATAGATGAATCGTTTGGTTTCGATTGCCAAATCACTGGTGGGTCCAGCAATTGTGGTCGCCGTACTGGTTACGGGGTGGACGTTCCGTAAGCAGTTGTTCCCGCGGCAGGAAACGACTGCCGCGTCGAAGGACGATGCGCCGGGAGAGTCGGCCGAGAAGCAGTCCGTCCTCGAAATCAGCGAACAGGCTCGAAAGAATCTGACGCTCGTTTCCAAAGCCGCGCGGCCCCAATCGTACTGGCGCACTGTCGTAATTCCTGGAGAAGTTGCTGACCGTCCAGGTCTGTCGGATCGAGGAGTCACGTCACCAGCAGTCGGTGTCGTCACCGCGATCCATGCGTTTCCTGGCGACACGATGCGACCGGGAGAGCCTCTGTTCTCCCTGCGTTTGTTCAGCGAATACCTACAGGCTACACAGACCCAGTTATTCAAGGCTCGACAAGAAACCACCATCGTTCAAGCCGAAATCGATCGTTTGTCTGGGGCAGTCAGCACTGGTGCTGTTTCGCGTTCCAAGATGATCGAGCTGGAGAGCGAAATCAGTCGCCAAAGCACATTGATCCAAGCTTCTCGCCAGGAGTTGTTGACACGAGGTTTGACGCCTGAACAAGTGCAACAGATTGAATCTGGAACGTTCGTTTCAACGGTCGACGTGGTTGCTCCGCCAGTGCGAGACTTTGACGCGTTCGCAAATCGCAAGGCACCTCAGGAAATTCAGCAAGTTAATTTTGTCAGTGAATTGGCTCAGGACCAACCGATCGCATACGAGGTTCAAGAGTTGTCAGTCGAACTCGGTCAGCAAGTACAAGCAGGCCAATTGCTTGCGAACTTGTCGAATCACCAGATGCTTTACATCGTCGGTCACGCTTTCAAACGAGAGGCGGTGTTCCTGGAAAAAGCGGCACAGGAGAGGCGGCCGATCGAAATCGAGTTCGCCGAGGATGAGGAGGGAAGTTGGCCAGAACTGCAGCAGACGTTCAATATTCGTCATCTTTCGAATTCAATCGACAAGAACAATCGAACCTTTGACTTCTTTGTTCCGCTGTCAAATCAGTCGCGATCCTACGGCGACAAAGGCCGGGTATTTCTCGCTTGGCGTTTTCGCCCTGGCCAACGTGCGCGTATCCATGTGCCGGTGGAAAAGTTCGATGACGTGTTCGTGCTGCCGGCCGAGGCCGTTGTGCGAGAGGGGCCGGAAGCTTACGTGTTTCGGCAAAACGGCGATTTGTTCAAGCAAATTCCCGTTCATATTGTGCACGAGGATCGACGCTCGGTTGTGATCGCAAACGATGGCAACATCACGGCAGGAGCGTACTTGGCACAGAACTCAGCCGCCTCGCTGAATCGAGTTCTGAAGTCACAGTCGGCCAGTGGAAAAGAACCCAGCGTGCATGTTCACGCTGACGGAACCACACACGCGGCCCACTAAGGAAACACGCACATGCTCGATGCAATCATTAAATTTTCGCTCCGTTACCGGATGTTGGTCGTCGTCATCAGTCTATTTGTGCTGGTCTACGGATCGTACCTGGCGACCCAGATGTCGATCGACGTCTTTCCCGACCTCGACCGCCCTCGTGTCGTCATCATTACCGAAGCTCCCGGACTCGCGACCGAAGAAGTCGAGACGCTGGTGACGCAGCCGACCGAGCTTGCGCTGATGGGTGCTAATGGCGTCCAGGCGGTTCGCAGTCAATCGACGGCGGGATTGAACGTGATCTACATCGAGTTCGATTGGTCGACAAAGATTCTCGCTGCTCGTCAAACTGTCCAAGAAAGACTGACCACGTTGCAGGGTATCTTGCCGGATGGAATTCGTCCGCAGATGACGCCACCATCTTCAATCATGGGGCAGATCATTGTCGCCGGGATTTACCGACAAAGCGGTCCGAGCGGTGGACGGCTCGCACAGCTCGGCAACACCGACATGATGGCTGAAATCGTCATTGGCGAAAACGAAAAGTTTCAGATCATTGTTTGGACGCCGGGCGATCGGCATGACTTCTCGACTTGGAAGAAAGTTCAGCCACAGGAACTTCAGTGGGATGATGATCCCAATACCGATCCACAGAATTCTCAAGTCCCCGTCGGAATTGCCGAGATCAAAATCAACGGCAAGTCACACGACGCATATTTTTACAGCGAAGCAAAACAACAACTTGAGCTGCGGACCGTCGCGGACTGGATCATTCGACCGCGACTGTTGAAAGTAACCGGTGTCGCGGAAGTTTTCATGCTCGGCGGAGATCGCAAGCAGTACCAAATCCTGATCGACCCGACCGCGCTGCTTGAATACGACGTCACGGTTCAAGAGGTTGAACAGGCGCTTCGAGCCAGCAACATCAACACGAGCGGCGGCTTCGCGGTCACAGGCGAGACGGAGCGACCGATTCGTATTCTGGGTCGCTTGGGACCATCGTCACGAGTCGTGATCGAAGATTTGAAAAAGGTCCCAGTTGGCAACCATCTCAAACGAGCTGTCTTATTGGGGCAAGTCGCTCGCGTCACCGAGGGACCGCAATTCAAGCGTGGTGACGGCAGCGTCGACGGTCGTCCGGGAATCGTTTTCACGACCGTCAAGCAGCCTCACGTGGACACACGCAAACTGAGTGATGCGGTCGCGGAAGCATTTGTCGAGGTCGAAGCATCGTTACCCGCAGACATTGTCGTCAACTCGGAATTGTTTCGGCTTAGAAACTTCATCGACCGGGGCATCTTCAATGTTGCCGAGGCACTTGTCATCGGTGCGGTACTCGTCATCATCGTGCTGTTTCTGTTCCTACTGAACTTTCGCACGACGTTCATTACGATCACTGCGATCCCGCTTTCGCTTGTTCTCACAACGCTGACTTTTCGTCTCATTGGTTGGCTCAGTGGAAGCGAACTGTCCATCAACGTCATGACACTTGGTGGAATCGCCGTTGCGATGGGCGAACTCGTCGACGACGCGATCGTTGATGTTGAGAACATCTTTCGTCGACTGAAGCACAACAACCTTTTACCAGTCGAGAAACAGAAATCGTCACTCGTCATAACTTACGAGGCGAGCAAAGAGATTCGCAGCTCGATCGTGTTTGGGACTGCGGTCGTGATTCTTTCCTTCATGCCGCTGTTCGCTCTGTCGGGTGTCGAAGGTCGATTGTTCACGCCGCTGGGCTTCGCCTACATCGTGTCAATTTTGTCGTCCTTCGTAGTGTCGATGGCCGTCACACCGGTGCTTTCCTACTATCTGTTGCCGAACTCGCGTGCAACGCACCACGAAGGCGACGGGTTCTTGTTGCATGGGTTGAAAGCGATCGTAACTCATCTAATTCACCTCAGCATGGCGTTGCCGAAAACTTTGCTCATTCTGACATGGCTCGCTGTTGCCTTGGCCGCATGGCAAATGTCGACACTCGGTCGGAACTTCTTACCGCCTTTTGACGAAGGCAGTATTCAAGTGAACGTGACGCTGCCTCCTGGATCGTCATTAGACGCATCCAACAAAGTCTCTGGAGCGATTGATTCCGTCTTTCAGTCGATGCAAAAGACGGAGAAAAATCCAGATGGCGAGATTTTGCACTTCGTTCGTCGAACCGGTCGAGCGGAAATGGACGAGCATGCGTCGCCAGTGAACTTCGGCGAATACATCCTCAGTATGAATCCGGAGTCGGCGACCGAGCGAGAAGAAATCCTCGCGAGACTTCGGGAGAAAATCAGCGACGAAGCGCCTGGAGTGGACATCGAGGTCGAACAGCCTCTGGCGCACTTAATCAGTCATATGATTTCGGGCGTCTACGCCCAGATCGCGATCAAAATTCACGGTGACGATCTTGATACGCTGCAGCGCGTCGCCGAACAGGTCAAAGGAACCATCCAAGACGTACCAGGTATAAC
Organism: Pirellulaceae bacterium; assembly: GCA_041741195.1. GTDB lineage: Bacteria > Planctomycetota > Planctomycetia > Pirellulales > Pirellulaceae > JBBSJZ01. The sequence continues at coordinate 11,399 of JBGSKM010000125.1, forward strand.
GCCGCCGGTCGTTGAGCCGATTCAAGAAACCGCCGAACTGCATATCGCTCTTCGCGCCGACGACTTGGCATTGCATGGACTGACTCGCGAATATGTCGCGGACGTTTTGCAAACAGCGCTACAGGGTGAAGTCGTTTCGCAAGTGCTGGAAGGCCAGCGTCGATTCGATTTGCTAGTGCGGCTGGAGGAAGAGTATCGCACCGACTACGCCAATCTCGATAGGCTTCGCATCGACTTGCCTGATCGCGAGGGGCAACCAGATCGGGGACAGATCGAACTTCGCGAGGTTGCCGACGTGGGTGTCGGCACCGGTCCCAATTCGATTAATCGCGAGAACGCACGCCGTCGGATCGTCATTCGTTGCAATACCGAAGGCCGCGACTTGGCCGGCGCGGTGAACGACATCAAGAGTCGCATTGGCGACCAAGTCGAAATGCCCGTTGGCTATTTCATTGAATACGGAGGACAGTTTGAGAACCAACAACGCGCTACGCAACTGATCATCGTGCTCGCTGGCATATCGGTGATTGGCATGTTCGTTGTGCTCTTGGTGTTGTTTCCGTCGATCCGAATCGTTTTGCAGATCCTAAACGCTCTCCCCACGGCGTTCATCGGTGGAGTGATGGCACTCGTTATCACGCAGCAAAGTCTCACCGTTGCGAGTCTCGTTGGTTTTATCTCTCTCGGTGGCATCGCGGTTCGCAACGGCATTTTGTTGGTCACTCACTACGTTCACTTGATGAAGGAAGAAGGTGAGGACTTCACGCAAGAGATGGTGTTGCGAGGCAGTCTCGAACGGCTCGCACCCGTTTTGATGACGGCCTTAACCGCTGGCATCGGACTGATACCGCTCGTGCTGGGCGGCCAGGAACCGGGCCGCGAAATCCTCTATCCCGTTGCCACCGTCATCCTTGGCGGACTGACGACGTCAACCTTCTGTGAGTTCCTGATTCACCCAGGGCTGTTTTGGCAATTCAGTGGCAAAGATGCCGCTCGACTTGCAAGGCTTGAAACAGAGGAGGACCAATTTATGTAATTGAAAAATGATGATTGAAGATTACAGATTGAATCGTTGCAATCACACAACTCCCACTGAACACTACATTTACGAAAGAAACAAAATGATGACTTCCAAGACCGCATATCAAAAATCTGCAATCTACAATCTTCGATCGGCAATCGCCTTGGTTTGCCTCATCGGCCTTGTCGGTTGTAAACAGGAAACCACCACGGCTACGCCCGCACCCACAGCATCCCATAGTGACGAAGGCGGGCACGTCCATGCTGACGGCACCGAACACGCTCCCCATGGCGCTCACGGTACAGGTCCACACGACGGCGCTGTCGCTGACTGGGGCGGCGGCAAGTACCACGTCGAGTTCACCGTCGATCACGTTAAGCAAGAAAGCACGGTCTACATCCTCGGTTTAGACGAAAAGTCGCCCGTTCCCATCGACGCCGAGTCGATCGACCTGAGCATCGGTGATCCCGTGATGCAAGTCACGCTGAAAGCTGCCCCTCAGGACAGTGACCCAGCAGGGAAAGCATCACGCTTCGTCGGCAACCACGAGAAGTTGGGCGTCGTTCAAGAATACGCCGGAACGATTGCGGGAGTCATCGACGGCACCCCGTATTCCGGTGATTTCGCAGAAGAAGCACACGGACATGAGTAATTCCCCATGTTGATTGTCAAAGCTCTGATCTCGGCAATTGTGATTGTTGCCGTTGCCGAGATCGCAGGACGGGTGCCACGAGTTGGTGCATTATTGTTGACACTCCCAACGTCCCCGACAAAGTTGACGCCTCGGCCGTCAGCAAGTGGTTGTTCAACATCGACACCGTCGACAGGGTACTCAAGCATCTCATGGAGCGAGGCCAGAAGGTCGGGAATGCGATCTCCGATTGAACAGGGTCGCTTGCAGTCACAGCTGCTGAGCAAGCTGCTTAACGACGCCAAGGAATCGCTGCGTCCCAAAAAGCTGCTTGGTCAAATTCAGCCCGGATTCGATGACAACCGTTTTCAAGTGATTGTTGCCATCTCGGACCAGGGTGTCATCGAACGGAAGAACTGCAATCCGCCCGAGTTGATGAAGGCTGAGCGGGCAGTGAAAGAAATTGTCGACAAGATGGAGTTCTACAGGCAAACGCAAGGCGTGAAGGGCTTCGTCAAGTACTTGACCGCCAAGGGCGACGAAGCGAAGCACCTGGAAGATCACCATGTCCATCCGTTTACGGACCAGGAAATGACTGCCCTCCGAGACTTACTCATGGCTCAGCGTGTGACGGCTCCTAAGCCGCCTCGCCAAACGCCACCACCGATACCCGTCGACGTGTCGGCACCGAAAGCCATAGTCGCATCAAGCAATGCTGAGCAAACAGTCGCCCACGGAGTCAAGTGCGACAGCTGCAGCGATCCAGACGTTGAGATCCTGTATGGCCGGTACGGCTACTATGTGCACTGCCGTCGGTGCGATGCGAAGAAAACGGTGCCGCAGAAGTGCGAGACCTGTGGAAGCAAGGCCAAGATTCGCAAGCAAGCAGAATGCTTCTATCGAGTCTGCGAGACGTGCTCCACCGAAAAACTGTTGCACGCCAATCCATCAAAATCGGAACGCACGTAGACGTTGCCGCGTTTGTGTTTGCTCGTCGACGTGAAGTGCACTCCCAAAATTTTCATTGGCCACAAGTGGAAAACTGTCTACAAACCGACTGTCGAACGTTCACTCCTGATTCGGACGCCGGTCACCTGCGACGACTATTCCCGTTGCAAATGCAATCCCAAGAAGGATGGTCAGGATTGTGATTGATACTCCCTCCTCGTACTTGTACGTCAAAACACCGACTATTGCAGGCACCAGGAAAACTGTGACTACGGCACACGTATATCGGCCGCGTCGAGCTTTCGGATCAACGGGCAATGATGCTGACGCGAATCGATAAAAGAGGCCACCTAATGCGGCACCTGGAATGAAGCCCAGAAAGCCCGGTGGGAATAGCAGCTTGAGGAAAACTACAAAACCGATCATCAGTCCTATTAGTGCGCCAATCGCGATAGTCATTGTGGGACCACGTCGTGGCGTCAAGAATGTCGATGACTCTAACGCGATGTTTTCGTCCGCATGATCTCGCGGTGAAGCGTACGGGTTGGGGTCTGATTCCGTAATTGCGATGCCCTTAGGTCGTGGGTAAAGTGAGCTACCGTGTCGGAGCGATCTTGAGCCAAACTTGGGCGACCGAGTCGAGTTTACCAGATGCGTTGCACGAGGATGTAAGGCGGGCACCAATACTCTTCCTCAGCGTAGATTTGCGGTAGGCGACAAATCAGTTTGCGTCAGCTCCCCGATTCGAACGTGAAAGGGTCGAGTGTTTCGATTAGACGAGCTTCAAATTAGTCGGGGACTAAACGCTGCCGTTTCAAAGCCGCGGCGTTCATTCCCGAAACGCATTGATCCTTCGGGGCAGGACCCACGGTCGATTCAACGCCTGCCCTTCTTTATTCGTTCGCTCTGTTCTTTCGGTGCAGCACCGAAACAATGCGAGAGCAGGGGTGGGCTGCGCGGATCCGTGTGCCCCTCGAATTCTTTACCCGTCTGCCCCTGCTTATTCTTTAGCTGACAAATCTTCTGTTTGGCAGCCAAAACAGTCGCTTTTCATGCACAGCCGTCTACCGCATCGTGAGTAGCGAAATGATCCCAAGATTCATCATCGCGTCCATGCATGCCCTACTGCTAGCCAACAGTGCTCACGCTGAAAGCATTCAGACGTTGACCGGGCAAATCAGATTGGCACCATAGGTTGATGTTGGGGTCGTTTCCGAGGGCTTACGTTTTCGACTAAATGACATTGGGATCCTCAGAAGAGACTCTCAAAAACTTTGCAAGAGTCCGTCAGCGTGGATCATCGCAGGTTCGCCGGCTTAGCGTTGCCTCAATCTCCGGCGGCGCCGGACAGCGAAGATAGCAATGCCGGTTGTGATCAGCAAAGAATTCGTCGGTTCAGGAACAGAAGTTACCGTTAGATTGTCGAAACCTTCCTGTTCAGTGGTAACTTGAAATATTGCTGCATCGAATGGAGACGAAGTAGCATTGACAGTTACTCGTGAGGAAGAATTGTCAAGCACTTCAGTCAGCGCGAGAATGCGAAAGGTATTTGGCACCCCCGTTGCCTGAAGGCCCAGAAGACGAACAATGTCCGGTGGTTCGTCAAAGTTAGCGTCGAGGTCAAGTGATACGGATATTGTGAGTTCGCTAAAGGTCATTAGCGTATCACGGAGCCCAAGCCCTTCAGCTCCTGCAAAGTTCGGTACGCTGCGGGCCCGTGTGTTAGAGATTATGGAAAACTGATTGGTACGATTTGTCAGTGTGATGACATCACCCAGGCTTACGGAGTCTGGAATATCGCCCGACGCAAAGAAAATGCCACGCGAGGAGTATACATCGCCATCAGTTGTTGCAACCTCCATAGCAATTGGCTGATCATCAAAGTCGATGACTATATCGGCACAATAAGTAGACGGTGGCAGCATCGCAAACGGGACCACGACGGCGAAGGCGTTGAATAACAGCTTCATGTTGCATCTCTGTTTATCGGCCCAATTGATTCCTACCGGTCAGGTTGAGGACCGGAGTTTTGGGTGTTTTACTCACGGTAGCGCGGCGAGAATCATCCGGTCGGTGGCGGCTATTCCTCCTGCCTTACCCCCCGCCCAGCGTAGTGGCTTGCGTTTGCTGCTGCAAACAAAATCCGTTGTTGCCACAAGAAAGAAATCGACTTCCGGCAACTCCAAGCGGCTGAGCATTGAGGAAATCAATCGCAAATTTGCTTCCAAGAAGCGAACCGCCGGATGTGGACCCGCATGTCCAGTGGTGTGGCAGGAGTCCGCAGCAATGCCGCCCCCTATCTCGATTTTTGTACGTCCGCCTGCAATTGCGATACGACGTTTGACGCGACGAGAGTCGTCGAGTCGTTTCGATGCGTCCGCTTGACTAAGCCTTGCGCATTAATGCGTGGAAAATTTCTGCGTGGCTGCTAAGTCTGTATACTCGCGGTACCTTGCCCAAGCGCCGTGGGATAAACACGAGGGTGGCAAGCGATGCCAGGGATGCTGGAGCAGCTAACGCAGCAAGGTGCCGGTATTCTGTCGTGCCCAGGAATAGCAAAAAGAAGAGGAAAAAGAGGAATCCCAGCGGAGCAAGGAGACGTCGGTCGTATGTTCTGTTCATCGATAGCCTTTCTTGTCTGCGTGACATTTTGCGATGCGCTCTTAAGGACGAACGATTCGGTTAACGTGGCGGCGGCCAGATACCATTGCTTCAAGTTGGACGTAGATCGCCGCTCACGTTCAACCGTTGGTTCTGTCGCGTTTTGACGTGGCCGTCACACGGCGACACCAAAAAGTTTACCAATCCCCGCTGTCGCCGCCATCGCAAGTGCGCCCCAGAAAGTCACGCGAGCAACCGCCTTCGCGATCGGAGCACCGCCCACGTAAGCCGACGCACCACCAAGCATCGCCAAAAACGCTAGGGACATGATTGAGACCACCATTCCGATCATGCTGTCCGGCGTTAGAAACGCCGCGAACAGGGGCAGCGCTGCACCGACCGCAAATGTGCCAGCGGACGCAAACGCTGCCTGAATAGGACGGGCGGTCATCGTTTCGGAGATTCCTAATTCATCCCGAGCGTGTGTGGCGAGCGCATCATGCTTTGTCAGTTGTTCAGCAACGTTTCGCGCAAGCGATTCACCCAATCCTCGCGCGACGTAAATCCCGGTGAGTTCTGTGAGTTCCGAATCCCCGTCTTCTGCAAGTTCTTTGCGCTCGCGGCCGAGGTCTGCCGTCTCCGTATCAGCCTGAGAACTAACAGAGACATACTCGCCAGCTGCCATCGACATGGCGCCGGCAACCAATCCCGCGACACCTGCAACCATGATATTGGCGTGCGTCGCGTCGGCCGCAGCGACACCAACGACCAGGCTCGCGGTTGATACGATGCCATCGTTTGCGCCCAATACCGCAGCACGAAGCCAACCGATGTGTTCGGTACGATGTCGTTCTATGTGGCGGGGCACATGATTCTTTCGGATTTGGACTCGGTAACACTGAACGACAGAACAGCGGCGGTAACCGAGCCGCCGCAATAAAACTCTATTTAAATTAAAGCGCCATCGGCGGCTTCGGTTCACCGCTTGGTTCTGTTCGGCTTAGGCAGTTTGCTACGAACTCCGTAATTTGCTTCCGGTATTCGACCTTGCCGATCAAGCAGCAATCCTCGTAACTATTCAGCCTGCTGTCTTGCTTTTGGGTGGGAGCGGCGGGAGAAGACCGGTTGTTGAGTATTCGGCAAGCGATGAAAGGATTGTATCCAATGGCTGGTGGCCTCGCACACGCAGGGTGCGAAGCACTGACATCA
>JBGSKM010000126.1:0-8015 GCA_041741195.1 Pirellulaceae bacterium
CGGCTCCCGCCGCAGTTCCCGCCAGCCCGACCCCGAACCCGACCGCGCCCGCACAGCCGGCGACGGTCAAGAACATCGCGGCACCGCCGTCGATCGATATTGATGGCTCGGGACGAATCCTCGCATTCGACAAGGGCGACGGCACGGTGGGCGTCTATGACGTCCAAAAACGCGAGATTCTTCGCAATGTCGGTAGCGAACGGTTCAAGCCCAACGAATTCTCGCTCGATCGAAGCGGTCGGCAGTTGCTGGTGTCCGACGGTTCGGGACAGGTCCAGATTGTTTCGATCGATCAGGCCAGTGGGCTGGATGCTTTCGAACGCCAGCGCCGACGCACGCAAAGCGACGGCGACGGTTGGTTCGTGTCGAATCGCCCCGTCACGGCCCTGGTACCGGTTGGCTACGAAGACCAATTTCTTGCTGGGGACGAAGCGGGCGAAGTACGGCTTTGGTCCTCGGCTCACGTGGACGAAATTACCCTAGATTCCGGTGGCGAACGAGTTGTCGCTCTCGAACGTTTTGGTGGTGGAAAATTCCTGTTTGCCCTCACGGAAAAGTCCAATCAAGGCCAGGTGGTGTTTTGGCCCGTCCAAGATGGTTTGCCAATCGCCGATGGACGACGCGATTACTTTCAGCTCGCGGGACGTCCGACGCGAATGATCCAATCGTCCAGCGGCGGTGGACTGGCGGTTGGCGATAGTAACGGAACGGTTCAAGTCTGGGCGCCCAGCAAGGGCGGTTCCGGCAAGGTGGAGCAGAGTGAATTGAAGCTGGCCGATGCACCGGTCACCGGTCTCGCATTCCTTTCCAATTTGGACGGAATTGTGGCTGCCGATACTCGTGGCAACGTGCGGCAATATGACTTGCCGATCGCCCGGCGGCGGTCGGTGGAGCTTTCGGCGGCCGATGCGGTTTTTCTTTCGGCGGGTCACGATCGCGGAACCGCGGTGGTCCAGTCGCGAGGGAATGCCGAAGTCGTTTCACTCGAGGACGGAAAGGTGCTTGCGCGGTTGGCCGTCGGCAGCGGTAACACCATCACGTCGGTCGTCCCCGTCGGTGGCGGAACCTCGCCTCTCTATGCGGTCGGTACCGCGAACGGATCGGTTGACTTTTTCGAAGCAACCAACGGTCGACTGGTGGGCCGAGCCAATGTGAACGGATCGGTGAAAGCGGTTTATACGGAAACGAAGTCGCAATCGGTGTTGTTTTCGACGGATAGCGGCCAATTCGGTCGTCTGAAGATACCCACGGCCTCAGCAACGCTACCCGCCGCGACGGGCGATTTGCTCATTGCAACCGACCCTGGGACCGATCAAGTGGTCGTGGTCTCGCTGGCCAACCGGCTAACCCGACTTTATTCGACTTCGGATGGTCGAATTGTGAGTTCCACTTCGCTTGCCGGGATCGGTGGCAACCTGACCTGCATAGCGCTTCGCGCGGGAGTCGCACTCGCGGGAACCAGCGAGGGGCGTCTGTGGATTTGGCAAACCGATCAACCGCGCGGACGACCAGTCGAATTGGCATCGCTGCCCGACAATCCCGAGATCCGCGAAATCTTCGTCGGTGACGGTGGAGTGGTGCGCATTCTGGATGCCAAGGGCGGGATTTGGACCGCCAGGATCGAGGATCTGTCATCGGGATCGTTTGGCGAACCCGTTCGTCTGGAATCGTCTCCGGAGACCCATTCGCTCGGAGAGAAGCTGTTTGCGGGGACAATCGGCAACAAGGTCGTCCTCTTGCGCGAGAACAGCGACAAAATTGAGACTTTCGAATCGCCCATCGCTCGTGTTCGATCCGTCGTCGTTTCTCCGATTTCCAACGTTTATGCATTGCTGGGCGAGTCCGGTGAAGTGTGGATGGGAGCGGCAGGCACCACGGCCGAGAAATTGTCGCTGCCGAGCGGATTCACGCCCGCCGTCATCAAACTTACCACCGATGGCAAGCAATTGACCGCTGCGAATTCGCAAGGCATCGTCGTCTATGACCTGGGGCAGAAGTCAACGGTCAGTCAACATCCCGAGTCGGCGGGCGTCGTCCAGCTATTCGCGGGCTCCCGTGGCGGTTGTGTGTTTGTCGACGGTGGTCGGAATGTTCGACACCGGACTCTCACCAGTTCCCAATGGAAGATCGAAGACCCCGTTCGCGTCAACGCCTTTACCTCGGGTGTCGACGATACCTCGGGTGTCGACGAGAACACCGTTTTGGCCGGGACCGAAACGGGCCAAATTTGGTCTATCGCCCTGGATGATGGTTCCACGAATGCAACCCATCAAATATCGGAGAATGGCTTAAAGTCATTGGTCAAAGCCGGGACGGGTCCGCTGTTGGCGGTCGAGGGCAAGACGGGGCGGGTCTTTGATTGTTCGAATTTGGATAAGCCGGTGCTTTGGCGACCCGAAGCACTATCCGCCACCGAACGAATCGTCGCTACTGCGGGTTCCGATCGAACGCTGGTACAGACGACCGATGGTAGCGTCATGCTGGTTCATGGTGACGATCCCAACAAGGCGCCGACGCCGTTAGCACTGGAAGCCCCGGTCGAACATGCCGAGTTGCTGGACAATGCGACGGCACTCGTGAAGTATCGTGGAAAGGGTGCCTTGCAAGTCGTTCCACTGGACGAGAGTGGACGAAGTGTTGTCACCGAACTGACCAAGATCGAATCGTTGGTGAGTATTCCCGGTCAACCGGCTGTCGCGATGAGCGGTGGCGCATCGACCATCATCGTGCTCAATTTAAATTCGAACGAACGCAAATCGTTTGATTGCGGGAGCGGTAATTCGTGCACGCATGTGGCAACGGATCTCGCGGGACGATTTCTCATTGGAGCTTGTTCCACGGGCCAATCCCAAGGTCGTGGTGAAGTCGTCGTTTGGGATTTGCGAAATTCGGACCAGGCGCCACGTCGGGTGTCCGTCTCATCCGCGATCACCGCGGTTCAAACCTCCAACGATGGATCGCGTCTTTACGTCGGCATGGCGGACAAAACGCTACGCACGTTTGACTTGGTCGAAGGCTTGGAGTTGGAGCGTCACCAGTTGGACGCGGTGCCAAACACGATCGACTCGACGGATGATCAATACGTTTGGATCGGTACGGATAGCGGTGTCGTCAAACGGCTTCCTCGGCGGATGCTGGCGCGAGTCGCGGCGCTGGGGGAACCTGTTCGCTTGCTCGATTCGGTACGAGGCCAAATGTTGGTGTGCGCGACCGATACTAAGATGATCTTGCGCCGCATGGATCCCACCAGAAACACGAATGGCGACAAAAAGGAATCGTCGGAAATCTTGATGACCGAAGAGGAGCTTCGCCCGGTCGCGCTGACGGTTCGGGGGGATGGCAAAGCGATCGCCTTGAGCCAAGGTGGGGAAGCTCCCAAAGTCGATGTATGGCGATTGGCAGACTCAATCTCTTGGGGTGAAAAACTCGAACCCTCGGTAAGCATTCCTCTGTTGACCGAAGCCGATGCGATCCAGTTCATTAGCGAGACGCAGTTGATCGTGGGTCAACGCAACGGCCTGATCCAGATCTTTGATCTAACCAACCAAAAACCCGCCTACCAGTTTACCGGTCACCAGACCCCGGTTGCGTCGATGGTGCTCGTGGACAATGGGACACAACTATTGAGCTGTTCGTCGGATCGTTCCGTTCGGCGATGGTCGATCCCCACGGGCGCCGTTCGAGGCAGTGACAGTGACATTCCCCAGTCTCAGTCGGTGGCTGCTACGGACCTCACTTCGGCGACGGAAGCGGCGGCGAGCACCGAAGTCGCTAAAGAGGAAGACGCCTTTGCCGAAGTGCGGGCGGCGCTTTTAACAGGGTCGGGAGTCGCGAGCGAAGGGGACGTGTTCCAGTTGTTCGAAGACGACTCGCGAAAGACGGGGGATGTGGCGGCGAAATTCCAGGAGCTCAAGGAACTCGAGGAAGCAGCCGAATCCGGTACCGGCGACCGTGCCGCCGCTGTCGCAAAGTTAGCCGCCGCTCGCCGCGAATTTCACGAGGAACGGCGAAGCCTAACTAGCCTTCAACGGGTCTCCGGCGGGAATACGTTTGCCGACAACCAACCGAATTTGCTCTTCAACACCGTGACCGATTTCAACTTCTCGACCGGAATTCGGGCCGTGGAGACGCGAATCAACGACGGTCGATTCGTGTATGCTGCCATGCGTCCCGGGCCACAGCAACCGGGGAAACTATCGGTTTGGGATTTTGGTGTTTCGGGTGTCAAAACTCACGCTTGGGATGACCTTCAACTTCGAATCAACGAATTGTTCGGATTGCCCGATGGACGAGGTGTATTGACCCTTCCCGACATGCGAGTTTTCTCGCAGGACGGCACATCGCGCAGTATCGCCGAAGCATTCAAATACAGCACTTCACCTGCAAGCGGCCCTTACGCGGGAGAGCGTCTATTCGCGATCGCCAATCGTGGTTTTGTGGGTAAGGAAGCAGTGATGATTCAAGTCTACCGCCACGAAGATTTGATGCGCCAATCGGCAACGCCGGTGGCCTCGATGGCCGGTTTTGAAAGCGAAGTGACGGCGATGGCTTTTTCGAACGCGCATCGTGCGATCGCGTTCAGCATTCGGGAACGAAATGGTTACCGATTGGTTATCGGCGACCCCAAGTCACTCGAACCTGCCTCCCTCACGCTTCTGGCCGACGGACGCATGAGCCAGCCCTGGTTGCTTCCCATCGACGAAGAAGGAAATACACAGGGGGAACGCGGCGCCCCGGGCCCGACCACCATCGCGTTTGCCCCGGATGACCGGTTCCTTGTATTGCACTCGCGAATTTCCGACGAGCGATATACCTACTCTGTGTTCAAACTCGATTGGACTTCCGATGGAAACATCAATACGGAGGGGATCAAACGAGTCGTCGGGCCAGTGGAGCGTGAAGGACCGTTTCTTGACGAGTCGACAAGTCGCCCAATGTTTTTCGTCACAAGGCCCCACACACCGGATGAACAAAAAGAACGTGGGGCGATGTTTGCCAGTTCCAACTTTCTAGCATTTCGAAATGGCGGTAGCTTGCACGTCGTCAATAGCGTCACCGGGACGCCTTTGCGACAGATGCCGCTTCTGTCATCGGGAGGTTACCCCCGCTATGCCATCACTCTAGACGGCCAATGGTACGTCACCGGCGACGATCGGGGTCGCGTGCTCGTTGGAAGCCTGGGTACTGGCAAGAGATATGAGTTAACCTTGGACAAGCGACCTGCGCACGCGGGCCCCATTGTGAGCGTTGCGATCTCGGACACGGATCCCGTTCTGCAACTTCCCGAATACGTGGTCACGGTGGGTGAGGAGAATCGGCTCAAAGTCTGGGATCTTTTGACGAGATTGAAATGAGGGCTACCAACCGATGGTTCGGCATCGCCAACTCATGTTGTGGATTCTGTTTGTTAAAGATCCATCGCGTCGGACCATTAACGGAGCATCGATTGAGAACCTGCCCGAAGACCCTGAGTCGACGGCGCTAGCCGCGGGCCTTTCCAATCCATTTTTTCGTCTCGCATTCGAGCCGCGTCGCTTGTCTGTAGGGATCGTTTGGAAATGACTTCGGCAACCCAACATCCCACTTCACCCTTCCCTTGAGAGGGTCGGCCCGCCTGGGGCCGGGGACGGCCTTCAAAGTTACATGTTCGGCCCTCCCCTCGCTCGGCTCCCTGGGGGAGAGTGAAGTACAGATGATATTCCGCGCGCGCTCCCACGAATTCGCTTCCCTGGCGGACAAAGCATTGAGGCAAGCGTGTTAAATGTGAACGCTGTCTTCATTCACAAATCATTCGCTCATGTCGGGCAAGCCGACATGGGTCGTGGCGGCGATTGCAAGATCATTTTTTGCCCGAACTCAGAAAAGACGCAACTTCAAAATGCGTTCGCCCGTGTACGATTCAATCAACCAACTGTTGACGAGATCCACGACGTTCAATTCACCACTTGTTGATGACGCGATGCTTACTGGAACGCCCAATCGCACTTGCTTGATGTTCGGGTAGCCCTCTGATGATGCCATTGAAGCAACTTTTTCGCCGATCGAACCGCTCGCTCTATCGTGCCGCTTGCCAGAACAAAGGCGATGGATCCACTTCTGGTCCCACTTCGCACCAAGCCAAGCTCCAAGCCGCGGGAGATATCGACTTGCTGTTCCTCGGGGACTATCTCATCGAGGAAGTCCGGTCGAGCAATGCTTACAGCACGTCCTATCTGGCTCGACATTGCCCCAGCGGCCAAGTGTTGTTGGTGCGCTGCTACACCGAGGAATTCTGTCTCGATGTGGAGGCCTACCGCAGTCTGACGCATCAAGTCAATTCGATCGATTCCGCGTTCATCACTCTGCCTTCGGACGTCTTCGAACTCCGGGGGCGGCTCTGTGTCGCTCGACCCTTTGTGATGGGAGAAAGCATCGAATCGATGGTCAATCGAAAGAAACGACTGCAGCCCACGCAAGCGATCCAAGCCAGCTTGATCCTTTTGCGGAGCCTCTCGTCTGTGCAAAGCGAAAAGATCAAGGGGCTACGGCCCTCCCAGGTCATTCTCACGCCCGATGGTGCGGCTCACCTCGTCGATCTGGATGAGACGGAATTACTGATTTATCGTCGTAAAACACCGGTGCGATCCACCAACGGTTCACCCTTTACCAACCGGGACCGGGCCTTTTATACGTCCGAGGTCTGCCAGGGCCGCGCGGTGGATCGAGTGACCGCACCGCTTTACTCCGTCGGACGATTGTTGGCTTACATGATTTCTGGTGACTGGCGCGGCTCTGCCCAGCAGCAAGCGTTGGATCTGTCTGGAGTGGACGGACTCAAGGGACTTGTCAATGAACTTTGCGGTGGCAGTACGAATTCGTCGAAGTCCATTGCGGACGCGGTGGCTCGCTTGCAACTGTACCTTCCAGAAACGACTGACGGAAATCATCGAGCCACGGTCGAGATCAACTCGGTTGCAGCGTTCCCAGAGGGATATCCTTCCGTCTTCGTCTACGACACTTGGCGTTTATCGGGGCTAGTGATTTTGATGGTATTGCTGATCGTTGGCTTAGCGGTGTCGATCACTCCAAGTCGGCGCGAGCCAGCGGAAACGACAACGGATGCCGCGGTGAAGTCGATCAACTCCATGGAAGAATTCAAGATTCCTTGATCTGGCAAATTCTGCGTCGATCCGCGTCTATTGGAAATACCCCTGGATAGCACCAGCGGCTCGCGGTTTTCTGACAGGAAAAAAATCAAAAGCGCCACTTGAAAACTCACTCATCGGGGCACGATTTTTTACAGCAGGATTATTCGTACTAGTGCCGCGAGAACGAGATGATGCTGCTTGACGGAACCGCAGCCCGATGCATGAACAAGGGATTTGATTGGAATCCCACGCTCACGCGTTTTGACGTTGCGCCTTTCATTGCCGAAGGCGTGGCAGGCGCTAGCCACGGACGCTAGTCCGTGGTTTTCGGCGGACAGGCCCCAAAGTCCCGAAGGGGCAAAAGTTTGCACAACCGATTCGCCTGTCAAATCTCATAGGGATCTATCATGAACACGGCGGGATCGAATCGCCGCACCGCGATGTTCCCTGTAACGAATACTGGGTTACATGATTTCTGGTGATTAGCGACGCTCTATCCGTCGATGATTCTCATGAAGCTCAAGCAAGTTATCGACGCCGGACGTCCATGGAGCAAACCGATCAATCGATTGGATAATCGGATGGCGAGTCGCTCGTGTGAATCCCCGATCGCATCAGAATACCCTGAAACATGGTCCTCCATTTCTCAGCGAGCGGGTGGTCTAGTCGGGCGAGCGAAACGTTTAAATCCAACAACTCCGCTACTGTGATCTGCGACACCGGTCGAATGCTCACTGGATCTTCCGGATTCGTAACTATTCAGCCTGCTGTCTTGCTTTTGGGTGGGAGCGGCGGGAGAAGACCGGTTGTTGAGTATTCGGCAAGCGATGAAAGGATTGTATCCAATGGCTGGTGGCCTCGCACACGCAGGGTGCGAAGCACTGACAT
>JBGSKM010000127.1:0-60023 GCA_041741195.1 Pirellulaceae bacterium
AAGAACTGACCGAGTTCATTGATTACTACAACACGTCGCGTCTTCACTCATCACTTGGCTATCTTTCGCCAAGCCGATTTGAATCAACCGTCCCCTGCTAAACGAAGAGGACGCGTGGCCCCCGTAACCCAGGCCACCTCAGCTTCGGGCTTTTGACTTGGCAGACCAGTTTGCGCTCTTGGTTTACAAGCACACGGGCAGTTTTCCACGTGAGGAGCTTTTCGGCTTAACGTCACAAGTTCGACGGGCTGCGGTGTCTGTTCCATCGAACATCGTTGAGGGCTGTGCAAGACGAACACAAGCTGACTACCTCAAGTTTCTAGACATTGCATACGGCTCAGCATCTGAAGCCAAATATCAACTGTCGCTCGCGTTTCGACTCGGTTTCCTCAACGCGGATGCGAATGAGGCCTTGGCCAGTTGCGAAGACGAACTTACCCGTGTTCTATCGGGACTAATCCGTTTGCTCCGTTCTTCCTGAAGTCTTTAGCCTATAGCCTCTCACAAAGCGTCCAGCGAGAATCGAACTCGCAATTCCTCCTTGGCAAGGAGATGGGTTACCACTACACCATGGACGCCTTTTGTTGGCTCAACCAAATTGTCAAAGATCTGTGTCAGGCTTAAGGCTCAAGACTAAAGGCTTAAGGAATTCACCTTTAGCCTGTAGCCTTAAGTCTTTAGCCTGTTTTTCAGTGGGATCGGTGATCTCGATGTGATTTCGCCGATTCAATACTCAGTGGACTGGGGGGCGCTCGAATCCTCCTCTCCGGCTCTTCAGGCCAGCGCTATACCGTCTCAGCTACCAGTCCATCTGTGTGTCAAACGTTGGAAATAGGTACGAAAAAACCCGGTGTCACTTTGGGGTAACACCGGGTCAGCCAACGTTGCTTCGTTAGAACGGCCGAGTGTTACCTCCGATGTGGACGTAAGGGGAGCGTATTCGCGTCTTGCGACGCGATCGTACCCTCATATCCACTAAATCGTTCGGTCATTGCTGACCGGGCGTAACTGGGCCGTATTGAAGACATGATTCCGTTTCCGGTGATTGCTTTTCGGGTTCCGTCGTCCGCAACCAGATTCGTTGCGGGCTGCAGATAGAGATGCTTTTGGCCTGCGATGGTTCGCAAAAAATCTTGGTTCACAAAAGTTTCGCAAACGCAGGCTTGCTGTGAGTTGAACGCCGCTCGATCGCGGAAGTATCCGCCTTAACAACAAAACTGCAGATCTTCGTCGAGCTTGAACTTGCGGGACATCATGGCTGGTAAGCCAGCGCGGGACGTTTCCAAAGGCAAGACCCATTCTGCGTACATGCACGTTACAGGCAGACGCTCCAAGCGGCTCTGGGATCGCTGTCGAAGGGCATGGGCTTACCATCACTATGCAGTACAGTCGACGCCAATATCTTGAACGGGTTCAGTTGGTGTCATCCGTGATTGTTAAGGTACACGGCCAGGTCATTCTGGATGGTGGGCAATCGACAACCGGTCGTTCGCGCGTACTTGGACGTGTCCAATACGCTGTATCGGGGCCGGGGCGCTCGGGCCCCGTATTCTTCGGTCGTAACCGGCATCACTCGCGTCGGCATTGACGCTTGAGCAAAAATCTCCTTGGCGAACTCATACCAGCTCATCGACGTGGAACACACTACGTGAAATACTCCTTGGCTATCTTTCTCGATCAACCGCAAGACCGCGTTTGCGAGCGTCAACGTCGATGTGGGATTGCAACGCTGGTCATCCACAACTCTCAATTCTTCGCGCTGTGCGCCCAATCGCAACATAGTTTCTACAAAGTTCGACCGTTTGGGCGTCGCTCCATACAGCCCACACGTTCGAATGATTAGATGCCTTGGGCAGGATGCGGCATGGACTTCGCCATGCCACTTACTTCTCGCGTAGACACCGATGGGAGACACCGTCGACGATTCCGTCAACGGACCATTCGCGTCGGTCGCTTGGGCAAAGACGTAATCCGTGCTGATCTGAACGAGCAGAGCGTCAATCTCCGTTGCAATGGACGCGAGGCTTTTCACCGCCTCCGAATTGATGCCAAAGCATGGTCCCTCATTATCTTCGGCCAAATCGACTGCTGTGTACGCGGCACAGTTGATAATGACTGACGGTCGTAACGATTTTAACAGCTTCGACATCTGGTCAATGTCTTCCATGTCGAACTCGTCGCGGGACACGCCAATGGCTCGATCGCCGACAAGTCGCATCAACTCGCTTCCAAGCTGGCCCCGGGAACCTGTGATCAAATACATAAAATTCGACTCCGCAGCCGTAAAAACGTGAGAACTCATGCGACCGTATCATACGGAAGAATCGGCTCGATCCCTAGAACCGCAAATGCTAGGAATCTAGCGTAGTCAACATGGATGAAACCGATACACATCCTACATTAGTCTTGCGATTGGGAGTTCGAGTGGCGGTTCGAACATGCCCACCCACCACCGAAACGGAGTTCGGTCAATGTCTCGGCTTGGTCATCTATTGCCGTTCGTCCTAAGTGGCGCTGTCGCCGTCGCCTCAGGTTGCAAATCGCCTTCGGTCACGGCATTGACCGCGAATCCGTCCAACAACCCGAGCGTTGCCAACTCCATTGTCTCGACATCCAACACCAACGGGTTCGCTATCGACAACGGAGATATCGTGCTGGTCAGTTCGGTTTCTGACCATTCCGACGTCACCAAAATGTCGGCCGACGCGACGACGGATGATGCGACCGAAGAATTCGACGTTTCCGGTGCAAGCGACAACGAGTCTTCCCCAAGCAAGTCCGGCGACGACGAGCCAGACGAAAACTCAACGAAGACGCAAGACGACAACAAGACTGCGAAAAACTCCAGCGCTTTGCCAGCTCCCATCATTGTCGAACCAATTCTCACGACGGCATCGGGTCCAGTGGCACCGCTATCGATTGCTGAAGCCGTACAAACGGCCCTCAGTTCAAACAAGTCCATCCTTGTCCTCGGTTATTCGCCCCAGGAAGCAAGCACACTTTGGGCATCCGAGTGCGCGGCCTTCGATCCAGTCGTCGGGATCGCCGCCCGCGGTGCCAATTTTGACCGCCAACTTTCAAGCTTTATCGACAGCGGTGGGGTCATTCCGACCAACATCCAACAAACAGACCTGTTCGGTCCGACACGGCTCAACAACCTCTCGATCTCCAAACTCTTGGAAACCGGCGGTACCGTCGAGGTCGGCTTGGGTACGAACTATCTTCATCAGGACCTCGTGGGCGGGCTCGTTTTCCTCAATCCTTCGTGGCGGTCGGCACTGAATTTTCAATTCAACCAACCGCTTGGTAGGGGCCGAGGAAGAGCAGTAACCACGGCTCCCCTCCGCATCGCCCAATCCAACAGCAACCAAGTTGCCCACCAGTTTCAAGCGAGTGTCAACGCTGTCGTTCGCGACGTTCAACTCGCCTACTGGACGTGGAAACTAGCCGCCCTGCAATATGAGGTGCGAACCGGTGCGGTCGCTCAAGCCGAAAAGACCGTAACGATCGAACAAGAACGGCTGGAACTCGACGAAGGTACGTTGCCCGATGTGCGACAGGCGCAGGATCAGTTGCAACGCTTTCGAATCGAAGCGCTACTCGCCAAGAACAATCTCGCACAAGCAAAGGTCTCCCTCGCGAGGTTGCTCGGTAAAAGTTCGTACGAAATGTTTTATGACGCCGCCGCCGACGAACCAGAAACGGACAATCAATTCGTTAGGGAAATTGGCGAGGCAAGCGCGTTGAGCCGACCTGAACTTATGGCGGTTCAATCCAACATCCGTAGCGCACAAATCGAACTCAGTGCCGCCGCGGCCAACCTGCGACCAGATCTCGACATGCAATTCAACTATGCAATCACCGGCTTGGAAAGCCAACTCGATGACTCGTTGAGTACGGTATTTGACAATCGGTTCAACGAGTGGATCTTGGGACTCGATTACAAGCGCGCCGTCGGTTTACGAGCGGCGCACGCGAACCTGCGACGCGCGAGAATTCGTTTGGCACGTGCACAGGCGGACCGAGAGAACATCCAACTCGAGATCATGAATGACGTCGCGCTTGCCTGGAATGACCTGCAAACACGTCTGGAGGCACTGCAAATTCAACGTGAACGAGTCGAGATCGCCGAGCAACTGCTCAAAAGCCGTGACGAGCTTTACGATGAGGGTGAGGCATCACTCGACTTGAAAGTACGTTCGCAATCGATCGTCATTGACGCAAAAATCGCCGCGCTCGAAAGCCAGATCTCAGCCCAGCAAGCGATCGTCCAATGGGAATACGCCACTGGACAACAATACTACGTCGAGTTTGCTGACAATTGAGGCGTCATCGTCACTCGGGCGATCAAATCCAATTCTTTGGGTTGGTTGCCAAGATAGCGAGACCTCGCGTCGCGCGTACTGGCGAGATGTTGTTCGATGTTCTGAAGGTGAATCCGCCGTCCTATATCAACCCGAGCGTTGCGATCATCCGTCTCGAGCATCTGCGCAAGAATCAGCTCACCAAAATTCGGAGTGAAATGGTCACTGTCATAAAACCATTTCATCGTGAACCTCGGCGGGTTTGACATCGGCTCAGACATGGGGACCGGTTCCATGGCGATGTCGCTGTAACCGGTGAAGTCCCAAACGGGCACGCTACGACGGTCACAGCAGACGACGAGAGAGCGTTTGAACTCTTCGATGTAATTGCCAAACCCCTGACGGTTCAGCTTCTCGTAGGACAACGCGTGGACGGGAAGGACCACCACCCTGAATTCGATCTGCCGAATCTGAGCCGATTCAATGATCTTCCCCAATTCCAGCATGGCGGGACCCAAAGCGGCTACTGCGTCACTGGGCAAACACATGGGGATATCACGATTCAATTGTGATCGGAAAACATCAAGACTTCCCCTGTCGGCGACCATTCGCTCGATCTCCGGTGATATCGGCGCGCCCTGGTACCAATCTCGCATCAACTCGATCGACTGTCGCAGCGCGCTGAGGCTAACAAGATTTTGCGAATGGTAATCGATTGGGCGATACGATCCACTAAACCTGGATTGTTCGAAGTCGGACGGGCGTTTCGATCGCAGGATCGTATCCAAATCCATTCCAAACAGCACCAGCTTTGGCGGATGCTTGCTCGCGACGATGTGTCGAAGTATCTGTGATTGCTCCGCCCAGGACGTGCCCCGTACTGCCACACGGGAGATCGGTCGTCCAGCGACCCGGAGGCTTCGACCGTCAAAACCGTCGAGTACCCGCGAACTTCCAACAAACACGGTTTCGGGCCGATCGTGGCGAAACGCTTCTGCCGCCGATACATATTCACCTTGGCGGTACGACGACAATGACTCGATGTCTGCGATCCTGTAAGCCCGATATGGGTCTGCGAATAAGTTAATAGCGAGGATGGCCAACATGGGACACCCGAGGCACGTCACAACGGAAATCAGGTAGCGGTGATAGACTCTCCTCATTTACACGCCTCAGAATTGATAGTAAACAAACTCGGAAACACGATTCAGGTGCAGGAGAGAGAGCAACATCAATGTGCTCACCCACATTGCCCCACCAAAGCTGGGCCTCCACCGCAACCACGGCAACAGCGGATCGCACGTATAGCGGTCAAAGTCGAATGCTGGACTGAATCGCCTCAGAATCTCCTGTGTGTTCGGTAGTACCAGAACCACGGCAAGCAACATCGGAATCCAGATCGCCGCGTGCAGTCGAGAAACCGACGAGCTCATTTCAAATCCCCCGGCGCCGGACATCGCGAGAATCATTGCCCTTGCCGCCTCCCAAGATCCGCATCGAAACAACACCCATGCGAACACGACCGCGACGAAAGTGATTCCCCACGAGAGGCAGCGATAGATTACGGGACCAATCAAGACTTTCATGCGAAACGCTGCGGTCGAACCAGCCCACCGATGGTTGATTACCAAAAAGGCACCGTGCAATCCGCCCCAAACGACGAAGGTCCAGCCGGCCCCATGCCAAAGTCCTCCCAACAACATCGTGATCATCAAGTTGCGATACCGCGCAATGTTGCCTGCCCGACTGCCTCCCAGCGGAATGTATAGGTAATCTCTCAGAAATTGAGATAGCGTCATGTGCCAACGCCGCCAGAAATCAACAATGCTGTGTGCTTTGTAGGGCGAGTTAAAATTGATCGGCAGGAGTATGCCAAACATTCGTGCGATCCCAATCGCCATGTCGCTGTAGCCCGAAAAGTCAAAGTACAATTGAAAGGTATAGGAAAGGGCGGCGATCCAGCTCTCGGCGAAAGTTGGCTGAATCCCAATGAGTGCCGAATCGAAAATCGGCGATGAATGTTCCGCCATCTCGTCTGCGATCATCACTTTCTTGAAAAGGCCAATCGCCAGGATGGTCAGTCCCACGGCCAAATCATTCGCCCGAGAACGACGTGTACTGTCCGTCGCAAACTGAGGCATCATCTGTTTGTGGTGAACGATTGGACCCGCGATTAGTTGCGGAAAGAATGAGACGAACAGACAATAATCAACAAGCCTCGGCACCTCGGTTCGCTGTTGGTAGGAGTCCACCAAAAACGCGATCTGCTGGAAAGTGAAGAACGAAATTCCGATGGGCAATAGAATTTGCCCAATCGAATAAGAGCTTCCTAGCAGTGAATTCACGCTAGCGACGCCAAACATCGCATATTTGAAGTACACAAGTAGCGTCAAATTAGCCACGATGGCTGCGCAGAGCGTCACTTTCCGAGCTGGATCGCCCGCAAAGTGACCAAGTGCCCCGGCCACCAAGTAATTAAATCCAACCGAACCAAGAAGCAGCGGCAAATACGATGGATTCCACCACCCATAAAAAGCAAGTGATGAAAGCACAAGCCATGACAGGCTAAGTTGCAATCTACCTTTTGATCGCAAAGCCGTATATACGACCCAGCAAACGGGTAGAAAGAAAAACAGAAAGGTATAAGAATTAAACAGCATCGCGCAACAGAAGCTTTTGATAACAGGATGGCTTTTAGGATGGAAGCGGATAAGCGGGTGCGGGGCTGCGACGCCGCCAGTCGTTGTAGGAGCGTCTCGCTTTGTTTTTCGCCCGGCACCAAATTGCGTCGAATTTGCTCACCGTCGGTCGAGACCTCTGCACCGGATCGTAGTCGAACTGCTTCATCAGGTCCCAGCATCCGGCTTCGATAAGGCTAATGGAATGAGAGTCCATTTGCTTCCAGCGTTGCAGACGACTTGGGTCCATTTCTTTTCCACATCGGGAGTGGAGCTGTTTGAAGTATTCGCCTGGCAAACAATCGTCGATTGCGTCACTCGCTTTTATCAGCTCATCGCTGTAATCAATTCCTACTAAATGACAGATCGCGTCGAGTGTCTTGAGAGGGTCGGACACAAGGTCTTCATAGCGAGCGGTAAAACATCGAGAACTGGAAATCTGGCTGAACCCATCGATCGCTTGCGATACTCGCTTGGTCCATTCGATCCCAGCATGAAGCGCTGTGTTGGGCCCCCAGTCGGTCGCAATCCAAGACATTGCTACCGCTCTTGGGTCTCGAACGATGTGGATAAAGACACTGTTCGGATACATCGCCGCCAGGGTGCTAACAAAACGCGTGTAGGCTGGAGTTTTGTCGCCCCAAATGGTTTTACTCGTGGCATCATTCTGGCTTCGGTGCGCCGTCGCGACGGTATCTGCAAGAGTGACTCGATCCAGATCTACCAAAGTGTCACGGACATTGGACCAATTCACAAGATCGAATTGAGGAAACGTTCGTAGAGCCTCAATCGTTGCACGATACCCGCCCGATGCGAACACCTCTTGGAGCATCACCGAGGCGGGGGCTTCGTAGGTGATTCCCAAACTCGGGTGGCGATTGAGGATGCTTCGCAGCAACGTCGTTCCGGATCGGTCGCAACCGATTAGAAAAACACATCGATCGAGATGTGGTGCAGCAGACGTTCCGGGCAACATACTATACTCTTTGGAATGCGAGGTCAGATGTGGGTGCGATTTTCCGTGCCTGCATTGCCGACGCATCTGCCGTCATGTGCAAAGGACTGGCTTGTCGACTGGTGTCGATGGTGTCTCGAAAAATCTCGATCACGCGATCCGTCTTCGAGTTCCAGTCAAAATAGTTTTGTCGTACACGTCGTTGAGCGGCTTCGCCCATCTGTTGTCGTAGTTCGGGTGAGCTATCGATACGGAGCATTGCTGCGGCAAGTCCATCCACGAATTTTTTGGGAGATGACGGATCAACGAGGATGCCACAAGTCGAATCGATGTAGTTCTTGGGGCCGGCCCAGGCGGTGCCAATGAGCGGCAAACCCATCGCCATTGCTTCGAGCATCGCGATTCCGCCGCATTCGCGAAGCGAGGGGACGACCATGCAATCACAACTCGAAATCAAATCGGGAAGCCGATCGCGATGGACCCATCCATGCAAAGTCACTCGCTCGTGAAGTTGGAATCGCTTGACCATTGAAATCGCCTGTGGCATCAATTCTCCGTCACCGACGACTTCAAGTCGACAACAGGTCTGTGACGCAATCTTGGAGAAGGCTTCGAGCAAGTAATGAACCCCCTTCCAATCCACGAGACGACCGGTGTAGACAAACTTTACTGGCTCGTCAGGGCTCTTTGCCTGGATTGGCTTATCCCACTGTCCAAGATCCACGCCGCTTTCAACGATTCGATGTACCTTTCCGCGATATCCTACGGGTAATGCTTCTTGCGTGCATCCATTGGCAACAAGCAACACGGCCGCACGAAGCTTTCCAGGGAAAATTCGATGCAGTAGATAGGTACCAATGCGCGCCCATTTCACTGTGAGTCGACTAATCGTCGAATCCATAAAATGGAACCCCGGTGGGAACTCCAATCCTCCGCACATTGGCCCGATGACCACCGGCGCTCCCACATCGTAGAGGCAGCTTACTCCCTTGGGCGCGATCGGTGCTGGCTCAAACACGATGTCGATATCATTCGCTGCGACCACTCGACAAACAACTCCTCGAGCCTTGAGCTGCGTGATCAAATGTAACAATTGATTGACCAGCAAATCACGAACTCGGTGTGGAAGCCACTGAGTCGTCTTCCACAACCAAGTCTGAATCGGCGATTCTTCGATGAAGTGAACATTTCGAAGCGACGGGTCTCGCCAAATCGTCTTCAGTTCGTCCCGAACACGACTGTGGCATACCAACTCGACATCGATTCCTCGGTGTTCGAAATGACGAACGTATTGAAACGCAAGCAGTGCTTCACCACTCATGCTCTTAGAAACGTTTTCGGCAACAACGACTACTTTCACAATTAGCTCCGTCTTAAACTCGGATGTTGCTCGTCGAGTGAATGGCAAGTACGTCGTGTGCCGAATCTCCTCGCTCCGGTGTGAGCTCGTCGTCACGGTAAAGCTTGAGACGAACGGTGGACTTGCAAATCGGGTAAAAGATGTATCCGAGCGACGCCAGAAGACTTGCGACCGGTCGTTTTCGTAGCGGAATCTCCGCGTCCTGTGTCTCGAAGAGAATCGCCTCTGGTGGTGTATCGGTTAGAAATTCTTTGGCGGATTCCAGCACTGTGTGCTCGTGACCCTCGACATCAATCTTCAATAACCGGGTGCGTGGTAGACCCAGTCCGGTTAAGTAGTTGCCTGCGGCGACTACTCGAACACTCGTTCGTTGCAAATGAGCCTTGTCGTCGCGCACCAGAGAAGCGGCGCCCGTGACACCGGGCTCGGTAAACATGTCCACGACGCCATCGGTGTCGGAAAGGCCCACCGGGTGAGTTACCAAGTGCGAATAGTTGTTCGCCGCAGCCGATTGCGAGATGAGTGACGCCAACGTCGTCTGTGGTTCGAAAGCGTGAACGGATCCGGTTGGCCCCACCAGTTTCGCCGATAGCAGCGAGATCAAACCGAAGTTAGCTCCAATGTCGATCACGTGGTCGCCACGCCGAAGCACTCGTTGCAGAATGCGAGTGATCTTGGGATCGTAGTCACCGAAATAGTACATCGAACGACCGCCGTAGTCGTTTAACTGCAACCGAATGATCGATCCATCGCGAAGACGGTCCTCAACCAGTTCATCTTCGTCAGTCATCCCAGCAAGAAATCGAAGATTGGCAAGTTGCGTGCATCCGCTAAGCAGCGGATAAGCGCGACAAACTTGTCGCGCCACCGATCGCGATATCCGCTTTAGTTTGGGCGCTCCAGGGAGTGACGGATGCGCCACGGGGACCGGAAGTGTTTGCAGCGACATGATTGGCGAGATACCTGCAGTTCGAGGGAATTAATAACGATATCGAGAATGCTTTAAGGAGAAAAATGAGGCGGCGCGATGCTGGGCAAATCATGCTGAATCCGCTCGCCTCGAGCATGCAACCCGGCGCGAAGCAAATACAGGGGATTTCCGATTAGGTAGCGTTTTGCTTTTGCGCTGGGCTGTTGCCACAATCGCCAGATCCACTCGTGTCCACAACCTCGTAACCAAGATGGGGCTCGGCTGACATTGCCCGACCAGAAATCAAACAATCCGCCGACCGCCATGCATACTTTGGTGTGAAGTTGCGATCGATGCTTTTGAATCCATAGTTCTTGTATGGGATTCCCCATTCCGACAAGAACGACGTCCGGCTCGACATCGTTGATGATCGAAACAACACGCTCGCTCGCCTCAGCCGATTGAACAAACCCATGATGTGAACCGACTAGGTTCCAAGCGGGAAAGGATCGCCGGGCGTAGTCAGCCGCCTTGGAGATCGTCACTTGATCCGCACCAAGAAGAAAATAAGAGAAGTGACGACTCCCAGCAGAGCTCAGCAATCGCGGAGTCAAGTCGGTTCCGTTGACGTTATCCAACATTCGATGGCCCCGCATTCTTGCCGCCCAGCGAATGCCTGTACCGTCCCCAAACACGAAGTCGAAGGAACGCAGGGCATTTGCAAACGCTTCGTCGGAGTAGGCCGTATTCAACGTGTGGGCGTTAGCAAAGCAGATCCCGACCGGACCGGCGGAGTACGTTGCCAACGGTCGTTCGATCATTCCCGTTATAAGGTCAATCGCCGACTCGCACGTAAGATCCGCGATCGGAATACTCATGATAGGCACGCGACGCTGGGTGATGGCTCTCAACGATTTTTGTTTTCGGTTCGCCCTCTGTTGAGTGTCGCTTCGACTGTCGATCAAACTGAGAATTGGTGACACGCGAAAACTCTCGCTTCGATAATTTGGCTCAGCAAAATCCCGGTAATTCTCGGTTCTTCGAGCCTCACCGGGCGTCTTTCAACCTTCTAAGCATTCGTCGGGCCAATCAGAACGAGCGCCGGCTTAGAAAAGCGTGAGCGGCGGATCAGCGAAGAGTTCCATCAGTGCCAAATCGCGACGTTTGACATCATCCTGTGAGAATAGACGCTTCGTCCCTGCCTCCGCTGCGACCGACGAATCCAATTCGATGTCTGACACAGGAATCGGCGAGCTGTTGACGGCCACGATTACCTCTAGAGCGTCTGCTGCAGTGAGTTTGCCGTCACTGTTGACATCAAAGTCATCGGAGTACCCATTTCGGGCCAGAAGGTTGATGACGACGAGTGCATCAGCCGCGGATGTGATTCCGTCACGATTCAAATCTGTTCTAGATACAATCGGAGGCACGAACGTGAGTTCCGCCTCGGGCGAACCCGACAATATCTGGGTTCCTAACGAGCTGTTAGAAAGCGACACAATCTCATCATCCGTTAGCACGCGATTGTAAACTCGAACGTCGTCAATGGTTCCGGTCAAACCCTTCGTGGAGATTGATGTGAACGGAGCGGTCATGAAGCGAGCCTGTTCGTTCGAGCCGCCGATGCCAATCCGGTCCGTATGGCTCCACAATTGTGAACCCGCTCCGCGGCCGAACTCGGCTCCATTGATGTAGCCCACGAGAGAGTCCGGCTGGACTACCGTTGAACCATCAAGCACGAGTGCAACGTGGTACGATTGGCCAGCCGAGATGGGAGTCGACAACCATGTCCCACTCCAACCACTTTGAAAAACGCTGACGTTCCACCCTCCAACGAAAAGTTTGCCTCCCTCCACATAGATGTTCAATCCTCGCGAGATCCCTCCCTCTTCGAAGATCACTTGCCGAGTAAGAACGTCGTCGGCAGTAAAACTGAGGCCAATCGTTCGCCGAGGAAACGTACCGTCATTGATGTCAGTGCTGTTTTCGACTCGCATTCGACCTTTGCCATCCGTCTTGAGCGAGCCGTCGACAATACTCGCCCCCGCAAAGAGTTTGCCGATGTCAGCAACCACACCATCAGGCGCCTCGTCGGCAACGTTGCCATCGTTGGAAGAAGTAAACGTCCAGTGCGCAACCAAACCGGACTCAAGATCCGACGATGGCAAATCATCACTCAGAATCGTGACGACTGCTGTGGACGGGCTTCCTGCAGGCCCGGATACTTCCAAAGAAAATGTCTCCAAACTTTCCACCAACTGATCGTCGGTTATCGGAACTCGTATTAAGAAGCCGTCCACGCCTGGTTCGACCGTAACCTCGGTGTCGACATACCAAGTTTGGCCCTCGTCCATGGAATACTCAACGAGATTATCCACTCGACCGAAGTCGGCACCTAGTCCGAGTGCACTCCCATCGGAATACGTCACCTCAACGGTAAATGGACGACTCGTTGGATCACTCAAGTCAACGGGGACAATCGCAAACGCGTCGGTGCCTTCCACGATCGTAACTGGCGACGCGGTCAACGTCGGGGCAAAGAACAGACCATTCGCCGCGTCGACGAGTGCTAGGTACTTAGGCGCATCCGCGACAGGTTCGAACTGGTAGCGTAGCGCCCCCGTGGTCGACATGGGCGTGTGCTTGCTGACATGCGTGAAGTGTGTAAAGGAATCGACGCCAAGCTGATCAAGTCCAACAAGAAGACGTTCATACAAGTCGTACATGCGAGGATTGATCTGTGCATCGTAGATCGCCTGTAGGTAGCTTGCGTTGCTCGTTCCAGGCAGTAACAATTGGCCGCCCTCATAGACGAGGACATCGATCTGTCGATCTAGATTCTGCGAGTACTGGTTGGCCAATAGCGAATGTTGTTGGACGCGATCAAGAGTCACATTCTCGAGATTCACAAATGCACGATCGAGGATCTGGTCTGCAGTCGTGCTTGCGGAAAAGCTTGCCCGATCCGACGCATTCAGAGTGACGTAGCTTCCCACCGCAATCGCGTCGAACCTTCCCTGCATATTGCTAAGGATTGAATTCGTCACTTGGGGAACGTCCGTAAACCCCGCCACCACTCGGACCATGCGGTCTTCTTGGCCCGAAAACACATCGCTCCAGAGATCAAAATCGCGAACGATTTCGGCGGCTGTGATGGTCCAGCGTTGAGAGCTGTCGCCACCGGGAAGCTTGGACGTGATCCACTTGAACGCATCAAAGGATCCATTCCAGAGCTCATTCGAATATTCGACGTAGACCTTTAAACTGGGGTCGAGATGGTCGCGGACGAGCGTCGCATAGTTGGTGATGAAATCGTCATCAGCTTGATGAGGCATATTCAGCCAAACGTCTTTCTGTAGTTCGTTGGCCAACTCGATCATGTACTCGACCGCCACTCCGCGTTCATCGCCACGTTGCCGGGCGTCATCAAATTCACGTCGGTCCGACCAGTTGACTAGACTGCTACGATTGGTATCGCCCCACTCCATGAACCGAAGCACCGAAAACGGCTCTAGACTTTCCAAGAATGCAGGGTGAAAGGGTGAGAATTCTGCATCGGGTGTCCAAATCTGGCCTGAAAAGGTTTCGCCTTCATAGTCGGGCAACCACACGTGCACGTCGCGAATAGGATCGGCAGGATCGATAGATTCGATTCGCATGGAGATACCCGCGTCGCGCGGCGTGACATCCAGAAGCGCATAGTGCGTCCCGTCTGGCATGACGCCGCGCTCGATTTTCTTAGCCGCAAATTGCCACTTTACCACTCCCGTACCTTTCCACTGAGCGCGATATATTCCGGCGGGATACTTATCACCGATGTCACGGAACATCAACGTGCTTATCCGCTGTTGGATCAGTTGTCCGCTGCTGTTGGTAAACGTGTTCAACTGGGTAGGCCAACCGTGCTCATCGACGGTTACTTCCCCACCGCCTGAAAAGGATTCAACCCCGGTGACGGTGTTGTACGCATGCGATATCCACGGCCGAGATGTCTTGAAAGCATCCGTGAAAGTAAGTGCGGTACCAAAATCGACAATCGGATCCAAGTTGACACCGATGACCGGATCGGCGGCCAATAGCACCCGATCCTCCAGATGCTCGATGCGGCGATAGCGACGAACATGATTTGCTGGCTGGTGTGGTGGAAACATCGTTCAAGTCCGTTGAAGTAGGAATAGCGAAAGCGACAAGACGTTGCCGCAAGCTCATCGAGTTAGATACGGGCCGAAAAGAACATTGGCGACAACAGTCGATGAATTAGTTCTCCCAACACGAGAGATCGACGCCCGCGTATTGTTCGAGCCATCGATTGGATTGATAGAAGCGATCGAGTAAATTCTTTCGAGTTTCGGGAAGCATCGGCATTGGAGTGAATGCCGTCTCCGCCGTTTTGGCGAGCGACGAACTGCGAACGATTCGATATCCGGTCTCTCGCAGTCGCTGGGGCATCAATCGCAACGCAGTGGACATCCCCGGCACCGACTTAACTCGACTGATGACCGTGTCACGAATCCGATTTTCCAGAAACTCGGAAGACTCATTGTCACGTCCCTGTGGCCGACGAAAATACGACTCTTGGTAATCGACATCGAGGAATTCACAGACCCGACGAAGCACGGCGGGTTGATCTCGCTTCAATTCATGACTGAACAAACACAGTATGTTCTCATCAGAAAAGAGTGATCGATACTGTGAAAGTTGCAGTTGATAATCGCTACTATTCACGCACAGCGTATCCTTTTCGACGTGCTGTTCGAAAGAAACCCGGAACGGCTGATCATAATAGAGTTCCTTGGACCATCGATGGATGTAATGCGAGTAAGCACGCTCGATTGGATGCCGCATCAGGTAGATCAGTTTTGCACTGGGAATTGCCGCATGCAGTCGTTGGGCGGCGTGCGGCACTTCGGGATACCTCGTGTAGCCGGTTGACGCGTCGAGGACCCATCGGGCGTCGCCTGCATTCTTGTAAAGTTCGCGGTACCACTGCAGACCCCGTGCATAGTTCTCGTCAAATGAGAAGAACTCTGGCTCCTTCGGCCGTGGCAAATGCAACTGCGGGTGATACCCAAGCAACGACGCGAGAAATGTGGTTCCCGCCTTGGCGGCACCAATCATGACCACATTTGGCAATCGGTTTACGGTGGGATCGCAACCGGGTGAATTGAAACCCACGATTCCTAATTTGGTAGTGGATTTATTGGTATGTAGATCAAGCATCCAGGATAGGCTCCGGTGGCGAGTCGGCTGAGCTGCGATTGTCATGTTGGCGATAGGCGTTGACGTATGCCAATGCCCAAACCCAGCTCAAAATGGTTGGCAGCAACGCAAATAGCTCGCTCTCCAATTGATCCCAATGCCCGGTCGACTCAATCCAAAGTTGGATCGCCGCAACAACGACGATCGCCACACTCAAGAGCACATCTTGCCGAGCAACCACCAGGCGATGCTTGAGTAGGGAAGCTGTGATTGCAAGATGCCCAAGCAGAACTCCGACGGTTAAACCGGCAATGAATCCGGGCAGCCCGAAATAGTGCTTCCCCACGAGAGAGGCGAGAATGGTCGTGGACAACTTGATCGCATTGAAAAGCGCCAGGGCACGCGTGTCCCCCAGTGCGATCAGGGCCCGCGAAATGGTCAACGAGAGCATGGAAACCCACACGGATGCGCACAGCCAGCGGCACCAGTTTCCGGCTATTTGATAGTCGCTGTGGTAGAACCTATCGAAGAAGAATGGAGCCCACAGAAAGACACTCAATATCATCGCGGCGCCAACGGCCAAGATCGCTCCTCGGGCCCTGATTAGCTCGTCTGACAAAGACTCGATTGATTGCCGCGCGGATCGAGCGAGAATTGGATAAAGGATGCTCATGCAGAGCTTTTCAATCAACATTCGAGGCATTGTTGCGATCGCCAACGCGAAGCCATAAATGCCGAGCACCGATAAATCGAACATCTTTGCCATCATCAGACGGTCGACCTGCATGGCGCCGAATGCAATCACCGTACTGATAAAGATCCATTTGCCGAATCGCAACAATTCATTCGCGTGCATCCGATCGCCACGGAGTCGATGCACATGTTCAGGAACAAGACGGAAACTCAAGAGCGTGCGAGTGAGCGATGTCGCAATGAATCCGAATACCAGTGACCATGCGGTCGGCGAGCACCATGCCGCGGAACACATAACGACAGAGCCCACGAGTTGAGACCGCAAATCGAGCGATGCCAACTGTTTTAGATTGAGGTGCCGCTGCAGCAAAAAGATGGTGGGTGAACAGAACCCATCAATAATTGCAGTGGTTGACGCCAAGAACAATAACCCACTTAGGTCTGGCTGCTCGTAGAACGTCGCAATTGGATTGGCGAGAATGCACGCCGCGACTGCGATGACAAAGCCTCTGCAAACTCCAATCACCCATGCAGTATTTAGGAAGGCAGGTTGATCGCCACTAGTATGCTGGATAATGCACGGGCCGGAACCGACTTCCGAGAACATCCCCAACCCGACGATGACAAGATTGACAATGGCCATCGTGCCAAATGCTTCGGGAACCAACAGGTAGCTTAGTACCATATTGTTTAGCAATCGAAGCGTTTGGCTGCCTCCGTAGCCGATTAGAGACCAAGCCGAAGCGGCAAGCACGGAACCACGCTTTGCTGGCACGACATTGATTTCTCGCATTCGCTTCGTCACGACCCGATGTTCCTGACTCGCGATTTCGACGGAACCGGGCGCGCGGGGTTGGATGACTTCAATCACAGGCATCATCGTAGATTTGTTGGAGTCGCATCGTGGCTTGGTCGCGGTCGAACATCGACATCATCTTGGCTCTCGCGCATTGCCCCCAACGATTGAGAACGCTTCGGTCACGACAGATTGAATCAAGAGCAGAGACCAACTGGCCAGTAAGCGAGTTTGTGGCTTCCGCAATGCAATCACGCTTCTCGTCGCCACGAAGAAAAAGCCCAGGCCATCGCTGGGACGAGTTCTTGGGCAAGCTGAGTAGACGTCCCGATGCACCGTCATCCACTAGCTCGGGTATTGCGAACACGTCGGTGGTGATTACCGGGCAACCGTCCATCCCGGCTTCCACGATCACCCAGCCGAGTGATTCGTCAAAAGTCGGCATGACGAACGCATCATGCTCGCCCATCCACCGACGAACCGCCTCGTTGCTCGCCCTGTCGATGTGCATGATCCAGGGACTGGATTCGATTCGGGAACGCAACTCCGGAATCGAGCTCGTTGCTGAATCGAAGACGTAGTCATCGGACACGTCCAAAGTTGTAACGAGAGTTAGTCGAACGTCGACACCACCATCGCGAAGAATCTGGATTGCATTGATCGTCGGAACGATCCCCTTGCGAAGGGCGTTTCGTCCGACAAAAAGCAGCCGAATCGGCTCTCGACTATCTCGATCCCGCGCGACAAATGCCTCGGGGGCGGAAATGGTGCCACGAAACGTTTGAATCTTCTCGCTGATCTGTGGAAACCCAAGCGACTCAAACTTCTCGCGGCCTTGACGGCAAGCGATGTCGCTAAGAGCCAGAATCGCTCGACACGAGTTTGACGCCAGTAGTCGGTGTCCCATCCGCTGCTGCCACGATTGCACCACGCCCAGGTATCGCGGCAGTTCCATTTCACACGACATGACGAATCGCCTGGCGTTCATCGGCAACATGTTGAAGGTATGCACAAGGTCGACTGAGCGATCCCACAGGATCGGCGTATAGGCCCAAAAAGAACCCTTTCGATCTAGTCGGTGCATCGAAACGCGTTTGACTTTACGATACTCGTACCCCGGAATCTTCATCGCATACGAGACTTTCTCGAGTCCGTAGTGCGGGTCAATCAACCCGACTTTGCGAGTCTTGACTTGGAGTTCCTGGGCGTTCAATCTAAGTTCACCACTGCCGTTCTTTCTAGAGTGACGAGGGAGTGCGGGAACAGCCATCATGATGATGCCATGGGATGAATAGAAATGAAGTTATCGAAATGAGCGGAACATCGACTCGCGATGTCTATCATGAGGTGAAATCTCGATCGCAATCAGTAGGCGCCTCGGGCTGTAAGGACCGCGGGGATCGTCAGGAATAGCAGTTTGAAATCCAGCAAGAAGGAGCGGTTTTCAACGTATTCGATGTCCATTCCCAGTTGCTTTTCGAAGGGGATGTCGCCACGACCACACACTTGCCAAATACAAGTGAGCCCCGGGCGGACTTTGAGGCGTATCCAGTCGTTGGGCGTGTAAATCGCAACCTCCTGTGGGACCGACGGTCGAGGCCCTACCAAGCTCATGTCACCGCGGATGACATTCCATAGCTGAGGCATCTCGTCAATGCTGTACTTACGAATGATCCGTCCAATCCATGTCACTCTCGGATCCTTGGGAATTTTGAAAGAGCGTGCATCTTGATGGTGACTGTCGGACATCAATTGCGTCTTCAGTCGATCGGCATTCACTTTCATCGATCGAAACTTCAAACAACAGAACGGAATACCGTCTCTGCCAATCCGAGTCTGCACGAACAGCACCGGCCCAAAGTCGGTGACTTTTACAAGGAAGGCTACGACCACAAGCAAGGGTGATAGCATCAATAAGGCGACGCTCCCAATCACGATATCACAGACACGCTTTACCAGTTCGTTGCGGGCGTGTCCGATGGATGATTGGCTGAGCTCACCAAATCCGTCCTCGATGATGTACGAGCTTTCCAAAACCGTTGACATGGATCCCTCTTCAAATCGCTGGGTGAATTGACTTCGTGATTTCTCTAAAGCATGTGGAATGCCAGCCGGCGAAGAAGACAACATTGCGGCTGACCATTGCTCGTTGTGACGCTGCTAACGTGATATTCCGCACCGCATTGAAAATCACAAATGGTTTTGATGCTTAGTGGGTACTGGGGTGTTGTCAAATAAAGAAAATTTACATTCAGAATGATAAATCCTTTTTATGAGATAGTAGTCTCGGCGATCAAGTCGGCTAACTTTGTCGCTTCGATGATGGCATCGTGGCGTTTGACAACCAGTGCAGCTCCGCGTTGACCGTACGCCTGGAGCGTGTCCAGCGGTGTTTCCAAGACTTCTTGCATGGTGGCTGCCAGAGATGCAACATCCCCCGCAGGCACGAGCCAGCCGCTGATTCCCGGTTGCACCAATTCGGCCACACCAGCGATGTTGGTGCTGATGACAGGTCGGCCGAGCGCGAGCGATTCCATAATCACCACGGGAAGTCCTTCGGCAAAACTCGCCATGACCAGCGCACGGGAGGATTGAATCTCACTTCGAACCTCCTGATCATTTTTCCAACCTACGAGACGAACTTCTTCGTCGAGTTGATACTCTTTGATCAATGATTGAAGCTCGCTTCGGAGTGGTCCATCGCCAACGAGGACAAGCTCAAATACGACACTGCGTTCCTTAAGAAGCTTTGCGGCTTCGATTAAAAGCAACGTGCCTTTCTGTTCGGCTAGTCTTCCAATGAACAGTAGACGTGGTGCCAGGGACAGGAGCGTGGGCTCTTGAGTTAGATAGGTTCGATCCAACCCACAATGGACGACCTTGATCTTGTGCCAATGTCGATGGTTTGTCCAACGATAAAGCTGGCTACGTCCATACTCGCTGATTGCGATCGCAAATTTCGACCGGGCGACCTTTTCTCCTAGATGCAGAAACTGGGGTTTATCGAATTCGTCGGGTCCATGGGACGTAAAACTATACGCCGGACCGCCAAGTTCATGACAGAGCATCGCTACGGCGGCTGAGTTTGTACCGTAGTGAGCGTGCAAATGCTCGATCGAATCGTCAGCCAGCCAACGAACAAGCTGGCAAGCTTCGAAAAGATACGCAAAATGATGCAGGAGTCCACGATCGGAGCGCCAACCGACACGAATCGCTAGCGCCGTTGCTCGCAGTAGCTTAAGCGGACGTGTGGCGACCGCGCTGGCAAATGAACCGACAAGCCCGAGCGGTCCAAGATCGAGTACGATGCGAGTTCGCGATGCCTCCATCAAATCCTTGGGATCCGTTAGTTTGACGTTGGTCTGGCGCAGCGAGTAACGAAAAACTTGCAGCCCCAAATGCTCCATAGCCTCGATCTCGCGGCGGATGAAAGTTCCGCTCGGGTAGGGATACTGGTTGACCAGGTATGCAATTCGTCCCTCGCGCGGCCGAATGCTCGGTTGGACAACAGTTTTGATTGAGCGTTGAAGATCCTCGTCAATGACGACACTCATGTGGGTGCTCCTTTATATTCGATCAGTGTGGTGCGGCGGGACAAAGCGTTGTTGACGTAAAACTTGATCACGCCCAACAACTGGGGAAATTTGGCGAGAAGATTGAACCCGGCCGCCATGCAGCTATCTTTCGGGCAGAAACCACGTGCTCGATAGCTTCGAAATGATCGATACAGCACGACTAGGTAGGCGGTTAGAAGAAACGAGCTGAGTCCGGCGACCGCCAATGCGCTCAAGGCGACGACGGATGGGACGATCGCGGCCCAAAACAGAATGCTTCGTT
This sequence comes from Pirellulaceae bacterium, assembly GCA_041741195.1. Lineage (GTDB taxonomy): Bacteria > Planctomycetota > Planctomycetia > Pirellulales > Pirellulaceae > JBBSJZ01. Next base: position 20,733 of record JBGSKM010000127.1, read on the forward strand.
GCTCTCGGACCCAATGGTTCTCCGGCGGTTTGCCATGCATGGAGACTCCGTGAGCGTATGCATGACCAGATCGTTGCATCCGACGCCACCACTGGCCAAATCGCAGCATCGCGGCATCATGAAGCGTCATGTCGACGTCGATTCGCCGTATACTCCACCCCAGAGCACGTATTCGAACACACATCTCGGGCTCTTCGCCGGCGATCACCTCTGGGTTGTATCCGCCGACCTCATCGAGCACGTTCAATCGAATCATCGCGTCGCCACCACACGCTTTCGCCTCTCCGACGGGGGTGTTCCATTCGATATCGCAAAGTCGATTGTAGAGCGATTGGTCGGGAAACCGCTCGCGTCGGCGCCCGGCGACAACTGCCAATCGGCGGTCACAATCCAACATCGTGATTGCCGAATCAACCCAGTGTTCCATCAGTTCACAATCGCCGTCGAGGAACTGGATGTACTCAGGCGGAGGTGATAACGTCTTCAATCGGCGAATTCCCGCATTTCGTGCGCGAGCGGCCGAAAACGGCAGCGACATATCAAGTTCGACAACATGGACGCCGCTCTTCCGCGCCCATTCGACGCTGTCATCGGATGAGTTGGAGTCAACGTAAACGATGTTTCGAAAGCGTGAAAGCGATTCGAGACAGCGATGAAGCCTTGCACCTTCGTTGCGACCTATGACGACGAAGCCGACGCGATCAACGTCAGTGAATTGATTGACGGTCAGTTGATTGAGTGTCAAGCGGATGCCTCCATTTCAACGTCGCACGCTCTTGCCGTCGCGGCGGATACTACCCGAGCGGGAATACCGACGACGGTGCAGTTGGATGGCACGTCCTGGAGCACCACGGCATTCGCCCCGACTCGCACGTCGTTGCCCACACGGATTGCTCCCATCAGTTTCGCGCCTGCACCGATACTGACTCGCATTCCTAGTCGCGGAGCGTCATTGGGAAAATGTTCGTCCTTGATACCGAGCGTCACTCCCTGTCGAATCACACAATCGTCGCCAATGACGCAAGCGCCGTGGATCACGATTCCGTGTTGATGCTCGAACTTGACGCGGCGACCAATTCGTGCTGTGTAGGGAACTTCTATCCCATAGACATAAGCACAGTGGCGATATAGTGCTTTGTAGACAAAGCTCAAAAACATTCTTAACGGTCGAATCCGAACGCCCATTCTCCATACGCCAAAGCGATAACACGCAATGGCACGAAATCCAGGCCGGTGCCAATCCGATTCGTGAGTCCGATAGTCTTCGACGATGGACGCCCAAAGCGGCTGCGTCGAATTGGCATTCATAGTGAGAACCCTCGAATCACAAAACTGTTTCGAATCGAGTCTCTCAGGAAATACGGTGGGTCGTTGTGAGATTTCGTCGAGGCAAACGACCTCAACCAAAACAGGAAGTATCCGATCGTCCACACCAAATCGATGACGGCAGCATAGAGCCAACCGTGGTTCTTGATAAAGTATCGACGACGAGAATCGAACCAATACTTGGGACGCCGTTTGGCTGAGCGGCGATTGTCGGTGACTCCCGAAGCTTGCCCCACCAGATGAACGACGCGGCTTGCTGGCTCGTACCAGCACCGCCAGCCAGCTCGTTTTGCGGCGAGGCAGAAATCGACCTCCTCGTAATACATAAAGTAGTCCTCGTCGAGCAACCCAATGTCCTCGAACACCTCACGTCGAACGAGCATGCTGGCGCCCGCCACCCATCCCGTCTCGATCGCGTGATCGGCGACGGGCGGTGCGACGACGTAACGGTTCAGCAGCCTCGAAATCACCCCAATGCGTAGCCCCAGATCGAACTCGCTGGCGATACTGGGAAAGCGAAATGCGGATCGCTGCGGAGTGGCGTCCAAATTCTCCAACCGGCTACCCACGATGCCGATGTGCTCGTTCTGTTGAATTCGATCGAGCAATCGTTTTAAACTTCCCTCGCGAACCACCGTATCGGGGTTCAGCAACCATAAGTACTCCGGCGGCCGGGGATCGCGCAGCGTCATCTCGATCGCCGCGTTGTTTCCGAATGCGAATCCGCCATTTCGAGACAGGGGCATGAGAGTCACGTGTTCGCTCCAGCCAAAATACTCAATCGAGTTGCGTAGGTACTCGATGGAGCCATCACCGGAATCGTTATCCGTCACCGTGATATGGGCATCGGCTTCGGGTAACACATACTCGATGACCGACGCGATACAGTCTCGCGTCAATCTCGGCGTGCGGAAGTTTACAATGATGATTTCGGTTTTTGGCATCGAGTGACCGACTCCTAGTTGATTGAGCAGGCGAGTCGATGGAGATCGGGTGCACCATGAAGCTGATGACGATGGCGCTGGACAGCCTCAATCGTCCATGTCGCTCGACGTTGGTACCATGCCTCGGATGTGTGGTACTCAGCAGCCGCCTTGGCGTTGCGAGATAGCTCAACTAGTTTGCGACCATTTTGATACAACTCGCTGAGCCGACTCGCCGCAACGGAAAAATTGTTTTGAGGAATTAGCCACGTTGCTTTCTCTTCGGCCTCTCGCTCCACGACATAGTCGATGTCATAAGCAATCAGGGGTAGTCCGGCAGCGTAACCGTCAAAGATCATTCGCGGCGTGTCTTCGGCGAGTGGAGTAAATAGCAGGCCGTCGTAGCAACGGAGCTTTGAAAATAACTCGGATCCGTATGAAACACGTCCGAGCATGCGGACACATGACGACAGTCCGAGTGCATGAATCTGCTGGCGGAGGGCATCGTGCTGTTCGCCATGGCCGATGATGTCCAACTCCATGGGGGTTTCCGCGGTGTTCGCTAACGCGATAATCTTGAGCGAATCTAGAAGTCCTTTGCGTTCGGTCAACCGGCCACAATAGACCAACCGCAGCGGTTGGCGGTTGGCAAGTCGACTGCTGAGCTTCTCGAGTCGCAATTCGAGTTCGGGCGCCGAGATAATATCTTCTCGAGCGATGGACGTATCATGAAAGAGTTTGGCGTTGCGTTGATATTCCGCGTATCGGTTCATAAGGGCCGAGCCTTTGAGCAGCGAGATACTTGCGGTGGCTACGGCACTACGACAACATCGCTCGTAGACTCTCGAATAAAGTGACGCTCGAAGCCGTGTTGGCAGTGCTCGATGACGATTGAGTTGGATCGTTTGCAAAGCGATATCCGTGTCTTGAACGAACACCGTCGGTACCCGCTGTTGCCGTCCTTCGAGAAACCCTTCATATGAAATGGGACGGTACAAATCATCCAGTCCCGCGTGCACGACTTGCGCTCGTTTGACTGCGGCACGAAGCTGTTCCCGCCACTGTCGTCGGTGTCGTAGCCAATACTCCCGCGAGCGACAACGATTGTCGAACGATGGAATTAACTCTATCTCTTCGGCGTGGACATCGAGTCGATCGAGTGTGAGTGGTGTGTTGTCGGGATCATAAGGTCTTGACGGCGCAATCACAGCGACTTGTCCGAACCGACCACCGAGCGAGTTTCGCAAAAGCCTCAGCGATTGCAACCAATCAGTGCCAACATAGGTTTTCGCCCCGTCGAGGTAGACGGGAATATGAATCGCGACTAAGTACATATGGTCGCCTCCTCGGCGGTTCGAGGGGTTCGAATCCAAGCTCGTTGACGCCGCAAGACGGCCGTTACATAGAGGGGAATCTTGCTGACAATGTAGAATGGAATTGTGCACAACTGAGCGGCCGGCAATTGCTCTCGGCCATGAACAAACCATGTGGTAAGCATCGCGACGACAACGCCCACACAGGCAACCAACATCGTGGCCAGAGCGAGCCCGCTTAGTTGCAGCCCCCACGTCATAGCGCCAATCACAACGGTCGTCACCGTCACGATTTGGGCGAGCAATGCCAGCGGAGGAACCGTCAGGTCGATCGCCGCAACCATGAGATCGAGACGGCGCTGGCGAAGTGATTCCACCACCAAACGTGGCGCCACGGTAGCAATCGTTTGCAAATGTCCGTGTTCCCACCGTTTCCGCTGCTGCATCGCGTCATCACGCGTTTCGGGCAGGACCGCCGTCACGATCGCATTGGGGACATACTGGGGAGCAAGGCCAGCGATCGTCAGGTCGTAGCTGATCTTCATGTCCTCGACAATGTTGTCGCTGGCCCAGTTCGGATGTCGAGCGAGTGGAGACGGAAATGCAATGCCAGATCCAGTGAGAGCACATCCGTATCCAAGCCGAGCCAGTCCGAGCGGACGCACATGATTTTTGACCGTGACCGCGAACGAAGAGACTGCGTTCCAACCGCGTTTTCCTGCCGTGGACATTCGATACTGGGCTTGCGATGGCCTGCCACTTGTCATCGCCTCCGACGCGAGCCGACCAATCGCGTTTGGGCCAGCGATGCAGTCTGCATCGATCATGATCGTGACGTCCCGTGAATCATCGGCTAACGCATTAAGCCCAGCGTCTATCGCATAGCCTTTGGCGCGAAACCGATCATCAAATCGCTCGACCACGATCGCGCCGTGCGATCGGGCGATATCCGCGGTCGAATCGCTGCAGTTATCCGCAACCACGCACAGCCGATCCTGATGCGTCAACTGAGATTGAATCGCGATGATTGTGCGGTGGAGCACTTGTTCTTCATTGTGCGCAGGAATCAATACATCAACCGTGGGTCGCCCGGGCGGACTCGTCGATTCGTCCGTGTCGTGGCGATCGTCAGTTCGCGCGCGGCGAGAACCTTGCAAGCACTCCAGTGCCAACAGCGTCATCGGGATCGAAATGGCGATCGCCAGTGCGCAGGTAGTCGCTTCGATGAGCGGGATTGCGTTCATGAGCCTATTTTCTAGTGGACAACGCCGAGAATGGATGCGTCGTAACGTACGAGACTTGTCGCGACGTCGAGCCCCACGTCAGTGATCGAGTCGCCCCCTGGCGCTGATAGAACGACCCCGCCCGATTTAAGACTGAGCAGTTCGACGGCCGCGCGATCGTGGATATCTAAACCGGCGATCAGAACTACATCGGGTTGGAATTCGCAATCGTCGATCATTGGCATTTCATCGACTCGAGCGGGCGGAACATGAATGATTGCCAATTGACCTCGGCCGATTCCGCAGGCCTGGCCGCCATCGTCAACTGGTGCCAAGCTGGGTTGACTTGAGGTCAACGACGGATCCTCCGGATCGACCACAAAGAGCACAACCTTTTCCCCCAGTCTTGACATCGACTCGGCAACTCGATGTGCCAGGGTCAAGGTAGATTCGGGCGAACCGAGAGACACAAAGTGCAAAGTTGGGTTGGAGGGGTCAATCAATTGACGCAGATGAACCGCGAGCAAACGCACCTTTGGCATCGTCGACACGTTGGGTGGGGCTGACGCCTTTGACCCAGCTAACTCGATTCGTGGGATCTCTGCTAGTTCTGGAAGATGCAATCGTTTGGCTAGGCTTGCGCCGGGTGTCGGCATGACACGACGCAGACCGACGGCAGTGATCGGGGTGGAGAGTCCTAGCATGAGCAACATGAACGCACTGGCGAACTGTTTTCTCCAATTGCTACTTTCCCTTGTTGGATCAGGGGTCGGAGGCATGCTCATCGTGAATGCGTTCGCATCAGTCGTTTTGAGGTTTTCAAGACCTTCGGCGAGCGACAAATGGGACTCAACTCGCTGCTCCGCCACATCCTTCTGGGCAAGGATACGCTGAGCCGCAACCAATCCTGACTCGAGGTTTTCAAGCTTTGCGCTTTCCAATGTAATCAGATTCTCGAGCCGCACGACTCGCAGCTTTGAATCTCGCAGTTCATTTTCCACCTCGACCTGCAATCGTTCTTTGTCACGGAGTGAGTCGATGTTGGAAAGAAAATTCGGACCAAAGGCCGCCACTTGCTCAGCTAGCTCATCCAACTCCGACTGCAGATTCGAAACCGGCTCGTTTCCGTTGACGGCCAACCGCATCATGTCGACCTCTGCTTTCATTGACAGATAGCGTGACCGCGGAACCAGTTGCTTATCAACAAGTCGACTGAGCCGAGACAGTTCGTTCTCTTGATGCTTCAGCTTGGCTTCGGCGATCGCTCGATTTCGTTGAAGATCGATTTCCTGCTTGATGTCCTGCATACGCTGGAGCATCGATGTCGGTGTCACCGGTTGCGAAGCATCGATACGCGTGCTCACTGGGGTGGCAGTTACGACGTTCGTAAAGGATTTGCCATCTTGGGTCGTCTGATAGGACGCCGACTCCGCACGCATGGGGCTGTCGTTTTGGCCTGAACTCGGAATCGCGTCGACGATTTGTCGTGATATCAGGCTTGCTCGGCTCTCGGCCGACTGCATTCGAAGCTGTTCGCGGTGCAGCTCTTCCTCAAGTCGATCAATCTCCCGCTGAAGCTCGGACGCAGAGAGATTCAGATCCGCGACTCCGAAGCTTTGACTGTGTTCTGCGTAACTATCCCTCAGCACGTCTAATCGTGGCTCATATAGTGACATTGTCGCATGTCGCAGTGATTTCACATGTTGATCGAGCTCAACGTCGCGAATCATTTTCGCCCGGGCGCTTCCAATTTCGATCAGTCGATTCAATAGCATCACGCCGTCATCAGCATCTTCCCAAGTCAGGGCGATGTCGATGGCTCCATTACCTCGCATCACCGATGTCTTTAGACGTTGCGAGATGAGGCTGGCCGGAACTTTTAAGCCCAGGCTTTCTCGCAGTTCCTCGATCGTCGCAAATGAACTGAACTCGGCGGCAAGTGAATGAACATCGGGTCCCTGGTAAAGAGGTGCGCCAAAGGACGTGCGATGAAAACTAAGACGCGACTCAACTTCATACGCGCGTGTGCTGTGTCGATTTGCCCAATCGTATGCGAAAGCCGCACTCATGAGACTCACGAGAAGTATCCACTTCCACGTCACTCTCGCGAGCTTGACGATGGTACTGTCACCAATCGAGTCATCCTCACGACTTCTCGAGCTTGAAACGCGAGTGGAATGAGTGCTCGTCGCCATCGGAGCTAACAATGTCGGGTACATCGATGAATCTTTCATGAGCCGTTCCTACTACTCATTGCCGGGGCCATAGTGAATCATTGCAAGATCCATTTCTCGCGCTGCAACCATCGACGAGCGACTCAGGTATTCGGCTCGATCGGACGGAACGCGTAGTATTGAATTGCGAGCGCGACGGAGAGCAAAATTTTCGCGGCAACTAGAGATCATGCCGAGACCGCAAAGCCAAGCGAATCCAAACCCTGAGGAGAACCACACGGTCAGCAGCATGAGCATCACCAAAGCGATCGATGCCACCAAGCTGCCCAGAAGAACACGGGAATCGGCATCGCCAACCAAGGCCAGATGCAGCCCGCTGGCGACACCAGTCAACCCGAGCGCAAGGAAAGCGACCAACCCGGCCACGCCCCAATTCAAGATCAACAAAACATAGTGATTGTCAATTGAACGGAACGTCCGGCGCAGGTGCGGTTCGATGTATTTTTGGTGTTGGATGTGTGCGCCCCATTTGCCATGACCAAGCATGCCGGCATCGATCATTGCATCTTCGTAGACGCTATAGAGAAGCGTCCGGTGCTTGGTTCCCGAGTACTCGTACTCGACCCCATTAATGGTCACCGTGTGGTCCGGGGATTCACCCGAAAATGCCTGCAACTCATCCACCACGATGGGCCATGCGATCATGATCAAGCCGAGGCACACGACCGCCGCAACCGTCAACGGCAAACGCAGCTCTGGCCTCCAGAAATAAACCGCGCATCCCAAAGTGGCGACCAGGACGAGAAGCGGACCGCGAGACACCGTACAGAACACGCCAACCGCGCATACGAAGGGAAGGGCGACTAAAAATCGTGGAAGTTGACCGTTGATGCTGCGACGCGCTGCTTCAATGGTCCATGGAAACAGCATTGCCAATGACATTCCGAAATAAATCGGATGTCCCAGTGGACCCTCCGCGCGGCGCAGGCCCATCCGGAGATTCTGTTCCGATATTCGCGATCCTCCACGAGCGGCAATCACGTTGATTGGATTTACATGCGTGACAGATTCCACAGCCGACCAAGTTGCGAGAAACAAACAAACGCCACATGCGTAGGGAATTAGCTTTTCCATATCCGAGATACTTGAGATCACCACACGTCCCATCAGGTAGGGAACGATCCACGTCGCCAATATCGCCATCACCTCCGATGGAACCAGCAATCCAGACTTGTTGAGTGAGAGTATCCCGACCAAGCTGAGGGCGGCGACGAGAAAATCCACCAGTGTCAATCGTTTGGGGAGACGGTCACCGAGCAAAGCTATCGGGATCAGCATCAGCAGCGTTACTAGTCGCATGTCGATCGTTAGAGACCCGACATTGCGGGACAACCATTCCGGAGCCAGCATCGCAGCAACCCAGGCCAACCGCGTCGCGTGCGCCGCGCCTCCCGTGATAGCCCCAGCAACGAGGACCAGGAGAACGATGAACGCGAGAGCAAAGAACATGGCGGCTGGGTGTCTCACTACCAACTAAGTACGTTCGCGAATCAACGTGATCCACACACGTGAACCGCTTTGGCAATCACTTGCCAAGGCTGGATGTTCCAAAACACTTTGGCAAACGATGTACCGCGACATCAGCCGCATCGATTGGCTGTTCACACGGTGACGACTTAGATGCTTGACGCGGGTGGATTATTCCCTCGATCAAATCAAGGTCTGCGGAAGCCGAGAGGCTGGTCCATGCCAGACTAAGGGGAACTGTCATCCATAGATGCGTTCGAGAATGAACGGATTGGAAAGAGAACTCACGTCTAAAAATTCCCTGAAAAAGTTAGAAGGTGGTTGAAGTGAACCACGATTCTTTACATTTCTCGCGGAGGTAACCACGATCAATTCGATAATGCCAGCACTACGAATTCACCGATTGTGAGAAGTTCTTGATGAGAATCGAACGGGAGCATCATCGACGGACAAGGTGGATCGACTGAAGAGGCGAAAACACATCAATGATCATGACGCGAAAGCGTCGACAACTCTCGAAGCAGCTCGCTCGTCGGCGGTTGAGGTGCTTGGCGTCCGCGGTTCCCGGAGCGCCCATGGCATCGGAGAACACTCACCGACGGTAGTTTGCATCGTCTGGGTCGCGTTGCCCGCCACCGGGGTCTGGAGCTTTAGTACCGCCTCGTTGATGTGCAACGAAAAATCGCCCGACAATCGACTATCACGACCTTGATCAATGGCGTCTGCCATTTCAGCGATTCCTCTCGCAAAATCCATGCGATGACCTCCGGTTCGATAAGTGAAGGAAGTCTTGGGACTGCGGACCAGCGGCAAACGGCGTCGATGAACTCCTCGAAGCCGAGCCGCCAGCGGCAATTTCTTCATCCGTGTCGATAGGGTGGAAAAGGGTTCAAAGTAAACTGGCGAGTCGTAGTACCATCCATCTTCGGTCGAGAGAGTGCCTTCGTCGCCGAAGATTTGCAATCGATGATCGTGCGGAGCAACGATGCCACAGGTCAAACGGGCCACGACTCCCGATTGGAACTCTAGACACGCACAGGAAAAGTCGGGAGCCATCGCATGCACTGGAAGCCGTGTTTGCTTGTCGGGAACCAGTATCGCCGGAAACGTCGTTAAACGCTGGATGGGGCCGAAAAACGCGACCAACCAACTGACATAGTATCCCGCGTGTTCGAGCGTGCATCCGACCTCGAACTCATCTTGGTAGGGCCAGGGGCGACCAAATTCATTCACCCATTGCTCATATGCTAGGCGGTGGATGAGTCCATCATCGAGTTCTGCGTAGACGAGTCGGACCTTGCCGATTTTGTTTTCATGAAGTGCGCGCCACATCGTTTGTGCGGTTTCGCCAAGCAGATTGCAGGGAGCCGAACAGAGCTGCAGACCTCGCTGTCGCGCCAACGTAACTAGTTGCTCTGCATCGTCCAGCTTCATCGCCAAGGGCTTTTCCGAGTAAACGTGCTTACCGGCCAGCAGTGCGTCGCGGGAAATTTCGAAGTGGCTGTGAGGATTGGTCAAATTGGCAACTGCGTCAACGGACGGATCGCCGAGGACATCGGCAAGCGTCATGTATTGACGCACACCAAAGTGCCTCGAGAACGCATCAGCGTGTTCGCTTATGCGATCAAAGACGCCCGCAAGTTCGAGTTGCGGATGATTCGGAAACGTCGCGGCGTAGAAAGCGGATACATAGCCACAACCAATCACAGCGACACGCATCAAAATACACCTTCTCAATCGCGAGGCGAAAGCAACTCCGAGCCCAGGTGCATTCCGTGGACCACCCAAGACGCAAATTTTCTCAAAAATACCTTAGGTCGTTTCTGTGACGCTCTTTGCTCCCTTTGTTAGCCAGCCGTTATGGAAGAATCATGGCGACGAGCTAAGAAGCCTTGAGAGTTAATCGGCTATCCATAGCCGTTGGTCATCATCTGCGCCGGCTCCACATCCTTTCGGCGGCGCGTACGATATTCCTCGGTCGATCGATTTGTTACATCGATAATGGTGATGAATGGGCTTCATCAAAGTGAGAATTTCATCGACCTTGGGAAAGAGTATTGACAAGGCTCGTTTGGGGGGAAAACTGGGTGTCGAACGTGCTTGTGCCGTTCCAGCTGGTTGGACCGGCACTTCGACGCGACGGCGGTAAGCGTTAGCAATGTTTCTGGATGGGAGCGACTGCTATGATTCAAGCTACTGACCGTAATGCGACACCGAGTGTTTTGTTTGTGCGAATTATTGACGGGGAGTTGCCATTTGGCAGTTTTCTGCCGATTGCCACCGATCGATTTCGGGCTTGGGGCTACCGCACCGAAGTTGTGGCCAACAACCGTGACTTGTCAACTAGTTTGAATTGCTTGTCGCCAGATTTGGTGGTTCTTGATATCGGGAACTCGGTCGAAGGGCTGGGGACATTGAAGCAGTTGGCGACGTCCAATCGCACCTTGCCGGTAATCGTAATGTCATCCGAAGTTTCTATCGCGTTGGCAGTTCAAGCGACGAAAATGGGTGCGATCGATGTCATTCCCAATCCGCCGGATTTGCATCAGTTGCGAATCATCGTCGATGGAGTTGTTAAGGAACGGGTCGCCCGACGACGGACAATCGATAGCGACGCCGCTCGTGGTTGCGACGACTTCAAAATGCTCGGACAAAGTCAAGCCATTCTTGATGTTTTGGACTTAATTGAAGACGTGGCGGAGACCGATGCGACCGTACTGATACTGGGGGAAAGCGGTACGGGTAAAGAGTTGCTCGCCCGGGCGATCCATGCCTGTTCACGCCGTTCGAAGCAGTCGTTCGTGCCCGTCAATGTTGCGACTTTGCCTGCGACAATCGCCGAAAGCATCCTGTTCGGCCACGAGCGAGGTGCATTCACCGGGGCCGATTCGGCCAACAAGGGTTGGTGCGAAACCGCCAGTGGTGGAACGCTGATGCTTGATGAAATCGGGGAGATGGACATTTTGTTGCAAGCCAAACTGCTGAGGTTTCTGCAGGACGGGACGTTCATGCGCGTCGGCGCCAGCAAGTCCCAAACGGCGGACGTGCGCGTGGTCGCCGCGACGAATCGAAACCCCGAACAATTGGTTCGGGAAAACAAAATGCGGGAAGACCTATATTATCGACTCAATGTGTTTCCCATTCGGATGCCACCCTTGCGTGAGCGACGCGAGGACATCCCCATCCTCGCCAACTCATTCCTCGACCTTTCCGCGGAACTGCATCGAAGGCACGTTGTCGGATTTAGTGAAGAAGCGATGAGTTGCCTGATGAATTACGATTGGCCGGGAAACGTTCGGCAACTCGAGAACCTCGTGACGCGAATGGTGCTGCTCGCTCGTGAACCCTATATCGGAATTAGTAACGTTCCGATTGAGATCCGATCTCTCGTTAACCGGCGACCAATCTCCGTCGGCCAGTGCGCTAATGTTGACTTGGACACCGCCAATCACTCTGCCACTGGTGATGTCAACGGCCTTAGCCAGATGGAGCAAGTCGAGAAACAAGCGATCATTAAGTCACTTTGTGACACCAACGGCAACGCTGTCGCCGCCGCTCGCCTGCTGGGTGTCGGACAAGCGACAATTTATCGCAAAATCAAGCGTTTCAATATCGAATTGAAGCATCTTAAGTCTAGTAACATGACAAACTAGTGCGGTAAGAACAGCTTGATGTGGCGTCTTAACCCAATGCGTCAGCAAGGGAATCTTGGCCAATCCCTTGCTAACGAGTCGGGTTGTGATTCTTTCAAGCAACTTTCATTCGTTCTCGTGGCACAAGTCCTCCGCGTTACGACTCGGATCGATTCGATGTGCCACAGCTTCACCGAATTCTGTAGCGACCCCGAATCGAATCGTTCATGATTGGATTCGAAGCCGTAAAGGCTCGTTCCTATTAGCGCTAGGTGAACCAACATCGAATTGACGATTGTTGATCCAGGCTCCAGTCATCTCTTTATCGATTTTCTCGATACGTCCTGATCAATTGCTCAAGTGAGAATGAGAAACGCCACCGAGACGACTTGGTTTCCGATACTTTATGGAATCCACGGAGACACAGACGCTTGGTGAGGGAATTTGCAGCGACGCAAAAGATTATCACTGAGCGAGGGTACAACGATTGCGAAGTTGACCGAGGCGGCGGAGACCGAATCGTGCTACTTGATCCAAACCTCTTCACTGTCGTTGGGAATACCACACATGCGAACCGTGCTCGTAACCGGCGGTGCCGGCTTCATCGGAAGTAATCTTGTTCGGCTGCTTGTCCATAGCGGTCACTACCGAGTCATCAACTTCGACAAGCTAACGTATGCCGGAAATCACGAGTCATTGCGAGATTTGGAGGACGCCGCAAACTACGTATTCATTCAAGGCGACATCCAGGATGGAATGTTGATATTGGATCTCTTGCATCGCTACCAATGTGTGGGAATCATGCATTTGGCGGCCGAGTCTCATGTGGATCGCAGCATCGGGTCGCCGGGCGAATTCGTTCAAACCAACGTCGTAGGAACCTTCGAACTACTGGAGGCCGCTCGCGAATACTGGCAATCTTTGGACGCCCAGCGGAGTGACGAATTTCGATTCTTGCACGTTTCGACCGACGAGGTGTTCGGATCGCTGGGTGATGAGGGCGAATTCACCGAATCGACACCCTACTCGCCGAATTCACCTTATTCAGCATCGAAAGCGGCGAGCGACCATTTAGTTCGGTCATATCACAAGACGTTCGCGTTGCCGACGCTTACCACGCATTGCAGCAATAATTATGGACCCTACCAATTTCCGGAAAAGCTAATTCCGCTAATGATCTCCAAGGCGGTCACTGGCAAACCCTTGCCAGTCTACGGGACCGGACTGAACGTGCGTGATTGGCTTCACGTGGAAGACCACTGTCGCGCGCTCCGACTCATTTTCGAAGCCGGCCGTCCCGGCGATACGTATAACATTGGCGGAAATTCCGAACGGTCCAATCTTGATGTGGTCAACGTCATTTGCGAAGTCGTCGATCGGCTGACCGGAAAAGAGGGTCACTCGTCCGACCAAATAGAATTCGTTCGCGATCGACCCGGACACGATTTTCGCTACGCAATTGATGCTTCGAAGCTTCGTGATGAACTCGGCTGGAAGCCATCGGTGACTTTCGAGCAAGGAGTGGAGTCGACGGTAAGATGGTACTTGGAGAATGAGGCGTGGATCCAAAGCACACGCTGTCGGGGTTACGACGGCCAACGTCTCGGGACCGGACATAATTCCGTAGGAAACGAGTCAACGACCGCTGACGGCAGCACAATCAATCGTGTGTTTGACGCTCACGATGTTTTGTGTTCCACCGTGAACCAGTGTTTCGAGGGCGTCGTCTTTCGCCCACTCAAACGATTTGATGACCATCGTGGATGGCTCATGGAGCTCTTTCGCAACGACGAAGTCCCCCCGGGTCATGAACCGGAGATGGCTTACTTTAGCATGACCATGCCAGGTGTCTCGCGAGGACCTCATGAGCATGTGGATCAGTCCGACCTGTTTGGCTTTTTTGGTCCTGGTGACTTCAAACTCTATCTTTGGGACGCAAGAGTCGATTCAGAAACGTATGGCCAGCGATTCATTTGTGTCGTCGGCCAAAGCAACCCTCAATCAGTAATCGTTCCGCCTGGCGTGGTTCACGCTTACAAGAACATCAGCCTGCATCCTTCGGTGGTATTCAATGCACCCAACCGATTGTACGCCGGTGATGGCAAACGAGAGCCCGTCGATGAGATCCGACACGAAGATTTAGTGGGATCACAGTATCAATTGGTCGACGGATAGATTTTTTTCATTCCTGATAACCGTACACACTCCCAACAAATAGGTATCGTTATGACCTCAGAGCATTGCACCAAAGGAATCATTCTCGCGGGAGGCTCCGGCACGCGGATGGCGCCGATGACCACCGCCTGCAACAAGCAATTGTTACCCGTGTATGATAAACCGTTGGTTTACTACCCACTTTCGACACTCATGCTCGCAGGAATCCGTGAATTCCTGTTGATCACTTCGCCGACGGAAGTCGAGCGGTTCGAAAACTTGTTGGGCGACGGGTCGCAGTTCGGCATCAGCATCAGCTATGAGATCCAACCGGCACCCAATGGACTTGCACAGGCATTCGTCATTGGCGCCGATTTTATCGGTGACGATAGCGTGTCACTCATCCTAGGTGACAACGTTTTCTATGGACATGGTTTGGCAAAGACGTTGCAGCGTGTGGCATCGTGTCAGCACGGAGCCACTGTTTTTGCGTATGAAGTGAGTGATCCCGAGAGGTACGGCGTCATCGAACTCAATGGCGACGGCCGACCCGTGGGAATTATTGAAAAGCCGATCGATCCGCGTTCAAACTTGGCTGTCCCCGGAGTCTACTTTTTTGACAAGAGAGTCGTTGAGTTTGCGAAGAAGCAAGTACCCTCCGCACGAGGCGAGTACGAGATCACAGGAGTGATTCAATGTTATTTGGACGACAAGAGTCTGACTGTCGAGCGCCTCGGTCGAGGAACCGCGTGGTTGGATACTGGCACACCCATGGCACTCCTCCAGGCATCGAATTTCATTGCCGCGATTGAGCAACGTCAGGGATTGCGAATTTGTTGCCCGGAGGAGATCGCAGTGCGTATGGGATTCATCTCGGCCCAAGAACTGATGGAGCGAGCAACCCCGATGAAAAGCGAGTACGGTCACTATCTTCGCACGGTCGCACGCCAATTGGCTGATGACCCGTCACTCATCGAAGTGGCGTGATCATCGATGCACCAGCACCGTCCATTTCGATGGGGAGTTATTGGGACCGGGTACGCGGCGGACCAATTCGTCCGGGGGCTCAAACGTTTGCCCAATGCCAATGTGGTAGCCGTCGCATCGCGGAGCCAAGATCGGTCTCGATGGTTCGCCGACCGGCATCGTATTGACCGGTGCTATTCGACCTACGAGCAGCTTGTTACGGATTTGCGGGTGGACATCGTCTATATCGCGACCACCGCGCCTCATCACCATTCGACATCCCTGGCATCAATTCAAAATGGCAAACCGACATTGTGCGAGAAGCCGTTTGCAATGAGCGCGCAGGAAGCGCACGAAGTGGTTGAGATGGCACGTCGGCAAAAAGTCTTTTGCATGGAGGCGATGTGGTCGCGATTCATTCCGCTGTGGAGTCACGTGCGCCACATGGTCAACAGCCAAGTGATTGGTGAGATCGTTTCCGTCGCGGCAGATTTCGGGATCAATCAGTCGGCGGAGCGGAATCCACGGCTATTCGATCCTGACGAAGGCGGTGCTCTGCGCGACCTTGGGGTTTATCCAATCGCACTGGCCGTCGAGTATCTCGGGATGCCAAGCCAAATCGCTTTGCATAGTGACGTTTACAACGGGGTCGATGAACGAGTGGTTGGAATCTTGAAGTTCGACGGAGGAGCATTTGCTACCGTGCACGCCGACATATGTTGTCAAACGCCGACTCGAGCGACCATTATCGGCACCGAAGGCTACATCGAAGTCGATACCCCGATGTACCGGCCTAAGCGTGCAATACTAACGCGGTGTAAGACATCGCCGACTGACTCATGCCATTCCAGGGCAACATTGGCAGGCGGTGGCTTGGCAAGTCGGTGCCGTTCGGTCGCATCAAAGATCAAGCGGCGTATCCTTTCAAACCACGAAACGATATCGGTTCCGTACTTTGGAAACGGCTACCAGTACCAAGCCGTGGAGGTCATGGACTGTTTGGTGCGAGGTGATTTGGAGTCATCGATCATGCCACTGGACGATTCCATTCGTATCATGCGTGTTGTCGATGCCGGAATCGAACAATCCCGGACTCACCATGCGTGGTCAGCTTCAACCCGATGCCATGGTGACTTATGAGAGTCGTTGTTTTGGGAGCGGATGGATTTCTCGGTTCCGCCATGACGCGGTATTTTGCGAATTCGGATCATCGAATCATCGCCTATTGCCGCAATGCGACCACGAAATTTCAAGATCTGGAATCCGTCACGACCATGGTAGGTGACATCCGCGACAGTTGGATTCTTGCCGACGCGATGCTAGGTGCCGACATCGTCTATCACTTTGCGTCCGGAACTCATCCCAGCCGTTTTTTTGCTCGGCCATCGGCCGAATGTACCGAATCATTGTTACCACTGATGACGGTCATGGAGATGGCGGCGTATCGCGGAGTGAGAAAGCTCGTTTTCCCATCATCCGGTGGAACGATTTATGCAAACTCCAACCTGCCCCGAACAGAGAACTCGGCGACGAATCCACAATCGCCCTACGCAATATTGAAGCTTGCGTCGGAGCAACTTTTGCATCATGCGTCGCGGCGCGGCGAATTCGCCGTGGATGTCTACCGGATTGGAAACCCGTATGGCCCTGGGCAACAAGCCAGAGCGGGCCAGGGCGTCATTCCTCACTGGGTCGATGCGGTGACCCATCAATTGCCCATTCGAGTATTTGGCGACGGCACGTCAAAGCGAGACTACATCTTCATTGGCGATGTCTGCCGATTGATGGCTTCGTCATGCGAACGAATGGACATGTCCGACACGTTCAATCTGGGAACCGGCCGAGCGATTTCGTTAAACGAACTCCTCGAAGCTTTTCAACAGCATCTGCCGAATCCGCATCCGGTCGAATACACCGAAGCCCGCCCATGTGACATTCACAGCGTCGCACTGTCGCCCGAAAAGTTACTCAGTTACGTACGTGGCTTTCGGTTCACGTCACTCGACGAAGGGATTTCGAGGACGATCGGCCAACGCGCGCTCGCATGATGCACGTCGAATGTCACGCTTCCGCTTTCTTCAATTTCAGCATGATCTCTCGCTCGGGACGTGCTTTGTAGAATTGGTCCAGTGGATAGCATCCGCTGACCAATCCGTTACGTGGGGCACTCGTGCATTCGCTGAAAGTTCGGCAGATCTTTTTTCGAGCGAGAGTCTTGCCCTCCAGCACATCCGCCGGCAAATCGGGATACGAGAGCACCATTCGCCCGAGTCCCACACTGTCCGCCCAACCTTGGCGAATTACCGCTTGAGCAACATTGGGCAACCAATCTTGCAGGTACGTGTAACCAGATCCGACAAAGGTTAGATCGGGATTGGTTTCTTTGAGTACCGAGGTGGCGTGCAATTGACGAGCGACTCCGACGAGCGGATCTTCCGGCGGCTGGTAACCGTCACTCGGTGGAAACGTTGCGGGTCTTTGGATATGCGGCGTGTAGTAGGGGCTTCCCATCGTGGTGCAGACCATCTTGATGCCGAGGCTACGAATTTTTTTCATGAGCCAATCGGGTTCCGTCAAGTCCACCGCCATCCCCGAGTGATCGCTGCCAAAGGCGAAACGCGGATCGGCATCAGGCTCGGGTTCCCCGACACCATCCGGGCCCATTCGGTGAGGCAGGAAATCAACAATGCTGGCACGCACGCCTAGTTCCATAGCAGGCGATGCGGCTTGGATGCCCTGAGCGATCTCCGTCAGAAAACGAGTGCGATTTTCGAGCGAACCGCCGTAGCGTCCATGTCGGTCCACGGCGCCGAGCAGTTCATGACCGAAATAGCCGTGGCAGTGCTTGATATCGACAAAAGCAAACCCGGCTTTTCCGGCGAGCACCGTGGCGGCGATGAATTGGTCGACCAAGCGACTGATCTCGTCGTCCGTCATGATGGCGGAATCGTCGGTGACGCCGACGCGCCGATCCAGCGTTCGGTTGCGCTGGGCCACTCGAGGCTCGGGTACCGTTTTCGTATTGGGACGTGCGTATCGTCCCGAGTGTGTCAGTTGCAGACCGACGAACAAATCACTGCTGGTCCCGAACCGCTCTTCGTGGGCTGCGACGAGTTCTTCGCGTAGTGACTCGATCGACGAAAGGTTCTTGTCGACAAGAAGCAACTGGTTCGGGTTCGCGCGACCCTCATGTGCGACCGCGACGGCTTCACCACCCCAAATCAACTTCGCCCCGCTGATGCCAAAATTTCGCCATCGACGCCGAGTAAGTTCGGTCGGCTGGCCCGAGGTCGTACCGTCCCAGCCTTCCATTGGTAGAATACAAAACCGATTGCCCACGAGATGTGAACCGACTTGGAACGATTGGCCCAGGGGTGATGTCTCACCCGAATCCACTTTCTCATCGATCGGGATATTGACCCTCAAATGCGAACAGTGGTTGGTGAAGTCGGCGAATGTCTTCAGACTCGCGATTCGAGGTGCGGTCGCCATGAGGTTCTAGCCTTTTAGTTGTTGATTGAGTTGATCATTGATGAGAGCCAGGATCTCACGATCGGAATCGGGACGCGTCGGTGAGCGAGGATGGGTTTGGTCCGTCGTCAAACCGTATCGAAGCTTCAAAAACATCGCCGCGGAATGTTTGTACGCGGGAACGGGATGACGAAATGCAAAGGCGCCTAAGTATTGCAGCAAATCATTGAGTTCATAAAAACGCTCGTCGCCCTGCGACCACATCCGATCGCGAATCGCAAATGCCTCGGGCGCAAAGGTGCTCAGACCCAGCAGGTAGTCGCTGCCATAGATCACCATATCGATTGCCAAGTCGTTTCCCGTCAATACCATGAAGTCGGGGCGGACATGATCACGCAACTGGATTCGTTGCCATTCCAGTGTGCGGCACAGCGATGAATGTTTGGCCCCAGCACATTTGGATTGTCGCATCAATCGTTCGTAGACATCGAGCGAGTAGATCTTGCCGAACGGCGCAAACATTTCGCCGAGTTCGAATGCCAGAAACGAATCGCAATCACGAGCGATCTGTTCATAGGCGGGTGCGATGTCGTCGTCCGCCAGTTTCGCCAAGCCGAATGATTGGAAGAAAATTGGTAGGCCGCCATGGTGCGTCACGTCCGCGGCGCCTTGGCGATAGGAATCGACGTTGAGCACGTCCCCAGCGTGATCGCCTACGAACACGCCAGCCACGAAGCGTCGACCAGCGGCGATGGAGCGAGTGCGATCGAGCACTTCGCGACGAACCGTATCGGAAATCAGATTGGCGTAACCCGTGTCCATATTTACCGCGGGTGTCAACTCGGCGGCCAACGTTCGCTCTACATGTGCGGTGAAGCCGATCCAGTCGATATCGCCACTTGCGAGAAACGGTAACAAGATTGCGGACATCCCAGTGATCTTGCGCCGGGGTCGAATCATCTTGATCGGATCAACGGGCAAGTTTCGATCAAGTTCACGGGACATAAGCGATGAGCCTCAAGGCAGTTGCGTTCGCGACAAGAGTGAATTCATGGTGCAGGCCCCTGAACGTAGTTGAAATTGTCGGCAAGATCTTGGAGAATCAGGTTTTGCCAGAATTTGCAAATCGGGCATTCCGCGGATTTGACTCAGCGTTTGAAACCTCCCCTGACCCTCCGGCCGCTCGATGAACATCTTCCGAGCTGGGGAGTGTTGTTGCTGGAAAGTCACCACGATGTGGGCTTTTCGATGCAACCGCGGACTCACGCGTTTCTCAAGATCATTTACGTATTGCAGGGTGCTGGCACACTGGCAATCGAAAACACTCGGGAATCTTTTGGGTTGGGCGATTGCCTCGTGGTCCCCCCGGGGCTCTCCAATTGGATCGAGGACGACCCGGGGGCAGCATCAAGTTTATACATTTGTTGCGTTGCGATGCCGCTGTTGTCGTTCGATGCAAATTTTTCGAGCCGATTCCCGCGGGGAAAACTTAAGAGCGACAAACACGTAGCAAATCGGGTCGCATCGCATCTTCGACGACTCGCCTATGCGCAAGGCCAATCCGTGGACCAGCGGCCGCTAAGCATGGTCACCGAAACGATGCGTCTGGTGCAAGTGATTTGTGACCAAGTAGGCCATACCCCCGAACCGCCGGAATCGAGTGCCTTGTCGGCGACTCAAGCTTCCCTGATTGAACGTTACACCCGCTGGCTGGACGAGCGATTTTTTGAGGCAACCACGATTGACGCGGCGGCGGCATCGCTCGGGCTTTCGCGGCGTGCGTTTACGCGAGCATTCAGTTTGCGCACCGGCGAGACGTGGCTGCATTACGTGCGACGCTTGGCCATCCAGCATGCGATACGATTGCTGTGCGAGACAGATCGGCCCATCGCCACGATCGCCTTTGAATGCGGATTCAATGATTTGTCAACGTTCTATCGCCAATTCAAGGCACATACAAAGATGTCGCCAGCCGATTACCGACGCCAGCACGTATCGAAACCCTAGCATGACCTCCGAGATCGCATCGACTGGCCCCCGTAACCCGTCGCGACTTCGTGCAGTCGTCGAAGTGTGCCTACTCGCGCTCGTTTTTTTCGCCTACGCGGGCGATGCCGCACCGATGGTCAACGAAGCACATTACTTGGTCAAGGCAAAAAATTTTTGGCAACCAGAGTACTGCGCTAACGACGTGTTTGCTTCGTCTGGGAAGGCGCACTGGACGTTCTATGTCGTCTTCGGATGGCCGACGTTGTTCGTATCGCTGGAAGCGACAGCCTGGATCGGTCGGGTGGTCGGATGGTTGATCATCGCTTTCGGTTTGAGACGTTTTTGCAGTGCCGTGATTGGCGTACCCTGGGCATCGATCGGCGTGGCTATCGTGTGGACGGCCGGCGTCGAGTACGCGAATTTGGCGGGCGAGTGGGTCATCGGTGGAATCGAAGCCAAAGTACCCGCTTACGGCTTTGCGTTGGCCGGGTTAGCTGAACTGGTGAATCGACGATGGGCTAGGGTGTGGCCATGGCTGGGTGCCGCGTCAGCGTTTCATGTGCTTGTCGGCGGTTGGTCGGTCGTTGCGGCCACCATCGCTTGGTGGATCATCGAGCGAGGTCGCGATGACGCGAACCCATTCTTTTGCCGCCAGCTATTCTATGGAGGAGCGCTATCGCTGTTCGGTTTGGTACCCTCGCTCGGATTGAGCATGGGGACAAGTCCGACCGATTCGGCGGTCGCGGCAAAGATCTATGCGTATTTCCGCTTATCGCACCATCTTCTTCCCGCAGCCCTGGAGGTGGAATGGTACGCGCGTCATCTCGCGATGCTCGCGGCCACTGTCGTCGCTTACCTTATGGTTCGTCGCCATGCACCGGAACAATTGCGACGGCTGTTCTCCTTCACCCTGGGCGTCATTTGCATTTTTGTTGCTGGGTTGGTCGTCGGCGTATTGCCAGCATTTGCACCGGATTTTGCTGCCAAACTGCTGAGGTTCTATTGGTTTCGACTGAGTGACGCGTTCATCCCACTGATGTTCGCGGTGCTTGTGGTCCATGGGGTCACGAGAGCTCACACTTCGCTTGCGTTGCGGACCTGCGGTGCGATCGTGATCTTGTGTTCGCTCGCCGGCATTTCGTGGAGTAGCTACCGGCGATCGTCATTGGGTGTTCCTCCATCGGCGAGTCATTTGCTGCTCGGTTGGGGAGCCACTTCGTCGCCAAGTGAGCAGCGCGAGGCATTTGAGGACTGGATCGCCGTGTGTCGCTGGATCGAAGCGTCGACCGCTCCCGATGAAGTCTTGTTGACACCGCGTCATCAGCAAACGTTCAAGTGGTACGCCAACCGCGCCGAAGTGGTCAATTGGAAAGACGTTCCCCAGGATGTCGATAGTTTGATCCAGTGGCGTTATCGATTTTCGGAAGTCTTTCCGCCGCGGTTGGGGCGACGGCGGACAACCATTCGCTATGATCGGTTGCGAGCGATGAGCGAAAAATACGGCGTACGCTGGATGGTAGTTGACCGGCGTGTTGTCGGACGAAACTTGCCGCTGGTGCGAGTTTACCCCGCGTTTGACGAATTGAATCACACGTACGCGGTTTACGCACTGCCGAGCCCAATCACACCGTAGACGTCGCTTGGGACAGCAATGACTATACTGTTCCTTTCCGCCGATGAATCCCGCTGATAAAGCTTTTTCCTCCTTTGAGTCGAGTAACGTTCGTGGTCCAGCCTCCGCCGATTGAAACTGAAGACGATGCCCGCGCCGCAGCGAGGCTCGTCGAAGCTTGCCATCAAATTCGAGAGCAAGTCGGTCGCGTGGTCGTCGGACAAGACGAGACGATCGAGCAATTGCTTCTCGCTATTTTTTCACGAGGCCATTGCTTGCTCGAAGGCGTTCCGGGATTGGCCAAAACGTTGATGGTACGAACGCTCGCCCAGTCCATGAGTCTTACGTTTCGACGAATCCAGTTCACACCGGACTTGATGCCCGGCGATATTACGGGTACCGACATCATCCAAGAAGATCCGCAAACAGGGCGGCGACAGTTTGTGTTTGAACGCGGTCCGGTGTTCACACAAATGTTGCTTGCCGATGAAATCAACCGTACACCTCCGAAAACCCAAGCGGCGCTGCTCGAGGCGATGCAGGAACACGAAGTAACTGCGGCGGGCAAGACGTACAAACTGGAAGAGCCCTTTTTCGTACTCGCGACCCAGAACCCGATCGAGCAAGAGGGGACGTACCCGTTGCCCGAAGCCCAACGCGACCGGTTTCTGTTCCATGTGGTGGTCGACTATCCGACGCGTGAACAAGAGTCGGAGATTGTTGATCGCACGACGTCGGTATTCAATTCGACGGTTCAACCCGTGGTAAGCGGGGAGGAAATCATCCAGTTTCAAAAGACCGTCCGCCGCGTCCCCTTGCCGCCCCACGTCAAAGATTGGGTGCTTGACGCCGTCCGAGCGGTGCGGCCGCGCGATCCCCAGTGCAAATCTTGGGCGAAAGAGTTGATCGAATGGGGGCCGGGACCCCGCGCGAGTCAGCAACTCGTGCTCGCGTCCAAGGCGAGAGCACTGCTGCATGGCCGCACCCACGTGACGATCGACGACGTGCAAAAGCTCGCGCATCCCGTACTGCGACACCGAATTGTGCCCACCTTCGCCGCGGAAGCCGACGGTATCACCGTGGACGATTTGATCACCCGGCTGGTCAAAGAACAATCGGTGCCAGTCGCGCGAGTCATGTAAAGTCGTCGACCAAGACCGTCACCATCTTCTCCGAATTATCCAGGTGTGAAATGAGACGTCTGCTGCACCATCGGCTTGAACCCATACGCGTCGTTGCACTTGCGGGTTTGGTTTTCATCGGAACCGCTGCCAGTGTCGCACAGCCGCCCCAGAACTCACGAGTCTCCCAACCGAATCTCGTGGTCATCATGGCGGACGATTTGGGATATGGCGATCTAGGCTGTTACGGCAGCACCGTTCATCGAACTCCTCATATCGATCGTCTTGCCAATCAAGGGATGCGCTTCACCGACTTTTACGTCACCACGTCCGTATGCACTCCCACTCGAGCAGCATTTCTGACGGGTCGATTGCCGAGGCGTTGTAAAAGCCCGGGAGTGTTGTGGCCAACGTCGACCACACAGTCATTGCCGGAGGAGGAACTTACACTTGCCGAATTGTTGAAAGACGCCGGCTACGCCACACACTTGAGCGGCAAGTGGCATCTCGGTCACGGAAAGCCAGAGCATCTTCCCGGCGCGCACGGATTCGATCATTGGTACGGCATGCCCTACCCAAACGACATGACCGATGGACATCCCCAGGCCCTCCGTCGACGCGAAACATGGCCTCCGATGCCGATGATGATTGACGGAGTGATCGTCGAGCAACCGGTCAATGTGAACTTACTGACCCAGCAATACACGGCGGATGCGATCAATTTTATCGCCAAGAACCACAGCCAACCGTTCTTTCTGTTTCTGGCACATGCGATGCCACACACGATCATCGGTGCGTCTCCCGATTTTATTGGCTCGTCCGACAACGGGTTATACGGTGACGCGATCGAAGAACTGGACTGGAGCACCGGCGAAGTCATGCGTTCGCTTAGGTCGTTCGGATTGGAAGAAGAGACGATCGTGATATTCACCAGCGACAATGGGGCGACACATCATGTCAAGCACGAGTCGGAGGAACTGCAACGATGGTTCTGTGCCGACATGACCTATGGCAGCAACGCACCACTGCGGGGCGGAAAACAGGCGACGTTCGAGGGTGGCGTCCGCGTGCCAGGAATCTTTCGCTTTCCCAGCGTGATCGAAGCGGGCAAGGTGGTCTCGACACCCGCGATGATCACCGATGTTTTGCCGACGATGTTGGATTATTTGAGCGTTCCTCTTCCCCAAGATCGAGTTTACGACGGACAGACCATTCGCCCACTACTCGAAGGCAGCGAAAAACAAGTGACGCGAGACCTTATCTTTGGCGGAGACCGTGCGACGGGGATTCGATCGGGAAAGTGGAAGCTGCAGCTATCGATCCAACCGTCATGGATGTTGCCACCTCTAGAGAGCGACCAGCCCCTGTTGTTCGACTTGAGCAGTGACATCGGCGAAACCACAAACTTGGCGGACGCTCACCCCGACGTTGTGAAGCGATTGCTGGAAAAAATGACGCATTATGAGTCGGAGACTGCTCCGCGGTAACGCTCAGTAACTCGTGGGATCCAGCTTCACTTTGCCTCGAAAAATCCAATAGATGATCACCGTGTAACTGAGCACGCACGGGATACCGATGCTGGCGATGATGAGCATCGTTTGCAACGTCCCACGACTACTGCGGGAGTTTTCCAGAGTGATGTTGTACGTCGGATCAATCGTCGACAACATGAAATTGGGATAGATCGCGACACTAAACAGCGACGCCAAGGCAACGATCACCATCGACGAACTAAAAAACGCGTATCCCGGATTGCCCCAGTGCATCGCGCGGGGAATGTTTAGCACCGCGAGAGCGTTCAACACTGGCACCATCCACAGTATCGGGTTCGCGGCAATGTTTTCTGTCGCGTGCGGCACGTGCCACCAGGTCGCAAGGGTGACCAAGACATACGTGCTCGCGAATGAATAAAACAAGGGGTTGATCGCCTGACGCACCCGCCGCTGGAGCTCGTCTTCGGTTTTCAGGAACAGGAAAATCGCTCCGTGAAGTGCAAACAGTGATACGGTGAGCAAGCCCACCATGATCGGATACCAATAAACTTGGTGGCGCAAGCTACCTTCGTACATGAACTTGGGCCCCAGTTCCATTCCCGCCATGACGTTGCCGCCCGCAACTCCAAGTAAGAATGCGGCGAACAACGACGACAAAAAGAATGCAAAATCCCAAACCCTTCGCCACCGGGGCGACTGGACCTTGGAGCGAAACTCCAAACTCACTGCGCGACCGATCAAGCAGGTGAGCAAAAGAAAGAACGCGGTGTAAAAGCTGCTGAAGACGGTCGCATAGGCCACGGGAAACGCAGCAAAAAGAGCTCCTCCGAACGTCACCAACCACACTTCGTTGCCATCCCACAGTGGGCCGATCGAATTCATCACCAATCGGCGTTCTTGATCGTTCTTGGCGATGAACGGATGCAGTATTCCGACACCCAGGTCGAATCCATCAAGAATCGCGTAACCACAGAGCAGCACACCTAACAGGACATACCAGATGAATGTCAGCAAGTCGTAACTCATCGTTGATCGTCCTCCATCAAATCACCCCCGTGTGACTTGCTGCTTTCGCGGAATGTGTCAGCCATCGAACCGCGTTTCACTGATCGCTTGTGATCAATCAAGTCAGCGACGCTTTCGGGTCCATGCTGGATTTTGTGGTTCAACACAAACACCCACACGGCAAACAACAGCGAATAGATAATGCCGAATAGGATGATTGAACTGAGGACCTGCTCGGCCGTCACCGATTCGCTGAGCCCGTCCGCGGTTCTCAGTCCCATCATTTCAACACCATCTTGCGTCGATGGGTACACGATCCACGGTTGACGTCCCACTTCCGCAGTAACCCAGCCAGCTTGGTTAGCCGTCATCGCGGCGATCGGCATGAGTACGACAATCCAGAGCACCCAGCGCCGACTGCCATAGGTACCACGATACCACTGCACGCACGCGAGTGCCGCGACCATGATCATCACGGTTCCCAAGCCGACCATCAAATGAAACGTCTGAAATGGCAGCCATACGGGAGGCCGCTCGTCGTCGGGAATTTGATCGAGCGCTGGAACTGGTGTCGACCAATCGTTGTAAACCATCAAACTCAGCAGGCGAGGGATTTGCACACTCCAGTGGATCGTCTGGTTCTCCGCATCCGGCCATCCGAACAGGTTGAGTCCGGTGGGTTCGTCGCTCGAGACGAAATGAGCTTCCATCGCGGCCAGCTTCGCGGGCTGCGTTTCCACCAACTTCTGCGCCGAGTCATGCCCCGTGATCGCTGCTAGCAATGAAAACACTAGTGCCGACGGTAAAGCGATCGACAAACAGCGACGGGCAACGTCACTGTGTCGTTGCCGCAGTTGATAGAAAGAACAAACCGAAGCCACAAAAAAGGCTCCCAGCACGAAGGCTCCGATCAGCGTGTGCGTCAAACGATCAACCGACGACGGGTTTAATACCATCGCCCAAAAGTCGGTCACCTCCGCACGCGGCATCATTTCACCTTGGACGTCGTGCCAAACGATTTGATACCCCGCGGGAGTCTGCTGCCAACTGTTGGCCACGACAATCCAAACGGCACTGAACACCGAACCGAGAAAGACCATCAACGTGCTTGTCAAATGCATCGTGGGTCCAACGCGATCCCAACCGAACACCAATACGGCTAGGAATCCGCTCTCCAGGAAGAATGCGAAAATGCCTTCCGCAGCAAGTGCCGAACCGAAAACATCACCCACGAAACGCGAGTACGCCGCCCAGTTGGTCCCGAATTCAAACTCCATGACGATGCCCGTCGCCACGCCCATCGCGAAATTAACCGCAAACACGCGAGTCCAAAATCGCGCCGCAGCTTCCCAAGCGACGTCGTGTGTTCGGTAATAAGCCAACTCACAAAGGAATAGCTGCAACCCCAGCCCGATCGACAATGGCGGAAACAAATAGTGGAACATGATCGTTCCAGCGAATTGCAACCGGCTCAGGATTTCAACGTCCATGATTCTGTTTCTCTAGGATCGTTCGGGTTGTTCGATCATCGTTTCCATCATCGTATCGCATCCTCTGGAAAAGCCCACCGACGATACGTGATGATGCGTCAATGCGCCACGCCGTGATGTATCATCAACGTTGAAACCAAAACGTTATCGGGAGTACAGTCGATGAATCGCATATTTCTTGCTTGCTTGTTGACCTGGGCGGTCGTCATGTCCGCTGCGGATGCGGCCGAGCCGACGCACGTGTTGATTGTGGTCGGACCGAGTTCACACCCGCCGGGATCGCACGAGGTCGCCGCAGGTGGACGACTGATGAAACATTGTTTGGAAAACATGGCGAACGTCCCCGGCGTAGTCGCAGACGTCGTCTACCAGTGGCCGACCGATCGTTCCATTTTGAACTCCGCCAGCACCCTCGTTTTTATCGGTGATACCTTCCCGCCCCAGCGATGGCCGAATAGCGAAACCATCCTGGCGCAGATTGACGCGATGATGGCACGCGGTTGTGGGATCGTGTGCGTGCACTACGCGACCGGATTGTGGGGGGTGGACGTGAGCGATGACGGCAAACACCCGCTACTAAATTGGCTCGGGGGCTACTTTGCTAACAAGACCTGTCCCCATCACCAAGGCGTCGCACGCATCTACCCGGCCGCCACGATCACGCCTACCAATCGCGAACACCCAATCTTGCGTGGATGGAACGAGTTCACACTCCATGATGAACCGTACATCAACAATTACTTTGGCGAAGACAACAATCGACGCGCCGAAAATGTCACTGCGCTAGCGACGTCGATGCTGCCGCCGGAATCTCCTCAAAAGGAAACGGTTTCGTGGTGCGTCGAGCGTGCCGACGGAGGACGTGGGTTCGCAATCGTGATGCCTCACTTCTATAAGAATTGGGCAAACGAAGATCTTCGCCGCTTCCTACTCAATGGCATCGTGTGGACTTCAAAAACCGAAGTCCCGGATGAAGGGGTCAAGACGTCGCTGCCCGAGCTCATGGCATTCTCGCCCGCATCGGTCGAAGTCCAACCCGCACTCAAAACCAAAACGAAAGCGAAACCCAAAGCCAAGACGAAAACGACTACCCAGCAATCGGACGGTGCGTCGCTCACGCGTCCGGATCGTCCGCGACTGGCCATTTTAACTGACATTGGCGGTGATCCAGACGACCAGCAATCGATGATACGACTGATGCTCTACGCGAACGAATTTAACATCGAATGCTTGATGGCGACCGCCGTGCGTCGCGAACATGCACCCGACGGACCCACCACTCGGCCTGATTTGATTCGCGTGATTGTCGATGCCTACGGCGAAGTGTTGCCGAACTTACGACAGCATGCCGATCACTGGCCGGGCGCCAGCCAGTTGCGTGACGCGATATTTTCGGGAAATCCTCGCTATGGTCGTGATCACGTGGGCGCAGAACATGACACCGATGCTTCTGGCAAGATCATCGAATTGGTGGATCGCGGCGACCCGCAGCAACCGCTGAATATCGCGATCTGGGGTGGCCAGACGGATCTCGCGCAAGCCCTCTGGCGCGTCCAGCATGATCGCGACCAAGCGGGCTATCTTGACTTTGTCGGGAAGCTTCGCATTTATGACATCAACGACCAAGACGATATCGCTGACTGGATGCGGACCCAGTTTCCGGGGCTGTTCTACATCCTTGCCAAGGCACCATCGGGTACCGACAAACGACTTGGGATTTACCGTGGCGTCTACTTAACGAACGATGAATCACTGACAAGCCAGGATTGGATCGAACAAAATGTCCGCAGTCGCGGGCCGCTCGGATTGCTGTATCCGACAAAAACGTACACTGCCCCCAATCCTCATCGCTGCATGAAAGAAGGCGATACTCCGTCGTGGTTCTTCTTTCTGCCCCAAAGCGGAAACCGCCCCTCCGATCCGACGGTTCCAGGCTGGGGTGGCCAATTCCGACAAGAGTCCGACGGCTGGTACCGCGATATACCGGCCACCGACAGCGTTGATCCTCGCACGGTCATCAGTTCTCGAAGGCCAGAGTTCCAAAGCGATTTCGCCGCGCGAATGTCATGGTGTTCCGATGCAATCCAAGTACCCCAAAGCGGTCAGTGAAAAGATTTGTCTAGACGACTTCCCAGCGACCGACTTTGCCGTTGTCCAGATCGACATAGTAAAGCAAGCCCTCGGGGCCTTGGGCGATATCGACAACGACATTGGCACCTGTCGTAAAGATGCTGACATCCGAAACCGTACCATCGGGGTTCAGTGACAAGTTGCGCACGATACCTTGGCCAAGATCGTTGAAAATCAAGTCGCCTTGCAACGCGCTGCCGTAGGCGCCGCCGGTGTAAACATCGCCAAGCACAATCGCATTGATCCCGGTTTGAGCATGATTGAGTGCGTAGATCGATGCCGTGTGAACTTCCCCGCGGGTCAGGTATTGTTGGAACGTCGATAAGTTTTGATATCCACCGAGGTTGTTCGTCACCCCGCTACCGCCTTCGAAGTAGGGCCATCCGAAATTTGCACCTGGACCGCCGGCATTGATTTCTTCCCACGCGGTCCAGCCCACGTCGCCGACGAATAGTTGTCCGGTCGCTTGATCGACCGAGATTCGGAACGGGTTACGTAGTCCGTATTGGTAAACCTTGGAGCGATTCGCATTCACATCGCCGTTATAGAACGGATTGTCGCTGAGCCCTTGGCCGGTGATCGGATCGATGCGAAGGATCTTGCCCGACAAACTATCGATGTCGAGTGTCCGCACCGCGCGAGGATCGACTTGGTTATACGAGGCTCCGTCACCGATCGATACGTACAGCGCCCCATCGATTCCAAAGGCAAGCGCACCCACGGTGTGCGATTCGCTGTCCGACGGAATGAAATCTTGAAGATAGGAGCCGTCCGGAAGTTTCCCGGCGGCTGGTTCGGAGAAGTTGTTGGTGCTGTTGGCGAACGCGTTGAAGTTTGCCCAAGTGCTGTTCTTGCCGAGCAAGACGACTTCGCTGCCGGCAACGGCGGTCGTGTAGTTCGTCGCCGCATCCGCGGTGACGCGAATCAATCGACCAGCGCGGTTTCCGTTGCGGTCGGGGCCCGCCAAGTTGTGGTTCGCGTTGTTGTAGACCTCCGGTGGATCGTAGGTAAACAACAGATACACGTAGGGATTATTAATGAAGTCTGGATGCAGTGCGATGTCGAGCAACCCGCGGTCGCGTGTCCCATTGACTTGAGCGGAGATGTCGATAAACGGCGTGGACGAAAGCACGCCATCACGGACGATTCGGACCACTCCACCTTGTTGGGCAATGTACATATTGCGACCGTCGGGCGACCACTGGACCGCCGTTGGCGTTTGTAGTCCAGTCACCAGATCCACGGCACGAACCGCGACTTGATCATCGCCGCCGCCACTGGGGACGGTGCGATCAAGTTGCCACGACAAGATGCGATGATTGTTGGCCAGCCCACCCGTCGCAGCGGTGAACCCAGCATAAGCAGTCCCACCCAGGATCGAAGTAAGATCAAGCGAAGCACTGAGGACGGGAGTGGTCGGTTTCGCTGCGGTGGCCGATAGGAACACTCGCAGCCGATTGGTCGTGCCGTTGTAATCCACCCACGCGTACCGCGTCGCACCAGAATTCAGATCCAACGAAGGTGTGTTGGTAAACAGACTTTGTGCGACGTTCCCGTTCACATTCACCGCGACGTGATTCGCGTTGGGGTCGGTTGGGTTTTGGTAAGTATCGAATTCGATCGCGACGCTACTCGTGATACCGGACAACCCAAGGCTACCACCAGTTGCACCCAAGGCATCAACGCCAGCGGGCGAGTTTTGTAGCAAGAAAGAAAAACCGTCGGCTCCGCCCGCTCCACTGCCACCATCGATTCGGAAACTGAATTCAGTGGAGAATGAATCGTCGCTTCCCATCACCAGCGGTGTCGTAAAGAACGCGCTGCCCGCTGTATTGAGGGCGGTCGATGTCAGTAGCAGCTCGTTTCCTGTGGACGTTGCAACCCCATTGAGTTCAAGTCCCGACGTGGAGGCGAACGTCGGGAAATTGGGAAGAGAAGGAGGCGCGACGTCATCGTCGAGAATCGTGATCGTGGCAGTCCGCGGTGCCAATAGCACGGCGTCGCCGACGATCCGGTCGATCGTGAACGAGAACGTTTCGTTTCCTTCGACTAGTGAGTCGTTGAGGATCGGGATGACAATCGAACGACTTGTTTCACCATCCGAAAAGACCGCCGTACCCGAAACGCTCGTGAAATCGACATTGCTTGTCGCCGTGCCAGAATTAGTTTGGTAATCGATCGACGACGTTCCATCACTTCCGCCGGTGCGAAGTATTGTCAACGCGACGAAACCACCGCTTTCATCGGCCGTCACAACACTCGATGCCAGCGATATGGCGCCGGGGTTGTATTGCGATCGAGCGAATTCAAAGTAGCCGTTGGAATGCAGCCACTCATATTCGACGAACCCAGGAACCGTACCGATCCCATTGCGGTAGGTACCGGTCGAGTAGGTCGACGGGGCCTCGGTTTCGAACACCACGTCATCGACGCGGACATAGTCAATCCGCAAGTTGCGATCGATCGGCGGGTTGCCATCGATGTATCGATCGTTACTGAAGTGGACTTGCACTTGGTCGGCCGTGATGCTGGTGTCTGCTTGGTAGACGTAGGTCACGAACTCGTCGTTGACGGCGTCTCCACCGACATTCAACCATGTTTGGACTTTGGTACCAGCGATCCAAAGCTCCATCGTCTCCTCATTCGTCTCACCCGCAGCAACGATCTCGATGCGCGTTCCCTCGGGTGTCGGTTCGAAATATTGAAAGTATCCGTTGGAGTGAATTTCTTCGCTTTCACGGAACCCGGGTTCGATACCTGCGGGGTTTCGCCATGTGCCGGTCCCGTACACCGTCGGATCCTCGGTTTCGAAGACTCGCCCATCGATCGCAATGAAATCGATTTTCAGATTTCGATCTTTGACGCCGTCGATGTACAAGTCATTGGTAAAGACGACTCGCACAGAATTCGCATTGATTGGGGTCGCGGCTGTGTAAGTGTATGACTCAAAGACTCGGCCACCAAAGTCTCCACCGATATTATCCCAACTCGCCACCGTCACCCCGTCGATTTGAAGTTGCATTTGCTCTTCGCCCGTTTCGCCCGCAGCGAATATTTCGATCTGCGACGCGATTTCGCCGGCAAGCATCGTGCGTGGCTCGAGCAGTACCGGGCTCGCGAGTGTCCCGGCATCGCGAAAGACGCGTTTACGATACTTCGACGACGTTCGATGGGTCGTAGCCCCGGTGATGCGATCGCAAAGTCGGCTGGCGAAGGAACGGATTTGAAACATCGAATCACTCACTAGCGGAGGGGGAGTCTTATGATCCGCCCAGGCTAGTTATTCGCTACATTCGCTACAACAGTTTTCGCTTACCCTGACAGTGGTTTTTGGCTTCACGGCGGAGCGTTTCTTCACGCTTACCCGTGAAAGTCGAACTACGTTGGTCCATTTGAATACAATTTGGACGCATCGTGAGCTGATGGCGGAATGAGTTGAATGCCGGTGAACGCACCTTCGAGTCAAAAGTCGGAATTCGGACAGAGAGCTGCTGTGCCCCTGGACGCTGCGAGGCTTGGGCCAGCGGACTGGTCGCAAATGGCGGCCGAGTCGACCGACCTTAGCGATTTTTTGCGACGGCTCGCCGCCCAGTTGAGAGCTGAGTTTGACGCGGGAATCGTTGCCATCCAGGAACCCGGTTCGGATGCCACCGCCATGCTTGTCGTCGACGAGTGGCTGGCCGCGAACATTGACCGCGACGCGTTGAAGACGAGCTTGCGATCGATATCCAGCCTCCCGACGGCATGCAATGTCGCTACGACGGTCGGTCACACACGATCGATCGGGATCGAATTGCAATCGGCCCCGAATCGCTCCGCGGTAATGGTCGTCTTCCCTGTGCA
The DNA here is from genome assembly GCA_041741195.1 of Pirellulaceae bacterium. Taxonomy (GTDB): domain Bacteria; phylum Planctomycetota; class Planctomycetia; order Pirellulales; family Pirellulaceae; genus JBBSJZ01. Next base: position 54,125 of record JBGSKM010000127.1, read on the forward strand.
CGCGAATCAAAGCCCGGCGAAGCAAATCGAATTTCTAAAACGGCTACAGGAGATTCACACGTCGGTGTCGGTAGCACTGCGTCGATTTGACACTCCGACCACGAGCGATGTCATCGACACCGACAATATCGATACCACGGCGTCTCATCGAATTTCCGCCGGCGATCTTAGCCGCATGCATTTGGATCTTGATTTGAATGCGACTGCCTACCGTATCGCCAATGAGACTCGGCGGCTTTTGCGAGCGGATCGAGTCACCGTGTTGCAGTCGAAATTACCGAACTATCGCGTCTTGGCGGTAAGCGGAGTCGCGGTGATTGATCGCCGCAGTAACACCGTGCGCGCGTGCGAGCATCTGTGCTGTGCGGCCCGAGTACTAGGACGAGGCGTCGTGCTTCCTGGCGGGGAAGATCTCCCTCCGCAAATCACTGAACCGCTTGACATTTACCTGGATGAATCCGGGGTCCAGTCGGTCGTGCTGCTGCCGCTGGGTCAATGGCCCGAGGTGGATGCCATTGATCCGTCCGGTCGCGATGTCGATGCAACCGAAACAGTTCCTAGCGGCTCAAAGCAACTCGGCATGATCATGCTGGAATACTTTGCCGGCCCAACGCCCGAATCGTTGACAGCCTCAATGGAACTCGTGCGGCGGGATGCGACGCTGGCGTTAGGCAACGCGATCGAACACCGTGCGATTTTTGGATTGCCAGTTTGGAAAGCACTGGGACGCATAGTCCAAAGTCATCATCGAGTCCTGTGGTTGGCCATTGCATCGCTGGCGATTGCCGCGATCGCCTTGGGTTGCGTGATACCGATTGATCACAAGCTGGTGGCCAGCGGAACGATGGAGCCCTCTGTCCGCCAGCAAGTGTTCGCCAATCTGGACGGCACCGTTAAACAAATCAACGTTCGCGATGGAGACAGCGTCAAGGCGGGCGATGTGTTGATCATGATGGAGAATGCCGAATTGCAAAGCCAAAAAGAATCGATCTCGGGCGAAATCCAAACCAAACTCCAGCGATTGGCATCGACTCGCTCACAACGGCTTTCGGGAAGTGGCGATGTGAACCGCGATAGTCAATTGGCGATCGAAGAACGGCAGTTCGAGAACGAGTTGGCAAGTTTGCGCACACAATCCAACATCGTTTCACAAATGCAAAGCGAGTTGACGATTACGAGTCCTATGGATGGCCAAGTCATCGCATGGCAGATGGAACAACGTCTCCTCGATCGTCCCATCGGGCTAGGCAACCTTCTGCTTTCCGTGGTCGATCCTCAAAGCCCTTGGCAATTGATTCTTGAAGTGGCCGACAAGGACGCGGGAACGGTCCTTGCTTCGTTCGAATCCACCGGCAATCTTCCCATCCAGTTCGCGGTGACGACGGAGCCCACACGGACCTACGACGCCGAACTCGTTTCGATATCGACGACGTCGCGGATCAACGAATCGGGCCAACAGGTCGTCGATGCCATCGCAACGGTTCGACCAAGTTCCATGCTCAGCGAAAACCACACGGACACGCGCTCGGTCGACGGCTATCGCGATGCTGGTCAACGGCGAGTCGGCTCGGGCGTGACCGCCAAGATCGTTTGCGGTCGACGCAGTGTGTGGGCAAGTTGGTTTAGCGATGTGAGCGACTTTGTGAATCGCAAGGTGTTTTTCTACTTTCGTTCATGACCGGACGTAAGCGTCGAACCAATGCAACTCACGCAATCATCGTTGAAATCATCGATCAATCGGCCGCTCTCGGTTTCCCGGCGAAGGGATCTGCGGGTCGTCAAGACTCGACATCGACACTCGTCCGCAATCGTGATCAAAGATCCGATCGCGATGAGATTCCATCGGCTGCGTCCGGAGGAGTACTTTGTCCTGGAGCGACTTTCCACAAACGAAACGCTCCAATCACTATGCGACGCGTTTGACCGCCAGTTTGCTCCACAACGGGTGACGCCCGCGGAAATGAACTCGCTGGTGCTACGTCTTCATCAATGTGCGTTGACGGTCTCCGATTCGGCGGGCCAGGGCGACTCACTGAGCGCACGACGCCGCCGCGAATCGCTCCAAAAACTAAAGCAGCACGCATCGAGTCTTCTCTTCATACGTTTTCCGGGTGTGGATCCTGAGCCACTCTTGCGGCGATTGTATCCTGCTGTTCGACCGTTGCTGGGTCGATTCGGTATCGCGATGGCTGTCTCGCTGGTGCTCGCGGCACTCATCTTGTTCGCATCACGCTGGAATGATTTCTCGGCGGAGTTTCCTCGCATCACCCAATGGCTGCGTCCCGATTCGATGCTCATCCTCGCCATGGTCATTGGGCTAACGAAAGTTTGTCACGAGCTAGGGCATGCGATCGCGTGCAAGCACTTTGGGGGCGAATGTCACTCGATTGGACCAATGCTTCTCGTATTCACACCAGCGTTGTACTGTGACACGTCCGACTCGTGGATGTTACCCAACCGACTTCATCGCGCCGTCATTGGAATGGCGGGAATGATGACCGAAATTTTGATCGCGAGCGTGGCTACTATCATGTGGGCCAATACGGCGTCTGGATTGCCCCATGTGTTCGCGATGAATGTCATGGTCGTATGCGGAATAAGCACTGTCCTATTCAATGCAAATCCTCTCCTGCGTTACGATGGCTACTATGTACTATCGGATCTTTGCGATGTGCCGAATCTAGGCGAGACATCCAAGCGATTGTTGTCCGCACGGATGGCTCGGCTCATGTTCGGAGTCGAAGGTCCGGTCGATGACGAGTTCGATGCTCCCGCGCGGGGGATGCTGATGGCATACGCGTTGGCCGCGGACGCGTATCGGATCTCGCTCACCGTGATGATCCTATGGATGCTATCCGTCATGTTGCGGCCGTACCAACTCGATTCGATCGGTTACCTTTTGTGCGTCGTCACAGGCGTAGGAATGATCACAACCATGGTTCGCACTCCGATTCGATTTCTCCGCAACCCGGCCAAGCGTCGTCGGATGAAACTGAGGCAATCGTTATTGACGATCATCGCTGTTTGTTTCTTGGGAGCATTCGTGTGCTATCCATTTGCATCGACAGTGACCACGCCGGGACGTGTGGTGCCACGGTCCGAATTTCCGATCTATGTGACATCCGCCGGTAAGCTTATCGATATGCTTGCCGAACCGGGTGACCTCGTTCAAAAAGGTCAACCCATTGCTCGACTTGAGAACGCGACGCTAGTGCTCGAGGCGGAAAAGCTTCGCGGCAAAGTCGCGACCCAGCAAGGAGTCGTTGAGTCATTGCGGCACAGCCAGGTGACGGTCCCCGAGGCGGGCAATCAATTGCGAGTGGCTGAGTCGGTGCTGAACGATCTCGAAGAACAACTTCGATCGCGCCAGTTGCGAGTGGATGGATTGACAATTGCCGCCCCGTCGTCGGGACGGTTGATCGAGGCACCGCGGAAACCACGTGCGGCTCACGAAGAAATGACGCTCGCGAGTTGGTCGGGAACACCTTCGGAAAAATTCAACCGACGATGCTATTTAGAAACCGGCACTGAAATTTACAGTGTCATGACGCCCGACCAATGGGACGTGGAGGTGCCGTTGGATGCGACCGACGTCCAGCGGATTGCAATCGGCAATCGCGTTAGATTGATTCTTGAGTCGTTGCCCAGCAAATTGATGGAGGGCGTGATCTCCGACATCGCGCGCGGCGAGTGGAATGCGGACCAGAATTTTGAACGTCGGGATCATCCGAAAGCAGGACAATCGACGCAGCCGCTCGTGCCAACCTATGTGCTTCGTGTGCAACTACGGCCCACGGACATTCCACTTGTCACCGGAGCTAGTTGCAAAGTGCGCATCGCGGCGGAAAACGCGTCGTTGCTGGAACGGACGTGGACGATCCTGACGAGGTTGATTCGATTTCGCTAAAGTGAACGTGAACGTGTCGCATTCGATTTCGGTTAACATCGGCAACCCATCCAGTACATTGAATTTGATGAAACTTGTTGCCTGCACTCTCGACCGGAACGGCGAATCGATCCTGGCTATCTTGAATGATGCGATCGCCACAAGTACGGCGTTGTATGACTACGAACCTCGCACGATGGACCAAATGCGAGATTGGTTCGACGCGAAAGAACGGCATGAGTTTCCGGTGATGGGCCTGGTTGATGACGACGAGCATCTTGTCGGCTTCGCCACCTACGGCCACTTCCGCGCCTATGCCGGGTATCGTCACACGGTCGAGCATTCGGTGTATGTGCACCGGGAGCATCGCGGTCGCGGCTATGGGTTGCGAATGATGTCGTCACTGATGAGCGAGGCCCAAAGACGCGGTGTGCACGCCATGGTGGGCATCATCGATGCGCAAAATCGAGCGAGCATTGCCATGCACGAAAAGCTCGGCTTTTCGCATCGCGGCACGCTCCGCGAGGTCGGCTACAAATTTGATCGTTGGCTCGATGTCGTTCTCTACCAACTCATCCTCGGCTCGATCGAAATCGATCAATAACACTGACCACGATAGAAAATCACTAAAAAGTGGTCGCTCCAATCGATGGCTAAAATCACGGCGCAAGAGATGTTGGAATCGTCGGTCCCGATGGTCCAACGCATGACGTCGTTTGATCTTTCGACTGGAAAATTCTATTGGATCCAGCGAGGGAAAATCTATTGTCGCTGGACAAAAATTAGTTTGCGATGTGTTTGCTCCGGGCGCTTTTTGTTACACTTGGTGAGTTGAATCTTACTTTCTCCCACCGTTGGATATTGAAATGAAGAACTTTGCGTTTGGCTTGGCACTGGCAACGATCGTTTCACCCGCTTTGGTTGGTTGTGGTGATTCCGGTCCGACGAACATGGTAGAAAATGCAGATAAGAATGCACTCGCCGAATACGAGAGAATGGTCGCAGAGGACTCGGCTGCGATGAGCGGAGCCATGAAAAGCGAGGGCGCTAAAGCTCCAGCAGCGGACGCGGATGCTACCAAATAAGTAGCTAAGACGAATTCGCCATCGGAAAACGTGAGGACGCGCGCGGCTAGCGCCGTCGGCTGACTGTCTACCGCTCAATCGACGATCTCGGAAATCTCTGAGAAGAAACCTAGATCGCATTCATTGACAACGTATTTAGCATCTTGAAACGAAAAAACCTCGGCTCTTCCATGGAAGGGCCGAGGCTGAGAACGATGGGACTCGATTGAAAGCTCAGTTAAAAGCCACTAATCGTTTCACTGGAAGCTTTCGTTCCTAACGCACCCCAAAGACCGAAGGGGCTTGCGCTTCCAGGCGACCTCGCAAGAGTCCCGTTTTGCCAAACCATGCCGCTCGTTTGATTGCCGGCTTCGATGGAATCTGTAATGAACTTTACTGCACCGTCGCCCATGAGCACATGGCAACCGCCTTGGTGACGACTCGACGGAGGCATGATGCCACTGTTGCCTGAGTTGTTACCACTACACACAATTCCATTGGGCGGCGATATGGAGTGCATCGCCGTGTAAGTCAAGTGAATATCCGCCCATCGATATCCTCGGCCCCAATTGGCGTTGCCCCCCGCGGTGCCTCCTCCTAGAGCTGCCGAACCATTCGGTGCCCAGAACTTCGGTCGTGCGGGATCACGCATTCCCGAACAATAAGCAGCATTGTCTCGAACGGCATCGGGCGGATTAAGGTTCGTTCCGTTGTTCAGCGGAATGGTTCTCACATCTCGGTCGCCCAGGTCGGTAGCAATCTCGCCCATTGCGATCGTGTTTGAGAGTCCGTCCAGTACGTCACGAAAATTGGTAACTATTCAGCCTGTTGAAATCGATCTTGGCTGAAACGGTGAAATTGGTTCTGTTGACGCGATCATGGATGAATCGCAGTCCACAGCCGTCGCCGACCCGTCAGTCGATACCAGTCTACTGGATAAGCTGCTCCA
>JBGSKM010000128.1:0-17004 GCA_041741195.1 Pirellulaceae bacterium
TGGAGCAGCTTATCCAGTAGACTGGTATCGACTGACGGGTCGGCGACGGCTGTGGACTGCGATTCATCCATGATCGCGTCAACAGAACCAATTTCACCGTTTCAGCCAAGATCGATTTCAACAGGCTGAATAGTTACCAACAATCAAGGCGACAGCGGTGCTGCGATCCGAGCGATCAATTATTCCCGCGAGATGCGAGAACAGTATCGCGTGGACAGTACTGGTCGCGTCACCGAGGGTGCGAACGTTCGCGTGCTCAACAATTCTTGGGGCCAACCGGGCGGCTACGAACTGTCGCTGGAAGCCTCGATTCGGGACACTTACGACGCGGGGATCGTGTTTGTCGCGGCCGCGGGCAACGGCAACATCCTCGGCAACGGCGTCGACAACGACCGCACGCCGTTCTATCCGGCGTCCTACGATTCGCCCAACGTGATCGCCGTGGCCGCATCGACAACGGATTCGAACTCAGCCGATCAGCTCGCCACATTTTCCAACTATGGCACAACGTCCGTCGATCTGTTCGCTCCTGGTGTTGGCGTTCGCAGCACCCTACCCGGCGGCGGTTACGGCAGCGCAAACGGCACCAGCATGGCAACGCCTCATGTAGCTGGTACTGCTGCACTCGTTTTAGCAGCGTTTCCGGAAGCGACGGTTGACGAAGTCAAAAAGGCAATTTTGTCCACGGTCACACCGATTTCTGCTGCAACCAATGCCGTCAGTACTCGAGGTCGCTTAAACACAAAAGGTGCTATTACCGCCGACGTCTTCGCCCCGGCGGCAAGACTGATTTCCAAACAAGACATCACGACTGGGGGCGGCACGACGACCAGATTCACCATTGAGTACAAACATCTCAGCGGCATTGATACCGCTACCCTTGGTGGAGATGATCTCGTCGTCACCAGGCAATGGGGAGCAGCGGACCAACTCACGGCAACTTTCATTTCTTCGAGTGAACCCATTGTACGCGGTCCGGTAACCGCGACATATCAACTTACTGCTCCTGGCGGCAGTTGGGATCCACTCGACTTCGGTGATTACTTAATCTCCACGGTCGCTGGCAAAGTGAAATCAGCAGGTGGTAATCAGACGACCGAAGCTAGAGACGTCGGTTCCTTCAACGTTCGTATCAAGGACTCTGCGGTCCTGTACGTCGACACATTCGCCGATTCGTTAGAACCCGGTACATTGCGCACCGCCATCATTGCCGCCAACGGTGCTGGTGCCCCGAGAACGATCATTGTTGATTCCGGACACTATAGTATCGACATTCCGGTTGAACCCGACCCGTTGTCAACGTTTCCCAATGCAACAACCAAGTTCTGTGGGGCGACTGATCAAACGACGGTATGGTCAAATCAGGAGTCGGGCGACTTTGATATCACGGGCTCAATTAACATTGTTGGTAATCACGCCAACTTGACGGTCATTGATGGGAAAGTGATTGACAGAGTCTTTAAAGTTCACCCTGGCGCGTCTCTAACATTGTCACGTCTTACTGTCACCGGAGGTGTTTCTCAGCCCGGTCAAGGAGGCGGAGGGATCTTGTCTGCTGGAATGCTTTCAGTTCACGAATCGATCGTGCGTGGCAATAACGCAATCGGTTCGACTACCGGAATTATCCGAGGCGGCGGTATTGCAGCATGGGACGGTACAACTGAGATCGATCAATCCTGGATCACGGCCAACCAAAGTGATTTTGGTGGTGGGGTCTTTTTCTGCGGAATTGCAGGTGGGACGATCTCGCGAAGCACGATCAGCAATAACGAGGGCGGCGGACTTCACTCTCATTCCGATACCAATATTGAGGTAAATAACTCGACATTCTCAGGCAACTCTGGCGGTCTCGGGGCGATCTTTAATGGCAAGACGGATGGCGTCGAGGCTCCCCCAGGTAGCCTGGGAGGTGTTCAACCCTCGGTGAGCGCCGATGGCTCTATTGTTGCCTTCCAATCCGACGCCCAGAATCTCGTCGAGCGAGACTTCAACTTGAGCGACGACATTTTTGTCTACAATCGGTACGCAGACTCGATCGAACGTGTCAGCATCAGCAGCGAGGGAACGGAGGCGAATAGGGGAGCTGAATCTCCAACAATTAGCGCCAACGGACAAGCCGTTGCTTTTTTCTCCGGATCCGGCAACCCTGTCCCCAACAATCCACAAGGTACTGATCTCTTTGTTTACGATCGAAACACCGATACACGTGAGCAGATCGACGGTAACGCAACGGATGTATCTTTAAGTGGCGACGGTCGCTTCGTTGTGTTTTCATCATCAGCAAGCAATCTCGACCCAACTGATAGTAACGGACATACAGATGTGTATGTCTATGATCGATCATTGAAGACTTACGAGCGGATTAGTATTGCGAATGACGGAAGCGAAGCGGACGGCGACAGTGTCGCTGGTACCATCAGCGCAGATGGGCGGTTTGTCGCATTCGAGTCCGGCGCGACAAATCTAGTACCAAATGACACCAACAATTCGGCTGACATTTTTCTGTATGACCGCGAAGAAAAATCGATTCAACGTATTTCGCTCTCCAGCGATGGGATGGAGGCTAATGGACCGAGCTTGCGGCCTTTACTGAGTGGAAATGGCCAGTTCGTGATCTTCGATTCTCAGGCTTCGGATCTCCTGAGTGACGATAGTGATGCGCTGCAAGACGTGTTTGCCTACGACCGAATTCAAAAGACAATCGAACTTGTCAGCATAACTCACGACGGTTCGACGAAAATGTCCGGTTCGCCAACGCCACTTTCGTCTGCACTTTCGGTTAGCACAGACGGGCGTTTGGTACATTTTTCATCCAACGTTAGTAATCTTGCGATCAATAACTCGTTGGGTGGTATTTTCGAGCGTGATCGGCAAGCGGGTGTCACGACGCGTATATTCGATGAGAACCTATCCGTCGACATCAGCAAAGACGGAAGATATATTGCGGTTGCCGGCGTACACCTTTCTCTCAACGATCTTACAAACGGGACGACCAGGTTCGTCACCGAATTTATGCCGACGTCGACGATATTCGTTACGGAGTCAACCATTACACTAACGAGTGGTAGTCAGTTTTCCATATCGGGGCAGGTTAATTTGGATAACTCGTTACTCTTGGAGGACGAAACTATCGCTGGCTTCGATGAAGCCTTTACTAGCGTCTCCAACACAATCACATCAAGCGACATTGGTGCCGATCGGATCGGGCCACTCTCGCAAGTCGCCGGTATTGCGCCGGTGCATCCTTTGCTGCGTGGTAATCCGGCAATTGACAATGCGGATATTAGCTTCGCCGGAACCATTTCTCAAAACGGCGTTGTTCGAGAGATACCCGACATTGGTGCCTATGAGGTAGTTTCGGCATCCGTGGCTGGTCGAGTCTTTGTTGACTTGAATCAAAATCAACGCCGCGACCCAGGTGAACCAGGGATCGAAAATGTGCAGGTAAGTCTCAAAGATGCACTCAGCGAGAATCCGCCAATCATAGTTAATAGTAGCGATGACAATATTGAAACAATTGGTATTGATGAACTTGGTGTGATTGAGTTCCCTGAACTGTCAGCGGGTACTTATGACTTCACTCTGTCACTGGCACCCGAGTGGGAGTTCTCACGAGAGCCGATCAGCCGAGTAAAACGACTCGGGGTCGAATCCAACGGGCTATCAAGTAATCCGTCGATTTCCGCCGATGGACGGTTTGTTGTATTCGAATCTAGTGCGTCCAATCTCGTGGATGGTGACACGAATAACGCAGACGATGTCTTTCTCTATGATCGTCAATCAAAGACGATCGAACGCGTCAGCATGGGTAGCAACGGGATGCAAGGTAATGACTCTAGCAGGTTTCCGACTATTTCGGACGACGGTGGAACGATCGCATTCAGGTCTTTCGCCACAAATCTCCATCCTGATTCGGCCAATATCAGTTTCGACGCTTTTGTTCTCGATCGAGTTTCCGGCATCATCGAGACGGTATTTCCTGGCGAGTTCGTTAGATTGACAGATCAGGCTGCATCGCTCTCATTGAGTGGTGATGGACGATTTATTGCCTTTGCGTCGGACTCGTCGAATATCGTTCAAGAAAGCCCAGGACCGCCATTCAATGACGTCTTTATCTTCGATCGTAAGGAGCAGACGGTCGAAAAGGTAAGCGTTGGGGTCGGTGGTGTTGACGCCGTGGGCGAAAGCGGTCTGTACTTCTTCGGTTCTTCTTTGAGCGGCGACGGCAATGCAATTGCGTTCCCATCGCAGGCGTTCAATATCGTCCCAGGAGAATCTGGTGTTTTCGTATATGATCGATTAGCCGCACGGACAGATTCTACGGAGGTGGGTGCCGCGGCCACGTATCTACTATCGAACTACGCGATCAGTTCTAATGGTCGATTTGTCGCACTTAGTGGTGGTTTTGGAGCGGCAGTCCCGATTTTCGTTTACGATCGCGAGAGTGGCCAAGTTGAAAATATATTTGATGGCATCGATATTTTGGAATTTTCGCTTGGCGGCGACATTTCCATAAGCGGCGACGGTCGGTTCGTCGCTTTCACCACCTTCGCGGATGACAACAACCCAAATGCGTTTCTAAATGTTTTCGTCTTCGATCGGCAAACAAAGCAATACGCTATCGTGGATGTTGGCGTATTTGGAATCAGGTTTAACAGCAGCTTCAATCCTGCTTTTAGTGCCGACGGGCGAGTCATTACATTTTCATCCTTCTCGCCAAACCTCGTTTCAGGCGATGTGAACGATTTAGAAGACGTTTTTGTTGCCCCGAATCCACTCGCGCCCCCTGGTGTAACACGTGCGATCCAGATTGGTGACGACATCGCGGATTTGGATCTCGGACTGGTTCCAATACCAGGAGAGATTTCAGGTACCGTATTTGACGATACCATCACACAGAATGGGATCTTGGATGTCGGCGAATCAAAACTAGTGGGCTGGACGGTCTTCTTGGATGCAAATAACAACGGCATTCTGGACGGTGGAGAAAGCTCGACGAAATCGGGCTTGGATGGTCGCTATCGATTCGTCGATGTACTCGCCTATCGACAGCACCGGATCGCAGTTCAACCGCCCGCCGGCTGGGAGCAAGTCGCACCCGGACAAGACCAGGACTTTGTCTGGGATATTTTCCTGCCTGCCGGCGGCGTTGTTGGAGATCGTGATTTTGCTTTTCAACGAATTACCACCACTGGACAATCGAGTCATTCGGCTGTGAGCGGGCGGCTATATAAAGACAAGAATGGGAACGGTGTCTTTGATAGTGGGATCGACTTGCCGATTGTCAATCGCGAGGTCTACCTCGATGCGACGAACTTTGGCGTGCGGGATACGAATGAGCCTCGTGTACTGACCGATAGCCAGGGGTTGTATTCGATTTCCGACTTGAGTTCACGAACAGTTGCTGTCACGACAACACTTGATGAAACACTCGTCCACGTGTCACCACTGGGAAGTGATTTTTCGTTACAAAAGCATCCGCTGTTCAGTAAGTTGACAGCATTTGGAAACCCACAATCGATCAGCACTGCGGATTTTAATAATGACGGCTTTCTGGACGTCGCGGTTGCTCTCGGCGAAGGAAACAAGCTGAGCATTCGCTTGAATGACGGACGCGGTGGCTTCTTGCCAGACGAAATCGATGTCGATCTTGGTACTGGTGGATCAGGGCCAACTTCGTTGGTAACAGGTCAATTCGACAACAATCCAAAAATCGATGTGGCGCTGACCGCTAACTTTGCCAGCAATGTCACCGTACTATTGAATTTTGATCCGGTGTCCAAGACGTTTGCGTCGACTACGTATGTCAAGGTTGGCAATGAACCGCTTGATATTGTCTCAGGACAATTTGGCGGTGATGTTAAGCCGGATCTGGTCGTTGTCAATAAAGGCGACGACACAGTTCAGTTGCTTATCAATAATGGCAGCGGCGTATTTAGCGTTGGGGCTGCCATTGCTTCTGGCGGCGATGTGCCAGTGTCGTTGGTGGTGGGTAACTTTACCGGCGATTCGTCGCTCGATATAGCTGTCACCCATTCAAATCCCAAGATCTCCAACACGCCGTTCGGCGGTGTAACTGTCTTGAGAGGCAACGGGATCGGTGGACTAACGTTAGAACCAAACTATTACCAAGTTGGCGTTTCGCCGAGCGATGCGGCAACCGCGGACATTAATAGTGACGGCCGCGCTGATCTCGCGGTCGCTAATTTCAATTCGAATTCGGTCTCAATTCTGCTTGGCCAGGCCGACGGGACCTTCCGCGTTCAAGCGACAATCCTAGGGACGGCAAGTGGTGCATTTGATATCACGGTCGGTGACATCGACAATGATGGCGACATTGATGTGATCGCGAGTAATTTGAAAGATCGCAATATTTCAATCTTCCGCAATGTCGGTGTCGACCCAACGACAGGTGACGTGCGGTTTGAACCGCTCGAGAATGTTGGACTTGGTCTATTCTCACTGGCGCAGCGAATGCCGTTAGTCGTGGCCAACTTTGACAACGACAAGTCGGGACCGGGCGGCACAGGAACGCTCGATATCGTCACGATCCCGCAGAAAACCGATACGCTGCATGTGCTGACAAATCATCTGGTCAACGGGACTCACCGAGTGGCCTTGACGGGACTCAATACCGTCACGGGCCAAGACTTTATTGTCGCGCCCGCCGTGCTTCCGCCGTCATTTGATTCGATCACCAACCCGTCGCCAATCGTCGAAGATGCGACGGCGCAATCGATGCTGGTGACTGGGATCAACAAAGGACGTGAATCGGGGCCAGTCTTGCAGTTCACTGTGACGAGTTCTAACACAGCGGTGATCGCCAACCCGACCATCGAATTCGTCCCCGCGAGTACCAACGCGACAATCCACTACACACCGGTAGCGAATGCGAACGGAACCTCGGTGGTTACTGTGCGTGCCGTTGATGCTGGGGCGGATCAAGCATTTGGTGGTGGGGACGATGGGATTTTTGAGCGATCATTCACGGTGTCGGTGCTGGCGGTCAATGATCCGCCGACGTTCGTGGTTCCCGCGGAAAAGAGCGTGACCCAAAAAGACGGTGCGCAGTCTGTCGCGAACTTCGTCACTGGGATTGGGAAAGGCGGTGGAACGGATGAGGATACGCAGAACTTCTTGCCCTCTGCATTGCAACCGTTCACGGTTGCCTCGGATGCGAGCTTCTTTAGTGTCCCGCCGGCAATCGATGCGGCCGGAACGCTGAGGTTCACGCCCAGCCCCAGCAAGTCGGGGAATGTGCCGGTGACCGTGACGATGTCGGATAACGGCGGTAAAGACAATGGCGGCAACGATACAACAACACATTCATTCGTCATAAATATCATGCCGGTGAACGATCCGCCGACGTTTAACCTGAGCAACAGCTTCTCGGTGCAAGCCGATGCTGGCGCGCAGACGCATAACGGATTCGCCTCAGGCTTCGCACCTGGCGGCGGGCTCGATGAGGCGTCACAACTCGTCTCGGGCTATGTCGTCTCGGTCGATTCACCGGGACTGTTTGCGATTCTTCCGTCGATCGATACCACCGGCAAGTTGACCTTTACACCGGCAATCGATCGCTCCGGCATCGCGACGGTAAGTGTCCAAGTCCGCGACAACGGAGGCACGCTGAACGGCGGCGTCGACTTGTCCGCAGTGAAGACGTTCACGATCACGGTCACGCCGGTCCCCGATACCACGCGGCCAACACCGATTCTTACAACTTTGGTGCCGTCGACGACGAATCAAACGGCATTCGATGTGGAAATTGATTTCCGGGAAGCCGTCAATGGATTCACCATCGACGATATCAGCGTATCGTCGGGAGCCAAAGGAGCTCTTGTTTCGCTAGGTAACGGCAAATACAAGTTTCCGTTCACTGGTGCCGATGGCGATATCACATTCGGAGTCGCCGCGAATTTAGCTACTGATTTGGCCGGAAACCAAAGCTTGGCGGCGGCTTCAGTCGTTAGAACGATCGACTCAACTTTCTTGACGCCAACGATCTCGGCGGCGGCGAGTGAGCCGACGAATGCGGGGAGTTTTCCGGCGACGATCATATTTGGTGAGCCGGTGGTTGGATTCACGCTCAATGATTTGACGGTGCTGGGTGGGGCGGCGTCGAACTTGACATTGACGCATGCGCCGACGGGGACTTACTCAGTGACGATCGCTCCGAGTGGTGATGGGACATTGACGGTGTTATTGCCAGCTGGCGTTGTGGAAGATGTGGCGGGAAACAGGAACGCTTCGGCAGTTCCGTTCGTAAGAACGATTGATCAAACGGCCCCGAGCGTGTTGCTGTCCACGGACCAGCCAGCTCGGACGAATAAGACGAGCTTCAATGTGATCGCCGAGTTCGGTGAATCAGTGACGGGGTTCACGGCCAGTGATGTAAAAATCACCGGTGGAAGCATGGGGACGCCGGTTTTGGTCAGTGCTGGTCGTTACACGCTTCCGATCACTGCAACTCAGGGAGCGGTCAATCTAAGTATCGCTGCGGGGGCGGTGACTGATACGGCGGGAAACACGAGTACTGTGTCGAACACGATTGCCTTGACGGTAGATACGGCGGCTCTGGTGCCGGTGCTGTCGTCGACGAGTGCCAGCGTGTTGGCTGTAAGTGTGTTTGATGTCAGCATCGTTTTCGGCAAGATGGTATCGGGGTTCACTTTGGCGGAACTGGCCCTTTTCAATGCTTCGGCGTCAAACTTGGTAACCGTCGACGCTAATTCAGGTGCTTACAAGGCATCAATCACGGCGACATCCGACGGGGTTGTGACGGTGTTGGTTCCGATGTCGGTTGCCACAGACGATGCCGGGAATTTGAACGCTGCATCGAATGCTTTGACGCGTCACTTCGATCGAACGGCTCCGGTCCCAACGCTCACACTCTTATCATCCACACCAGGCCAAGCGATCCATGAAGTTGAAGTTGCCTTCAGTGAGCCGGTTGTCGGATTCGACCCATCGGATTTAATCGTCAATGGTGGTATCGTCGGGTCACTCGGCCGAAATCGGAATAACACTGTATTCAGCGTCTTTGTCACACCAACTCGTGACGGAGACTTGTCGGTTCACCTGCCCGCCGGCGTTGTGCAAGATGCCGGCGGATTGGACAACTCGGCTGCATCGCAAGTCGTCGTGTCGGTAGATATCTCGAGACCGGTCCCAACTTTAGCTGGTACTAATTCAGCAACAGTCGGACGGTTTGAATTAGCGATCTCGTTTAATGAAACTGTGCTTGGGTTAACAGCAAATGATTTCCAAGTCACCAATGCGACGGTCTCGAATCTCGTTGGAACTGGCTCCAGCTATACCGCGACATTGACTGCGATTAACCCGGGCGAATTGACGATCACGTTGCCGGAGGAGCGAGTTACTGACGGCGCCGGTAATCGCAACATTGACAGCAACTTAGTCACGCTCGTTTATAACGGGACGCAAGCTCAAACGTCGATCGTGCTTACCGGCAGTGGTGAGACGGTGGACATGCAAACGCATGATGAGACCGTTCTGGCAACCGTGAACACGATCGACATTCGCGGCGCTGGTAATAACTCACTGGTGTTGGATGCCGCCAAGATTACAAGTTGGACGCCGAATCAAACGCTGTTGGTCATCGCCGACCAAGGTGATTCGATCGACTTTGGCGCTGGTTGGAACTACGAGAAGCCGGAAGTGGTTGACGGACGCTTTCAACGAGTATTCAAGAATGGTTCCGCAGTCGTTCATATCGAGGGTCCGCTGGATTGGACCAACCCGAACATTGCTGGTGATGTCAACGGTAGCGGCAGTGTGACGGCAGCGGACGCATTGGAAGTGATCGTGGCGCTCAATCAAACCGAGTTGTTTACGCCCGACGGAAAGCTCGTCGATGCCACAACCGTTCGTAGTGACTTGTTTCGGTTTCTGGATGCCAACGAAGACGGAGCATGCACTGCCGCGGACGCGTTGTTCGTCATCAACATCCTCGTTGCACAACCGCTAAACGCGTCCGCCGCAGGCGAATCGCTGAGGCAAGTGTCGGATCTGGTGGAGAGCCCGAAATCGGTCCAAGCCGATGCTGAGTTACCACGTTCAAGTGCAGTCATTCAGCCAAAACTGACTCGCACGGTAGTAGCATCCCAGTTGGTGACGGAAGCGACTCCAATGACCGTCAAGAAGCCGGTTGATTCTGAGTCGAACTCTGCAACGGATACTGAAGGTTCCAGTAGCGACTTCGATGGAGTACTCGCCGCCGTTTGGAACTGGTTGACATAACAGGTCTGCACGGGCGTCGGGGACTGGTATGTTTCAGGTGGTCGATGTGGTCGGGACTGGAGTCTTAACCTGCGAATTTCCCGGCATTTCCGCATGCCGACCAGCGTTTCTACTGAAGTTGCCTGAGTTTATCGACTTTTTATAAACTGGGATAAACTCGATAGATTTGCATCCGTTTCACAATCCGCATGCGCCTAGATCGGGTACGCGTCCACCGATTCTTACACCCGAAAAACGTCGGTTCGCTGCAGCAAAAGTTTGCAGCTGCCGCAAACGGTCAGCTCGATCGAGTCGGTGACTTGGGCTGTCGCGTAGTTGCTTGCCGAATCCAAAATGTCCACCGTGATTGATTCGGTGTCGGGGTCGACGATCACGTAATACCCAACCTGCTGCTGACGATACAGTTCTCGTTTGTGCGTGGTATCACGACTTCGCGTCGCATCGGACAAAACTTCCACCACGATCGCTGGCACCGACTGGACGTGCCGCTCGGGGATATCACCACAGATCACGACTAGGTCCGGTCGCACGATCGTGTCCTCGCGAACAATCCAATCGATTCCGTAAAGCACGCACGCGTTGTATTGATGCGAACGCACTGCTGCCGCTAAAGCCAAGAAGATGTTTTTCGCAATCGCTTGATGCCGGCCAAAAGGACTAGGGCTCATCGCCACAGCCACTCCGTCCCACAGTTCCCAGTCACCTTCCCACTGTTGGTAATCAGCCACTTTGTAGTGCGGAATGTATCGTGGTGCGGTGGACATCATCTGACAACCTCGTGAATAGAAGATCAGAAACAGATTTTAACAGCAATCGCCAATGTGAAATCACTGCTGTGACGAATTTCTAAGCCAAGATTCGTATCCACTGCGTCACTCAAGGTTCGGTGGTGGACCGAGCATCTGTCTTTATTTCTTCGATTTGCATGGTGGCCGGAATGGGAATTGCCTTGGGGTGGAGCAGCGCGAGCGGTTGGGCTGGCGTGTCTGGCTAGGATCGAGGAGTTGTTCATGCCCGAATCATCGTTTGTGGGACGTCGCACGTTCCTGAAATCCGCCGGAATCGCCACTGTGGGGTCGGCTGCCGCGTCCGCCGAGTCGCCCCAGTCGGATGACGCCAGCGCCGCCACACCATCGCTCGATGATCGACCAACCGTCGAAATTGAACTCAATATCAACGGTAAACCGCATCGCTTGGTGGTCGATTCTCGCACAACGCTCGTCGATCTGCTGCGTGAAAACTTGGCGATGTTTGGTACCAAGAAGGGATGTGACCATGGCGCTTGCGGCGCTTGCACGGTCCATCAAAACGGGCGCCGGGTGCTCTCGTGCTTGACGCTGGCCGCGACGCTGGACGGCGCCGACATCCGCACGATCGAAGGGCTATCCAGCGGTGATCGCTTGCATCCAATGCAAGAGGCCTTCCTGCGATGTGATGCGTACCAATGTGGTTATTGCACGCCGGGCCAGATCATGTCCGCGATCGCTTGCATCGACGAGGGGCACGCGAAACAATCCGTCGAAGAAACTCGCGAATGGATGAGTGGGAATCTGTGTCGGTGTAGTGCCTATCCAAATATTGTTGCCGCGGTTCGCCAAACCGCGGGAGCCGAGCCACGACGCGACCCGGCCGCTGCAGTGACGGTCATCTCAAACGCAGCTGACAAGCAACCCAATTCGCAAGCGGAGTCTGGCTCATGATTCCGTTTGATTACTTACAGCCGGCGACGATCGGTGAGGCTCATACGCAGCTCGCCGAAGAAGGTACGATGCCGCTGGCCGGTGGCACCACGCTATTGGATCTGATGAAGCTGAACGTGTTGACGCCATCCCGGGTCAGCTTTGTGAAGCCCGTGTTGAACTCGGCGGTTACCTTATTGCCGGAAAAGAAGTTGACCGTCGGCGCTGGGTGCACCATGAGTCAGCTTGCTGACCACGCCACGGTCAAGGACAAATTGCCGGCCGTACGCCAGTCGTTGATACTCGCGGCATCGCCGCAGATTCGGAACATGGCAACGATCGGGGGTAACTTGTTGCAGCGGACTCGATCGCCTTACTTTCGGCACACCGACATGCCCATCGACATCGGCGATCAGGGCGGTGTCGATCGTGATGGTGTGGACACGTCGATGATGGCGATCCTTGGCAATGGTGGTCGCTTGGTCGGGATGTATCCAGGTGACTTTGCCGTGACATTGGTGGCGTTCAAGGGAAACGTGGTTGTCAGTGGCGAAGACGGCGAGCGAAAGATCGCGGCGCGAGATTTCTACCAATTGCCACAAGACAATTTCCAGTACACCACGGCGCTTCGAGATGGCGAGTTAATCGTTGCTGTCGAGTTGCCGATCACACGCTCGCTGCAGCAGAGCTTGTACCTCAAGGTTCGCGACCGCAGTAGTTATGCATTTGCGCTAGCGAGTGCATCGGTGGGGCTGCAATTGGACGGTAACGGTGACGACGCAACCATCGTCGCGGCGAACGTCGGACTGGGCGGCGTGGGTTCGATCCCTTGGACGAGTCCGGAAGCCGAATCCGCGTTAATCGGACAGCCTGCCACCGACGATACTTTTGTCGCGGCGGCCGAAGCGGCGCTGAATAGCGCCGAGCCACCACCGGGTCTGGAATTCAAAGTGCCGTTGGCGAAACGAACGCTCGTTCGAGCACTTCAAATACTGCGAGATCAGGGACCGCTGGGCGACCAGCAATTGTGGGCCATGCAGCACGGACGAGGATAGCGAAAAATCATGCCAACTCATCAACCGCTTCACTTCAGTGGACTCGTCGGCAAACCGGTGGTTCGCGCCAGCGGCCGCGAAAAAGTCACTGGATCGGCAACCTTCACCGCAGAGTGGCCCATCGAAGGGTTGCTGCACGCGGTCGCGGTTCCATCCACCATCGCTCATGGAACGATCCGCTCGATCGATACTTCTGCGGCGGAGAAGATTCCGGGCGTGCGGATGGTCTTGACGCCCGAAAATGTACCCGAGTTCAATCGCGTTCAATCGGGTAGCGAAACCAACTTTAAGACCAACGTATCATCGAAGCTGTTTCCCGCGGCGGAGCAGGATATCTTTTTCGCTGGTCAATACCTAGCCGCCGTGATTGCAGACTCGTTCGAATCGGCCCGCGATGGTGCGCTGGCGGTCAAGATTGATTACGAGACCAAACCGTCGGTGACGGATATTGACAAGTCACCCGCCGACGAGCGGCCGGAGAAACTGATGGGCGCGCCGCCGGTCATTACGATTGGCGACGCGGACAAAGCGTTAGGCGAGTGTGACGTCGTGGTCGACCAGCAGTATCCACACGCGGGCAACCATCACAACCCGATCGAGCCGCACGCGGCGATTGCACAGTGGTCGACGAAAAACGACAAGCCATTCCTCACGGTCTACGAAACGACTCAGTCGATTTCGGTTTCGCAGGGAAGCTATGCTGCCGTATTCGGATTGGAACCGAAACAAGTACGTGTGATTTGCAAGTATGTCGGGGGCGCATTTGGTTCCAAGGGTCTGATGTGGCCGCATGCGTTGTTAGCGTGTTTTTGTGCCAAGTTGGCGAATCGCCCGGTGAAGTGTGTTGTCACTCGTCGCCAAATGTATGGCGGCACGGGACATCGCACGCCCATTCGCCAGCGGGTTGCGCTCGGAGCCAGCGCGGATGGAAAGATCCGCGCGATCATTCACAGTGGTTATGCGTCGACGGCGATCAAGGACACTTACACCGAAGCGTTCACGATGGCGACGCGGATGATGTACGACACGCCGGCGTTACGACTGAACCAGATGCAGTGCCGGCTCAACACCCAATTGCCGACGTTCATGCGAGCGCCCGCGGAGACTCCGGGGATGGCGGCACTCGAATTGGCGATGGACGAGTTGGCTGTCAAACTTGACATGGATCCGATTGAGTTGCGACGGATCAACGAACCGAAAAAGGACATCCACCAAGACAAACCATTCAGTAGTCGGTTGTTGATGCAGTGCCTTGACGAAGGCGCGAAACGGTTCCAGTGGAGTCGACGCAGTCCTCAGCCGCGAAGTCAACGAGAGGGGCACTGGTTGATCGGGCAAGGGGTAGCAGCGGCAACGTATCCTTACAACACTTTCCCGACCAAGGCACGTGTGACCTTGCGAGCCGACGGGACCGCAAGAATCGCGTGCTGTTCTCACGAACTCGGCACTGGCACTCGAACGGCACAAACGCAATTGCTCGCCGACATCCTTGGCGTACCCGCATCACGAGTGTCGATGGAGTTGGGTGATTCCGTGCTGCCACCCGGCGGAATCTCCGGCGGCAGCGCGACGACGGCCAGCATCGGTGGGGCGATCTTGCTGGCTGTCGAAAAACTCAAGCGAAAGCTCTTGCAACTTGTTCCGGACGACTCCGAGCTGGCGGGGCTTCGGCCGAGCGAGGTTCACTTTCAAAACGGCAAACTGGTCGCCAACCCAGCGCGCGGTACGGCCGAGTCCGGTGCGGCTATCGAAGACTTACTTTCCGGCGGCATGAAGGAGTCGGTCACCGCGGTGGGCGACTATTCGTCCAGCGGAGAGTCGCCGACGTCGCGGCATTCCTTTGGTGCGACGTTCATTGAGGTGGCCGTGGACGAAGCGTTCGGACTGGTGCGAGTTCGGCGCATGCTCGGTTGCTACGCTTGCGGTACGATTTTGAATGCCAAGACCGGACGAAGCCAATTCATGGGGGGAATGATCATGGGCATTGGCCACGCGTTGCAGGAAGCGACTCACTGGGATCATCGACTTGGTCGCATCACCAACGACAACTTGGCGGAATATCACGTCCCGGTGAACGCGGATATTCCGGACGTCGATGTGATGTGGATTGATACGCCGGATTTTGACGCCTCGCCGATTGGCGCTAAAGGGATTGGTGAGATCAGTATCACCGGTGTCGCGGCGGCGGTGTCCAGTGCGATCTACAACGCCACGGGAACGCGCATCCGAAGTCTGCCGATCACGCCTGAAAAGATCATGCAAGTATGAGCACGCGTGAACTCGTTGAGTTGGCAAGCGATGCGATCGAAGCTGGCGAGGAAGCGGTGCTCTGCAGCGTCGTCCGGCTCGATGGCAGCGGTTATGGTCGCCCCGGCGCGAAGCTGTTGGTGACAGCATCCGGCCAACGCGTCGGATACATCAGTGGCGGGTGTTTGGAAAAAGATCTTTGCCGCCGAGTTTGGGCGGCGACCGAGCGCGGGCCGCGATTGATCGCGTTCGATACGCGAGGCAACTCGGTCACGACGTCGCGATACAATACCGGATGCGAGGGCGTGGTGTATGTGTTGTGCCAACGGATCTCTGATCGCCAGCGGCTTTCGATCGACACACTGGATCGCGTTAATCGAACCGGGAGCGTCGCGCGGACGTTGACAATCTATCGCAGTGAAAGTGATGGCTACCGCGTGGGTGACCAATACGTCGAGGTCGCGGACGAGCGGCTGGTATTACGCGATGGAATGCGACTTGAAGAAATCGTTGAACGCGAATGGCTGCATTCGAACCGCAATCGCTCGCTCGAGTTCACCGATAGCGCCGGGCGAGTGGTCGAAGCTGCTGTCGAAGTGCTACGTCCCCCGAATCATCTGGTCTTATTCGGCGCCGGTGATGACGTGGTCCCCGTTGTTCGGATGGGGGCATCGTTGGGTTGGCATGTGACAGTCGTGGGAAATCGTCCAGAGCTGGCTTGCCCTGAGCGATTCGCGACGCAATCCGGTGCATCGAGTGTCTCGGTGCGCTGTGGTGTCATGACGAAGATTGCCGCCGACGAATTGAGGCTGCGCGATGCCGACGTGTTGGTGATGACTCATGACTTTGCGGCTGACGTGGACCTGCTGTCGATACTGCTACGGTCCGATGCTCGATCTGTCGGGCTGCTCGGTCCCAAGCGACGGCTCGGTCGGCTCGTCACGGCTTTGTACGAACGGGGGCACGTGCTCAGCGAGTATGAAATGGGTCGTCTGCGATCGCCGATCGGTTTAGACATCGGTGCGTCGACAAGTGATGAGATCGCGGTTTCGATTATCGCCGAGTTGGTGGCAATGAATCACCATCGCGATGCAAACCGGTTGCACGATCGCACCACATCGGTCCACGAACCGTGCGAGCATCGTGTGATTCCCGGCGCGGCGCAGTGTTAAAACGACGCAAGCCAACTGGGTGCGCTACCAACCGATCAACAACTGATATGACCAGCCAGCCCAGATGAAGCGAGCGGTCATCCTTGCCGCCGGCGGTGGACGTCGACTCGGCCAGCCCAAGCCGCTTGTCGCTTACGGCGGCGGGACATTGCTCTCGCATACCATCGGTCGCGTCGTCGAGGCTGGCGCGGAGGAAGTGAACATCGTCATTGGTGCACGTCGGCGGCAAGTCGAGCAGGCTGCGATTGACGTCGTCCATGGCGCAATCCGCTGGGTCGTCAACCGCGACTGGAGATCCGGGCAATCCACCAGCTTGCGAGCCGCGATGACGGATCTCGACCAACGATTGGATCGCGAGGACGTCGTGTTGGTCACGCTTTGCGATCTTCCGCGTGTTCCTGCCGAGCACTACCGAGCGTTGTTCGCGACCGTCGCCGGGTTACGACGCGAGGTGGCGGCGACGGGCTGTGGTTCGGCGGCCGGCGCAGGAGAAACTGGCGCCGGCACCGGCGATGGTCCCGGCGTGCCGGTGTGTTTCGGTGCTAGCGCGTGGCGCGAGCTCGACGGTCTGGACGGAGACCGGGGTGC
>JBGSKM010000129.1:0-142308 GCA_041741195.1 Pirellulaceae bacterium
ATGTCAGTGCTTCGCACCCTGCGTGTGCGAGGCCACCAGCCATTGGATACAATCCTTTCATCGCTTGCCGAATACTCAACAACCGGTCTTCTCCCGCCGCTCCCACCCAAAAGCAAGACAGCAGGCTGAATAGTTACCAAATTAGCACGCTTGTAAGTGGCAAATATCCTTGCAAAACCGAGAGTCAGAACGTTTGGATCAAAGGAGTGATGACTGGAATGAGCTTGAAAGCGTTGACTTGTTGAACGGCAATAGTTTGTCTCTACGTAGTCCAGTAACTCTTTTCTCTGTTCGGTCCTAAACGCCCATAACCTGTCGTCGGGGAGATTGACGATTCGGTCGCTGACGTGCTTCAATCCGTCGAGCCACAAATGCCCGCCATCTTCGTCACCCCACAGGACTGCAGCTCTGTGAGAGGTCCATGTAGGAACATGAACACCGTTGGTCACAGCACTGATGGGAACTTCGGCCTGCGGCCACCTCGGGAATAGGACATTGAACAGGCAGCGGCTCACTTCACCATGCAATTGACTGACCGCGTTTACGTGAGCGCAGCCGCGTATTGCTAACCATGCCATGTTGAACGCTTCGGACTGGTCATTTGCATCGCGTCGGCCAAGTCGTAAGAGATCTTCAAGTGGAAAACCTGCATCGTCCAAGAAAGGTTGCGCATACTGAGCGATCATCCTCGGTTCGAATCGATCGAAGGCTGCTTCGACAGGAGTATGCGTCGTGAAAACGTTACCGGCTCGAGTCGCAGTGAATGCGACAGGTATTGATACATTGTGGTGTTTTGCAAAACTTGCTGCTCGCGCCAGAATAGCAAACGCCGCATGCCCTTCATTAAGATGACAGACGTCGATTTCCAATCCCAATCGTTCGATGAGCGTCCAGCCGCCCACCCCAAGCACCATCTCTTGGAGCAGTCGTCGATCACGACTCGCATCATATAACTGCGCCGTGATTCCTCGATCCCACGGCGTATTCATCGCGTCGTTGGAATCAAGCAAAAAAAGTCGCACACGACCAACCTGCGCTTCCCAAACTCGCAGATATAACGTGTGTCCAGGCGTCGGCAACCGAACACGCAGCCAGTGGCCATCTTTGTCGGCAACTGGGCGCACCGGTAGAGAACCGGGATCGTTGAAGGGATAAGTCTCTAGCTGTCGACCATCTTCTACGATTTCTTGGCGAAAATACCCTTGTTGATATAGCAATCCGATTCCAATAAGCGGCACACCTAAATCACTAGCAGTCTTCAAGTGATCTCCTGCCAGCATCCCTAGCCCGCCAGAGAAAATCGGAAGTGATTCACTCAGACCAAACTCCATACTAAAGTATGCGACACGCTTCAGCTTCTTCTCCGGATCAAGAGAAGAAAACTCGGGCTCAGTGTCGTAGTACTCACTCACTTCACGCTTCCATTTGCGAAGTGATTCCAACAGCATTTCGTCTTTGGCTGCTGACTCAATCTGTTCCTGATGAGCCGATTGGAGAACAAGTAGTGGATTCTCGGTATGCTCCCACATCGCTGGATCAAATCGCTTCCACAGATGCCTCGCCGCTGGGGAATTGTTCCATCGTAGATCCATCGCCAAGCTGGCTAAATCTGCGAGTTCCACGGGTAGAGGTCGCTGAAAGTATCCGTTGATCATTTCCTCACCCTAAAGACTTAAAAGTTCAAGATGGAGTGTACAATCCTTGAGGACGTAAAGTATTGCATCGAGATGAAGTTTGCGCTAATTCGAATTGTTGTCTCGAGAGTGTGATGAACTAGGTTGGGCCATCCAGTGTGCGTATTGGATCACTTTTGTCTGGACGTCCAAGGTGACGAATTTCCATGCAGCCGTATGTTTCCTCGGCATGCTCGTCACGCATGCATCCTAAATTGCAAGATATTCGCCAGTTTGCGGTAGTGTGACAAAAGTTAGTTGAAACGGATGCTGGTCGCATGACTCACGGAGAAAAGAAAGGTTCCAGGACTCAAAAAATCGGCAATCACTGGTAACCCGGCAAAGGCTATGCACCGGGTTTCCAATCAAATCCTATGGACCTTCATGGCTGAGGTGGGTTTCGCTTGCCCACCGGCGATGCTCCGGTGACTGCCATGGGGATTTCAAGACAAATGCGAAACGTGTTCGCGATTGCGTACATCACCCGATCCATCAAACGATGGTACTTTGAACAGAGCAGATTGAATGCGTCCGATCCCTCGTGAGTACCCTCTCCGACGTCAATGATTACGCGCTATACAGAGATTCCATAAGAGGAATGACCCCAGACTGCCATATCAGGCGGTTGTAATCCGTCACAGCGTCATGCACCGGAAAACAACAATGCCACGGCCGACGGAGGCAGTGTGGATCCACACGGGGATTCACGCTCCGCTCGTTCTTGTTTAGGAGAGAGACGCCGGGCGTGAGGGTGCTTCAGCGGCCACGCAATGGTAACTCATCGAGTCTGGCTCGCTCCAGTCAGAGAGCCTCCGTACCGAGTCCGAATGGGTCGTCTTCGATGGGTGGAGGGGTTGGCGCGGGTACCGGCGCTGTATCGGGAATGAAATAGTCTGTCGAGGGCGCGGTCGGTGTGGAAGCCTTTTCGGACCGCTCGGCTTGACGCCGCTTGACGTACGAACCAGTCATCAAGCGATCCTCTTTTCCTTCTCCCGCTTCCACGATGATCGCGGAGTGATCCAGCAGGCGTCTCTCCTTGACGTTGATCGCATAGCATCGCGTTTGGCATAAACCACACCCCACGCACTGATCCGCCAACACGACAGGCGCGAGGTATCCGGTGCCATCCACGGGTTGACCGAGATCATCGACGTCCGTACCGACTTGCGTGTACTCGATCGCGTGATAACCGGCGGCGTTGCATTCTTGAACACAGAGGTCGCACGCTTCACGACCGGCAAATGGCAAGCAGGTCGATTCGTTTACGATCGCCAAGCCCATCCGCGCGGCCTTCTTCTCAAAAAGCGGCAAGGCGCGAATGGCTCCCGTTGGACAAACTTGGCCACAAGCGTTGCAACTCGATTCACATCCAGCCCAGTCGGCAACGACCATCGGGGTCCATAAACCTTCCAGTCCTTGTTGGAATTGTTCCACTTGCAGGACGTTGTTGGGACATGCCTTAAAGCATTCGCCACAGCGAATGCACATCTCTAAGAATTCGCGTTCGGGAACGCTACCCGGGGGTCTCACAGGACGAAATGCGTTGGGATCATCTAGGTTCGCGCCAAAGGCTTTTGTTACAGCGGCGAAACCGGTTCCACCAACAATCGCTGCAGAACTGCCCGCAGCCAACGAAAGAAATCCGCGACGGCCCAAAGCGGTTTCCTGGGTGGGCGGATCGTCCGCCAACTTCAATTCCACGACATTCCATCGTTCGACAAATTTGATCGCATGAGTCGGACAAACACCACCACACGTCTGACACAAGGTGCAGTCGGAGGTACGCGTGGTGAAGTCGGGCTTGATTGCATCAAAGGGACAGACCGCGACGCATTTATTGCAGTGGATGCACGACGATTCAACCTTTCGCTCGGTGGCGCGGAACAGATTGCCAAGCGAAAAGACAGCACCGCTGGGACAAACGTACTTGCACCAAAATCGCGGACGAAAGATCCCTAAGCCGAGGACCGCAGTAAACATTGCGATCGAAACGAAATGACCTGAATTGAAACTCGGTACGAGGTGCCAGCCGCGCACCACGCCGCTTTGCAACGGATCGACGATGAACAACATACCGCGAGTGATGACCGGAATCGCGGCAAAAAAACCCGATACCAGCACACCGCAGACGGCGGCAACCAACGTGCCGGCAAGTAGGTAATACTTGATGTGCACCCACCAACCATCGTCCGCAACGCGAAACCTCTTTACTTGGCTACCGATCGCCCAATCGAACAGATCAATCGTGGTACCAAGCGGACACATGTATCCGCAGAAGCCTCGCGGGATCAGCACGCACACGATCAGGATCGCCGCGGCGCTAACCAGCGACCAAACCCAACTTCGAGATGCTACCGCGGTCGACAAACTGACGAGCGGATCGATGATGAGAAACGTCTCAGCGGGTATCCATTCTTTGGCGGCGAGGTTGTCAGCGTAGTGAGATGGCCATGCCGAAGTGTCCGCCAACTCGATTGCGGGCCGGGCGCTGTACGGCCAACACACGTAGAAAAACAACACAATAAAAGTTAACAGACAGATCGACTGAACCAATCGCCGCACCGGAGACGCCAACCACGATGGCCCCAGCCAGCGAAGCGCTTTTCGGAACCCTCCCCGCTGCTTGGTGAGATAATTCGATTGCATGAAATGGGGCGTGAATCGGCGTGACCAACGGGCCAATAGTGAACTGGACGGCGATTGTCCAGGTTTCACTTTGCGAATCATTGGAACAAACCAGTCCAGACGCAGGAGCCTTGTCGTTGACCGCGTATCGTAGCTGGACATCAAGACCAAAAACGAGGTCGCCAGTAACACGACGACGAACGTGATGGCAAGCGGCTCGCTGGCAAGAAATATTGCTTTTATGATCGAGTGGTTTGTCGTCACGGCGGCAAGGATCGCACCGCCGAATAAGGCGATTGAAAGGGCAACGACACGTTGTTGCACTCGGTTCATCATCGGGTAATTTCGCCGATCAGGGAGAAGAGTCGTTTTTAATCACGGCACACAGTCAGTCGTTTGAACCGCCAGGGGATAATCTCCTCATCTTGGTCACCGCATTCGCGGCCCATGACGATGGCCGGTTCGCCTTACTCCTTCCGTCGATGCTCATTTTGCCGATGCACCTTGAGCAAGTGCTCTGGCAGAAGCATGGATAATCGCTTGTGAAGTGATCGTCGCGCCGCTCGTTCCATCAATATCGCGGACACCTTGCTTGGCGACGATCTGGCTGGTCGTGTCAGTCAGCGCCGCATAAAACTGCTTCTCCTGATGCTTGGTCACTTTCACCCCTTCAATGCGAGAGTCAGCCACCCTTATCTGGACCTCGAGCATTCCATTGTATCCGGTACTCATGTCGGTGTAGGTACCGTCAGCGACGCGGCTGACATCGGCTTCGTCAAACAATTTAATCGCTTCGATAGCACCGGACGCTCGAGCGGTGTAGCGTTTGAGATACTCCGCATTGCGTGCTTGATTGCGGGTAAGCACTTTTTGGTAGTACCTGACCGCTTCGTCGAGTCTTCCGGCACTTCGCAGCGCATCGCCCGCATTGAGAAACGCTTCATTGAATTCGTTGGTCTTGCTGTAATACTCTGCGACCGAGAGGGCACCTTCAATCTCGCCCATATCTCCGAGCAATTTAATGGCGTCAATATGGAGCAATTTTCCTTTGAATCGCTCCAACGCCATCGTTTTATTCCCCAATTTCCAATAGCACTCCGACAGATAAATGCCGGTGGGTCGATCGACAGTCGCGTTTCCTTTCTGCAGCCAGAAAGCCGCGCGAGCGTAATCTTGAAGCAAGGTGAAATACATATCCCCTAGTTTATCCATATCACGCTTCAGTAGATCGGGATCGGATTGGTGACGCGCGACACATTCGTGTACGAGCTTGATGCCTGAACGCCATCGGGATTCATTTGGATTGACACGTCCCCAAATGTATTGACCCACATTGGTCGCTTCGTTCCACGGTCCGGTCGTCTTTATGGGCCAAGACAGATCAAGCGTCGCGGGGTGATTCATGGTTGTCGAGTCAAACCAATCCGGCGGCGTTCGGCCAGCTTCGTCGATCAACGCGAGCACTTCCGCTTTGGTTCGGGTGTCGTCATCGGTGGCTGACTGGGCAACGTTGGGCTGCTTGTCCGGCTTGGTCTGCGTAGCCGGCGCGGGTTTGGGGGTCATGACGAAACGTCGCCCCTGATAAGTCACCGCATGGACTTCTGAGTAGGCATAAGTTTTCGCTTCCGTCGAGCTGGCACTTTTGGGTTGAAATTCAAAATTCTTGGCATCTTTGTGGATCGCGAGAATTGTTCCTTCTTCAGTCACACCACTGAGGAACTCGATCAAGTCACCCGCGTCGAGCGTCGACTGAAATCCAGCGACTACAATGACTCCAAACAGTGTGCCACGAGTCAGTTTGACGATCTTTGCGATGAGATTGCCGCCAGCGATTTGGTCCATGATGGCGCCTTGAGTCGAGAACGGGGAATGCGCACGGGGTTGGGAGGCAAGTTTCGATCCGACAATCCTGGGCGACACGGATCAACTGGACGATAGGGCAAACTTACTTGACTCGGGCCAAAATATCCAACTGAAAGTGTCTGATGCTCCTCGCACGCTAACGGCAAGGAGATCGACCTAACAGTTTTACTTGGGCAGTGCCGACAAATACCAGGTGTCCGGCCCCCTTCGACTTGCACTTTACGAGCTAGGCTCGAGCCGACCGCTACGACTTTTCGGTCGACAGATGGACCCAACACCTTCACGATCGTCGGCAGCTGGTGCGCCGCGCTGCTTCATTATCGCGAAGCTCATCGGGCACTGGCCATGCTTTTTGACATGCCAACGCGGTAGCGTGGACGTTGCTTTACGAATCAATTAACGTCCAAGGATTTCGCGTATCGGGTCCATTTCGCGGATCCAATTTTCTGCCCTGAACCTTACCGTGTTTCGGATCGGTTTGCCGATTCGCTTCTCGCTGTGTCCGATGCACTCCATCGACTCGGCTAGCGAAAAGCAATTTGAGTCCGCCGTGCGTGATCTCGGCATCGTATCGGGCCCGAGATTCTGGAGAACGGTGAACTCCAAGTTAGCGTGAACTCCAAGATAGATCGGGCAGCCGTTGATTTTGATGTAGGCTCGACTACCGGCGCGGCCCAAGCAGTACTTGGGAACTCCGGTAGAAAGACGAGGCAGTGAACAATCTCCTTTTGCCAACGGAGTACCGAAACTCCTTTGGCTTTCAAGTAATCGCAGCATCGCCAAGTCGAGTCGCGGCAAAAATGCCGTGTTTTCCGCATCAAAACAAGTGAGGGCGCTGGGACTCGAACCCAGGACCAACGGATTAAAAGTCCGTTGCTCTACCGACTGAGCTACGCCCTCGGTTGGTGAATTTCTGGTGATTGGGCCACTGTCGATCTGTTCGCTTTCCAGTGGCTAACCGTTCTTTACAGAGCTCCATTCACCAAAAAAGAACCCGGTGTTTGACTCTCCGAGCTAGATGCTCCGAGGGCCGGGAGGTTTGGATCGTGATGACACAATCGGGAATGTGTCGCGGTAGCCAAACCCAAAAGAAACGGAGCGGACAGGATTCGAACCTGCGGTACAGTTTGACCCGTACGCCGATTTAGCAAACCGGTGCTTTCGACCACTCAGCCACCGCTCCTTGCGTTTCTCTTGCGCCGAAACGTTGTCTCGACCAGCGAATTGTGCTGAATCAGGTTCACGAACGCAAGGCGTTCAATTGCCACTAACTCAACTTCCGCAATTTAGTGGACACGCCTCGGCTCGCCGAGGTTCAAATATCGCATAAAATCAGCTATTTAACGCGAATTGTCCCCCATGGTGAGCCATGCCTATTTTGCCGCCGGATCGCGATTCAGGCTGGCTGACCCAGGTCAGCCGCCGGGCCATGGCCACCGAATTTGTCATCATGCTCGCTGCCCAGCACGCCGACGCGGTCGAATTCGCCCTGGATGCACTGGAACAGCTCGACGTTCTGGAACAACAACTGACGATCTATCGTCCCGACAGTGAGGTCAGCCGAATCAATCGAGAGGCGGCGTCACAACCAGTGCAAGTCAGCGAATCCACCTTCGATATCATTCATAAAGCGGTCCAGTGGAGCGTCAAAACGGAGGGACGATTTGATATCACCGCTGGCCCGCTGGTCCAGGCTTGGGGATTCACCAACCGCCAGGGGCGCAAACCGACACAATCGGAGCTTGAGGCAGCCCTAGAGCTTGTGGGGTACGAAAAGCTGATTCTGGACCCCGATCGGCGAACCATTGGGTTTTCGGTGCCAGGCATGTCCGTCAACTTAGGCGGCATCGGCAAAGGCTACGCGATTGACCGCATCGCGGAGCGACTTGTCGAGCGCGGCATCCATCATTTTTTGATCCACGGTGGCCAGAGCAGCGTCCTGGCGAGCGGCAATCAAAGCTCCGACGACGACGACGCGCTACGTGGGTGGGCGGTCGGGATCGCACATCCGACACGGTCAAAAATTCGTCTGGCAGGCTTTTGGTTACGCGACGGGGCGTTGGGAACCAGCGGTTCGGGAAAACAGTTTTTTCATTATCGCGGGCAGCGGTTCGGGCACGTTATCGATCCACGCAGCGGCTATCCCACCACGGATCTCATCTCGCTATCGACCGTGGCCGCCAATGCCACCGATGCGGATGCGGCGGGTACCGGAATGTATCTAGCCGGGTCACGAGGACTTCGCAAGATGGCCTCCTCGAGCGAACAGACGAGCGACCAAACTTGTGCCGGTTGGCCGGTGATCGCCGTGCAAACGGGATCGCGGCTCGATGAGTTGATGATGAGCGTTACCGGCCACTGGGACTGGATCGATCCGCCTTCGAATCTCGCACCTGTGAATTCTTTCACCCCAGACGCATGACGCCTAACGTTTGGTGATGATCGCCGATCTGGACTTGCCACCGCGAGCGGGCGACTGGGATAGTTCACGATCGTTCTGGCACCTGCGCCGCTTCGTCCCCTTGTGCATCTAGAGCAACGTGACACGCATTGACCGATACATTTTGATCTTGTTCCTACGGACCGTGTTGGTCTGTTTTTGCTCGTTGGCGGGAATCTTCATCGTGTTTCACGCGTTCACGGGCATGGACGAACTTGCGGCGCAAGGCCAACGCGAGGGCAGTCTCGTGCGCGTGATGATGCGGATATACGGTCCCTACATGTTGCTCCTGTTCGACTGGACCGGAGCCATCATCGTCATGATGGCGTTGCTATTCACCGTAGGCTGGCTTCGACGCACGGGTGAGTTAACCGCGACGCTCTCGGTGGGTGTGTCGCACGGCCGAATTTTGAGACCGATGATACTCGCATCGTTGGTCCTCATTGGAATTCAATGCATCAACCGCGAATGGTTGTTGCCGCGGCATCGGGATGCGTTGTCGATGAAGCTCAAAGAGATCGGTGACGACGTGAGTCAACCGGTTTTGCCCAGCTACGATCGAACGAGTGGGATTCTTTTCGAGGGTGCGTCCCTGGTCGCCAATCAGCAGCTCGTGAACCGACCCAATTTACGAGTCTACGGCGACTTCCCTGGATTCGGAGACCTGTTGCTTGCCGATTCGGCCCAGTGGCTCGAAGCGGATGCAAATCATCCCAGCGGCTATCTCCTTCGCAACGTGAAACGCCCTGAAAAGGTCGACCAGATTCGATCGATTGGTACCGACGAACGCCTCATCCTCATGACGAGCGCGGACCAGCCGTGGTTGCAGCCGCGAGAGTGCTTTGTCGCGACGACGATTCACCCCGATCTCTTGCAAACCAACCAATCCGCGAAACGAATCGCGTCGATCCCAGAATTGATCAGCCAAGTTCGAAACCCCGCCGTGCATAGCGCCGCCAGTGTTCATGTGCTATTGCACGAACGACTTCTCAGACCGCCACTCGATTTCGTTTTGGTGCTGCTAGGTTTGCCGCTGGTGATCAATCGTGGCGGACGAAATTTGTTCGTGATGATCGGCGCCGCGATCGGAACGGTATTGCTGTTCTTTTTGATCAAGACAGTTGCCGGTGCGATGGGCGGCAGTGGCTATCTCATCACTCCGACCACCGCCGCTTGGATTCCGTTATTACTGCTTGGACCGGTGGCCTATATGCGACTGCGTGAGATCGAAACCATATGACGCCGCGCGATGTTTCGGTGGTCATTCCCACGCTGAACGAAGCGACGACAATTCGCAGTTGCATCGAGTCGGCCCTCGCCGCGGATGCGGGTCAAGTCATCGTCAGTGACGGTGGTAGTATCGATGCGACACTGGAGATCGCCGAGGCCGCGGGAGCGACCCAAACCGTTCGCTCCCTCCCCGGTCGTGGTATCCAACTCAACGCGGGAGCTTTTTTTGCTCGTGGTCAATTCGTGCTTTTCCTGCACGCTGACAATCGACTCGCCGCAGACTCGCTTGCCCAACTCGCAACTCGGGTGGAAAACAAGCCCGATTTGTTATGGGGCGCCATGAGGCAGCAGATCGAGGGAGAGTCATGGGGATATCGTCTGCTCGAACGAGGCAATCGGTGGCGATTGCAATTTCGCGGTATGGCGTTTGGTGACCAGGCTATATTTGTTCGCCGCAGTGAATTCAAGCGGCTGGGCGGGTTTCCCGAGGTTCCCCTGATGGAAGACGTCGAACTGTCGCAGAAACTTCGCAAGCTTCAGTGGCCGATGCTGCTTGACGGACCCACCTTGGTGTCGGCGCGGAGATGGCAGTCGCGAGGAGTGGTCAGGCAGACACTACGCAACCAACTTATCCAAATCGCTCACGCGTGTGGTATATCACACGATCGACTGGCAAAACTCTATCGCTGAGTTGACGCCGGCGAACTTCGGCTATAGTGATCATCGGTGGCATCGCCAAACTCTTCTCTTCTCGGATCTCGGACCATGTCGACTCATCACAAGCTCGGTACCCGTTTCCTCATTGTCTTGGTCGTGTCCAGCGTCGGTGTGGCCAGCGTTCATGCCCAGCAAAACGCAGTGACTCAACCGAGCGCAGTGACCGACGAAGTTCCCGCAGGGATGTTGGTGGAGCCGGTCGCGATATCGACTGTTGATAAGGACGCGAGCGACGGCGACCAAGAGCTACCACCGCCTCAAATGAGCATCATTGACATTCAAGAAAGTAGCGATGCGAGCATGGAGTTCGATGAGCTACCGGCGCCGCACCCTAGCACCACCAAGCCTTGGGTCGGAGCAAAGCTCGACAACTCGCGTCCAGAGATCTTGTCCGTGGTACCGGGTTCGCCTGCCTATTTTGCGGGGCTCGTGACGGGAGATCTGCTCGTGTCCGTCCAAGCCAAAGCGGTGGGTTCCACCGCCGAGGTGATCCAACGGGTCAGCGGGCAACATCCCGGAACGTCGCTCAAATTGAATCTTATCCGCGGTGGGCAGCGTTACAGTGCGACATTGAAACTGGGCAGCATCTATGACCGCGACCTTGCCAAGACGGCCAATCACTAGCGATGCCTCTCTCGCGGAAAAACGCGAGAGAGCGAATTGAGCGTTGACGCCAACTGTCGTTTTAGTTGGTCGGCAAAAACGTCTTCCATGCTTCGTAGCGAGGATCTTCGATCGGTTGCAAAAGCAGCGGATTGAAACGTGGCTTCTCCGGATTGGACAGCAGCGCCATGCGAGCTTGCTGGGGCGTACGACCGCCTTTGCGACCGTTGCACTTCAAGCAACAACAAACGATGTTTTCCCAAGTCGTTTGACCGCCATGAGAACGCGGAACCACGTGATCAAGGCTGAGCTTATTGTTAGGCTCGCTCTTGCCACAATATTGGCATCGGTGTTCGTCGCGCGCGAACAAGTTCTTGCGATTGAAGCGCACCGTTTGCAGGGGCATGCGGTCGAAGCGTGTCAGCCGCAGGATGCGTGGCACCTGAACTTCGAAATTCACGGCGCGAACGTAATCTTCGCCGGGTTGCTTGTCCAAACTCGTCAACTGGCTCAACTCGCACCAGGATTCGAAGTCGTAGCTGACGAATTGTTCGTTGTCGTTGCTGATGACCTCCGCACAATCTCGGTACAGAAGAACAAACGCTCTCCGGACATTGACCACTCGAATGGCCATGTAAAACCGGTTGAGCACCAGGACGTTTGTGTCGAGAACACTCTGTGACATTCGCGCTTTGATCCTTCCCACAAATGGCTGGATAGTCAGATGGCTACAGGTCGCTGGGAACTCAGACACTGCGCCGCAATCCAAGGGTTCACCGCCACGCAATCACGTCGGCAACAAATCCCTAAAATGTGTCGCAATGTTCAGAGTTTAGTCTCATTGTGGCGCGACACTTTCACGAGGCAAGTATCCTCCGCAGCGTTCGGTCCACGATCCCAGTTTAACAACGTGGCGAATTCGCTGCCTAATGCGATCTGGTACTCTCCTTCAAATGTTCATTGCATTCTCATCAAACGTACCCTGGGTGTCGCTGGCGTCGTGGTCACCGTGGCTGGGCGACACCGCCGCGGTGGTGCTCGCCTTGCTGTTGGTGGTGTCCTGCATTGTCGCCTGGGCGGCAAATCTGATCGCCTTGCCAGGCAACTGGGCCGCGGTACTTTTGCTAGCACTGTACGCCTGGCTTGGCCCCGGCGATGGTCGTACTTCGATCGGCATCGGGGCTGTTTTAGGGGCTTTTGCCTTTGCGTTTGCCGGGGAGGTGTTCGAGTTTCTTGCGGGAGCCGTCGGAGCGAGTCGGGCGGGCGCTAGTCGACGGGCGACCGTTTACGCGGTCATCGGATCAATGGCTGGCGCAATGCTAGGAGCGATCATTGGCGTTCCCGTGCCCGTGGTGGGAAGCGTCATCGCAGCGATCTTGTTCGGCGGATTGGGGGCGACGGCCGGGGCGATGTACGGCGAATGGACCAACGGAACGGCTTGGCGAGAAAGCTGGGCGATCGGCCACGCCGCATTCTGGGGCCGAACCGCTGGGACTCTAGGTAAAATGGCCGCCGGATTGGGCGTGGTACTCATCGCGATCATCGGGGTTCTGGTTTAAGACCGTCGATGTTTCGATCCCTGAACGACGGTCATAGTTGGGACGACGTTGACGCGTTGGTCGCCATTGGCGTACCGTCCGCAAGCATCAGCTGGAGTCGGAGGACCGTATCTCTCCGGAGTGTCCCTTCACGCCAGAGTGTCACTTTGCGGTACGGTTGGTCTGCGCACCGCAGCTGTTAACTTGTCTTTCACGGATTACGCAAGAAACACGGATGTCATTTTCACGGCGCAATACGGATCGGCGGCGGCGTGTGCTGTACACGTCTGGGTTGGCTGAAAACGAAGTGTCGACGGCTGCCAGTCGTCGCAACGCTCTGTTATTGCGTGAGGCTCGCAATCCCACCGCCACCTATGGATCACGCGTCAAACGCCGCATTCGCGGTCGTTGGTTCTCGCTCGTCCCAATTCGTCGCAGGACGCTCGTTGCGATCGCCATGGTGATGTGGGGATTTGTATTGTGTTTATGCTTGGCCCATTACGCCGCCGTCACCTGGCCGTCGCTGGCGGGAAACTGGGACGTCGCTCGACCGCTGAGACTCGATGAGCCGACCAGCTTTGGACGCTGGATGATGACGTTGCTATTGGCCGCCAGCGGCGGAGCATCGTTGCTTATCTATCAATTGCGACGCTACCGAATTGATGATTTTCAAGGTCGCTATCGGTTGTGGCGATTGGTAATCATCTTGTGTGGGCTTGCAAGTCTCGATTCGCTCGTTTCGATCGTCGAGTGGTCCGGAGCACTGTTGGACTTTGCGATGGGCCGGCGAGCGGCATTGTCGGGCAACGACTGGGTGCGAATTCTTGTGGCCCTGGGCGGTACCGTGCTAGCAATGCGACTGGTGGCCGAGGTGCGACGCTCTCGCTGGTCGCTTGTGACGATGACGATCGGATGGATGCTTCTTGCCATACCCGTGGCAGCGAAATGGAACTTTTTCGAGGTGAACTCAATCGGCCGATGGACGTTGGTAACAACGGCACCGCTGATGGGCACCACCACGCTGTTCCTGGCGCTGGTCGGCTACCTCCGACTTTTGTATCGCGAAGTACGACAGGTCGAGGATTCCGATTCGATCTCCCTGAGAATCCAAAACTTTCGCGAGCGAGTTTTTCATCGCGACGAGACTGAAGCGGTCGAGGCTCGCGATGCTTCGACCAGTGGCGATGAGCCAGTCGTACGACGTGGATGGTTCCGCCGGCGCAATACGGCGAGCGGTGAATCGACGATTGCCGCACCGTCGCGTGCACAGCGAAGAGCTGAAGCCCGCGAAGAGCGAGAACGCGCCAAGGCGGAGCGAGAGGCCCAGAGAATTGCTTCTGCCGCAGCGAAAGCACAGACGGCTGCAGCGAAAGCCGCGACGGCCGTCGCGGCGACCGATGCGAATGCCGATCCCGCGACGGACGACGCACGCCCGGCGAAACGTCGCTGGTTCGGACGACGCGACGATGGCGTCCCGGCGGTGGAAGCCGAAGTGACCGCGACTTCCACCAAGCCCCTTGCGTCCGCTTCCGAGGCCAGTCACATCGAGAAATCCGAAGCCGCTCCGCGATCAGGCCTCAAGGGATGGTTCGGGAAAAAGAAAACGCCAGAGCCGATCGAGGGTGATACCCAGATTGATGCACCCACGCGACCGCCAGTATCGACGACGACGACGCCAACGCATCCCGAAACAGAAAGCGATGAAGAGGACGACGCCGATTACTCGGGGATGAGCAAGGCGGAGCGACGGCGGCTGCGAAAGCTGCAGCGACGCGGCGGAAATGCGGCCTAGGGTCTAGGCGGATTTGTCGCCTCAGGGCTTTCCGCTATCTTCATCGGGCTCCGCCGCGACCGACACGGTCGGTCCTCATTGACGCGTCCATTCTCAAAACATAGCCCATGATTCGAACACGTTTTGCCCCCAGCCCGACCGGTTACCTGCACATCGGTGGCGTTCGAACGGCCCTCTTCAACTGGCTTTTGGCCCGACAAGCGGGCGGACAGTTCATTCTCCGAATCGATGATACTGACGCCGAACGTAACGTCCACGAAGCGATCGAGCCGATTCTCAACGGTTTCCGCTGGCTCGGTCTGGATTGGGATGAAGGCCCCGAAGTCGGTGGACCTCACGAGCCGTATTGCCAGTCGCAACGCAGCGATCAGCACCGAAGGGCGGTGGATCAGTTGCTCGCCAGCGGACATGCGTACCGCGACTTTGCTCGTCCCGAAGAGTTGCAAGCCCAGCGCGACACGGCCCAGGCGGCAGGCGGTTCATTTGTTTACGACCGCGCCTGGATGGCGACGGACGCGGAGTCCGCGGCGCGTTTTGAAGCCGAAGGTCGCGCCGGCGTCGTGCGATTGAAAATGCCACGCGAAGGACAATGCGTCATCGACGATTTGGTGCGAGGCGAAGTTCGTGTCGACTGGGCCGGTGAACAGGACCACGTGATCCAGCGTGCCGATGGCAGTTGCTTGTATCACTTGGCCAGTGTCGTTGACGACCACGATCTCGAAATCACCCATGTCGTGCGGGCCGAAGAACACTTGCCCAACACGCCGCGGCAAATCTTTATTCTCGAATCGCTCGGTTATCAGCGACCGGTGTACGCCCACTTGCCCTACGTCGCCGAGCCCGGCGGAACTGCCAAACTCAGTAAACGAAAGCTCGCCAAGTACCTCAAGAACAAAGACTTCGCGGACTTGCTCGCCCGAGGCAATCACATCGCTTCGACGTGCGGGCTCACCACCGACGCGGATACGTTCAATCCCGTGATCGTCGACTTTTATCGCGAGATTGGTTTCACGCCTCACGCGATTCTGAACTACTTGTTGCTACTGGGTTGGTCACTCGACGGCGAACGCGAGAAGTTTACGATCCCTGAGATGATTGAGCACTTCACGCTGGGACGAGTGAATCGATCGCCCGCTTCGTTCGATCCCCAGAAGTTGTTGTCGGTCCAAGGCGACACGTTTGCCGCGCAGTCCATCGACGCTCGAGTCGAAGCGGTGATACCGTTCGCGTCGCGTGCGGGCATTGTGGACCAGACGAAAACCGATTCGCTCGATTGCCTACGGACGGTCGTGGCCGCGGTTGGTGATCGCCTCAAATTGGCTGGCGACATCGTCGACTACGGGTACTTGTTTACCGACGCGTTGATATACGACGAAGTGGCATTCCAGAAGAAGATCACCGGGGACGAGCCCGCGCGGTTGCTAATTTCGAAGTTGGCCGTTTCGCTCGGTTCACTCGACAAGTTTGATGCGGCGACAATCGAAGCAGCCGTCCAGTCGTTTTGCGAAGCCGAGCAAGTGAAGTTGAAACAGATCATTCACGCGCTTCGCATCGCCACCACCGGTGTCACCAACGGTTTCGGCATGTTCGAGACGCTGGCGGTGATTGGGCAGAAGCGAACGGTCGATCGCATCCGCGCGGCCGTCCAGCGATCCGTCGCAACTTGATGGGTCTACGCTACGCTCGTGTTGGATTGAGCCATGCGTTTGGAGGTCACGAGATCGCGGAAATGGTCTCGCATGTTTTTGAGCCAAAAGAACAGATAAAAGTTGCCGACGATCGAGCATAGCAGCAACATATTGAAAAACTTTTGCGGAGCCAACTCGGGCTTGGTGGCAAGTCCCGTTTGGCTCGTGCCGGTGCGATTCACGTTGTCGATCGATCCACGTTGATCGCTGCTGGACGGGAATAAGTCTTGCCCAGCAGTACTGTTGCGATTCGACTCCGTCGACGAGTCGGTGGATGGTCGTGTGCTCGCTGCAGCAATCCTCGCCGCATTCGCCCGCTCATAGGAATCACGAATGTACGCTTCCATCGCGGCAGTCTCGCGGTCGCGAGCAAGTTTTTCTCGGGCGAGTCGTTCCGCAACCGTCTCGTACGTCGAGGCAGTGCTGGCATAACTCGGTACTTCGGGGACAGCAACGGTTCGCGGAGATCCCAGCGCCGCTGTCGTACTACTATCCCACGCGCCGGTCGGATTCGAAGGACTCGCCGGTGGATTGGTTGCGTAAGTCGGCGGGTTCACCGGTATCCAATTTTCGTCGACGGGGACACCGTCGGTGTTGAATGAGTACGCGCCCGCCGGCAAACGTGCAAGTTGGGCGGCCGTCAAACGTGGATCCGTTTTTCGAGTCGCGTTTGCACTGGATTCGCCATAAGCGTTCGGATTTGCATACAACGACGGGTCGCCATAGGTATTCGCCGAAGTCGTCGCAGGTGCTGAATACGGAGGCTGGTTCGTCGCCGGCGGAGCGACGTAGGCCGAGTTTGTCGATTGGCCGCTGCTGGCAAAGTTGGTGGTAGGTTCCGGTCGCAAGCTTTGCGGTTGACGAGCCAAATTTCCGGTCGTTCCATAGCCGCTGGCCGGATTGGTCATGTTTTGATTTGACGTGGCGGCTGGATTGGATCCGAGCGATTGCCACTCCTTGCTCTGCTCAGCGGGGTCGGTGGACGGACCTCCCGTCCTAGCCCTCGCCATCCCCGTCGGATCGGAACCGGTGAATGGAGGTGTCTGAACTCGTGTCGTCGCGTCATTGCTCGCAAGTCCGCTACTCGGCGCACGGCCATAATCGACGGGCGCCGTTGATGGGCCACCAGCCGGCGAAGCAGCAAATTGATCCAGCGACCTAGATGTTGCGGCGTTGGTGGCTGCGGCGGTGTTCGCGCGCAACTGGTTGAGTGAAGCCTCGTATTGGCTTGAACCGTTGACCCCCATGTCTTGTTTGACTTGATCTGCAACGCCACGAGCCGCGCCGGCGACACTATCCGCGACGTTTTGCAATGCTGTCGGAAGCGCGAAGCCGCTCGATGGCGAATCAGCCGGTGCGGGCTTCATCACCGATTCACTCGTCGCCGTGAACGCTCCCGCCACGGAACCGCCGGGGATCGGACGCGCGTCGCGTGCACTGGCCATCTCGGGAATGGGCACCGGCACGAAATCATTCGAGCTTCCCGTGCGAGAGTTCGATTGGCCGCCGGCCACTTGATTGAACGAGGAGGCTTGAGTCGACGACAAGGGCCGCGACGGTGCCGAACGAGGCAACGGTCCATTGCCCACACGAATGATGACTTTCGACACGCGACCTTGGACTTGCGGATCAATCACGCTGGATATTTCACCCAACTCCTTGACCCGCTCCCATTGGTCCGGCTGGACCTGGATCACATATTCGACCCCACCGCCGCCATCGGGTTGCCAACCATAGTCGACTCCAAGTGCAGCGACCATCAGTAGCATCGGGACTCCGCCCATTGCTCAATCCTTTGACTATCGAACCGTGATTTCCCAATCCAGTTTTATACCGAGGAAACACTCCATCGGCACACTTCGACCCGCGATAGTAACGCCCCCCTAGCAACTCGGTAAAGAGAGATTTGAGTAGGCAAAGGGCGAAGTGGAACGCGGCAGTCGCAGCCTGGGCAATTACGGCAACATGGGCAAGCGATTTACATCGACGACACTCGGACGTGAGCGGCAACGAGCTGGGTCGCAGCATCGTCGATTTCCTGGTGCGTGTTGAAACGCCCGACTCCGAAACGCACGCTGCGGCGGGCTTCCGACTCGGTCCGACCTAGCCCCAACAGTACGTGACTGGGCTCCGCGTCGACGCTGCTGCACGCCGACCCGCTGCTGAACGCGACGTCGGCGGCCGCAGACATCCATGTTTCACCTTCGATTCGAGCGAGCGTGACGTTCAAGTTGCCCGACAAGCGGTGCTCGCTGCGGAGCGGTGGGCCGTTGAGCGAGAGTCCGTCGATGCTCGCAAGCAGTTTCTCAGCCAATCGATCTCTAAGCTCCGCAATCCGCGCGTCCTCAACCGGGAGCGACTCAACCGCGATCCCAAGTGCGATCGCCAGCGCGACGATCCCAGCGGGTGAGAGCGTGCCGCTTCGCAAATTGGATTGCTGGCCACCGCCCACGATTTCCGGTTTGAGACGGACTCGGCGATTGCCATTTCCGACGGCTAACAGCCCGATACCTTTGGGTCCATAAAACTTGTGCGCCGACGCACTCAACAGATCGACGTCTGCGGCGAGCATCGAAAGCGGTATCCGCCCGACCGCCTGAGTCGCATCGGAATGCAAGAGGGCACCGCGATCGTGGCACAAGGAAGCGATCTGAGTCATCGGCGAAATCGATCCGATTTCGTTGTTGGCCCACATCACGCTGACGATTGCCGTGTGGTCATCGATCTCCTCGGCCAATCGATCCAGGTCGGGCACACCGGCGAGCGGATGTCCGTTTGGTAACACCGGCACTTTGACTACGTCAAACCCCTGACGTCCCAATTCATCGACTACATCCAGCACTGCGGGATGCTCGGTCGTCGCGGTGACAACTTTGCGGCGTTTTTGACGTGGATGCAAACACACGCCCTTGATTGCCAAGTTGTTACTCTCGGTCGCACCGCTGGTGTAGATGAGCTGGGAACCCGGCGAATCAATCAGTTCGAGGATTCGCGCCGTCGACGCGTCGACCACGTCCGCCGCGTCCCGCCCCATCGCATGCGACGTACTATGCGGATTGCCGTAGTGCTCGCCCAACCAAGGCAACATCGCCTCGATCACTCGCGGGTCACATCGCGTCGTCGCATGGTTGTCGAGGTAGATCATCCGTAGAGCGCCGAAATCGCCAATTGACTCCACGTTTCCAGGTCGCCGGGATTCGCGAGCAATTCTTGAATGCCAACGAATCCTCCCTCGGCCAAGTCCGCTTCGTTGCTGCGAACGTGGGGAGTTTCCAAAATGAAGCGGTGGACGACGCCCAAGTGAACTTTCCCGACCTCGTTGGACGCATCATAAATCAATCCCTCCCGCGACTCCGTGTACTTCGACTGGATGATGACTTCCTCGGCCAACTCCCGCTGCATCCCTGTGGTGTAGACGTCGCTACTGCCGGCGGCATCCTCGCGGCTGATATGACCACCGATACCGACGCTGCGTTTCGCGTGCAATCGTTTCTCACCGGAACCGCCTCCACGAGTGTACGTAAAGAGCAGCGTGTCGCCCGATGATGAAGTGTGCTCGAGCAGAACGTAAGGAATCAATTGTTTGAAACTCGGGTCAACTTCCATGGCCCCACGCGGTTGGAACGATAGTTGGTCGCTTGCCAAAATCGGTTTCAAAAATCGGTCGACATCTTTCTCAAAGCCGTCGATGGTTCCGATCGACAAGATGAACGATTCGGGGATGACAAGGATGTGTTCTTCGTGCGACATGGAGGAGCGATTACAAAATAAGGTTCAATGGTAAATGGTGAGTCGACGATCAATAGTCTCAGCGACTCAAGACGCATCGCGTTAGACAATGAGCATCGCGTCCCCGTAGCTGTAGAAGCGATATTCTTGTTCGATGGCAACTTGATACGCATGAAGGATCAATTCACGACTAGCGAACGCGCTGACCATGACCAGCAGTGAGCTACGTGGCAAATGAAAGTTGGTCATCATCGCATCGACCGCTTTGAACGCGTAAGGCGGTCGAATGAAGAGGCGGGTTTCGCCCAACCAAGGTTGCAACTCGCCACCGCGGGACGCTGCGGCACTCTCGAGCACTCGGACACTCGTCGTTCCAACGGCGATACAGCGACCGCCCGCGGCTTTGCGACGGCGAATCACCTCGCAAGCTTTCGCATCGATTTGTCCCCATTCGCTATGCATCTCGTGTTGGTCCAGCGACGAGGTTTGTATCGGACGAAACGTTCCGATGCCAACGTGTAACGTCACTTCGGCGAGAGCGACGCCGCGTGCTTCGAGTTGATCGATGAGTGGTCGGGTGAAGTGCAAACCGGCGGTCGGGGCTGCGACGCTTCCACGACTTTCGGCGTACACCGTTTGGTAGTTCTTTAAATCCGAATCGACCATCTGGCCATCGCGAATGTAGGGCGGAATCGGCACTCGCCCATACGCGTCGAGCCAATCGGCTGGCTCGGTAAAATTCGCATCTTGATCGAAACCGAGCGACTTGGGCTTGACCAACAAGTGCCCTTCGTCGGTCCTGGCGATGACGACCAGCGACATCGCATGCCGTGCGTCGCGGTCTTCGATCGCGATTTCTTCGCCCGCGACCAATGTCCCGCGGGTTTTGGTGAGCACTTCCCAGACGCCCGACTGCTCGTCGGCGCGCAGAAACAGCCCTTGCCAACGACCCCGCGTTCGCACGCGGTAGCCCACCAATCGTGCCGCGACGACACGGCTGTTGTTGACCACGATCGCATCGTCGGGCGAGATCAATCCCGGCAGATCGCGGACATGATAATGTTCGATGCTACGGCTGGTTCGGTCCACCACCATCAATCGCGCATCGCTGCGGGTGGCCAATGGTTCTTGGGCGATCAGCTCGCGTGGCAAGTCATAGTCAAAAAGCTCAATGTCGTTCATCGCCAAAGTGTAGCGACTACGCCGATTCACCGGTGTAGGGCACGCCTAAGTGTGCGTACGCTTTGGGGGTCGCGATTCGTCCCCGACGGGTACGAACGATCAACTCGCTGCGAAGCAAGAAGGGCTCCACCTCGTCTTCGAGCG
The DNA here is from genome assembly GCA_041741195.1 of Pirellulaceae bacterium. Classification (GTDB taxonomy): domain Bacteria; phylum Planctomycetota; class Planctomycetia; order Pirellulales; family Pirellulaceae; genus JBBSJZ01. The sequence continues at coordinate 21,225 of JBGSKM010000129.1, forward strand.
TGTCGCCGCTAACGTTCATCGTATGCGCGATCGCTTCCAGTCCCGCGGGACCGCCGACAAAGACCCTCATCAACGTGTCCAAATACCCGCGGTCTTGCCGATCCAATCCGATGGCGTCGATGCCGATCATATCCAGTGCCCGTCGAGCGACATCAGCGTCGACTTGGCCGTTCGTTTTGCTTTGCGCAAAATCGCGAACCCAGTGCAGTCGGTTATTGGCCAATCGTGGGGTGCTACGACTGCGCCGAGCGATTTCCATGGCGGATTCATTGTTGACACTGACCTTCATTTTCACGGCGTTGCGATTGACGATCTCGCAAAGCTCTACCGTGGTGTACCAACCGAGATGCTCGCGAATTTGGAATCGATCACGAAGAGGCGCGCTGAGCATGCCAGCCCTCGTGGTGGCACCGATGAGGGTGAAAGGACGCAGTTGATAATTGAGCGTGCGGGCGCTGACGCCTTCGCCCAAAATGATGTCGATGCGAAAATCTTCCATCGCCGTGTACAAGTACTCCTCGACGGGCTTGGGAATGCGATGGATTTCGTCGATGAATAGCACGTCTCCTTCGGCTAACCCGGACAAGTACGGAAGCAGGTCTTTGGGAGCTTTGATCCCCGCACCGTTGGCCATGTGAACGCTCGCGCCCATCTCCGCCGGGATGACGGTCGCGAAGGTCGTCTTTCCGAGTCCCGGCGGGCCGTCAAACAGAATATGCCCGAGCGGCTCCCCGCGACTTTGCGCTGCATCAATCGCGATCTTCAGCCGCTCGATCACGTCCCGCTGGCCGACCATCTCGTCCATCCGACGTGGTCGAAGCGATACATCGCTCGATTGAGGATCACGTCCCGACTCGCCTGCCGCTACCGCTTTGCCATCTTCACCGCTGTTTCCACCGCCCACCGACGAGGCCGCACTCGGGCTGGCGACGGGGCCGGTACCCGCACCACGGCGTGAAGTCCCCTCGGGATCGGATTGTTGGTAAATTGCTTCGCGGGCCATGTAGTGAACTCTGTTTCGCGGTTGGCTGGATCTCGCTCTCTCGGATAGCAGTGGTTTTACCTTAACGTGTTTTCTAACGCTCGCGAATGTCAAAACCCGACCGCCCCCGCCGTCCCAAACTCCGATGCCTTGTGGCTTGGGTTCACGCAGATGGCCGAGCACGAGTCGCTGACGATCGCTAGCGGCGAGGGGTGTTGGCTAAAAACGGTCGATGGCAAGCGGCTATTTGACGGCGTTTCCAGCCTGTGGTGCAATTTGCATGGCCATCGACATCCTCGATTGGACGCAGCAATACGCGAACAACTCGATCGCGTGGCGCACGTGACAACCCTGGGAATGAGCTGTGACACGACCCAGCGATTCGCTCGAGTGCTCGTCGACCGATGCCCGGGGACTCTCAATCACGCTTTCTTTAGCAGCGATGGGGCGTCGTCCGTGGAAGCCGCGATCAAAATGTCGCTCCAGTATTGGCGGCAATGCGAACGTCCCCGTCCCAGCAAAACACGCTACTTGGCACTTGGCAGGGCGTACCACGGAGACACAACCGGCGGTGTTTCACTCGGCGGTATCGACTATTTTCACGACATTTTCTCGCCGCTGCTTTTCAAACCCGTGCGGGGGCCGCTACCATGCAGTTTCCGCTTACCCGCCGGTGTCCCATCAGCGGGAGCCGCCCAGCACTACGCCAGCGAAATACGAAAGCTGCTTGAGCAACATCACGACTCGCTCGCCGCGATCGTCATCGAACCGCTCGTGCAGGGAGCGGCGGGCATGATCACTCACCCGGTTGGATTCCTCCGCCGCGTACGGGAGTTGTGCGATGAGTTTGATGTGTTGCTGGTGTGTGATGAGGTTGCCACCGGGTTTGGACGAACCGGAGAGTTGTTCGCGTGCGAACACGAAGCCGTCACCCCGGACATCTTATGTCTTGGCAAGGGCATCACCGGTGGTTATCTGCCAATGGCGGCAACCGTAGCGACGTCGCGCGTTTTCGAAGCGTTTTTGGGATACAGCCACGAACGTCGCCAATTTTTTCATGGTCACACCTACGGCGGTAATCCGTTGGCCGCCGCAGTGGCACTCGCGTCACTCTCGTTGTTTGACAACCCGGACACCGCGGGAATTCGGTTACTGGAACGCGTTCGCATCCACAGCGATCATTTGATCGTTCGACTCCACCAACTTGCTCAACATCCACGGGTCGCCAATGTGCGCGGGCGAGGGCTGATGTTGGCGGTCGAGTTAGCGCCGGACCAGGGGACGCTGCAGCCTCTCAATCCCGAATATGATCTCGCGCAGCGCGTCTGTCGCGGTTGCTACCAACTCGGCCTGTGGATTCGCCCACTGGGCAACGTGCTTGTCCTGATGCCACCGCTCGTTGCCACGCGTGATGAGCTAGACTGGATGATTGATTGTGTGGAGGAATCGCTGGCCGAGGTTGATGCAACATGAATCGTCATTTCGAAAGTGAACCAATCGGCGAAGTCACCACGGACTGTGTCGCTCGCTATGAGCCGTATCTGAGAATGTTGGCGCGAATGCAGATGCGACAAGCGTATCAAGCAAAACTGAGCGTCTCGGACATCGTCCAGCAAACCATGACGCAGGCCGTGACGGCGATTGACACATTTCGCGGCGAGACCGAAGCGGAGTTTCGCGGTTGGCTGCGCCAGATTCTATCGCGGCATCTCACGCACTTGGATCGTGATCTGCATCGCGACAAACGCGACATTCGCCGCGAGTGTTCGATGGAGCAGAAATTGGCGACATCATCGCTGCGGCTGGAAGGGATGCTCGCGGCGAACATTGGAACGCCCAGCCAGCAGGCTGTCGCATGTGAAAGTGTCGTCGCACTCGCACAGGCGATCGAATCGTTGCCCGAAGCACAGCGTGATGCGGTTCGGCTGCATTATCTCGAAGGACTTAAACTCAGCGAAGTCGCTGCAAAGCTCGACAAAAGTACCGGAGCGATCGCAGGCCTACTTCACCGGGGCATGAAGGCGCTTCACGAATCGCTGGTGCACTCCTCCTAATCAACCAAATCGAACGGTACCGTGTTCTCTTGCGAGGCGGAAACCGTCGCCGTCAATTTTGAGGTTTCGTTGCTGCTATAACGCTCCGGAAGCAGAGACTTAGGGCCAATGAGAACGTCGCTGGCGTCGTTCTTCAATTCGGCCGCCAAATCGTCTTCCAAGTCAGGGTTCGCGGTGCTCATGTCGTGTTTCGAAACCGTGACCGTGTATTGACCAGGAACAGCCCCGTCGCCCGGGGCGAAGGTGCGCAAGCGGTATTGACCTTGGGCGTCGGTTAAACCCGTCGCCGCGTGGCCAGTGCTTTCATTGGGCGAAAAGAGCACTGCGGCACCCTCGACGGGTTGTTGTCGATAAGTGACCGTTCCGGTCACAATCGCCACCTCAGGACGGTTGGGGTCGACTTGTGAATTACAACCAACCAACAACGAAACTGCCAACAAAGTGGGGCAGTAAAACATCAAACGTAACATTAAAAGCCCAATATTCAGCAAAGGAAATTAAGTAACAAAGGATCCGAACAAACGAAACGAGCAATAGTCTCTAGTATTCCGCAGGGACTTCAGAACCGCGGACGGAACCGAGTGCACCCCAGACGCCGTAAGGCGACGGCCCGCCCATATTACGAACGTCGGGGGCCGCCAAATTGCCTGCATCCACACTTTCCGTGATAAACCGAACCGCACCATCGGCCAATAGGATATGTGCCCCACCGGTGTGATAGCTCGTCACTGGCCACTGGCCACGCCGATTGCTGTTATCGTCTTGAGAGATACAGGTCGGAGAGTTAGGCGGAAGAATGGTGTTTACAGCGGTGTAGGGGGCACGACCGTGGTAGGCATACCGTCCTCGCCAAGCGACTGCATCAATCTCGGGACGAAACATTCTAGGATTGTCTGGGGCGAGAACGTTGTAACAAGTGATGGGGCTGTTCACGACGCTCGTGGGTTGAGATCGAGCGACACCACCAAAAAGCGAATGATTGATGTCGCCGGTTGCCATCTCACCCATCGCAATGGTATTGCTCGTACCGTCGAGGATATCACGGAAACTTCGAAGCGTGTAGAACCCAAACAAACCCCGGCAGTTGGTCCGAGCGTTGATAGAATTTGCGTGCGTGAAAATATTTACATTGTCCGGACTCGTTTGTTGGACGGCAGCGTAACTACTATCGCCTGCCGAAAAGCCATAGTTGGTGTAACAGTTCCACCCAGGAATGCTCGACGGTGGCGACGAGGGACATTGGAACGTAGGGACCTGGACCGTGTATGGCGTGTAGTCCCCGTTGCTAGGGATCGGCCCCCAGGGCTGGTAGACAATGCCAGTGGCGGAAGTATGAGGGTTCGCCATCTGCTCATAGAGGGCCGTCTGTTCCAAGAAACTTAGGATCCTTGCATTGGCACCACCATTCATTCCATTGGTTGACTCATTTCGCCATCCCGTTCCTCCCTGACGCGGGGGGAAATGATCAAAGGCGGAATGGTAGTTGTGCAACGCTAGCCCAAACTGCTTCATGTTGTTCGAACAACTCATACGTCGAGCTGCTTCACGAGCCGCCTGGACCGCCGGCAATAGCAAACCGACCAGCACGCCGATGATCGCGATGACCACCAGGAGCTCTACCAGTGTAAACCCGGGGCGCGACCGAGGGCTATCACAAACATTATATTGATTCTTCTTTCCACTATTTATCATCAAGTTCATCACCTTGAGTTTGCTTCTTATATTGAGGCAGTTTTGAAATTTTCAACTATTCGATGCCATAGCAAAATCCATCGAGATGGAGACGAGGCAGCGCCGGGAGTTTAGTCATTGATGCGAAGATTCGATGAAGACAATACTCGCGTTCGATGAATGAGTGGCGGTTGCAAGTGGTTTACTTGCCACCCTGTCACCTGAAGAACCGCTCACACGATCCCAGATTTTTCTGGAGAATGGTTGACAGCGTGATGCCAGACAACCATCAAGCGCCAACAATGGCCTCAAGTTCACCAACACGCGGAAAATATAGAATTGCAGCGACGTCCATCTGGATTAGATCGACATTGACGATGTGCTAACTATGCTTCGCAAACAAGAAAGCGATTCATCGAACGATGCTTGCCCAGTCCACCCGCATGGCAGCACGGCACCACTCGGGTCGAGTTTATTTTCGCGCAAAATGCTAGGTCGCTCGCGTAACCTGCGGCAATGAGATTGCGGCCGCCGATCGTTTTGGCGAATTCAATCTCCAGGAAATTTTCCTCGCCACGACGGGAAATGTCGTTCCAATAGCTGGTCGCCAATTGACACGAGTCGTTCTCGTAGGTCGCGGCGCGAAGACGCGACAACCGCTCCAGGATCCCGCCAGCGAGCAATACGTCTTCGCCGGTTATATGACCGTCGGTACCTGCACAAACCAGATGAATAACGTCAAACCTTACAACAAACTCGACCACGGCATCCAAGTTGAGAAAGCTTGCCAAAACCATTTCACGAGCGTTCTGAGCTGCACGGATGGCGCGCGTCCCGTTGGTCGTGGTCATGACCAGCGATTTCGAACCGACGCGATCGGCGGTATATTCCGCGGGAGAATTCCCAATATCAAAACCGTCGATCGGTCTGCAGTGACGTTCTCCGCAAAGCAATGGTCGCGGTGTGAGCGACCTGGATAGCTCAAAGGCCTCGGCGATGTCGAGGCAAGTGAACACTTCGGTAGCGCCCGACGCCAGCGCAGTCGTCACCACCGTGGTCGCCCGCAAGACGTCGATCACGACCGCAACCACCGAGTTTGCCGCCTGGTCGCCACGAGGGACTCCCTCGCTCGAGCTTGGCACCAGCGAAGTCCAAATTCTCATCCGAAGCGATCCTGTTCCGCTTCCGCCCAGATACGCGTTTCCTCGTCGTCCCATTCAACATGAATGACATTGGGACGACAACACACGGGACAATCTTCGACGTACTGCTGGTGGTGTCCTTCGCCAGGCTCGAGTGGCACAACGATTTCCTCGCCGCATCCATCGCAAATGTAACTGCCTTCAGTCTGCATGGCTGGCTCCGTGAGATGAATGATGATCTAGCTCTCAGTGTAGAACATCGCCGAGGCCGGTATACTGATTATCCCGTTGGGAGTTTGTGGTTTTGACTCCCTCAGCTCTTGGATAAAGTGATTGTTATGCGTTCGTTCGCGATTCTCGCTCTCGCATGTTTGATTCTCGCCAGTTGTGAGCGGCCTGCGACAGCTCCAAGGGCGGTTCAGCCCTCCTCCGAACCAGTGGAGCCAACGCTAACGCCAAGCACGCCGACATTTCGACTCGATGAGTCACTGGTCAAGCGCAAAGCAGACAAGATCGTCAGCGTGGACCTCAAGTCCCTGTCAGGAACTGAACTCGAAGCGGCGATCCAGGCGGTTACCGAACTCGATTCGATCGAAGAAGTGTCGCTTTCCGGCGACGATGTGACCGACGAGCGAATTGAGCCAATCGTCGGAATCGTGACGCTCAAACGGCTTCGTTTACCGCAATCCAAGGTCAGCGACGTTTCCCTTGCAAGACTTGCGACCGTCGGCAACTTGGAGTTACTTGATCTAACCGACGTCGAATCACTGAGCAAAAACGGCGCGGCGTCAATCGGAAAGCTCACCAAGCTCAAAGAATTGAGTCTGATGAATACGCCGGCCACCGATGACTGGCTCGCTTCTCTCGCCACATTGACTCAACTCAAAAAGTTGCGACTTCGTGGAACTGAGATTACCGGCGACGATTTTGGTGCCATGGCGACGATGCCGATCATTGACCTGGATTTATCCGAGACCCGATTTGGCAACCAGGGAATGAGCGTTGTAGCCATGATGCCCAAACTCGAAAGGCTGAACTTGTGGCTGACCCAGATTGATGATTCCGGTCTGGCGGAGCTCGAGGGAAAGACCTCGCTGAAGCTACTGAATCTCGACAACGTCGCTGCCGTCACGGATGCCTCCGTGCCGGTGATCGAAAAGCTCGTCAACCTTGAATTGCTGCATTTGGGCGGCACGCAAATCACTGAATCGTCGATTCCAAAGCTAGCATCACTGAAGAAACTGGAAACGCTATTCCTCACACGATTGAACATTGGCAAAGAGGCGGCCGAGTCACTCAAGCAACAAATGCCGCAGCTTGATCGATTCGAGTATTAGTGCGACGTACTTGCCGTCGCTGATTTGAAGACTCTAGACTGTTTCGTCGCCTCAATCAAAGACGACAAGAACACACCGACAGGGATGAACGTCATGGCAAAGAGTGAACAACAGAAGCAACGCAAGCTGGCCAAAAAGAAGTCCAAGGATCGACAGAATCGAAAGCTTGTGGCTCAGCGGCAGCAGCAGATGTCGTCACTTGCTGGACAAATGACTGCGGCGGCCAGTGGAACCATCGAAGGTTGCTACATTGCGAAAGCTTGTTACGACGGAACTGGTATCGGTACCGTTAGCATCATTCGACGTCTTCCCTCCGGCCAACGCGCGTACGGTTTGTTCCTAGTGGATGCATTCTGCTTGGGCTGCAAGGACGCACTTGGGAAAATGTGCTCGGCGAACCAGGTCAGCGATATCCTTGAGGACCTTCGCAGGAAGGATCCGATCGAGCCGATCGAACCCGGTGTGGCCCGCGCCTATGTCGAAGCGGCAATCGAGTATGCCCGCTCTCTCGGCTTCGCTCCGCATCCAGACTACCGAAAGGTTTCACCCATCTGGGGTGATATCGAAGCGTTACCGCTTACGGACAAGTTCCGATTCGGTCGCGACGGACAACCAGCGTACATCGCAGGGCCGTACGACGACCATGCTCGTCAAACAATGATCATCAATACGCTCACCAAGACTGTTGGCGAAGGTAACTTTGAATTCATGTTGGCTAGCAGTACACATAGCCTGCAGGAGTTCAGCGAAGCTGATCTGGATGATCTCGTGTTTGATCAAGATGACGATGATGACGCGATCGATGGCAGCGTTGTCCAGCGCATCGATCGTGGCGTCCACGACGAATGACCAAGAACCGCGATGCTCAGTCGCCCGATAACTCGGCCAGTCGCCCCATGTTCTCGGCAAGCTTGACGTAAAGTTCCTGGTAGATCGGGAAGATCTTGTTGTAGGCCTTGACCGCCGCCGCATTGGGCTTTGTTTCGGCAGCGATTTCGATCGTGGCTTTGCAGGCGGCTTCGATGTTCGCGTACGCGCCATCGCCCACGGCGGCGAGCAAGGCGACACCGAACGCCGGCCCCTGTTCGACAGCGAGCGTCGTGATTTTCTTGCCGAACACATCGGCCTGCATTTGTCGCCATAGTGGGTTACGACTGCCGCCACCCGATGCGCGAATTTGTTTCACTGGTACGTCAAGCGATTCGATGATCGCGAGCGAATCTCGCAGAGCGAATGTGACGCCCTCCATCACTGACCGCGTCATCGCACCACGTCCGTGCGTGAGATTCAACCCGACGAAGGAACCTCGGGCGTTGGGGTTCGCGTGAGGCGTGCGCTCCCCATTCAGATAAGGCAAGAACACGAGCCCTCCGCTTCCAGCGGCAATTCCAGCAGCGGCGGCCGTGGCACGATCGTATCGCTGGGGGTCTTTCTTGGCATCGGGGTCGGTGAGCACTTGGTCCATCCACCATTGCAATGAACCACCGCTGGTAAGATTGACGCCCATCATGTGCCACTTGCCGCGGACGGCGTGACAAAACGTGTGCAATCGTCCGGCAGCGTCGTACTGCGGCGTGTCGCTGTGACAAAACATCACTCCGCTGGTGCCGATCGAAGTGCTCAGCACGCCCGTTTTAACGACACCATTACCGATCGCGCCAGCGGCACAATCACCTGCCCCACCGACGACTTTGCAGTTCGTGGTGAGACCGAGTTGTTTTGCCGCATCACTGGTCAAGGTGCCGGTGACGTCTTCGCTTTCTACGACCCGTGGCAATAGCGATGGGTCAAGATTGAGCTTTGCCAGCAGCTTGTCAGACCATTTGCGATTAACGACATCAAGCAAAAGGGTACCACTAGCGTCACTGACTTCGGTTACATAGTCGCCCGTCAGTCGACGACGGATATCATCTTTGGGCAACAGCACCTTCGCGAGCCGCGAGAAATTGGCTTTCTCGTGATTGCGTAGCCATAGAATTTTGGGAGCTTGAAAACCCGTGAGCGCCGGGTTGGCGACAAGTTTGATCAATTGTTTACGACCGCCCGCCGCATCCGTGATTTCGTCGCACTCCGCCGCAGTCCGTTGATCATTCCACAGCAGCGCGGGCCGAATCACCTTGTCGGACTTGTCAAGAAACACGGATCCGTGCATCTGGCCGCTCAACCCGATCGCTTTCACGTCGCTCGGCTTGAGCTTGGCGGACTTCATCGCACCGCGAACGGTTTTCACGGTCGCTTGCCACCAATCTTCGGGGCTTTGCTCCGTCCACCCCGGACGCGGCTGGGCCATGGGGTACTCGGCCGACGACTCTGCAATCACGTTGCCGGCTACATCGATAACGAGAGTTTTTGTGCCGCTGGTTCCAACGTCGATACCGAGGTAGAAGGTCATGATGATGGATCTGATATGGAGATTGGGTCGAAATAGTGAACAGCGCGTGCAACAGCAGCGGGACAATCCCGCTGGGTTCATGACGAACCGACGAGCAATATAGTGCGTAAGAGGCCCGTGATGCTGGGGCGACGATAAAGTACCGCATGCGAACGACTTTCCAATGGCCACACCGTAGCTAAAAACCATGCCAGATCAACCTCGCCAGCGGACCGAGACGTCGCGTCAAATTTCCAGCGGTTGGGACCGCCGTGCGGTGCTAACTCAAGGGTTGGCGCTCACCGGCGCTGTCTTCGCGGGTTGCACTCATGAGCCCCAGCCCGCTGCGTCGATTGTCGAAAGTTCGAACTCCCGCGTCCCGTTGAGAGTCTTGCTCGTGGGCGACTCGGCGTCGGCCGATTCTCTGCAACGCGCCTGGTCCGCAACGGACGATGCCGAGCTGGCGATTGATGCGATCGCAATTGCTCGCTCCGAATCGAAACGTTTGCGTGAGGAGGCGATGTCACGGGCGTCCAAGTCGGATGTGCTAATTTTCCCGCTGCTGTTGGCGGGTGATTTGTTTACCGAACAACAAATCATCGAATTGGATCTCAACTCGCTTACCGGTGCCGGTCAATCGGAGCGCGACGGCGGGGCCAGCGCTATGCCGCCGGCCCTGCGAACCGGGCTGGCAAGGTTTGCTGACCAAACCGTTGCACTACCGCTCGGTGGAATCATCCCGGCGGTGTTTAGCGTGGACCCCATTGAGCCCGCAAAGACTTGGAGCGACTACGACGCACTGGTCGCCGGTACGTGGCGCGGTGCGGCATCCGAACCGACTTCGCCGGGCTGGGCCGGTGCGATGTATTTGTGGCGAGCGATGTCGGCGGCTCGCGAGGGATGGCTGTTTGATCGTGACTCGTTCGATCCGCTCGTGGCGACGGAACCCTACATGGAAACGCTCGAGCAAATGATTCAGACACATTCGCGGTACGCTGCGCCGCGTCAACGTCCCGGCGAGATTTGGGACTCACTGCAACAAGGAACGATGCGAGGCGGGATTACTTTCCCTTCCGGCGACACCGACGCATTTCCAGATATCCAAGTCTTCGACATGCCCAGCGGTGATTCCATCCAACGCGTGCTGTTTGATCCGTTGACGCCGATCGCGTCGATATCCGCCGCCTGCCGTCAATCGGCGCTTGCGAAACGATTCCTTGCTTGGTTGGCGAATTCCGAGGGCAACACCGCCATAGGCCGGTCGATCTCGGGAGTCAAACAAGTGCTTTCCCCAGTCCAGTCCGAGGCCGAATCCAGTTCCGAGCGTTCGCCTTACGCACGGTGGCTCCAGCAAGTCTGGAAGACTCCATTGTCGAGCCCAGGCCTTCAGCTAATCCGTGGTGGCGAATATTACCAGATTCTTGATCGGGAGATCGGCAAGGCTTTGGACGCTGAATCCAAACCTGCTGAGTCGCTTCGAAGTGTGGCAGCTCAGTGGAGAGCCCTATCCAAGCAAGTGGGCGTTGATACCCAGCTACGAGTATGGCACCAATCGCAAGGTCGCCGCGGATAAACGCGGCAACGAAAAAGCCCGGCGTGCAAACACGTCGGGCTTTTGTCATGCGATTGGGTACGAGTCTTACGACTTTAGTAAGAGTCTTACTCGTCCGATCCGCTTTCATTCGAATCGCTCTCGAACGATGGGCGTTCGGCTTTGCGCTTGACGCGGTCATTTCGACCGACGAACTCCAGGATCGCGCGGTCGCCGTTGTCACCCAACCGTGGCTTTGCCAACTTCAACACGCGAGTGTAACCACCGGGGCGATCCACAAACCGCTGGGCAACCGTCTCGAACAAGATCTGGGTCGCTTGCTTGTCGCCGATCAATTGAATCACGCGACGACGCGCCGCAACGGCGGGCGCTCGAGCGGCAACCCACTTCTGCCACTGGTCACTTTCTCGCCACTTTTTCCAAGCGTCGCTACCGCGTTCCGCGGACGGTTCAAACGCTCGTGCGGCTTCTTCGTGAAGCAATGACTTCTTGGCAATCGTGATGCACTTCTCGACCAACGGACGAACTTCCTTCGCTTTGTGCAGCGTGGTCGTGATCCGGCCAGTCACCTTGGGAGCGTTTGCATCCAAGGTTGCGTCGCGTTCGGTCAAGAACAGGGCGCTGGCGAGGTTTTTGAGTAGTGCCTTGCGGTGGCTGGGACTTCTCCCGAGCACGCGGCCTCGTCGTCGATGTCGCATGGCGAAGTATCCGTCAAAAAAACAGGGTGAGTGTGAATGGTAATTGAATGATCGAAAACGCGAGATCTACAACAGCGGCTGCGATGGAACTCGCATTCCAAGGTGCAAACCATACTGCGAAAGCTTTTCGCGTACTTCGTTGAGTGTGGTGTCACCGAAGTTGCGAACTTCGAGCAACTGGTCTTCGGTACGCTGAACAAGATCGCGTACCGTTTGAATGTTCTCGCTCTCCAGGCAATTGTTGGCCCGAACCGACAACCGAAGTTCGGCCAAGGTCATGTTCAACTTGCTCTCGAGTTGGGCTTCGGGCGAGCCAGCGCCACCGCGAGCGGCACTGAAGATACTCGGGCCAAGTTCGCGGTATTGAACGAACGGATTGAGGTGTTTGCGAAGGATCTTTGCAGCTTCGACCAATGCCATCTCGGGATTGATCGAACCGTCCGTCCAAATCTCAAGGTTGAGTCGATCGAAGTTGGTCTTTTGCCCCACGCGGGTCTCTTCGACTTCGTAACGAACTCGCGTGATCGGACTGAACACGGCATCGATCGGAATAATGCCGATTTCATGGTCCGCGGCGCTGTGTTCGGTGCTAGGCACGTACCCACGACCGTTTTCGACCACCATTTCCATCATGAACGGCACGTCGGCGGTCAAAGTCGCCAGCACGTGATCTTTGTTCATGATTTCGACGTCGGCATCCGTTTCGATGTCGCCGCCGGTGAGCACACCCGCCTTGTTGCTCTCGAGCGTGATCACACGAGTCCCGTCGCTGTTATTGCGAACCACGAGACTCTTGACGTTCAACACGATATCCGTCACGTCCTCGAGGACGCCGGGAATCGAAGTGAATTCGTGCTGGGCGCCACGAATCTTGATTTGAGTAACCGCGCTACCCATCAAGCTGCTCAGCAAAACGCGACGGAGACTGTTTCCGACGCTGGCACCGAAGCCGCGTTCAAACGGTTCCGCCGAGAATCGACCATACGTGCTGGTGAGCGTTTCGCGATCGACTTCCAGGGAGCTAGGCAGCTCCATGCCACGCCAACGAATGTGCATCGTCATGTGACCTCAGTTCTGTGTTAACAGATAATTGGAGAAATACGTAGGAGCCCGCGAGCGGACGTGCTCGCGTGGCAGAACTCAGAAGCGCCGACGCCTAAACGCGTCGCTTCTTGCGTGGACGGCAGCCATTGTGCGGGATTGGCGTGACGTCTTCGATCAGCTTGACGTTCAAGCCGGCCGATTGGAGCGACGTGATCGCGCTTTCGCGACCCGAACCAGGTCCGCTCACACGAACTTCGACATCTCGCATGCCGAATTTCGTCGCTTTCTCAGCCGCTTGTTGGGCGGCACATTGACCAGCAAAAGGCGTGCTTTTACGACTTCCCTTGAACCCACTCGTGCCGGCACTGGCCCAGCACAAGGTGTCGCCCTTGGGATCCGTGATCGTGACGGTCGTGTTATTGAACGTTGCCCGAATGTGGGCAATGCCACTGGTGACATTGCGTCGAATTCGTTTTTTCTTGTTGGTCTTTGCCACAGCAAAGTCTCTAAGTCAGGGAAGCTAGATGGAACAGAAGGAAATGGCACTCTCGGAATTCGCGATCAAATCCGCGAAACGGAGAGCACCGAACGAGCCGCAACTATGCGGCATTACAACCATGGACAAATTCCAACCGGTCGAGCTGGAATAGCCCGAACGGGAACCGCCCAAGCTGGAATCGGTCGAATTCACAGCAGGACTAACGCAAGTCCTTGACGCCCTTTTTACCGGCAACTGTCTTTCGCGGACCCTTCCGAGTCCGCGCATTGGTCTTGGTACGTTGGCCACGAACCGGCAATCCGACGCGGTGACGAATCCCACGGTAGCACTTCACTTCACGCAGACGACTAATGTTCTGGGTCACCTGGCGACGAAGCGGTCCTTCGACGGTGTAGTCACGCTCGAGCATCGCAGCGATTCGGCTCAAATCGTCTTCGCCGAGTTCACTCGCCATTCGCGCCGGGTCAATGCCCAACTTGTCACATACCTCTCGAGCGACGTGGATTCCAACGCCGTAGAGATACGTAAGCGAGTATTGAACTTGTTTATCGTTAGGGATGTCGACGCCCAACAGACGGGGCATGGCAATCCTCCTGAGGGGGGAATTCAAAAAATTGTGGGGGGAGCGAGGCGCTCGCTGGGCCCGCGCAAAACGATCACGATGTCGTCGCTCGCACGAATGCTCGGGATCATCGCTCGCAGGAAGCTCGGGCCAAGAATCCCAGACTATAGCGGCCGGCCCCCTTTTTGCTCAAGTGGTAACCGACAGGGATTTTATGAGTATTTTCAGCGATTGTTCATAAAACGCTTTCACCCACGATTCCCGGGCTATTTTGTCGCCGAAGCACCACAAAGTCGGTCGGATAATCGTCAACTGGCCCCGAAGCAAGTCGTTGTTGCGAACATACGCTGAACCCATCCCAGTCCACGTCCAGCCGGGTGTCGCCCGGCACGGATGCCCAAACTCGCGTCAAGTAGACCGTCTCGCAGTAGCTCCACAAAAGCCGGTAGATCTCCGCCCCACCGACCACGAATGCGGGAGCGGTCTGGGTCATTTGCATGGCGACGACTGGATCATGTGCGACGACGACACCTGGCGAACTCCAATCGGGATCGCGTGTTAAGACGAGTGTTTGACGCCCCGGCAGAGGCCGGCCGATCGAGTCGAAGGTTTTTCGCCCCATGATCAGCCAACCACCCATTGTAAGCGATTTGAACCGCCGCAGATCGCTTTTCAAACGCCACGGCATGTCGCCGTCCACCCCAATCACACCATCGGGCGTCATCGCGACGACCGCGCTCAATGGGCGAGCGTCTGCGCCGCGCGTCATACCGCCACCGGCGCCTTGATAGCCGGATGCGATTCATAGCCAGCGAGCACAAAATCGTCGAATTCGAATCGGTCAATGTGATCGGGCGTCGCGGAAATGGATATCGTCGGCAAGGGCAACGGCTCACGGCTGAGCTGTAACTTGGCTTGATCAAAGTGGTTGTGATAAAGGTGAACGTCGCCGAAGGTGTGGATGAATTCGCCGGCGTGCAACCCCGTGACACGAGCCATCATCATTGTTAGCAACGCGTAGCTAGCGATATTGAACGGAACACCTAGAAAAACATCGGCGCTGCGTTGGTACAACTGGCACGAGAGCCGGCCGCCGGCAACGTAAAACTGGAATAGCAAATGACAGGGCGGGAGCGCCATCGCATCGAGCTCTCCCACATTCCAGGCTGAGACGATCAGTCGCCGAGATTCAGGGTTGCGTCGGATTTCGTCCTCGACCCAGCGAATTTGGTCGGTCGTTTGGCCGTTCGCGCCCCGCCAGCTTCGCCACTGGTGACCATAAACTGGCCCCAAATTGCCGTCGGCGTCCGCCCACTCGTCCCAAATAGTAACCCCAGACGCTTGCAGCGATCGCACATTGGTCTCCCCACGAAGAAACCACAGCAATTCATGCAAGATGGATCGGAGATGGAGTCGTTTGGTGGTCAGAAGCGGAAATCCGCCGGCCAAATCGAATCGCAATTGACGACCGAACACACTGCGCGTCCCCGTGCCAGTCCGATCACCACGATCAATTCCGTTTTCTAGGATATCCGCGACAAGATCTAAGTAGATTTTCATGCCCACCAACTTATGCGTCTGGGCGGTTCCAATCCAGAGTCCAGTGACGATCGCTCGTCATTTGAATGCATGACGCCGGAATCCCAAGATCCCCGGCCAAGTCGCTGATTTCCTCGAGCGTTAGCGCGGCGTGAAGCGATTGCCGAAGGAGTTGCTTGGCAATCTGCGATTCACCGCCACAGTGCAACTCCACCAAAGCTTCCACACGAGCCTCCGACTCCGGGCGAACTAAGTCGCGAATAAAAAGTCGCCCAGCCGGTTTGAGCATTCGAATCGCGGTGGCGAGCCCCAACTCCGGCTGGGCCAAATGGTGCAATAACGTGTTGGAAACGATCGTGTCGGCGATTTCGTCATCGTAGCGGTCCAGCGATTTGACGTCGTCATGCGCCAGGGTGATGCGATCGAGCATGCCGCCAAAATCGATCTGCCGCTTCGCTAACTCCAGCATCTCGATTGACGAATCGATGGCCAAAACACGCGCCTGGGGGACTTGCCGGCAAAGCTCGACGGGGATGTCACAGGGCCCACATCCCAAGTCGATCACCCAAACCCCGACGCGGCCGCCACCGACCGAGTGCCCCACGGCGAGCAAATCGTCGACAAACGCCGTGTTGACGGCATCCAAATTCATATCTCGGTACGCCGACGCCTCTTCGCGGTCCGACATGGATTCCGGCTCAAGCGTTCGTTTCAAAGGCATGTCGGAGCGCTCCGAAAAATCTTGAAAAGGCAATTTTCTTCTCCCCGGGCAGCCAGAGCGGCATGATCCGCCACCCAAGCTGCCTCGCTGGGGAGCCCAATACGCCTGGAATCCCAACTCGAGGCGGAAACTCTACCTCACACTTCGGGGCCAGGTTACGAATATAAGGGGATACCAGCAAAACTTAGCGGATTCTTGCCGGAAGAAACGCGTAGTCGGGATAGATAAACTGTAGCGATTGATTAGTTTTGGTGTTCTTGGTTGGTGTGCGAATGTTTATAAGTTTTCAGCCAAGGGGAAAGAACGACCGGCGAAGTCCCGGTGGACTGTTAGGCATGTGCCTGGCCACCCAATGCATCACTTTTGCTCTCGATGAGAGAGCCGACCTCTTTGCGTGAGTTCAGTAACGTGGAACGAAACTCCTCAGCCGCTTGGGCGACCCTGACCCCCTCAGATCTAATTCGGAGCGTATCGCGACGAATTCCTTCGATCACGCTGACGACGATATTGGTGACCGCGATCGTCATCGGCGTCTTGATCGTCTGGCCTAATCGCTATTCCAGTGATGGATTGATGTACGTCCGACTGGGCCGTGGCGCGGTGTCGGTCGATCCGACCAGCAAGGCATCCCAGACGGTATCGGTCCAAGAGACTCGATCCGCCGAAGTGCTCAGCGTTCGCGAGATGCTTGCGAGCCGCGAGATTGCCGCTCGCGTTGTCGAACGAGTTGGCGCCGCCGAAATCAACAAGCCTCGGACTTGGATCGATCACGCGATTCTCAATTCGACAACGACGTTGACGGGATACCTTCCGAAATCACCACGCGACGCCGAAGGAATAACGGCGGAGGATTACGAAGCCCAAATCGATCGAGAAGAAGCGATCGAAAAGGTTCAAGACTCGATTTCGGTTTCGGTCACCAAAAACGCCTACACCATCGCGGTCCAGTGCAAAGCGAGCGATCCGATCCTGGCTCAAAAAATTGTTGACGCGGTGATGAACGAGTACGGCGAGTTCCATGTCGATGCGCACCGTGCGACTGGATCGCTGGCTTTCTTTGAAAGGGAGGTCGCCGACAGCCGCGAACGAGCAATCCAGGCACGGTCGTTATTGCAGGAGACCAAGGGAAAGATGGGATGGACCAGCGAAATTTCCGCTGAGGCGATGCTTCAAGAACGCATCACTCGGTTGGAGATCGCACTCGATGAAGCTGAAAGCAGTTTGGCGGAGCGGGAAAGTCGCTCGAAAGTTTTCGAAACTCGCTTGACGATGATGGAGGAGTGGATTCCCACCCAGGTCACCAAGGGCATGGCCAATAACGCCAGCGATACGATGCGCACTCAGCTTTACAATCTTGAGGTCCAAGAAAACGACGCGCTATCTCGTCTCAAGCCGAGTCATCCACGCTATGAAATGCTCAAGCAGATGGTCGACGAAAGCAAGAAAATTGTCAGCGACCAGGGTGACGCCAAAGAGATCTCGGTCGAAGCGGTGAACCCGATTCGCCAAGAGCTAGAGACCAGCTATGAAGTCGCACTCGCCGAAACAGCTGGCTACCAGAGCCGAGTCGATTCACTGGCGTCCTCACTTGCCCAAGCCAAGGACGATTTACGGCGATTGAGCAAAGATGGGTTGGAACTCGCTCGACTCACCTGGGAATCGAGTTTGGCCGAACAGAATTTCCTTGCACACAGCAAGAGTCTGGAAGAGTCACGAATGCTTGATCAACTCGACTCGAACAATCTGTCGGATGTTTCGATCGTGCAAGACGCATCTTTGCAGCTTAAGAAAACGGGGCCGCCGCGTGCCATGCTTGCGGTGGTCGGTTGCATGCTCGGTTTGACATTGGGATTGCTCCAAGCCTTGCTTCGTGACAACCCCACGCCATCGCCGCGTCCAGACCATCCACGTGAATCGGGTGTATCCGGTGGTGAGACGCGTGAGCTTGCCGGTGGAGCCGCCGGTGTCCGCAACGTGCCCATGGTGGCATCCGCATCGTCCACGGCTCCCGTGGGCTTGCCTCGCTAAGAAGAATTGACAACTCGAATTGAATCGAGTTTTGGGAATTGCGTTTCGCTGAATGTCTCGGACGTGCATTCATCAATCAACTGTGACTCTGGTGGCGCTTCGGGTGGGGATGCCTGAATCAACGCTCGGCAACAAGGCATTACTAACGTGCTCGGAGCTTTCTTCAATCGTTTAACTCGCCAGCTTCGGCTATCGAGCGGCCACGATCCACGGCTGCTCACGGCTCGCCAGTTTGGTCGCGAAGTGACTCGCGAACGGATCCGCTCCACGCGTCGATCCATACCGTTTTGCTTGATCACGATCGACGTCCTGGGGCCGAGTGACCCAGCAGCGACCGAGCGAGACGCTTCGACACGCGACAACACGACACGCGACGACCCACGATCGCCAGCCCATCATCGCCGAGCACTGCGGGCCAGTCAGCGGACAATGATACGTGTGCTCCATCGTCACTTGAGATTGACGGATCAAAAAGGACAATTGTCATCTCGCCAATATGCCGTGCTGTTGGTGGATACCGGCGAAATGGGCGGTCGATGCGTTCTCGATCGATTGCGTCATTTGATGATTCGCAGCCAATTGTCGGTCAGCATGAGTCTTCGCGTCCACGATCCGGATGGATTTACCGGCGGCGACCAAGACTTGAACGATGCTCGACGACCGGGCGCTTACCAGTTCCCAGAAACCGAGCCCGTGTTGACCTCCGACAAGATCGATGCGTGGTCGCCGGCCTCGGACTCCGAGGTCGAAGTCACACGGGAAGACCCCTTGGTCGAGCAACCCGTTGCTCGCATGGCGATCAAGCGACTAACCGACATCATCGGCGCGTGCGTGGGTCTAACACTCGGCGGCCCCGTTATCGGCGTGAGCATGTTGGCCATCAAGTTGACCAGCCCTGGTCCAGCTTTTTTCAAGCAAACCCGTGAGGGGCTGCGGGGCAAACCCTTCACGATCTATAAACTTCGCACAATGGTGGTCGATGCGGAAAAGTCTCAGGCCGAATTGCGAGCCAAGAGCCATCGAGACGGGCCGGCCTTCAAATTACGACACGACCCTCGCGTCACACGCGTGGGACGAATTTTACGAGCGACATGCATCGACGAACTTCCTCAGCTCTGGAATGTGCTGCGTGGCGACATGTCACTCGTCGGTCCGCGACCTCTACCCTGGCATGAAAGCCGGGCCTGCAGCCGCTGGCACCGCCGTCGCCTTGACGTTCGCCCTGGAATGACCTGCTACTGGCAAGTCGACAAAGCCCAAGCGAAGACATTTGACGATTGGATGCGAATGGACTTGCGATATGTCGATCAGTTCGGAATGTTGAGCGACTTTAACTTGATCGCTAGAACTCTCGCAGTTCCGATGAGCGGCCGAGGCAGTGAATAGCGGCGATGCTTGACCTAGGAAAACACAACGTGCTCGGCGTCGGCGTGAACGCGATCGACTACGACGCGGCCGTCGCCAAGATCATTAACGCTGGCAAATGCCAACGTCCCATGACGGTAACGGCCCTCGCCGTTCACGGAATCATGACAGGCGCACTCGATCCGGCTCACCGATATCGATTGAACCAATTCGATATCGTTTGTCCCGATGGACAACCGGTGCGTTGGGCACTTCGTTGGCTACATCGTCAACACTTAGCCAACCGAGTCTATGGTCCCGAATTAACGCTTCGTTTGTGTGCTGCGGCAGCCGCCGAGAACGTACCGATATTTATGTTTGGCGCGACCGAAGAGATGCTCGAACTGCTCGTTGGCAATTTGCGATCGCGGTTCCCTCAATTGACGATCGCCGGTTGCCGTGCGTCACGTTTTCGAAAGCTGAGTCCAATCGAACGCGATGAGTTGGCGACGGAGATCAATACCAGCGGTGCCGGCTTGTGCTTTGTCGGACTGGGCTGTCCCCGACAAGAGATTTTTGCGTACGAGATGCGTGACCATCTTAAAATGCCCCAGATTGCGGTCGGCGCCGCGTTCGCCTTTCACGCTGGCTTGCTCAGCCAAGCGCCGCCATGGATGCAGCGTCACGGGCTGGAATGGCTCTATCGCCTAACGCGAGAACCCAAGCGATTGTGGCGCCGATACCTCTATCTCAATCCTGGATTCTTGACTCTCCTGGGTCTGCAAAGGCTAGGTCTCTACGCCAAGTCAAATAACGACGGAAGCGAACCGCAGGACGAGTTGCTCTTCGGTTAGCTTTTATTTCGCGTCGGACGAATCGATTGCCGGTGGACTTTCAACGCAAGGTCGCCAAGTCGCAACGGCGCGGAGTACAAGTACTTTCAATCTGCTGGTTTCCTTGCGTCCCCGCGTCCTTGCGCCTTCGCGATAGCCACGGTTCCTGATTGAGCGCCCAGGCCAACAGATAAGTGGATATACTGAAGCGGTGTTTTCTCGAACACGTGTCCCCGCCCACCTCACCGCCCCTACCGCGAGACCCAATCGATGCGTTCGCTTCGCTTTGCCGCTCCCTTCATTGTCGCCTTGTTTGCTGTACCGCTTTTAGGACTGCGCAACTCCGATACGCCTGGGCAGCAGATGAAATCGCTGGCGGAATCCTTCGTCAATTCACTCGATGAAGCCCAAGCCGCCAAGGCGAAAGTTCCCTATGACTCGGAACAACGAGTGGCATGGCACTTCATTCCGATGGATACTCGCAAGGGGCTGCCGTTGCGAGAGATGAACACCGCTCAGAAGACAGCCGCCCTGCGACTGCTGCGATCGGGTCTCAGCGAAGCGGGTTACGACAAGGCGAGCAAGATCATGTTGCTCGAGAAGGTGCTACTGGAACTCGAGGGTCCAACGAGCATCGGTCGTCGTGACTCCGAAAAGTATTACTTGACGATCTTCGGAACGCCCAGCGAAACCGGCGCGTGGGGTTTCTCATTCGAAGGCCACCACTTGTCGCTCAATTTTTCTTGTCGCGGTGGCGAGTTGGTGGACACGACGCCCCAATTCTTTGCGTCCAATCCAGCCATCATCATGAATGAGGTAGAGGGAACGCTCGGCAAAGGAACGCGGGTGTTGCGATTGGAAGAAGAACTCGCCTTTGAGCTAATCAATTCGATGGACGAGGCGCGAACGGCGACCGCCACGATTGCTGAGGAAGCACCAGCAGATATTCGTTTCGCAGGCGAAGCCCAAGCGAACGTGGATGAGCCGGTTGGTATCGCGATGAACGAACTTGAACCAGAACAACAAGAGGTGCTCAAGCGGCTGATGTCGGTATACATCGATGCCGTTCCAGAATCGGTTTCGAACGAGCGTCGCACGTTGATTGATGCCGACGGTTGGGACGATATCCACTTCGCCTGGGCCGGAGCCAAGAAACCTGGCATTGGGCATTATTATCGAATTCGTGGAAAGAGTTTTCTCGTCGAATTCGTCAACACCCAAGCCGACGCGGCGGGCAACCCGGCGAACCACATTCATTGTGTGTGGCGAGATTTGACCGGCGACTTTGATTTGCCGAACAAGTCTTAACCGCGACAGCAAGATGGCCACGACGATTGTTGATGATCGTCGTGGCCAGCGAAAGTTGGACGCACACGAGGATGGCTCGTAACGCTTGACTACTTCAGTTCTTTGATCTTAACGTTGCGGAATTCGACCGCGTCACCATGACCGGCGAATCCGAAGAAACCGCTCGTGAGATCTTTGCCCGGGTGCGGCGAATTCGCCATGAATTCGGTCACTTCCGCGAGATCACCATCCAGAATCAACGTTCCGTTGAGCTCGACCTTGATGGTCGATCCGACCACGGTCACCTGTTGGAAATTCCAGTCGCCGGTGGGACGAAGGTAGCCGCGGTGAGCAGCGATCATTCCATAGGCTGAACCGTGAACTTGACGCGGATCGAGTTTTCCATATTTGGGATGTTCGGTGTCGAGCACCTGCAATTCGCACATCCCCGAATAGGCTGGATCGCCCGTGCCCGGATAGCGAATGGCCAACCCATTGTTGCCACCGGGCGGAAGTTTGAATTCGACACGAGCCACAAAATCGGCGTACTCGTCCGTCGTGTGCAGCACACCGCCCTTACCCTCTTTGCAGCGGATGGCACCCTCGCGCACTTCGTAGTTGTCGACTGCCCCGGTCCAGCCCGTCAAATCGGTGCCGTTGGACAGCGACTTGAATCCATCGTCGTGATGTGAACTTAAAATCTCATTGGCTTCGGCTGAACCGATCTCACGGATCTGAATGTTACGCCAACGAATTTCGCCGCCGTGTGTTTGCAACTGGATCGGCCCATTGGCAACCAAAGGGGATTTGCGATCCCAATAGTTTTCCATGATCGCATGATCGACGACGTGTTTTCCATTGAGCCAAACGCTGGTGCGCGTTCCGATCTGCTGGATTTTGAATTCGTTCCACTCGCCAAACGGCCGGTCCGCAATTTCGCTTGGGTCTTTACCGGGTGCGCCGGGTGAATTATTCCATAAACCACCCGACCCCTTGTCTTGGCCATCGGAGAGTTTCTCGGCCAAGTGATTCCAAATTTGGACTTGCGGATTGGATTTCAAATAGATGCCGCTATCGGCTTGGGGAATGGTTTTGTATTCGATCAACAGTTCGTAGTCGCCGTACATCTCGTCGGTCGTCAAATAGACACCATGACCGTCATTGATTAGTTCGCCGTCGATGGCGGTCCAGTGTTCCTCAGCGTCTTGCTGCCATTGGGCCATCTTTGCCTCGCGTTCCTCCTCGGGCATCGCGGCTAGTTTTCGCGGGTCCATCGTCGCTTCACCGTGCCAACCTGACAAATCGTTCCCGTTGAAGATCGAACGAAACTCACTCTTGGATGGAGATTGTTGGCTGGAGGCTTCCTGGCTGAATGATGCCGTGGGAAGGGAAGCAGCCATCAAGGACACGGCAAGACAGGAACAAAGACGCTGGGTGGGATTCAAGGTAGGCTCCTCTGGGGAATGGTTTCCGCCGCGTGTTCGCGAGCGTTACTTATCGACCCACGCATTCTAGTGCGAATCGTTCGGCAGTGCGGTCTCCGTGGCAACTTCCGCGGCGACATTGATCGATTGGCCTGTGGCCGTCACCTTGCGCTTCCGGACATTAGAATGAAGGCGGAGTCGCCCTTCCCCCACGCCCATCCTTGAGTCCGGTTCGTCATGCTCAATGCTTTTCAACGCCCGCGGCAATGCCTGCAGGTGCTTTTTCTTTGCGTGGCGTTTAGCCCTCTGGCTCAATCGCAGATTCCTTCGATGGAGGAGAACAGTGATCGTGAGATTTTTTTTGAGCAGCACGTCCGTCCGGTACTTGTCGAACAGTGCAGTGGCTGTCACGGTGCAACGAAACAAGAAGGCGGACTGCGCGTTGACTCGCGAGAGGCATTGGTCGCCGGTGGCGACACGGATCCGGCAATCATTGCGGGTGATGACGATAGTCTGCTGCTTCGCGTTGTCCGTCGCGATGGCGATCTTAAGATGCCTCCGGATCGTCCGTTGCCTGAGCGTGACATTCGCTCGTTGGAAATGTGGGTGAAGTCCGGCGCCGTGTGGCCAGTTGAGTCAACGACGCATTCAACCAAGCCTCCCGATGCTGGGAAAGATCACTGGGCATTCCTGCCAATTTCGTCTCCCGAAATACCCGTCGTCGCTGATCCGACGTGGGTGCGCACACCGGTCGATGCGTGGATCGCGAAAACGCATGCCGAGCGTGGTCTGACACCATCCCCGCGAGCCGATCGTCGGACACTCATTCGACGCCTGACCTATTCCTTAACCGGGCTGCCACCGACACCTGAGGAAGTCAAACAATTTGTCGCGGATACGGAAGCCGATGCCTACGAGAACTTGGTTGAGCGACTACTCGCATCGCCGCACTACGGTGAACACTGGGGACGCCATTGGCTCGACGTCGCTCGCTATGCCGATACAAAAGGCTATGTTTATGACCGCGAAGAACGTTTTTGGACGCATGCTTGGACCTATCGCGATTGGGTCGTCAAATCGCTCAACAACGATATGCCGTATGATCGTTTTTTGTTGTTGCAACTCGCTGCTGACCAAGTTGGCGACGCCATGCCCGGCGATCTTGCCGCTATAGGTTTTCTCACACTCGGGCGCCGATTCTTGGGAGTGCGACGCGATGTGATCGATGATCGAATAGACACGGTGTGTCGTGGCACCATGGGGCTGACCGTCAACTGTGCTCGATGTCATGATCATAAATTTGACCCCATACCCACGGCGGACTACTACTCACTGTACGGGGTTTTCGATAGTTGTCTTGAGCAACAGAGCGTGTTGGACGACTCACCGGGCGATCACGCGTTTCGTGAAGAGTTGTACAAGCGACAAACCACGTTGCATGAAAAGTTGCAACAGTGCCGCCGGGAGTCGTCGGAGCGGGCGCGTGCACGTACGGCGGATTATTTGTTTGCCCAGTCAGAGTTGCAGAAATATCCCGCGGACGGATTCGATCAAATCTTTGAGAAAAGTGATTTGCTGCCGGCGTTTGTGCGTAGCTGGGAACGCCAACTGCGACGGTCACGCCTCGCAAATGACCCGATCTTCGTCCCTTGGCACGCCTATGCTGGCATCGAACCGGCAAACTTCGAACTGCTCGCCGACTCTGTCACTCGTCAACTTTTCAACCATTCGCCGCCGCCCCACTCGATCGTCGCGGCATCATTTGCAACGGCGCCACGAACCTTTCGCGAGGTTTGTGACCGATACGCTGATTTGTTTTCAAAGGCGGATGAGGACACACAAGATTACGATGCTGAAAGCCTTCGTCAGTTTCTTAAGAACGCCCCGTGGATGGTGCCCGATGGACCAATCTCGCATTGCGAGACGTTCTTTGACACCAATACGCTCACGGAATTGTGGAAATTGCAAGCAAAAGTCGATCGTTGGTTGATCGACGCGAAGAAAGTTCCCGTTGCTGTTACGTTGACGGATCAGAAGCAACCGGTCGAGCCACGCATCTTTCGCCGTGGAGACCCGTTGAAGTTAGGTGACGAGGTGCCTCGTCAGTTTCTCTCTGCACTTTCGGATTCGAACCAAAAACCTTTTGAGATCGGGAGCGGGAGATTGGAGTTAGCGAATGCGATCATCGCTCCGACGAATCCACTCACCGCGCGTGTGATCGTGAATCGAGTCTGGGCGCATCACTTCGGTGCTGGGCTTGTCACAACGCCGAGCGATTTCGGGCTGCGATCGGAGCCCCCATCGCATCCGGAATTACTCGACTGGCTGGCAACCCTGCTGATTCGTGAAAACTGGAGTTTGAAACAATTGCATCGGACGATCGTGCTATCTGCGACCTACCAGCAATCGTCCGCGATGAGCCACGATGCCCAGGCGGCACAACGTCACTCGCAAGCCGATCCCCGGAATCGTTTTTTGTGGCGAGCGAATCCGCGGCGTTTAACGTTCGAAGAGTTACGTGATTCGTTGTGGCGAGTCTCTGATTCGCTCGATGTGTCGCTTGGTGGGTATCCCTCCGACCTTTTCACAGCGCCGTTTCCAGCGCGTCGCACGATCTATGGGTTGGTCGATCGACAGTATCTCGCTTCTGCGCTGCGAGTTTTCGACTTTGCCAATCCCGATTTGCATGTCTCGCAGCGAAATGAAACGACGGTACCTCAGCAGACTCTGTTTTTCATGAATCATCCGATGGTCTTGGAGAGAGCGGCGGCGCTCGCGACTTCAGCTCGCGTTGACGCGGGCAATGACGATCCACGAGAGGTGGCGACGCAGATGTTTCGTCGTGCTTATCAACGCGGCCCCAGTAGCACCGAAATCGCCGACGTCGTCACTTGGCTCAACGGTCACGAGAATCCGGTCATCGACTCAGTGCCCGCGACGGCCGGCGATTGGTGCTATGGGTACGGTGCACTGGATGAGACGAGCCAAGCCTTGCGAACGTTTACTCCTTTGCCACATTTCACAGGCACCAGTTGGCAAGGTGGCCCAAAGTGGCCCGATGCGAAGCTTGGTTGGGTTCAACTCACCGCGACCGGTGGACATCCCGGCAACGACCGCGGTGTCGCCGCAATCCGCCGCTGGACTGCTCCACGTGAAATGCGAATTGCTGTTCAAACGCGAGTCGCCCACCAACCGGCGGTTGGCGATGGCATCCGCGTCTTCATCGTAAGTTCGACTCAGGGAATTTTGAAATCATCCACGATTCATCAGCAATCCGAAGTGATCAACATCGACTCGCTCGCGGTCAAACAAGGTGAAACCGTCGACTTTGTGGTGGATATCAACGAGGTGCTCAACAGTGACCAATTCCAATGGAATGCGGTGATTGTGCAGACGGATCCGGAAAACTCGACGGTTTGGAACTCGACGTCTGATTTTCCGGCCGCGACAGCGGCACGTTTGGATGTTTGGGAGCAATTGGCCCAAGTGATTCTGTGTTCGAACGAATTCCTTTTTGTGGACTGAATCAATGTTCAATGGCATGTTCAACCGACGCGAATTGCTGAACCGTTCCGCGATGGGGTTGGGATCATTGGCGCTCTCCGGCCTAATGAATGACGATCGCGTCTTGATGGCGTCGGACGCGGAGCTCACGGTGAATTCGCTCGCGGCTCGATCGCCCCATTTTGCGCCGCGTGCCAAGCGAGTTATCCATTTCTTTCTCAATGGCGGACCATCGCATGTGGATACGTTTGATCCCAAACCGATGCTGGCCAAGTACGCCGGAAAGCCTTTGGCCAACACGCTCACCACCGAGCGTAAGACAGGAGCAGCGTTCCCGTCACCTTTCCAATTTCGTCGCTATGGCGAGTCAGGGATCGAAGTGAGCGACTTGTTCGCTCGGACGGCGGAGCACATCGACGATATCGCGGTCATTCGTTCGATGTACGCCCAAGTCCCGAACCACGAACCATCGTTGATGCTGATGAATTGTGGTGACTCCGTCCAAACACGACCGAGTATGGGGTCATGGTTGCTATACGGTCTCGGTTCGGAAAATCAAAATCTTCCGGGGTTTATCGCCATGTGTCCCGGTGGATTGCCGATCAAAGATAGCGAGAATTGGCAATCGGCATTCTTGCCCGGCGCGTTTCAGGGGACTTATGTCAATTCGGAGCACCAGGAATTTCGCAAACTGATCGAGAACATTGAACATCCGCAAGTGTCGACGCGTGACCAGCGTCGGCAGCTGGATCTCTTGCGACATTGGAACCAGCAACACTCGCAAACACGATTCGACGATCGACTGGACGCCAGAATCCAAGCGTACGAATTGGCATTTCGGATGCAACACGATGCGTCCGAAGCTTTCGACGTTTCCGACGAACCACAGTACATCCAGGACTCGTACGGCTCTGGAGTCCATGGCCGACAGACTCTGATCGCGCGGCGTTTGTTGGAACGCGGTGTTCGCTACATCCAACTTTGGCATGGCGCGGGACAACCGTGGGACAATCACGAGAACATCAAAGACAATCACCAAAATTTGGCGAACCAATTGGACCAGCCCATCGCGGCGCTACTGACCGACTTGAAACAACGTGGGATGCTGGACGAGACGTTGGTGCTTTGGGGCGGCGAGTTTGGTCGAACCCCGACGGTCGAACTCGGTGCCGGCGGCGATCCCAAGCAAGGCCGTGATCACAATCACTGGGGATTCAGTGTTTGGATGGCTGGTGGTGGAATCAAAGGCGGGACAGTTTTCGGTGGCACCGATGAGTTCGGATTTCAAGCCATCGAGAATCGCACGAGCGTGCATGACCTGCACGCCACCATGCTCCACTGTTTGGGTCTCGACCACACGCGACTCACTTATCGCTATGGCGGCCGTGATTTTCGGCTAACCGATGTTCATGGCAACGTGATCAAGGAGATCTTGGCATGACGCCACTCATCTCGCTCAAAGGATGGTTCAAACATCTCGCTCAGCGGTACAGCGACTGGTGCGGCGATCATGAGATGGAACTGACGATCCGCCGCCACCTTACCGACGCCGGTTTCTACGGCGGCAGCGCAAAACTTCGTAACGTGCGGCTGGTCGCTGTTCAACGACCGGGATGGCAACAAATCTACCGGTTCGAAGCCGAAGTTCGTGTCCAAGACCATGCCGATGATGATTCGCCCACACCACCAGCCGAGTACCGAGTCGTTTATGGACTCGCTCGCGACGATATTCGTCACAAGATCGAATCCGTACGCGTATTCGACAACGAGGCGGAACGTCGATCCCTATTCGCGCGCTGGAGCGACGGACTGATCTGTCTGCGAGGCGCACATTCGTTGTTGGATTCGTAGATCGCTCGCCGACCGAGCAACTTGCCCCCCGGATCGCCGCAGGGCAGTTTTGTTCATGCCGACGATTGATTCGTGCGACAACGCACCGTTCGTCGTTGGCTGGCTACCTCGGTTGGCCGAGCGCAATGTGATAGCCAAAACTTGTCTGCATTGCGTAGGATGTGTGTCTGGAAATCTGGTTCCATGCCGTCCGACCAATGACTAAGGCTTCAACGATGCTGTTTCGAAAATACCTCGCCATCGCACTGATGATTTTTGGGGCGAGCGTTTTGCCAGGGTATTCCCAAGACAAGGCCGGTGATGTGGCGCCCTCGGTTTCCGCCGACGAAGCAGCGAAGGAGAACGAGCTAATTGACAAGCCACGGCAAATCACGTTCGAAGGCTTGCGAGCGGGTGAGGGCTACTTTAGCAGCGACGGAAAACGAATGGTTTTCCAAAGCGAGCGTGACGCTGCGAATCCGTTTTACCAAATCTATCTGATGGACCTGGAAACCGGGGACGTGCAAAAGGTCTCGCCTGGTTACGGCAAGACCACCTGTCCTTGGATGCACCCCTCCGGCGAAGCAGTGCTGTTCGCGAGCACCCAGGATGACCCCGACGCGAAACAGAAGCAGCAGGATGAATTGGATTTGAGAGCGAGTGGACAACAGCGTCGATACGCGTGGGATTATGACCCCGCCTACGAACTCTATCGCTTCGATATTGGATCGGGTCAATACAGCCAGCTGACCGACGCCAAGGGATACGATGCCGAAGCGAGTTACAGTCCCGACGGGTCACAGATCGTGTTCGCGAGCAATCGCCAAGCTTATTCGCGAGACTTGACCGATCGAGAAAAGCAACTATTCGAAGTCGATCCGTCATTCATGATCGATTTGTATTTGGTGGATGCCGACGGTACCAACCTGCGACGATTGACCGACTCCGAAGGTTACGATGGCGGCCCTTTCTTTTCGCCGGACGGTCGTCGTATTTGCTGGCGACGATTTTCAGCCGATGGTGCGACGGCAGAGATCTACACGATGAACACGGACGGCAGCGATGTGCGTCGATTGACGAGCCTCGGTGCGATGAGTTGGGCGCCGTTCTTTCATCCCAGCGGCGAGTATCTCGTGTTCACCACCAACCTTCACGGCTTTGCAAATTTTGAATTGTATCTCGTTCGCGCCGATGGCCAGGGCGAACCGGTCCGCGTGACCTACACCGACGGCTTCGACGGGCTTCCCGTGTTCCTGCCGGACGGCGAATCGATCTCATGGACAAGCACGCGAACGGAGAACAAACGCTCACAAATTTTCATGGCTGATTGGAACGACGCTCGAGCGCGTGAAATGCTCCAGCTATCGACGAGTGCCCCCGAGGACCGGACCGCAGCGATCGAAGCGGCGAATCGATCAACACCGGCGTTCACACCCGCGGATATTGGCCGCCATGTCGATTACCTTACGCGACCGGAGCTCGAAGGCCGATTGACAGGCACGTTAGGTGAACGACGTGCGACCGCCTATGTTGCCGCATACTTAGAAAGCCTTGGCTTCGAACCGGCCGGTGAGAACGGCACCTTCTTTCACGAATTCGATTTTCCTGCGGGGGCAACGCTCGGCGCGGACAATCGCCTGACGATCGGTGCTAGCGACCAGCGATTGGACACCGATTGGCGACCGCTTTCGTTCTCCGGCGACGGCGAAACCGAATCTGCCTCCGTCGTCTTTGCGGGGTATGGATTAGCGGTGCCGCCGAGCGAAGGACTGCAAGAGTACGACAGCTATGTGCACTTGGACGTCTCGGGCAAGTGGGTCATGGTGCTGCGAGATTTACCGCAAGACATTACGCCGGAGCGGCGCCAACAACTCGCTCGCTATTCGTCACCGCGTCGTAAGGCTTCCGTCGCGCGAGACAACGGTGCGATTGGAGTCATCTTTGTTGCTGGTCCGACGAGCCAAGTGCAAGCGGAATTGATTCGCTTTGACAGCGACGCCTCGCAAGCGGGAGTGAGCATCGCAGTGGTCTCGATTGATAACGCCACAGCCTCAGAGATTTTCAAGTCACAGGACCTATCGCTAGCAGAGATTCAAAAGTCGCTCGATGATGGCGAACCACAAATGGGAATCGCGTTGGAGTCAACAAAGGTTTCCGCGAACATCTCGATCGATCGCAAAACCGGCACCGGACGCAATGTGTTGGCCAAGTATCCGGCGATCAAGCAAGCGGCCGACGAGTCATTGCCGATGGCCATCGTGGGCGCCCACATTGATCACTTGGGACGCGGAGTCGGCAGCAATTCGCTGGCAAATGAGAATGAGCAAGGGCAAGTGCATGCGGGTGCCGATGACAACGCCAGTGGCGTGGCAGCGATGTTGGAGATCGCCCAATATCTGGCGAGCGAAATCAAGGCGAAACGCATCGACGCCAAGCGAGATCTACTGATCGCCGCGTGGAGTGGTGAAGAGTTGGGATTGTTCGGATCTCAAGCCTTTGCCAATGATTTCTACCAGCTTTACCCCGCCGCCCCGCGCGCCAAAACCGAGCTCGACCCAACGGACCCACATGCCGGGTTGATGGCGGCACACGCCCACGGCGTGACGACGGATGCGGAACCACTCACCGACGCGATCACGGCGTATATCAATTTGGACATGGTCGGACGATTGCGAGAAAAACTGGTTGTTCAAGGGATCGGCTCGTCGCCTGGGTTTGCGGACGAAGTTCAACGACGAAATGTGCCCGTCGGACTCGCGCTTTCACTCGACAAGACCAGCACGCGTTTGCCAACCGACGCCGCCACGTTTGTGGCTCGTGACGTTCCAATTTTATCGGTCTTTACGGGAGCTCACGAAGAGTACCATACGCCCCGTGATACCGCAGACAAGCTGAATTACCAGGGCGCCGCCGATATCGCCAAGCTTTGCGCTTTGCTGACGCGAGGATTCTTGACATCCGAGGCTGCCCCAGTGTTTGAGTTGGCCGAAGGTGAAAAGCAGGACGACGCACCCCGAGTCAATCTGAGCGCGTACATGGGGACGATTCCCGATTACGCCGCGGGCGAGATCAAGGGGCTCAAGCTAAGCGGTGTGGCAGCCGACGGGCCGGCGGCCAAAGGAGGTGTGCGCGGGGGTGACGTGATCGTGGAACTGGCCGGTCGAACGGTCGAAGACATTTACGATTACACCTATGCGATCGAAGCCCTCAAAATTGGCGAAGAAGTCGACGTGGTGATTCAGCGCGGCGAGGAACGTATCCAGCTTAAGGTCACTCCCACGGCTCGAGAGTAACGGTCGAAAATAATCGAGGCTTCCGATGGACCGTTGGTCCAATTGTTGCGTATTGAAGCACGTTCGCCGGTTTTTGCCTGTCGTTATGGCAATGACTTGGCAGGTTGCCATTCCAATGAGTGATCGATGATTTACCTTCTGTTTGTGCTGCCACCCTTTCTCTTGGGCTTGTATGCCCAGTACTTGGTGAAGTCACGATTTTCGCAAATGAGCGAAATGCCGACGCGTGTTTCGGGTGCGCAAGCTGCGCGAACGATGCTCGACTCCGCCGGGTTGCAAGCGGTGGGAATCGAACAAGTGTCGGGCCATTTGAGCGACCACTACGATCCGAGTGCCAAAGTTTTGCGATTGAGTTCGGATGTGTACAACGGCCGCAACATTGCGGCTCTAGGCGTTGCCTGCCACGAGGCCGGTCATGCGTTTCAAGATGCCAAGGGCTACGCTCCGCTGGTGGTTCGTAACTTGGCCGTCCCGATGGCGAACTTCGGTTCGGGGATCGGCGTGACGCTGTTGATGATCGGGGCGTTCATGGCAATTCGTCCGTTGTTGTGGGCAGGCATCCTCCTGTTTGCGGGCGTCGTGTTCTTCCAGGTGGTGAATCTGCCGGTTGAGTTCGATGCGAGCGCGCGTGCGAAGCGTCAATTGGTCGAGCAAGGATTGATTTCTGAACGCGACTCACCGTACGTGTCCAAGGTGCTCGGTGCCGCGGCGCTGACCTATGTCGCGGCCACGTTGCAATCGATCATGACGCTGTTGTATTACGTCTGGATTGCCACCAGCGGCGACCGTCGGTAAGCGTCGCGGATGTCGATCCGTCGACGCATCCCTAATCCGCACGAGAGTGTTTCGTGGTTGGATCTTGGCCAACCACGCCTACTATCTGGCCGGGACGTTGACCGATTAGGGTAGTGTTTTCATTGAAGTGAATTCGCTCCTTTCGGTTTGCCATGTCCCGCCACGACTACTTTGCCGCCCCGGTTGATCCCCAATCCATTCTGACCCACGCGTCGGGGCCTGAAGGATCCTTGCCGCTGAGTGATGAGATCCTGAGAACGTGGACGAGCGGCGATTTGTTCGGCTTGACCCAGAGCGTGGGGATGGGGTTTGATCCTCGTCGAGTTCTGGGTGACCAATACCTCATCCTTAGCACCCAGGGGGGCGTTCGTGCTCCGGACGGGACACCCATCGCGCTGGGTTATCACACCGGGCACTGGGAGGTAGGGCTGTTGGTTCAGGCCGCTGCGGAGCAGATCTCCGCAATGGATGGCGTTCCCTTTGCCGCCTATTGCAGTGACCCGTGCGATGGTCGTTCCCAGGGGACTCGAGGAATGTTCGATTCGTTGCCGTATCGCAATGACGCGGCGATTGTTTTTCGGCGACTCATTCGGTCGCTTCCCCGACGCAAGGGCGTGATCGGCATCGCGACCTGCGACAAGGGTTTACCCGCGATGATGATGGCGCTTTGCGGCTGTGGCGATCTCCCCAGCGTGCTGGTTCCGGGCGGCGTTACGTTGCCGCCATCGGAGGGCGAGGACGCTGGCAAAGTGCAAACGATCGGAGCGCGGTACAGTCGTGGTGAGATGACCCTGGAGGAAGCTTCGCTCGAAGGATGTCGAGCTTGTGGGACACCGGGTGGTGGTTGTCAATTTCTGGGAACTGCGGCGACCAGCCAGGTCGTAGCCGAGGCGCTCGGCATGACGGTGCCTCACGCGGCGCTCGCTCCGAGTGGCCAACCGATTTGGACCCAGCTCGCGCGCGACTCGGCCAAGGCGGCCCAGACGCTGGTTGCTGCGGGCAAGACGCTCAAAGAGATCGTCACTCACGACGCGGTGTTCAATGCGATGCTCGTGCATGCTGCGGTCGGTGGCAGCACCAATTTGCTGTTACACATTCCGGCGATCGCAGCCGCGATGGGGCTGAAACGCCCTGGCGTCAAAGAGTTCAGCGAGGTCAATGCCCAGGTCACTCGGTTTGTGGACTGTTTGCCGAACGGCCCCGTCGGCCACCCGACGGTGCGAATGTTTTTAGCGGGCGGGGTTCCCGAGGTGGCGTGGCACCTGCGTGAATTGGGGTTGCTTCGCGCCGAGGCGATGACGGTCTCTGGGATGACCTGGAATGAGTTGCTGGACGAATGGGTGACGAGCGAACGGCGAGAGGTTTGCCGGGAACGATTGCGCCAGAGCGATGGCATCGATCCGGATGATGTCATCATTCCGCCCAAGACGGCCATCAAGCGAGGCTTGACCAGTACGGTCTGCTTTCCCATGGGCAATCTATGTCCGGAGGGCAGCGTCATCAAAGCCACGTCGATTGATCCGACGGTCGTGAGCGACGATGGCGTGTATCGCAATCGTGGTCGTGCGAGAGTGTTTACCACCGAACGAGCGGCGATCGCGGCGATCAAAGGGCAAACCACGCCCGCGATTCAAGCGGGCGACGTGATCGTGTTGATTGGACGCGGCCCGCTGGGTTGTGGCATGGAAGAAACCTACCAAATCACCTCCGCTCTCAAGTACCTCTCATTTGGCAAGCAGGTCTCGCTGGTGACCGATGCCCGATTTTCGGGAGTAAGCACGGGAGCCTGTATCGGCCATGTGGGTCCCGAGGCGCTTGCGGGCGGGCCGCTCGGCCGGGTTCGAGACGGGGATATCATCGAAATCGAAATCAACCAACATTCGTTGGTCGGTCGAGTCGACTTGGTCGAGACCGCTCAGGGGCAGACGGGCGAGGCGGCCGTCCAAAGTTTTCTGGCTCGTCCGCTTCATCCGGAGTTGAGGGTCGAGTCCGAGATGCCCGACGACACGCGGCTTTGGGCGGCACTGCAGCAGGTCGGCGGAGGCACTTGGGGCGGCTGTGTCTACGACGTCGACGAGATCATCGCCACGCTCCAAGCCGGAATCGAAGCCCGAAAAGGGCGGTAATGTGGAACCTGTCTCCAGCTCGCGGGTTCTCGGCCCAGAGAATCAATCCGAGACTTCTCCCGCCTTGCGACGAGCCTTGCGTGCGGGATAATTGGGGTTGAAATTAGCCGACTCACCACACGTACCTAGGAAAATCGTCATGGCTTTGGTGCCCTTGCGCGTCGTACTCGATCACGCCGCCGAAAACGACTACGGCGTTGCCGCGTTCAACGTCAACAACATGGAACAGATCCAGTCGATCATGGAGGCCGCCGAAGAGACTGATTCACCCGTGATTATTCAAGCTTCACGCGGTGCCCGCTCGTACTCCCAAGACGCTTATTTGCGGCACTTGATGATCGCCGCGACGGAACTGTATCCGCACATTCCGATCGTGATGCACCAGGACCACGGCAACAGCCCCGAAACCTGTCTTTCGGCCATCGAAAATGGTTTCACCAGTGTGATGATGGACGGCTCGCTCGAAGCCGACGGCAAGACACCGGCGGACTATGATTACAACGTTCGAGTTACCAGCGAAGTCGTCAAGATGGCTCACGCTCGTGGCGTTAGCGTCGAAGGCGAACTCGGTTGCCTCGGCTCGCTCGAGCACGGCGGAGGCGAGCAAGAAGATGGTCACGGTGCCGAGGGCGAACTTTCCCACGACCAGTTGTTGACCGATCCCGACGAAGCTCAGCGATTTGTGGAAGAAACCGGAGTTGACGCACTTGCCGTTGCGATCGGAACTTCCCACGGCGCCTACAAGTTCACCAAAAAGCCGACCGGCGAAGTCTTAGCAATGGATCGCATCGAAGCGATTCATGCAAAGCTTCCCAATACGCACTTGGTCATGCACGGTAGCAGCAGCGTGCCCCAGGAATTGCAGGACATCATCAATCAATACGGTGGCCAAATCAAGCAAACCTATGGCGTTCCCGTCGAAGAGATCCAGCGAGGAATCAAGAGCGGCGTTCGTAAGATCAATGTCGATACCGATTGCCGAATGGCCATCACGGGCGCGATCCGCAAAGTGCTGCAAGAGAACCCGTCTGAGTTCGATCCTCGCGCGTACCTCAAACCCGCTCGCGCCGCGATGAAGGAAGTCTGTAAGGCACGCATGATTTCGTTCGGCCAAGCTGGAAATGGTTCCAAGCTTCGAAAAGTTCTCGTCGCGACGGTCTAAGCGATCATCACCAGTGGGTGCCTCTCCTGAGCTCTTCAGGAGAGGTTGACGATTGCTGATTCAAGCTGCTGATTCAAGCGATCTCGGCGATCCGTTCGTCATCATGAACCGGCTCGCAAGGGTGTCCCGCATCGCGAGCGTTTTCACCGAGGATAACAGCCAACGGATACGTCGCGTCGAAACTTGCGAACACGGTTCGCTGGACGATCAGCAATGGGACCGCCAGAAAAATTCCCGGCAACCCCCATAAAAATCCCCAAAACGCGACAGCAACCAACACCACAAGCGACCCCACTCTCAATGTTTTGCCGATGATCGCGGGTGTGATGAATTGCCCTTCGATAGCGGTCGTCAACCAAAACGCGCCCGCCGTCCCCAGCGCCCGTGTGAACGATTCGAACGTGCTGGCGGCGGCCACGAGCACCAGGACTGTACCGCCGAGCGGTCCGATGTACGGGATGAAGTTCAATAGCGCCGCCATCACTCCCCACAGCACCGGCGTGGGCATGCCGACCAACCACATCACCACCGAAACGGCGACGCCCAATCCGACATTGATATACGTGATATGACTGAGATAGCTACCGACGTTGTCTTGGATTTCGCCGATTGTTGCCAAAACTTCGCGCCGCTGACTGTCACGCGGCAACACATTCAAAATGCGGTTGAGAAGCTCGTCCCCCGACGACAACATAAAAAATGCCAGCACGGCAATCGCTCCGATAAACGCGAGTGCGCTCCCCGTCGTGTTGATCAAATAATCTCGATCGATAAAACCCGGCTTTTTAACCGACACTTCCAGCTCCGGCCGATTGGCGCCCACTTCATCGCCGGCCTCCTCGAGCTCCTCCTCGGCGCGGTCAAGAGTGGTCAACGGTTGGGCTACGACGTCTAAGTTCTGTCTCAACCGCCCGACACTCGCCGGCGCCCGATCAAGCCAGCTCTGCATGGGGCTATACAAAAGCGTTGTGACGAAGGCCACCAACGAAAAGCATCCGGCGATGATGATTCCGGCCGCAATCGGCCGCGGCAGCCCCAATCGCCCGAGTCGCGTCGTCATCGGCCGCAGTGTCAAGTAAGCGAGTAACGCAATCGTCAACGGAATAAACAGGCTGCTGGCGAGATACAATGCACCGACGACAAGCAGCACAGCGATCACGACCAGCCAGGGCGACGCTTGTTGGCCGGAATACGCCGACGACGCTAGCAGCCCAGCACGAGCGCGATGCCGCGTTGATCGAATTCTATCGCGCTGGACGTCCACTAACTTTCGCCTTAGTTCAAGGTCGCGTCTCGAATGCGTGCTTTGGGCGATTAATGCAACCGTTGTGCCGAGGATAGCGACGCCCACCCAGACAGGCATAAAATCAACCCGGTATAGGTTTTGCCTGCTACGCATTGCAGCAACCGTCACAGCCGACGTCGTTGAAGCCGTTTCCATTTCATATCGATCAAAGTTTCCTGCGATGAGCTTTCGTTTCCGACGTTCCGAATCCGTTCAATCAGCAATCCGCCGGATTGCTCAAGAACAAGTCGATCGTTTGCTCGCCGAGATCGATGACACGGATCTTCAGCGCGACGAAGTTGTCCACCAAGTTCGCAAACGATGCAAAAAACTTCGTGGCTTGCTTCGACTGGTGAGGCACGGTCTTGGTAAACAGTACACCGTCGAGAATGAATCCATTCGCGATGCGGCGCGAAGCCTGTCGTCGCTACGTGACGCAAAGTCGATGATCGCTTCTTATGACGACTTGATGGATCACTTCGACGCGCAGGTGAATCGCCAATCGCTCCAGTCGATTCGACAAGCGTTGACATCGGACATGCACGCGGTTGACGATGCCGATGCAAACCGACGAATTGCGGAGTTTCGGCACACCATGGCCCAACTCCGAGGGCGCATCGACCACTGGACATTGGCGCGAGCCGGGGACGAATCGCTGTTCGCGGGACTGGCGAAGACCTACAAGCGATCACGACACGATCTGCGATTGGCGATCGACACCCCGGACGCGGAACGATTTCATGAATTGCGAAAGCGGATCAAATATCACTGGTACCACCTTCGTCTGCTGCGAAACGTCTGGCCAACCCTGATGAAAACGCAGGCGCACGTCGCAAAGGACCTTGGCGATCTATTGGGCGACGACCATGACCTCGCGGTGCTGCGAGCAAAAATCGTGGACGCTCCTGAGAACTTTGGTAGCGAGCAAGATACGCAAGCGTTTGTGGCGCTACTGGATCAGCGACGAC
Source organism: Pirellulaceae bacterium (assembly GCA_041741195.1). GTDB lineage: Bacteria > Planctomycetota > Planctomycetia > Pirellulales > Pirellulaceae > JBBSJZ01. Next base: position 59,276 of record JBGSKM010000129.1, read on the forward strand.
GACAACTCTCGCGTGCGGCACTTCCCCAGGTCCAACGCATGCTGGCCGAGACACCCGAGGCGTTTGCCATTCGTCTGGAATCGTATTGGAAGATTTGGCGAACCTGAATCGGGAACGGATTAGAGTTCGACCAAGCCGACGCGGATGGCGCGCACGGCCGCGTCGGTCCGATCCTTGGCGTTGACTTTGCGAAGAATGTTTTGGACGTGCTCCTTGATTGTCTCGACGCTGATCATCAGCGATTGCGCGATCTCTTTGTTGCTCAACCCCAGAGCCATGTGTTTGAGCACTTGAGCTTCGCGTCCCGTTAAGGGCATGTCCTTAGGTAAACTATCTAAATTCACTTCACGTCGCATCACCTGCGAAACACGCGAGAGGGTGCTGTCCGGTGGCGAAGTTTCGCCATGGTGGGCTCGGCTGATCGCCGCGACCAACACCGCCCCGCCGGCCGATTTTAGAACATACTCGCAAGCCCCCAGCGCGACCGCGCGAGCGATGTAGGTTGGGTTCTCATACGAACTTAACATCACCGCTGGCAATTTCGGGTTGGTGGCGCGGACCCGCTCGAGTGTGGCCAAACCGTCTAGCTCGCTCATGCGGATGTCGAGCACCAGCACGTCGATTTCGACCGATTGCAGCGACTCGATTGCTTCGAGCCCCCCCGGCGCCGATCCGACGACGACCAAGCCAGCCAATTGAAGTTGGTTTTTTAGCCCGTCTAGGGCAACGATATGGTCGTCGACGACGAAAACTCGAATCCCCATAATCCCCATGACTTGAAACTGCGCAATAGCCAGTTGCCGAACGCCTTCGACGCACCGCACTGCGTGAAATCTCTACGCAGCGTCGACGATTGTTCACTGTTCTGGCGTTCTCCGCTAGACCTAGTTGCGCTACAACTTCTTATGGGCAAACGACTTGCAGTCAAAATAGAGCAGGAGAAACCCCCTTTGTGAGGGTTAGTTTTGTGCACATTGTCCGGCGAAGCGACAAAGGTGTGCTTAGGCGTCGCGAATTCTTGAGGGACGGATTTGGCTCGCAGTCAATTGCGACCTACATACCTATGGCGAAGGGGGTCCGCACTGGCGGACGAATTTGCCCAAAGTCTTACCACTTGAGTTGTTTTTGCCCCGGAACTCCGATGAAGCCCGCTGCAACCTCGTTATTGCTTGTGGACGACGACCATCACTTGAACCAGTCGATGGCCCAGTGGCTTCGCGAACAGTCGTCTCGTTCGGGATCCGCCTATGAAGTCGACACGGCTGAGAGTCTGAGCGAAGCAAAAAAACGACTCACCAGCCGCGCGTACGACCTGCTGATTACTGATTTGCGTTTGGACCAAGACGACGGGTTCGCATTGATCGGATACGCCAAAAAGCACTGCCCGGAAACCTCGGTGCTGGTGATGACCGGTTACGCGACGCCGGAAACCGCCGTCTCGGCCGTTCGTGCGGGCGCGTTCGATTTGTTGACCAAGCCGATCATTGATGATGAACTAACGCTGTCGATTGAGAGGGCACTGTCGCAGCGCGAAGTTGCTCGCGAGAACGAATCACTACGCCAGCAGCTCGATCAACGTGCCGGAATGGAGAACATTCTTAGCCACGATTATCGCATGCTCAAGATTTTCGAGACGATCGATAGTGTCGCCAACGCGCGAGCGTCGATTTTGATTACTGGCGAGAATGGCACCGGCAAGAGCATGATCGCTCGCTCGATTCACGCTCGATCCAATCGTCGTGGCAATGCGTTTGTCGAAGTCGCATGCGGGGCACTTCCCGACACACTGTTGGAAAGTGAATTGTTTGGCCACGTCGCCGGAGCTTACACCGGTGCCAACCAGGACCGAGTCGGCAAGTTTCAACTGGCTGATGGCGGAACCCTTTTCCTCGACGAAATAGCGACAGCCACTCCGGCGATGCAGGTCAAGTTGCTTCGCGTCTTGCAGGAATTTCAATTTGAACCGCTGGGTGGCAGCGTCACGCACAGCGTCGACACGCGAGTAATTTTGGCAACCAACGAGAATCTCGCTCAAGCGGTGGCTGGCGGAAGCTTCCGCCAGGATCTTTACTACCGCATCAACGTCGTCAACATCATGTTGCCTGCTTTGCGTGAGCGAATCGGTGACCTTCCCCTGTTGGCCGATCACTTTCTGCGTGAAGCTGCTGAATCGAGCGGCCGTGACGTCGCGGCCTTCGATCGCGATGCCATGCAGGTCATGATGCAGTACCCTTGGCCGGGCAACATTCGTCAATTGGAAAACGTGGTCGAACGAGCGGTATTGCTATCGCGAAACTCGACATTGACCGTCGACGATCTACCCCCAGAATTGTTGGGTAAAAACCCGGCGGCGATCGACAGTCACAACCCGGGTTCACCGCAGTCATCGATTGCCGCCATCCCGTCCACGGCGGGGGGGGTGAGTTTAGCGGACGCCTTGGAAGCACCCGAGCGAGAAATCATTCTGCGAACGCTTCGCCAACACCATTGGAACCGTGCCGCCACCGCCGACACGCTTCAAATCAATCGCACGACACTTTACAAAAAGATGAAGCGACTGGGGCTGGATGATCCAAGGCTTCAATTCGCCTAAACCAGACGCCCCTTGACGAAAAACGGTCTGAAACCGTATTTTCTTCGGTTTGCGGTATCGTAGACCGGGCCGGATCGTTGCGCCAAAAGCCTTAGCTTTTGCGTGGTACGTCCTCTGGACCTCGAGCGATTCCGCGGGTTCTGGGCCGACGACGGCCTGAACCGAGCCAAAATGACGTCTTTTTTGCCAGCGTAGCTTCAATTGGTAGAGCATCGCATTCGTAATGCGAGGGTCGTGGGTTCGAGTCCCACCGCTGGCTCTTTGGGTGAACGAGACGCCACTTTGGCGTAAACCGGTTTCAACACTCTAATCCGCAACCACAGAGCCTCCAAAATACTGGGGGCGGGAGATTCGTCTCGATGAGTGAAGTCGACGTTGATGTACTCGACTTGAGGGATTTCGTTCTCGCGAACAACTCGTTCGGTCCCGCTGATGTGGGCACGATACGACGGGCAATCACCTCCAATTACAGTCATTTCGCGGAACTACGCGACGCGGTCAATGACTTGGAATTGGATGAGTCGCTGAGCCCCGCGGGTCGTACCAAGATGGGCGTGTGCCAATTTCTTCTCGGTCGCTTTCGCACTTCGCTGGATACACTCCGCGTTGCGGACGGCGGAGCCATGGCGCTTTTTTATCAAGCTCGTTGTCTGTTTGAACTTGGCGAGTACGACGCCGCGATCGCCGCGTATGAACAAGCTCAAAAGTCGGGCTACAACGACGACCAGTGCAAGATCGGCATCGCCGAATCGCAGCGCTACGCCGGTCGCGTTGAAACCGCGATGAATCTGCTTGACAACATTTTCGGCCCCTCCGAACAGACCGCCGACTACATGTACCAACGAGCCGCGACCGTCGCCGCCGTCGGTGGCCGGATGGACGAAGCGATCGCGTTGTACGAGCGAGCGGTGAACACCGATCCGAACCACGCCGGAGCACTTTTCGGACTGGCACTGGAAAATGATCGCGTGGGCAATGACCACGAAGCGCTCGCTCTCTACGAACGTGCCGCGAAGGCCTTTCCCACCGGGATTGGTGCGCTGGTCAACTTGGGTCTGATGTATGAGGACAACAACCAATACGACAAGGCCCAACTTTGCTACAAGCGAATTTTGGATTGTCACCCCGATCATCCGCGAACCCAACTGTACATGAAGGACGCGTCGGCGACCGGGAATCTGCTGTACGACGAGGAAGCGCAGCGAAAGAACGACCGCTTGGCGCAGTTGCTCAATATGCCGGTCGCGAACTTCGAACTCAGCGTCCGAAGTCGCAATTGTTTGCAGAAGATGGGTATCGATACGATCGGCGATTTGACTCGCACTAGCGAAGCGGAGTTGCTCAGCAGCAAGAACTTCGGCGAAACGAGTCTTTACGAAATCCGCGAGATGCTCACCAGCAAGGGACTTTCGCTCGGCCAATTCGCTCACGAAAAGAAGAGCAGCGATCCGCCGATCGACACCAGCCACATGTCGCCGGACGAACAGGCGTTGCTGGAACGTCCGATCGCCGATTTGAATCTTTCGGTCCGTGCCCGCAAGTGCATGGCAAGGTTGCAAATCAACACGATTGGTGAACTGGTCCGCAAAACGGGCGACGACATGTTGGAGTGCAAGAACTTCGGCGTGACCAGCTTGAACGAAGTCCGCGAGAAACTCGCTGACCTCGGCCTCAAGATGCGTGGTGACTGATCGAGCGTGTCGGCTTTCCAATTTGACCTACTGCACCGCGACGCGGCCACCCAGGCTCGGCGCGGTGTTTTTTTGACGCCCCATGGATCAGTCCAGACGCCGGGCTTCATGCCCGTCGGAACTCAGGGGACCGTGAAGGGCGTCACAATTGATCAAGTTCGCGCAAGCGGCGCGGAGATGATCCTGGGCAATACCTATCACCTGACCCTTCGCCCAGGTCATGAGACCGTCCGGCGATTGGGCGGCTTGCACGCGATGTGCGGATGGGATGGTCCCATTCTTACCGACAGCGGTGGCTTCCAGATCTTTAGCCTGGGCGAAATCAACCAGGTAACCGAAGAGGCGGCAACGTTTCGCAGCCACATCGACGGCGCGAAAATTCGACTGACTCCCGAGCTTTCCATCGAAATCCAAGAGGCTCTGGGCAGCGACGTGGCAATGGTACTCGACCATGTCATCGCCTTGCCCGCTGAGCGAAAGGCCGTTGAGGATGCGACCCAGCGGTCCATTCGATGGGCACGTCGGTGTCTCAATGCGGCCACTCGAATCGACCAAGCACGATTCGCGATTGTGCAGGGCGGACTCGATGAGGAACTCCGGCGGCACTGCGCGGCGGAACTCGCGACGATGCCCTTCGACGGTTTTGCCGTTGGCGGATTGAGTGTGGGTGAAGAGCCGGATGACATGTACCGAATCACCGCTGCCACATGTCCGGTATTGCCGATTGATAAGCCGCGTTATCTGATGGGAGTAGGACGCCCCGTCGATCTGCTCGAAAGCGTGGCTCGTGGAATCGACCTTTTCGACTGTGTGATGCCAACTCGTAATGGTCGCAACGGGCTAGCCTTCACGGACCAAGGGTCCATCAAGCTTCGCAACTCGAAGCATCGTGAAGACACCCAGCCCCTTGAGGCCGATTGTCCCTGTCTGGCTTGTCGACACAGCCGCGGATACTTGCGACATCTGTTCAACGCCGGCGAAATGCTCGGGCCGATTCTGCTGTCAATTCACAATCTCACGTATTACCAGCGTTTGATGCAACAGGCGAGAACCGCGATCGAGACAGGCACTTTGTCTGAATTGATCGCTCGCAAAAAAGCGGGCTGGAGTGAGTCTCAATCAAGCGTTACCGCATCATCCCCCTGAACCACCAAATAGCGATTCCCGCGGGAGTCTCTTGGGTTGCATGCTGCTCGAGTTGCACAGGGAGCATTAACGGACCAAGCTCATGTAGAAGCTAAAGACCCGTTTCTCGTCGGTGTCAGCCATCGCGACTGGATACGCAAAGTCGAACGCCAGCGGTGCGGGGCCTAGCATGGGAATAGCAACTCTTAAACCCAAGCCGGGCGCGACTCGAAAGTCATCCTTGTCGATCTTGGCCTCGGTTTCCACGGTACCAAAGTCCACAAACGCGACTCCGCGAAAGGCATCATCCGCGGTGATCGGAAACATATACTCCGCAGTGTTCAGCCATTGAAACCGACCGCCCGTCTGAACGATTCCGGCACCCGGGACGTTGACCGCTGGGCTGGCGCCACGGAAGTTGAAGCCTCGCATGGTGGCGTAACCGCCCGCAAAGTAGTTCTCGAAAATCGGCGTCTCATCACCGCTAAAACCGAGTCGCGTGGACAATGACAACGTCTGCTTTCCGGATCGGTCGGCCCGTTCCGAAATGAGAAAGTACTGTCGGAACTCGGTGTCAAACCGCGAATATTGGAAATCACCAAACGTTTCTTCGAATTTGAATTCAAAGTAGTGACCCTGGCTCGCTTGAATGGGACTATCGCGAGTGTCATGGATCAACTTTAGCTCACCACTGTAGAGTGAATTGTCACCTTCCACCGCTGACAGGGCCGGAACCAAATTGGTCCGCAAATTGTCGATCATTACGCTCTGGCCACTGATGCCTGCGGCGATCGACAAATCCGGTGTGACGCGGTAGCCGAAGCTCAGCCGTCCACCCAATCGCTCTTCATTCCAGTCATTGAACGCGCGAGTGTAAAGGAAGCCACTGATCGACATGCTGATTGGCAAATAGCCAAACAAGTTGGGATCAGCGAACTGTGCCGTGTAACGCTGGAATTGGTTCCCCGGAACCGCTTCCACTCGAAACGTTTGGCCTGCCCCGCGAAAGGCGGTACCACTGACGAGATCTTGGAACGAACGGGGGAATCGGGTGATGTCAAAGTTGCGTTCATCGACGGTGATCTGGCCGGTGACGCCCGCGTCGCTGTTGACGGCTCCACCGAACATGATTCGACCGGTTCGCGCCGGATACCCGTTGATGATCAGGTCCGCCGTTCTCATTTCCGGCAACAGTGGTGGCGGCAATCCAGCGGGGTTGGAGTAACTATCAAAGCCGACATCACCGGGCACCAATCCAGGTTGCATCGTCGGTAAGCCTGGATCACCGTAAGGCGACGGAACACCATAAGCCGGATCTGCATAGCTCGGTGCGAGCTCGCCATAGTTGGGCTGAGGTGCTGGATAGGCGGGCGCGGCCGGTGCACCGTACGGCTGAGTGCCGCCGTAGCTTGGAGGGCTCGTGTAGCTGGGCGGCGACGTGTACGACGATGGTGGCGGTGACGAAGGTTGGACCGAATAGCCGCTAGGATTTCCGTAACCGCCGGGAGCTCCGTTGCCGGGTGCTCCATAACTTGGTGGCGCGGCGGCGGGCGGTGCGCCGTAGTTGCTGGGGAATTGACGCGCGACATAGCGATCCAGTTCGCCTGGTTCGCTCGGCGGCATCTGGCCTGGCAACGGGAACTCACTTGATTCCGACTCGCCCGCCAGTCCCATTCCACCGGGAATGGACTCGATCGTCGCGCACCCAGGGATGCCTGCTGACGTGGCAACGAACACCAACGCGGCGAAGATTGATCCGGCGCTGCGGCGGTTCAGTGGCATCGCCTGGCGACTCAGTCGTGTGCAAGTCGATTCCATCATTCAGTCGGCTTCATCAAAGATTACTGTGAACAAGTTGATTTAGGGCACGCAGCGCTTGTTGGTTGCACCGGTTTATCGCAGGTCCGCGTCACGGGGAACGACTTTGATGTCCGGCGATTCGGCGATAGCGGGGTTTGTTTCTAGCAATTGGCTGCGTTCGACTCGGCGCCGGTTCAATTCAAGTGTGCGTCGATCGATCACGTCGCCTTCGCGAAGATCGATCAAGTTCAGCATCGTGGACTCTCGCATCAAGTGCGGTTCGCCTTCGATGTTGACAAAGATCTCACCGACTTTCCAACGATCGCCTTCGACAATTTCGTAGACCAAGTCGACCACGTTCGCTTCTTCACGCATGACAGTTTGCGGTTGCACTTCCGCATAAATGAAACCGAGTTCACCGTAGCCATAGACGATCTCGCCAACGTCGGTCCGCATCAGGTCCCCGTCGAAGATGTCACCGCTTTTGAGCTGCAGTCGAGCGCGAATGGATTCTTCAGTGATGTATTGATTGCCGATGATTTGAATGTCGTTGATTCGAAATCGAGGCCCTTCGTTGACGACGTAGTTGACGGAAATCCATCTCCCGGTTGAGTCGTAGTTGATTTGTCGGCCGACGTTCGCGGTGAGAAAGCCCAAGTTGTGGTAGTTGGCGGCGAGCACCTTGGTGTCCTCGTCGATTTTGGCGAGGTCAGCGGAGTTGTTAAGGTGAGAGAACACGCCGAGGGCAGGACCCCGGCTCTTGATGATTTTTTTGAGCCTGGCTTCCGTGAGGATCGTGTTGCCCTCGATCGTGATATCGGAGATCCGTTCCTTGGGCCCCTCGTTGATGCGGAACACCACCGCGCCGGGATCCGCGGGAGCCATCGTTGCGGACGCGAGCCCGATTCTCGCCAGGAAGCTGGCTTGCCGGACGCCTTCCTCGAGTCCGATCGACGCCGAGATACTGGCTTGATTGAAGCTTTCGTCATGGTAGTAATCCAACAGTCGACGTCGTGCCGACTCGATCGCGAACTCGCTCAGTGGATCGCCTTTGGAAACCCCGGCACGGCCGGCGAGTTCGCGATTGTTGAGCGCTACATTGCCGTGAAATACGACTTGCGTGACGATCGGACGTTCATGCACGATGAACGTAACCTTCATTCCACCGGGTTGTTCTTCCGTACGGAACGAGACTTGATCGAACGAGCCCATGTCAGTCAATCGACGGACATCCCCGAGGACGGTTTCGTAGTCGTAAAATCGGTCGCGACGGGTTTCGATTTGCTGTTCGATGCGATGTCGGCCGACAGTCCGATTGCCGACGATTTCAACGTCCAGCACGATCGCATCACCGTTTTCACGGTGGACCGGAAGCGAGTCGCGTGAGTGAATGTGATCAAGAAATTTAGGCTTGGCATCGGGTAGCGGCGCACCGCCGCCCCCGCCGGGACCGCCCGCGCCTCCCATTCCACCACCACCGCCCATTTGTGCGGCAACGGGACTCGCCAACACCATCGTCAAGGCTCCCAGCAACGTGACGATAGCGATATTTGTTCGGTCGATCGATGCGAACCAATGAGGCATACCGATGGCCAAAGAGATTGAGTATTTGGGGAGGTAACTGTTCCTGGGGGCATCAAATTTCGATGCCGGGTCGGTAACTACCACCCCAAACACAAACACCACAAGGCGGATTTCCAGCTTTGCGGCGCAGCGAGGTAAAAGAAACAGGCTCTCTTTGACTCGTTGCGATCGTCGGCACGTCGATTAGCGACTTGCCAGTTCCGGTTTGGGCTCATCACGTCCCAGCCCAAGTCCGACCGATGTGACCGGCACCTTGAGCCAATCTGTGATCAACACCCGCTGAACCAGAGGTTCATCCAAATGCGTTAACACAACATCCATCAAACGGTCACGAAGTTGTGTTTGAGCAGGATCGTCAAGCCAAGCTGGTTCCACTTGACGCAGAAGTTGCTCGGACGCTTCGCGGATTTCCATCCGCATCTGGGTCAATCGTTCTTCGCTATGGTTTCGTTTGATAGGATCAACCACCGCGTGCAATTGAAAATGATAAACGAGGCTCGGATCGCTCACCGGTTGAAACCGAAATGATCCGATTTCGATCGCCGAACTCTTGACACTACTGAGCCGGGCGACGCGACTTCGAACGTAACCGATCACGACGGCATGAATCACCACCATCAAGAGAATCAGTCCGACCGCCCAGTATCGTTTGATCAAGTTCACGCTTCGTTGCCCTTCCAGAAATCGAGTTTCACAACTTCAATGACGACGGACTCCGGTGTCCGACCGTAGAAAGGCTAGGTTACGATCCGTGACTTCGGTGAAATTTTTATGAAGGCAACATTGATCACGGCAACCAGTGAGCGTCGATCGACTCCACTGCGACGCCCGCGCCAAGTTATCCTCGTGTCCAGTCCCAAGGCGGGGACGGGACTCGGTCGTGATCAAATCGCACGGTTGCTCTCGTTACTTTCGTCACAATCGACACCAACGCACCAGACTGACTCGATTCGTCAGTTGCGTGCCTTGCTGGAGCATCCTGACTTCGCTTTGGACGAACGCAGGGAGCCATCGCTGGACGTGCCCGTCGTCATTGCCGCGGGAGGCGACGGGACGCTCGCGTTGGTGGCCGAAAATGTTCCCCCCCATATCCCCATCATTCCCATGCCACTGGGGACCGAGAACCTGCTGGCGAGAAACTTCGAATTGACGTCCAGCGCCGACAAGATTGTCGAAGTCATCGTCGCCGGGCGTGACATTCACATCGACGCGGGCCGTGCCAACGGCAAGCTCTTCCTCGTTGTCGCTTCGGCGGGGTTTGATGCCGAAGTGGTTCGCGGAATGCATCTCACTCGTCGCGGTCACATTCATCGGCTCGATTACTTTCGACCGCTCGTTCGCGCCGCCCGGCGGTACGTGTTTCCGGAAATCGAGACGCGGATTGATGGGATCTCGTTACCGGGAATCCCGCTTCGCTGGGCAATGATTTTTAATCTGCCACGTTATGCTGCGAACTTGGCCATCGAGCCCGACGCGGTCGGTGATGACGGCTTTCTTGATCTGGTCGGATTCACGGGCGGTTCCATTTTCAGCGGGCTGCGATACACCGGTGGTGTCCTTGGCGGTTGGCATCGCGACTGGAGCGACGTTGTCCGCCGCCGCGCGTGCCAGATCGAACTCGCGTCAAAGTTTCGAGTTCCGTACCAGCTCGACGGCGACTATGTGGGACGTTTACCGTTGTCGATCGAAACGCTCCCGGGCCGAGTCTGTCTCCGCATCCCCGCGTGACAGTCTCGGCTAGTTTTCGTTACGATCCCCGCATGAACATTCAACCAGTCTCGATTCGCGATTACGTCTGCGGCCCCGGCCAACCGCTATTGCTCATCGCAGGCCCGTGCGTGCTGCAGACCCTTCCGATTGCGATGCAGATTGCGGACGTGCTAGCCGAAATTAATCGTCGTGACGATGTCAATGTTGTCTTCAAGGCATCATTTGACAAAGCCAATCGAACGAGTCTTACCGCTGCTCGAGGCCCCGGGATCGAAGAGGGGCTTCGAATGCTCGAACAAATTTCGAAGCGATCGGGACTTCCCACGACCACGGACGTGCACTTGCCCGATCAAGCGAGCGCGGTTGCCGAGGTCTGCGACCTGCTGCAAATCCCCGCGTTTCTGGCTCGTCAAACGGACCTGTTGGTCGCCGCTGCTCGGACGGGACGCCCGGTCAACGTCAAAAAAGGCCAATTCATGTCACCGGAGGACATGCAGTATGTCGTCGATAAGCTGCGAGGGAGCGAGGCTTCAGGCGTGATGCTGTGCGAGCGGGGCACCTTTTTTGGCTACGGACGGTTGGTCAATGACATGCAATCGCTGCCGATCATGCGTTCGCTTGGAGCACCAGTCGTGTTCGATGCGACGCACAGCGTCCAGCGTCCGGGGGGACTGGGCGGGTCCACTGGCGGGAACCGCGAAATGGTCGAACCATTAGCTCGCGCAGCCGTAGCAATCGGTACCGACGGGCTCTTTTTCGAGACGCACCCCGATCCGACGACGTCACCCAGCGACGGGCCCAACATGATTTCGCTTGGCAACTTCACGACGTTGGTCGACCGACTGTTGAGTTTGCGGCGGGCTGCGATCGAGATCGGCGCATAAAACTTCCACTTTGGATCGCTCCGCACGGTCCGCCACTCGTTGCCTTCGCTTGCCATGCTTGACCGCCCGTCCTTTTCCTTACCCCGCTTGTCCCTCGTTAGCCTTGCGACGCTTGCGGTGGCGATCACCTCCGGCTGCGGCGATGATTCCGACACGGTGCGTCAAATTCAGGCCCAGCGCCAAGTCCGAATGCAAAGCGAGGCCCAGCAGGATCACCTTGGTGAAGTCATTGGCCTGCTGTCGCGTTATGTCGAACTCAACCCGGAAAAAGCTCGACGCCAAGTCGCGTACCATCTGAACCGCTGGGACGAGACGAGTTCGGGCGGCGATCAAGTCGCGGGGGCGACGTCCAGACGCGACGTGACGCCGGAAACCCTGGAGATGCTCGAGACGATCTCGCATCTGATGCCGACGGACAAAGCGGTGGAGTTGGTGAACCAGCCTCAGTTCGTTACCTCCGACGCCAATCATTTGCGTGACGCGTACCTGTTCCGACAAGTCGCCGAATGGGTCGATCGTGACAGTTCGGATGATCCACTGCTCGCTGAATGGCTTGACGATCTTGGTAAGACGGCGTCCGAAGAATCGGTCGCGCGACTGCGTACGGCGACTCGTTTATTCGATTGGACGATACGCAACATCGCCTATGAACCGCTGGTTCCCATCGACCCAGCGCCACCGGGGCCCCAGTTTCCGTTTGGGATGACCTTTCGTGGCGCCGGCTATCGACAGAGTCAATATCTGGCGCTTTGGCATGGAAGTGGGGACGCACTCCAACGTGCTGGCGTTTTTACCCAATTGTGTCGACAAGCGGGAATCGAGTCCGCCATTTTGGGACTACCCCGCGAGGGCACCGGCGAGATCCAGCCCTGGTGCGTGGGTGTTCGCATTGGCGAGAGCATCTACTTGTTCGAATCAGGACTGGGAATGTATGTCCCCGGTCCGGGGCAAGTGGGAATTGCAACATTGGCTGAAGCCAGGCGAGACGCGTCGGTCATGCGGCGATTGAATGTCGCGGGTTTCTATGATTACCCATTTACCAAGGACGATGTCCAACAGTGCGTCGCGCTCTTGAACGTGATTCCCGAAGCGATGGGATCGCGGATGCAGCGACTTGAACAAGGGCTGACCGGAAACCGACGGTTGTCGCTTTACGTGGATGTCGCCGCGCAATCACAACAATGGGATGCGGTGAGCGGTATCTCCGGTGTCCGGCTTTGGGACATCCCGCTGCTCGCGGAGGTCTATCGTGCGACGTTGGAACGGGCAATGGAGCGAGACCCGATGCTGATGTTTTGGCAGGTATCTCGCTGGGCAATTCTGGATGCCGAAGTGGGCGCGTCCAAGCAACTTGCCGAGGGCCGTTGGACTCATTTGCAAGGCGAGTTCGACGATGACGACGATGAGGGGCGCAAGGGGGCGAGGACGCTGTATCTGAGCCAACGTGCACCCGAGTTCGAGATCGAAGATTTGCGGATCGATGTCGAATTACAGATACAGTACGGGATCCGTCGCGACCTGGGGATTTCTCCGGAAGTCTACGATCGCCAAGTGCAACAAATCCAAGCTCTGATGCGACAAGGAAAGCGGACGGCCACTTACTGGTTGAGTTTGGTCCAGTACGACGACGCCCGCTTTGACACCGCCGAAAACTGGTTCGACGCTCGTGTTCTGACCGAAGAACAAAGCAGCATGTGGGATCCCGCGGCCAGATACAATCTCGCGCGATGTCTGGAACGCACCGGCGACATCGCCAGGGCCATCGAACTTTACAAGACCAACGGTGATCCGCAAGAACACGGCAATCGTATTCGCGCGAGGCTCTTGGATCGCTCAACCGATGACGAAGCTGCTGAATAAGCAAGCCCATTGGCCGCTGGAAACTTAGCCTGCGAACGCTCAATCGGTGCCAGCCTCCTCGTGGCTGGGAAACCTTGCCAAGACTCGCACCAGAATGACAACCGCGCATACTTGCAGCAGGCTGCCCAGCATGAACGGCGCGCCCGGGAAGTGAACCGGCGCCGCCTCGGAAGTAAAGTAACCGAAGAGCATAGTCGTAAATATCAACGGCGCCGCGACGCTGGTCAAACTCGTCAAGGACGTGATCGCACCTTGTATCTTACCTTGGTCGCGCGAAGGTACTTTGGATGCCACCAAACTTTGCACGGCCGGACCGAGAAGCCCGCCAAGGGATCCGAACACGATCACGATCGGTACCATCCAGCCTTCGCTGGCGAGGCTGTAACCCAAGAATGCGATCGATGAAATGCACGTGGCGAAAACGGCGACGCGACGCGGACCGAATCGACGCACCGCAGGCCCCACCACGCCTCCTTGCACGATCACCGCCATCAACCCGACCAAGCCGAGCGTCATGCCGTTGGTGAATTTATCCCACCCGTAACGATAACCGCTGTGAAGCACCCACACGTTCTCTAGTCCCCGCTGGGCCAACGAGGTGCACAGAATCGCGATGCCAAGACCCGCGACCATAGGATAGGACTGCAAGTATCGAAGTGAACCGAGTGGATTCGCGTTGCGAAGAGTGAATTCACTGCGGGAGCTCGGCGGTAGCGATTCGGGCAAAATAAAGAAACCGTACATCCAATTCGTCAGCGCCAATCCGGCGGCAACAAAGAATGGTAGCCGCAAACTATATTCTCCGAGCCATCCACCCATGATCGGGCCAAAGATAAAGCCGACCCCAAACATCACGCCCACGAGTCCAAAGTTGCGGGCACGCGTTTGGGGTGTCGAGATGTCGGCGATGTACGCGTTTGCGGTTGTAAAACTGGCTCCCATGATGCCAGCGATCAACCGGCCAAAGAATAGCCAACCGATACTCGGCGAGAGCCCTTGGATCACATAGTCCACACCGAGCCCGAACATCGACGCCAATAAAACGGGGCGTCGGCCAAAGTGATCCGAAAGTGCTCCCACGACGGGGGCAAAGATAAATTGCGTTAATGAATACGTCGATGCAATCACTCCGACGTACAAGCCCGCTGTCGATATATCCCCCCCGACAAATTGTTTGACCAATTCAGGCAGCACGGGAATGATGATTCCAATTCCCAAGATATCGATCAGTAGCGTTAATAGAATAAACGCAATCGCCGCTTGTCGTGGTACTGGAGGAATCTCCTCCGGTGGCGGCGTGCCTCGCTGCTCGGCATGGATCGAACCGTGGTGCTTGTTGCCGGACATGCAATCGAACTCGGGGAATCAGTGGGTGAAGCGGACTTGCTGGGCAAGTCTCCAACCAAAGACTGTTTTCAGCAAGAACCCCAACCTTTCATTGGGAACTTCGCCGTGTCGCGTGCGGCGGGACATCCAAAAGCCAAAACCACTGAATTCGGTGCGAGATTCGCGAGGAAGTTTTGCAATTGCTGGACCCTCACTCTGCGCCGTGTCATACTTGGGTGGTGAATGAGTGGCCAGTCCTGGGGAATTTTTCTGATGCCCGCCGCTGAGAATCAAGTCGAAATCGCAACCGGTACGTACGTCGGTACGCATCGGATCGAATCGTATTTGTCCAGCGACGACGACGGCACTGATTACATGGCGTGGAATGCGGATCTTGGTCGCGTCTTGTTACGTGTGATCGCCAGCCATACGTTTGCGACGCCGGAGGAGCGGCGGGAGTTTGTCGACCGTGCGACTCAATTGCAATCGCTTGAGCATTGCCATCTCGTCCGCATCGTCGACGTCGGTATTGATGACACAACAAGCGAAGGGCCTGTCGTCTACATCGCAACGGAACAGATCGACGGCAATGACTTCGACGAATTGGTACGAACCGATGGTGCCATCCCTTCCGAATTGGTCTATCCCATCGTACGCCAAGTCGCATTGGCTTTGGAGTCGCTTCACCAGCGAGGGCTTTGTCATGGTGACTTGGTTCCCAAGAGGATCATCTTGACCGACGCGGGGGACGCAAAGCTTTTGTGTATCCCCACAATCGCATCCAATGACGAACGTCGTGATCTTCAATCACTCGCAAGTACCGCCTATTTTTTATTGACGGCTCGTTCACTGCCGCCGACTTGCGCCGATGGTCGCGCCGACGTCGGAATCGCCAACGAGCATTGGGACTCTCTGCCGTCGACTTGGCGCAGCATACTCCAGCGTTGTCTATCGCTGGGTGATTCGGTCCGTTTGGACAATGTTTCGCACCTGTTGCTTGAGCTCGATCGTTCGCTCGGTGAGATCGTTGTTCCGGAGACCACAACGCCGCCGGCGGTGACGATCGAACGTGCCGCCGTGGTCAGTGATGCCGTGGCGATTGAACCAGTCAGCGCCAGTGATGAAATTATCCCGACGAGGCTTGACTTGGTTCCACGTCATCCCGAGGCATGTCATGTCTCGCCGGCGACGCGTCCTTCGCTTCGAAGCTGGTTGATGCGAGGCTATCGACAACTTTTTTCATCACGCTAGTGTCCGCCACCCTCGACTACTCTCGGACAATGAATTGATCGGTGGACTCAGGTCGAGGCCGATTGTCCGTAGAGCAGCACGACCACGCGAGCTGCGATCGAAACGGAGGTCCCGATTTCACCGATGCCCTCTCCGGTTTTTGCTTTGACGCTAATCCGTTCGATGGGCAAATCCAAGAGCGACGAAAGCTGTTGGCGTATCGCGGCCACATGCGGTGCGAGTTTTGGGTGCTCGGCGAGGACGACGCAGTCCAGGTTGATAATGTCCATCGCGTGATGTCGAACCCGACGGAGGGCTTCTTCCACAAAGTCGGCACTATTTCGCCCTCGATTTTCCGCCGCATTGTCTGGAAACAAGCGTCCAATATCCTCCTCGGCCACCGCACCAAGCAATGCATCGGTGATCGCGTGCAGCAAAACGTCGGAGTCACTATGCCCGATCGCATGTATATCGGCGGGCACGTCGACTCCACCGATCCTCAGTGGTCCCCCATTTCCCAAACGGTGAGAATCGTAGCCGAGCCCCACACGGATCGGAGGAATGTCATGATTGATCACAAAACTTTGCCTTTCTGGATGTACAAAAGACGTCCCCTCAGGTCGATTGAAAACGACAGCGCCCCGCTTTGGATTCTCGCCCAGCGACCTACAATGACGCGGATTCCCCGTCCCAAACTCGAACGAACACCGCTGACGACACATGCCGATCATCCAAGTTCGCGAGCTGACCAAATCCTACCGCGTTTACCGCAAACGCGAGGGACTCGGCAGCAGTATTCGCGGCCTTTTTCATCGTGAGTATTCCGACGTCCATGCCGTTCGGGGAATCGATTTGGAAGTCGACCAGGGTGAGTTCGTGGCTTTTCTTGGACCTAACGGGGCGGGAAAGACGACCACGCTAAAGTTGCTCAGCGGTGTAATCAACCCCACCAGCGGTTCCGCCGAGGTGATGGGGTTCGTCCCCTGGCAGCGGAAGAACGAATACCGTCGCCGTTTTGCGCTGGTGATGGGCCAAAAAAACCAACTCTGGTGGGATTTACCCGCCCAAGAATCTTACCGATTGCACCAGCAGATTTACGGCGTCCCGAAGAACATCTTTGACGAAACGCTCAACGAGTTAACCGAGTTGCTAGACGTTGTGCGACTATTGAACCAACCCGTTCGAGAACTTTCGCTGGGCGAACGGATGAAGATGGAGTTGATCGCGGCACTCTTGCATCGACCCGAGGTGCTTTTCTTGGACGAGCCGACCATTGGGCTCGACGTGATCGCCCAGCACAACATTCAACAGTTCCTTCGCTTCTACCAAGAGAAACGCAAGATCACGATCCTGCTCACGAGCCACTACATGAAGGACGTCGCCGCCTTGTGCAAGCGCGTCGTCATCATCGCCCGAGGCCAGATCGAATACGACGGCTCGCTATCGGGCATCATCGACAAGTTCTCGAGCTACAAGATTGTCACGCTGCAGTTTGCGGAGGGACATCGCCCGACGATGCTTTCCCGACACGGCGAAGTGGTCGATGAAAACTGGCCGAAGGTCAAGATTCGCATCACTCGAGCGGACGTGCCTCGCATGCTTGCGGAAGTCCTGCGTGACAATCCGATCGAAGATGTCGCGGTCGAAGACCCGCCACTCGAAGATGTCATTGCTGACCTGTTTCGAGAGTCCAGCGCGAAAAATGATGCTGCCATCGCCGCCGAAACTGCCTCCGCTCAATAGTTCCCCATTTCTGTTCCTGTCTGTCGCCCGTTCTCCGATACTTTCTTTTTCTATGTCCCAAATTTCTCTCGACGATCTAAGTATCGGCTTTCGTGGTCCGCTGCTGCTTGATGGTGTCTCTGCGCAAATCGAAATCGGCCAGCGCGTCGGATTGCTCGGCCGCAACGGTGCCGGCAAGACGACGCTCTTGCGCATGATCTGTGGTGAAGTCCAACCAGATCACGGCACCATTCAATTCGCCCCGCGAACTCGTGTCGCACGGCTGACCCAAGATGTCCCCCGTGACTTGACGGGTACCATCCGCGACGTGGTGTTACCCGATGATTATGAATCCCGTGAAATCGACGAACATTGGCAAATCGATCACGCCGTGGATTCCACCCTTTCCCGGATGGAGCTCGACCCGGCGGTTCGTTTCGAAAGCCTCTCCAGTGGCATGAAACGCCGAGTGCTGCTGGCTCAAGCGATCGCGTCCCAACCGGATGTGCTTTTGCTTGACGAGCCCACCAACCACCTCGACATTCCTGCGATTTTGTGGCTCGAAGAATTCCTTAGCCGATGGCCGTCAACGTTGATCTTTATCACGCACGACCGTTCGTTCCTGCGACGACTTGCGACTCGCATCTGGGAAATCGATCGGGGACGCTTGTTCGATTGGACATGCGATTACGAAACCTTTCTCAGCCGCAAAGAGGGTGCGCTGGCAGCCGAAGAGAAACAGAACGCACTCTTTGATAAAAAACTCGCCCAAGAAGAAGTGTGGATTCGCCAAGGCATCAAGGCCCGACGAACCAGGAACGAAGGTCGAGTGCGAGCGCTCGAGTCGATGCGCAGGCAACGGGCGCAGCGCCAGACCGCCGAGGGCAAAGCAAAACTCAATCTGCAAGATGCCGCCCGCAGTGGTGCTCTCGTCGCGGACGTCAAGGAGATCTCGTTCCGTTACGACGAACGACCGATCGTCAAAGAATTCAGCACCACGATCATGCGCGGCGACAAAATTGGAATCGTCGGCCCCAATGGCGCCGGAAAAACGACGCTGCTCAAATTGCTGCTCGGTCAATTAAAACCGGACGCGGGGACGGTTCGACTGGGAACCAACCTTCAAATCGCCTACTTCGATCAACTTCGCGATACCCTCGATCCCGACAAGACCGTCGCCGATAATGTGGGTGAAGGGAATGATCGACTCAGCATTGGTGGCCAAACCAAGCACATCGTTGGCTACTTGCAAGATTTCTTGTTCACACCCGAGCGAGCACGAACCGAAGTTCGCTTTCTTTCCGGTGGAGAGCGAAACCGAGCCCTGCTCGCCAAGCTGATGACACGTCCGGCCAACATCATCGTTCTTGACGAACCGACCAATGACCTGGACAGCGAAACTTTGGAGCTGCTCGAAGAACAACTCGTTCAATTTTCTGGCACGCTATTGATGGTCAGCCACGATCGTACCTTCCTCAACAACGTCGTCAGTAGCTTGATTGTCTTTGAGGACAATAACGTGCGAGAGTACGATGGCGGTTACGACGATTGGCAGCGCACGATCGCACGTCGTGATGCCGATGCTGTCAGCGCCGCGGCCACGAGTAAATCGAGCACGTCGCCGGGATCCGACAAAACTGGTAGCAACACCGCCATCAAAACCAAGAAGCTTTCTTTCAAGGAGCAGCACGAGCTGAAAGAATTGCCCGGACGGATCGAACATCTCGAAACCGAGATCGCGGAATTACATCTCGAAATGGCAGATCCTGGGTTCTACAAACAATCGCCCACCGAAATTTCGAAAGCGAGCACGCGACTGGGGGAATTGCAACAGAAATTGGCCACCACCTACCGCCGCTGGGAAGATCTGGAGGGCTAGTGCGATCGCACGAGAGAGCCGCATGAGATGGACGCTAGCCATGGGATGTCACGGAACGCGGACGCTCCATTGTGCGATTGTCACTAGATTCTACTTCCACGCCGAGGTCAGCGAGCGTATCGCGACTCGATGCATCGTTTTTCAACACTGAAAGCGATCCCTCCGTCTCGATGACGACCGCATCGACCTGTGACGGCTTCGTGATCCCGTGTTGACGCATCGCGGCAAGTATTTCTTCGCGAGTGATCCGCTGGCGTTTCATCGCGTCCACCAAATACTCACCGCGAAAGAATAACAATGTCGGCTGAGCTTTAATGAATTGCTTGTACCAATCAAATCGGACCGACATGAACGTGCTAAAGAACTGCAGTACGATCAACAATGCCAGCCCTAGTACACCTTGAACAAGTGAGACATTGCTCGAAGTCATGATCGATGCCAACGTCGAACCGAACGCGACGGTGATCACGAAATCGAAGGCATTCATTTTGGAGAGAGTTCGCTTACCACTAGCGCGCAGCAAGATGACCAGGGCGACATAGGCTAGCGTGCCAAGCACCAAAGTCCGGATCACTGGTGACCATCCGTCGAACAGCATGTCGGTGCTAATCTGGTTCATCGGTCGCAACTCGTCACAGTCATCGGTCTTGAGGTTTCCAGATGTAGATGGACAGCAACCGGGGCATTTTGCTAGACAGCAATTTGCAGGCCGATCCATCGCGAGCTAGCGATGGTTCTTGAACGAGCCAGATTGCCTTGCGGAACAGCACGCGTGGGCGCGAGAGTTGCATGGATAGCCGATTTACATTTCATTGATTACCGCGAATCGTTGCCCCAAATCCTCCGTCTGCTGTCTTCTCGCGACCAATCGACAAAAGAAGGGCTTTTCATGCATTGGCGTCGACTTCCACTTTTGTGTTCGATCATGCTCACGTCCGTGTCCCTACTTGGGCCGAACTGGCTGATAGGCACCGAACCGGCGATTGCCGAAGACGAGTCTGTCTCGCATTCGACAGGCGAAATCGATACTTCGACAGTCTCGCAAAGCATTGTCGATCGAACGAACGAGTTTCGAAAGCAAAACTCTCTCGACGGGCTCAAGATCAATTCGAAATTGGCCGACACTGCTGCGAAGTTCGCTCGCTACATGGCCGAGAATGAACAATATGGACATCACGCCGATGGCCGCACTCCCGCCGAAAGGGCAACCGCGAGCGGGTATGATTATTGTGTCGTGCGCGAGAATATTGCCTATCTAAGCAATACCGGAACCGTCACCGAATCGAGTCTCTCGGAAGCCTTCGCTCAGGGCTGGATCGATTCGCCCCCTCATCGAGAGAACATGCTGGCCGATTTCATCGCCGAAACTGGGGTTGCCATCGCGTCAATCGACGGAGTCACGTTTTATGCGGTACAGATGTTCGGACGCCCCCAATCCGCATCGATTAAACTTAGCGTTGAGAACGATTCGGACGCGTTGCGAACGTTGGTCATCGAAGCGAACGACAGTCACGATGAAATTGAGCTCCCACCACGCACTCGTCTTACCATGTCACGTTGTTTTCCGACCACACTACGCTTGGCCGAAGAACTCCCGAATGCCTCGCAGCGGAAAATCACAGTGAGTAAGGACGCGGAGTTGACGATCACAAGTAATGGCCTGGAGCAAAAATAACTGCACGACAGCCTTTTACGGTGATTCGACAAATTCGAGCCATCCGAATCGCGATGGTTGATGCGCGGTCGCGCTTGCTGTCGGATTCCAGCCCATGAACGCGTTCGTCGCGTTGTCGTGTCGAAAAAAGTTAGCTCGCCAACGATCGCCCACTTGAGGCATCCTCTCACTGATCTTGCTGAGCGGAATGCGCACTTCAGTAATCCACAGCTTCGTTAGCGGATCCAGGGTCACCTGCGATTCCATCTCACTGGACCAAGCGAAATCTTTATTCGGCAAGTCCAAAACGAGATCGAGCGTTTCGCCGTTGGGTGCCCACTCGTATTCGGAGTAACGATTGATTTGCGTCGGATCGGGCGCGATGAACGCTTCGACCACATCGTCATCCCACAATCCCATGCGTTCCCCGGACGAGTCTGGGGATCCGGTTTTTAGTTCGGTATAGGGCGCCACGAAACCTAAGTACAAGTATTTTGAACTGCACAACACCCGGACATGAGTGCTGTGGGTCGGGACCGCTGTCGCGTGTTGAATGGTGTATTCGATTCGTGCGGCTGGCGCCGACTTCCAAACGTCCTCGTCGAGTTCGCCGTTGGGCACAAAGTCGGTCTGAATCATTTTCGCAAAGGCGGTCGGCAACGGCCAGCGATTGACGAATAGCTTTCTCGCGTTGTCGAAATAGACCTTGCGCAGTACTTCATGGGGAAGGTCGATACTACTAATCGTCCAACTCCCTTGGATGGGAGTCATGTGATTCCAATCCCGGTCCTTCGTTTCAAAGAACCGCCACGTCTTTTCAAAAAAGACGACTGCGTCGTAGTCGTTCGGTCGTTCATCATCGCCGGCGGATCCGAGGATTAATCGATCGTGAACTTGAAAGTCGCTGCCGAATAGCAGTCGGTCTTGGTGTTGGACAAAGAACTCTCTCAGAAGATCGGGTGGATGCCGACCGATTTCGGGAATCCGCGCGGCAATGTCAGCATACAGATTCGGATGCTTTTCAAACTGCTGCGCAACCCAATCCAGGTCTTCGGCATTGTTCGCGAAATGGACGGCGATGAACGTGGTCTCGGGATGCCGCGCGATCACACGGCTAAGCTGTTCAAGTAACTCCTCTCGCTTGGGATGTTTGTTGTGATCGCCGAACCACCAACTCGGATGATCGCGAAGCTCGTCCCATCGTTCGTTGGACTCATTGCGCGGTTCCCAAAATGCCTTGGGATCAGCCACATGGATGGATACTGGCATTTTCAGCTCGCCGCATTTCTTCCACACGGGGTCAAGTTTAGGGTCATCGACGCGAATCAATTGGCCGGTGCCATCGCGAAGCGAAAGCCCCAACCGTTTGAACTCCTTGAGTCCTGCAGCGCCGAGCGAATGACCAATTTCCACTTGCTTGACAGCGAGCGAGCTCCACTCGGGCGAATCCCAACCGCTGTAGTCGATAAGCATGTGATGCATGAACTGACCTGGCGCGATCTCAGCCGAGACCCGCTGGGCATTGGCAAAGGTCGAACGCTCCTCGGGGGCATCACGGGCGGACGTGACAGTTCCGCTGCCTAACTCGATTGCGGTCCCAATTCCCACTGCGTTCAAAATCTTGATCGCGCGGGCGTAGCGTTCCGCTGTGGCATTCACGTGGGTGTGCACATCAACAAGCCGTTTTTCAGTACGCCACGAATCGGGATCTTTCGTCGAAACACGGGGATCGGGCGGCCACATTTCTTCGCCACGCGCATCGGGTGCGCCGAAGCCCACGATCGCTACTAGCATGATCAACCAAGTGCGACTGGTTTGGAGCGTTCGATGGCAAAGCATGATGAATTCTACGGCGGGAATGGGATAGCATCGCCAGCTTGGCGTGACTGTAGCCGCCTGGCGACATTGGATTCTAGAGAATTGCGGCGCCGAAGTGGTGTATCGACGGTTTGTCCACGCCAGAACAACCGTGAACTCGCGCATTGCGTACAATGACCGCTCACCCACGAGGCATTCAATCATGAACCATTTTGAATTGACATCGATCCGCGTTTTCGCCGGTATCACGTCACTCTTCCTCCTTGCAAGCACGACGCAAAACGCCACGGCAGATCGTCCCAACGTCGTTTGGATCATTCCCGATGACATGTCGGCCAACTTTGCCTGTTACGGCGAAACGGCGATCGAAACACCGAATGTCGACCGGCTTGCGGCAGGGGGCGTGAAGTTCTCTCGCGCGTTTGTGACAGCGCCCGTCTGTTCGACCTGTCGCTCGGCTTTCATCACCGGCATGTACCAGACTTCGATCGGTGCTCATCACCATCGCAGCGGACGCGGTGAGGCGAAGATTCACCTGCCTGGAAATGTGAAGCTCGTTCCAAAGCTGTTCCAAGAGGCTGGCTATCACACGTCGATCTGCCAGTGGCCAACGAACAAGAAACTAGGCAAGACCGATTACAACTTTGAGTGGGACGCCGCCGATTACGACTCGAGCGATTGGAGTGATCGCGATCCAGGACAACCGTTCTTTACCCAAATCCACACTCCCGGGGGTAAGCTTCGCGGTAGTGATGAACGCGGTTGGGCCAAAATCGCTGCGACCGCCAAATCCACACTCGGCACTAGCACGCCCGACGATGCAGTCGTATTACCACCGTACTATCCAAGTCACCCTGACATCGTAAGAGATTGGGCCGCGTATTTAGACTCGGTGCGAATGACGGATGTCATGGTAGGTCAGGTGGTCGAGCGACTTGAAACGGAAGGCGAACTAGACAATACATTGATCCTTTTCATGACGGACCACGGCATCAGCCACGCCCGCGGTAAGCAATTCCTCTACGACGAAGGTATTCATGTTCCGCTGGTCATCAACGGCCCCGGAATCCAAGCGGGGACGGTTCGTGAGGACCTTGTTGAACACATTGACATCGCTGCACTTTCGCTTGCGGCCGCGGGGATCCCGATCCCCAGCAACATGCAGGCACGCAACATTTTGGCGTCCGACTACACGCCCCGCGAGGCAGTTTTTGCAGCACGAGATCGCTGCGACGAAACCGTGGATCACATTCGATCCGTCCGGACGAACCAGTACAAATACATTCGCAACTTTCTTCCCGAACGACCGTATTTGCAGCCCTGCGTGTATAAAGACTCGAAAGCGATACTCATCGGTCTTCGCCAATGGCATCAACTAGGAAAACTCGACGACGTCCAGGAGATGTTATTCCGCGAATCTCGACCTGCGGAAGAATTGTATGACGTGGTGAGAGACCCGCATGAAATACGCAACTTGGCGGCCGACCCGGCTTTTGCGAATACGCTGGCGGACTTGCGAGGTCGATTGGACCGGTGGATGGAGGAGACGGCCGACTCAGGGCGAGAACCGGAACCCACCGAGATGTACGACAGCGACATGTCGGTCTACGTGAAAAGTTCCGGCCGAAAAAGTGACGCCAAACGTCTCAACGTGATTCGCAAGAACATCGACCTGATGAAGTCTTGGGCAGCGCAGGGCAAGTAGTGATGGTGCGTCACGAATGAGGGAGCGCCGATGCACCTGAACAAAATAAAAATCACTGCGAGTTCGCTCCCGACCGAGCGATGACGACGTTTTGCACTATAATCGTCGACTCGGTTGCTTCAGCGACATTTCCACATCTTGAATCAGACTTCTTGCATCACCAAGGTACA
This sequence comes from Pirellulaceae bacterium, assembly GCA_041741195.1. Taxonomy (GTDB): domain Bacteria; phylum Planctomycetota; class Planctomycetia; order Pirellulales; family Pirellulaceae; genus JBBSJZ01. The sequence continues at coordinate 84,027 of JBGSKM010000129.1, forward strand.
GACAATGAATCGGATTTTTCAGCGCTTTTTCGCAGGCGTTGTGCTTCTTACTAGTTTCGGCAACGCGGGCATCCACGCACAAGACGCTGCCGGATCGGCCTCCCAAGAAGCAAAGTGGATTTCGTTGTTTGACGGAAAGTCGATGGATGGCTGGGAAAAGGTTGGCAACGACGATAGCCACTGGGAAGTCGTGGACGGCATGTTGGCTGGCTCTGGCAATGCGTCCATGCTGGTCAGCACCACCGGCCCATACAAGAATTTTCGCTATCGAGTGGAAATCAAAATCAATGACGGTGGCAACTCGGGTGTTTACTTTCACACGACTCGCAAACCTGGATTCATGGACGGTTACGAAGCGCAGGTCGACAGCACGCACACCGACCCGATTCGTACAGGATCGTTGTACGGCTTTTGCCATGTCTACAAACAACTCGTTAAACCCGATACATGGTTCACGTATGAACTTGAAGTTCGTGACGACGAGTGGCGTGGTCGGCAAATGACTCGCATCAAGATCACGATCGATGGCAACGAGCTGTACGAGTATTTGGATTTCGCCAAGACTTACCCTGCGGGACACTTTGCATTTCAACAGCATGATCCCGGAAGCAAGGTTCACATCCGCAAAGTCGAAGTGTTGCCATTGGCAGATTGATGAAGACGATAGCTTGGTTTCTGCTTTCCGTCGCATGCGCCACGGTCACCTGGGGTGATGAACCGTCTTCGTCGTCGGTAGAGTCGGCGACGCTACGTGGCAAAGTGATGGTGGGATACCAAGGATGGTTCAATTGCGAGGGCGACGGCGCCAAGCTGGGTTGGAAGCACTGGGCAAGAGATCTGTTTCAACCAGTGGGGCCGGGGAATGTCACATTCGATATGTGGCCGGACGTCTCCGAACTTCATCCCGAGGAAAAATTTGCGACGGCATTCACGCTCGCCGACGGTAGCCCGGCCGAAGTTTTCAGCAGTGCCAATCAAGCCACCGTCGTGCGTCACTTTGAGTGGATGCGCGACTACGGGATCGACGGCGCGTTTCTGCAGCGATTCGCCGCTAACCTCCGCAGCGATGTTTCCTTGCGAAATGAAAATAAAGTACTGGCCAACGTCCGCGAGGGTGCGAAATCAACTGGTCGAACGTACGCCGTCATGTACGACCTCAGTGGCCTGCGGGCTGGCGAAGTGACGCTGGTGCAAAAGGATTGGTCGCAGTTGCAAACGGAGCTGAGTCTCACTGGCGACGAGGGATACCTGCACCATAACGAAAAGCCACTCGTCGCCGTCTGGGGCGTCGGGTTTAGCGATGATCGCAAGTACTCATTGCGAGAGTGCCTCGAACTGGTCCGTTGGCTAAAGTCCAACGGCTGCAGCGTGATGCTAGGGGTGCCGTCGTACTGGCGCGAGGGAATACGTGACGCAGTCGACGACGCGATCTTGCACGAAACGATCCGACTCGCCGACGTCGTCAGCCCCTGGACGATTGGGCGCTATCGTACGCCTGGTGAAGCCACACGCCATGCCGAAACGGTGTGGAAGGCTGATCGTGCCTGGTGCGAGCAAGAATCGATCGATTTTCTTCCCGTCGTGTTTCCTGGATTCAGTTGGAAGAACCTGCACGGGGGCGAGTTGAATCAAATCCCGCGATTGAAAGGCGACTTCTTTTGGTCACAGATCAAGGCGGCAAAGGATGCTGGCTGCGAGATGCTCTACATCGCCATGTTTGATGAAGTCGATGAAGGCACGGCGATTTTTAAATGCACGAATCATCCACCGTCCGGCAACGGAGCCAGCTTTCTGACCTTGGAGGGACTGGCCTCCGACCACTATTTGCGATTGGCGGGCAAAGCCGGGAAGCTGATTCGAGGCGAACCCGTGCAGCACGATTGACACGCGATGGTCCGGCCTCGCGACCTTGTATCAAGACAAATATTCTTCGCGAGCACTAAGGCCATCCGGTACATTGTTGTCGCGACCCAGGCCGCATCATGAGCGACGCAAACTCCATTCAATTCGAATCCTTGGAACTCCACAATGACGAAGTCCGGACTTTTATATTTGCTCTTGCTCCCATTCGTATTGTCCCACGCACTGTCAGCTCAAGTACTGTCGGCCCAAGAGCGCGGTCAACTGATTTTTGAGGACCATTTCGACCGCAGCGAATCGCAAGAAACGATTGATGAAGTCGGCAACGGTTGGCGAACAAACAGCAAATCGCGAGCATCGGGTAACAAACAAGCCGACCTCAAGGATGGGGCCCTGTACATCACCACACATGCCGTTGCCGATCATGCGGCGTCGCTGACTCATGAGGTGCGGTTCAAAAATGCAATCGTCGAAATCCGCTTCATGCTGGAGAACAAAAACGATGCTCTCGGGCTCGATTTTGCCGACTTGGACTTCAAGGACGTGCACGCCGGCCATTTGTTTAAAGTCGACGTGACACCCAAGTTCGTTCAGATCAATGATATGAAGACGGGCGATATGAACATGAAGTTCTACGACGCGAAAAAGGCAAAGCAATTGACGGCAGAACAGAAAGACTTCTTGACGACGACCAAGAAGAAGTTTCCCGCTAAGCTCGCGACCAACCGTTGGTATTCGCTCTCGATTGAGATCCAAGATGATCAAGTGGCAGTTTCGATTGATGGTAAAGAGGCTGGATCGTTTAAGTCACTGGGATTCACGCATCCGACCAAAAAGATGTTGCGGCTGGCTGTACCTCGAAGTGCAGTCGTCGATGATTTAAAAATCTACTCCTTGGTGGAATTTTCGAGCTGACGCGACTGATGAATTAAAAATAGTTCAATGACGACGGACAAAGTCTTTAGGTCCACCGGCGACGGTAAGACCGCTCGCAGCATGACGCGCCACCAGAGGCGGTTTGCCGACAGAGCTCAATCATCATGACCAACGTCCATCATAGTTTTGAATCACGATTCCTATAGGTACACGAGCATGAACGCACGCATTCGCTTTTTGCTGGCTATGACTTTGTCGTTGACATGGTTGCCGACCTCGTCGGCCCAAGACGGTTCCAAGCCTCGTTCGCCAAACGTTGTTTACATCATGGCGGATGAACTGGGATACTACGAACCAAGCTTCATGGGCGGTAAGAACATCCAGACGCCGAACCTCGATCGGATGGCGGAGCAAGGCATGCGGTTCAACCATTTGCTCGCCGGTTCTTCGGTGTGTGCGCCGACCCGCTGTTGCTTTCTCACCGGAAAGCACAGCGGTCATACGTCGGTTCGGGCGAACGGAGGGGGGACACCGTTGCGCGATGGGGAAGCGACGATCGCATCGATCTTGAAACCGCTCGGGTACGCAACGGGCGGATTCGGAAAATGGGGCAACGGTGGTCGCGATTCCACAGGTGTTCCCGAGCGTCATGGATTCGATGTTTTCTTCGGATACTACGACCAAGTACACGCCCACACTTATTATCCGCCCTATCTGATCCGCAATAGCGAAGAGGTTGCACTGCCAGGGAACAACGGTGGAAGCAAGGGTGAGACGTATTCGCATTATCTCATTCACGATTCGGCGATGAAGTTCATTCGTGAGCATGCCAGCCAACCGTTCTTTGCCTATTTGCCGTACACGCCGCCTCATGGTTTGTTCGACATTCCCGATAGCGACCCCGCTTGGAAAGCTTATCAAGACGAACCGTGGCCCGAAGACGCTCGTCGATATGCCGCGATGGTCACCATGGTGGATCGCCAAGTTGGCGAGGTTCTCGCACTACTTAAAGATCTCGGCGTCGACGACAACACGATCGTGTTTTTCAGCGGTGACAATGGAGGCAACGACTACTTCAAATCCGACCAGTATCCGCGTGGACTGCATCTTGCGAACAAGCACCCCGAAACGGGTGTCGAGTACCGCGGTACCAAGGGTACGCTTTACGAAGGCGGTTTGCGAATTCCATTCATCGCACGTTGGCCAGGTAAAATTCCAGCCGGAACCGTCAGTGATTTCCTCGGCTATTTCCCCGATTTGCTACCCACGATTGCGGAGATTACCGGTGCCACCGCGCCGGATGACATTGACGGCATATCGTTTCTACCGGAATTAATTGGTGCAGAGGCAGCGGGACATCCACAAGCCCACCACGACTATTTGTATTGGGAGATTGGGAGCTGGACGGCTATCCGGCAAGGTGATTGGCGAGCGGTGCGTCCGAACCAGAATCTGGAATGGGAGCTGTACGACCTCGCCGCCGACCCGAGCGAGTCGACGAATATCGCTAATAAGAATCCGGACGTGATCACTCGATTGACGGGGCTTGCCGAGCAAGCCCATGAGCCTGTGGGTGAGGGAACGTTTAGCAGTACCGTGCGTCACCAACGAGATCGCCGCGCGAAATTCGGCCGGCATGACCATCCGGAAGACGAGCAATCGCCACCAAAGCGTCGCGGCAAGTCGGCCAAAAAGAGCTAACCCGCAGGGTCGTTCGGGATATTCGTTTGGTATCGCAAGGCGGGCCGAATTTGACGCCTTTCCTGGATTCTGGAAAAGATTATTCATCGGCAACCATTCCTCCGATATTGAATCCATTGCGATACGTATTTCTTGTGCAAGGGGCAAAACATGCACAGTGGATCTCGTTACGTCCTTGCGCTAAGCGAAGTTCCAGCCGGAATCGTGCTGCAAAACTCGGTTATCGACGACGCTGGCGTATTGCTGCTCGCGGCGAACCAGGTGGTGACGTCGGAGCACATTGCGTCACTTCGCCAGCGTGGTGTCCTAAGTGTGGAGCTGCACCCACGCGACTTCGAACGACTATCGCAGCGTCATCGCGGCAAGTCCCGAAGTGGATCTGCCTCCAAGCTTCCTCGCGGGGACGACTTATGGAAATCGAACGATTCACTGTGCTCGAAAATGCCCAATCGCTTCGGCGAAGATGTGTGCCCCAATCGCCAGCAACGGATCACGACTGTCTTTCGCGAGACGGCATCGAATCTGTTGAAGATCGGACGCCTGATCGTTTCTGACTCGCTACAGGCCTTGTTGCCGCTTCGCCAAGTGTCACGGCGATTCGCGGAGTTGCTGGTCGATGACGTGGACCAAGTCGTCGGCAGCCTGCTCGTGCCGACAAGCGATTTCGACTTGCCCACGAGGATCACTCAACTCGCCGGGTTGTCGATGGCGATGAGCATCGAACTCAAAATGCCTGCGGCGGCGACAATGGAGATTGGGCTCGCCGCGATCTTGCATGACTTGAGTTTGCTTCAAATGAGTCCACAGTTGCGTTCACCGGCGTCGACCCTTTCGGCGGTTCAGTGGAAGGAGTATTCCGAGCATCCCACGCTTTCACGACAGATGATCGAGTCGCTCGAGTTGCCACACGCGATCCGCTTGACCGTGGCGCAGGTACACGAACAATTGGATGGCTCCGGGTACCCTCACGGCCTCGTGGATTCGCGAATTCATCCGTATGCCAAAGTCATCAATGTCGCTGATGCCTATTTGCGGATAATCGGCCCCGGTCCGGGGCGTCCGCCGGTCGCTGCCCATGATGCGATCGGCGTGATTTTGCATACCCAGCGACGGAAATTGTTTGACGCGTCCATCGTACGGTCACTGATTCAGTTGGTCACGCTGTTCCCATTGGGCACGGAAGTCGAACTCAGTGACGGTAGGGTCGCTCAAGTCATACGACGTCCGCAGCGCGGATACGGGGAACCGATTGTTCGGATTGACTCGCCCGACGCCGGTTCGAAAATTGTTCCACTGGAGACTTCGAACTTGAAAGTCTTAAGGCCGATCGTCGATCGTCAACTGGGGCAACTGCGATTGAGTCAAGACATTATGAAGTCGAACGTATGGCACCCGTCAAATTTTTGAACACGTGTGTCCGATGCTCAATTGGCAATTCGAATCTGTTTGGTCGGTTCGTCGACTTTCTCCGATTTATCGGTGTCAATTCTCGCGGTCGATTCCTTCAAATCCATGAATAGACGGAACAGGGTGGGTACAAAGACAAGAGTAAAAATGGTTGACACCAGCAGACCGCCCAGCAACACACTCCCCAGTCCACGATAAAGCTCACTTCCCGATCCTGGAAACAATACCAGCGGCAACAATCCGAGAATGGTGGTTGCCGTGGTCATGAGTATCGGACGCACTCGCGTTCGAACACTCTCAAGAATCGCATCACGGGAGTGGTAGCCTTCGTCACGAATCAGATTCAACGATTGGTGCACGATCAAAATCGCATTATTGACGACCGTCCCGATCAATATCACAAAGCCTAGCATCGTCAATACGTCGAGTGCTTGCGGCGGCAATCCTTGAAAGGCCAGATAATACTCCAGCGCCCGCAAGCCAAGAATTCCTCCGACGGCCCCCAACGGGACACTGAGAATAATGACGAGCGGGTAGATCCAGCTCTCAAACAAGGCCGCCATCAATAGGTAGGTGATCAACAACGCCAGCAGGACGTTCCACCGAAGCGCCATCCATGTCTCTCGTAATTTATCCGCGGTTCCGGCTAGTTGAATGCGATATCCGCCGGCGAGCGCACCGGACTGGCGCATCGGTGTTAGTATCTCCGTCTCGATCCGCTCCAACGCATCTTCGAGCGCCATGTCCGCAGGCGGTGATACCTCGATGGTAATGGCACGCTGACGTTCGCGGTGATTGATTTGCTCGGGGCCACTCGATCGACGTATCGTCGCTAGCGAGGAAAGCGGCACCAATTGGCCGCCGGCGGTTGCGATCGGCAGCGATTCGAGATCCTGTGATCGACTCGCCAAGCCAGGGTTGCCCAGGATCGTTAGGTCAATCTTGTCGCCGCCGATGTAATAATCGGTCGCGAACGCGCCGTCGACCAAGGCATTGACGGCGTAGCCGAGCGTCGACGCGTCGACCCCCATCTGCTCCCCTTGGACCAACCGGGGAATGACGTGGATTTCTGGATTGCTCAAGTCCAAACTCGGAACGGGGCGGGCTTGGGCATCCGGCACCACCGGCGGTGCTCCCGGTCCTCCCATGACCTGCCCCAGAACTCGCCCTCCCAAGCTGACGAGAGTTTGTAGATCGGGGCCCGTGATCTCGATATCGATGGTCCGGCCCGCGGTGAGTCCCTGTTCGAACAAACTCGATTGCTTCGCTACCACAAACGTATCCGGAAGCTTGGCTTTGACTTGCTGGATCAATGGGATCAATTCGGCACTTCGTGCTGGATCCAAGGATCGAATCCCGAGAAAGACTTGGCGACCGCGGGCGACGTAGAAAAAGTCGAAGATGGCGGGGAAATCTAACGCGGCTTCTTCGGGGCTACCCGGATCGACATCCCAATATGCTTCCAAGTGAGCTTCGACGGTTTCGCCGAGCGATGTCAACTCATCCAGGTTGTATCCGGCCGGTGGCAAAATGATGCCGAACACCAGATTTCGATTTCCCGACAGCAAGTACTCGACCTTTGGCCAAAGCAGATAGCTACCACCGAAAGCAAATACGATAAGCACCAACACGACGGTCAATCGTCGTAACATGTTCCGCTGGACCCAACGATTGGTATCCACAATGCGGTCGACGAATCGTTCGGCAAGTCCCTGCATCCGATCGATCTTGCCGGACTGTGGCTGGGCTGGAGCGCCAGAATGTAGATGACGATCGCTACCTCGCAAAAGTCTCGCCGTCGCAGTCGGTATCAACGTGATGCTTACGACCAATGACAGCCCGACGGCCGCGCTGATCGCTAGCGCGATGTCACGAAATAATTGGCCGGCTTCCTGTTCGACGAACAACACCGGCAAAAATACGGCAAGTGTTGTCAACGTCGATGCGAGCACCGCACCCCAAACTTCGTTCGTCCCGCGAACCGCTGCTTGGCGCGGTGAATCGCCATTCTGGTAGTGCCGATAGATGTTTTCGAGAACGACCACAGCGTTATCGACGAGCATCCCCACCGCAAACGCCATCCCCGCGAGCGAGATGACGTTGAGGGATCGTCCCCAAAGGTTCAATAGCAAAAACGTCCCGATGATACTGATGGGAATTGCCAGCCCGACGACCAGCGCCCCGCGGGCAAACCAAAATCCGCTTGCAACGATTAGCACCAAAGTGACGGAAAACAGCCATGGTTCCCACAGGATTGCGGCGACCGCGGTGGCCGCAATCAACGGTGAGATGACCAGCGTTTTGAGCTGCAAATGCAAGAACAGCATGAGGACAAGCATCGTTAGGGTTCCACCAACGATGATGTTTTGGTTCACGAGATTGACTGACGAATAGATGTATTCGGTTTCGTCATACACTTGTAGCAACTGGAGCCGCTGGGTCTTGAGAACATCCGTATTGAGCTCGTCGACGGCTTCGCGGAGTCCGTCCATCACGTCGAGAATGTTGGCTCCGGTTTCGCGAATCGCATTGATCGCAATCGAGCTTTCACCAAAGCGGCGCACGAGTCCGTCAGGCTTTTTGTAGCCCATTTGAATGTCAGCCACGTCACTGACGAATACGGGCGCCCCGTCGCGGATCGCCAGCAGTTGCTCGCTCACCTCTTGAGTGCTTTGAAACTGGTTGAGCGTCCGAACGACGTAGCGACTTTTCCCTTCCCAGAAGTCGCCGGCCGATGTGTCTTGGTTCTGCAGACTCAGGACGCGCCGTACGTCTTCGATCGTCACCCCGCGAGCCGCGAGCCGCTGGGGATCGATCACGACTTGCAATTCGTCTTCGAGACCGCCTAGAACGTTCGCATTGGATACTCCGGTCACACGTTCGAGCCTTGCTTCGATCATGTCTTCGGCGAAACGTCGCATCTGGGGCACGTTCAAATCCGGTGGCATCAACGGAGCGAGTGCCGTGTTCTGCTTTGCGGCGCGACGCAGTCGAAACAGCCGTAGACCTGGATTGTCGGTCTTGGCGATGGGCTGCAACACTTCGCGGAGTTCCGGATGCTCCTCCGCGAATGCGGCAATCGCTTGCTGCGACGGTTGTTCCGAACTGAGAATGAACCAAGCGATTGGGCGATCCGATGAATTGCTCGTTGCGATCACGGGTTCGTCGGCCTCCAGTGGATACTCCCGCACTTGCTGGAGCCGGCTATTGACCTTCAACAAGGTTTCTTCCATGTTTGCGCCGACAAAAAACTCGAGCGTGATGCGACCGAGTGAATCCATCGATTCGCTCGTCATCTTCTGCACGCCTTCGACGCTCTTGAGCTGCTCTTCCTGCTCCTGAATGATCTCTCGTTCGACTTCTTGTGGACTCGCACCTGGCCAACGGGTCTCGACAGTAATCGTGGGCGTTTGGACTTCGGGGATCAACTGCATCGGCATCCGCACCAACGCAATGGCGCCGAATAGCATTAGCAGGAGCGCACCGACGGCAACCTTCACTGGATTGGCGACACAAGCTTCGATGAAATGCATGAGGAGTGACGTTCGGGGTCAAGGCGACGAGGTGACGGTAAGCCGATAAAGTGACGATAAGGCGATGATGCAACAACTTTAGAAATCGGGGGCTGGCTGTTGAGATTCGATGACGACTTCCTGGCCGGGACGAAGCCGCGCGTTCCCGCGACTAACCACCAAATCATCCACCGTGAGTGGTTCGCTCGTTGTCGGTTCGACGCTGATCCATCCCTCGACGGCCGGCCCCGCTTTGACTGGGACGACGACGGCAATGTTCTTAACGACTTTGAAGACAACAGGCGTCGCTCCACCGACTTGCAAGGCGTCCTTGTCAACGAGCAAACGTTGTTGACTCATCGCGGTGGGTAATGTCGCTCGCGCGAGCATTCCCGGCATCAATGGATGCTTGCCATTGACGAGGGGGTTGGGGACGGCAACTTTCACCGGAAACGTTCTCGCCCGCGAATCAGCCATTGGCACAATTTGTTCAACGCGCCCCTGGAATGCCGATCCCGGGATCGACTCGATCTCGATCGGACAAGCTGAACCGATCTCGACGAATCGAACCTTGGCTTCGGGCACAAACACTTCGATCTCGACGGGATCGATTTCCACAACACTGGCCACCGCGTCGCCCGACTTGACCCATGCCCCGGCTTCCGTCAACTCGGCCGACACGAAACCTTTGAAGGGCGAACGCACCGTGTATTTTTCCATACGATCGCGGAGCACCGCGATAAGCCCTTCTTGCACACCCACTCGGGCGATCGCTTGGGCGATTAACTCTCGGCGTGGACCTTGGCGAACGAGCTCAGCTCGGTTCTCCGTCTCTATCAATGTCGCTGCGGCCTGCAGGGCGAACGACCGCGCCTGCTCGAATTCGTCGAGCGAGAATCCGGATGAATTCTTGAAAAGCTTCTGCGCCCGTTCCATTCGAGACTTCGCCAACTCGGTCGCGGCCTTGGCCGCTTGAACCGACGCCTCGGCCAGCGCAATTTCCTCAGGGAGCGACCCGTTCTGTAAAGCCTCAAGCTCGGCATTGCGTAACTGCAACTCCGCTTCCGCCGCGGCGATCTCGAGTTCGATCGTGCCAGTACGGAGCTGGGCGAGCGGCTGGCCCGACTCGACACTTTCCCCTGCATTGATCAAGTACTCCAGCACGCGACCGTCCACCGCGCTGCCCACCACACTGCTTCGATTGGCCTTCACATTGGCGACAAATTGTTGAGTCGGAGCGACCACGCGTGAAATCACGGGTGACACCACCACCGTCGCAGGCCCCGATTGGGCGATCGCGAACGTCGCTCCTAAAACGTCGACCACGGTCACCAGGATGAAGATCGAAAATCGTAAGGCGTGCAAATTCAACATACGACCGATGAGGCGAAAAGCGGAGGGAATTAGTATCAGGTGAGTAAAGCTCTCAATGTAAACGGTACCCCGCCGATTGAGCGAAATGATTTGTCCTTAGTTGTTATTTTCACTGTCCCGACAAGGTTCCCACATGCCGAACTTCGCACCTGCGAAGACATATTCGCCCCTGCAAATCCACGGTGTCGGCGTTCCGGGTGCCTTTATGGGGCCGATCAACCGGAACAATCGGTACGACGCGACCGCGTTCGTGGGGTCGGCCGAGCAGGCCACGGGTGTGCCATTAAGAACGACCGCAACGATGGCGTAGCATTTCGATGCGGCAACTCGCGCTAAATTTTCTGTTTGCCGGGCTCTGTCACTGCTATCCGGCTCAAAATCCATTCGACGTGAGTTGTTGTCATGTTCGCACCATTCATGCTGTTTCTAACCTTGGTGGTGCTCGCCGGGGTTGGGCATTTGATCTGGGTCGGCGTCGCATGGGTCATTCGAAGCGTTTTCGGCTACACCTCGGCAAATTCAGCCACTCGCCAGTCATCAAAACCACCGGAAAGCGACATCCAAGTCTTTCGACGTGTTCTTGATCGGATGCAAGAACACGGCTACCTCGAGTCGGACGAACGCGTTTCGCTCGTCCAAAAAATGGATGCCTGTTATGCGACTCCGGTCGATGTGTGGCGACCGGAGCCAATACCCGTGGCGGTGCCTGGGGCGAACCTACCCAAGACGATTGAGCCTGTCGAGGCAACTCGAGTGCACGAGCCAATCCATCGCGGGACGTTGGCCCCTACTGTTTCGGCAAGTTCCGCAAAATTCGAACAGCCGATTCTGGCATCGTTGTGTGACGAGGACTCGTTGTGTGACGACGCCGCCACGGTCGACGAGCTGCAGCAGACGCCCGCGATGTCGAACCCAGCGACCTCGCGACAATCGTGGGCGGCGATCATCGAATCGTTCCTCGCGGTCCACAACATCCGCTGGGGAGAGCTCGTCGCGGGGTTGTTGATCGTTGTCTGCTCGATCGGTCTGGTGATCAGTTTGTGGAGCACCCTGATCGACGCGCATCGCGTCCTTCCCTCGTTGATCTTCTTGGGCGCCAACGCGTCAATTTTTGCGGCTGGGTTCTACACGCTTGCGAAATGGAAACTCCGTCATACAAGCCGCGCCGTGCTGTTGATTGCGACGTTGCTTGTTCCCTTGAGCGTGCTTGCCGGACTAGCGACGGCGAGCCAAGGTCGTGCCGCCGTATCGTTGTCGGATCTTTCCGTCTTGCTGACGATCCTTGGTGGAACGGCGACCAACGTGTTTCTGATCTCGCGAGCGGGGCGTGCACTATTCGGACGATCCAAAGCGTGGCCGTTCGCTATCGCCGTGGCGTCACCTGCGGGGATGATACCGCTGGTCCCTGCAGTGCTTCGAACGTTCGGCGAGAACGCGGGTTTCCTGATCGCCGGTGCGAGTGTCGCGGTGGCCATCGCCATCGTTTGGTTTCAAGCTCCATGGCGTTATCATCGTACCGAAACCCGCCTGCGGGCTCGACGATTACTTGTGGCGGGATCACGTCACCAGTGGACGTTCTTGTTCGTCGCCGGCTTTTCGATCGCCTCGTTGGCGATCACGCTGGCTTACATGGGCCGCGAGTTCGGTAGCGATTTGTGGTATGCGGTCGTGGTCAGTCTGCTGCCAGCCATTACGGTCGCGAGTGCTGCGGCACAATTGACGCATCGACGTTCCGCCATCGAATCGCACCAGTTCTTTGCCAACGTCGCTCGTGTTCTTGGTATCGGAATGGCGATGCTTGCCCTGCCGATGTTTGCGGCCGAACCGGGTTGGTTATGGATGTGGGCGATCACCGCTTCGGCGTGCTGGTTGGGATGCTGGAGGGTATTTCGTGATGCGCCTTGGTTGACCATGGCGACGATTCCGACAAGCCTCGCCGTGCTCATCAGTTCGTCGTGTGTCATGCAGCAAGTCGAGTGGGACGCATTGAGTTGGCCTCGCCGACTGGTCGGCGGCGAACCGATGTTGACCTCTGGCCTAATCGGAATTCTGAACCTGGTACTACTGAGTTTCAATCGTCGCAACGCTCACGCCTCATCGCTTTCACGGTTGGCTCGGACATGGTTCGCGTTTGCATGTTTGAACGCTGCGGTCCTGGTTTTTGCGCCCGCAAGTTGGCTGGGAATTGTGCCCGAATATGCACTTACAATCATTGTGGGTGTGCTTGCGGTTGCGAGCGTGATCGCGGCGGTCACCGCGGGATTGCCAGCGTCCGTGACGATCGGTTTGGCGATTCTCGTCGCTTGTGCCGCTTTGCATCCCCTGCGATTGGCCAGCGGTGTGTCGATCGCTGGTGCGACCGTATGGACCCAGGCATTGTTGTTGGCTGCGAGCATTCTTACGACCGTCTACTTGCTCATTCCAAGCATTCGACTGGTGGTCACAGGTCGTCTGGGCCATCTATCTCTAGCAAGATCAAAGAAACAATGGGCTGTCGTTTGCATGACCCAGTGGTGCTGGGCCGCCGCGACGCTTGCAGCGCTAGCAACCATCGTCGCGATGACTCAGATGCCCGACGACCCTGTCTTTGCCGGTATCGCCTCGGGCGTCGCAGCGCTCATTTTGTTGATCGCCGGATACCACCTTCGCGACCGCGTATGGATGCTGGCAGCCCAAGCGTCCACATTTGTGGTTGGATGTAGTTTCGTACGACATTTCTACTCCGACGCATTTTTCCCTTCGCTTGATTTGCGATCCGGTCATCTTTTCATCACTTCGGAGCCGCAAGTCGGGATGCTATGGAATTGGTCGGTACTATTGGCGGTTCTCGGTTGGCTGTGGATTGCTTTGGAAGTTTGGGGTCATCATGGTTGGTACCCAATAAGAACAGCAGGCCAACGGAAAGCTGGTCACTCGCCGATGGTGGATTATTTCCCCAGGTGTTGGTTTGTGGCTGGCGCAAGTGTTCTACTGGTGATGGCAAGCCTCGTCGAATTCCTGCCGTTGATCACTCGACGTGAATGGTTCGGCATCACGCACGCGTCGACAATGGATCTCCGCGACCTCGCGGCACCGCTCATCGGATTTACGCTAATACTTGCGGCGATTCGTTGGCTTCGCACTCGTGAAACGATCGCGAACTTTTGGAGAGAAACCTCGGCGCTGACACAAATTGCATTACTTGTTTGGGGTACTAGCCAACTCGCGTATGCATTCGATCTGGAAACGTCGAATCGCCTAATCCTTGTTACTACGATCGTCATGGCGGCACTCGCTGCTAGCCGCATGTTGCCTGGGCGCTGGTCGCTTTCCCAGAGCCAATTTGCCCTGTCGGGTTTCGTCGGTTTGCTGTTGTCATCGACCGCGTCGCTCTTCTATTACGGCTGGCTCAAACCCATCGCGATTGGTAGCTCGCCTGGACTTATTCCAACGCTATCGATGTCCGCATGGTGGTTGATCGTGGCGACGGGGTTGTTGGTATCCTCACTCCGACAAACATTGCCGGAACGATCCATGCTCTCGGCGATGATTTTCCCACTCGCGTGTACGTTGGTGGTACCAGCGATTTCAAACCTGCCACTGATTGCCTGGTTCCAGGTTGCGGGACTGGCGACGCTCGTCTGGGCGCTGATTGCTCACGGCATCGATCGCTGGATGGGGAATTCGCAACCGACAATATCATCATCCGCCAAATTTGCCGTTGCGGTGTCGATGGCGATCGGCACGACGGCGGGGCTTTTTTCTGCCGGCATCGGTTTACTCCATCCGCTGATCGCTAGCGGCCTTGCGGCGAACCCACTGCTCAATGTGGTGAGCTTTATCTTGACCAGCGTGGCGATCGGAAACTTAACGCTGAGAGGATTGCGTGAGTCTTCACTCTTGGGATCACTGCGACAAACTCGACTGCCGTGGCCAATCGCGATTTCGTTGATGTCCGGACAAGTTGCATGGATATTGATGCGGCTCGCACCGCCAAGCCAACTCGGGGGCGGAATCTCCAGTGCAACGATCGAGTTCACGCTCCTTTTTGTAGCTTCGGCAAGCTCTCTGTACCGTTACCTGCGAACGCGTGAATCGGTGGATGCTTGGCACATCGGAATTCTTGCATGCTTTGCCGTGATTGCATCCGAAACCACGGCAAGCCTGTCGCCGATCCATGGTCTCGCATTCGTAACCGTCCTGGGGATTCTCGTCGCATTCCGCTGTTGGGCTGACAAGAACGATGAGTCAAACGATTGGACAACGCGAGTCGCAAGTTGGATCGTGATCGCCGCCGGAGTTTGGATGATCTGGCGTCTGCCGAGTGGGTCAAACCAAGGGGAACTCCTTTGGACGTATTCCATCGCGTGGTCCTGCGGGTGGATGTTGACTTGGCAGATCGTTTCGGTGCCCCAGAATCGAGTCACTGCGTCCACGTCCACCGATGCGAATCCATCCACACCGCAAAGCAATCCGTGGGCTGAGTTGGTGGTCATCGCCGCAGTGATCTCGGCCGCCGAAGTATTTGCTCAATCGCTCTCGCTCGTTTCAAACCGATCGATGTTGCCGTCGTTTGGACAGTTTGTGGTGCGTTTCGCACTGCTCGAGTTGCTGGCGTTTGGGTTTTGGTTGCGATCTCAGCAATGGGGCTTGCTGGCAACCTGTCAAACACTGAGTGTCGCATGGTTCGCGGCGGCGACAATCGCGATCGGAAACGCGCTGGGTTGGTCCGACTCGGACACACTCATGATCTCGATTTTGACGTGCAGCTTTCTATCGGCAATGCTGGCGTTCACCGTGACACCTCTGGCACAACTGCAAGAGTTGATGGTCAAACGAACCACTTCGACATGTCCGGTCACATTGTCGTCACATGCGTTTGCGACGCTGGTACCGCTGGGACTATCGGCGGCTGCATCGATCGTTGGCGCGTTCTGTCTTTACTTCGCCAACGCGCCACTGAGTCTCGTTCAACTTTCGATCGGTGGTATGGTCATCTGTGCGGTGGGTGTTAGCGAACTTGCCGAGCGTCTCGATCGAGCATCGGTTCGGGATCTCGCAATGGCTCTTGGTTTGTCCGCGGTCTATGCCTGGTCGAGCGTCGGGGCGTCTGTCCCCAATGCAGCCTTTCTGGGCGGGGCCATGCGATGGCTAATCGTTTCGGTGTGGTTGATTCCCGCGATCCTTTGGGGATTGCCGCGTTTGGCCGGTTCCAGTTGGGCTGGGCGCTGGAGCACGACGCTGCGACGTTCCGCGATCGTGGTGGGGTGCATTGGCGTCGTATCTCTGGCGGTCATGCTTTCGCTGGAGGCAATATTCAAAAACAGCGATTCCGTCACGAGGTTGCCAATGGCACTCGTCGCTGCGGTTGCATTGTCAATCGGTGGGCTGAGTGCTTTGTCGGCAATCGTCGCCCTTGCCTCTGGACCGACGCTCCAGGACAGCCACCGTGTTCCGTCGGCGCTGAAGCTAACCCTTGCCGACACGCACCGTCGTTGGCTGTTGGTCGCCGCGCAAGTGTGCGGCGTGCTCACATGGATGCATGTTTTCTTTTGCAAACCACACTTTGCCTTGATCGGTCTGCGAGCTTATTGGCCGTACATCGTGATGGCAATTGCATTCGTGAGCGTTGGTATCGTTGAGTGGGTTCGCCGTCGAAGTGATGATGTGATTGCGAAAACACTGACTCACACGAGTCTGTATTTGCCACTCATTCCGATTGTCGGATTACTCGCGAGCGGCGATTGGATGGGTCCGACGTCGCGTCTGGTCAGTACGGGCCCCTCGTTGTCGATCGTGCTCGTCATTGCGGCAGGTTACTATTTGTTTGTTAGCCGCATTTGGGAGGGATGGATTCCGCGAGTGTTGATGGTTGTGTTCGCAAATTCCGCGATCTGGTCATGGCTCGTCAAGCATCCGGAGTGGAGTTTCCTGCAACACCCTCAACTGTGGTTGATACCACCTGCCGCATGCGTGCTGGTACTTGCCCAGCGCTATCGCCATGACATCGACGCCAAGTTCTTGAGTTCGGTCCGCTACGGCGCAACGCTGATGATCTACGTTAGCAGCACGGCCAATATGATGATCCAGCACATCGGGACGACGCTTTGGGGTCCGGTGGTGTTGATCCTGCTGGCGTTGGCCGGAATGGCCGCGGGAGTTGTCTTGCGAATTCGACCGTTTCTGTACCTGGGTACGCTGTTCGTACTGCTCGGCGTGACGAGCATGGTTTGGCATGCCCAGCGATCGATCGATCAAGTTTGGCCTTGGTGGGTGTTCGGCATCACCACCGGCATTGGCTTATTGGCCGGATTGATGTCGATCGAGAAAAACAAAGGGAAACTACAGGAATTGTCGCTGCGTTTGAACTCTTGGGAGTCCTAGAGCCAAGCGGCAGCGCGGTGAAAACGCAAAAACCGCCTTGGCGTCAGCATACTTCAAAAAGCGACGATAACCGTTAGCATGGAGTGTTCAACGAAAATCGATAGCAGGCAGAAGTTGTTAGGATCTCGATGTCAGCCCAGGATCGGACACTCGACCAATACCACGAGTTAATGCAAATCAATGCGGTCTCTCACATTTTGAGGGCGGCTCGTGAGATCGGCATATTCAGTCAACTTGGACAGGGCCAGCACACGGCCGACCAATTGTGCTCCACACTCAAGCTCAAGCCCTCCTCGGCGATGCTGTTGCTAGACGCACTTCTCGCCACCGGGATCGTCGAACGTTACGGCGAGGATTATGCACTTTCGTCGGCGGCGAGGCTTTTATGCCAATACGACACCGACTTGGGTGACTCCTATTGGGCGAAATTGACGGAGGATGTGCAGGGAAAATCCCCTGAGCCGGAATTGAGACGCCACTTTGAAAGCGTCGCTGCGACGCAGTGGATTCATACTCCGGCGGCAATGCAAGCCGCCGAGATACTGGATATCGCCAACATCGAATCCGAATCGCTACGAGTGTTGGATTTGGGTTGTGGCAGCGGCGTTTGGAGTTGTGCGATCGCCTATGCGCACCCCGCAATGCAAATCGTGTTTGTCGACGACCCGGTGGCGATCGGTGCCGCACAAACGACGGCGTCATCGATCCAGCTTACCGATCGCTTCACCACGATCATCGGTGACCCGCTGACCGCCGCGCTCCCCGAAGACCACTCGTTCGACTTTGTGCTCATCGCGCAGCGACTGCATGCGCTGGACGAAGCGACCGGCGAGCAGCTGCTT
Organism: Pirellulaceae bacterium; assembly: GCA_041741195.1. GTDB lineage: Bacteria > Planctomycetota > Planctomycetia > Pirellulales > Pirellulaceae > JBBSJZ01. Next base: position 101,962 of record JBGSKM010000129.1, read on the forward strand.
CGTCGAAGTCTGCCCGCACTCAAACCCGGTGGCAAGTTGGTCGTCATCGATCTGTTTCGAAGTCCCGCAAAACCGAATCTATGCGAAGCTGTGGAAGCTCTCAAGTTCGACTTGCTCACTCCTCATGGTCGAATGCGCAAGCTCGAGGAATCCAAAGCGACGCTTGATCGAGTGGGGCTCGCGAACATCCAATTCACCTACCTCGCCAATAGCCGCGTCAACTTGGGTCTGATGGTCGGTGAGTTGCCGGCATCCTCACTCGACCGATCGTAAAACTTGTCGGATCCAGCGGTTTGGATTCGAACTGCTTACCAATCAACCGGTTCCCGGCCGGCGATCGTAAGTAGCCCGCGAAGTTGTTCTTCGGTGGTTTCCGCTTTCTTGAGCACGTACACCGCCCCATCGAATGCCAGCACGGTGACCTCCTCTCGGTCAACGAAGAAACTTTGCAGCAGGTTGTTCTCGTCCAGACGCCAGACTTCGGGCATCGTCCACGGTACGACTTGATCCGACGGAGCGATGACGGCGGCAATCGTATTGCTGGACCCATCCGTAATCGCGCGAAACGTCAGCGGTTTTCCCGTTCCATCCCACATCGATCCGGGGAACGCTGGCAAACGGATCGCCGTCTTCGGACCCACAACTCCCGGCGTCGAGAAATTGGGTACGACCATCTCGGTAAACATACGATTCGCGTTCGAATCCCAAGCTTGGTCGAGTTTCATTGCGTTCGCCAATGCTTCCTGGTTGATAAAAGGCGTGATTGCCACGCGCCAGCTCAACAGCTCAACTCCGTCATCGTTCTTAATGGCTGGTGACGGAAACGTTCCGTAGGTCGCATGGTATTTGTGCAGTGCGATACCAATCTCCCTTAACGCCTTTGTCGCTTGGAAACGATCGCCACGCCTGTTGACGGTTTGTACCAAAAACGCAAACACTTGCTCAGCCAACTTTTCGTTGGCCAGGATCGTGACTGTCGTGTCATGAACATGGACATTCAAACTGGGCTTCCATGATGGTTGCGCATCGATCCATTGCTGCACCGTGCCGGATATCCGATTTGCGGCATTCACATCGATCGTCTCGACCGTCATTTTCATGGCCGCCGACGGTGGCAACGACCACTCCAGTTTGAAGGACGATACGTCTTGGACCATTTGTCGCGGCGAGAGCGTGAACGGCAACCAATTGGGTGCGAACGAATCGGGCCACAGGGCGATCAAGTCCTCCCTCGACTCAATTGGAAAACGAATGATCCATTGGAATTCGAGTTGCGGATTTGCCAAGCCCGCCGTGAACCGATCCGTCGTTTTCACCGAGTCATTTCGTAGTTGCCCGATGGCATTAGAACTGCCAAACGTCGTCCACCCCGAAACGACTCGCGTGTCGGTTTGAACGTTTTCGAAAACTCGCTTCCAAAGTGGCAGCGCGAGCGCACTGAGCAACTCGGGTTGCTGCGTTGGTGCTGTTATTAGTGGTGTCCCTTGGAGCAGATCTTGCAGACGCCATACCAGGACGAGACGATCGGCCCCGGCTTGTCGCAGCGCGTCCAACCGCGGCTGGAAGTCGGCGAGGGACGCGTTTGATCGCGGCAGCGCAACAAATTCGCCAGCGTGTTCATTCATCCAACTTTGTAGATCGTCGACTTTCAACTTCGCGAGGTCAATTTCGAGAACGGAAACCGTGGACTGATCTAGCTCCAAGGGAACCGACTGGGCATTGGATATCGAAAGCGTCGCGCCGACAAAGGCGATGGTGAGTATCATTCGGCTCATCGTTTACTCCGCTAATTGCAGTTGAAAGGTCGTGGCAGTATCGCCTGGGTAACGCTGGGCTCGAGTCAGTGTGGCCTGACTCGGTTGTAGGGATTCGTAGCCGAAAGGTTGTTGGGACATCGGATCAGGCCAAGCCGGTAGATCCATTTCCGCGAGCGACTTGGGGAGTCGCTTGTTCTTGGTGGCGAAATCTCGAATTCCTTGAATCGTGGCTTCAAACGCGATCGACTGTTGGACACGAAACTCCGCGCGGTAGGCTGAAGCGGTGGCTGGAAACACCAAATTCATGAACATCAACGCGGGGTGACGCTCAGCCTTTGCCAACTCGTTCAGTCGCTGCAACTCCTGGTCGCTTTTCTTCGAAGCCTCCTGCCGAATGGCATCGGGCAGCCAGGTCCATTTGAGAATGTCCGACGTCGCGCGATGCAACTGGATCGCAATCGCACGCAACACGCACTCACTGTCCGATAGCGAATTGGCTTGTTCCCCCCAACACGTCGTCTCGCGCAAGTAGTCGCGTGACGAACCGGCCAAGGCGATCACCGCGACTCCGCCAACGAGCGGCATTATCTCTTCGGTCTTGCCAGCCACCGGATCGCCGCTGAGCTTCATCAGTTGGCTGAACGTGTCAATGATTTCACTCAACTTCTCTCGCGATGCTTCGGGACCGATCGGAGTATCCGGACATTTTTCAAGACCCGGCACTAGGTTCAACAGGACGAGCATTTCCTGGTCGATCGCACGGCGAATGTCCAGCATCTCATTGGGAAGCGAAGCGAACGCCCAATAAAAATTAGGGCAACCGTCGAGGGACGACGCTTCCTCGATCGTAGCAATCGCTGTTTCGGCAATCGCGATCCCCACCAGCCGGCAAACGAGCAGATCACCGGCGTGACCCACCATCTCGGCAAGCCGAAACATGGTCTGCATCGTGCGAGTGAACTCATCCCAGCGACCGGAGTGCATTTCCAACTTAGCTCGCAGCCTCAAGTATCTTGCCAAGGCACGCGACTCCTGGACTTCCGGGAGCATGGTTTGGTAGAGCTTGGCGACGGACAGCGAGGATTCGGTGATCACATAATCGATCTGCATCCGATCGGTCGCACGTTCGAGTTCGGCGAGCGAGTTTTCATGATACTGCAAAAATTCGCTAATCTCATCGGCGTACTCGTCCTTCCACGGGGAGCCGAGCCAGCGATGGTCACGATCGCTCTCCAGCCGCAATTCACTGCCTCGGCTGTGGGTCATCGTGGACATCAATACCGCACGAGAATAAAGCGGCATCGCATTGGCCGATTGTCGCTTTTGCAGCGGCGGCCAAAATTGGTACCGAAGCGCCGGGTCCGGTTCGGCTGTTGAGATGATCGTCCGATGATTGATTGACTCTCGCTCGCTTTCATCAATCGTTTGCGCCGCCGAAGATGTCGCCAACGCCAGCAATATCCACCCAGTAGAAAAGTGTCGACTCATTGTTGGTTCTCCCAATTCAGGTAGTCGCCGCGAGTCAGCGTCGAAGCCAGCGTATGAACGTCGGTGACATCGGCGTTGCCAGGCAAAGCCAAGCCCGCTGCCCCATAGACGCTTATTTCACGACCGCTCCAAAAGTCTTGCGAACCAAGCACCAGTTTTCCGGTTCGCGATTGATGATCCGTTGCGCCAGCCGACGCCATCGACAACGATGGTTTTGAAGATAATGGTGAAGGTGATTCTGCGAGCGGTTTCGAGGCTTCGTTAGCAACCGTCGACTGATGAGCCACTGTCGACTGCTGAGCCACGACGCTGAGATCCAGCGGTTGCGAGTGCGTTCGTCGTCCAGCCAAGAATGCGGTCGCGGTGATACCGACCACGGCCGCCGCAGCCACCAAGTGACTGAGCGTAATCGCTCGACCGTTCACCGGTTTGTTTGTCTGTGCCAAACCCTTTGCGTAGCCCATTTGATAAAACGTGACGCGTGGGTCGGTGGGGACAGGTGCCGGAGGGAAGGCAGTGAGCCGGTCAAGCCATTCCTTATCGTTCGATTCATCGAGAGACATGCTGGTCCTCTGGTTGGAAATGGGTTCTGAGTTCAATCAGCGCATCGTGGTAGCAACGATGCGCTGAACTACTGGAAATCCCCAGCACTTCGGCGATCGTTTGGAAAGTCATTTCGCCCCAAACGTGCATCGTGATGATTTCACGTTGCCGTTCCGGCAGCGAGCCGATGGCTTGCGCCAGTTGGATCGCGTCGATATGGGATGGCGTCGTCGGTTCGCTGAACCAGCGAGCGAGTCCATGTTCGGTTTCGCGGGCGTGCCGCCGAGTCTCGCTACGAATCCGGTCCAAAATCTGATTGCGACATACTCGAACCAACCAAGCCATCACGTCGGTCGGTTCGGCCGATTGCTTGGCGAGTGCAATGAACGCGTCTTGAACGGCATCTTCGATGATGGATTCGGGCACGCGCAGACCCACCGAGCGTGCAATGAGCATCAGTTTCGCTTGGTAAGCGTCCCAGATCTCGCAAAGTCGGTTTGGTTCCACTTCCACGTTTACTCACAAGGCGACACCGATCGGTTCATCATCAAGGACGCCGAGCCCGTGAGTTTATCCCAAAGAATTTGAGATAAGTCGCCCGCTACTCAAACTCCGGCACTTTGGCTTCCACGGTGAGCGCATCGTAGGTCCTGCACAATTCGTCCATGAACTCGGCGCGGTTGCCGGTCCAGGACAGTGGATCGCCGACGAACACGTCGCAAAAGAATGGGACCAATAATCCCTCGCCTCGCGGTAGCGCTTTGCCCAGTCCATGCAAGAACACGGGTACGATCGGGACATCCGGATGACGCTTGGCAATGTGGGCGATCCCTTGCTGGAATGGTTCTCGTTTCTCGGGTTCACCCCGCGTGCCTTCGGGAAACAACAACACGATTTCGCCATGCGACAACGATTCGCTGATCGGGTCCAGCGGATGACGGTGCTTCGAGCGGACTTCGCGGTCCAGTGGCAGGATTCCGAGGATACGAATCGAGAACCAAGCGAACCAAGGCGAGCTGAGAAAATAGTCAGCAGCGGCAACCGGACGCACCAAGTGCAATCGACTCATGCCGAACAGTGTCACCAACGCCAGCGCGTCGAGGTGGCTGTTATGATTGGCCACAATGAGTGCGGGACCTGAGATTGGTAATCGCTCTCGGTGCCTCACATTCATGCCCATCACGACCAGAATCACCGGTCGCACGACGAGCAAGTAGAACAGGTAACGCAAGAGCGGTTGCGGTCCCTGGGTAACGACGTCCATGTCCAGTTTCGACGTTGGCTCATCCATAGCTGTACCACACAAAGTGAAAGAACACGGGGGCGGTGAAGATGAGGCTGTCGATGCGATCGAGCACTCCGCCATGCCCGGGAAGCGTCGATCCAGCGTCCTTAACGCCGAGATCTCGCTTGAGCGCCGAGATATTCAAGTCCCCGAACAGTCCGCTGACAGCGATGATCGCGCCGGCGACCAATGAACGTGGCAAATCGAGCATCGTCAATCGCGGTCCAATGATCGCCGCGAGCACCATGGTCGTCGCTAAACCTCCGAGAAATCCCGCCCACGTTTTCCCAGGGCTGACCAGTGGCGCGATCTTTCGACGACCGAGCGACTTGCCCCAGAGGAATTGGGCGACATCGTTGGATTGAGTTAGGACCAACAAGAGCAGCAACAGTCCCGGGCCTGGGTACGCAGCCGCCAACTCATGCGGCCACGCAGGATCGACTCGCGGAAACTCAGTGACTTCGAATGCCAGCAAGTAAGCTGCATGCGAAAGAAAAAACACTGCCCCCATCAATCCCCACTGGACGGTACCGATTGCTCGCAAGAAACCTTTCGTCTGGCCGATCAGGATCATTCGCGCCGGCAACAGGAGGAACAAATACACCGGCACAAAGATGATGAACATCCCATACCACTGCATCGATACCCAAAGATATTGCACCGGGATCGCAACGTACGCCCAAAACAGGACACGGCGATCGGCACGCCGCGTAGGAATCAGTGAAAAGAACTCTTTGAGAGCTAAGTAGCTCACGAAGGCGAAAAACCAAATCGCGGCATCGGGTGAAAGCAACAGCGCTCCGGCAACCAGTCCGGCGATCACCCACCAAGTCCGGATACGTGCCCGAAGTTCCGACCAATCGCGATCGGGTTTGAGCCGCAGCAGCGAAATCGAAATCGCACTGGCGACGAGGAGCGCCACGAAGATGCCCAACAATACCGCACGGACTTCGAGCGTCAGATGGCCAAACCACACGTTTGCTTGTGGATCATTCATGGCGACTGCTCCGCAGATTGCCTCAAAAACTCGGAGGCTCGTTGCAGCCGCCGGACAACGGTCACGGCACCACCGACCACAATGAGCCAAAGTGCAATGTTGAGGATTCCATTGCCACTCAGCTTCATCCACTCATTCGGCAGGGCGACTCCAGCGGCACAGACCGCCGTCAGAATCGCCATTCGTTGTGGTTTGGCCATCGGGCCGAGAAAGATTTGACCGGCACCGACGCTTGCGGCAATCGCGCGAACGTAGGCGACGAGCAGTGCCATCGCGGCGGCGGCCCAGCCAGCGATCGGGTCCGCGTGAATGGCATAGCCAGCCGCGACGAGCAAGATCGGATCACTCAACCGATCAGGCACTTCGTTGTAGAGCGGACCGGTTGCCGATCCTCGCCCGCCTTCGACCGCGACCATGCCATCGAGCAAGTTCGCGATCAATCGCAGTTGGATCCCCGCCGCCGCGACCATCCAGCAAGCTCGCCGCGCGAGATCGTCATCGACAAGACGTGTCGCGACAAGTCCGATCGCACCGAGTGCCGCGAAGAACACACTGGCGACGGAAATCGCATTGGGGCTAACACCGCTTAGCGCAAGACGTGAGGCAATCGATTGAAAGATTCGCCACGACCGAGTCTTGAGCGGTCGACGATCCGAGGGTGCATCTTGCATGTTGGTATCTTTGTTTCAGTCTCCTGATAAGCGGACATAGGCCGAGAAGGCAGCTACGACTGGATGAGCCGTGACTGTTCCCAGCATTTCGCACATGGGACACGATGAAGATTTCGTGATCGTTGTATTCGAAAATGGCGCAGACTGCGATCGCCTTGGAGGCCCCTCAGCGACGCACGGGCCTGAAAACCGCGTGAATTTATAGGATCTAACCGCTCGCGTTTGAGTCCGATCGCTTCCGCCACGAACCGGGCGTTTCACCGAACGAGTTTGCTGCACGAAAAAGCACGGCTACTTTTTGGTCAGCCATGATTCCCGTCGGTATACACCCACGACCGATGCCCGCTCCCTGTCATCCTCGCCACCATTCAGGAAGCCCGAAGTGGTCCGGCTCATCCGTCGCGCTGACAACCAAAAGCTGAACTCGCTTGATCGAAAAAGGTTCTGGCCGAGGCGTTGCATGGCGACACAACTCCAAACAGCCCAGAAAACACACCAACCACTCACAGATTCTTAACAATCCCGAGTACGAGATGCACCCGTTGGAGTGCCCCGGGAATCTCAATTTCCCTGGGTAAAATCGTTCATTCAAGTGAGAACTCGCAAATCCCCGTGAAGCTGAGGCCTGTTGATTTGTTAAGATTTCGCAATGAAGTTTTGTTCGGGGTGGCACTCGCCTCGATACATATTCTGATGAGTGCGTTGACGCCGTGCGGACACGACTTGAGCAGACGTTGCCCAAGGCAAGTCCGATGAGCCTATGAATCATGAGGGCGAAAGTAAGAAATGAATCGTTATCGACACTTCGGAATACTCTTGATGGGTGTGTTGTTCTGCTTTACTTCGGGATGCGGAAGTAAGAGTGATACGACTTTGATCAATCCAGACGAGACGTACCAATACACTCCCGAAGAACAGGCGAGCCAAGAGCAGATGGACGCTGCCCGCGAGTCGGCGAAGCAGTGATTGGATGACGACCTCGAGTGGACCTGCCTTTGAACGATTTCTGGATCAGAAATCGACGCGGCAACCACCCCGCATACCGAACCGCGTTGCGGTTGATTGTTTTGTTGTTACACCTGGGATCAATGATTTCCTTTTACGAATTTCCTATAGAACTGGTGTTTAAATGTCATCTTTACGAACGAATCCAAGGGGGTTTACCCTTGTCGAATTGCTGGTGGTGATCGCCATCATTGGCGTACTCGTCGGATTGCTATTACCGGCGGTTCAAGCGGCTCGCGAAGCGGCTCGTCGAATGAGCTGCAGCAACAACTTCAAACAGATCGGGCTTGCGGTGCATAACTACCATGCGGCCTACAACCAATTGCCGATGCAGATGGGTGGCACCAATCGACACAACGGAAACAATTGGTTCTCCAACCCAGATCGGGGCTCGAATCGCTTGATGCTCAGTATTTTTGTGGGACTCACGCCCTTCATGGAGCAACAAGCGATTTGGGAACAAATTAGCAATCCGAATACCGTTGACCTATCAGCTCCCGGCACCCAGCGGGCTCCCGCTTGGCCGGCGATGGGACCAACGCCTACCGATGAAAACAACACCATCGGTGCGGGTGGCAACACGCGGAACACGGCTTACGCACCTTGGATGACCGAGATTGCAACCTTGCGTTGTCCGAGTGACCCAGGTGTGGGGCTTCCGGCGATGGGGCGAACGAATTATGCCGCCTGTACCGGCGACAGCAGTTCGTTCATGGACCAAGGACCGTACACGAACGGTAGCTTGCGGACAATTGACTCGACCTCATCGCAAAACTTTCGAGCAGGGGCTCGCGGTGTCTTTTCCAGCCGACTCGCAACCGCGTTTCGAGATGTATTGGACGGGACAGCAAACACGATCATGGCGGCTGAGATCGCGACGGATCTTGGCGACCGAGCCATTTCCACACTCTCTCGCAACCATTCGAGTTTTACTTCGGTCCGCGAGAATCCTTCGCTTTGCCAGACCGACATCGACGCGCAACGACCCCGATTCTGGGCGCCTGCCGCACCAAGCCTCGCGGCAGGAAACCAAGGCCGCGGTTTCCGCTGGGCAAGTGGTGCCGCGCCCTACTCGATCATGAACACGATTCTTCCACCCAACCGTGAAGTTTGCTTGCAGTTCGGGCATACGGGGAATGGGGCACTGCCTCCCAGCAGCCGACATCAAGGTGGCGTTCATGTTCTGATGACCGATGGCGCTGTCAAGTTCGTGACTGATTCGATCGAGGCTGGAAATTCGCTGAGTGGAATGGTCCACAGTGCCGGAACCGGGGTTCGTGCGCCAGGCAACAGGAGCCCCTATGGGCTGTGGGGAGCCCTCGGCACGAAAGCGAATAGCGAAGTAATCAGCGGCGACTTTTAATGTTTCAAAAAGTCTCTGACCACCAACATCAGGTCGAATCGTTGTCCAGAGCATTTGCTTTGATGCGAATGCTCGGTGAGATCTCCGACGTGCATGTTCCGTTCACGTGAATACCCTCGATGCGGTCGAACTCTGGAGAACGCTTTGATTTGTTTCATCTCGAGGGTCGCATTGGACGTCTTGGATCATCGTGTCGGCAACTCGATACGCGTCATCTCCCGGGCAATGTGGTGTGTGGCTTTGTCGGCCTTGCCACCGGCCACGGGTCTCGTAAGTGTCTCCGCCCAGGAGAGCCAGCGACAGGTCAAGCAGGAGTCTCCTCCTTACCGTGGGCTCGACGCAAATCTTTACATGCAAACTTCGGCCGAGTACCGAGCGATTTGTTATCAAACGTTCCAGCTCGCGGAACTTCGTCTTCGTCAATCGCTCGAACAGCCAAACGATGATTCTCGGTCCATCGCGGTCGTGATGGACCTGGATGAAACCGTGCTGGATAACTCTGGCTTCCAATCTTGGATGCTTCGCACGGGGACTGCTTACGACCAAACTTGGTTTGATCGCTGGGAACAATGGGGTGGGCAAGAAGTAAGGCTTGTACCGGGAGCGAAAGAGTTTATCCAGGCGGCCGAGGCGTTGGGGGTTCGCGTCGTGCATGTGAGCAACCGCAATGAGCGCTATCGTGAGCAGACAAAAGCGGTGCTGAGCCGTTTAGGAATCCCTATCATCAAAGAAGCCGATTTAAAGCTGAGTACGACGACGAGTGACAAGACGTCACGTCGTCGCGATATCGAAACGACCGAACACTGTCGCATCGTCCTTGCGATTGGCGACAATTTGCGAGACTTTGACGAACGGTTTCGCGCCCCGAGTTTGGACACATTGTCAACAGCAAGCCAATTGGACGAGGCAATTGCGTATCGCAAGAACGAAGTTGACCAGACGCGTACCCAGTGGGGCACTAGCTGGATCGTACTCCCGAATCCAGCGTATGGTGAATGGATCAAACCGCTCGGCCGCGGTTTCCAAGATCTTCAGAGAATGACATCGGCGCCACGCGCACTTGGCATTGCGTTTTGGAACGTCGAGAACTTGTTTGATCTGGCGGACGATCCACTTGTCCAAGGCGACGAAGAATTCACTCCCGAAGGTCCCAATCGCTGGACCCGAGCACGTCTTGATATCAAGCTGGACAACTTGGCCCGCGTCATCATGCGCATGCACGGTGGGGCTGGCCCCTCAGTCCTCGGACTTGCGGAAGTCGAGAACCTAGCCGTGCTCGAAATGCTGCGCGAGCGACTCGATCCGCTCGGGAGGGACTACAAAATTGTGCATCATGATTCGCCGAGCGGCCGCGGAATCGATTGCGCGTTATTTTATGATGCCAAGGAGTATCAGCTCCGGCGACAACAATTTCATGTCGTCGACGCCGGTCCGACACGAGAGATTGTCGAAGCGACACTCTCGAGCGGGTCGCATCAAGTCACGTTCTTCGTCAACCACTGGCCGGCGCGATCGCATGATGAAGCGGATCGCATCGTCGCCGCGAAAACGCTTCGCGGACGCGTTGATCAATTGCTTCACAACGATCCCCATGCGGACCTCGTGATGATGGGTGACTTCAACGACCATCCCGACGATACGTCGCTTACGAACGTGCTGGGTGCGACAGGCGACATCGACGCGGTCGGCGCTGGGAAACTGTTCAACAGTTCGTGGTGGATGCACGATGATGAGTCGATAGGCACTTACGTCTATGACGACCGTTGGGAGGTGCTGGACCAAATCGTCTACTCACCTGGGTTATTGATGCCTGGTGGTATCTCTTGGGGTCTGGGTTCGACACAAACGGCCATCTTAGCCGACGACCAAATGTATCATCCTCCCGGAAATGGGATGCCGCGACCGAGTCGCTCGTATTCACGAACGACCTTCCACGACAACGGGTACTCGGACCACTTGCCGGTGGTGAGCACCCTGTACGTCACGCAGTCGCCGTGAACGATGCGCGTCCTCGGATGGGCGCACTCAGGAAATACCCAAGAAACCGTCGACGGGTTCATAGTAATCCGTCTCGGGATAGAGCTCGTAGAATCGATGCAGTATCGCCTTGAGCTTTTGGTGCCTTTCCGTGCCGCGAAAATTGGCTTCCGAGTCTTCCCTGCGTTTCCAATGCACGAGCAGGATGTAGCGACTCTTGTGTTCGCTGTGACGCTTTACCGTGTGCCCCAAGTATCCCGGTGCGGAAGTGACAAACTGCAAGGCAGTGGGGAGGACTCGTTCAAACTCTCGCTCCAATCCCGGATGGACGTCAAGAATGGTGATCTCAAGTACCATAACACCTCGGTATGTGGGCGAAGATCCGCGCGATATAGGCCCACTCGCCCCGTTGCACGGTAGGCTTGCGGCAAGCCATCAATTACGAGTTTAACGGGCGGCGTCTAAGATGTGTTCAGCTAGTTTGACGCACACTTCACATTTCCGGCCAATCGCGTCTGGTTGCGTGCAAACTCTGTCGACTGCCGTCCGTTTTAAGCGAGCGGGTCGCCGCATCGTCGCAGCCACGCCAAGGGGATGCGGAACCCCCTTTCACTAAAAGGGCCGTCATTTTCCATCGCCTGCAATCGGTTCCCAGGCTCCGCCGAGGCCCATTTTTGTCGCGGCTTTGCAGTTTCAAGGATCGAGCACTCAGGATAGTGCGCGGTGTGCGGCGAGCGATTCAACTGCCACGCGTATGAAGAATTCTTCATAATGTGAAGCAATCTTCACAGAAGTGTTAAAGTTTGACGTTTTTGCGATTCGTAACGGCTGTGATGAATAGACTGCCGAGGACTTTGTGAAATGACCCTGAATGGACCGAGTAGGGTGACGAGCAGCAGGTGCGGATTGCTTTCGCACCTTGGAACGGAGAGGCGTCGGCTTGCTCTCGGTGGAGTGAGCTGACTGAACGCTACAGAACCAGGCACAACCAAATCGTCCGGGTGGAATAATATGAATTCTTGGCTACAGCGTATCAACTGGATCTCGAAGAGCGACTCGAACAAGAGCGGCAAAAGCAAGCGTGATCGCTTTACCGCCAAGAACCGTCGGCGATCATTGATTGAATCGCTCGAAGATCGACGGGTACTGGCGTCTCTGGCGCTCGTCGATTTTGAGACCAATGCAGGGTACACGACCAGTGTCGCCGAGTTTACTGCCAGCGGCGGTACGGATTATTTTATCCGCACTGATGGTTCGGATATCAGCGGTGAGGTTTTCAATAACATTCAAGGCAGCTTCTATTTCGCTGTTCAGGACACTGACGGTGGACCGGGGGCTGTTGACAACCTAACGCTCGATATGAATCAGATTGACATTTCCTCTGTCACTGGGAATTTGGCTTTCTCTGTATTTATCGCTGAGGATCAAGCCGGAGATGGCAACGAAGATTGGGATCCGGACACGTCGGTCAGGTTCGCTTATTCAATTGACGGTGGTGCGTTCCAGAATTTGATTGCGGTCGAGGCAACGGGAGGCACCAATACCGAACCCGCCATCGACACAAATTTTGATGGCGTCGGAGATGGTGCAACTATCACCGACACGTTCACTCAGTACACAGCGAGCATTCCAGGTTTAGGTAGCACTCTCAACATTCGAGTGTTCTTTGACATCCTTGATGCCGGCGATGAGGACATCGCCATCGATAATCTGGAGGTCACCGGGGACACAGGCGGGCCCATACCGACCAATCTGGTTGTCGCCGCTGGGCCTGGTGCTGTGCAGTTGGAGGGGGACTCAGGCAACACAGCGTTCACATTCACTGTCAATAGAAGCGGTGACACATCGGGAGCCACCGACGTCAACTGGGCTGTCACTAGTTCCGAGGCGGACGCAGCGGACTTTGGTGGAATCTTGCCAAGCGGAACCGTCAGCTTCTTGGCGGGCGAAACTCAGGCAACCATTAGCATCAATGTCAGCGGTGACACTGCTGTCGAAACGGACGAAGACTTCACAGTAACTCTTTCGAATGCGACTGGCGGAGCGAACATCACTGGCCCGACCGCCACAGGTAACATCCTCAACGACGATTTCGCTGGATTGGTAGCTCCGTACTCAAACGACTTTGAGACGGTCGCTGGCGCCGCGGGATTGGGTGCCGGCTGGACGACCTTTAGCGTAGATGCCGATGCGGCGAATACTTGGTTCCCTTCAACAGCGGCTTCTGACCGATTCGCTGAAGTGAACGCATTTGGCGATACAGTCCCTGCAGAAGACTGGTTGATTTCTCCTCCCTTCGACTTAACTGCGTCGAGCAGTGAAATCATCACCTTTGAAACATGGACACAATTTGTGGATCCCGGGATCGCAAACCCACAGGTTAAGTTTTTGGTATCGACGGACTATTCAGGGGTCGGGACTCCTAGTGCCGCCACTTGGAATGAATTGACTTACACAGCCGCCGCTGAGAACAGCCAAGTATTCACACCGTCTGGGAATGTTGATGTTTCGAGTATCAATGGGAACTTGGTCTGGTTCGCGTTCCAGTACACTTCGTCTGGGACTAGCGGCAGTGACACGACTCGGTGGCGGGTCGATGATTTCCAGATCCAGACAGCAGCGTCCATTCCCGACTTTGCCATCGCGGCGACCGATGCGTCCAAGGCAGAAGGGAATGCCGGAACGACTAATTTCACGTTCACGGTTACACGAAGTGGTAGTACAGTTGGCGGCGACACCGTTGACTACACCATCGCAGGTGCAACCGCCAATCCCGCGGATGCAACAGATTTCACAAGTCTTCTAACCGGTACCGTGACTTTCCTTGATGGTGAAGCGGCAAAAGTTATAACGTTGCAAGTCACAGGGGATACGACTCAAGAGCCAAACGAAGGCTTCACGGTCACGCTGAGCAATCCATCTCGCAGTGGAACACTTTCTCAGCCATCTGCCAGCGGTACGATTGTTGACGATGATGCACCGGCACCCACGGTGTGGATCAACGAATTTCACTACGACGACGATGCAGGCGATTTGAATGAATTCGTGGAAGTCGCAGGGACCGCGGGTGCCGATCTAACAGGTTGGTCAATCATTCATTACAACGGTAATGGAGGCGGCATCATTAGCACGATTGCTCTCGGTGGCATCATTGACGACGAGGGTGGTACTGGATTTGGTGCATTGGACTTCACTGGTGAACCGGCAGGGTTTCAGAACGGAAACGATGGTTTCGCTTTAGTCAATGCGCAGGGCGTTGTTGTTGAATTTATTAGCTACGAAGGAACGTTTGATGCGACGGCAGGGGCGGCAATAGGCCTATCGGCTGTCGATGTGGGCGCAGGCATTGAAGAAACGAACACGACACCACAGGGCTTCTCGCTGCAGCGAAACAATTCCGTCCCCAGCACTCCTGGAGCTTGGTTTGGTCCAGCGGACGATTCGCCAGGTACGTTGAACATAACGCCAGTCCAAGACATTACGCTGGACACCGAAGACACAGGGTCCACGACCTTGGTTGGTGGTTGGGGTATCAGCACCAGTGTGCCTGGATTCGAAGGTGCCAACTACGCCTTTGCCCGACCAGGAACCAATTCAACCGCGACGTTTACGCCTACCATTCCTACCGACGGGCAATACGAAGTCTTCGTCAATTACAGTGCTCACCCGAACCGGGCTTCCAACGCAGGACTGAGAGTCTTTCACAACAGTGGCGTCTTTGTCACGACGTTGAATCAGCAAACAGGTGGTGGCACGTTCAATTCGGTCGGAACCTTCAATTTCGTTGCGGGCTCTTTCGATCGAGTTGTCATTAGTGCAGCCGGATCCGACGGAATTGTCACCGCCGATGCGGTTCGTTTTGTTCGTGTTGGCGAATTGGTGACGCCCCCATCAGCGCAGCTCAGTTCACCGTCGAACAACGAAGTCTTGACCGCTGATGCGTTGAATACTCAAGGCTACCTTGAGTTCATCTTCTCGCCCACTGTCTCGATCGACAGCGGCTCGGTCAACGATGCTCCGCCGGAGTTCACCCTGTCAGGTCCTGGCGTCAGTAACGTCGTGATTGATGACAGTAACGTTCAGAATATTGGCAACGGTACCTTCCGTTACAACTTCACCGGATCGTTTGTCCCTGGCCAAGTGTTTGTCAATTTCATCGCCGGAACCTTTGTGGATTCAGCACAACCGGGCGTTCCAAACCTCGCGACGCAGCAGTCATTCACACTGACAGATAACGTCGTTCGTATCACGCTGGACAATACTGATGCGACCCAGGTCAATTCTTGGTCAAGCAGTGGGGCGGTTCCCGGTTATCTCGGTCCGGACTATCTATTCAACTACGCTGGTGGTGCCGGTCGGCTGACTTTCACGCCTAATATTCCTACGGATGGGGAGTATGAGGTTTTCGTCAATTACACAGGCGGCGCGACCCGTGCGACCAATGCGGCCTATGAAGTGGTGTCGCAGAGCGGCACTTCAGTTATTCGTGTCGATCAGCGGGCCGGCGGCGGATCGTTTCAGTCGATTGGCACGTTTAACTTCATTGCGGGCACCAGCGGAAGTGTGACGTTACGAGCATCCGATGCCGATGGTGTGGTGGTCGGCGACGCGGTGCGGTTCGTCCGTGTTGACGATCTGAGCGGTGCCCCGACGGCAACTCTTGCTGATCCATTGGCGGGAGCCACCATTGTGGTTACTACGATCAATGGGAATGATTTCATTGACGTTACGTTTGCGGATACTTCGGGGGCTGGCCTGAATCTGGGTACCATCACCGATTCGGGCGCAGAGTTTACATTGAGTGGCCCAGGCGCCACCGGTGTCACGGTGAACGGTGCTGCAACACTTGTAAGCGGAACGACGTATCGGTATGCAACCACCGGCGATTTCAATCCAGGGGCTGTGGACGCCGTGTTCGCCGCAGGCACATTTGCCGACTCGGTTGGGAATCAAAACCTCGACACGATCGCTAGCTTCGTCATCGGCGAAGATGTACTGGAGGAGATAATTGTGGACAACACATCCTTTGGCTTCTCGGTAAACGATCCGAACAACCAGTTCGTCACCAGCTCGGGTGTAGGTGGCTTTATCGGCACCAACTATCTGGCCGCGGCTACGGGCTCGACAGCTACCGCTACTTGGACTCCGACAATCACCACCAACGGACAGTACGAAGTCTTTGTGCGATTCACCTCGCACCCGCTTCGCGCCACAAACGCCAACTACACGGTATCGCATGACGGAGGCACAACTCCGATGAGCATCGATCAAAGGACGGGCGGTGGCAGCTGGGTATCCTTGGGAACCTTTAATCTCTCCAGCGGTGCTTTCGTCATGTTGGATTCCGCGGGTGCCAACCAGTTTGTGATCGCTGATGCTGTGAGATTCGTGCGGCTCTAGGCTGATAAGGGAAGATTACCAATTCCTGCTCGACGGCGATCGCCCAGAAGGCGGTCGCCGTTTCTGTTGGAAAATGCCGGGACGACCTGCGCATACAGCAGCGAGGGCGTTTGCTTGCCTTTCCTGGATCGATTTCTTTCTCCGTTCTGTCCTCAGGTCAGGTTTGGATGCTCAGGATGACACGCATTGGTCCATTTGTGGATGTTCTCTTCAAGGCTCGGATATCGCGCTCTCGTCGTAGCAGGAGTCGCGTCCGAACCTTCAATGTAGAAGTCCTGGAAATTCGGGAGCTTCTTGCAGCAATCGATCTTGGCATTTCGGCATACACCCAAAACTTCAATACGCTGGCTACTTCTGGCAATCCGGTTACTGTCTCCGACGGCCAATTCACCGGTGACTTGAATGGCTGGCACTTCATCGAGAATAATGTCCTGAGTGCGACAGCCGCTTATCGGGTTGGCGATGGAAGCGGGAGCGCGGGTGACGTATACAGCTTTGGAGTAGGTAGCAGTACCGACCGAGCGTTGGGTGGACTCAGAAGTGGTTCACTGAATCCTGTTTTCGGTGCGCAGTTTCGAAACGACAATGCAGCTCCCATCACAGAGCTTGACATTTCTTATGTTGGTGAGCAGTGGCGACTGGGCTCGACCGGACGGACGGATCGGCTGGATTTCCAGTACAGTACTGATGCGACGTCGCTGACAAATGGCTCAGGATCCTGGACGGACCATCATGCACTGGATTTTACGGCGCCAGTCACGTCAGGAACCGTCGGCACTCTGGATGGAAATGTTGCAGCGAACCGCGAAATGGTCACGTCAACCATTTCGGGTTTGAACATTGCTGCAGGGGCGACGTTTTGGATCCGATGGACCGATTTGGATGCCACCGGCGCAGATGACGGACTGGCCGTGGATGACTTTTCGATCACCGCCAGCGCTGGCGGAACCGGTGGCGGTTCTCTGGTCGTCATCAGCGAAGTGGTGTTTGATCCGGAGTCCTCGTCCGACACAGGCCAAGAATACATCGAACTTCGCGGCATGCCGAATGCTTTCGTTCCTGCCGACTTCCACCTCGTATTACTTGAAGGGGACAGCGAAAGCAACGCCGGTTCGATCGACCATGTCTTCAATATTGGCGGCATGCAGTTTGGCTCCAATGGCTTCCTCGTACTGCGACAGTTCGGTAGCAGCTATCCGGTCAATTCGGCTGCAACCATCCTGACAGCCACCTCGACTGGCTGGGGAGCAACGTGGTCGAGTAGATCGACAGATATCGAGAACGGTAGCGTCACGGTGATGGTGATTCACTCCGCTGTAGCACCTTTCCCGGATGCCGATGTTGATTCGGACAACAACGGTCAGCTCGACGGGGTCGCAGCCGACTGGACGATTCATGATGCGATAGGCAATATCGATGGCGGAGCAGCGGATACCGCGTATGGATTTTTCAACACATCGGGCAATGGCCAAGGACGCGTGCCACCGGCGTCCACGTTCATTAACCTCAATGGATACCACCCCGACTACGTGGCTCGAATCGGCAACTCCACCGGATCGTCAGGAAATGATTGGGTGGTAGGAGAGCTTGCCGGTTCGATGCCAAACGTGGCTCTGGCCGATAACGGATTCACTCGTCCAGCCAGTCTTGAAGGGGCAGCCCTCAATCATCTGGGATCTGCGAACAACTTTGGTTCCGGTGGCGACACCACACCTCCCTCGGTTCTGTCGATCGACGATAATGCAAGTGGCGCTGTGTTGGCTGGAGTTCCGTTAACTTACACGATTAGGTTCAACGAAGACATCAACCTGGCAACCGTGCTCGCTGCCAACTTCGACAACTCGGGTACGGCTACCGTGACCATTGGTGCCATCGCCGAATCGTCTCCGGGCGTGTTCACTGTTATAGTCACGCCGACGTCACCAGGGACGCTGCGTCTGCGAATCCGCAGCACGGCCCAGATCGCCGATTTAGCGGGCAACCGTGTCGTTGTTCCCGTGCTCGATAACACCATGCTCAATGTCAGCGCGGCAACACAACTGGGTGCAGGGGACGGTGCGATCCTCGGCTACCGAGCAGACGCATCAAAAGGATTTTCGTTCGTCTCTTGGGTTGACCTATTGCCAGGTACTTCGATCAACTTTTGGGACTCAGGGTATCTCGGCGGTGGCGATGGCTCGGGACACGGTGCTGGTGGAGGTAACTGGCGAGCGTCGGAAGGGTTTCTCACCTGGATCAATAGCACTGGTTCAACGTTGCCGAGCGGAACCGTCGTTGTCATTGGCAGTCTGCCATCGACATCGCCTACGAGCAGTGTCGGCTCTGTCACAGGCGACAGCGGCTTCGACCTTTCTGGCTCGGGCGATCAAATCTTTATGGGGCAAGGGGCTTTCGTCCCTGGCGATAACCCCTCAACTTTCAATGGGACTCTAGTATTTGGCTTGGACTTCAGCGGCACTAACACGACGTGGGATGCCGTAGACAATGCTCAGAGTTCTGGCCTTCCGAGTGTGCTTAACGTTGCTAACGGCAATTTTGCGGTTACGCATGTTGACAACGGCCAATACAAGGGAAGCCGAACGTTTTCGTCAGTCGCTGGCGCTCGTACCGCGGCTTTGAATACAGCGAACTGGACATTTCAAGATGACGGTGCAACGTTTGGTACTTTGGATAGCATGGACTTCACCATTGGCAGCGAAGTATCGTTAACCCTCGACACAGAAGGTCCAGCTTCCACGACCCTGTTAGGCGGTTGGGGAACCAGCACGAGTGTGCCAGGTTTCGAGGGAGCGAATTACGCATTCGCTGGTGCGGGAACCAATTCCACCGCGACCTTTTCTCCAACGCTGCCAACTGATGGGCAGTACGAAGTGCTTATCAAGTACAGTGCGCATCCCAACCGGGCTAGCAACGCGGGTTTGACGGTGCAGCACAACGATGGCTTGTTTTCGACCTCGCTTGACCAGCGAACGGGTGGGGAAAGTTTTGTGTCAGTCGGCACGTTCAATTTCCTCGCAGGTACTTCGGGTCAAGCGGTCATCAGCGCAGCCGGGTCCGATGGGTTCGTGACCGCTGACGCGGTCCGATTCATCCGCGTTGGCGACTTGACGACGCCGCCGACGACACAGCTGAACGGCCCAGCGGATGGTGCACAGTTGACGGCGGCGGTTTTGAATGGGCTCGGTACAATCACAATCGTCTTCCCAACTGCGACGACCGCTTCGGTTATCGACGCTGCGCCGGAGTTCACTCTTTCCGGTCCAGGGGCGAACGGCGCAGTCATCGACCAAGTGCCAACTGATCTTGGCGGCGGCCAGTTCCAGTATGCGTTTATGGGTAGTTTTGTCCCCGGAGAGGTGTTCGTGGACTTCATCCCGGGTTCATTCGAAAGCCCGTCGACGCTGGTCAACGTGGCTGATCGTCAGTCGTTCACCGTCACGGATGATGTCGTTCGCATTACGCTGGACAACAGCGATGCAACTCCAGCCAATACCTGGGCCAGCAGCAGTGCGTTGGGTGGCTACGTGGGTCCAGATTATCTATTCAATTACGCTGGCGGTGCTGGACGACTTACCTACACGCCCAACATTCCAGCTGGTGGATCGTATGAGGTGTTCGTCAATTACACCAGTGCCTCAAACCGTGCGACCAATGCGGCTTTCGAAGTCGTTTCTCAGAACGGCACCAGCATCGTTCCGGTGAACCAGCAAGTCGGTGGCGGAACCTTCCGATCGATCGGAAGGTTCAATTTCCTGGCTGGAATCCTTGGTAGTGTAACATTGCGTGCAAGCGATGCGGATGGTGTGGTGGTCGGCGACGCTGTCCAGTTCGTCCGGGTTGGCGATCTGACAGGTGCACCGACGGCAACCCTTGCCGATCCGTTGGCCGGTGCCACGATCGTGGTAACGACTTTGAATGGGCGTGATTATTTGGATGTGACCTTTACCGAAACATCGGATGCCGGCCTAGATTTGGGCACGATCACCGATGCCGGTGAGGAGTTCACGTTGTCAGGTCCCGGTGCGACGGGCGTTACGGTAGACGGTGCCCCCACGCTTGTTAGCGGAACAACCTACCGTTATGCCACATCAGGTGACTTCAGCCCTGGGGCTGTGGATGCTGTATTTTCGGCAGGTTCTTTCGCGGACCTAAACGGGAATCAAAACCTGGACATGATCGCTAGCTTCGTCGTCGGCGAAGACGTGCTGGAGGAGATAATTGTGGACAACTCATCCCCCGGCTTCACGACGGAAGATCCCTCCAGCCAATTCGTCTCCAGCTCCAACGTAGGTGGCTTTATCGGCTTCAATTACCTGGCCGCGCCGTCGGGCTCGACAGCAACTGCTACATGGACGCCGACACTCGCCACGAACGGACAGTACGAAGTTTTAGTGCGATATACCTCGCATCCACTTCGCGCCACAATCGCCACCTACATGGTGTCGCACGATGGAGGCACGACTGCGTTCAACATCGATCAAACGATGGACGGTGGCACATGGGTTTCACTGGGGACCTTTAGTCTGTCCAGCGGTGCTTTCGTTACGTTGGATTCAACGGGCGCCAACCAGTTTGTGATCGCTGACGCGGTGAGATTCGTGCGCAGTAGCTAGCACCATCGTGCCAAGAAGGGCACAACTGGCTGGCAGTGGTGAAGCGTCAGTCTGGCTCAATCGAGGATTGTCTGGCGAAAGACTGCTTTCCGGACCAATCGACATTGCTTGGCCTGGTCCGGGTGGCAACGGCTTTGTTCAGTTCCATTGTGCTGCAGAGCAGGATGCCTCAAGCATTTCGACCAAATTCCAAGTCGTCCCGGAGGAGGGCATGCGTGACGCGGGCTGTATCCACAACCCATTAGCTGGAACGCTTTGAGGCTCATGGGTGGCTCATTGTGAGATTTTGTGGGTCAATGCGGTGAACTTGACAAAAAACAGTGTGTACCGCGTTGACGGACCGCGAGGTCACTTCCTACCATACGCGGCCCGATTGAACCGATCACCCATTCACTTGGACCTCCTGCGATGGCAGTCCCCAAACGACGACACTCCAACGCGCGAACGAATAGTCGCCGTGCCCACGACCACCTGACCAAACGTCAAGTTGCTTACTGCCCCCAGTGCAGTAGCGCTGTGCCGACGCATACGGTTTGCCCGACTTGCGGCTATTACCAAGGCCGTACGGTCGTCGAAAAACAAGACGATTGAGCCGAAGGCGACTGATTTTACGTGGCAATCGATACTGATTCCGTCGGAATCCTCTTTCCCGGCCAGGGTGCGCAGACAGTTGGAATGGGCCGGTGGCTTCACGACCAGCACCCCGCTGCGCGAAGTCTATTCTCGCGAGCGTCTGAGATCCTCGGCTACGACCTTGCCGATGTCTGTTTTCAAGGACCAGAGGACAAGCTTTCCGCGACCGAGTTCAGCCAGCCGGCATTGTTTGTGACTGGAATGGCGGCGGCGACGGTTTGGACATCAGAAAATCCAGCCGAAGCATCAAAGGTCACGGCCGCTGCGGGACTCAGTCTTGGTGAATACACGGCCGTGTGCTTTGCCGGTGGATTAACGTTCGACGACGGCGTCAGGCTTGTCCAGCGACGCGGGCAAGCGATGCAGGCCGCGGCGGACGCCGTTCAGAGTGGCATGGCGAGTATCCTGGGCTTGGATTTGGCCGAAGTCCAGCAGGTTTGCGACGAGAATCGTGGCGAGGACGAAGTCCTGCAACCAGCCAATTTGCTTTGCCCCGGGAATATCGCGATTTCTGGGCATCTGTCGGCCATCCAGTCGTTGGAACGAACCACCGCTGGGAAGTTGAAACTGATTCGCTTGAACGTCGCCGGTGCGTTTCATACGTCGCTGATGCAGTCGGCGGTACCGTTGCTACAAGCCGCCTTGGATGAGATGCCGATCCAGGATTGCCAGCTGCCCGTTTATAGCAACGTCGATGCGGCACCGCACCGCAGTGCCAGCGAGATTCGCGACTTGCTCAGCCGACAAGTGGTCAACCCAGTCCGCTGGGAAGACTCGATCCGCCGAATGATGGCTGACGGGATCGGTGGATTTTTGGAAGCTGGCACCGGCCGAGTGCTGCGTGGCACGCTAAAACGTATCGACCGAAAAATTCCCACCGACGGATTTGGTGACGAAGCCGCAGTGTGAGCGGACACCCCCGATCGCTAAACCCTCCAAACCATCCCGCGTGTTGAAGAAAAGCTCGTCATGAAATTGTCGATTACTACGGACCTATCCGGTCAAGTTGCAGTGGTGACCGGGGCCTCCCAGGGACTCGGAAAGGCTGTGGCGCTGGCTTTGGGCGCCAGCGGTGCGACGGTCGTTTGCCTGGCTCGAAGCGCCGACAAGCTCCAGGACACGGTGAGCCAAATCGAAGCGGCCGGCGGCAAGGGCGAAGCATTGTCATGCGATGTCACGGACCGTGCTGCAGCGGCAGCGGCAATTACGGGGACGCATGAAAAGCATGGCCGGATCGACATTCTGGTCAATAATGCTGGCGTCACACGCGACAAATTGATGCGGGGCATGTCCGACGAGGAGTGGGACGACGTCATCGCAACAAACTTGACAAGTTGTTTCGTTTGCTCGCGGGCGGCCGCCAATCTGATGCGACGAGCTAAATATGGCCGGATCATCAACATGGCAAGCATCTCGGGATTGATCGGCAATCCCGGTCAAGCCAACTACTCGGCGAGCAAAGCGGGTATGATCGGATTGACGCGAACGCTCAGTAAAGAGCTGGCGAATCGCAATATTACTGTCAATGCGGTGGCCCCGGGCTTTATCGAAAGCGATATGACCGCCAAACTTGGCGACGTCGTCATGGCGGAAGTCGCCAAGCAGATTCCGGCTGGCCGAGTTGGCAAACCGGAAGATGTTGCCGCGGCGGTGCTTTTTCTCGCGTCCGGTGCGGCTGGGTATATCACCGGCCAAACCTTGGTGGTTGATGGCGGAATGGTCGGTTAGACCGCTTCCGCGTATTGACGCCTTTTGTTTGTTTCCCCTATCTTTTCGGCGAAAGCAATCTCCGCTTCGGGCTCTATTCCCCTGACGCACACCGCTTGCGGTATGGACTGCTCTCGCCCCACGAACACATTTCCTTACATCCAGTTGAAACTTTTGGGAGTTAGCCCATGGCTACCGTCGAAGAACGCGTGGTCGATATCGTGTCTGAACAACTCGGCGTCGACAAAGATAAGATCACCCGCGAGACTTCATTCGTGAACGACCTCGGTGCTGATTCGTTGGACACCGTTGAATTGGTGATGGAACTCGAAGAAGAGTTCGATATCAGCATTCCGGATGAAGCAGCCGAGAAGATTCAAAAGGTCGGCGAAGCGATCGATTTCATCGAGAATGCCAAGGGCGACGAATAGTCGCTTGCACCGATTCGTGGTGGTGAACGCTTTGTCGAACACCGCACGAGAGACTGTCCCGGCCCGCGTGAAGTGACGAGTTCGCTCGTCCACGGGGCCCGAGTCCAATAGCCGCCCCATGATGTCATCGGACTGAGTTGACCTCGGAACCGTGACCATCCTTGGGCGGCATTTATTTTATCCTGACTTTTCTCGCATCCCTCACGAAATGGTTCTGCCGAAGGCTCTGTTCATGCAAGTACCCGCACAGCGCCGTGTCGTCGTTTCGGGCATTGGTGTGGTCACACCGCTCGCTTTGGACGTGATGAATTTCTGGAGCCGACTCACCGCGGGTGAGTGCGGTATCCACACGTTGACGACGATCGACACTGAAAAACACAAGATCCATATCGGCGGCGATATCCCGAATTTTGATGTCGGCGACTTCGCTGACGCTCGCGAGGCCAAGCGATTGGATCGATTCACCCAGTTTGCCGTTCACGCGGGCGGGCAAGCGATTGCCGACGCGGCGCTGAACTTTGATCAACTCGATCGAGCCAAGTGCGGAGTCATTTTGGGGAGCGGTATTGGTGGGCTTGGTGAGATCGAAGCGCAAATCGAGCGGATGATCGAAAAGGGTCCCGATCGCGTGAGCCCGTTCACCGTCCCCAAGATGATGCTCAATGCGGCAGGGGGTAACCTGTCAATCACCTATAGGCTTTGCGGTCCCAACTATGCTGTCGCCACGGCGTGCGCAAGCGCCACCAATGCGATGGGCGATGCGATGCGCAGCATCCGGATCGGCGAGACCGATCTTGTGATTACGGGCGGAACCGAAGCTGCCATCACACGAATGGGCTTGGCGGCGTTTCAGAACATGAAAGCATTGTCAACGCGCAACGACGACCCGGCCACATCGAGTCGCCCTTTCGACGCTGAGCGAGATGGTTTTGTGCTCGGCGAGGGCGCCGGTTTGCTGATCTTCGAAGAGCTCGAACACGCCAAGGCTCGCGGCGCCAAGATTTATTGCGAAGTCCTCGGCTACGGTACCACCAGCGACGCCAGCCACATCACGGCACCAGATCCAGATGGCCGTGGGGCTTCGGCGGCCATGCGAGCGGCGCTAGCGGACGCCGGTGTTTCGCCGGGCGAAGTCGATTACGTCAATGCCCACGGCACGAGCACGCCGTTGGGTGACAAAGCTGAAACGCGGGCGATCAAGAACGTGTTTGGCGATGACGCGTGGAAGCTTGCCGTTAGCAGCACCAAGGGCGCACTGGGACACTCTCTGGGCGCCAGCGGTGGAATCGAAGCGGTCATTCTTGCCAAAACGATCGAAACCTCGCTGATCCCACCGACAATCAACTTGCACAACCCCGATCCGGATTGCGATCTCGATTACGTGCCCAATCAGGCGCGCGAGAAACCGGTCGCCATTGCGATGAGCAACAGCTTTGGCTTTGGCGGGCACAACGCGTGCGTCGTGTTCGGCAAAGTACGTTAGAGCACCGTCCATTCAGTTCACTCCAGTGGTGCCGCGACCCAAGTCGATTTTCGATGCACGCGAGAATTTCAACCTGTGTGACACAATGGATGGGCTCACGAGCGTTCGGAGTTGTTCAAGACCCTGATCGCGACACCAGTGTTTTCGCGTTGTTCATATCCACGACCGGACGCGGCTTAACATGCTTGATCGAAGCGAATACATCGAACAGGCGTATCTGTTCAAGCTGTTGAAACAACGCACCGACGACGGTGTGCCGATGCAGGAGGCGCTCGAGCACGCTGCCCAAGAGATGTTGGCGACTACCAACCTGCCAATGGCCATTAGCTTTCTGCTCACCGAGCTCAAACATGCGGGCCTGATGGGAACTGCGATGCGGCGTCTGTCGCATTACTTTCATCCGTTCCAGTCCTACCTCGTGGAAGAAGCAGAACTCGATACGGGTCGATTCTCGATGGACACGGCCCTCCAGATCTTGGAGGCCGACGCCAAATTTCGTGTCGACCAGGCTACGCCCGCTGGACTCTTTTTGTTTCAACTGGAAGTCCTTTCCCGCAACCGGTTGCACTATGACCGTGGGCTGCTCGCGGTCAGCCAAGATCCGATTTACGACGATGATTGGTCGCGTTGGATATTGAAGTTTCGGGCGGAGATTGGACTCGTTGATCTCGCGGATCTGTTGTTCTTGGTGAGCAAAGAATACGAACGAAGACTGCTTGAAGCTGGATTGCCGACCGAAGGCAAAGGGCCGTTCCTATTCGGCGACAAAGAAGGCCGGATCGCGATGGCGAATCGTCGTAAAGATCCGCTCTACCTGTTCGGTGCGATGCAGCGTCATTTGGGATACCCGGCGGTTCCTCGCATTGTGCCTCCGGACCCGAATGTCGAACTGGTACCACAACTCGCTCGTCGGATCGAACGGTTGGAATCTCGATTGCATTTGCTGGAGCAAGAACAAAAATCGTCGGGGATCGATATCACTAAGTTCTACGAGAAGGGCAAATCGGCCTGGTTGCCTGACGACTCCTGAGCCCCCCTCACGAAAGTTCCCAGCGCCTGATACCATCCGGGCCCCGCTTGTACTAAGTCCCACCCGTCATCGCATCTGATTGAGAGAGTCTCCGATGAAAGCCGTAGCGGTCACGCCCGGTACCCCCAACAGCGTTCACGCCCGTGAGATCGATAAACCTCGCTTGGACCAGGTTGCCGACGGTCTTGGTGTGCTGGTCAAGGTGCTCAAGGTTGGCGTCGATGCGACCGATCGAGAAATCAACGAAGCGCTCTACGGTAACGCTCCGGCGGGCGACGACTACCTCGTCATCGGCCATGAGTCCTTCGGAATCGTCGAAGCGGTGGGATCGAATGTCAAGCGAGTCAAACCTGGAGACTACGTCACGGCAACGGTGCGTCGCCCTGGGGGATCGATTTACGACCAAATCGGCACCAACGACATGACGAGCGAGGAAACGTATTACGAACGTGGCATCAATCTGCGTCACGGATTCTTGACGGAGTACTTTGTTGACGAAGAGGAATACATTGTCCGTGTTCCCGAAGGGCTCAAACACTTGCACGTGTTGCAAGAGCCGATGAGTTGTGCGGCCAAGGCGGTGGAGCAGGCTTTCGAGGCACAGCGGCGGATGAAGGTTTGGCGGCCTCGACTCGCCTATGTCCTGGGCGCCGGTCAAATCGGTTTGCTGACGACACTCGTGTTGAAGCTACGGGGGCTTGAGGTCTACACACTCGCTCGCGGCGAAGCACCGAACCTGAAGAGCGAGATCGTTGGCGGGCTCGAGGCGAATTACGTCAGCACTCGCCAAACTTCAATGGCCGACTTGGTGAAACAAACCGGACGTCCCAACTTAATCGTGGACGCGACCGGTAGCAGCGCGCTGGCCTTCGAAGCGATGCAGCACATCAGCCACAATGGGGTCGTGGTGTGGACAAGTATCACCGGCGGGAGCAAAAAGATCGAAGTCCCCTCGGACCCGATCAATCTGAATTGGGTACTCGGCAACAAGTTGCTATTAGGCAGTGTGAATGCCAACCGCACTCACTTCGAAAGTGGCATCCGAGACCTGGCACTGGGCGACGTGATGTATCCCGGAGTGCTGGAGAAGATTTTGACGACGCCCGTCGATGGACTGGACCAGTACCAAGAGATGATGCGGCTACTGGTCGAAGACAACGATGCGCTCAAGGTCTTTGTCAACGTAGCACAACCTTGATGACGGGCGTTTGACAAGCGAGTAAGTGACGGCGGTTATGCGAACTTTGTCGAAAGTTCACGCAGCCTGGCAATCGCTTCCTTCATCGACGCCTGGTTGATCTGGTGGACGTCGATTGGCTTGGCAACATCGCGCAGCATCGTGACGGTCAGCCGACCGCCCAGGTGCTGGCGGAACTCTTCGAGTCCGACAAGCAACCGGTCCGTCGGTTCGAGTGCCTCGTCCCAAAGCGGTAACCCTAGAGTGGCAAGGCATTCGCAGACGGCGTTCGCTTGTGCCTCGGGAAGTCCATGTTCGATGGATGAATAAATCGAATCGATCGCGACACCAATTCCCACCGCTTCGCCGTGACGAAGCCGATAGCCGGTGAGCGGTTCCAACTTGTGGGCGGACCAATGCCCAAAGTCCAGTGGCCGAGCCTCGAGCATCTCGAAGGGGTCGCCGCCTTCGGTGATATGCCTCAGGTGAGCCACGCACGAATGATGGATCGCTTCGATCGCAGTGGTCATGTCTCGGTCGCGAATGTCCGCCGCATGTTCACAGAGCCACTCAAAGTGGCTCGGACTTTTCAACAGCGACACTTTCACGGCTTCGCTAAAACCACTGCGAAAATCTCGATCCGGCAACGATTCCAGGAGCTTTGCATCGTTGATCACGGCCCACGGCACCGCGAACGTCCCGACCCAATTTTTTTTGCCGAAATAGTTGATCGCATTTTTGACACCGACGCCCGAGTCGGCTTGGGCGAGCGTCGTCGTGGGAATGCGGATCAATCGAATGCCGCGGTGCGCGATCGCCGCGGCATATCCGACGGCATCCAGTAGGGCTCCACCACCGATGGCGATGATCATGCTGCGTCGATCGAGTCCGTATGATTCGATCTCGCGGAGCAGGCGATCGATCGTTTCGGGCGTGTTCTTGATGTCTTCGCCGCCGTCGATGGCGAGCGCATCGGTCACGACATCAACGCTTTCCAGCGCCGCCAATTGGTCAACGATACGAGTCGCGTTCCCGTGGGGTCCCAATAGCGACGACTCTGCCCAGACAATCACTCGAGGGCGGACACTGGTGTCGGCGCTCACCTGGAGGAGTTCGGCGAGGACGTGGAAACAGTCTCCACCCACATCGTGCGTTTCACGCAGCCGATGGACGAATGGGACCGAGAACGAAATGTCGAGCGATCGAGAAAGTTGCAACTTCGGCATGGACTACAACGTTTCGTCTTTCCAGCCGCGCCAGAGCCAGCGTAGGGAATCGGGAAAAATAGCTCCGCCATGTTGGCCATTATGAGCGCCCGTGCCCAACACGAACTTGTAATCGTAGTTGCGAAACTGAAGCGCCGCGGCCATTTGCTTGTTCGCGAGCGGCCAATTGCCATGTTGGTTGTCGAGGTCGTTCTCACCATATTGGAGGAGAACACGGAGCGGTTTCTTTTCGCCTTTGCGGATCATAGACGGATATTGGTGACCACCGCGAATGTTCACGAAACTACCGATGTGCGAAAGGACTTTGCGAAAATGATCCGGTCGGTGCCACGCGACACTGAATGCACAAATTCCGCCTGAGCTATTGCCGCAAATCGCGCGTAGTTCCGGGTTCGTGGTGATCGAATAATTCTTTTCGACTTGGGGCAGTATTTCCGTGAGCAAAAACTCGGCGTAGTCTCCATTGACGCTGTCGTACTCGACCGCTCGGTTGGACGGCGACGGGCTCCAACCACGTTTCGGCGGTAGTTCGCCCTTGTGTCCCGGATCGATCAATACCGCGATGGTCACTGGCATATCACCCTTGGCAATCAAATTGTCGAACACGACAGGCAAGCGAAAGTCGCCCTTGGTGCCTTCGAACGCGTGACCATCTTGGAACACCATCAGAGCCGCCGGCTTGGTCGAATCGTACTGAGCAGGCACATACACGCTGTAGCGACGCCGAGTCCCCGGATAGATTTTGCTCTCCAGCCACTCATGCTGGGTCACTTCGCCATGGGGAACCTCCGCATTGATTTCTGAATCGGGACCGTGTGCGTTTTCGTCAGCGGCGGATCCCGACGCGGCGGCGATCGCGAGCATCGCTAATGCCGTGAAAACACTCGAAGTAGCGAATCGCATGTTGATTTGGGGGTGGTAGGTGGGGAGACGAGCGGGAGGAAGTCGATATCTTAGCGACTCGATTCAGTTCAGTTTACTCGCTCGGAACACAAGATTCATGAGACGCAACCGACTTGGCTCAAGTGGCGTGACAGTGACGGATATTTGCATGGGGACGATGACCTTTGGTTCGCAGTGCGACGAGCCGACGAGCCACGCCATCTGTGACCGAGCATGGGAGGCGGGCATCGATTTCTTTGACGCTGCGGAAATTTACCCGGTGCCCCCGAAGGCGGAAACCTTCGGTGTCACCGAAGAATTTTTCGGGCGTTGGCTCAAAACCAAACCTCGTGAAAGCGTCATTGTTGCCACCAAAGTAACCGGTCCGGCCCACGGTTGGTTCTGTCCACCAGTCCGCCATGGCCACACGGCACTCGATCGACGCCATGTCGTCGCGGCGTGCGATGACTCGCTTCGTCGACTGGGAACGGACTACATCGATCTCTACCAGACTCATTGGCCCGACCATGGAATGCCCTACGAAGAGCTCCTTGGCGTTCTGTCGGAATTACGGGATGCCGGCAAAGTACGTGTGATCGGTTGTAGTAACGAAACCAGTTGGGGTGTGATGAAGAGCCTGTGGCGAGCCGACGTTTGCGGAGTCGATCGCTTTGAGACGGTTCAGAATAACTTCAGCTTGATCAACCGTCGCTGCGAAAGTGAACTGGCGCAAGTGCTCAGGCGAGAGAGAATGAGCCTGTTGCCCTATTCGCCATTGGGTGGCGGCGTGTTGACGGGCAAATACCAAGACGGGCCGCCACCGCGTGGACGGTTTTCGGAGTATCTGCTTCGCGGCGAAGAGCGACAAAAAAAGATGGCTCAGCGATTCGTGAACTCGCGGAGCTTGGAAGCAACAGGACGATTCATGGAGATCGCGGATTCGATCGGTGTGAGCGTGACGGCGCTCGCACTCGCATGGTGCCGACAACACGATTTTGTCGCTTCCACCATTGTGGGTGCGACCTCAGCCCAACAACTCGACGAATCATTGGCTGCCAAAGACCTATGCCTCGATGCGGAAACCCTGGCTAGGATCGATGCTGTCGATGTGGAGATACCGACGCCCATGACCGAAGACGGATTACGACGATTGTAGGTTTTGCGCGGCTTGGCGACGCGCGTCCCAATCACTTTCCTCTCGATTTAAGGTCCCGGCCCAAAAACGCAAACTATTTTGGGCTGCATGAGAATCACGTCCGCACTCTTGCTGGCCATGGTGGCCTCCCTCGGATCGACCTCGGTTGCCGCAGCAAGCGATTGGTTGACGCTGCCCAGCCACTACACGCATGACCCAATCTCAGGGCAGCGGGTGTCACAGTACGCGCCACCGCCCAGCCCCACGGCGCCCCTTGCCGCGGACTATCGAACCAGTGGATTCTCGCATACCCGCAGTTCGCTGAATTACGGACAGTCGGCAGACAATTACTACCGGGTCAATAGCTGGGGAGCACCAGTCCAGCCCTATGGCGAGTGGCGTTTTCCCAACCGACCGTACAGCGCCCCGTATAGCCAATGGGGCGCTCCCTATGCGGGCTTAGGTCAGAACTACTTGGGAATTTTTGGCGGAAATTTCGGCGGCCCCACCGGCGCGGGAGTCCCAGGCGGGACGCTAGACCCGTCGGGGCAAGGCAATTACGGCTTTCCCGGTAACCAGGGTTACCCAAACGGTTTCCCCGGCAATAATCTTCCAGGCTACAACAATCCTTTGAACCCTTACCCCATCGGCCCAAACTCGGCCTACCCAGATCACCCTTACTATGACGGCTATCATCCGGTTTATCGCGACTAAGTTTTCAAAGGTTGTCGGGTGCAACCGGTTTCGCGATGCCGTTGGCTTGTGGGCGCATTTCTGTGGTCCTTACAATGTCGTCTTAATCGACACGCGAATTCCACGGCATGGGTGCCCATGATTTTTGACGTCCAGGCGAGTAGCGACCCACGCGATATCGTGCATCGGACGGTCCAGGCATTGGTGGAAGGCCAGGTGGTAGGTGTCCCGACCGAGACGGTATACGGATTGGCAGCCAGTGCCCTGTGCGAGAGTGCGGTGGAGCGTCTTTGCCAGCTACGGGGCTGCGGTGACGATCATCCGCTAGCGATTTCGGTCCGCAGCGGTGAAGCCGCATTGGACTACATGCCCGGGCTTTCATCGCTGGGGCGGCGGCTCAGCCAACGTTGCTGGCCTGGTCCACTGACACTGGTCGTTCCCGGCGGCGGCGCTCGTTCGGCTGCCAGCCAGCTTCCCAGCGGCGTCCAACAGCATATTTTGGGGGCAGACCATTGGCTCGGTGTTCGCGTTGTCGACCATCGTATCCTGGCGCATATCCAGCGTTATTTGTCGGCCCCGCTGGTGTTGACCAGTGCGTGTCGAAATGGCGGTCCGCTGCCCACGACGGCGGCTGCGGTGGCAAAAGAATTCGGAAGCCAATTACCACTGCTGCTCGACGATGGCCCGACTCGCTATGGTGGAGCGTCGACAGTAGTGCGAGTCACCGATAATCGTTGGGAGCTTTTGCGCGAGGGGGTCATCGAACGAGCAGCCATGAACCAATTCGCTAAACCTGTGATCGTGCTCGTATGCACCGGCAACACCTGTCGCAGTCCGATGGCCCAGACACTGCTGCGAGAGCTGATTCGAATCCAGTATGGTGACGAGGATGCGGTGCGAGTCATGTCGGCTGGAGTGGCGGCCGGGACTGGAAGCCCCGCGAGTTCCCAAGCGGTGGACGTGATGGACGAGCGAGGACTGAATTTGTCCGAACATTGCAGCCGCCCGTTGGACGATGCGGTCATGAATGTCGCCGATTTGGTGCTGACGATGACGCGGGGCCACCGGGCAGCGATCCTCGCAGCGTGGCCGGAGATGCACGACCGCGTCTTTACGCTCCGCCGCGATGGAGGCGATATCAGCGATCCGGTGGGAATGTCCGTCGAAGTTTATCGAGATTGTGCCGCACAAATTGAGGAAGAATTGACCAAATGGTTAGAGGCATTGGGCAATGAGCTCGATCCCCAGCCGAGTCTCGATGGCCGACCCGCGGAGTCGGACACGGCCGGTCCGAACGAAAGTCAAGGAAAATAACATGAAGGTGTCTTTGGGCAGCGATCATCGCGGCGTCCACATCAAAGCGAAGTTGATTCAAACTCTGTGTAACAACGGCTATGAGACCTTTGATAACGGCACCGATTCGGAGATCGCCGTTGACTATCCCGATTTTGCGCAAGTCGTCGCTCGACAGGTAAGTTGTGGCGAAGCGGATCGCGGTATCCTGATTTGCGGAACCGGGATCGGTATGGCCATCACGGCCAACAAATTCTCCGGCGTTCGAGCGGCGCCCTGTTATGACGAAGTGATGGTCGAGATGAGTCGTCGACACAACGATGTCAATGTGCTTTGCTTGCCAGGTGACCTGATCGGCGAACGATCGATGGATGAACTGGTATTGATGTGGCTGCGCACCGAATTCGAAGGCGGCCGTCACGCTAAGCGTGTCGCCAAAATCGTCGAATTGGAAAAGTCCGCGACCACGCCCATCGGTCCTTAGGCGAGCCGATGACCACGAGCACTTGGGATGGCTTGATCGGCCACGAAGACATTCGCCGCTGGCTCGCCACCGCTATTCGCCAACGACGCCTCGCCGGTAGTTTTCTTTTTGTGGGACCCGCGGGAGTCGGCAAAAAAACGGTGGCGAAGCTGGTCGCACGCACGCTGCTCTGTGAACGCGTGGCACCCATCGAGATGGCTCCCTGCGGCGTCTGCGAGGCATGTGTCCAGGTCGAATCGGGAACACACCCGGACTTGATTGTGATTCGGAAACCCGATGACAAGTCGACGATCCCGCTGGATTTGTTGATCGGTCGGCCGGAAGTGCGAATGCAAGAGGGCTTCTGTCGCGATGTTCGGTTGAGACCATTTCGCGGAGGTCGAAAAGTGGCGATCATTCAGGATGCCGATTACCTCAACGAAGAGGGTGCAAACTGTCTGCTCAAGACGCTGGAAGAACCCTCCGCCGATGCCATCATCATGCTGATCGGCACCAGTGAGCAGCGGCAATTGCCCACGATTCGCTCGCGTTGTCGCACGCTGCGATTTTCGACACCACGTGGTTCCGACGCGGTCCGCTTGTTGCGGCAAGAGTATGGTATCGACGGCGATAATGAACGAATGCTTGCCGCCGTCGAGCTGGCCGCGGGCGACATGCACGTGGCTGCACAACTTCTTAGCGGCGATGGTGACCAGTTTTACCAAACGATGCGCGATCGACTTGCCGACGAACATCCTGATCCGATTCTGCTCAGTCGAACGTTGACCGAGCACGTCGATGGTGCGGGCAAGGATGCTTCCAAGCGCCGGGATGCGATGCGAGATGCATTCTCCATGGCGGTCCAGCACTATCGTCGTCAAATGCGAACGGATGCGATGAACCAACAAGTCTCGTCCGCCACACTCGCCCGATTGGATCGTTCCATTCGTGCGCTGCGCGAGGTCGATCGCAGCGCCAACCAAGCCACGCTCATCGAATGCTATGCGGCGGACATCGCCGGCGGCACGACCGGAGATCGCGGAGAAATCGGTTAAGGCCCTCGCTGCTACAGCGGAAAGTCGTCTGCCGGACCGTACAGTGGAAGGTAGCGGTACGGAACTTCGAGAATCATCGCGCACATCGCCGTGGTATAAAGCCGACCGCCAATGTCGCCCCACTCGTCCTTGAAGTGCCAACTACCTTGTTCGTGACCGTCACGAGCTTGAGTCCGAATCAAGTGCTGTCGAACGAGCGCGAAATAGTCGTCGAAGTCGCGATGCCCCGCATGATGCAGTGCAAGGGTGGCGTAGTAATCGTGGTACACGTTCGTCAAAGTCGGACCACGTCGAGCCATCCGCGTGAGGGCACCGTCAAACGGAGTGAATCCGGGCGACTCGCCTAGATACAACAACAAGGTCAAACCGATCGCGGTCGTTGTGGGCTTGGCGGGAGGCCCCTGGTAGCCGAATGCGTATTGGTTTTCATCGGAAGTGGAAAGCACGAATCTCCTTGCTCGAGACATCGTCAACGATGGTAGCCCGATTTGATTGCGGCGGGCGGCGACGAGAGATAGCACCTGCCATCCGGTAAGCGTGATGTCGCCGGGGCTGCCGGGAACGTATCCCCACGAGCCGTTTTTATGTTGGGCGGTACAGGTGAATGATGTCCCTTGCATCGCCAGTTGTCGCAGTTCATGGTCGAGCTCGCCGTCTTTGGACGTCATCGCGGTCGCCTCGGAGATCGCCATCAAGGCAATGCCGTGACCGTACATGCTGCCTTGTTGCCAATCCAGACCGGTCTCGGTTTCAAGACCGGCACCGCGTAAATAGTACAGACCCTTTTGAACCACTTCGGCATACTTTGCTTCCTCGTGCGTGTACCCAGCGCCTAGGAACGCAAGCAGCGCCAGTCCCGTGGCAGCCGTCGATGGCGTCGGCGTACTGTCATCCTTCAACTTGCTATCGCGGCATCGACCATCGCACGGATTGGCGTGCAGATCGAATGACCATGCGCCGCTGCCTCGCTGGTGATTGGCAAGCCACGCCAGTGCCGCTTCGACGGCCTCTTCACTGTCACGGGTGGCACCGTGAAGTTTGCCAATCCTTTGACGCTCCGAGCTACTTCGACCGGCGAGGCTACTAGACGATGGCAACCTCCTTAACCCAGCCGATGCAGTCTCGGTGGCTCCGCTTGAAGCCAGCGCCTGCAACTCGGGCGACACCGTCGCCAGCGGATCTTCCACGAGTTCGTCGTCGAGGTGCAACTCACCGAACCGTATCGCCGCAAGTTCGCCGATGGGTAAGTCAATGCTTGGGACTTGTGCTTCCAGGGGTCCGACTGAGACGCTCGCCGTGGTTGCTTTGCTGATTTCCAATTGGACAATCGCCGCATCGGCGGGCTCACTAGCGGGAGCGAACTTGACCTGAAGTGATGCGGACGATTCGCCCGACAGCGTGAACGTCCACAATGCCAAAACGAGCAGTACGATCGTGTGCAGAATCGCGCTCACCAGGCAACTCATCCACCGCGGATCGTCGCTCCAATGACGGCTGGGTGAAATCAGATCCTCGGAAGCGTCGCCGGCATGGCCGCCAACATCGGCGAACGGCTCCGCCGATGGCGCGTGCAGCCACCGCGACCCGCCGTGAACGGGCGGAAACGAGATCTCGGTGGTACGGCCGGCGCGAGTCATTGAAAAAGGTACGTCCCAATATCGACTATAGTTAGCCGACGACGTCGCGGAGTCATGACTTACGCAACAACTTCCGTTCATACAAACCGGACAATCGTTAGACCCGTCGCCGATGCATTACTTTTCCAAAACCCACCGGACGAGCATCCCGACACCATCGTCAAAGTAGCGATACGCCGATGGAAAGAAGACCAGGTAGCGGTTGTAGGTCTCCACACCCACAAGCTCGATCGCGCGATCGCGGTGGGCTACCAAGTTTTCGAACCATGCCCTCAGCGTCGGTCGGTAATCATGGATCGAACGCTGCGTGATTCGAAATCCCGCGGCCTCATTCCAGCGCACGTGATCCGAGTAGGCGGCATTGAGTGACCCAGGAAAAAAGATTTGCCCGACGATCGCGGTCGCCGGCAATCGCCGTTCGTTGCGACAAAAGAAATGTTGAACCAATCGTCCGCCCGGCTTGAGTGCGCGATGCAACTTCTTTAATAGCGGCAAAATGTCACCTGGGCGAACGTGCTCCCATGCGCCGATCGAATAGATCTTGTCGTAAAATTCGTGAGGGTAATCGGTTTGGATGAAATCCCTGTACTCCACATTGAAACCATTGTGCGTTTTGTTGTAAGCAACTTGCTCGCGCGAGAGCGTAAAACCATACAGGTTTTCTTTGTCGCCAGTCACTTCATGAATGCACCGCAGCATCGCCCCCCAGCCGCATCCCAGTTCAAGGATTTTTTCTCCGGGATGGGGATCGATCAGCGAGATTAGAAATTTCGCTTTGATCGTTTGAGCTTCCTCGATCGTTTCATTACCCGTGGGAAAGTCGGCACAGGTATAGAACATGTACTTATCGTCTAAGAACAATTTGTAGAAATCGTTCGAGACGTCGTAGTGCTCGGCGATGCCTTTGGCATGAGCCTGCCGCAACTTGTTGGCAATGAGCCACGAACGGGCAAATGTGGGTGGATAGTTTTGACGAAACCAATTGAACACCGGCGCGATTTCGCCGGTCACTTGATTCCATGTCTGCTCTGGATCCAATGGCTCGGGTGACCGAATCATGTACCGCAGCCAACCGTACGCCGGCCCGTAAAGTGCGGATTCGATTGCCAAGGCCGGGTACCGCGTGAGGCTTGCCATCGGTGCGAAAACTCTTGTCGTGCTGGTGGTCGGGACCCCAAAAAGCCGACTACCTAGCAAAACGCGTTCCGCACCGGCTAGGCATTGGCAGCCACCGGCAAATCGGCAATTTGGTAAGCCCGCGAGCGGAACAGGAAGTCGATGATGTTACCTTCGTGCGGCTGTAACCAATTCAATCGATTGGTTGGAATTGGCCCAATATTGAGACGGTCGATATCGACACAGTCGCTCGCCGCCTTGACGAACGATTGGTCCGCCGAGAGCACGGTCCCGACCAGGGTCGGGCCAATTCGACGGAGCATCTCCGACTGGGGGCATTCAACGACGCTGACAAACGGGAACATGTATTCCTTGCTCGCCACCGCGCGATCGGGCGAATCCGCGTGAACGACCATTGGACGCAAATATGCACAATGCTCGCGCTCAATCAATTTCTCACCATACTGGGCTGTGATGTCGGTGACACCAGACTCCGCCAAGTCCTGTTGGACCATGGCATACGTACCGGTGGCCATCGCCTTGACCGTGAATGCGGCCAACAGAGATTTCGGGTCCGACGGTGGCAGGACATCAACCGGTCCGATTCGTTTTGCGATCGCCTCCGCAATTTCGCGAGTGTGTCGACTCGCCCAGATCCCCGAACAATTGATGCAGCTTCGGCCCGAGTTGCTGAGCACACTCTCGACCATCATGTCGAGATAGGTTTCCCAGTCGTCCACCACATCGTCACCGAGGAGGATTTTGGTAAAGCCAGGTCCGTGAGCCGACACCCGCGGATTACCGGCGTGTTGGGCCACCGTCTGGGCGCTTCCGAAAATCATGCTGCGTGGTGACTTTGTCATGATGGCGCCGCCCGCGTCGTGACCACCTGGGTACAAACCGAACGCTTGCGATGGCACGCCGGCTTCGATGAAAGCGGCGACCATTCGATAGGGCGTCCAAGGTTCCTGGGACCCAGGCTTAAGCGCCAAGCCGATTTGCAGCGGAATTGCAGGTAACCAAAGCGTGTGAACACCCGGTGAGTTGTTTGGCAAAACGGCACCGAGTATGGGTGTTTGAGCTTGCAGGCTCACAATCACCCCACGACCTTCTTCGCCGTATCCTCGCGAGAGAATCGACAGGTCCAACCCGCGTGTCAAACACTGCAGGATCTCCTCCATGTGGCTGAGCACAAACGCGTTCTTCGCCATATTCGAGCGACACATGTGCTCGGGCAGGCCAGTGCTTGCGGATTGTTGATGGACGAAGTCATCCACCGATTGCACCGAATCGCCGACCGTTAAGTCCGAGGACTCAAACAGCTTGGCGGCACGTTTGCAACACTCGAGCAATTGGTCCGGCGACAATTGCAGCAGTGCTTCGCGAGCTTGATGTGCCAAACGCAGATCCCGGCCGACAATTCCACCACCCACTGTCCCAATCTTCGCAATTGGCTCGCCGGTGTCAAAGTGAACGACATCGAGAAAATCAAGAGACTCGTATGGCTTGCCCCAACGCAGGGGACTCAAAGTGATCATGGCAAATACAAGGGAAAGAGGAACGGGAACAATCGTCCATCGAAACGAAGACCACAGAAACAAAGTCCACGCGACCCAGAGTCGTGCGTCCTGGGTCCCGGCGGTCCATGCTTGTCGTCTTTAATACACGCCCACGGTGGTCGAACTGGCCAGCTCATGGAAAGGGCGAACTCCGCTGACTCCGTCCCACGGGTAGGTGTCAAATGGAGCTTCACGTTCGCCTTCGTCACGTTCCATGAATCCGGGAACAAAGAATTCGTCCGTCAGTGTGTAAAGCTTGACGCGTCCAGTTTCGCCGTAGCCGACAACCTCGTTGTAATTGTCGAATTTCACCACTTCGGTGGCCGCGCGTGGCTGGGGAGCGTAGTAGCTAATCTTGTAGCCGTCCGCCTTGGTGATCGGTTTACTACAAGCCAAACCCATCAAGGTGTTGCCATAGGTGGGCGTCATGTAAACGCCACCTTCGTCGGGCGATCCGCCGAGCAGCTCTTCGACGCAAAACCGTGTCCACTGGGGCGTGAACTCGGTACCACCGGAGAAAATGCCAGTGATCCCCATCTCGGCGAGGCTGGTACCCTTGGCCTCGAGCGCTTCGCCGAGTGACTCGAGCAGTTTGGGGGTCGTGAACATGCACTTGATATCGTGGTTGGCGGTCAAAATCGTCACCGCTTGGTCGATGCAATGCTTTTTGTACTCTTCAAGGTGCTCCATCCAGCCTTTCTTGATCAACTTCACCACCCACCGCGGATCCAAGTCGATGCAAAAACAAATGCCGCCTCGGTACTGTGCGAGGTGCTCGACGGCCAATCGCAACCGTCGTGGACCGCTTGGCCCGAGCATTAACCAATTGGATCCCTTGGGGAAGTATTTGTCCGGAAGCGTGTGACTGAAGTTCTCATAATCCTTCCAGTGATCTTCGATCACCATGCGGCTCTTGGGGACGCCGGTCGTGCCTCCGGTTTCAAACACGTACGCGGGCTTTCCAGCGTGGCCTTTGGGAATCCATCGCTCGATCGGACCGCCGCGCAGCCATTCGTCTTCGAATTCGTCAAACTTCTTTAGATCGTCAAAGCACTTGATATCCGTCAGAGGATTGAACTTTAACGTGCGTTTCTTCTCGAGCCAAAATGGACTCCCGGTGTCGTCGCTAAAGTGCCAATGCACCGTTCGAACCGTGTGTTCATCCAGTGCCGCTTTGGCCTCGGAAATTTTTTTGGCGAGTTCGTCGCTGATGGTCAAATCCGCGGTGCTCATTGAGTCCTGTGCTCCTGCAGACGGCTGCAGTCTAAGGTGGGATGAAAATGTTCCAGTGGCACTTGTAGCTTAGCAAAAACTAACTCGCGTGGCCGCGGTGGATTCAATTCTAGTCAATCAATTTGGACTCACTCCGCGCTAACCCACTGGGCCTTCAACGGGCGGCATGAACCTTCACTCGGCTCGGGCTATTGTTGCCAAGTGGGAAGGGCAAACGACGAAGTCCGGGCTTGAGGTGACTGTCGTTAAGTGACGCGACTCGCCACGTAACGACAAAGCCGCGGTGTGTCCACCACGGCTTTGCGACAATGAGTTGATACCGTCGGGAGCGAACTAGGGTCCCGCCGGGGAGACCGGGGTTGGAGTTACGATCACCGAACCGCCACCGCCATCGTTGCTGGCACCGACCGCGATCGCTGCGCCGAGCGCTCCGAGCGAAGCGATGCCGCCAAAGCCACCACCGCCGCCGAAACCGCCGCCGCCACCACCGAAGCC
>JBGSKM010000130.1:0-22032 GCA_041741195.1 Pirellulaceae bacterium
ATGTCAGTGCTTCGCACCCTGCGTGTGCGAGGCCACCAGCCATTGGATACAATCCTTTCATCGCTTGCCGAATACTCAACAACCGGTCTTCTCCCGCCGCTCCCACCCAAAAGCAAGACAGCAGGCTGAATAGTTACCAAACAACAAAGGAGATTCGTCGAATTGAATCTTTCCATCTTTTATGGTCGTTGCCGTGGCGATTGCAACGTACGCGTGCCTCGTTGAAGAAAGATGCTCAAATGCTAATGAAATGTCAGCCATCTTCTCAGCAACTTGATCTGCGAGCTTATCATCTACAGCCTCAGCCGAGTTCGCAAACTGAACACCCACAACAAGCAGACTCAAAATCACGGACGCTTTCCGGAGCATTGTCACCCACATGTTCGCTACCTCGACAGGCCCCGGCCCATTGAATGACGTTTTAGAGATCAGATGAGAACGGTCACCAGATCCAACTTTATAGCTGGAAGCGAAGGCAGCAGTACAATCCCAAGAGCTTCCGATTCTTAGTATATCCTTGCACTGCTGCAGTATTTGGGTTGATTTTGGGCATTGCAAGCATATTCCATGTCACGGCTCCTCGGCCTCCGGATCGGTGAGGCTGAGTGCGCGAGCCACGGACAAGGCGTCGTCGATCGAGTCGCTCACGATGTTGACGATTTGTCTTCGCGAGAGTATTCCCGGGTCGCTGGTGACCGAGGCAGATGATTTGAACATCAGCATCAACGAGCTCGTGTTGACGAAGACGCTCCGACGCGTCGACCGCCGGACGGTGCCTGCGTTTAAAGGCTGCCGCTGCGGTGGCGAAATCACTGGGTCGAGTGACTGCGGCGCCGAACATGTTGTTGAGATCGACGGTTTTCTTGAAATGGCTCGGGCTTGGCCAAACAGCCTTGCTAAGCAAAGACGTCCATCACCGGTTTTCCGAGGCCGTCTTGAGTGACGTAGAACGGTCGCTGTTCGATGTCAAAGACGGTTCGCGGGCTAATTCCCATGGCCGTCATGATCGTCGCGTGCAAATCCGTCACGGTGACCGGGTTCTCCACTGCAATCAGCGGTCGCTCATCGGCGGTTTTCCCGTACAAGAACCCTTGACGAGTCCCGCCACCGATCATGACCACGCTACTTCCGCCAGTGAAGTGCCGATGCAAACCGAAATGTTTCATCTCGGTGACTTTGTCGACTTTGAAGGTTGCTTGGTCGTTCGCGCTGGAACCTGGCTTGCCTTCCACGATCGCATCACGACTGAACTCCGACGCGATCACAATGAGCGTTCGATCCAGCATCCCACGTGCTTCCAAATCGAGAACAAGTTGTGCGATCGGACGATCGATTTCCGCGTGCATCCGCTGGACGGTTTCGTGTCCATTTGCGTGCGTGTCCCAGTTGAGGAACGGTACATACTCGGTCGTCACCTCCACAAACCGCGAACCGGCTTCGACCAATCGACGCGCCAGTAAGCAACCGCGACCGAACCGGCTCGTGTCATATTTTTCGTAGCTTTCCTTGGGCTCCAAATGGATATCAAACGCGTTTCGCTCTTTGCTGCTGAGCAGGCGATAAGCGTTATCCATTGCTCGGAGCATGGATTCCCGGTGATAGTCGCTGGCGAACTCGCGCTGGGGACTCGCGTCGACCAGCTTCCTCATCAATCGATCCCGATTTGCGAAACGCTGGCTCGTCATGCCGTCTGGTGGCATCACCGATTTCGCCGCATCTTCGGGGTACGGCAGATTCATCGGACCAAATTCGCTGCCGAAAAAACCTGCGTTGGTAAACGCTTTGAGTTCTTCTTTTTCACCCACCCCTTCCAATCGCTGGCCAATGTTGACGAACGCGGGCATCACCGGATTCTTGGGTCCGAGCACCTTGGCCATCCACGATCCCAAGTGCGGACAGGCCACCGTTTGCGGCGGGACGTAGCCGGTGTGCCAATGGTATTGATGCCGCGAATGCAGAATGCTGCCTAGATCCGGTTGGACGGCCGAGCGAATGAGGGTCGCCCGGTCCATCACGCTGGCAATGTGCTCAAGTCCCTCACAGATCTTGATGTGATCGACAGCGGTATCGATCGCCGGGAATGTGCTGAGCATCTTGTCGACAGGCAATCCGACTTCGAACGGCGTGCATAACTTGGGGTCAAACGTGTCTGGGGATGCCATCCCACCGCCAAACCAAATCAAGATGCACGCGTCGGCACGCGCCTGAGGATGTTCGAGCGACTCCGCGCCAGCCATCGCCCGGGGCGCACCCATCCCCAGCGTTGTCGTCGCGGCCAAGCCTAGTTGTTTAAGAAACGTCCGCCGGGCCGAAGCTACGTTTCGATTGCTCTCGCTCATCATCTTATCTCACCACCATGAATTCGGGCGAAACACAGATCGCCCACAAAAGGTCTTGCACCGTATCGACCGACGGCGAGTCGCCCAACAATTCAATCACCAGTCGTTTCTCCGCATCCGTCGGCTCGCGCGAGAGCGTCTGGCGGTAAATCGTCGCCGCGATTGCTTCGGGCTCATCGGTTTCATGCGTCAATCGCTCCGCACCTTTTCGAAGTGCGTCGCTCAGCGTGTTGCCATTGGCGAGATCGATCGCCTCGAGGGTCGTCAAATCATTCGGGCGCGACGTCACGATCTGGTCACGATTGGGTCGGCCGAGTGAACGCATCAAAAAATCACTCTTGAGCAGCGACGCACGTACCATCGACGGCTGCGTCATCGACGCCATCGCCAATCCACGTCGCAAATCCGGATTGATTCGCTGGTACACGTTGCGGTCGTCGCAATGAACGACGCTGCGAAACGGCCCGGCCAATGCCCCCAGGCGTCCCTCGCGTCCCGCCGGTGCTTTGTCGCTGTACTCCCAAGTCGCGTCGGACATGAGCGTGTGCGACGTTCCATCTTCCAGCGCGAATTGAGCTTGAAAAAAGACTCCCGCCGAATTGGGTTTGGTTCCCGCGTTGCGACCAATGATCACAATCGTGTTGTCGCCCTTGACCAACCATGGAGCCAACGCGACCACTTGAGGCTTGGTCCATTCGTCACTCGAAGTGACTCGGCGGTTGTTCACGAACAACTCGAACGAATTGTCGGCGCTCACGACCGCCACCCCACTGACCGCCTTGGACGATAACTTCACCTGCTTGCGGAATGACAACGACTCGCCCGCCGGAGGCTGCCCACCGTTGGCGGCCGATTCTCCCCAAATCCAATCGCCCTTGATTTCGACCGACGCGAGCAACTCTGGGTCCAGCACACCGCGAAGGACGGGTGCATCAAACCCGACGGGCGCAGCACCCGTGACTTGCCAGATCGCATCCATGAACTGTTCCGCGGTCATGCGTTTCGCCCGAGGACCCGCGTAGACGTACGTCGTTTCATTGTTTGGATCATCGTCCAAGATTTCGCATCGCGCATTATACGCGTCACTCGTCGCGATCCGGCGAAGGACCGCCTTG
This sequence comes from Pirellulaceae bacterium, assembly GCA_041741195.1. GTDB lineage: Bacteria > Planctomycetota > Planctomycetia > Pirellulales > Pirellulaceae > JBBSJZ01. The sequence goes on from JBGSKM010000130.1 coordinate 3,455, forward strand.
AGATCGTATTCATGAATGACCAAATCGTTAGCCAAAAAATCCAACAGGTCCTCGTTCCACGGCTGGGTGTGCATCGCGTCCAGCGGATGCACGATCCCACGTCCCATCAATTGCGCCCACAATCGATTCACGATCGTCCGCGCGTAACGTCCATTGTCGCGATGTGTTACCAAGGATGCCAATTGACGCAGCCGTTCGTCGCGCGGCAAATTGGCGTCGACATTCCCCAATTCAGGAAATAGCCAGCCCGCGGTCGCCCTTGCGCCGGTCGGCTTGTCACAACGGGCAATCTCTAGCGAATCGGTGGCATAGACGGCGGCCAACGAGTAGGCATCGGACAGTTTCCAGCGATCAATGAAGCTGTCGTGACAGGACGCACATTTTAAATTGATCCCCAAAAACGATTGGGCCACGCTTTGGGCAAACTGGATTTCGACGGTTTGGCCAGCGCTCACAGCACCGCGCCACTTGATTCCATCGATGAAGCCCCGGCTGTCATCACTGGGCGGACTAATCAGTTCGCGTGTCAAAACGTCAAACGATTTGTTGTCCACCAAGGATCGGTAAAGCCATTCGCTGATTTGCGTACGCCCTCCCGTGATGAATCCGGTGCCTTCGTAGTCGTTGCGAAGCAAATCGTTCCAAAATGTCAGCCAATGTTCCGCGTAGGCGAGTTGGTCATCGAGCAATCGGTCCACTAGTTTTGAGCGTCGATCCGGTGAGGGATCATCCAAAAATGCTTGGCGCTGTTCCTCGCTCGGTAACAGTCCGATCAAGTCCATGTGCGCACGACGCAGGAATACTTCGTCATCCACGCGGGGCGGCAATGGCAACGATCGCTGGTCCAAGTAGCGATGAAGAATCAAGTCGATGGGGTTGGCATCACCCTCGGGCAACTCGACTTGACGTGGCAACAGCGGTGCCTGGTACGTCGACGCGGCAAACGTGAAACCTTCGGTCCACGGAAGCCCCTGATTCACCCAGCCAACGAGCGTCGCTATCTCGTCTTTGCTTAATCGCGGCCGGTCCTTGGGTGGCATTTGTGCATCCACATCCGTTGACTGAACCAGCTCCAAAAAATAGGAGTCCGTCGCTGAGCCAATCACCGCAGCGTCACTTTCGAGAAACAGCTCACGCGTGTTGATGGAGAATCCACCTTCGGCTTCGTTGCCGCCATGACACTGCAAGCAATGCTTTTGCAGAATCGGAACGACTTCGTGAGCGAAATCGACGTCGGCTGCCGATGCCGAACGGATCAGGCACAACCCAGAAATCACCAGTACTAGTCGTATCGATTGCCGCACCGTTCACACTGCCTTGGTTATTGCATTTCGAAGAAATCGAAAGTGTATTGTAGACGGTCGGCCGCGCGAGCGCCCATCGATTGCCGACAACTCACGAAGGAATCCTCGTGAACCCGAGGATCACTTGGCTGTCCACTTGCGAGGGTGTGAAACGGAGTTCGCATTCGTGCAAAGCAATCAAGCCACCCGTGGGTGTCGGGTTGGAGATGAATGCCACGACACGAGTGCGTCGCTAGCGGATGTCGCGACGCTAAGCGACCTTTTTGCCACAGGGGGCGCGAAGGTCGAACAAGCCAAAGATCTCGTCGCGGGTGAGACCGGCACCTTGGGCTGGCGTGGGGATCGAGGCCGGATCGTTGCTGAACAGCGTGTCAAACATCTGCCGCTTTTGATCCAATATCTCTGCGATACGTTGTTCGATCGTATTCGTGGCCATCATCCGCGTCACGGTGACGGGACCGGCCGCACCGATGCGATGGGCGCGATTGATCGCCTGGTCCTCGATGGCCGGATTCCACCATCGGTCAAACAAGAACACGTACTGACAAAACTGGAGATTCAAGCCCACGCTACCCGCTCCGTAACTCATCAAGATCACGCTCTTGGACGGGTCATTCTTGAATTGGTCGATCACTCCGTCTCGCTTTTTATGCGGCACGCGACCGTGATACTCCAGCGGCCCGAATCGTTCGAGCGCCGGTCGCATCTTGTCGATACTGTTGACCCATTGGCTAAACACGATGGCCTTGTAGCCACTCGCGGTCACTTCTTCCATGTCCGCCACGAGTCGTTCGAGTTTCGCGCTCGCGCCCGTGACCGGATCAAAATTGCAAATTTGTTTTAAACGCAGCACCAATTCGAATACGTGCTGGATGGTCAACTCTTGTTCGAGCTCTTCGAGATTGATGACGCCCTGCTTTTCAGCGATCTCGTAAGTCGCCCACTGTTCTGGGGTGAGATCCAAATCGGCGTCGCGGAACATTTTCGGCGGCATATCATCGAGCACCATGTCCTTGGTGCGCCGGAGGATATAGTCGCGAGCGGCTTCCGCCATTTGTTGCATCGGCATGTCGCTCTTGAGATATCCTGGGGCAAGATATTCAAAGATGCCGACCAAGTCCTCAGGCGAGTTTTCAACGGGTGTACCAGTGAGTGCCCACGACCGCGTCCGCGGGATTGCTCGAACGATCTCACTCGTGGTGCTGTTTTTGTTTTTGATACGTTGCGCCTCGTCCAAAACCACGAGATCGAAATGCAATCCGCTATCGAGTACGGTTTCGCGGTCGCGCATCAGCAATTCGTAATTCGCGATTCGCACCGGGACCTCGGGCGATCGCCACTGGAACTCGCGTTTCGCTGCGTTTCCCTCGATCGCCGCAACGGGAATTTCGGGTGCCCAAACGCGGAACTCGCGCAACCAATTGGTGACGAGCGGCTTGGGGCAAACCAGCAACACACTGCGCACTTCGCCACTACACAATAGCAAACGAATCGTGCTGATCGCCTGCATCGTTTTTCCCAAGCCCATCTCGTCCGCCAGCACGCATGCGTAGCGTGGAAACATGAACGCGATACCGTCAAGCTGGTACGCGAACGGATCAAAGGGAAAACTGAGTTGCCCACTACCGACGAGTAAGTCCAACGGTGGCTGGAGCAGGTAGTAGAGTCGGTCCTGGAGTTTGACAATTTCTCTCGGCGGTTGGATACGTGATCGACGTGGCGGCCGCTTGCTGGTGTTCTCATCCGGCGCGGCCATTGCTTGTCCCACATCCGGGCGAATGCGACCGGCGACACTTACCGTGTCATTCTTTTTGGGCAAGATCCATTGGCTCGCTTCCGGGAACAAGAAGCCGGTGGCTCGTGTCGTCAACGGAGTCAACCGGACCGCGATCGCGCGCGCCGAAAGCGAGTCGATCGGCATCGTGTAGACGTCGTCCGATGCGAGCGAGTCGACGGTCCAACTATGCGCAAGATCAAGCTCCGCGCTTAGACCCGTGTTTCGCTTCAGCGCGACAGACTCAATTGGTGGGACGTTCACGCTGCTCTCGCGATTTGCGACTGGGCTTCACGAATCGCTTCACGAATTCGCTCGAACGGCTCGACCACGTCGGGCAGCTCACCGAACTGGTCCGCCAAGGACTGCACTTCGTCCACACGCTCCATCGCCACCCGCAATGTGCCTCCGGTGAACGGCACCATTGAGTAGCCTGCGATCATATCGTCAGTGATCGGGCCTTCGTCGCTCTCCGCCGCCTCCACGACCAGTGCCACGGGCGCGGAGCAACACGCATCCAACCGCAACGCTTCCGGCTGGTCGCAACATACCAGCGAAAGTGGTGTGCGAACCTTTTCGAGCAACAACTTGCCAATCACTTCACTGATCAAATGGCTGCGAAGCGTCGCGCCAAACAGGATCTCGTGCGTTTTCGTTGGTCGTACCGGTAGTGTGCATTGAAATTCGAGTGGACGCCCGCCCCCGTTGAGTACCAGTAACCCGCCGGTCCATCCGGTTCGATCACTTTCGATGACCGTGAAGTAAGCAATCGTGACGGCTGCGGTTGTGTGAGCCATGCGTTACCAAAACGAGAAGTAAAAGGTTCCCCAAAGGCAACGCTGCGACAGTCAAAATCGGGGCGACCAACGGCGTTGCAACCGTTCTTTTCGGCGAGTGAGTCGCACAGCCTTTAACGGTAATGCCGATTGCACGTTTCACGACGCGTCTAGGCCGTGACGCTGCAATCCAGAGAAGCCCCGTCAACTTGAGCGATTTTGCAGCGAGCCGGTGAGTTTGTGCCAAATAAAAGTACTGCTCCGACGCGGTTTCCTCGACAAGGCAAAATCTCGGTGGTTATACTCGGTGACTTCAAGCCAACCGAGTATGAAACTCGCCCGATGCCGCAGGAATAAACCCGATGTCCTACGAACACGAATCTCTGTCACCGATGTTCCGAATCGACGTTTCGGCAGAGGCTGGTTCTCAAACCCCCGCATCGAGCGATCAAATCGTTATCGAATTACTTCGCCAATTGGTGATCGGCCAACAGCAGCAGAGCAAACTTATCGAAGAGCTCACGCAAGTCACTGTGGCGCTGCAAAAACAACGAGTTAGCGAACTGCAGCAATGGAAGAACGCGAATCCCGACTTGGCTCGGGCATGTCGCAAGGCTGCTGAGTCGTTGAGTCGTGTGCAGACGCAGTTTCTCGAGAATTTGACGGAGGAAATCGTCGAAAATGAGGAAAACTTGGTCGACGGGGACTTCATGCTCAACGAATTTGTCGATCGTTTCGGCCCCCGCCTCGCTCATCTCAACGGCGTTCTCCAGGTCCTCGCCCAACTGGGAACTGGCGAAGCCGTGAGCTAATTCCGCAGGCGGTAGCTGAATCGTCGTCACTTTGACGCACTTTTTAGGTCCGAGTGGCCGGTTCCGACAAAGATTTCGAGTCTTTAATAACGAACCTTTCGCAATTCGTTCGAGTCAGCTACTCTGTGGCACGAACGTTGATCCGGCAACCGCCGGATTGGCCCGCTCGGGGTCAAAAGCCCGAGTCAAAGTGAACATCACGGGGCGTAGCGCAGCCTGGTAGCGCGACTGGTTTGGGACCAGTAGGTCGCAGGTTCGAATCCTGTCGCCCCGACTTTTCACAATCGATGTTTTTCTTATAGCCGAAACTAGCAAAGTTACCTGCCGAATGTGAGGCAGTGCGGTGTTTTTCCAAAAGCGCAAAACGGTATGTACCGTTTTGCTGAAGGAGATCTACCGTGCCAGTTCTCAAGAACTCCGTCCCGAAGTATCGAAAACATCGGGCAAGTAAGCAGGCCGTCGTCACCATCGGTGGACGCGACATCTATCTTGGCCCCCATGGTTCTCAGACCAGCCGAGACCAATACGACCGCCACATCGCGGAGTATCTTTCCAACGGACGCCGAGCGCCCCAGGTTGCCACCGACGACAAGCCGTTTGCTGTCAAGGAACTGATTGCCGCGTACTGGCGACACGCCAAGGTTTACTACCGCAAGAACGGTAAGCCCACCAGCGAAATCAGTATCCTTAAAATCGCACTCCGCGAACTCAAGGCGTTCTACGGTGAGATCCCAGCCGACGAGTTTTCCCCCAAGAAACTGAAAGCGATACGCGATAGCTGGATCGCCAAAGGGCACACGCTTTCGACGATCAACAGCAACGCTGGCCGAATCAAGCGACTTTACAAATGGGGCGTTAGCGAAGAACTCGTGAGCGCCACAGTGCACCAAGCCTTGACCAGCGTGGTCGGTCTGTCGTCAGGTCGCACCAAAGCCAAAGAAAACGAGTTGGTTGAGCCCGTGGCGCTGGACGTCGTGCAACGGACGCTCCCACACTTGACGCCGATCGTAGCCGACATGGTGCGATTGCAACTCTTGACGGGTGCGCGGCCGTCGGAAATCTGCCGACTGAAACCTTGCGACGTCGATCGAACTGGTGATGTTTGGGAATACCGGGTGCGAGGTCACAAGACAGAGCACAAGAAGCGGACCCGCACCATCTACATCGGTCCCGATGCTCAAGCCGTCCTCAGTCCCTATTTGCTTCGCGATGCGAACACTTATTGCTTCTCCCCCAGCGAAGCAGCGGACCAGGACCGGTTGTCGCGCCATGCGGCTAGGCAAACGCCACTGAGCTGCGGGAATCGCCCAGGGCGAAAATACGACACCAACAAGACGAAAGGAAACCCATCGAGGAAACCGTCGGACCACTACGCTACCGCCGCCTATGGCCGTGCAATTGCTCGCGCATGCGATCGGGCGTTCCAGGCTCCAGAACCGATTGCCAAGCGTCCAGACGAAACGACGAAAGCCCACAAGCTGCGCTTATCCGACAAGCAACTCGCAACGCTCGAGCAGTGGCAGCGGGATCAGCGATGGGCTCCGAATCAACTTCGTCACACTCGAGGGACTGAGGTTCGAAAACGTTTCGGCATCGAAGCCGCCCAAGTCATTCTCGGACACAGCGAGTTGACGGTGACACAAATCTACGCAGAAGCCGATGCAGAAAAGGGCCGCGAAGTAGCAAGAGCAATCGGTTAAACTGTCAATCGTCGCCAGGGGCTTGATCACCCCGAGCCGTCCATCGTTATCGGTTCCCATTCCGGTAACCATGGACGGCAGCGACTTCTAAAACAATGGGAATCTGAAAATGGACGTTGAAACGTTCCTCGCAATAGCCAATAGGCAACACACATTCCTGAGCGATCTGGCGGATATCGATGGCATGTATTTCGATATCCCCGAAGAGCAATGGCACAGGCGTGGCCAGAGGCGGGGCTGGACCCGTGCCGATTGCCGACGATTTCGAGAGTATTCCGAATGGAATGCCTCTCCGAAATGGCCGCCCAGCTTTCTGTGCGCAGGGTACCGAGAGCCCAGCACTCGTGTTGGTACGGCTATCCGCCGTGAGCAAACGCACGCTGCCGTCGACCAAAGCGAAATGAACGCCGGCTGGATGCCAGCTGCCGAAAGAAAACATATCCGCAAGAACGTCACCGGGACCGTTTGCAAGTCGCAAGCCAGGGCCAGCCAAGCGGCTCGAAGCGGGCAGATGATCTCCGTCGTAGGCCGGGGAGTCTTCGGGGAATTGACCGAGGCGATCCAGGGGCACGAACTTTTCACCAAACAAGAATGTGCTCGCAGTGCCGTCAGTCACCGACGCCATGCGAATGCGATCTGAGGGTGCAATTGCTTTGTCGGATTTGCAATCCGGACGCACGCTAATGATGACGCCGGTTCCGTTGCCACCGAAATAGAAATCGGTAGGGGCGCCGGTCGCCCCGGGTGTCAGATCTCCGTGATTGCCGGCATAGTCACTCAGCGCGCCTTGCACATTCAAGGAGATGTCGATGCTTCGCGGTGGAACCGGTCAACCACATGGTAACCGACCGCCGCCGCCCGCGACGGAGGTTCTCAGCTCTCGCGTTCCCAAGGGTCTCGTTCCCGATCGACGCGAAGGGCATAGAAAGATGTCTGGGACCGTCTTGCGGACACTCTCAGGATGCTGGTGCCAGGGAATCGAAAAATCCCATTGCTCGCCCAGTGCCGATTGTTCGATGAACGGCATCACGCGAGCCAACCAAGTTGGCGTTTCCAGTCCACACTGGTCCACCGGATCGGCATCCGGGCGCGACTCATATCTGGCTGGCGGAAAAAAGCCGAAGGCATCGTGGTGCATGTGCGTGGCCATCGCCAGTTGCCGCACCCGACTCTTGCAATCTGTGCTGCGTGCGGCCTCACGGGCCGATTGAACAGCCGGAAGCAATATTGCAATCAGAACGCCGATGATCGCGATCACCACCAGCAATTCGATTAACGTGAAGCCGCTACGGCTCGGTTGTCTAACATCCAACATGACTCGGTTCTTCTGCCCATTGGGAGATATCATCCGGTCCGACCGGGCCCTAGTGTAACCCGAATGATCTTCGATGGCTCGTTTTCCGTGTTGAAGACTGAGTCGTACGAAGCAATAAAGTTTTCTGACTTGACGAACCGTTGCCAGCTGGTCATCGTACAAGGACGCAATGATCTTTGGTCGGACCATTTTGCCCTTTGAATTTCTCGTTGAAAGCGTCTGCGATGACCTCGCTGATCCGGCCATCTCTATTGAGCATCCTGTGCTGTGTGATTGCCCTTGGGCACACACCGGCGTGGTTGCACGTGGCCAGCTGCGAGGGTCACTCACACGCGGTGCACTCTGACCAGTCGCTCGCGAAGGGCTCGGTCAAATCTCCCCAAACCTGTTCCCATGGTTGCCATCACCACAGTGAATCCGGCATTTCCATCGCGTCAGTTTTTGGCGATGGAGTAGGTCAACCGGTCGGGACACAGCCCGAGCATGATTCCGACCATTGCTTGATTTGCCAGTCGCTCGTGGGCCCCTGCGGTGTGACATGGAAGCTGGCAACATCGCTCGCGCTGGGCTTGGCGGTTCAATTTCTCGCGGTGCCAAGCGAGCGAGCATTCGCATCGGCCACTCGATCGATCGCACAACCACGCGGTCCGCCTCTCGCTGCGTAACTCTTGTCAGCGCGCGAGAAGGGCATTTTGCCTCGATCTTCCCCGGCGCTACCGACAAGCCGTAGGACTCTGTGTATTTCCGACACGTTTGATTGCATCGCTCACGCCTGCGCGCGTGCGGTGATTGCCACAAACGGACTCACGGCTACATACGTCCCGCCGCGTGCGATGCGATCAGTCTTAGGTCCGACCAAACCAGATCGGTTGCGCTCACGCGGTGGGGCACCTTACATCAACGCGTCGTGGATCTTGCCAAAGACCCCGAAGCGTTTGGATTCCAGTGCGTTTGGATCTTTAACAAGATCCACTACCAACAAAACAAACGTGTGCGGATCGTTCGTCGCCGCCGCACACGCCTGCATTGGTCATGCGGAACCTTTGGTCAACACGTCACTGATCAATAACCTTGCGTTCACCTTGATGGAGGCGGGTAACCATGCCACGGCGGAATCGGAGTTCCGACGGGCGCTGGCGATCGATCCACATTTCGAGAACGCTGCGGTGAATCTAGGATTGCTTCTTGCCCGACAGCGTCGCTACGACGAATCGCTCGCAATTCTGGCTCCAGCAATTGGCGCGGCCGCGGCCCATCACAACGTGGGCGTCATTGCCATTGATCTGGGTGACCAACCGGTCGCCTATCAACAATTCACGCTTGCGGGATCCCAACCAGGTGCGCCTCAAGCAACCCAAGACTTCTTAGCGGCACTGACCAAATCGACGATTTAGCCTCGGTAGGCTTATCACACGAAGAAGAAATTATACGCCGGTGGACTAGGAAGTTCAGTTGGAAATCGAGATGATTCATCGATTGACTTCTCACTCGCGGAATTGGATCAATGCCTCAGTGGCTGCAGAATATCTTTGACACCTGGGACTGGAGCGTGTTTCTTCCTGAGGTGCTTGGGAAGGCGACCGGTGTCGCCACGGGCATCCTGCTGAGTTGGTTCTTGGTGATCCGACGTCGATTGAAGTCGATGGGCAAGTTGCAGCGTGGGGACTCCGACGATGTGCTCTTTCAAGCTCATTACCTGCATCCGATCGAAAGCGACGACGGAATTGCTCGTGTCGGTTTGTTGTTTCGCAATGTTGCCGAGAAACGAACGATCGAACAAGTGTATGACAACCCAGCGGCGGCGGCGATCGTTCGCTCGTTGGGTGACGAGACGACGCTCGATCAACCGATTCTACCCACCCAAGGAACAATCGGCTTCGAAGTACTCAACGATGCCGCGGGATGGATGAGTGGATCGATCGCGACGTCGCCCAGTGCGCGAACGGTATGGCTGTTTTGCATCACCGCGGAAGATCGCCAAGTCGTTCGCAAACGCTGCGTCCGTTGCTTTATGATTCGCCCGGAAGACTTGAAACGGTTCCATGATTGGAAATGGTGCCGCGATTGCGTCCGAGTCGAGCGCCCTTGGCACTGGTTTCGCGTCGTGGCTCTGCATCGTATCGCCAGGCTTTACGCGGACCAGCAGCGCATGCACTTCGGTGATGACAACGCCGATCGAATGCCACTGGTCGACAACCAAATGGCACACCGTCGCATTCTTCCGCTGTCGCTCGGGTTGGTCGACACAGAGACGCCGATCGGCCCGCCCGTCGCGATCGATTGGGATACGATCCTCTCGAGTTTCCATGAGAAAGCTCTCACCCTCGAAGTCGGACCCTGGCGAGATTGAAGTCATTTACGAGGCCGCTCCATCACCGCATTCGTTGGTGAAGACCAAATTCCTCGCCAATCGATCCAAGGTCGTTGACCGAAGCGTACCGAGGAAATAATGTTTTAGCGCGCGGCCTGGGCAAGCACTGCGTCCGTTTTGCTAACCCACTACTTTCTCAATTTCGATGAAACGAACATGGCGCGAGGCTTGATGGCCAATGGTCCTAAAATTCGCCGTCTTCGCAAGACTCGAGGTTTCAGCCAAGAAGGCCTTGCGCTCGTTGTTGGCTGTGACGTCAAAACGATCCATAACGCGGAACTTGGCAAACGCGTTCACGCGGAAACTCTGCTTAAACTTGCTCGTGCGCTTGGTGTCGAGCTAGCGAACATTCATATTGGCTCGGACGATCCCGACAAGTTTCTGGAGGTGCGATTGCGCCAGATTCGACATTGGCGTGACAGCTTTGATCGAAAGCAATTGGAATCGCTTGTCGAGGTTTATCACGAAGACGCGCAGGTGACTTATCCAGGTCTGGGGCTGCTAACCGTCGGAGGCACCGCGATCGGAAAGCAAGCCATTCGCGAGCAGTTGCAGTCCATTTTCGAACAACTTCACTTCGATGCTTGGCCGGAAACTTCCGAGCGGATTCATGTATCGGAGAATTTTGTTTTTCTACGAGGCGAGTTGACGGGACTCGTTCGCAGCAGTGGCCTTCGATTCAAGTCGTTGGCAATTCACGAATTCGAGTTTGACGACAAATGGGTCCGCCAACACACAGGAATGTTCGATACAAGTTCATTGGGGCCCGCGCGGTGATACTCCTCGCATGTTGAACACAACGTTCAATTCGTTGAGCGAGGAATTTTCATCAGTCTGGCGAATTCGAGCGTATCATACTGCACCTGGAGTTCTACGATCAAACCATTATCGATCGTAAAAATATGCCAAGACCAAAGCCTTGCAACTTCGCCGTTAGGCAAATGCATTCCTTTTAGTCCTTTCAAGATCACTTGGTTCCCTAAGACGTCCAGCGAGTATTCCGCGTTCGGCGTGGTTTCACAGGTATCCCAGGCCATTTGGTTCGCTTGCCGAATCGCGTCGATTCCGCGATGTTCGCCGCCGAAGGGAATACCCGGTCCTCCAGGCAATTTTGTAACCGCGACGTCAGCGTAGAGAGACATCATGGTATCCATGTCTCGCTCGTCCCATGAACGCATCCATTGCAGCACAATTTCTTTGACTCGCGCGTCGTCACTCACCGATTCATTCGCCGCCCCAATCAAACTGCTGGGCGGCAATTCCAAAGCATTTGAAATTTGCACGAGTGATGAGACTGCGATTCCAATTCCTCGTTCGGCATTGCGGATGGTCTTAACATCCAGGTCAGCGCGCCGGGCCAATTCCTCTTGTGTCAAACACCGCATCTCTCGATGCTTTCGAATCGCGTCACCGTCAGGGAAAATGCTTCGTGCCATAGTGGCGGCAGTGTAACCAAGCAAGTTTCTCGTGCCGAGAGCGAGTGATCGCCAATTTCGCAGCGTCGCCGAGCTACAGCATCGAACTGTCACGGAACCCCGTGAGGTCGGAGATTGAAACTCGACGCAGAATGCGCCCATCTCTGAATTGGAATTCGTTCAAGAACCGGGCAGTGAACTCTCTGCCGTTCGGGAGGAACCGGAACGTCGCTGTACTTCGCAAAAACGCAACCTCATCAAAGGCGTGCAAATGGAAGTCGTCCTCGGAAACATGAACGATTTTGAAGCAGCGAAACATCTCGATCATATGATTGCGAATCTGGTCGAATCCTGAATAGTTTCCTCCGGCCGGAAGTCCTTCAGAGCCGGGGATCTCGAGGATCGAATCCTCGTGGTGCAAACTCATGATTCGCTCGACATCCGACGCGACGTAAGCTTCGTTCCATGCTGAGACAATTTCTTTGTTGCGCAGCAATTGGACGCCGGAGCCAGGGGCACATTTCATAATCAAGATAGGTTCGCATTGAAGACATTCCGCGATCACGACGGCTAGACGCAAATCAATCCGCCCGCTGCCATTCTCCGCTTTGCGCACCGTTTTCTCATCGCAATCGACTCGTGCTGCCAGTTCACTTTGCGTCAGCCCCGCAGCGGTCCGCAATCGACGAATCAAGTCACCGTCAACTTCCACACCACGCATTGTTTATTACCTTCAAGCTCAACTTTGCTCGCCCGGCAGTATCTTATCGCTTCATTTCACGCCGGCGAGACTCCGCACGACTCGCTCGACCCCGGAGGGCATTAGTGGCCATGCGCACACATTCCTCCGGCAGCCCTGGCGAAAACGAAGACTGATTTCTCCATCTTCCCGGTAACTTTCCTGGTTAACACATGTGCCCCACGCCACAATTACCAGATTCGGGTTTGCCACAAACCACCCGATCTGTCCGCAAGCTCGTCGTTCAACTCGTTTCAGCCTGTCCTTGATTTTGCCCCCATGTTCAACGACCGACCTTGTCCGACTCGACGTGAGCGAAAAGAGACTCAACTCCGACTAAAAACTCGTCGCCTGACCTGGCGGCGAAAGTTGCTCTTCGAATCGCTTGAAACACGCCGTGTGCTGGCCAACGTGGTTTGGGACGGCGGAGGTGATGCGACTAGCTGGAATGATCCACTGAACTGGAGCGTCAATGCACTACCAACAAAGGGTGACAGTGTCAGCATTCCTGAGTTAGCAGGAACTTCACTGGTCACTTCAACCGGCCAAGTCGCTGTCGCCAACCTGTCGACATCGGAAACGCTCCAACTTGCCAGCGGTAGCGTCAGCATCCAAGGACCAATTGACCTGGGGGCAAGCCTCGATCTCGACGCCAGTTCAGTGCTGCATACAGGCGGGCCAGTCGTCAGCTCACAGCCGATCCAGATCGATGCTGGAGCAACGTTCGCAGTCAACAACATCCCGACCGATGGTCTGGTCGGACTTTGGCATGCGGAAGGTGATGGCACCGACGCGGTTGGAAACAATCACGGCACGCTAACGAACGGGGCTAGCGTTGGTGATGGGAAGATTGGCCAAGGGTTTGTGCTCGATGGAATCAACGATCGCGTATCACTGTCGAATCCAACCGGGCTTCCTTTTGGCAACACACCGCGCACCGTGATGGCTTGGATCAATCCAAGTAATCTGACTGTTGGTGGCACGATTCTCCATTACGGAGATGGAGTTTCGGCGTCGGGACCATCGCCGGGATCGGAATTTGTATTGCAAATCGCCAAGGCTGGCGGAACAACCTACTTGTTCACAGACAATGCTGACGTTACCGGTGGCACTAATATCACGATTGCTGGAAACCAGATACCAACGGTCGGCCAATGGAGTCATATTGCTTTTTCCTATGACGGAGGAACGGGCTGGCAGTACTATTTAAACGGAGCGCTGGCCAAGAGCGGAACGTTCGCTACACCGCTAAACACGGTGACTCCGACAGTCATGAATATCGGCGGTGCGACGCCTGATCCCGCTTGGGCACATTTCCCAGGACAAATCGACGAAGTCGCGATCCACTCACGGGTTCTTTCGCAAGCCGAGATACAAGCAGCGATGTCTGGTGGCGCGTTTACGCTGACTGGTGCCAACACCACCACGGTATCCGGCACACTCTCGGCAGGATCAACGACGATTCAAAACGGTACGCTGGTTGTCGGAAACACAACTTCGGTGCCCAATGCGGTTAGCTACCTGCGCGCCGATGGAACGGCCAGCGACAACATCAATGGCAATCACGGATCACTCCAAAACGGCGCGACTTTCGCTGACGGCAAGTTCGGGCAGGCGTTCAGTTTCGATGGTGCGAACGACTACGTGCATATCCCCGACTCGGAAAACCTGGAACTAACAACCGCCCTCACTTTAAGCGCGTGGATCAATCCCACGGACGTAAGTAACTATCGTCAAATCATCAGCAAATTCGGCAGCGCCGGCAATTACGCGTACGAGATCGGCTTAGCTCCTGACGGCAGGTTGCGGGTGGACATCAGCGGAGACGGTAGCGCCTATGACTTGCTCGTTTCACCCAGCGGCGCCATCCAGCCCGACGTGTGGACACATGTGGCAACCACGTTTAACAGTGGAACGTGGCAGCTGTTTCTCAACGGCAAGGAAGTCGCCTCGAAGAGTTCGGTGATCGTTTCCATTTTTACTGGCGGTAATACAAGTCCGGCGATCGGTCGAAATTCCGAGTTCGGAGGCGTTCAACATTTTTCTGGGCTGATCGATGAGCCAGCCATTTACGGCCGCGCTCTCGCTGCCGACGAAGTCGCAACCCTGGCCCGCGCGAAGACTTACCAGGTCAATGGCACGTCCATTCTTGCTGTCACTGGCGAAATTCTTGGTGAAGTCTTAGTCGAAGGAAGCGGTACACTCACCGGTATTGGAACGGTAAGTGGCAATGTTTTCAACGCTGGCGTCGTCGCTCCGGGTACTTCGCCGGGTAATCTCACGATCAATGGCAACTACAGCCAAGCGATCTCGGGTGACCTAAACATCGAAGTCGGTGGTCCTGTTGCGGGGACGGAATACGATCAACTGGCGGTCAATGGTTCGGTTACTCTCAGTGGAGATCTGAACTTAAGCCTGATCAATGGGTACGTCCCGACGGCGGGGCACGTCTTCCGCATCATCGATAACGACGGGACCGATGCGATCAGCGGCACGTTTACGGGTTTACCGGAAGGGGCGACGATCACGCTCGGTGTGAACACGTTCAAGGTCAGCTATGCAGGCGGAACGGGAAACGACGTGGTGCTGACCGCGTCCCGAGCTGTGACGTGGGACGGCGGCTCGAGTCCTGTAAACTTCAATTGGAACGATCCACTCAACTGGTCCATTGATGCAGTCCCTGCACCTGGCGACGATGTGGTGATTCCAGATCTCGCAGGAACACCAGCGATCACATCGACGGGTAGTGTCGCGATTCGCAATCTTACGTCAGCCGAGAAGCTTGTTGTCTCAAGCGGCAGCGTGAGTGTCCTCAATGCGGCGAAGCTTAACGGAGGACTCGAGGAAACCGGCGGAGTCTTCTTCTCGGGTTCACCCTTTAGTAATGCAAGCGATGTGACGCTCGGTTCCGGCAGCACGCTCGCCGTTAGCGGTTCAACCAGCGGCCTAGTTGGACTGTGGCACGGTGAAGGGAATGCGCTTGATGCAGCAGGGGGCAACAATGCGACACTGCTCAACGGAGCGACGTTTGCTTCGGGCAAAGTCGGCCAGGCGTTTAGTTTTGATGGAGTCGACGACCACGTACGGATTTCACCATCGGGTTCGCTGGCCATCTCCGGAGACATGAGTTTCTCGTTATGGTTCCAACGAAATAGCACAAGTGTTCCGGCAACTTCAGAGTACATCCTGTCACAGGGTTCCGCCACATTCGGCGGTGTGGATGGTCCTTCCTCGTACGTTGCCTATTTGGAGCAAGGAACAGGAAAAGTCGCAGTCGGTTTTGAGGGAGCAAGTGGTCAAGATGAACTTCTCAAGAGTACCGCTACGATTCTTGATACGAACTTTCACCAATTGGGATACGTGCGTCAAGGAACGGTTCATCGCTTGTATCTTGATGGAATTCAAGTCGCTCAAGCAACCTACACCGTTGCGCCAGGGAACGCGTCGGCGATCCCTTTTCTCATCGGTGGACTAACAAACGAAAACACGGTTTTCCAGTTTTTCAAGGGGCAAGTCGACGAAGTCGCTGTATATAACCGAGCGTTAACGGCTGCAGAGATTGTTGGCGGTACCTACGCGCAGACCGCTGGCATCACCACGGTCGCCGGGGTCCTCGCAGCAAGCACCACGGACATTCAAGGCGGATCGTTGAATGTCGGCAACATAACGGCGATTCAGGATGCCGCAGGGCTGTGGCGAGGTGACGGCAATACGAGCGATAGTGTCGGAACCGGCACCGGGACGCTTACCAACGGTACGACGTTCACTTCGGGAACCATCGGCCAAGCGTTTCGGCTCGACGGTACGGACGACTATGTTTCCATCCCTGACAGCGCATCTTTCACGTCGAATGCCATAACGCTGAGTGCTTGGGTTAGACCCGACAATCTCTCGGGAAACAGGTCGTTTCTCACTAAGTACGATACCGTGGATTCAACTCAAGGGCTGAGTTGGTATTTTGGGGCGGTAAACGGACGACTGCATTTTTATGTCTACCAGACCAACTCAAGCAGCGTCATTCGCGCCTTTGAAACGAATCTTTCGGTATTGACGGTAGGAGTATGGCAACATGTCGCCGCGTCCTTTGATCCTTCCTCACAGTTAATACGATTGTACGTGAATTCGGTCGAAATGCCTGCAACCCTGGTTGCCGGCAGTAGTACGGTCACGAGTATCTTTGATAGTGCAACTCCCATCCGCATCGGCGCAGCACGTGCCAGTTCGCTTGGCGGTTTTGGATGGTATTACGCGGGAGCTATCGATGAGCCAGCCGTTTTCAGTCGAGCCTTGACAAGCACCGAGATCACGGCGCTTGCAACGGCAAGAAACCACACCGTCAGCGGCACAACGATTGTGGCGAACAGTGCCGAAATCGCCAGCGCGGTGACGGTCACCAGCACCGGGACGCTTAGCGGTACGGGTCTGATCAGCGGCAATATCGCAAACGCCGGCTTTGTCGCTCCAGGCACATCGCCAGGGACGCTGACGATCAACGGCAACTACTCCCAAACTAACGTGGGAACCGTTTTTGGCGTCAAGTCCTATGGAGATAACGTCGTTACATCAAGCGCTCCAGCGGAACTTTTCTCCTTCAAAGCCGATGGTAATTCCTTTGTCGACTTAGGCCCGGTTCGGCTCAG
The DNA here is from genome assembly GCA_041741195.1 of Pirellulaceae bacterium. Taxonomy (GTDB): domain Bacteria; phylum Planctomycetota; class Planctomycetia; order Pirellulales; family Pirellulaceae; genus JBBSJZ01. The sequence continues at coordinate 20,301 of JBGSKM010000130.1, forward strand.
CGGGGTGAATATTGATGTCGACGGCCTCGCCCTTTCGCCGACGCTCGGGTTACTCGGTTTTCAGATTGAGTCCACCGGTTCAACGCTGCTTTCCATCAATCAATCCAATGCGACAGCGACGACTATTGGTAGCCGAATCAACGGTCGCGAAATCCGTGGCGCAGCGTTTGACGCCGCTAACAATCTATGGGTGATCGACGAAACGGCCAATGAGCTGTTGCAAGTCGATCCTGCCACAGGTGTGATCGTCGGAACTCCGCTTCCGCTTACCTTAAATGGCAGTTTGTTCAATGTGGAAGAAGGGACAGATATCGCTGTTCGGAGTGATGGCACCCTTTCCATGGTCCACAGTACTAACTCCAGTGCGAGCACTTACAGCCTCAGCACAAGTACTGGAGCACTCAACTTCGTTTTTTCGGATGCCATTAGCCAGACCACGACCGAGGAACCTGTCAATCCATTGGTGCCCTATCATGTTGGTCTTGCGTTTGGGGTCAGTGATTCGTGGTTAGCGATGGATGTGATCGGTCGAGAAGACATCTATCGTTACGATCCGAACAACTTTGCTCGCACTCAATTGCTGGCCAACCTCGTTCCGAGTTTCAACAGTGGTCGCGGCGACTTGGCAACAAACGTCAACACGACACCTGACGGTGCACTTGAAATCGAAATCGGCGGCACATCGGTATCTGGCCAATATGATCAACTGGTCGTCAATGGCACGGTCACTCTTGGCGGTGCATTGAATGTGAGTCTGATCAACGGATTCGTTCCGTCCGGCGGCAACGTTTATCGCATCATTGATAATGATGGCACGGATGCAGTCGCAGGTAGTTTTGCCGGTTTTCCCGAGGGAGCAACATTCACCGTCGGCGGAACTCTTCTGTCGATTTCCTACACGGGCGGAACAGGTAACGACGTCGTCTTAATCATTGGTGGCACCGTGACATGGGACGGTGGCGCCGGGACGTTGAATTGGTCCGATGCAGCGAACTGGAGCAGCGATTCAGTTCCGACGGCTGCGGATGATGTAGTCATCGACATCCCAGCCTCCAATCCGACGATCACAGTAACCGGCACACGCTACGCCCGCAGCCTAGTCTCTAACGAAGCGATCACCTTCAGCGGCGGCACATTTACTTCGCCGTCGGTGCAACTCAACGCCCCTGGCACGATCGCCGGTGCGACGATCGTAGGAACGAATTTCAGTGGAACAGGTTCCCTGCAGATCACCGCCAGCGGCACGCTTAACGGTGTCACGTTGGGAGTCAACACAACGTTACGCGAAGGCACCAGTGGCAGCGGTAATCAAGTGACGGTGCTCAATGATTTGACGCTGGACAATGGTAGCCTGCTGCGATTGGAGCGACCCACGGTGAATGGCGGCAACGATGACTCACGAGATGTTGGATTGAATTTTGGAGGTGTGCAAACACTTGCTGGTAACGGTACGGTGGAACTGTTTAGCGCTGTTCCTACGACTGGAGTTTTCGAGGAAGACGACACGCGTATCCGACCCACTGGAGCGGGTGTGTTAACGATTGCTCCGGGTATCACGGTTCGCAATGCCACCAACTCCAAGTTCACAACTGTGGGAGATATCGCCGGCGGGGCGATCGTCAACCAAGGAACGATCCTGGCCCAGTCCTCGGGGAATACGCTGCGAGTCACAGGTACTAGCACTACGACCACCGGGACATTGCAGGTGAGCAATGGGACGCTCGATGTGAAT